>JBDTUH010000012.1:0-221857 GCA_040007815.1 Chitinophagaceae bacterium
GGCACAGAAAATTACCATCAACCTTGAGGTCGATGGTTATCCAGCCGGAGCTGTCTTGAATACCGTGTTTAAAAGCATTTTCAATAAAAGGCAGCAACAATAAGGGTGATATTGATTTACCTGTTGTATCACCTGAATATTGAAACGAAAGGTCTAACCTGTCTGCGAACCGCATTTGCTCAATAATAATATAATTCTCCAGATAGGCTATTTCATCTTTTAGCCAAACCGCATTTGCGCTCGCCTCATAAAGCATATAACGCATCAGGTCCGATAAACGGAGCACCATTTCCGCTGATTTTTTAGATCCCGCCAAAGTAAGAGAATACAAGCTATTCAGCGTATTAAAAAAAAAGTGAGGGTTGATCTGCGCTTTGAGCAAGTCCATCTCTGCAGTGAACTTCTCTTTTTCGGTTTTCCGTAATTTTTTTTCGCGTGCATTAGTATCAAACATCATCTTTATCAGTACGGTCACCGCCAATACCGGGAAATGGCTGAACGAGTCGGTGATGATACGAACCCATATCCAGTAATTAGATCCCTCTCCGCTAGAGCGATAAGCTAAGGGTCCCATTGGCAGCCAGAACCGCCACCATAAAAACCGGGTAATAAGCCCTCCTACCAATAAGACTAATAAAAGGGCACTGAAATACCAAAAGTGCTTTTGTCTGACATAAAAAACCGGCATGAGGATATAAAGGTTAACATACACCACTAGCATGTCAATGAGAATATCACAAATACCATCGGGCTGCAGCCTGAACGACCATTGGTCGTGATGATAATAGCCGTTATCGAAGCCAGAATAAAATATAAATACCAGCCAGAATGCGATATGCACTGCAACAGTTTTATAGTAATTGCTTTTGAGAAAATTCATGTATCAACAAAAGTGCTCATTAATAATAATATGTCCAATTTTTCGTGGTTCGTTCCATGTCCGACATAAAATAAGGTTGTGCTTTCTTAATGACTCTTAACCTTTCGGCGGCCCACTCACATCGTCATTCTTTATCTTCTTTTGCTCGCGCTGACTAAACATATTTCCAAATTCCCAGTTCAAGGTCAACTTAACTGCCCGCGAGTAATATCGATTCAAGTCTTCCGAATTGAATGAAGTAGAATTTAAAACTATCCTTTGCGAGGTATAGCCGGAGAATGGGTTTACAAATGCAAGAGTGATATTAAATTTTGTCTTTGGTATTTCCTTCTTCACTGCAAGACTATAAAAGTACTGATCGGATTCGTACCCCTGCAATGTGATCTTACGACCGTTATATTGACCGAATACCTGTAGGGAATAATTGGACGGCAACTTAATTGTAGTATTCAAATTAATGTCTGCAGCCCAGCCAGCGTTTACAATTTGCAATTCACTGCTATTGAAGTCCAGGTAGCTCACATTTAAATTTCCATTGACACTCCAGTTCTTTGTAAAGGATCCTGAAGAAGAAAGATTTAATCCTGCCATTTTATTAGCTGCCAGGTTTCTCTTTTGTGTTGTAGAGATCCCATTAGTACCTGTTTGGGTAAAACTCAGGATGGCATTATTTGTCTGCTTCACGTAAAGCGAAGTGTTAAGAAAAAATGCCGATCCTCTATTAAGTCCATAAACTAATTCAGCCTGATGCGATATCTCGGGTTTAAGCTGGGGATTACCGGTGCTGATGTTCTTTGGATCACTCGCATTGGCGTTGGGATTAAGATCCCAGATATTAGGTCTTGTTAAACGTTGCGTATAGCTTAATGTAATTGTATGCTCATCACTGATCTTCCGGGAAACGGTTGCGGTAGGAATAAAATTGGTGAAATGATTACTGAAGTTAGTTCCGGATTGTAAAAAATCACCCTGGATTTCCGTTTGCTCTACACGAATTCCCGCTTCCGCATACCAATTGTATTTGAGATTCGCCTTACCCATCATGTAGGCCGACCAAACATTCTGCTTATAGTTAAACCTGTCCGAGCGTGCTGCATCAATTTTTGGTGCGCCTCCCTGTTGAGGATCAGCGACCAATACCTGGTAATTATTATCAGCGTTGCGAAGGATAGCCTTTATGCCTGATTCCATAGAATACTTTCCTTTGTTGGAAAAAGGATGAATATAATCAGCCTGGAAAGTCCATTCCCGGTTCTTTATCTTATTCGTGTTGTATTCTTCGTAGTTCGGTTGATTAGACATATAAGAGATGAGCGTGTAATAAGGATCTTCGCTCTTTCCCGGAACCATCTGTGCCAGCATGGTGAGTTCTCGTCCCGGATTTTTAAATTTCTTAGTAAATCCTATATTAAAGTCGCTACGAAGATACTTTTCGCTCGCAACAATATGCTGTGAGTATTGTTCTAAGATATCGCCGGTAGAAGAATGGGTGATTGTCTGTATGTCTTTATCACCAGGCCAGTTGCCAATACTGCTATTGACGGCGAAATTAAATTCACTGGAGGAGTCGGGTGTGAATGTAATTCCAAAATCACCCGAGCCGTGAGGCGCCGCATTATCTTGTTCTACTTTCTGTTCCAGTTGTGATACATTAGACCCGTTCTGGAGTTGCGTTCTCAAAAAGGTTGAGGCTTCCTTACTACGCAGCCGATGAATATGACCATGAAAGGAAAAATTCCATTTACCCGTTGCAAACGAAATGCGCGGATTTACGGCTTGTTCCAAATTACTAGCCGCGAGTTCGAGGGCACCATCTATATTCTTTCTGCCCTTTTTCGTTATGATATTAATCACACCGGCGGCACCTTCAGCGTCATACTTAGCGGATGGCGTTGTAATTACTTCAACAGATTTAATAATATTGGCAGGCATCATATTCAGGGCATCAGCAGCATTGCGGGCCATTTGACCTGAATATTTACCGTCGATTAAGATCTTGAGATTGGTACTTCCACGCATGCTTACGTTACCTTGAGCATCCACATTAAGTACGGGAGCCTTACGCAATACATCGGCCGCAGTGCCTCCTTTATTTGTCAGGTCGTTTCCGGCATTATAGACAAGCATGCCAGGATGAACTTCTATAATATTTTTTTTGCCGACAACCGTAACTTCTTTGAGATTGGTAGCTGCTGGATTCAAAAAGACAACAGGGACTGACAACTTAAGAGTATCTAATTGGATCCTGATTGGCAATATTCTGGTACCATATCCAATGAACGATATCTGGAGTGAATAATCTCCGGGCTTGTTAACTGAAAGACTAAAGGCTCCTTTCTCGTTAGAAAATGTGGAGGCTATGTTATTGTTCTGATTATCAGAAAGGCTTACTGTTGCATAGGACACGGGCTGCTCCGACGAAGAATCCTTGACAATTCCTTCCACCAAATAGTTTGGCTGGCCGGTTCGCTGAGCGTAAGCGGAGGCACTGAAAAATATAATTCCTGTAAGAACCAGTGCAAGTTTAATTCTACTAATCGTATACATTTGTTGCTGGTTTAAAAAATTGAAACATTATGTTGTGAAAAATCTTTTGTGTGACTAAAAATTTAAGTCATACAATTTTTTCATGTCCAAAGAAATGAAGGATTTAATCGCCTTTTTTGCTTTTTAGACGAGTGAGGCTAATCAGAACTTGAATAGAACTTTTGGTGGTATGAAGTCCGGTTAGAGGTAATATCCCTATTTAATGATTTTAGAATGGCTGTTGATCGAAAAACCCCTCTAGCTCAAACTCAGGAAGGCAGTAATAGTTTGTCCTGCCGAGTCTCTCTCTTATGTTAGCCTTGCCTATTTGCAGGGGTCCCAGCATTCTGAAATTAGCACAACTCGTAAGTTGCAATTTCCCGTTTGTACTTAGTTAAATCAAGGCATGTTGTAGCCAAAATGAGCAAGTGCTATACAAAACCAAGTGAGCAAAACAACTTGAGTGGTACTCTTTTATTGTAATGACTGTTTAGCTGCTCAGTTGAAGTTAATGAATAAAAAGCTGCTGAGCATTTAAAATGACGATGCAAAGAATTCAGTCTGTTCGTGTGGGAGGGCTGTGCGTTGGGGTTTTTTGGCTCTTTGCAAGGTTGGCTTTGTGTCGGGGTTTTGTGTGCCTTGCAATGTGCTAAAAATAGCGTGGGGTCGGGTCGGCAAAGTCAGGAAAGCTTAAATTTTAGTAGGATGTCGTTTAGGGCGACGTACAACTATTCGCTTAATGCTTTTTTTAAGCAATACCTCATTAAAATTAATCATTAACGCAACGGTCAAATTGGTAAATTTAAGATAGGTTGCTATTTTTTTTAATGCGCCGGAGGAATTATATCAATTGATCTTAACTCAACAATTCCTTTATTTTTAAAAATAAGATCAGCCCTGAACCCAATATCCATTTTAACCTCCTAAAGAAATACAGGTACGGGTATTTGCCTTGTAACAGATACGCCACGCCTGGTCAAACAGTTGATAATACTTCTTCAAAAACTGATTCAAGCATTCCCGGACCCAATTCCTTGTGAAATCGAATTGATTCTTCAATTATTAAGGAAGTAACTTGATTTATTTCCATAAACTATTTACTTATTTATAGTCAGCGATCTTTGCGCTCTCTGCGTGAGACATCCTTCTTTTTCCCTTTATGTTTTCCCGTTTCTTCTTTGCCTATTCCTTCAATAGCCGCCGGATCACTCGCAGGTACCCACACATAATCTAATTGACGCTTAATAAGATTAGCAGCCGCCACTGTTATTCTTACCTTATCTCCCATTCTGAATTTTCTGCCACTGCGCATACCCACCAGGCAGTAATCAGATTCTACATGGCGGAACTCATCATACTCTAATAAACTATTTACACTAACCAGCCCTTCGCATTTATGAGCTACGGTTTCTACCCAGAAACCAAAACTGGCTACGCCGCTGATAACGCCATCGAAATCTTCACCCACATAGTTTCGCATGTATTGAACCTGCTTGTATTTATTAGCCGTCCTTTCCGAATCCATCGCTGCTCTTTCCCGTTCGCTACAATGCTTGCATTTTTCCTCCAGCTTTTTATCGGGGTCGATTTTACCGTCCAATACATCCTGCAGGATGCGATGAACCATTACATCAGGGTAACGACGGATAGGAGAAGTGAAATGACAATAATGTTCAAAACCCAATCCGTAGTGCCCGACATTTTCGATAGTGTATTTCGCTTTAGCCATTGTCCGGATGCCTAACTGTTCCAGCACATGCTGTTCGGGCTTTCCATGTACATCTTTCAAAAGCTGGTTAAAAGAAGCAGCAATAGCTTCAGGAGAAGAAGAATCAAACTTATGTCCGAACTTATTGGCAAATGCTATGAATGGAAGTAATTTCTCTTCATCAGGAGTATCGTGTATCCGGTAGGGAAAAGGCATTGGTTTGCCTTTTATTTTTATTTTAGAAATATTCTCAGCTACATAACGATTGGCCAATAGCATAAACTCTTCAACCAGTTGATGTGATTCCTTACTTTCTTTGATGACAATACCAATCGGATCACCTTTTTCATCCAGCTTGAAACGGACTTCCTGCGAGGAGAAATTGATAGCTCCTTTATTAAATCTTCTCTTACGCATCTTTTGCGCCAGCTCATTTAAGAGCAGAATTTCTTCCGCATGATCACCGGCTTTTGTTTCAATAATATCCTGCGCTTCTTCATAAGTAAAGCGACGATCGGAATGCATGATCGTTCTTCCCAGCCAGCAATTCTTTACTTCGGCTTTAGTGGTTATCTGGAAAATTGCGGAGAAAGTGAGTTTATCTTCATTAGGCCGCAATGAACACAGCACATTGGATATATGCTCCGGCAGCATAGGGTTTACCCTGTCCGGTAAATAAACCGATGTTGCTTTTTGATAGGCGGCCTTATCCAGGGGATTTTCTGGTTCTACATAATGGCTTACATCTGCAATATGAACACCGATCTCGTACAGGTCATCCTTTAATTTTTTAATAGAAATAGCATCATCAAAATCTTTTGCATCCACAGGGTCGATAGTGAAGGTGAGAATATCCCGTACATCTTTCCTTTTTTTGATCTCTTCATTTGTTATTGTATCGGGTATACGGGCCGCCACTTCAAGCGCATCGTCAGGAAACTCCAGCGGAAATCCATTTTCCAGCAATATTTCCTTCATGGCCGCATCGTTGCTATTTTCCGCATCCATTACACTTATCACTTCACCTACCGGTCTCTTATCCCCTTTTTCCCAGCGAAGCATCCTTACCACTACCCGGTCCTTATCTTTTGCGCTACCGATACTACTTAATGGAATAAAAATATCAGGCATGGGCTTATCGGTATCCGTCACAAAAAAAGCGAAGTCCTTACTTATTTCTAAGTGACCGATGAATTCAGTTCTTTTTCTTTCCACTACTTCTGTTACTTCACCCTGCATACGCCGGCCAAAACCGTTCTTGATCTTCACTTTTACTATATCTCCGTGCATAGCGGTATTAAAGTCAGAAGGCCGGATCAATATATCTGTTTCCTGTTCGGGTACGATCACAAATCCCATTCCCGAACGGGTGATATCCAATTTTCCTTTCAACGTTTTTACAGCGTCGCTATTTTTTTGCTTCTTCTTCGATTCGTGTCTTTTTCCCATAGATTATTTTTTCTCCGGCTGGCCGAAGTGTCGGATAAAGTTAATGATGAGCTGATTGAACCTGTCCCCTTCTCCATACAAAAAATGGTGCCGGACAGGAATTACATACAAGGGCCAATCAGCTATTTCCGTCTTGAATTTCACTAAACGTACAGCATCTTTCTCAGTTGTAAGAATAATTTTATTAACGGTTTCAATGGTTGCAAATCTTTTGCGAATCTCTTTCAGGTCATCAATCGTGAATATCCGGTGATCAGCGTACTGCAGCATGTAATAAGTCTTGCTATGCTTTTCCAGCAATGCTTTTAAGGGCCGTGGGTTCGCAATGCCCGATACCAGCAATACTTCTGTATTTTCTGTAAGAGAAAAACCGGTATGATTGAATATATGATAGGGCTGTCCGTACTCAATAGAAGCGAAAAAAACAGACTGTCCTGGTATTGGATTGATCTCTTCAATTACCTTCTGTTTTTCGTTGACAGTGAGATCGGGCTTGCACTTGGTGACCACAATAATCTCGGCTCTTTTGTACTCCGACTTAAGATCACGAAGATCGCCGGTGGGCAGGTAAAAGTCCCGGGTAAATAAATTGCTATACTCTGTCAATAAAATATTCAGCCCCGATTTAATGGCCCGATGCTGAAATGCATCATCCAATATAATAGCTTGTGTTCCCGGTCTGTCATGCAACAGTTGTGGTATTGCATCCAGTCTTTCTTCTCCTACCGCTATAGGCACGTCCGGGAATTTAATATGGAATTGCATCGGCTCGTCACCAATTTCCAAAGCCGTAGATTCTTTATTGGCCAAAGCATAGCCTTTCGTCCTCCGTTTATAGCCACGGCTAAGCGTAGCTACTTTAAATTCGTTTTTCAATAAGCGAACAAGATACTCCACCATTGGTGATTTGCCTGTTCCTCCCACCGATAAATTGCCAATACATATCAACGGAAAAGCAAAAGAAGTGCTGCGAAGTACTTTTTTGTTATATAACCAATTGCGAATAGCTATTACCAGCCAGTACAGCAAGGCAAAGGGGAATAAAAAAATCCGAAATGACTTAAGGAAAAAATTAGAAAACATACTGGTTATGGGGAGTGATACAAAGGTTTAAAGGTACATCAAATTCATTCCGGTCATCAATAGATTCAATAGGTTCAAAATAGCTGAACCCCACTTTAATGCAATCAGTGCGGCAACCAGCCAGCCACTTATCATAGAAGCCTTTACCATAACCAACCCTGTACCCATTTTTATCGAATGCCAGTAAAGGAACAAAGACCAGGTCGATCTCTTCCGGTGAAACCATATCATTGCTTTCGGGTTCAAAAACATTCAATGCTGCTTTAGCAAAGGGAGTATCAATACCTGTTATCACCGCCTGCATGGAACCGGAAACAAAATCGGATTTTGGGTAACAGACAATCAATTCAGGATTTCGGAATCGCAAAAACTCTGTGAACAAG
The DNA here is from genome assembly GCA_040007815.1 of Chitinophagaceae bacterium. Lineage (GTDB taxonomy): Bacteria > Bacteroidota > Bacteroidia > Chitinophagales > Chitinophagaceae > Terrimonas_B. The sequence continues at coordinate 8,030 of JBDTUH010000012.1, forward strand.
TGCGTATCCGGTTCATTGTTTTCCTCAATGGGCCAGTAAGTAAATAAAGATTCGATAAAAGGAAGTCCGGCGGATTGAAATTGTATCAATAGCAGGTCATCCAGCTTTACTCTTTCTTTTTCTGAAAGAGTCATTCTTTTTTCTTTAAATATTTTACGGGCTTCTTTTTTTAACATACAAAGGGTTAATGCCGGAAAGGCGGGAAGGCGGTAAGAAATTTTTATTCAAATTCTTTATAGATTTCAAAATTTCATCTACTCATTTACAAAAATGGAAAAGATAGTAGTGCCGTAGTTCTTTTCTGTTTTATAGTAAGGAAAATTTTTATACTCATTCCGGGGTGTATGTTCCAGTACAAACCACCCTTTGTCGTTTAATAATTTTTTTTCAAAAATAAGTTTAGGCAGTTCATCAATAGTCGTTAACGCATACGGAGGGCCGGCAAAAATAAAATCAAATTTATCAGTACACTGGTTGATGAATTTAAATACATCCATTTTCACCGCCCTGATATTTTCTATCCGCAAGGCCTCGCTTGTTTTTTTAATGAACTCATACATGGAAGTATCTTTCTCCACGATGGTGAGGTCGGCCGCCCCTCTTGAAGCCAGTTCGTAGCTGATGCTGCCGGTACCACCAAAAAGATCCAGTGTTTTCAGTTCTTCAATATCCAGCTTATGCTGCAATACATTGAATAAACCTTCTTTGGCAATATCCGTAGTCGGCCTTGTGTAAGGCATCTTTGACGGAGGATTGAATTTTCTTCCTCCATGTTCGCCGCCTATAATGCGCATTTGGCCAGGTCATTAAGAGAAGTAAAAAAATGAGCAGGATAGTTCTGATCGTCGGACACCGGTACCCGCCATTCAGATTCCCTGAAGCGTATATGCAAAAAATATTGATACAGCTCGTTATATAAGGCAGAATCCCTGGCTATCAGCCCGGCTAAAGAAAGTCGCACGGTTTCCTGCTGAAAAGAGAATTGCCTGCAGGTGTCCAACAGATAATACACTACATCCGCCGGATTTGAATAAGGGAAAGTTTGTGTTAGCAATACCCTGGTTCCCCTTGTCACTACCAACGAAAAATCATCACTGCGAAAATCGGCCGCCATCGAACCTTCAAAATCCGTCGTTACTGTATTCTTTATACCTATGCTGTAAGTATGCCAGTAATTACTGGAAGGAAAATACTGATAAGCCCAATCATAAACCTCCCTGGGTACAGCATAAATATTATGCAATTGCCAACCCGCGAGGGGTTCTGTAACCACCGCATCTTTACCACTGACACCAAACATCGATTGTAATAATAATTTAGCGTCCTCAAGTTTGTAATGATTCAAAGGAACCAGTACACTTTGCGGATAATCATAACAAATAAATATATGATGATAGGTTTCCCGGAGTTCAGGATGCTTTAAATGAATATCCCTTAAGGCCATCTCATCCATTTCAGTGTCGGTATACCAGGCAAGCTTAAACAATTCACCCGCATTGAGAGAAGTTATAGCAAAACCAAAATGCCTTTCCCCGATACGAATGGATAAAACCTGTTGTCCCGTTTCCCCGTTTTTCCCTGATGTTATATGATATACCTGTTTCACTTATTCCTTTTAATTGCCTGCAATGATAGGCAAAAATAATTATTGTAGGTTTGCCCGCCTAAATGCTATGACAAACAATTTACCAAATATTAACCTCCAGGTAGAAATATCCAACAAACAGATATTGCGCATTGCTTTACCTATTGCCCTGGCCATGCTCGTACCGCAGATCAATTTTGTGGCTAATACGGTTTTCCTGAGTGGCCTGGGGGAAACAGAATTAGGCGTAGCGGGCATCACCGGTGTTTATTACCTGGTTTTTGCGCTGGTTGGTAATGGTCTCAATAGTGGCCTGCAGGCTTTGATGGCCAGGAGGGCCGGTGAAAACAGACCGGCTGAGATCGGAAGAATGTTCTCGCAATCTATCTGGATCGCACTGCTCTTTGCGTTGGGAGGTATTCTTATTACCTGGTTGACGGCACCCTATTTTCTTTCAGCTGTATTGAATAGCCAAACCGTTCAAAACGAGGCAAAGGATTTTATTACGATCAGGATATGGGGTCTGCCTTTTTTATATCTCTTCCAGACAGGTAATGCTATGTTGGTAGGCACGAATAACAGCCGCTACATGAAATATGGATTTTTTATAGAAGCGGTCTTAAATATTTTTTTGGATTATTCACTGATCTACGGTCATTTTGGTTTGCCCCGGTTAGGATTTAACGGGGCGGCCGTTGCTTCCGTTATTGCGGAAGCCTCAGGATTGGTCGTAGTATATTTGATCATTTTCATAAAAAAATTCCACCGTCGTTTTTCATTGTTTTCCTACCTCCGGTTTGATAAAAAAGTGTCGGGTTTGATCTTTCAGCAATCTTTGCCTTTGGTGATGCAGTTTGTATTGAGTGTTTCAGCGTGGCTATTGTTTTACATCCTTATAGAGCACTATGGTGAACGTCCTCTGGCCATCAGTAATACGATGCGAAATGTGTTTGCCGTGTTTGGCATTTTTGTTTGGTCCTTCGCCAGCACGAGCAATGCGATGGTAAGTAATATTATTGGCCAGGGCAAAAAAGACCAGGTGCTTTTCCTGATCAATAAAATCGCACGTCTTAGTTTTATTTGTACCGTTTCGCTTTGCCTGCTAATCAACTTGTTCCCGGGTATTTTTCTAAGCCTTTACGGCCGTGACGAAGGTTTTATCAACGATGCTATCCCTGTTGTACGTATCGTATCGGTTGGCTTGTTGTGCATGTCCATTGCTACCGTATGGCTGAACGGTGTAACAGGAACCGGTAATTCAAAGGTCAATCTTGGAATTGAAATGATAACCATCTTCCTCTACAGTATCTATATTTATTTAGTGCTGGATGTATGGCACCTTTCGCTGATATGGGCCTGGGCTTCGGAATTGCTTTACTGGACTGCGATATTTACACTTTCGTATCTATATCTGAGAAGTGGTAAGTGGAGAAATAAAGTGATCTGATAAAATATAAACCGGGAATTTCTTTGCAGCCGCATACTTGCAGACCGTATATTGAATCAGATGAAACAGCCGTGTAGGCAAGTTCCGGAACCCGGTAGCTCTTTCTTATACTGTCCGCGAAATTTTTTATTGATTGGGCATTTGCAGTAAAGAGAATAAACAGGGAAAATAAAATAGTGAAAAGCTTCTTCATTATTTTCAAGGTATCGTTCTGACGGGAACGTAAATTGTTTTTAAAAGGAGGCTTTGTAAGAAACTTCGGCGCTGCCAGAAAATTTATCAATCGGGGGATTTAATTTTTCAACTGAAACAACTACTTCTTTGACCTGGGAAAATTTCTGATGAACCGCCTGTGCTATTTCCTGTACCAATGTTTCTAAAAGATCGACCGGCTGTTGCATGATCGAATTCATGATATTAAAAAGTGAACCATAATCAATCGTATCGTCGAGGGAAAGAATAGTGCCGCTTTTAGGCTGATAGCTCACCTTCATACTCACCACAAAATCGTTACCTTTTTGTCTCTCCTCCGGGTATAAACCATGATAAGCTCTGAAGCGAACATTGTTGAGTGAGATGGTGAGAAGATTGGGCATGAAGTATATTTATAGTTTGAAGTTCGTGGTTTGAAGTTCGAAGTTGCCCAAATTTCAGAAAGTCATTACGACAATCACGAAACATCAAACGTCAAACATCCCTAATGTATCCCTTTTGCGCTAAGGTAGCGTTCTGCATCAAGGGCAGCCATACAACCACTACCCGCAGCCGTTACAGCCTGCCGGTATATTTTATCCTGCACATCACCTGATGCAAATACACCTTCTACATTTGTTTTGGAAGTACCGGGAATCGTTTTGATATAACCGGCTTCATCCATCTCAATAAATGGTTTGAAAATATCAGAATTAGGCTGGTGACCAATGGCTACAAAAAAACCATTTACCGGTATCTCTTTTTTTTCACCGGTCGCATTATTTTTTATCCGTACAGCGCTTACTGTTTTCTCCCCGATTATCTCATCGGTTTCGGTATTCCAGTACACTTTTATATTCGGCGCCTTCAATACCCTTTCCTGCATTACTTTGCTGGCACGCATTTGTTCTTTACGAACAAACATGTGAACAGTAGTGCATAATTTAGAAAGATACAACGCTTCCTCAGCAGCGGTATCACCGGCTCCTACTATGGCCACTTCTTTTCCACGGAAGAAAAATCCATCGCATACCGCACAGGCACTGACGCCATAGCCATTCAATCGTTCCTCACTTTCAAGGCCCAGCCATTTCGCCGATGCTCCCGTAGAAATGATGACACTATCCGCTTCTATCCATTTTTCTTCGTCTATTTCTACTTTCAAAGGTTGGGATGAAAAGTCAACTTTGGTGGCCAAACCATAACGGATATCAGTACCCATGCGCTTGGCCTGTTTTTCAAAATCCACCATCATTTCAGGTCCTTGCACACCATCTGCATAACCAGGATAGTTTTCTACTTCCGTAGTTATCGTTAATTGGCCACCCGGTTGAATACCCTGGTATAAAACAGGTTTCAGGTTAGCCCTTGATGCGTAAATGGCCGCTGTGTATCCTGCTGGTCCGCTTCCGATTATTAAAACGCTTACTTTTTCTACTGCTCCGTCTGCCATAAATTTCGATTAGTACCAATAAAAACAATAACTGCAAAAGAAAGTTTATTTGGGCAAAATGCCAAAACAGCCCTTCGTTAAATGTACACTCCCTGTCAATATCATATAACAAAATTAACCAACCCTTAAAGGAGTTGGTTAATTGGACAATCGTATCAAAGAACGGGCCTTTTATCCTATTCCACGATCTATGATGCGTTTATCGATCTCTTCTTCTTTTTTATGCTCTTCCTGCAAACGCCTTATTTTTTTGCCATAGGATAATTTGGTGATCAATGCGAACAATACGGGTACTACAAAGATCGCCAGGGTAGTTGCTGCAATCATCCCACCAAATACGGTCCAACCGATCGTCTTACGGCTCTCAGCAGCAGCGCCGCTGGCGAAGGCTAAAGGCAAAACGCCCAATATAAATGCAAGCGATGTCATCACAATAGGTCGCAAACGCAATTCAACCGCCTGTAATGTCGCATGAATAATATCAATTCCCTTATCTACTCTTTCCTTCGCAAATTCAACGATCAATATAGCGTTCTTGGCGGCCAGCCCGATCAAGGTAATCAAACCAATTTGTGCATAGATATTATTACTGAGACTCGGAATAAATGTCAACGTTAATATGGAGCCAAAAGCGCCAATAGGCACTGCGAATAATACGGAGAAAGGAACAGACCAGCTTTCATACAATGCAGCCAAAAACAAGAACACGAATACTAATGAAATAATGAATACGGTAGATTGCTGGTTGCCTGCTTTTATTTCTTCGCGGCTCATTCCGGAAAATTCATAGCCATACCCCGCCGGCAAGGTTTTAGCCACATCCTTCAACGCCTCAATGGCCTGGCCGCTGCTGAATCCAGGTTTGGGTGAACCATTAATTTCTACCGAACGATACACATTATAATGTGAAATAACAGAAGGTGATTCGATTACTTTACTCGTTATCAAAGAACCTAATGGCACCATATTGCCCTGGCTGTTGCGAACATAATATTTCTCAATATTGGCTAATGAACTGCGGTAGGCACTATCCGCCTGCGACATTACCCGGAAATTTCTGCCATAGATATTAAAATCATTTACATAACTGCTGCCTAAGAAATTAGAAAGCGTGTTGTATACATCAGATACCGATACTCCCAATTTTTTAGCCTGCTCCTTATCAACGTCTACCTGGTAGCTGGGTGTTTTTGCATTGAAAAAAGTAAACGCCGCTCCTATTTCCGGTCGCTGGTTAAGTTTTCCCAGGAAATCACGGGTTACGGTCTCAAATCTTTGGATATCGTCAGTTGTTCCTGTTTGCTGCAATTCAAATGTAAAACCAGATGTAGCACCCAAACCGGGAATAGCCGGTGGAGCAATCGGCAGTATCCTCGCTTCTTTTATATCAGCTGTAACCGCTCTTATTTTGGCGATCACGGCTTGCACATGATGATCCTTACCTTTCCGGTCATCCCATGGTTTCAGGTTCACAAACATGGTTCCCACATTGGCTTTATTGGAAAAGCTTACAATGTTCAAACCGGCCAAACCGCCTATTACTTTTACTTCGGGGAGATTTTGCACCCGGGCCATAATTTCTTTTAACAGGGCAATGCTGCGGGTGGTAGAAGTTGCTTCCGGCATCTCATATGTGACAAACATGCGGCCTTCATCTTCTGTTGGAATAAAACCGGTAGGCTTATTTTTAAATAAGAAAAACAACCCTACAAAAAGAACCACCAGCATTATTAATACGTAAGGCGTTCTTCGTATCCAGCTGCCTACCCCTTTAGTATATCCGTATGTTAACTTATTAAATCCTTTGTTGAACCAGGCAAAGAATTTCTCCAGCAAATTCTTTTTGGCGTTTTTATCTTTTGATGGCTTCAGCAAAATGGTACATAAGGCAGGCGTAAGTGATAACGCAACAAAAGCTGAAATGATAACCGATACGGCGATTGTAATAGCGAATTGCTGGTAAAGCCTTCCTACGATACCGGGTATAAATCCTACCGGCACAAATACAGCCGCAAGAATAAGCGCAATGGCTATTACCGGCGCCGATATATCCTTCATCGCTTTGCGGGTAGCATCCAATGGCGACATCTTTTCATGATCTATATTATGCTGCACCGCTTCCACTACTACGATGGCGTCGTCCACCACTATTCCGATAGCTAATACAAAAGCAAACAGTGTTAATGTATTAATAGTAAAACCAAGCGGACCAAATAAAATAAATGTACCGATCAGCGAAACAGGAATAGCCAACAAGGGTATCAATGTCGCCCGCCAGTTCTGTAAAAATAAAAATACCACCAGTACCACCAGCAGCAATGCTTCCACTAAAGTATGCACAACTTCGTTGATAGAAACCTGCACGACCGTTGCTGTTTCAAGGGGAACAACATAGTCAACATCTTTCGGAAAACTTTTGCGCAGCTGTTCCAACGCTTTGTTGATGCCGTTATAAGTATCCAGTGCATTAGCCCCCGGAGCCTGGTAAATAATTACAAAAGCAGCAGGCTTCCCATTTACAAATGCGTTGGAGGTATAGTCAAATTTCCCCAGCTCTACCCTTGCGATATCTTTCAGGTACACTATACTTCCATCCGCAGGGCGGGTACGTACTATAATGTTTTCAAATTGCTCTTTTGTATTGATCCGGCTATTGGTCAATACACTGTACTCAAAAGCCTGTATGCCTGGTTGCGGATTACCGCCGATAGTACCGGCAGCGCTTTGCAGATTTTGTTCCTGCAAGGCAGCATTCACCTCTGCCGGAGTGATACCTAGCGCGGCTAATTTTTCAGGGTTATACCAGATTCGCATACTGAAATCATCCGCCCGGGAAAAAATATCACCCACGCCTTTCACCCGCAGCAATGCATCTTTTACATACAGGTTTACATAGTTACCAATGAATGTGGCATCGTGTGTTCCGTTGGGAGAATAAAAGCCCAATGCCATCATAATACTGGGGCTGCGTTTACGAACAGTCAATCCTAAACGTTTTACAGCATCGGGAAGCGTTGGCTCGGCGACACTCACCCTGTTTTGTACATCGAGTGTAGCGATATTAATATCCGTACCTACTTCAAAATTGACGGTAATGCTGCTTTGTCCGCTGCTGGTACTGTTGCTGGTCATGTAAGTCATGCCAGGCGTACCATTCACCTGTGTCTCGATAGCAGTCGTCGTGGTTTGCTCCACTGTTTGTGCATCAGCTCCGGTAAAATTGCCTGATATCGAAACCGTAGGTGGAGAAATTTCCGGGTATTGGGCAACAGGAAGATTGGTGAGTGAAATCAGGCCCACTAGTACCAGCACAATGGAGATAACAATGGCGGTGACAGGTCTTTTTATAAAAGTTTCTGCTATCATGTTCGTGAATCATAAGTGTTGAATCGTGAATACTCTTTACACAATCCAGCGTTCTTATCTTTTCGTTTTTAATTTTGCTACCAGCGATATACTACTATCATCTTCGTTGCGTCGCACACTTGTACGTTCTGTTCGTTACTCAACATGGTTGAATTTTACTTTTTCGCCGCACCCGGTTGTGATGGCGGCGCCGTTGTAATCACGGCCCCCTCTCTTAAATTTTGTATTCCCTGCACTACGATCTTTTCTCCTTCCTTCAATCCATCTTTCACGATGATATTTGTACCAATTTGCTTTCCCAATAAAAGTTTTCGTTGCGAAACTTTATTACTGTCTCCCACTACATAAGTAAAAAACTCTCCGAGCTGTTCTGTAATTGCTTTATAAGGAATCATCGTTGATTTTTCAGTGGCACTGTTCAATATTCTCACCGTGGTGCTCATACCTGCTTTCAGCATATTTTTATCGTTTGGAAAAACAAGCCTGGTTTTTATTGTTCCTGTTTGTGGATCAACCGCACGGTCAATCAGGTTGATGCTGCCGTTAAATGGATAGACATCACTGCCAAATGCAATAGAAAATGTAGAATCTTTAGGCTTTTGAGCCTGCTGTAATTGAGAGAACCTGTAAACTTCTTTCTGATCAACAGCAAAATCCACGGCGATAGGATTATCAGTCGAGATAGTATTCAATATTGTTTGACCAGCTACTACCGATGTACCACTTCTTACCTGCGATATACCTATTGTGCCGCTGAACGGAGCGGCGATAGTTGCGAAACTTACATTGGCTCTTACTGCATTTACATTAGCCTTCGCAGCATCCACTTGTTTCTTTGCGGCTTCCAATGCCGCATCAGCATAATCCACCTGCTGTTTGGCGATAGCATCCTGCCTGTCCAATTCATGATACCGGTCCGCATCTTTTTGCACTTTCAGCAAATTAGTTTCCTGCACCTGCAGGTTAGCTATCGATTGCTGGTAATTGGCATTATATAATTGCTGATCTATTGAATACAGCTTTTGCCCTTTACTTACTTTAGTTCCATCTTTAAAATAGATCCCCGTAATATAACCAGTAACCTGTGCCCGCAGTTCTGTTTGATTCAATGCTACCACAGTACCGGGATATTCATCATAGTAAGTAGCTTCAGTACTTTTCACTTCTTCAACTGTAACAGGCACCGCCGGTGGCGGACCCTGTTGTTGCTGTTGCTGCTTTCCTCCACAAGCTGATATCAGCAGCATCGTAATTAACGGAACAACGGTGTTTCCCGGTTTGAATTGCATACTCATTAAACTTTGCATCTTATAAACAATAACTTGATTTAACATTAAAATCTCAAATCCCCGAGGCTTTTCTGCACATCTATCTTACTGCTCAATACCTCGTATAAAGCGTTAAAATAGTTTATCTGCGAAGTACGCAGATCCGTTTCCGCATTCACCACTTCAAGGTAAGTCTTGATACCGGAACGATACTGCAGATTTATCACATCGTACACTTCTTGTGCCAGTACTACATTTTCTTTTACAGCCTGGTAATTTGAAAAACTGGATTTGTAATTTGCGAGCGCCGTAGTGTATTCCGTATTCACTGAATTTTTCAGGTTTATAATATCAAGGTCGGTTCTTTTTAATTGCCATTCTGCCTGCTTAATATTATACTTTCTTTTACCACCCTGGAAAATTGGAAAAGCCAGCGTTAACCCGGCGTATGAATTAGGAAAGGATTGATTATATAATTTCCCAAACTCATTATTTAAGTAATTTATGTTGTAGGCGCCGTTGGCAGAAATAGAAGGAAAGAAATCCCATTTGTTATACTTTACATTTGCCTCCAGCAGCCTTCTTTTTGTTTGCAATTGCTGGTATTCTATCCTTTTTGCATACTCAACAACCTTTAAAGTATCCAGCGACAATTCATTCTCCAATGCTGTACTGTCATACGTAATAGCAAGAGTAGCAGCTTCCGGGTAATTCATTACTGCCTTCAGGTATTCTGTCTTCGCTTTTAATGCTTCTTCATTGTTTTTCTTTGATGCTTTGGCATTGTTCAAAGCAATGGTGGCTCTTTTATAATCCGTTTTGTCCACCACACCGGCATTATATTGCGCACGGGCGTCTTTCAGACTTTTTTCCAATCGCGCAATATTTTCATTCACTACTTTTACCTGTTGTTCCGTGGCCAGTACATCATAGAAAGCCTTTGATGCATTTACCACCACATCAATCTTTGTATTCTCTGTTTGTTGCTTTACCTGCTGGCGGACATCTCCTTTTGTTCTGCTGGCCAATAAAACATCACGATTGAAAATACTTTGTGATGCAGTGAATTGGAGTGCCGAAGTGTTCCCGACGCCAAGCCGCACTGTATTGCCACCAATGATTGTTGTTTGCACCTGGAAATTGTGCTGGTAGAGATAATTGAAATTTACCTGGGGATACCAATCAGCCAATTTAGATTTTATCTGTAGCTCTGTTGTTTTTTCATCAATCAGGGATTGTTGAACGACAGGTTGTCTTTTTAAAGCGTACTGAATTACATTTTGCAAAGTAGCCTGTTGCAAGAGGCTGTCTGGTGCAGGTGCCTGGGAATATCCCCTGATAGCGAAGAGTAGTGCTGTTACTAATAAAATACAGGAAGAATATACATTTCTCCTGTTACTGAAATCTTTCTGCATAAAATTGTTGACTTTCTGATCTACGGCAAGAGTCGGATGAATGTATCCCGGAAGATATTGTAGAACAATGACCCGAATGCTTTGTTCAATGTCTTTAGGGATATTTCGAAAGTAAAGTTAAACCATGACGATATGCAGAGGAATAAAATATTTAAAACAAAACAACAGCAGGATTGGCGGCAATAAACTTAATATAAGGAGGCCTGAAAAATTCCAAAATTCATTCACTGGTCAAAAAATAAAAACAGCCCCAATCAAACGACCGGAGCTGCTTTTGTAAATAAACCCACCAATTTTCTTCCGGCATTTACAACCGAAAGATTTGCTATTTTAACCCAAATATGCTTTCAATGCACTGCTGTAACGGGCCTTTTGTAAACGTTTGATCGCTCTTTCTTTGATCTGGCGGATACGTTCTTTGGTAAGATCGTATTTCTGACCAATCTGTTCGATAGTAACACCCTGCTCACCATCCAAACCAAAATAAGCATTTACTATTTCAGCTTCGCGGGGGCTGAGAGATTTCAACACACGACGTATTTCATTTCTCAACGAATCCTTCATCACATCATCATCCGTATCATCGCTACCTTCCAACAAATCACCCATGGCTACATCTTCAGCTTCATGTACAGGAGCGTCCAATGAAGTATGACGTGTATTACTTTGGAAAATATTATTGATCTCTGTCTCACTCATTTCTAATAACTCGGCTAACTCTTCAGTTGATGGCTCTCTTTCATGTTCCTGCTCAAAAGCCATATAGGCTTTATTAGCCTTATTGTAGGTGCCAATTTTATTTTGCGGCAATCGAACCAATCGGCCCTGTTCCGCCAACGCCTGCAAAATAGACTGACGAATCCACCATACGGCGTAAGAAATGAATTTGAAGCCTTTCGTCTCATCGAAACGCTGTGCCGCCTTGATCAAACCCAGGTTTCCTTCATTGATAAGGTCACTTAGAGACAATCCCTGATGCTGGTACTGTTTGGCAACGGACACAACGAACCTAAGATTGGCTTGTACCAATTTGTCTAATGCCTTCTGATCTCCCATTTTAATGCGCTGAGCCAGAGTCGTTTCTTCTTCAGGAGTGATCATCGATATCTTCGAAATTTCCTGAAGATATTTTTCTACTGCCTGGGAGTCCCTGTTGGTGATCTGGGTAGCGATTTTAAGCTGCCTCATAGTAATATACGCTGTTTAGATATTAAACAATTAAGTACCAGTAATGGTTTAAAGAATATTGCAAAGTGTGGTGAAAAGTATTCGTCCGGGTATAGTAGCAAAGGTACGTTTCAGTAGCCGAATCTCATAGTCCCTGTGAATAATTAACCAAATTTCAACTCAACGCAAACGTTTTCGAACATACTTATTATTTTATCAAAGTACCAGTGGGTGCGCATTTGCCGTTATTTCTCAAAAAAAATATAAACTTTAATTTTTTTTACTGGCTACCTGTTTGAGATGTGGATTTCACCATAGATTCTCTCTTTTTCAGAACAAGCCAGATAATAAGCCCGGCCAGGAAAAGAAGGGTCGAGATAACTTCGGCCTGGGTTGGATGGAATCCCAAAATATTCAGTCTTGTATTTACCCTTATTTTTTCGATAAAAAATCTCTCAATACCATTTAGCATGAGGTAAAAAGCAAATAAAGTTCCCGGTGTTTTAAATTTTTTCCTAACTGACCAGATCAGGGCGAATAAAAGCAGCGAAATGACAATTTCGTAAAAAGGAGTAGGATAAACTCCTACAGGAAGCTCGTAACAATATTTATACTCAGTGCAGCCGGCCATCTTTACTCCGGCTTCATTTACATTGTGAGGATATGTAAATGACCACATCCAGTCCGGCAACCAGCCAAAAGGCTTTGCATTAGTATTTTCAATACCCCAATCGCCATCTCCTGCCACCTGGCAGCCGATCCGGCCGAGACCGTACGCAAGCATTAAAGTGGGGGCCGCAGCATCATTCAGATGCCAGAAAGTAATATTGTGCTTTTTCGCATAGATCCAGATAGCTATGGCAGCACATATTAAACCGCCATAAAAAGTAAGCCCTGATGGGGAGAGCAGGTAGGAAGATGGGTGTTTTAGAAAATCAGTCCAGTTTTCGAATATATCAAAAAGTTTGGCCCCCAGTAGCCCAAAAACCAAAGCCAGGATAGTGATCTCTCCCACCCTGTCCTGCGGCCATATCCGGATGGTTCTTTTTTCTGGCTTGGGCAGCTTTTGTTTCTTTTTTTCATACCACTTCAAGCCGGCAAACAACAATCCCAGAAAAATACCTGCAGGCCAGCTTCCAATACCTGAGAAAATAAAGGCTTGCGGATCTTCCGTAGCCGAGCTATCCATTATAAATAACGCCAGTATCTTAAAGCCCAATAAAAAACCCAACAAAAAATTGAGTAATAATTCACTGGCGGTGGCAGGCTGCCCTACCATGACCTGCATTTCCTTAGGCTGTAATAATCCCTGGCTGCTTTTGCGTTTTAACTCCGCCGCCAGCACAATAGCCGACAGGATAAAGGAAATAGCGACAAAAAAACCAAAAGAGTTTATAAAACGAAGAAAGGCCCAATCAACTCCAAAGAGGTCTTTAAATGCAAAATAAAGGTTAGGATACATTTGCGCTGGTTAGATATTTAAGCAGGCGAATATACAATGGAAAAACAAGGTTGAATAAAATAATAATAGCCCCCGTCAATCCGGAAGCTATTAAATTCTTTACCGCTCCAAAATATCTTAATTGCAGTATTCTGCAAATGCACCGATGAGGTTGTGCGCAATGATCTGGGCAGACCTTCCTTCTATCTGGTGTCTCTCAATAAAATGGACTAATTGACCATTTTTAAATAAAGCAATGGCGGGTGAAGAAGGTGGATAAGGCAGAAGATGCTGCCGAAGCGTTTTAATAGCATCAATATCAAACCCCGCAAAACTGGTAGTGATATAATCCGGTTTTTCCTTTGCATTCGCCACCGCCATTAAAACTCCCGGGCGGGCTGAACCAGCTGAACAACCACAGACAGAATTGATCATTACAAGTGTAGTGCCTTCTTTAGATAATTGACTTTCTACGTCCGCTGACGTCAAAAGCTCTGTAAACCCGTTATCGGTCAGCTCTTCTTTCATCGGAGTAACTATTTGTTCAGGATACATAATTATTAGTTTTTATTTTAAACGCAAAAATAGATAAAAAGTTTGCAGATCGATAAATAGGAAATTATGTCATAAAAAAATTAATACGGCTGAAATAATGTCAGTAAAATAGGTAGCATTTTGCTTGCTTTCAGATAATACGGCATTTGAAAACCTTGTGGTATGTCGTTTGAAAATCAAGTAGCGTAATCAATTAATCTAAAAACAAAAAAAATAATTATGACACTCGTAAAATTCAACCAGAAACCTTTTGAAGGAAGCTTTAACAATTTCTTTGATGACTTAGTTGCCGGATTTCCCGTCATAAACAAGAATGAAGCTTTGCAAGAATGGAAAGGATTTGTTCCTGTAAATATCAAAGAAACTGAAAAAAATTACAGCATTGAAATTGTCGCCCCTGGCTTTGAAAAGAATGATTTTAAAGTAAGTCTTGATCAGCAAATTCTGACTGTATCTGCTGAAAAGCAAAATGAGGTAAAAGCCGATGCTGATAGTAATCAGAATGAAAAGCAAATCCGGAAAGAGTACAGCTATCGTTCATTTAAAAGATCTTTTACATTGAATGAAAAAACTGACGGGTCGGCTATCGATGCAAAATATGTTAATGGTGTTTTAACATTAAACCTTCCGAAGAAAGAAGAAGTCAAACCTGCAGTACAACAAATAAACATACAGTAATCGCATACTAACATTTATAAATTTTCTCATAAGCAGTTGGTTTTGGTTTACACCCCGTCGTTTCTACGATGGGGTTTCTTATATAAAGGTTTTATAAATGCCACAGTTTATTTTGTAATCAAATGAGTTAACTTCGCCCCGTTTAATCATTAAAAAATAATAATTGGAATGAGAAACCGCTTGTTGAATTGTCTGATTTTGATTTTACTGTCCAAACAAGTTATTTCCCAGGTTCACGATACATTACCCCCCATTATACCACCGGTTGTCATTGATACTCCTCTTCGCATCATTAACCTGAACCCCTATTTTACGTTACAGGTTGATTCAATGCTATCGTATAAACTGGCGATCAATAAAGATGAAACTAAATATTACTGGTTCCTGAGAAACTCGCCTATTGGAATGAAGATAAATAAAGACAACGGGCTGCTTACTTTTAAAGCGGACAAATCATTTTTCCTTTCGGGAAAACTTAAATACGACCAGGAATATTCCGTAAAATTAGGAGTGCAAAATCTCGCTGATCCAACAGACAAAATTGATACAAGTTTTACCTTGATGTTTTATAACACAGAGGTATTACAACCCCAAATAAAATTCACGGTTTCCAGTACCCTGGAAATTGAAGAAGGCAAGCCGGTTAGTTTTGATGTTTTATGTGAAGCTGGAAATTTTCCCATAGAAGATATTCTTTTCAGCAGCAATATTCCAATCAGCGGGTATAAACTGGTAAAACATTGCGACGATAATTTTTCGTGGACACCTCCCTATGATTTTGTTGGTGAGAATGACAGGGATAAACAAAAAACAGTTATTCTCAGTTTCATCGGCTCCACCCGGTTCAAGGTCAGAGATACTGCATTAATTAAAGTCGTAGTCAAAGATGCTTTGAATTATCCTTTCGCAGTACAGGAAAACGCAGCTGTTTCAAACAACATCAAGTTTTATATAATGCAATTGCAGTACGTTTTCTTTCAACTGGACAAAAAAGTAAGAGGTACAAAAACCGCCAGGACGGGATTTGATCTCACGGCGGCGAGTACCGCGCTTACCGGTACTATATTGAATACATCTGCCAGCAAATCTTCGCAAAATACAGGTAAGGTACTACCCAGTGTGGGCGTAGCACTTACTCCTATTAAAGAAGCAACTTCTCCCGCAAAATCAGTGGAACAAAATCAGGCATCTGTAATCCGGTCTGCCATTAAGAGGCTCCAGTATATGCTGAATGACAATATGGTGATCGGAGAAAAAGATCCGGACATTACAAGGAAAACGGCAAAGCTCCGGGAAGAGCTTAGGCAAGTACAGGTTCAATTAGTTGATGTACCCGTGGAAATGGCCACAACCATGTCTGAAAAAGAATTGAATGATTATTTCAACAGTCCGAAAGTGAATAAAAAATACCGGATGAAGAAGAAATAATTATGGCTTGCAGCCCGTCCTTCTTCTCGTATCAATCAGGTATTGTATTTTCCATATCCCGTCAAATCTTACCAGTTGAAATGAATTGACACCACAGTGACTGAACTTTCCATTGTGGTAAAAATTATAGGGTGTCCACACAATAGCTAAAGGCCCGTCTATTTTGAGGGTTTCAAATTCGATCCGCTCATCCGCTGAATCCTTCTTTACGGTACTTACAAAATCAGCAAACTCATTAACGCTTTCCGTTACTACCAGCATTTTGCCTTCTTTGCTGCGGGTGATAGTTTGCAATATGGCGCTATCGGAAAAAGTGGATTTCAATAACGCCGCATCTGCATTTCGCATGGCTGTAAATAAATTATTGACAACAGTTTTGATTGAATCTTCTGCTGTCTGCGCCTTAGTTACAAATGAAAAAAAGAGAGATGTTAACAATACTAAAAAACATTTCATATTAACAAGCTTTAAGCTTTTTTGTAAAACAGGTTGTCGTCTAAAACTAAAATAAATCATTATGAAACAAGTAAGAATTGTACAAGCGGTCTTATTGTTAGCAGTAGCGGCGGTAATGGCCAGTTGCAGTTCCGGTCGCCGGAATTCCTATGGAGAACCTTATCCAACCGGGCAAACACAGTTTTCATTGATCATTCATTCTTCGCCGGGGCTTGTTGTCAGCAGGTATTCTGACGGGCGTTATTATTACCGGAACCCACAAGGATATACATACTGGAGAGGGTATGATAACAGGTATTATCTCGACAGATCTTATATTGGCCGGGTTCATTATGATCAGCGCCAGTATCATGACTGGAGACAAGGCAGTAACAGACATTACAGGCAAGGCCGTCGGAGATAAAAGGCAAAGCCCTTTGATGAAAAGATCATTCATCAAAGGGCTTTCTTTATCAATTGTATATAGATTATTATTTCATATACCCCAATATCTTCAGCATACTCTGTGCCGTCTGCTGCTTCGCATATACCCAATCAATCAATTTACCATTCCGGTCAAAATCAACAATTACATGTTTGGGTGAAGGAATAAGGCAATGTTTAATGCCCCCATACCCGCTTATCTGATCCTGGTAGGCACCTGTATGAAAAAAACCAACATACAAAGGCTCTCCATTATTTAGCTTGGGCAAGAATACCTCATTGATGTGTTCTTCTGAATCATAATAGTCATGGCTATCACAGGTAATGCCGCCTAATACCACCCGCTGATAATCTTCATCCCATTTGTTGATCGGCAACATCAGGAACTTTTCCCCGATACCCCAGGTGTCAGGTAAAGTGGTGATAAAAGAAGAATCGATCATATACCAGGTTTCCCGGTCATTTTGTACTTTCTCCCCGATAACGCTATATATGTGTGCCATACTCTCTCCCACCGTAAAGCTTCCAAACTCCGTAAAGATATTAGGCATCTGCACTTTTGCCTTTTTACAAGCCACTTTGATGTTTCTTACAATTTCATTAATCATGAACTGGTAATCGTATTCGAAACCCAATGAATGCTTGATTGGAAAACCTCCACCGATATTAATGGAATCCAGCTCGGGGCAGATTTTCTTTAACTGGCAATAGAGATTGATGATCTTATTTAATTCACTCCAGTAATAAATGTCATCCTTGATGCCTTTATTTAAGAAAATATGCAGCATTTTCAACTGGAACTTGCTTTCATATCCTTCTATCCTGTCTACATAAAACTCCAGGATATCCTTGGCACGGATACCTAGTCTTGATGTATAAAAGGGGAAATTGGGTTCTTCCTCCGCCGCCACCCGTATGCCGAGCTTGAAAGGCACTTTCACTGTTTTGGCATACTCTTTCAACTCTTCCTTGTTATCTAATACAGGTATTACGTTGGTAAAACCGGTATTGAGCAGGTTGGCTATTCTTCTCGTATACTCCTTTTGTTTATACCCATTGCAAACGATATGAATATCCTTTGTCACCTTTTTCTTTTCATACAGCTTTTTGATGATATCGATATCATAGGCAAAGGAAGTCTCGAGGTGGATATCGTTTTTCAGGGCTTGCTCTACAATAAAGGAGAAATGCGAGCTTTTGGTGCAATAGCAATAAAAATACTTACCCTCATATTTATGCTTTTTAAAGGCACTGGCAAACATGGCTTTGGCCTTTTGTATCTGCATCGTGATCTTGGGGAGGTAGGTCAGTTTTAAGGGTGTTCCGTATTTATCTATCAGGGATTTTATGTCTACACCGTTATACTGGAGATACTCATCTTTCACTTCAAAGCCTTCCTGGGGGAAATTAAATGTCTGTTGTACGAGATCCTGGTAAGAGTTTGTCATTGAAAACTTAAAGGCGGTTGTTGATCAGCGGAAATTTTTAACGGGACAAAAGTAGAATTTTGGAGAAATCTTGGACAAATATTTTCGATCGGCTAACTAAATGAAATCGCAGGCTCTTTTTGATCGTCATGACTTTGGTAAAATCAGAATTATGTTTACCAACACAAAGCTTGCTTTAAGTTCATATCGGCTACTCGCTCAGCCCCATCAATGATATATTTTGGTGAAATAAATTACCCGGCCTGGATTAAGGCTTCAAATTAAGCCCATCTTCTGTCAGTTTGAAAATTTCCGTCTGCCTGACCAAATCTCAAATAGCCGGAATGGTTTTTAAAATTGATCGTGCCCACTTCAAATGGCGGGGCTTCAGCCGTACAGCTGAATCATGAAAACTAACCATAACTGACCATAAGTCAGTTTACCGGGTATTTTGGAGTGCTGTTCACCAAACCTAAAAACTTCCCAAAATGAATCCGGCCGGGTACTTCAATCACCCGGTCGGTTATGTTCTAAAATGCCTGGTAAGCTTATTGAGGCTTTTTTTCTCCGGCTTTTGGCCCACGCTACTTAATTTTAAATTGCAATTAAACATACTATACTGATCAAAACAACTTAAATAATTAAATAAAAGTCATTATTATATTATAATCAATGTTTTAAATAATAATATTATGTAAATTATCATCTCTTTCGAATACCTCCGTATTAACTCCTATTTTTCCAATTTATTCTATTTTTTAATTTTATCAAAAAACTGTAACAATTTTATTATTAATTATTTATAATTTTTTTATACTGATTTTTAATTTAGTTATAATTTCCGGTTGACTTATAGTTCAGATACTAATTAAATTATCTTAAAATATAGCCTAATATATGGCCTCTATTTTTTGTTCCTCTCCTTCCCCATCAAAAATGCGACGCTGACAGATTTGAAAATCCTGAACCGACTTTTTATGTTGAAGCAAATTGTTTGAACGGTTCCTAAAGAACTCTTCAAGAAATCAATGACTATCTTCTTCACCTGCCAGACAGTCAGTTACACATTTTTCCAAAAAGGAAACCCAGGATGGAATGAGCAGGATTATCTGACCAATTGATGCACTGATTCTGCAAAAGAATGTTAAGCCTTTTTGCTATCGTACATTTGGGAATTCATCTTCGTCATATTGGCAACAAACCTTACGATTGTGGTTAAAATTTTATTCGCCTCTTTTTTTTGCATCATCAGCTATGGCCTGGAGGCCCAGCAAGTGGACAGCATTTATTTCAACCTTTACACGGACAGTCTGAAAAAAGGCACGAATAATTACATCAACGTAGATGGAAAATTATCCAACGGAAAGTGGTTGCCGTTGACATCAAAAGAGATCCAGTTTTCCTCTTCCAATTGCAAATTTTCAGGTAATGAGCTGGTCATCCCCTCTGATTTTGCACTGGATAAAATCACCGTTAAAGCCGTATTGAAAAGCAACCCCTCTATGTGGCTGGAAAGAACGATCTGGATTAAAAAGAAGCCCGATGGTGACTTGCCAACAAAAGACGAGATACTGAGAGACATGAATAGCAAACCAAGGCGCAAAAGAAATTAGACATCTCAAAGTAATAGCCATAAAAGAGCCGGTCTCGCCATAGGCGAGACCGGCTCTTTTAATATAATGAGTTACTTAGACTGTTTTCTTTGCATCCTCCAGGAATTTAGCCAATCCTATATCCGTTAATGGATGTTTCAGCAGGCCAAGAATTGAATCTAAAGGACAAGTGCATACATCAGCGCCTGCTTCAGCGCACCTGACGATATGTAAGGCGTTGCGAATAGAAGCCGCCAGTATTTGGGTTTTAAAACCCTGTATAGCGTATATCTGTGAAATTTGTGCGATCAACTCTACTCCATCCCAGCTGCTGTCGTCAATACGGCCAATAAAAGGAGATAAATAAGTCGCTCCCGCCTTTGCTGCCAGTATAGCCTGGCCGGCAGAGAATACTAATGTACAATTGGTACGAATACCGTTGTCCGTAAACCACTTGATGGCCTTGATACCGTCTTTGATCATCGGTACTTTCACAACGATATTAGGATGAATAGCAGCCAGTTTCTTTCCTTCTTCAACGATGGCGCTGAACTCTGTTGAGATCACCTCGGCGCTGATATCACCATCCACCATTTCGCAGATGGTTTTGTAATGGTTAAAGATCGCTTCCTGGCCTTTAATACCTTCTTTGGCCATTAAAGATGGATTAGTGGTAACACCATCTAATATTCCCAGTTCATGGGCTTCCTTAATTTGTGCGAGATTGGCCGTGTCAATAAAGAATTTCATAAATCTTATGTCCCGCTAAAACCGGGACCATTATTTTGAAGAATTGAAGATGCCTGAAGATTTATAGGCCCCCTTCAGGGGATTAGGGGGTAAAAAAACGGCAGGCTACTTACATCGCACCGCTCAACCACTTATCCTTGCTGCCTTCCGGCCCTGGGGAGATTCAGCAGGAGCTGGTCGTATAAGACCTGCCGCCGCAAAGATAGGGAAGCAAGGGTAATAAGGAGTAAGTAAACTGAATTATGAATCAAAAAGATGAGGAACTGACATGATTTACTATTCGAATAAATTGAGCAAAGAAAAACCGCTCTTATTTCTATTTATAGTTAACGTCCCGCTAATGTATTTAACTGCGCTATGCCGATCAGTTCATCGGCCCTTGCCCCAAAAGGCCTGAAATAAACCAATACCGTATAGCCATTTTCCGTATTGGTAAAATTGCCTTCGGTATTATCAAATGAAAACCGGTTGCCTGGTTGCTTTCCCGCATCCAGTGTGATATAAGAATAGTTGTAATATCCCTGCTTCAGGTACAAGGTCTTTTCATAAATTCCTTTTTCAGTATTGAACTCCATCCTGGACGAATTATCGGGTAAATAATTCGTGAGCTCGCCAAATAAGTATATCTCTTTTCCCGGATACTCCCTTCCGCCGGGTGGCACGAAAGTAAAATGAACGTACGCATAGTCACTTTGCCAGAAGGGGTTATAGCCATCGGTGTTTTCTACGGTATATATTCCATTCAGATCACGGTAATAAACATATATCTGTTGCTTTCTTTCCGCATCAGGCTTTACTATTACTTCCGTCCTGGCATCATTGGTGTCAATCAACTTTTGCATCCTGTCACTCATCAGGCGCAGGCTGCGTAAATCGATCCACCGCCATTCCCGCCCCGCCTGGAAACTGCTTGCATCGTCATTATATTCAAAATAATTGCCCCGGTAAACAGATGGCCGGGTAAGAAGAGTTGAAGTAGGCCAGATATTATTCTGCAATACCGCCACTTTCAGGTCCTGCGGCGACATTATATTAATCCTTGCCTGGGCGGTACTGACTGTTAATTGTATTCGTTGATCCGTTAAAAAAAACTGCGAACTGAATGGTTGCTTTATCTGGCCAGCTATTGAAACTTTATTATCCACCACCAAAAAACGTTTCGTAAAATATAAAGCGGAAGTATCGCTGTTCAAAAAAACCTTCAGCAGGTAATTGCCTGACCGGGTAGGTATCATATTACGCTCAGGAAAAACAGCCTGGTAATGCGTATACCTGGTAAAAGCTATGGATGAATTCCGGTAATTGCTGATCCTTGTTGTTTGAAAGCCCCTGATATAATCAAAACCCGGCAAGTTAGCCGGCGACCAGTCAGCATTACAAAGCTGAAAAGTATAATAGTAATTCTTAACATCGGCATCCATATCATCAAAATGGAGTTCCAGCTGATCAGCACTGTTTAGAGCAATGATGGGGTAACTGTAAATATCACCATATTTATACAACTTGGTGGTATGAATATTAGGCTTGTAAATATGATCAGGTAATTGTGCGTGAACTGCCAGGAAAAAGCCGGCGAAACAAGAAAGGGAAAGAATTTTTTTCATTTGGTATATAGGCTGGTGTGTTAGCAATATTGTTGAATAAGGTACAGGATTTTCATTCGACGCACGTATAAAATAAAGATATACCGCTTAAAAAAGTTAAAAAAACAGATAAATATTTTAATCAGCTTATTTTTGTTCCGGTTCGGCGTTTCTGTATGTACAACCCTTTTGAGAAAATAAGACAAACATTTTAATTTGAAGGTTGCAGGCTTTATAGCAAACCGCATAGCATTTAATCAACAGCGATCCTTTTCCCGGTTTATTATCCGGCTTTCTATTGTAGCTACCGTTATCAGCGTGGCGGTAATGATCATTACCCTGGCTTTCGCCAATGGCTTCCAGGAACAGGTAAGTCAAAAAGTATTCAGCTTCTGGGGGCATATACGCATACAGGAAAAACAACCTTTCAAAGCGCTGATAGCTGAGGAGATTCCTCTTATAAAAAACGATAGCCTTGTCGACGCAATCAAAAAAAATCCGAACGTTCAAAGTATTTACCCCTTTGCTACCAAATACACTATATTAAAAACAAAAGACGAAATAGAAGGCGTTTTATTAAAAGGCCTTGACAACACCTATGATTTTAATCACCTGCGCCGATTTATTAAGCAAGGGCGACCCCTGCAATTTAATGATAGCACGTACAGTCGCGAGATCATGATTTCTACATATACAGCTGGCCAGTTGAAGCTAAAAGTAAATGACCGGATCTTTATTTACTTTATCCGCCCTGATGGCACATTACGGCCGGATAAGCTAACGGTTACAGGCATCTATAAAACAGGCATTGAAGAATACGATAAAACCTTTGCGATTGGTGATCTCAAACTCATTCAGCGTCTCAATGATTGGAACGCTACAGATGCCGGTGGTTACGAAATATTCTTAAACGACTACAAAAAAATAGATGAAGTAGCCGATTCAATATATTATATGGATGGCTTCCCCCCTACCTGGGATACGCAAAGCGTACGCAATGTTTCGCCCAATATTTTCGACTGGCTCAATATGCAGGATGTAACACGCAACGTACTGATCGGTTTTATGATCGTGGTGGCCGTTATCAACCTTATTACCTGCCTGATCATTTTAGTACTGGAAAGAATCCATATGATCGGCATTTTGAAAGCACTGGGCGCCACCGACTGGACTGTTCAAAAAATATTTCTCCGTCACTCACTGTTCATCACTATTACAGGTATCATCATCGGTGCAGCCGTCGCTTTAGGGATATTATACCTGCAGGAAACTACCGGTTTTATTAAATTAAAAGAAGATGCTTATTACCTGAGCGAGGCTGCCGTAAAGATTGTCTGGTGGCAGGTAGCCGCTATTTGCACAGGCACATTGTTGGTTTGTTTTTTAATACTTATGATCCCTTCCATACTGGTAAGAAAAATACAACCGGTAAAAGCTATACGGTTTAGTTAAAACGTTTGAACTGAAATTCGTGGGATGAAAAGATTGATGGGAAATCTCACCATCAGGGATAATTTTTTTATTACAGGATGCGATATCCGTATCTCATTAATCCAAAAAATCCTATAAATCCCGGTTCAGACAATATGCGACAAAATAATCCCCGTCGCCACTGCCGCATTCAATGATTCAGCGCTGCCCTTTCTCGGAATAGTGATCTTTACATCCACCAGTTCAAAAATAGCGGGGCTGATGCCTTTTGATTCATTACCGATAACAATAAGTCCTTCATTGATCTTCTTCATAGCTGTTACATTCTGCCCTTCCAGTGCCGCCGCATAAATGAATACGTCTTTTTGATCACGTAGCCATGAAGCAAGATCTGTGTACAATACCTTAACCCTGGCAATACTTCCCATGGTAGACTGAACAACTTTTGAATTATATATATCCGCACATTCATTGCCGCAAATGATCTGCTCTATACCAAACCAGTCCGCAATACGAATTACGGTACCGAGATTACCCGGGTCCTGTATAGTATCGAGCACCAGGGAAACAGCTTCTCCTGGATGGATATCCGCTGGTTGTTCAAATTTTTTTATTACCGCCAATACTTTGTTGGGAGTAGCTAATTGGGAAATTTTTTCTAAATCTTTTTCATCCACTTCTACTATTTCCACCCCGTTGCAATCCTTATGATTGGCTTTGATCCAATCGGGTAAAGCATATAGCAGTTGTATTTTTGCATTAGCAGATGCGAGTAATTCCGACACTATCTTCGGGCCTTCCGCTACAAAAACACCTTCTTCATCTCTTACTTTTTTCTGGCCTAAACTTTGGATATATTTGGCTTGTGATTTGCCCAGCATTGTTGTTTCAATTTATTTATGTTATCCGGAAAGCCTTCATTTCATAGCCTCTCCATTAAAGCATTTTTTGCCGTTTCGCTTATTGCAGCGTTTGCTTCCTGTACTATTGTAAAAAATTACCAGCCCGGAAAGCCTTTTGTTTACAAAACAAATATCAACTTAATAGGCAACTTTTCAAACGATGAAAAAGATGTCCTGGTTGCCGGTCTCGAAGGTCAACTGGATGACAGTATGCAAGTGAGGAGATTGGATAAGTTACTCTGGAGCGTTATGAAACATCCGCCGGTGTATGATAGCACTAATGCCGACAAATCAGTTATCTTCATGAGGGCATTGCTCACTTCTCAGGGTTATTTCAGCGATTCCATCTTCTATACTTCCATCATTAAACCGGAGGGTAAAGATGAATTTAGAACCACGATCACTTTTCATGTAAAACCCGGCAAACAGGTTCATCTTGATTCAGTCAGCTATAATCTCAGGAAAACAGCCCTGCAACTCATCACCGACTCGGCAGCAAAACAAGCTTTTATCAAAAAGGGAGACGCATTTGCCAAAAATCCTATTTCCGCTGAATTTGACCGGCTGACTGAATTATACCGCAACAATGGTTATCTCCGTTTCTCCCGTGATGAATTAGTTGGCTTATGGGACACTTTGGATGTATCACTTTTACAAGCAACATTGGACCCGTTCGAGCAACTAGAAATATTGCAGAAACTTCGGGCAAGAAGAGAAAATCCAACCGCCAGCCTCGAAATAAGATTAAGAACCATTGACAGCAGCAAGCTTACCAAATTTTATATCGGCAACGTAACCGTCTATCCGGATTATATAGTTGATACCATCGGACTTAGACGGCAGGTAAAAGTAGTAGATGGCGTTACCGTCGTACAGCATCGCAACAGGTTCAAAGCAAAAATATTTCCACTCAATATTTACCTGCCCCGCGACAGCGTGTACCGGCAAAGAAGATACCTGCGAACCATTAACCGTTTTAATTCATTAGGCACCTGGCGTATGGTCAGTATTGATCAGCTGCTGAGAAAGGATACGGTTGATTTTCTTATCCGGCTGACGCCGGCTAAAAAATATTCTTTTAATACAAACCTTGAAGGCAGTATCAACCAAAGCGCGATTTCAGGAAATCTCTTTGGCATAGGAGTCAACGCAGGTGTACAAAACAGAAACTTCGCTAAAGCCGCTAATAACACTAACTCCAATATTCGTTACGGTATAGAATTGGGAAAAAGTTTAGGCTCAGGTAAATTCATCCAGACACAACAGGTAAGCTTTAGTCACAATATCTATTTCCCCCGTTTCATTCCGGGTGTGAAATTTATTCCGGAAAATTATCGTGATAACTTCAGAACAGTATTTTCATTTAATGCCGCCAATACCGACAGGCGCTTGCTTTACAATCTGACTACGATAAATGGTTCCTGGGGTTGGGAGTTTCAACGACGTAAAGTTCTGGCCAATGTTAAGTTTCCGAATATTGAATATTCATACATCAACAAAAGAGACAGCCTCGATACGCTTATTAAATACAATCCATCGCTTCGCAATATTTTTACCGACGGTTTTGTTTCCACGATTATCGCCAATTTCACGCTAAGCGGCGGCCAAAAAAACAAACTCAATATCTTCCGGGCCAATCTTGAAGTATCCGAACCTATTTCGCAATTGATCAGAAGCTCTTTCCTCGATACTCAACTTTATCGTTTTATCAAACTGGACGCGGAATTTGCCCGACTGATCCGTTTCAACAAATCTTCAATAGCCTTTCGGGCATTTGCCGGGGCGGGTTATGAATTTAATTCGACGCGAAACCCCGAGAAAAGAAACAATCTTCCTTTCTTTAAAGAGTTCTTTAGCGGGGGGCCCAACAGTATGCGTGCATGGGCTTTGAGAAGGTTGGGACCTGGATCTACATTAAGAGAATTTGCAGGCCAGGCAGGAACACCGGATCGTTACGGCGACATACAATTGGAAGCAAATGCCGAATATCGTTTTCCTATTGGCAAACCATTGGGCGTAAAAGTAAATGGCGCACTGTTTACTGATATAGGCAATATATGGTTCATGAAAAGCGCACCCGACAGACCCGCGGAAGAAGTTTTCAAACTCAGCCGTTTGGGCAAGGATATTGCCATTGGCGCCGGAGGCGGACTACGGGTTGACTTCGATTTCTTTGTTATCCGCTTCGATTATTCGTATAGGGTGAAAGATCCAAGTCCCGCCCTTTCTGACGCAGCTTTTCAAAACAAATGGTTTAGTTATCCCTTCTTTAAAGGTGCGCAGTTCCAGTTAGGCATTGGTTATCCTTTTATTTTTTAGGTGTCAACTATTCATCCTTATCATTAGCTGAGAGTTTACCTAAGGACCAGGCTCCGACTGCCATTACCAGATCTCTTACGGCCACATCAAAATAATGTCCTCCAAAAATCAATGTCAACGCAATAGCTGCCAGCCAGCCCATCACTACAAAAGCGCCGGTGCTGGGTCGCGACAAGACTAATATGCCGGCTACAATTTCAATAACACCTACTATTGACATAAATGTGCCGGCGCTAAAAGGCAGCATATTTACCATAGAAACACTTAAATAATTTTTCCAATCGGCAAGCAGGTTGGTGAATTTATCCGTCCCTGCAACAATTGGAACGAGACCATATGTATATTTTAAAACCTGCTGTACTTTCCCCGCATTCTGAGTGATGGCGACCATATTATTTTATTTTATATTGAAAAATGTTATTGATACTAATTGGAGTAAAAAAAGGTGAAAAGGTTACAAAATAAAATCAGGGTAATTTTGTAACCTTCTTGTAACCGGACACTCTAATAAACAGACTTAGGGACAAAACGAACTATCAGCCTACTATTGCAGCAGACGACATAGCTGACACTGAAATTATTGCCCGGATATTACGGGGGCAAAAGGATCTCTATGCCATCATCGTGCGCAGGTACAATCAACGCCTTTATCGTATTGGCATGTCTGTCATTAGCGATGATGCAGAAGTGGAAGATATGATGCAGGTAACCTATATAAAAGCTTATGAAAATCTTGAAAAATTTGAAGGCAGATCAAGTTTCTCCACCTGGCTGACAAGGATATTGATCAATGAAAGCTTTTTGCGGTTGAAAAAAAGAAAGAATTCAATCCTTCTTTATGACGACACGATGAACAATGAAATTTATCGGCAGCATAACATAGATGCTCAAACCCCTGATTCGGTGGCGCTTAATTCAGAATTAAAAACGATACTGGAAAAATCTATCCGGCAGCTTCCCGAAAAGTACCGGACTGTTTTTGTGATGCGTGAAATTATCAACATGAACATTGCTGAAACAAAGGAATGTCTTGAAATCAGCGAAGTAAACGTAAAAGTTAGATTAAGCCGTGCCAGGGCTTTATTGAGAAGCTCTCTTAGCAAGTATTATAAAAACGAAGATATACTGCATTTTCATCTTATCCGTTGCGATAGAATAGTTGAACGGGTTATGAACAACATTGAAATTAAAGCTGCAACCTGATTTTTAGTTTATTCAATCCCATGGAAAGAAACATTACCGACACCGCATAACAAAGAGACCAGGCGATTCCTGTTATTCCTTCATGAAAACTTGCTGGCATAAAATACAATCCCAGCCATATCTGTAAGTACATAATAATTCCCGGGAGAATATATACCAGCAAAGGGTTGGATGCGGCCGGTTGAAAGAAGCCGGTCCACCGGTCGATTTTTTTTACATCAGTCAACCAATACAATATTGAAAATAGCGCTGTACATATTGCTACGCTATATAAGCACCAGCTGGGTGTAGCGTATATTTTGGAAATAGTATAATAGGGCCGTAACAGGTAACCGGCAGTGATCGCAGCTAAAGCGAACAAACCCGCATAGACAAATCGGGGATTGATCTTTTTAATAATACTTTCATCAAAGAACAAAAGGGAAAGCACAATACCACAAAGAACAATACTGGTATGGGCAGCATGTCCCGATCTTGATGCCATCCATTGCCATATTGCTATTTCCTTCATCGCATCCGACCTGCTGATCGTGTACCAGGCTGTACATAGAGCAATAGACAACAGCAAGAAGATAACTCTCCCTTTTACTAATTGATAGATGATGCAGCTGAATAAATACGCCCACCCAATCAAACCTAATATTCCCCACCAGTGCGGTGACAAAAGCTTTGAACCATCTTCACCTCCGCGATAAACCAATCCTAATAATAATAGTCCAACGGCTCCTGAAATCCGTAGCAGCCAGGTCCATGTTTTATTTTGAAAACGATAGACATTCCAAACCAATATGACACATAAATAAAACAGCAGGGACCAGACAGCACCCGACATGCCCATCGCCTTTTCATTACAACCACTTTCTCCATTAACCATAAAAACGCCTAACACAAGTAAACCCAATGTTCTCCAGAGTATATGCGCCTGCAACTTTATAAATGAATCACCTTTCTTCAACCGGTTGTTGATAGCAAAGGGAAGCGACATGCCTACAATAAACAGAAAAGCAGGAAATACTATATCCACAAATGTCATAGCATCTGCGTTGGCAGCCTTATGTTTCATCCAGTCAGGAATACCAGAGACACCGGAGACATCATTGACAAAGATCATCACCAGGATGGTGATACCGCGGAATGAATCTATGGAAAGGATACGCCGCGTGGTTAAATTATTATACATGGAGGTGTTCAGGTTTATTGTTTTATCGTTCGGCAAATCGGTGGTTTAAAGATAAGTATCTGAATTGCATTACCAGCTTTGCAGGGTCAAAACATGAATAGCAACGACCGATTATCCACCAATGAATTTTTGTCATTATCGCTGTAGTGCTGTATATTTAGTTGCTGTCGCTTATTATTTCCTCTTATACTTTTACGGGCAATGAACATAGAAATAATTACTAAACCCTTCTCTTTAGATATCTATGGTTTTTCGGCCATCGCTGCAAATAAAGATTATGCGGGAACTGCTTTTAAGTTGATGGATAAAATGTGGCAGGTAGTCCGGTCAAACAATTTAAAAAATAAAGGACTTAATATCTGGATATACGAACCGGGTGAAAAAGTGTTCGCCGGTGTTGAACTTGATGATATTCCCAAACCGGACACGGGGTTAGAACAAAAAAAATTGGTCCTTGAAAAATATGCCTATTACAAACACGTCGGCTCCTATAATTTTTTGAAACAAACAGGAAAACTTATGACCGATGAGTTAAAAAAGAAAGGATTTGAAATCGTTCTTCCTTATATTGAAATATATGGACACTGGACAACTGACGAATCAAAACTAGAAACCGAGCTTTTAATGTGCCTGAGGTAGCTCCGTCTACAGCTGTGAAGCCGTAATATATTTTTTACAAGTCCGGCGAGGCTTGCAACCTCACCCGTTTATTTTATTGCTTTTGGCAATTACTTTCATTTCCCATTCAAAACATAAACACAAAACCTGTCTTTATTTATTTTATATTTATTCCCAAACCACTATTTGAATGATACAAAAATTAGCTGCTGCAGCTTGTTGCGTTCTTCTTATTACTTCTCTACTACAAGCACAGGCAGATTACAGCAATTACAGCCAGCAGACAAACAGGCTCTCCAAACTTTCTAAAGATTATCCCCAACTAGTAAAACTAAAGTCTGTTACCAAAACAGTTGGCGGAAAAGATATCTGGATGCTGACGATCGGCAATGGAAATACGGAATCCAAACCAGCTATCGCCATTGCAGGCGGTATAGAAGGCAATCATCTTCTCGGAGTGGAACTATCCATCGGTTTCGCGGAAAAATTATTGCAGGGAAGCCATACCGACAGCATTAAAACTTTATTGGGTAAAACGACATTTTATGTATTTCCCAATATGAGCCCAGATGCCATGGAACAATACTTTGCCGCATTGAAATATGAAAGGCAGGGGAATGCTGTACAAACAGATGATGACAGGGATGGCAAACTAAATGAGGACGGCTACGATGATCTTGACGGAAACGGAAAGATTACTTCAATGAGGATTGAATCTCCCATTGGAGAATATAAAACTCATCCGGATGATCCGAGGGTATTGATAAAGGCTGATATTACGAAAGGTGAGAAAGGAAAATACCTGTTATTGTCTGAAGGTATTGATAACGATAAGGACGGCAGCTTTAATGAAGACGGTGAAGGCGGCGTAGCTTTTAATAAAAATCTGTCTTTTAAACATCCGGCGTTTACACCCGGGTCTGGTGAATTCGCCGTATCAGAAAATGAGTCAAGAGCTATATTGGATAATTTATACCCGCTCTTTAATGTATATGCGGTAGTAAGTTTTTCCGGTAATAACAATCTCTCTTCTCCTTTTACATTCAACGCGGCCAGTACTACTACACGGGTAGTAACCGGGTGGCTGGAACCTGATGTAAAAGTAAATACAATGGTATCGGAGTTGTATAACAAAACCACCAAAATGAAAGATGCCCCGAAAAACAGTCCGGGTGGTGGTGATTTTTTATCCTGGGCTTATTACCACTATGGCCGTTATAGTTTTAGTACGCCGGGTTGGTTTGTTCCAAAGTTTGTACCGGATACCGCCAGGAAAGAAAAAGCAATTACAGCAGATGATCCAACCGTTAACTATTTGCGCTGGGCCGCACAACAGGGTATCAATGATTCTTATGCGGAGTGGAAAAAAATTCAGCATCCCGATTTTCCCGGTCAAATAGCAGAAGCAGGAGGTCTTGCACCTTTTGTATTGATCAATCCACCGTATAAATTAGTGGATAGTATTACAAAGAGTCATACCGATTTTATCGTTCGCCTGGCAGGCTATCAACCAGAACTGGATATTGTAAATGTTAAAACGGAAAAAATAGGTGCAGGCCTTACCCGGATCACAGCGTCTGTTATCAATAAAGGAACATTGCCTTCTCATTCAAAATTGGGCGAACGTTCTTATTGGGTAAAACGTATCAATGTAAAGTTAAACATGGCAGGCAATCAATCCGTGGTTAGCGGAAAGAAGATACAGTTATTGAATTCATTAGAAGGCTTCAGTTCAAAAGAACTGACCTGGCTCATAAAAGGTTCCGGCAAGATCATATTGGAAGCAGGAAGCCCGACAACAGGAACTAAAAAAATGGAGATCAGTTTGTAAAAAAGAAAAACAACCTTCAAAAAATAGTTATGAAATTCTTTATAAAAAATATTCTCTTATTTGTTTTTATTTTTTGTTCGCAGCTCACCATTCTTGCGCAAACAAGTGAACAGATATACAAAGCAGCGGGCTCACCTGTCAATCCTAAAGTAGTAATAAGCTGGAACCGGTACAATGATCATGCTGGCATTACTGAGATCCTGAAAAAAATCGCAAAGGCTTATCCGAATCTCGCTAAACTCGAATCGATCGGTAAGTCCTATGATGGCCGTGATATCTGGTGTATTGCCATTACTGATTATTCAAAAGGGGAAGCCGGTAAAAAACCGGGAATGTATATCGACGGCAATATCCACTCCAATGAAGTGCAGGGAAGTGAATTTTCGATGTACACCGCCTGGTATTTAACGGAAAGCTTTAACGACAATAAATTCATCAAAGAATTATTGGCCGATAAAATATTTTATATCATACCGTCTATTAATCCGGATGCAAGAGATAGCTTTTTTAAAAATCCGAACAATGCACATTCTCCCCGCTCCGGTGTAATCCCTATAGACAATGATATGGATGGGCTATTGGATGAAGACGGCTACGATGATCTGGATGGCGATGGTAACATTGTGATGATGCGCCGCAAAAATGCAAATGGCCGCTACAGGATCGACCCAATGAATCCCAATAGGATGATAGAAGTGGGGAATGATGAAAAAGGTGACTATGAAATGCTGGGATTCGAAGGCATAGATAACGATGGCGATGGGCAGGTGAACGAAGATGGTGCACAGTTTGAATACGATCCCAATCGTGATTGGGGCTGGAACTGGCAGCCTAATTATGTTCAGTCTGGCGCTTATAAATATCCTTTCTCTTTACCTGAGAACAGGGCCGTCATGGAATTCGTCATGAAGCATCCTAATATCGCTGCCGGCCAATCTTTTCATAATGCCGGTGGTATGATCCTGCGCGGACCGGGGGCGCTGGAAGATGTCAATACGTATAACGCCGCCGATGTGGAAGTGTATGATGCCATCGGGAAAAAAGGTGAAGAGATCCTTCCGGGTTATAAATACCTGGTGGTGTACAAAGACCTCTATTCGGTGTTTGGCGGCGAACTGGATTGGTTTTATGGAAGCCGTGGCATCTACACTTATTCCAATGAACTATGGACGCCTTACCTGATGTACAATTCCGACGCTACCCGCGATGATAATGATAATACCAGTTTCAAATTTGACCGCTATCTTTTATTCAAGGATGCGTTTGTGGAATGGCATGAATATGATCATCCTCAATATGGTAAAATAGAAATTGGTGGATTTAAAAAGAATTTCTCCCGGATGCATCCTGGTTTTTTGTTAGAAAGCGACGCTCATCGCAACATGGCCTTCACCATTTACCATGCTTATCATACCCCGAAATTAGAAATAGATACCATCATGGAAAAAGATTTGGGTGATGGATTGAAAGAAGTAACCGCCATTATCGGCAACAAAAGACTGATGCCTACCCATTCCAGCCAGGACCTGAAATATAAAATAGAACGACCCGATTATATTTCATTAAACGGTGCTAAAGTAATCGCGGGAATGAAAGTAGATAATTTTAATCCTGCTGCTACGGAAGAGCAAAAAAACAATCCTCAAACTATTGAAGTGGATAATATACCGGGCCTCGGAGAAGTGACGGTAAGATGGATCATACAGGGAAATGCAAAGTATATTGTAAGTGTTGACAGCAGGAAAGGAGGGTTGGTCAGCCGGGGAAAATAAAGAAGCTGCTGTTTTAGATAATAATTTGTTAACTACTCTTACTTGTTTCCGGAATATCCTTTTTGAGGGTAGCCCCTCCGGAGCCGATCCGGCTTTCCACGTTTTTCCGTTCATGATGGGGACACCCAACTCATTCTTTCCTTCATTCGTAAAAACAGCTCCTTTGCCGGCATTAAAGAACGGATTATCCTCAAGGGCTTTTACATTAGCCTCCACCGCAGAGCCTTCGTTCTTTAAGATCTCAGCATTTTTTTTCAAGCGCTTCATTCAATCCATCGGTAAAGGTTTTTTCCCTGTATGATGTCATCTGGCTTTTAAGAATGGTGCCGGCACCATCGTGTATTAACAGTACAACCTTGTGTTTTTCCGTTTGCAAAGGCTGGATCAGGGATTTTTCAAAAAAGAAAAGTGAAAAAAGCGCCAGCGGTTTCCTCTTCTTGTATTTTTTATGCAAATTACCAATTAAAGTTTCTCTATTATTCTTCATTTTGGATGAAAGTACCGATTGCTGGCATTGAACTTGAGTAGAGTGGATTACCTATTTTTACAAATAATATAGCCGAAGCTGAAGCGATTCAAGAAAATACTATTGTGGTTCTTCCTGTCACTGCTATTCCTCATTATAGCTTTATGGGCTTTTATTCAAACTCCTTTCGGTCAAAACTGGATCACCCGGCAAGTTACCCAACGACTTTCCAAAGACCTGCACACCAGAATTGAAATAAAACATATCGATTTTTCTTTGTTCAACAATATGCATCTGCAGGGTGTGCTGGTAGAAGATCAGCAAAAAGACACTTTGCTATATGCTGGTGAAGTAAGACTAAGGATTACAGACTGGTTCTTTTTCAAAAAGAATATCGTATTGAAATATGTCGGGTTGGAAAACGCGGTCATTAAAATGCAGCGGAGTGACACCACCTGGAGACACCAGTTCCTCGTTGACTATTTTTCTTCTCCGTCTTCTGGTAAAAGTGGTGGTGGCGCCCAACTGAGCCTGGACAAAATGGATCTCAGGAATGTCTCCTTTGTAAAAAAAGACGCATGGCTCGGGCAAGACATGACCATAGCTATTGGTTCTCTTCAATTAGACACAAAGAAGATTGATCTTTCTAAAAAAACGGTTGACCTGGGTTCGCTTGTTATTGACAAGCCATACTTCAGTTTATTCAATTATCAGCGGTTGAAACCGAAAGCAGCCCCTGATACTACTAAAGCTATAACTCCTTCCCCGATTGATTCAGTTCTTAACTGGAATGAAGGTGGATGGATAGTAAAAGTGGATAAACTGGAAATAAAGCATGGCACTTTTAAAAACGATGCCTACTCCAAAACACCTGAGCTGACTTATTTTGATGGCAGGCATATTGAATTCGGAGATATCAATGGAAGCTTCACTAAAGTACTTTGGGAAAAAGACACGGTTACGACACATCTTACCCTGCAAACAAAGGAAAGAAGTGGCTTTGAAGTAAAAAATATGGTGGCGGATGTAAAAGTGGATCCGCAGGAAATGGCCTTTAATAACCTGCTGATCGAAACCAACAATAGTACCATCCGAAATTATTTCCGGATGAGCTATGATGACATGAGCAGTATGAATGATTTTATCCACCTCGTAAAAATGCAGGGCAACTTTGACAATTCGGAAATTGACAGTGATGATATCGCCTACTTCGCTCCGGCCATGAAGACCTGGAAGAAATCAATCAAATTAAATGGCGCTATAAGAGGAACGGTGGATGACCTGGTAGGAAAGAACCTGTTAATACAAGCGGGAAATAATACGTTACTGAATGGAGACATCAGTATGACGGGTTTGCCGGATATCAATCAAACCTTTATTGATTTTACAGCCAACGATTTCAGAACTACTTATGATGATGCGGTAGCATTTGTCCCGGCTATACGTACTGTTACCGTTCCCAATCTTCGTCAATTACAGTATATCCGTTTTGCCGGCAGCTTCACGGGTTTCATCCGCGACTTTGTAACATTCGGTACCATCCAGACAAGTCTCGGCATTATAAAAAGTGACCTGAATATGAAATTACCATCCGGGCGGGACCCTGTATATTCAGGTACGGTATCCACAGACTATTTCAGGTTGGGTGAATTTATTGGCGACAAGAATATCGGCGCCGTTTCATTGAATAGTTCAGTAAAAGGCAAAGGGTTTAATGAAAAATCAAGGCAAACGGAGATTGATGGTAAAATTCATTTTATTGATTATAAAGGTTACCGTTACGATAACCTGGCCATTAATGGCAAACTGGATAAGAAAAAGTTTGAAGGAATCGCGTCTATAAAAGATGAAGAAGTCGAATTAACGCTAAACGGATTAATTGATTTTAATAAGCAAACGCCGGCCTTCAATTTTTTCGCCGATGTAAAAAAAGCTAATTTAAAAAAGCTGAATCTTATAAACGATGATATCGGTTTCGGCGGAAAATTCAATCTTAACTTTTCAGGTTCCACTATTGATAACTTCCTGGGGAAAGCCAACATAACCGAGGCGAAACTGACAAGAAATGGAAATCCGCTACCCTTTGATTCACTGATCGTATCATCCGATTTTATCAATAACGTAAAAACATTGACGGCAAAGTCGAATGAATTTGAAGCCAGTGTCAGCGGTGATTTCAATATCAGGGATCTTCCTGACGCCGTAAAGCTTTTTCTCAATAAGTATTATCCTGCTTATATCAAAGCGCCAAACAGGCAACCCGAAAATCAATCGCTGACCTTTGATATTACTACTCAGCATGTAGATGATTACATTATGCTGATCGACAGTAACCTCGCCGGTTTTAATTACAGCCATATTTACGGCAGGCTGGATACCCGTAAAAGTGAATTAAAACTGAATGCGGATATCCCGCAGTTTAAATATTCAAAATATAATTTTGATAACGTTAAGGTAGCAGCCAGCGGAAACAAAGACAGCATCGCATTGTACGGGATCGCCTCCAATATCAATGTAAGCGATAGCCTCAATATTCCATTGGCTATTTTCAGAATCAATGCTCACGATGATATTTCAGATGTACAGATCAATACAGGATCCAACCAGGCTATCAACCAGGCTGATCTTCATGCCAAAGTATTTACTTACGATAACGGTGTAAAAATTGAATTTGAACCTTCTTCCTTTATGGTAAATGGTAAAACATGGACCATTGATGAAAATGGCGAACTGGAATTCCGGAGAAATATCCCCGCCAGTGGCCAGCTGGTATTAAGAGAAAACGGCCAGGAAATCAGGGTAAAAACCAGGCAGGCGGAAATTGGCGACTGGAATGACCTTTTGGTGGAAGTTAAAAAAGTGAACGTAGGAGATTTTGCTCCTTTCTTCCTTCCAAAAAATAGGCTGGAAGGATTGGTATCCGGAAATATCCTGGTAGAAGATCCTAGCAATAATCTCTATATTACTTCCAATGATATTATCGCGGAGGGAGTAAGAATGGACAATGATTCTATTGGCGATATTAAGGCCAGTGTGGTATATGATAACAAAACCAAACAATTAAAAGCAAAAGGAAATACATTAGATAATCCCAACAGCCTTGCATTTGATGTTGACCTAAATGTAAAAGATCCGGAGAAACAAAAAAACAATCTTATTGCGCTGAGGACAAATAATTTCCAGATAAAGATTCTTGAACGTTTCCTCGGAACTTTATTCTCCGATATGCAGGGTTATGTGAGCGGCAATTTTAATCTCCTTGGAGCTTTTGACCATTTGGAAGTAACCGGAAAGGGGCGGTTAAAAGATGCGGGACTGAAAGTAAATTTCACCAAATGCTTTTATAAAATACAGGATACGGACATTGAATTGAAACCAACGGAAATAAATTTAAACGGTCTTGTCCTTACCGACTCTGTAACGGGAAATCCCATTTACCTGACCGGCGGCATACAACACACTACTTTCAAAGACATGTTTTTTGATCTTTCCGTATCAACCAGGAAACCCAATACAACAAATGCCGCCAATAACAAACCAGTTCTATTATTAAATACAAACTATAACGATAATAAACAGTTTTACGGCCGTGTAAAGGGAACAGGTTCGTTTTCATTAGTAGGTCCTCAGTCGGAAATGTATATGAAGATAGATGCTATTGCATCCGCGACCGACAGCAGTACCGTCACCATCCCTTCATCAAAAAGCCGTGAGTCAGGTATTGCCGATTTCCTCGTAGAAAGGACGTACGGCCGTGAAATGATTGACAGCAGTTTTAAAAACAGCGGGTCGAACATTACTTACGATGTAGACGTGACGGCCAACCCCCTGGTAACCGTAAGAGTGATATTGGATGATCTGACCGGGGATGAAATAAAAGGAAAAGGGTCAGGCACATTAAATATTCACTCGGGTACGAATGAAAAAATGAGTATGCGTGGCCGGTTTGACATAGAAGAAGGAGATTATCTTTTTACCTTCCAGTCGTTCTTTAAAAAACCTTTTAAGATAAGGAAAGGAACTACCAATTATATTTCCTGGAGCGGCGATCCCTACAGTGCCAAAATACAGTTTGAAGCAGAATATACGGCGGAAAATGTAAGTTTTTCTCCTTTAGCATCGGCCATTCCTGATCAGTATGCAAGGCTGCGTGAAAACGTATTTGTAGTAGTGAATTTAACGGGTGAACTTTTTAAACCAAACTTTAAATTCAGTCTTGACTTCGCTCCCAACAGTAAATTCAACAGTGATTTTTCAGTGGCGTCCAATATCCAGCAGATGGAAAAAAATGAGAACGAAATCAACCGCCAGGTTACTTACCTGATCGTTTTCAACAGTTTTGCGCCACCGGAAAGCGGACCTACGAATGTAGGATTTGGTTCAACTATTAATGAGCTTACTTACAATACTATTTCCAGTATCTCCGGTTTATTTTTTAATGAGATCAACAGAAAGTTAAACAGTGAGCTGTCTAAAATATTGAAGACGGATAATATCAGTATTAACTTCAGCGGTTCTGTTTATAACCGCAACCTGTTGCAGCAAAGCAACAATACTTTCAATATCAACCAGAGCAATGTCAACGTAAACGTGCCTATCTCCATGTTCAAAGACCGTTTCGTGGTAACGCTGGGCAGTACTTTAGATGTACCATTGCAAGCCACCATTCAGCAAAACGTGCAATTTTTACCGGATGTAACGGCGGAGTGGCTGATCAACCAAAGCGGCACCATCAGGGCCAGTTTCTTTTATCGTCAAAACCTTGATTACCTCACTACCAGTACTACGGGCGCTGCCAGAACAAAACGATCAGGCGCCAGTATATCTTATCGTAAGGAATTCGAAACCCTGAGAGAGTTTTTTGAAGGAAAGAAAAAAAAATCCGAGCCTAAAAACCCAAAACCGGTAAGTGATGTGCTGAAACCGGAAGAAGAAGTCACGACCGTTCCTGGTCCGAAAAATAATCCCTGATAAAATTTATTCTTTCTTTACCTGGTTTTAATTACTGAGTATTGAACCTTTGAACTCCAAACTTCAAAACTTACTCCCCACCTGTCAGCTCATGTCCTAACTTATCCCGTTTGGTCTGCAGGTATTTTTCGTTATGCGGATTTGACTGAGCGATGATAGGAATATTATCAACTATTTCCAGGCCATATCCTACCAGGCCTACTCTCTTTTTTGGATTATTGCTCATCAGGCGCAATTTACTGATACCCAAATAACGGAGTATCTGCGCACCCACACCGTAATCCCGCTGATCCATTTGAAACCCGAGATGCAGGTTAGCCTCTACCGTATCCATTCCTCCTTCCTGCAAACGATAGGCTTTTAATTTATTCAATAGGCCGATACCACGGCCTTCCTGGTTCATATAGATAATGACACCCTTGCCTTCCTTTTCTACCATCTGCATGGCTTTGTGCAATTGCTCGCCGCAATCGCAACGAAGCGATCCTAATATATCACCGGTAAAACAAGATGAATGTACTCTCACCATTACCGGCTCGTCTTTCACCCACTCTCCTTTTATCAAAGCAAGATGTTCATTGCTTGAATTTTTTTCCTGGAAAGCAACCAGTTTAAAATTGCCATACTTGGTGGGCATGTCCACCCTGACAATTTCCTCTATCAGCGAATCTCTTTTTATCCGGTATTCTATCAGGTCTTTAATTGAAATGATCCTGAAGTCAAATTTTTTTGCTACTTCCAATAACTCTGGCAAACGAGCCATCGTACCATCATCGTTCATGATCTCCACCAATACACCACCGTAAGGCGCAGGAAAACCTGCCAGCCGGGCCAGGTCCACCGCTGCTTCCGTATGTCCTGCTCTTCTTAATACACCTCCTTTTTTGGCTCTTAATGGAAATATATGACCGGGACGCCCTAAATCTTTCGGGTTTATAAAAGGATCAATCAATGCCTGTATGGTCTTTGCCCGGTCGTGGGCCGAAATTCCTGTGGTACATCCATGACCCAGCAGATCAACGGAAACGGTAAAAGCGGTTTCATGAAGAGCGGTATTATTGCTGACCATCAATTCCAGGCCCAGTTCATCGCAATGTTCAGCCGGCAATGGCACGCAAACCAACCCACGTCCATGTTTGGTCATAAAATTCACGATCTCAGGAGTAATGGTGGCGGCCGCTGCGATAAAGTCGCCTTCGTTCTCACGATCTTCATCATCCACTACGATGACCATTTTCCCGTCCCGGATATCCTTAATGGCCGCTTCTATCGGGTCAAACATGCTATATTACTTTTATGTAAAGGTAATAACAAATAGAGGCGCTAAAAAGATTACTAAGGCAGCAATTACGACTGAATCCCTGTCTTTTCAGAACCAGCGGGTAGTAATTTGTTAATACTTTGCTTAATTTCTGAATTGGATAATTCCTTTTCTTTGCAAACAATCACGAAAACTAAACAACATGCTTAAGAGAAACTTTTTAGTGCTCGTTATCACGCTTATGGTAACAGGCATCTCCATGCGGGCCCAGGTTACAACCGGAGCTATTACAGGAACTGCAAAAGATAGTAAAGGCAGTGAGCTCGTCGGCGCTTCTGTTGAGGCGATACATGAGCCATCCGGAACTGTGTATCGGACCATTTCAACCAGGGGCGGACAATTTAACCTTCCCTCTCTTCGTGTTGGCGGACCTTACAAGGTGACCGTTACGTTCGTAGGTTTTAAAACAGAAGTTTACTCCGACCTTTTTATTCAACTAGGTGATGCCACTAAGATCAATGCGTCATTGACAGAAGAAGGAAAAAGTTTGCAAGAGGTAGTGGTAACGGGTACAGGTTCAAGAAAAAGTCTCATTTCAAAAGATAGAAAAGGTGCTTCTACCAATATCAACAGGAGACTTTTGGAAACCATGCCTACCCTTTCCAGGAGCATTACAGACTTCATCAAGATAACCCCGCAATCCAACGGCACTTCATTCGCCGGCCAGGACAACCGCTTTGTTAACCTGACCATTGATGGATCTATTTTCAATAACTCATTTGGCTTGCAGGCTTTACCTGGTAGTCAGACCAACGCTACGCCCATTTCATTAGATGCCCTGGAGGAAATACAGGTTAATCTATCGCCTTATAGCTTGAGGGATGCGGGTTTTACAGGCGCCAGCATCAATGCCATCACCAAAAGCGGTACCAATACTTTTCATGGTTCCGTCTTTTACAACCAACGCAATGAAAATTATGTAGGAACCAAAGCAGGTCCGGATGGCAAAACCAAGATTACGGTTAACAGCTTTGATGTAAAACAATATGGAGCAAGTTTCGGGGGCCCGATCATTAAAAATAAGTTGTTCTTTTTCTTTAACGGCGAAGCTGAAAAAAGAACTGATCCGGGAACCTCATTCGTAGCTGACAATGGTGATGGAACATTGGCTGCTAATGAATCAAGAACACTGGCAAGCGATCTGGATGCTTTGTCGGCCTATTTGAAAAGTAAATTCAATTACGATACGGGCCCCTACCAGGGATATTCACTCGTAACAAAAAGCTATAAAGTATTGGCTAAAATCGACTGGAACATCAACGCAAAAAATAAATTCAGTATCCGCTACAATATGCTTAAGGCATCGAGGGATGTACCGGCAAGTACAAGCGGTGCATTTGGAACCCCGGCCGCGAGATACAATACGGTCAATACGATGAATTTTGCGAATAATAATTATGAGCAAAATAATGACATCTATTCAGCCATAGCCCAGTTGAATACCCGTTTTAGTAATAAAATTTCAAACGAGCTTATTTTTGGCTTTACGGCTAACAGGGATTACCGGGCGGTAAAAGGAGCCTTGTTTCCGCTGGTTGATATCCTGAAAGATGGAGATATTAATTATACTTCTTTTGGTGCTGAACCGTTTACTCCCAATAACATCTTGAATACTGATACCTGGCAGGCTTCTGATAATCTTACTTTCTATTTGGGCAAGCACACTTTGTCTACCGGTGTAAATTTTGAAGCGTTTAAGTTCTTCAATTCATTTACCCCCCGGATACAGGGAAATTATGTTTTCAAAAGTCTTGCAGATTTTTACACCTCAGCGGATGCTTTTATTGCTAACCCGGCGATGACGGCTAATCCTGTTGAGCTTAGAAGATATATCATTGACTATAGCAATCTTGAAGGCGGGGGATTATGGGACGCCACTACCAAAGCGAAAAATGTAGGTACTTATATACAAGATGATGTTTCATTTAATGAACATTTAAGTATTACATATGGTATCCGCTTTGATGTTCCTTTCTTTAGTTCTAATTCTCTTACTAACCCGGATGTGGAAGGGTACAATTTCGTTAAGGAAGACGGAACCCCTACAAAAGTGAGCACTGGCCAGTTACCTTCCGCTAAATTGATGATCAATCCGAGATTTGGTTTTAACTATGACGTTAACGCTGATAAGAAAACACAAATTCGTGGAGGACTTGGTCTGTTCTCAGGTCGTCCGGCCTTCGTATTTGTAAGCAATGCTGTTGGTAATAATGGTATGTTGTCCGGTGAGATAAGCCAGGATAACACCACTAAATATCCATTCAGCCCGAATATCGATCGCAATATACCTCCCACTACTCCAGGCACGCCTGCCCCAAGTTATACCATTGCGCCTATCGAAAAGAAGTTCCGTTTCCCGCAGGTTTTCAGAACCAATTTCGCGATCGATCAAAAGATATTCAAAGACATCATTGGTTCCGCTGAATTCATGTTTACCCAAAGCCTGAGCAATATCTATTACTATAATGCGAATTTCAAAGCTTCGACTTCTAATTTCAGTGGCCCGGATACCCGTCCAAGATTTGCCGGTTCTTCAAGCGCTGTAAGAATTAATTCAAAAATTACCGAAGCCCCCGTATTGGCAAGCCGTCCACACGGACAAAGTCTGACAACAACCTTCAAAATCGAAAAACCAGTACGAAGCAAGGGCCTTGGATGGACAGTGGCTTATAACTATGGAAGAGCCATGGACTATTTGCTTGCCAGCACCATTGCCGCTACCAGCTGGTCAGGCATACGGTCTGTAAATGGAAATAACCGGCCAGATCTGGCCTATAGTGATAATGATCTGAGACATCGCCTGATGGGCAGTATTACTTATCGTATTGAGCTGGCAAAAACAGTGGCCTTCCAGGTATCGCTGTTTGGTCAAACGCAAAACCAGGGAAGATTTTCTTACCTCTATTCCGGCGATATGAACGGAGACGGAGTTTCTGGTAATGATCTGATGTATATTCCAAAAGACCAGAGTGAGATGAATTTTGAACAATACTCTATCACTGTAAATGGAACTCCAAAAATATTTACTGTACAAGAACAGAAAGATGCATTCGAAACATTCCTACAACAGGATTCTTACCTTAGAAATCATAGGGGTGAAGTCGCCAAAAGAAATGGTGCGCTGATGCCGACTTTGGCAAGATTTGACTTGTCTGCAGTAGTAGAATTATTCAGACAATTTGGGAAAAACAGGCATACCATACAATTCAGGGGCGATATATTCAACTTTGGCAATATGATTAATTCCAAATGGGGTGTTGCCGATGTAATAAATACTTCATCCCCCCTTGCCGCAAGACCAGCTGTTAACAATGTACCTGTTTTCAGAGTTAATGCAGTAAGTAATAAATTAGACTACACTACTTACAGAAAGGGAACTTCATTATTGGATGTTTGGCAGGCTCAGTTGGGAGTTAGATATAGTTTCTGATAAAAGATATCTTTTTTAAAAAACGGTCTCGCCATAGGCGAGACCGTTTTTTATTTACCACTTTCTCAACTGTGAATGAGTGAATACCCACTCTGGCGTAACAACTTCGTTTGGCTCTGATATTTCATACCACGGACTTATATTTTCACTAAGCGGGTTTTTGACGATATGAATGTCTTGTGCGGGCATATAACTTTGCGCCAGCATAAAAATCTTCTTCCCCTTTTTATTTATCGCCACATCCACTACTATCATGGCATGACCGGGAAATCCTCCTTTAATGAATACATCACCGGGCTGTATTTCCTGACAGTCATTAACAGGTTTTAACTGTTTTTCCAATGATGCTGTACCACACATGCCAAAAACAATTTCGAGGTAATTATTAAAAGTCTGTTTATTATCTTTTCCTTTCCAGGCATAAGACTCATCGTTGTTGTCCCTGAAAACAATTTCGTTATATCTTCCCTGGTCAAACAAATACTCAGCCCGCATCCGCATGACTGCATCAGCACATTGCTGCAGGTTTTTTGTACCAACGGGTATTTCCAATACCGCGAATTGCGCCGATTGATTTTTCTTCAATGACCCATCATACAAATAAACATGACCATCTTTTTTAAGGTGGATAGTTCTTAACCATTCTCCAAAAGATTTTTGTGAAAGTATGATTCGCTCGTATCCTTCGGGTGGAGGAATCGATTTTATTGTTTCAAACTGTGTTAGTTGCCTGTTAAAGTTGTTTAGCCGGATACCTGGAGTATCTTTTACTTTGCAAGCAATTATTAACATGCAAATTAAGATCAGTGATGATGGACTCATAAAGTTGGTTTAGAGCCATGAGAATCACCGGCCGGTTTTTTCCATATACTTGAATTTGCATTTAAGTAATAATTATAACAACGTTGCTAACCGTAAACAGTATGTAGCTAAAATCTCCT
Source organism: Chitinophagaceae bacterium (assembly GCA_040007815.1). Lineage (GTDB taxonomy): Bacteria > Bacteroidota > Bacteroidia > Chitinophagales > Chitinophagaceae > Terrimonas_B. The sequence continues at coordinate 52,641 of JBDTUH010000012.1, forward strand.
CCTTTTACGTAGCTTGAGAAGCTATGGAAGACTTTAAAATTGTTATTTTTATTATGGCTATCCTGATCAGCCTGACAGCGATCGCCAATAAAAGAAAACTTCCTTATCCAATTTTATTGGTGGCCGCGGGGTTGATCATTGGTTTTGTTCCCCAATTACCCAACCTTTCATTAGACCCTGATGTAGTTTTTGTCATCATACTTCCCCCACTTTTGTACGACGCCGCTTCAAAAACATCCTGGCATGAATTCAGAACATCCATACGGCCTATATCCGCACTAGCCATCACGCTGGTTTTTTTTACAACATCCGCCGTAGCTATTACCGCTCATTACCTTATCCCCGGCTTTAGTTGGCCACTGGCTTTCGTATTGGGTGCAGTTGTTTCCCCACCCGACGCCGTGGCCGCATCCGGTATAATAAAAGGGCTAGGCCTGAATAAAAAAGTGATCACCATATTAGAAGGAGAAAGCCTCGTCAACGATGCTTCCGCTTTAATCGCTTACCGCTATGCTGTAACAGCGGTAACAACCGGAACTTTCGTATTCTGGCAGGCCGGTCTTCAATTTTTATTGGTGGCAGGCGTTGGTATAGCCATCGGCGTTGCGATTGGTTATCTATTTGTACTGGCACATAAAAAAATTGAAAACAATTCGCTGGTGGAAACAAGTCTTACCCTTCTATCCCCATTCGTATCCTACCTCGCAGCGGAGCAGTTTCATATGTCAGGAGTACTGGCTGTGGTAAGCACCGGGTTGGTTATATCATGGAGGGCTCCGGAAGTTTTTTCGTACCGGACAAGAATGAGAACGAGAATAGTATGGGACACCCTGATATTTTTATTACACGGGTTTGTCTTTATATTAATCGGGCTGCAATTACCTTTTGTAATGAAAGGATTAGGTAATTTATCTTTCTCACAGATGCTTGCTTTTGGTTTGCTCATCAGCCTGGTAACTATTATCGTTCGTATCATTTGGGTTTTTGCCGGAGCTTACTGGCAGAACCTTTTTAGCCCAAAGAAAAAAATAGCTGATGGTTTGGCGCTTAATGATGACCCGGACAATACCTGGAAAAACGTGCTGGTAGTGGCATGGACAGGAACAAGGGGTGTCATTTCATTGGCAGCAGCCCTGGCGTTGCCGTTGATGTTACAGGATGGAACTGCTTTTCCCAAAAGACATTCCATCATATTTCTTGCCTTTGTTGTCATCTTCGTCACACTGGTAGTACAAGGACTTTCTCTTCCTTTACTTATACGATGGCTGAAGATAAAACCCCAGGATAATACAGCTGAAGAAGAAAAAGAGGTTCATTTATTTCTTGCGACCAATACACTTCATTTTATTGAACAGGATTTACCACTGGATGATAATTTACAGGAGCAGCTTAAAAAGAAATATGAACAACTGATCGATGACCTGTCAAAACAATTGCGTCGTCATAAAAAAGCAAAACAAAGGGATGAAGAAATAAAACCAGCGCCTCCGGATGCAATGCTTAATGCCAAATTAGAGATCAGCAAATTTCAGCGGAGCCTGTTGCTTAAGCTTCACAAAGAAGGAGAATTCAGTGACGCAGCCATTAAAAAGGTAGAATTGGAGATGGATATAGATGAACTGAAGTTAAATATACAGATTCCGAAAGAAGAATAAACAGTTATGGCTCAGAAGCACAACTAACCCTGATTAATCAAAATTAAAACACAACATTTTTAAGTGACTACTGAAATTAACAATACCGGGCTAACCAACGAACAGGTAACAGAAAGCCGCCGTCAGCATGGCGGCAATACGCTTGAAATGCAGGAAGACCGTGTCCTGCTCCAGGTACTTAAAGAAGTTGTCCTTGAGCCGATGTTTATTTTATTATTGGCGGCCTGTATCATTTATTTCATCGTAGGGCAATACAAGGAAGGTATCATCATGCTGGTATCTATCTTTATTGTTGCCGGCATATCACTGTTCCAGGAATACAGAAGTAAAAATGCTATACAGGCATTAAAAAAAATAGCAGCGTCAAAGGCAAAAGTTTTACGTAACGGTATGACAATACAGGTAGCCCCTGAAGAAATTGTGGTGGATGATTTGTTATTGCTCGAAGAAGGTGAAGTAGTGTCAGCGGATGGATTGATACTAGCCGCCAATGATTTCTCCGCCAATGAATCCATTTTAACTGGTGAATCCTTTGGCGTAACGAAAATTGCCGGCGATAATAACAGTGTCTTCAGAGGAACATTGACAACAAGCGGCAGTGCCACGGTAAAAGTCACGGCGGTTGGTTTGAAAACAAGGTTTGGAAAAATTGGACTATCACTCAAAGAGATCACAGTTGCAAAAACGCCATTACAACAACAAATTCGTTCATTTGTGCGCAACATGGTTTGGATTGGCGCCGTTGCTTTTTTAATCGTTGTCGGGTTTAATTATTATCAATCCGGAAACTTTGTTCAATCTTTTTTACAGGGGCTTACCCTGGCGATGAGTATACTTCCCGAAGAAATTCCGGTTGCCTTCAGCACATTCCAGGCCCTGGGTGCATTCCGTTTGCTACGCAACAATATTATTGTAAAACAGCCGCAATATGTGGAAACTCTCGGTTCCGCTACTGTTATCTGTGCGGATAAAACCGGTACGCTAACTCAAAATAAAATGAGCATTGATTATTTGTATGATGCTCTTACAAAATTATCCATACCGGTGAACAGCGATACGGCATTACCGCAAGAATTAATTGAATACGCTATGTGGAGCAGTGAAACCAACCCATTTGACCCGATGGAAAAAGCTATCCATGAGTTATATTCAAAAACGGCAACTACAGATAAACGAAGCCAGTTTAAACAGGTGCATGAATATCCCATCGGGGGAAAACCACCTTTGATGACACATATTTTTAAAAATGAAAGCGGTGATACGATCATTGCTGCCAAAGGCGCACCGGAAGCCATACTATACCAAAGCAATTTATCCGCAGGAGAGTTGAAATTCATCGAAGATCAATCACTTTCTTATGCCAGGTTGGGCTATCGCATATTAGGTGTCGGAAAAGGAAGCTGGAAAGAAAAAAACTGGCCGGCATCGCAGCAGGAATTTGAATTTCAATTCTTAGGATTGGTCGCTTTCCAGGATCCTCCTAAAGAAAATATCGCTCAAACAATAAAAATATTTCACGAAGCGGGTATCGCTGTTAAAATGATCACCGGCGACTATGTAGAAACCGCATTAGCTATTGCGGATCAAATCCAATTAAATCATAACAGCGAAGTGCTTACAGGAAAAGAAGTGCTGAGTTTTACCAATGAAGAATTACAGCAAAAAGTAAAACGGGTAAACATCTTCGCCCGGATGTTTCCCGAAGCAAAACTGAAAGTAATTAACGCCCTGAAAGAAAATGGTGAAGTAGTGGCCATGACGGGTGATGGCGTAAATGACGCCCCCGCATTAAAAGCCGCACATATCGGGATTGCGATGGGTAAACGGGGAAGCGAAGTGGCAAAGAATGCCGCCTCATTAATACTAACAGATGATGACCTGGCACACATGACAGATGCGGTTGCACTGGGACGAAAGATCTATGACAACCTGAAAAAAGCTATCCAATATATTGTATCCATTCACATTCCAATTATACTCATCGTCACATTGCCTTTATTGTTGGCATGGAAGTTCGCTGATATTTTTTCACCGGTTCATGTCATTTTCCTGGAACTCATTATGGGACCTACCTGTTCAATTATTTATGAGAATGAACCTATGGAACCAGGAACCATGCAACGTCCTCCAAGAAAAATGGGAGCTGGCTTTTTATCGCTGAAGCAACTCTTCTTAAGCATTCTACAGGGATTGATGATTACAGCCGGATGTTTAGGACTTGGGTATTATTATATGCAGCAGGGGGGAAATGAAACCGATATCCGCACAACTATCTTTATTACCCTTTTGTTCTGCAATATATTTTTAACATTTATCAATCGCTCCTTCACTTATTCAATTTTTAAAACGTTCGCTTATAAAAACAACCTGGTATTAATTATTACCGGCATGACACTTCTTTTTATCCTGGCACTGCTTTATATACCCTTTGTAAGAGAATTGTTCAGCTTGAATCAATTGTCATTTCCCTCGATTATTACCTGTGTTATTGTTGCCCTACTTGGTACTTTATGGATTGAACTTTGGAAGTTATGGAGACGAAGAGGTAGTTTATAAAATATTATTTAACTACCTGTTACAATGCTCAATTAAAACTACCTCTATTATTTATCCCTTAACGTAGTGGTAAGCGTTAACAAAAAAATTACTTCTTTTTTAGCCATCACACTATGTGGAATGCCCTTATGAAGAGTCAGCATTTGGCCTTTGCTCAATTCAACAGACTGCTCATCCGTATTAAATAGCATTTCACCTTCAAGGACCTGTACACTGATCAGCCCGTTAGCGGTATGCCGGGCCATTTCAGCGCCTTTATGCAGTGCGATCAGTACGACACGCAAACCATCCGTTTTAAAAACAGTGATGGCATTCCGGTCACTGTCTCCCCATTGCTCTTCCCTCCTCACCTGTTCAATCAAAGAGTTGAGATCAATAGTAACCAGCTTTGCATCCAGCGTTCGATCTCCCTGCGGGCGTTTCGTTGTAGCCTCATTAAATTTTTCTTCCATTTTTTTTTATTAAATAATTTAAAATAAATGCTTTTGTCCTGGTATGAATTTTAAGAACCCATGATTTCCTTCTCCTGTTCAAACTTTTTAGTAAGAAATCTTCACTCTCCTTCCAATTAAGTTCAAAATATCCTACGAAGTTGTTTTAACCGCAAGGCAAAGGTGAGCACCTTATTGCTGGTAAGTATTACACAAATATTGCTAAAAGTTACATATTTCACAGACTGGTCAGCCGCCGGCGGGTGATTACATTCTCTCCATATACCAATTCAATTCTTTTTCCATTTTTTTATAGTTTAAAATGGTGGTGATTATTTTTTGCAACCGGATAAAGGCCGTTTCGCTCTTTACTACATAATCCAAAGCCTTATGGTGCATACAGTTTATGGCTACATCAATTTTGTCCTGTTGGGATAACATTACAACATGAATACCAGGATTGAAAGCTTTTATCTTATCTAATGTCATTATCCCATTCATCGCCTTTTTATCAATTCCGTCGAGAAGGTAATCTAAGATGATTACATCAGGGTTGTGAGGTAAATTACTCACGCAAAGTTCACCTGTGGCAAATGTTTCAATGACAAAATTGTCCATTTCAAGGAATTCAATTTCCAGGGATTTCAAAAATAAGGCATCATCATCTACCAGGAAGACCTTCGCCTTTTTTCCATTTTTCATAGGTTAGTATTTTTAATCACATTAAATTCCGCTTCTAATTCTTTACATGCCTGCGCACAAACGATCTCAAGCTGCAAAACCAGCTCATGTATTCCGTCTGCCTGTTGCTGTGTACTTGCATACTCCTGGATTTTTTTTGCCATAGTTTCAAAATCCGTACTAATACCCATTATTGAAAAAGAGGGAATCATTTTATGTACTGTTGAGTGCAGTGAATTCCAATCTTTCTTCAGGAAGCTTTGCTTCATCAGGCTAACTAAAGACGGGGTTTGTTCCAGGTATAGCGAGATCATTTCCATCATCAATTTCGGATCGGATTTTGTCCGGTGATTTAAATAATGCAGATCAATGCATTTTATCTTTTTACTTTCACTATTCGCACTGTCCTCCTGTTCCCCGGTTCTTGAAAGCGCCGGTTTCTTAACTAACCCGACTATTTTACTGTACAATAATTTTTCATCGACAGGCTTGGCGATGTAGTCATTCATGCCAACAGTCTTGCATTTCGCCAGGTCAACCGTGGTTACATCAGCTGTCAAAGCGATAATAGGAACGTTAGAATTCATTTTGTCGCGAATGTATTCGGTAGCTTCAAACCCATTCATTTCCGGCATTTGCAGGTCCATTAAAATAATATCATAAGATTTAGTTTGTAGCTTTTCAATAGCTATCTTTCCATTGGCGGTAATATCGCACTCAAATCCAAAATCATCCAATAGGGTTTTCATCAGCAATTGATTGAGAGCTATGTCTTCCACTACCAATACCTTAATATTTTTAATTTCCGTATCCACCTCCGCTATTTCCGCTTCTGATTCAGCGATAGCCTTTGTTTTTTGAAAACTTAACACGAAACTGAAAGTAGAGCCTTCATCAATTTTGCTTTTTACACTAATACTTCCATCCTGCGCTTCGACTAGTTGTTTGACAATGGCAAGCCCCAGACCCGTTCCTCCATACAACCTTGCCGTATCGCTTGTTGCCTGCTGAAAATTTTCAAAAATATTCTCCATTTTACTTTCCGTGATCCCGATTCCGGTATCCTTCACCGCAAACTCAATAGTTACATTCTCTTCCTCTTCAGTCAGCAAACGAACACTTACCGTAATTCTGCCCTTGGTGGTAAATTTTACCGCATTGCTTATAAGATTTAAAATAATCTGGTGTAAACGAACCGGGTCTCCCACCAACACTTCAGGAATGTTATTGTCGTATTCTTTGATTAGTTCCAAATTCTTTTCCTGGATTTTTGTCCCAAACAAATGAAGCATGGCTGATATGGATAGCGCCATTTTGAAAGGTGTTTGTTCAAATGTCATTTTCCCGGCGTCCACTTTTGCTAAATCAAGGATATCATTAATTAGTACGATTAGTGCATCGCCGCTTAACTTTATGGCGGTCAGGTATTCTTTTTGTTTGGCGGTCAACTCTGTTTTCAACACCACTTTTGTAAACCCAATGATCGCATTCATGGGTGTACGTATTTCATGACTCATGTTCGACAAAAATTGCTGTTTCGCTTTCACGGCATTTTCGGCTATTCGTGTCGCACTTTCGGCCTTACTTTTTGCTTCTTCAGCAATTCCTGTCGCCAATTCCGCAAACACTTTCGCTTCTGTCAATTGTGTCGCGATTATTTTTTGCTCGGTGATATCTCTTGCGACAAGCACTGCACCCAGCACATTTCCTCTATCATCTTTATAAACAGATCCATTGAATAATACATCGGTCAGTTTACCATCCATTATGGTTAGCGGGTAATCCGCTACAAATCCCCTTGCAAAAACCTGCTGATAACCTTCCCTTGCTTTATCGGGCTTGGTAAAATAGTCAAAAAAATCAGTGCCGATTAAATTCTCCCGTGATACTCCCGTTACTTTTACCGTTGCCTGGTTCATATCAGTGATCTTTCCTTCAGGACTAATGGTAAATAAGGGATCGCGGCTGGCTTCAATAAGACTAAGAGAATATTTGGAAAGTAATTTTTGCGCGGTAACATCCCTCGCGACAATCACAACTCCCAACACATTTCCCTTGTCATCTTTATAAACTGATCCGTTAAATAGTACGTCGGTCAGCTTACCTTTCTTATGACGAAGTGTGAGTGGGGAATCTGCGACACATCCTTTTGCGAACACTTCCTGGTAAACTTCACGTGCTTTTTGCGGCTCAGTAAAATAATCGAGGAAATCGGAACCAATAAGTTTTTCACGTTCTATGCCGGTAATGTTAACCATCGCTTCATTCATATCCGTGATCTTACCTTCGGCGCTTATAGTAACCAATGGGTCGAGACTGGCTTCAATTAAACTAAGAGAATATTGAGAAGCCAATTTTGCAGAATAGCTGAGTGCTTCCAGTTCTTTATTTGCATTTTCCCGTTTTTCTTTCTCTTTGTTCTGAAAGTCAAGTTCTATGTCTGCAATGACTAACTCTGCCGCCCGTTTTTCTTTCTCCCCTGTTTGAAAGACAAGCTCTTTGTTAGCAATGACTAGCTCCGCCGCCCGTTTTTCCTTTTCTTCGTTTTGAAAGACAAGTTCTTTGTTAGCTATGAATAACTCCGCCGCCCGTTTTTCCTTTTCTTCGTTTTGAAAAACAAGTTCTTTGTTAGCTATAATCAACTCTGCCGCACGTTTGTCTTTCTCTTCGTTTTGAAAAACAAGTTCTTTATTAGCAATGCTTAACTCCGCCGCCCGTTTTTCTTTCTCTTCGTCCTGAAAGGCAAGCTCGATGTTAGCAATACCCAACTCTGCCGCCCGCTTTCCTTTCTCTTCGTCCTGAAAGGCAAGCTCAATATTAGCAATGCCTAACTCTGCCGCCCGTTTTCCTTTCTCTTCATCCTGGAAGACGAGTTCCTTGTTAGCAATGCCCAACTCTGCCGCCCGTTTTCCTTTCTCTTCTTTTTGAAAGGCAAGTTCTTTCCGGGCAATGACTAGCTCTGCGGCCAGTTTGTCTTTCCCTTCTTTTTGAAAGGCAAGTTCTTTGCGAACAATGATTAATTCATCCCCATCCGGTGTTATTTTTTTTGACATATTCTGCTCTGAAATCTTTTTTTGTTTTATGACGTTTGTGTTCCCGACGCTATAGGACGATTTTATTTTTAGGTATGCCATTAAAATTTCCAATCTCTTCAAGCGGGCTTCGTCTTTTATCTTTCATTTTTTTAAAATGGGATGGCGTAAGTCCGGTAATTTTTTTAAACTGAGCAGATAAATGCGCCACACTGCTGTAATTCATTTTTCCGGCAATTTGTGTAATACTTAATTCATCGTAAATGATCAGCTCTTTTATCTTTTCTATTTTATGGATGATAATGAATTGCTGAATGGTAATGCCCTTTACCTCCGAAAATATATTGGACAGGTAGGTATAATCGTAGCTTAATTTTTCGCTGATATAATCTGAATAATTCGTCTTCGGCAATTCCCCTGAATAGTGGACCATTTCGGTTATCACAATTTTTATTTTTTCAATCAGTACGGATCTCTTATCATCCATTAATTCAAGGCCTGCGTTTAGCAACACCACATTTAATTTTTCCCGTTGCTCCTCTGAAATACTTTCCATGATCTCAATTTCACCTAACTCGACAATGATGAAATGCAGTCCTAGCTTTTTCAACTCTTCTTTCACCACCATCTTGCAGCGGTTACTTACCATGTATTTGATATACAATTTCAAACTCGTTCTTTATTTGATAATGATAGCCCAACTGACGGCAGGTCAATCGGATTGTCCCGGAGACTGGAATTTTTGTCCTCCCGTTTAAATAATTCAATTTTCGAATTGTATCTGGACCGGTACAGGCTCCTGCATAGGAAATTCACGTTGTCATTTTTACACCCGCAGGCCTTTCAAAGAATCTAAAAGCCCAAATACCCTTAAGAGCCAAATAATAACAGCGATAACCACCACTACGTTTAGAATGTTTTTGATCTTACGATCCATTGGGATATAGGTGTTTATCAACCACAGGATAACACCCACAACAATTAATACAAGTAGAACGGTAAGCAACGGCATAACCAGGATTTTTTGATGACGGGTAAAGGTCAGTGGGTTTACCCGCCTTAATGTTATATAACTTAGGAAAAAAGTTACATCATTCACACATTTCAGAAGGTGAGAACGTATTACGGCACTCCGTTCTGCTGAGAAAAAAATGCCACCAGTCGCTGGCTGGTGGCGTTTAAAAAGGGGAACGGATTACTACTTATAAGGTTTCGGAATCTTCTATTCAGTGAGAAAACTTTGCCCGGAGGGTGAAACCGTAACATAGGCGTCTGCGGCTTCTGGCCCCGGCGGTTTTTATAAGATTCAACACTCAAAACTGAGTCTATTATTCAAAACAATCATTACACAATTGTATAAATAAGTTACATCATTCACACATTCTCGGAACATTCGGTTTATTAGACTTAACTTACAGGCATTGAAACCTTTGATTAAGCAAACAAATCCCGCCATTTTGTATTTGTTAGTTTTGAACACCCGATGATACGGTAATTTTTGACTCGATTTATTGGCTTACTAAAAATAGTCTTGCGCCTAACAGTGAAGGATTAATTGCTACTAATGACGGTTATTTCAATTTGCTTCAACTAATTATTAAATGCTATACTTATGTAATAAAATTCGCTGTAATTAGTTTTAGTGCAGAAGATCAAAATTAAATTTTTTTCTATCTTTGAACTGGCTAAGCTACCATCCCCTGGATTTCGGACTCTTCTTATCAGGTTTTTTTCGGGCTATTAATAAACAAATCTTTGAAATTATACATTAAAAATATGGTTTGCATCCGATGCAAAATGGTAGTGAAAGACGAACTCACGAAAATGGGTTTGCATTATACTACCGTGGAGCTGGGTGAAGCGGAAATTATGGAAAATATTTCTACAGATCAGCATGATGAGATCAAAATGGCCCTGTTAAAATCGGGTCTTGAATTAATGGATGACAAGAAAAGTGTCCTAATACAGAAGATCAAAAATGTTATTGTTGAACTGGTGCATTATTCGGAAGAACCATTGAACATAAAATTTTCTGAATACTTAAGCGAAAAACTACACCACGATTATACCTACCTCGCCAATCTTTTTTCAGAAGTACAGGGCTCTACTATCGAAAAATTTTTTATTTCGCATAAAATAGAACGGGTAAAAGAATTGTTAGTATATGACGAACTAAATCTTACGGAGATCGCTTACCAGATGCATTATAGCAGTGTGGCGCATCTCTCCGCCCAGTTTAAGAAAGTGACCGGGCTAACCCCTTCTTATTTCAAAAAGCTCAAAGAGAAAAGACGCAACATGCTCGAGAATATGTGAATCATGTAACTTATTCATACAATTACAGACCACACAAGAGGTGCACCAGGCGCCTACCTTATTCAAGCTTTCCAACAGGATAATGAATTTTTTAACAGGCTGGATTCTATCCGGCCCTTTTTTTGTTTCTGGCAGTCTTTATGATTACGTATTTAAAACGTTGTGTTGTATAAGAAATATGACTACAGGAATATGTGAAAGATGTAACTTATTCTGCAACTTGTATAACAAAAATGGCATACACGGGTTCTATCTTTGTTAAAATATTTTCACAGGGATATTGGATTTTTCTACCGGGGCTGGATTTTTATCCCGCCCCTTTTTATTGGCTGGCATGTCCGCGATATTATTTATTGGTAGTTACTGGCGCCGGACAAAAAAAAATACAACCTGCCGACAAACATGTGAATGATGTAACTTATTTCAATAACTATATAACACTAAAATTAAATCGGGCCGTTACCTTTAACAAATATCTTCATAGGATATTGGATTTTAAAACCGGGGCTGGATTTTTATCCCGGCCCTTTTTTATTCGATACCGGGATTTTGATTGAAAATTGATAAGATAAAAAAACATACCCGTCATAAAAGAAAAAACTTGTTTCCCCAATTAGATAAAATTCTGCATGATGAAACCGACAAAAGTTTTATTCGTAAGCACTTCCCATGATAAAATGGGTGATACTAACTACAGGACCGGTGTATGGCTGGAAGAACTGGCAGCGCCTTATTATGTTTTTACAGAGGCCGGCTTTGAAATTACTATCGCTTCGCCAAAAGGAGGACCCGTTCCACTTGACCCAAAAAGTGAATCTATTATTATGGCTACTCAAACTACAAAGCGTTTTTTAAAAGATGAGAAAGCCATGAATTTCCTATCTGATTCCACCCCTTTGGAAGAAGTGAAGGCTGAAGATTTTGATGCGGTATTTCTGCCTGGCGGGCATGGGCCTATGTGGGATATCGCAGGCAACAAAATAGTAAAGCAATTGCTGGAAGCTTTCAACAGCGAAAACAAACCCATCGCCGCCGTATGTCACGGTGCTGCAGGTTTATTAGCGTTGCAAAATGATACCGGGGAGCTTTTAATAAAAGATAAACAATTGACCGGCTTCAGCAACAGTGAAGAAGAATCGGCGGGTTTAACCAAAGTAGTGCCTTTTTTATTAGAGACTAAATTAATTTCGCTTGGCGCGATATATAGCAAGGGGCCTAATTATGTAAGTCATGTAGTAATTGATGGCAATATAATTACCGGTCAAAATCCCGCCTCATCAGAAGGAGTCGCAAAAAAAACAGTAGCCCTGGTACAAGAGGCCAGGCAAAAACCAATGCTTCAAACGGAATATGAAAAGCAGTAGATCGTACTGCAATTATAGTCCTTAGTCATACAGCGCCTTTAAATTTCAACATGCAGGAAAAAGAGGTAAACCGGCCTGCAAAAAATCTGGATATATCCATTTTTAAGACATGGTTGGGCCGATAGATGTTCTAAACTATTTGTTTACCCCTACCCAAATCTGCATACAGGGCTGAAATGTGTGAATTATGTAACATTTTTGAACAATGCTATAACATCAATTGTATACCCGGCTTGTAACTTTATCACAGCTTTTCGATAGGATATTGGTTTAATCCCCGGGGCTGGATCTCTATCCTGGCCCTTCTTTTTTTCCCCGGGTGTTATCGGGAAGAACATGTACAGAATAAATTCAGCCTGGATCAATAAAATTTTATCGTTGTATTTTAATCCGGAACTATTCGTCTCAAAAAAAAACCGGGACGGGTTTTTAAAATATATACAACGTCAATATTCAGCTATCGGGAAATAGCTCTCGCCCGAACTAATAAACTCTTTCATCGGGTCACTAAATTTTTCTTAACAGTGGGTTTTGGTTAAATTCCTTGTTTTTACAGGGACTTTTATTTCTGATAACAAGAAATAAGAATATTAACATACCCGAAGTAGTAACATCCCGAACAGGGTGATTCTATCATTATAGAGATTACATCTTTTTCACTGTGTGAATGATGTAACTTTTTCTCAGAGTTATGTAACAGTTATAAGCAAAAGGAATTCCACCTTTGTCATACGCATTGATTCCGAAAATTTATTTACTATAAGTCCTGGAAGGCAATTGCAAACCTCGCTATAATTACGAAACAAGCAAGAAAAGGCTGGCGTCTTGCACTGGAAATTGAGCTCAAAAAAAGATTCAGGGGCTTAAAAGATTAAATACGAGTTAAGGTGTGCTGCTACAAAATGATATAGGGAAATTAATAAAAGCTCAATACTATGAATACTAAAGATAAAATAGGAGAAAACAATAAACCGGGAAATAAAGAGAAGCCGGTAAATATTGAACTGGAAAAATCAAAGGCACATATTATTGTTGAAATTATAGAGTACATGGCAAATTCAGTAGTGATCAAAACGATCATAAAAAAATCAACAGGAAATATTAGTGTGATGTCTTTTGACAGCGGCGAAGGGCTGACCGAGAAAACCTCTCCCTTTGACACTTTTGCCCAGATCATTGAAGGCAAGGCCGAGATCGTAATTGATAAAATATCGCATGTACTCGAATCGGGCCAGGGAATTATTATTCCGGCACATTCGCCCAATTTCATAAAGCCCAACGGGCGGTTTAAAATGATCTTAACGATCATCAAAAGCGGGTATGACTAACCTCCGTAATCATATTATATCACCCATCCCGTGCCAATCAAATTATTAACCCAATAGGGAAATATGACTTTAAAATTACTAACTCCGGCAAATGGTCTTACAAAAACGGGAGGCGCCAATGGGTATCGGGGGAAACCTATCACAGAAATTATCACTAACGGATTTTTTTCCGTCGATCGCAGATGGACGGTAAAATATTGGAACAAGGCTGCTGAAAGATTATTAGGAATTGAATCAAAGGATATAGTCGGAAAGAACTTATGGGAAAAATTTGCGGGAGCGCTTCCAATAGATTTCTATGCGGTTTACCATAAAGCTTTTCTACAGGATGTTCCTGTTCACTTTACAGAGTATTGGGGGGAAATGGGCGCCTGGTTTGACGTCATTACCTATCACTGCGATGATACGCTCTTTGTTTCTTTTAAAAGCAGTAATCAGCCAGCGCATCCTGATAATTCGAAGCTGCCGGGCCATCCGGCTCAGCAATTAAAAATACTGAACGAACTATACCGGTATGTAACAGAAGTTACCAATGATTGTCTTTGGGAATGGGATCTGCAGGCCAGGGAACTGTTCTGGATAGATGGAGGTCATAAAAGAGCTTTTGGTTACCAGATAGAAAACGCCCTGATACCTCAAAGCTTTTGGGAGAGCCGGTTGCATCCTGATGATAAAGAACGTATACTGGCAAGGCTAAAAAAACTTATTGAAGATGGCGATAAATATATATGGGAAGATGAATACAGGTTTAAAAAAGCCAATGGCGATTATGCCTGGGTGCACGATCGGGGGCATATAATCTCTGATGGGGATAAAAAGGCTTCGAGGATGATCGGTGCCACGCAGGATATAAGCGAAAGGGTTTTACTGAGAAAAAAATTAGAAGAAGAAAGATCAACCAAACAGAGAGAAATAACCAATGCCATACTGACCGCACAGGAGAGAGAAAGAGAAGATATTGGGAAAGAATTGCACGATAATCTGAACCAGACCCTGGTGGTAGCCAAACTCTATGCACAAATGGCAAAAACCTATAATACTAACCGGGACATGTACCTCGAGAAATCCTGCGCCTTTATAGGAGAGGTAATAGAAGAGATCCGGAAAGTATCCAAAGCTTTGGTAATACCGGATATAGATATTATCGGGTTGTTTGACAATATAAAAAATCTTCTGCATGACCTCGGTATTATACACCCGGTAAAAATTGAGTTTTTCCGGGATACCAGCGTTACTGAAAATGACCTTGATGCGAAGATGCAGACGACAATTTTCCGTATAGTGCAGGAGCAGTTAAATAATATTCTGAAGCATTCTAAAGCAACCCTTGCCAATATTCATTTAAGCAGGCGAGAAAATGAAATCATACTGCTCATTTCAGATGATGGAGAAGGCTGTGATATGTTAAAGGAGAAATCAGGGTTAGGTATTATAAATATTAAGAGCCGGGCGGAATTATATGGTGGAAGTGTAACAATTGTTTCAAACCCGGGCGAGGGCTATGAATTAAAAGTAGTATTGCCTTTGAATGCAGGCAGATGACAAAACAGAAACTGACCAGAGGCAGTATAAACCAGGTTTCCACACTAATGTGTGAATGATATAACTTATTTACAGAATCACATAACAATTGTGAGAGGAAACGCTCCGACCTTTATTTTGAAAATCTAAGAACACTAAAATCCTCTAAAATGAATACGCTTACGATACCCCGGAATGGTAAAGCAATGCCGGAAATATTGAAAGATATTCCCGCCCAAATAGCTTCCGTCCTCGCACATGAAGTAAGAAATCCAATCACGAATATTAGCCTGGCTGTCGAAATGCTGGAATCCCATGTAAAAAACGATGAAGCGAAAGTGTATCTTGACATTATCCTGCGTAGCTCTATGCGGATTAATATTTTGATTAATGAGCTGCTTAAAAATCACCAAAACGAGGAAGTACATACGGAAATGTATTCCATCCACCAGTTGATTGATGAAGTACTGGCAATGGCTGAGGACCGGATCAGGCTCAAAAATATCGTGGTTTATAAAGAGTATGCCGTAAAGGACTGTGATATCGCATTAAACCAACGGGAAATGAAGATTGCTTTGACGAATATTATCATTAATGCTATTGATGCTATGACCCAGGATAAAGGGGAATTAAAGCTTGTTACAAAAGCAGATGAACACCAATGCACCCTGCTGATAGAAGACAATGGTTGTGGCATCAGCACGGAGAATATGAAATCAATATTTAAGCCTTATTTCACCAATAAGCCGGGGGGAATGGGCCTCGGCCTCGCGACCACCCAGGATATTCTACGGTTAAATAATGTTATTGTCAACGTGGAGTCGGTGGTGGATGAAGGCACCAGGTTTATTCTGCAGTTTAAGAAAACTACAGAAATACTATAAGATAAGGATCAGCAATAAAATAATTATGATGATCGCTCCTACAGAAAGATAAACTCCTTTGCCGCCATCTTTTAATTCCTTCCTGATCCCCTTTACTTCTTTCCGGAGACTTTTCCTTTCCAGTCTTGTCAGTTCCGATTTATCCATTCCCTTAATTTCTTCCAGGCGACTAATCAATTGTTGCGCCCTGTTGTTCTCAGTGCCGGCAGCATTACTGCTTAGCGAAGATGCGGGTGGCACAACTGCGGAGATGGCCGGTAAAGTAATCGCCATAAACAACACAAGCGACGTCATTTGTAAAAAATTTTTTACTCTCATTTTTTCATTTTTAAAAGTTGCCGAATATATCCTTCACTATTGCTGTCACTGGTGCAAATGACTTTACTCCACACTATGTAAAGATGACAAGCTTTACGTATAAAACCGTTATATAATTTTATAATTAAATTACATGATTCACACATTTCCGGCATCGCGGCTTCTATGCGTTAGATTCAATCCGCTGCAAAAACCTGTGAGAAAGCATAAAAGTTGAGAGACTACAACGCTGATTTTCGCAGATCTGACAGTATCCAAAGAACCACGACACTCAGGATAGCCGCAAAATAACACCACACCGAAACAACAAAACCGCTGTAAAAGATGATCGCAAAAAGGTAGGAAGCTAAAAAACCAACCCCAATCCATTTCATTCTTTTAATGCCTGAAATAAAAGGAGTAATAATAGTAGCGATAAAATAAAGTAAACTAAAAGGTAGTATAAGAACTCTCCTTCCTGTTGGAAAGTCTACCCTGTAATGAATATGATGATGAGTGGAGATCACATGCACGTCATAAAGCATCAGCACACAGCCAACTCCCATCGATACCAGCACCCCGATTCCCAACAATACACTCATTATCTTTTTTCGCCGGCTATCCTTTTCCAGCAATCGAAGTGTAAAAGGTATCCATACGGGCCAGAGCATCATGGCAAATACAAGAAAAGTATATGTAAAAAAAGGTTGCGCTGCTTCAAGGCCCGTATTCTTAAATGATAGCCAGAGTATTCCTTCCGCCAGTTGCTGTACAGAAAAAATAAGAGGAATACCTGCAAACAAACCTTGCGGGATCGTTCTGGCTTTTACTATCGCAGCCGAGCCGATTAAACTAAGCACCGCACTGGCTCCAAAACTGGCTCCTGCTGAAAAACACATGCTGATGCCTCTCTTTTTTTTAATATCCTGATTTGGCCGGTATTTTCAAGAAACGCTGTACAAGGAGGAATTGCCGGTACGGCGACTTAAAGTAAGGTAGTCTTTGTTTATCACAAACAGGGTTAATCTTTGAAAGGAAGTTGAATACAACTTTTAGTGATCCGGGAACCGATTTGCAATAGATAATGCAGAAGTATATTTTCCTTTTCTTTCAACTGCGGATGAAATAATAATTATTCCTCGTACCCGCTTTTGATAATGGTTGAAATTATCTTGAATTTTTCCCTGGCATTGAAGCAATGCTGCGCATGGGCTGGTATAACTATGCCGTTTCCAAGTTTCAGTTGATGTGTTTCTTTATCAATAACCAGTTCCGCCGCTCCATCAATTATTTGTATAAAGTTGTCAAAGGGAGAAATTTTGTCCGCCAGTTCCTCTCCCCTGTCAAAAGACATGGCTGTAACATTTCCACTTGACTTTTTAATAATGGTTTTACTGACCACAGCATTCTGGACATACTCAATGATCTCAACAATAATATGCGGTATCCCCTTTTCTAATTCTTTTCTGTTTGGTTCGTTTTTATCAACTCCCATAATTCCAATATTTGGCATTAACCATCAACTGTCAGTTAATTACTTATGCAATGATAGCGATAAGTATGGGAATTCTATTCTTTCTGTACTATGGGTAGCATATCAGTTTGAAAAGTTTAGGCCACGGATGCACGGATTACAATATTTATCCGTGTATCCGTGGCTTATATTTTATCAGTATAAGAAAGCGCTGAAACCTCGAAAATTCAAATCCGATAGCTATCGGATGATAACCATCGTATATGGAAACCGTTTAGTCGATCCGTTGACAGCATTAGTGTTTTAAAGATCGGAATAATCAGCAGGCCGCAGGAACGTAATATCAATGTGCGATACATTGTGCTGGTATTCCGGCATAGCAGAAAGCTTTTTCCAATCCGGGGCATCGACGAAACTCTTCCAATGCGCATCTCTGTCAGCCATGTTTTCAAAACTTGTCATGTACATCAAATTGGGCATTTTATCACCGGCAATCACTTCGCTGTAAAAGACAGCATTAAAATTCAGTCTTTTGAACAATCCTATTTCATCTCCTTCATTAAACATCTGAACTTTATTCTTAAATATTTTCTCCGTGGCGCTTTCATAGCTGCGGAGTTCATATACCCTGTCTTTCTTTTCCGCTTTCAATGCGGGAACCTGTAGTTGAGGCGCCAAAGGAAATGCCTGCAGTACTATCGTTTCCATCCGGGTATAAGATGAGGCGGTATAGACAGCATTGATGTATTCAGCGCCTTTTGATTGATAGTCGCTGTCAGCATTTAGTTTTGCCGGAATCTTTGTCAACATCTCCAATGACTTGATGGGCAGCAACACATACAATGTTTTGCTGACAGCAGTATCGTTGGCTATGGCTTTGAAAACACCCACGTTTTTAATACTCATCCGGTGCAAAGCCGGTAATAGTGCATTTTGGAGGTAGTTGTCAAGCATTTTTTCCTGATCCGCATTGCTGTAATGATAAACAGTAAACTGGTAAAACTCTCTCGCCGGCTTTCCGCCCTGCGACCATGATGAGAGAAGTGACCATCCAACTATTAAAAAAAGACTTTTGAATGAGAAATAGAGCATTTTTTTCATAACTAAAAGAGTTTGGTATATATAGAATTATAAAATTACTGAAATTGAAAAGATCCCATTTTTTGTCAGCCCCGTTATGCCAAATATATTTTATTGGCCGCATACTCTGAAAACAACTATATTTATTATAAGCATCAGTGGGGCGATGTAGTCAGAATACTACAGATTAAACTATATTCAAATTACAAAAGAACAATAAATGATTCTATTTATTATGACGTAATTCGTTCGTTACTTCATATCTGAATCAAACCAGGAACCTGCCGAAAACATTTAACCATCCAAAACCAAAATGAATACTATGAAAAAGCCAGTCAACAAAATCGAAGACCCTTCCCTCGCAATTACCGCCATTTTAGCTGACCCACGCATATTAAAAAACCTTGTCGAACAACTCGCAAAACGGCACCTTGACATAGGCTATAGTCTTGAAAAAGTAGAGCCGGGTTGGCGTGCCATTGAAACTTCTTCTCTGGAGGCCAATGTAAGCGGAGATACAAACCTTTCTTCCGGAAACAGCCTTACGCAAATTCCTTTTACTACCTGTTTCTTATTTACGTGCATCAAAGGAAAAAAACAGCCCTACAATCTTACCTGGGTTCGCTCTCTTTCCTGATGATACGTATATTTCGTCCAAAGATCGGGTATATATCCGCTTGTCTTGTGTTCTTAGCTATCCTATGTTTGCATCAGAAGTTGATTGATATATCAATCAAATAATCCAATATCATTTCGAAAGATCCATACCAATTCCTTTTAAAACCAATGGGCTAACCACCCAAAAAATCCAATATCGGTCAACTTCTTTTTTTACTTCTTTAATCTCACTATAAGCCCCGCATCAACAGCGGGGTTATTTTTTAAAAAGATTTCGTCCTGAATTTTGATGACGGCACACGGATATTACAACAGCTTGCTACACCTCTATCAAAACACTCATTTTATCTTTCTCTTTAAAATAGCCGATTGGCGCCAGGTGCTTTTCGAGCTTAAATTCTTTCAGTAGTGATTCCACATCTTTCGTGGCAGCCGGGTCCACGGCGATCAGCAGGCCACCACTGGTTTGTGGATCAGCAAGAATACATTTAATTATTTCCGTTTTCTCTTCCACTACTTCACTGATAGAAATTTTATGCCCGTAACTATCCCAGTTGCGATATGTACCACCCGGTACAGCTTGCTTCTTTATATAATATTCAAGGTCATTACTGATAAGTGGAATACCCGTCATCCCGGGAATGACAGCAGTCAAATTACTTCCTTCGGCCATTTCGGTTAGGTGGCCCAATAGTCCAAAGCCGGTTACATCAGTCATGGCGTTAACGCCATTTATTTTTCCCAGCGCCTCCCCTGCTTTATTTAATTGCATCATTAGCTTCGCTGCTGTCCCTGCATGTTCGGGCTTTAGCATTCCCTTTTTTTCAGCCGTGGTCAGAATACCCACACCCAATGGTTTAGTGAGGTATAAAATATCACCTGCTTTTGCTGTATTATTTTGCTTGATATTCTTAATATCCACAAGGCCATTTACCGCGAGACCAAAAATTGGTTCGGGTGAATCAATGCTATGTCCACCAGCCAATGGAATACCCGCTTCCGCACAAATACTTTTTCCACCTTCGATTACTTTCCTTGCAACAGCCGGTGAAAGTTTATTGACCGGCCATCCTAATATCGCTATGGCCAGCAAAGGTTTTCCTCCCATGGCATATACATCGCTGATCGCATTCGCCGCCGCTATTCTTCCAAATTCAACCGGGTCATCCACTACCGGCATAAAAAAATCGGTAGTTGAAATAATCGCGGTGCCATTTCCCATATCATATACAGCGGCATCATCTTTACTATGATTGCCCACCAATAAATTTTCATTATCCGGCATTGCAAAACTGCCCGATAAAATTTCTTCCAATAGTTGGGGAGATATTTTACATCCGCAGCCAGCGCCATGTGAATATTGAGTGAGTTTTACTTCCTGTTCCATTCCTGTCATTTTATTAAAAATTCCCTGTCCATTATTTTGTCAGCATTTAACGTTGAATCCACAATGCTGCAATCGAGTTTAGTCAACATTAATTTTGACGGATCACGATTATCCAATGCCCTCTTGTATAATTTATCATAGTACTTCAATAAAATACGAAAACAGGATTCAATCTCTCCTGCTTCCAAATTTTGCAGCGCCATTTTTGTTTCCAAACCACCCAATCTTTTTTTAATTCGTACTATCGCATCGGCAACTTTCTCCCTGTTCAAATTACCGTATTCCTGTACAATGTGTTTCAATCGTTCTTCAAAAGGAATGTCGATAAAAATAATGGCTGATCGCCACATATTATTCCACAGAGCAGGCGGAATATTAATATGACCAATACGCTGGCTTTCATCCTCCAGCCAAATAGCACCAGGCATATCGTCCTGCGTATTGACCAGGTTTCTCAATTCATGGCCCAGTAAGTTTTCAAACATTTCTTGTGTTGGCTGTTTAGGCATACCTATATTACCAAAAGCGGAACCCTTGTGACTGGCTAATCTTTCAAGGTCAATTACCGCCGCACCTTTAGTTTTCATTTCATCCAGCAAATATGTTTTTCCTGAACCTGTATAACCGGCAAGTATATTGAACACTACCGGCATGGAAAAAGTTTCTATTATCCAATGCCGGTAAGCTTTATATCCACCTGTCAATGTATATACTTTAAATCCATACAGATCCAACAGCCAGGCGACACCCGCACTGCGCATACCTCCACGCCAGCAATGAACCAATACCTGTTTCGATCCCTCAGCTACAGCCCTTGAACTTATCAGCGATTCCACTTCTTCCACCATCTTCCTCATTTTTGTTCCGAAATAATCCAGCCCGATTTTAATAGCCGCTTCCCGGCTTTGCTGCTTATAAGCGGTACCAACTACTTTTCTTTCGTCATCTGTAAATAAGGGAAGATTGTATGCGCCGGGTATATGTGCATGAATATATTCTCCCGGAGAGCGAACGTCCAGTACGGGAAATACTTTTCCTAATTCCAGGAAACGATCAATATGTAATTTTTCGATAGCCAGGTTGCGAAGATAGAAATTAAAATATCGGGAATAATGCCCTTACCGCTTCAAAAATGCTCCTCTCCCTGTAAGATTCTAAATTTCAAAATACTACCCATCAAATGTGGGATTTTAGTTGTTGAAGCAGCATTAGCAATACCTCTTACATTCCATCTGTTTTGATATTTTTTGTAATTTACAATTGAAAAACCTCTATGATGATCGGAATAATAGTAGAGAAATACTTTGCCTTTTTGATATGAGAAAAAATCCAAAGAAACGACCGTATTAAAGTTTAGTTTTAGCGGGTAAGTTTGTAAATAACTAAAGCCGCTCTTTTGATAAGCTTTGGATACTCTTTCAGGTTAATTATTTCTCCCGGCGCATGAGATCCACTGCCCGATGCACCCAGTCCGTCTAAACAATCAAGATAATTAGCTATATAAGAAATATCACCGGCGCCCCTTGAACCAGGATCTCCGGCATTCACTTTCCCATAGCCCAATGACATACTTATCTCACTTACCACTTTAACCAAAGCGTTGTTACCGGCTGTAGGCGCCATGGAAGGAATACCATCTTTGAAATGAATAGTGGCTTTGCTTCCGGCAAGATGTTGCAACACGATTTTGCGCATCATCGCTCTCGCATTTTGTTTTTGTTGCTCGCTGAGAAATCGCAGATCTCCGATGACCACCGTTTTGGGAGAAATGATATTGGTTTTACCGGAAGCCTCTCCTTTCTGCGCATCATCATTATAATTCACTTCAGAACCCCCGATAAACAAACCAGGATTAAAGGTGAGATATTTTTCATGGCTTAATTTTTCGCGGAATGTATTGATGATCCTTGCCGCTTCATAAATAGAGCCATACCCCGCCACACCAAACACCCCGGATGAATGAGCCTGTTTAGCTTCGACTTCTAATTTCCACTCACTGGCACCGCGGCGGGCCGTAGCAACAGTATTCAAACCTGCAGCAGCTTCAAATGCCAATGCTATATCATGCTGCTTTGCTCTTTCCATAAAATCACCGCGACTCACAAACCTCGGATGGCCGGCATTTTCTTCATCACCGGTGAAATATACGGTGATGCTTACATCACTCAACAGATCTTGCTTATATAAAGCTTTCAGCGCCGCGATTATCAATACATCACCTCCTTTCATATCCACAACGCCCTGCCCTGTCGCCGTATTATCTTTTAACATAGTAAAAGGATTCGGTGGCATATCCGGTTCAAACACGGTATCAAGATGACCGACCAGGAAAAGTTTCTTTCCTTTCTTTCCTTTTCGCCACGCCACAAGATGCCCGGCTCTTTTTAATGAATCAGGCATCGGTATCCATTCTACTGTAAAACCCATCGCTTCCAATTCCTTTCTATACAGCTCCCCGGTTTTCTTTACGCCTTCAATATTAAAAGTCCCACTGTTGATATTTACTGATTCTTTCAGCAACTGAAGTGTTGCTGTCATATCCGCATCGATGCTGCTTACTATTTGCTGTTCATTTTTAGAAAGCGTTTGACTATGTGCGGCGACTACGATCACTAAAAAAAAGAAACCATACAGGAGTTTTTTCATTTCCTATTTTTTTTGGAAACCGGAAGATAATTATTAGTACTTGTATTCAATAAATAACTATTCTCTTATCAATAAAAACATTGCCGACCGGATTCGTCACCTTTTAACATATAAAAAAAGTACACGATTCAGCACTTTTATCTATTGAAATTCCCGGTTAAAAAAACAGAGAACAGAATTAAGATCAATTAAACTGACTATTGGCTATAACGATCTCAGGGTGCTCATTCTTTTCGGCCGCCCATTTGTACAAAAGTTCGCTCTTGATCGGTTCGTAAATATCTCTTTGCATTGGATTAGTTGGAAGCTCCCTGAAAGGCACTAATACCAAAATATGAGGCTCTACATAGTCGTAATGCTTGTCAATTGTGAGACCTTTAACCTGCACAAACTTGTACCCTTCATTTTGCAAATTGTCTAATGCCTTTACACTAAATTCAATGGTACCTGATTTAACATCTGCTATTCCTTTTCGCATGGCCTGAATTATTTCACTGATAAAACAGCACATGACGAATTAAGTTTAAAAAAGGAAAGAATTATTAAACTATTACCCGGACTGTTTAAAAGAGCATTGTTTTTCAGCGTGTCTCCTTGCACAATGTGCAGCAATTAACTTCATGCTTTTTGTATTCCCTCTGCGGCCCGGATACAATACCCGTTAATGTCAATGAAAGCGAATTCCCGAAGATCATACGGATAGTCCTTTAATGGACTTAGTATTTCAACCCCTCTTTGTTGAAATTCAGAAAATATCTCATCGATATTGTCAACAAACCATATCAAATTGAGACGATTTGTCGCGTTATTAATTATAGCTGTATAACCAGGGTCTTCACCAAAAAGCAGACGCATGTCATCTCTTTTTATTCCACCATCTTTATGGCCAAAAGTCCACTCCTCATAAAACCCAAGTTTGTCGCGATAGTAGTCAAGGGTCTCCTTCAGGTTTCTTACTGGCAGATGAGCACCGGATCTATGAAATTTTAATGGCTTCATACTGAATAATTACGTGGATACTCACCTGTAGGAAAACCTATTTATCTTATAATTTTCAATTCCGGAAATTTATACTGCGCCATTTTGTTAACGAGGTCACTTTTTTTTGATTTTAAAGACACCAGGAACGGCTGGATTTTATCGCCATAACTCCTGGTACTTATTCCAAATAAAATGATCCCTTTTTTACCGGCCTTATCAACAAAGGGCATATACCGGTATACGTTTCTTTCCAAAATACTGATATCCTTTCCGTCTGCTGTATTCTCACTTAATAAGAAGTCAATCATGTACTCTCCTGTTTTGGGATTGTCAAAACTTTCATAATTGACAATGGGGTTAGCTTCTTTCATTTTTTTAAGTTCTTCAATTTTAGCAGCCGCGGCATCTTTTATCTTTATATCTCCGGTAACTACTTCCACCATCAGCATGGTAGTGAACTTAATCGCATTATCTCCGCTTACAATATATTCTTGTTTATAATAATTGCCAGATGGATGAGAAGTCCACGAAAGCTTATAAGATTTACCATCAAAGACGATAGGCCCCGGTAAATTAAGATAGTCAATCACGGTTTTTTTTGTTTGGCTATAGCATTGTAATGACAAAAGCAGGAATATCAAAAACAGTCGGGCGGTTCGGTTTTGTTTCATTGTTACTTTCAGGTTATGCCTGCAATATTACCGCTCATACGATAAATTTAAATTTTTTTTTATCCAGATGACCAATACCTGGATTTAGAATTCCCAGGTGGAAAATATCGTAGTCAAACAACAAATTGGTGAATGAATTAATCAGCAACTGTGTTTTTGATTTAGTTCATTACTCTTTCCTGATCCTTTCCTGTTCATCATTAGCTCCGGCACTTCTTTGCGTTTTTAATTTATTATTGCCAAAAGACCTGGAGTAAGTAAGTTTTAAAATGGGGGATTTCACCGATTCAGGGTAAAATTCTACATGGCTTCTTATAGAGAAAGCTTCTTCGGTAAGAGTGCCATATTCAATAATATAACGCTCTCTTCTAAAGATATCGGCGACAGACAATTGAAAACTTCCGCCATTTTTTTTCAACTCTTTCTTAATGCCCGCGTTCAGCACTCCAAACCCTTTTACTCTCCTTGTGCCGTCAAACGATAGAGAATGATACAAACCTGAAAGTTCCGCCGAAAAATTGCCGGGAAACCTGAATGCCTGGCTGAAGTTGATAGAATAACCGAAATATGATTTTTTAAAAGGCTTTTTCGTGTATTCGGCTTTGTACTGTCTCAGACCTCCTGCAAAACCGTAGTTGATGGTCCACCAGTTGTTTATCTTCCCTGGCAGGTTGGTTTGAAAAGTTATATTATTTTGCCAGGCGAGGTTCTGCGGAGAAATGAACAACATATCCGCTGCAGGGCTTTCGGATAGCTGGTATCTTGTAATCGCATTGTTATCCCTGCTGAATAGTAATGAAAAAAAGTAGCTCTTATAATTATATCCCAGTTTTATATTGTTGGTGATAGTTGGTTTTAAAAACGGGTTTCCGGTATAAACTGCCGTGGGATCGCTATAACCAACATAGGATGCCAGATCATTATAAGACGGCCGGCTGATCCGCTTGGTATAGGATAATTGCCATTCAGACTCATCATTTAGTTTTTTAGAAAAGAATACACTGGGGAACAGTGAACCCAATTTCCGGTTAGCTATATTGCCGCCAGAATTTGAATTGTCCATATTCGTATATGAATATTCATACCTGGTACCAATCACAAGAATAGTTGACGGGTTTATTTGTGAACTAACAGAAGCATAAAGGGCTCCTACACCCTCCTTCATAAGGATGTGGTTAGATGTTTGGTCACTGCCTGTCCATACGCCATTTAACAGGCTTTGTATTCCTGATACACTTGAGCTTTGAGTGTAAGCTCCTTTGATACCTGTTTCAAATTTTATCTTCTCATTCATCTGTTTTATATAATCCATTTTTACTACACCCACTTGTATCGTAGTATTAGCAGATCCTTTCTGTTGGGGGGAAAACAGGATTTCGTCAGTACCCGCCTGCGTCCCATGCTTATTAATAAAAGTGCTTTGCACATTTGAACGGCCATTATTATTAAAGTAGAGATAGTCCAGGTCCACATTGATCTTTTCTCCCTGTCGTAATAACTTTTCCATGTAAATGGAGCTTACCAGGTTATTCCAACGATTAACGCTCCTGTTATCTCCGGTAAACTGCAGAAGCGAGTCAGGCAAAATGTTGTACCCTGCATCCGTAAAATTAATAGAAGAGTTTTTGCTGTTATTATAAGTAATACTACCCCCGATAGTGGTTTTGGGATTTAGCTTTATATCAAGACCTAAAGTAGCGTCATGATTATTTCTTTCCGCCTTCGTAGTAAACCAGCCCAGGACAACTACATCTCCCCCAAGGAAATCCATATTTTGCGCACTTGAAACAAACATGTTGCTATAAGTACTGCTGTGAGAAAAGTTGTATGACCCGTACAGATTTATATTCTTTTTATTATGCGAAAGATTGATGCTGCCGGTTCCTTTTTCACCGTAACCGTAACCAGCGGTCAACGAAACAGAACCATTCGTTCCCTGTCGTTTATTTTTCTTTAATACAATATTGATCAGGCCCGCACTTCCTTCCGCATCATAGCCGGCAGGCGGAGTAGTTAACAATTCTATTGTGGCGATATCATCAGCGCTCATTCCGCTTAAAAAACTAACTACCTGTTCCATGGACATACGCATGAGTTTCCCATTCAGCATTATCATCACTCCGCTTTTGCCATTCAATTCAATACTGTTGTCCCTGTGATTAACTACCACGCCCGGAGATCGTTCTAAAATCTCTAAGACGGTACTGCCTTTTGTCAACAGACTGTTTTCTACGTTCACAATAGTTCCTTCCGGTTTCTGCCAGTATAATGGTTTTTCTGACCGCACGACAACTCCTGCCAGTTCCTTAGTATTTTCCTTCATAACCTGTATTCCGACGTCTTTACTGTTTTGCGAATCAGTCAACTCAAATACCGGCGAGTTCCATGTTTGATAGCCAGAACTGCTAATACGTAACGTATATGATCCCCGCGGAATATTTTCAAGGCGATAAGTTCCGTTCTCATTAGATAAAGTAGCTTTTACCAGAATACTGTCCCTGCTACTCAAAAGGAATACATTGGCAAATGAAACCGGCTCACCATTGACAGCAACTATTCTGCCTGACACCTGGCCGGATACATTTTGCAGGATGCAAAAGAATAAAAACTGAACAAATACAATTTTCATATTGCTAAGAGCTTAAAAAAATTCTTCCTGGAACACAAGTCATGTTCTATTAATATGGAGACAAAGAAAGAGAGGCCTGAACACCCCGGAAAGATTATATGCTAAGACGTCATTTAAAATTGATAAGATGATTGTGATACGGGAAAACCAGATTGCTTAGGAATGAAAATCGCCGGAATTACCTCTCATCCGTATTAAAAATCCTTTGGTCAATATTTTGATACAGGTTACATTCAAAATGAGGCCAGCGGACGGAATTTGGTTATTTTTAAATTATGTTGAATCTCAGGTTCGTGAATCACTAAAAATCGGTAACAAAAGAATTTTGCCAGTCACCGTATCAAAATATAGTTGGTTTTTCAAGTATAAACTGCACCATATAATCTTTTGGTTCGCCTATCATATCATGTGGTGGATGGTAACCGTCGGTAGCATTTCCGCAGTGGCATCGAACATTTTCTCTTCCGCCTACTCCATCAAGTTTCTGTTCTATGTCGTCTTCCAGGCGATTGCCGTGTATTTCAATCTTTACTTTTTAATACCCCGGTTCCTTGAAAAGGGGAAATATATTCAATATGTTTTCCTGGTTCTGTTAACAATCTTATTAACAGCATCGTTTATTACCTCCGGGTATTATGTGAGTGCGGGGTTATCGGAAAGAACGTTTGAAGAGTTATACCAGAGAGATCCCAAAAATTACCTGTATTTTTTCCAGGTCAATACGCTTCCTTCTTCTGTCGCCAGCATGACGCTTGGCATGAGTGTGAAACTGGCCAAGAATTGGATACAAACAAAGCGAAGAGAACAAGTACTGGAAAAGGAGAAATTAGAAACAGAACTGAAATTTCTCCGGTCCCAGTTTAATCCTCATTTTTTGTTCAACAGCATTAATTCCATATTTGTGCTCATCCATAAAAACCCGGATATGGCGTCCGATTCCTTAGCCAAGTTTTCAGACCTATTAAGATACCAGTTGTATGAATGTAATGAACACCAGATTCCACTTGATAAGGAGCTGACCTACCTCGAAAATTTTATTGAACTTGAAAAATTAAGGCAGGAGTATTTTATCGATACAGACATACACATTGAAGAACGGCACTCCGGTAACCTGGCTATTGCTCCTTTTATCTTAATGCCCTTTATTGAAAATGCGTTCAAACATGTGTCACAGCGAAAAGATAAAGCCAACTGGATTAAAATGAATCTTCGTTTCAGTGGAAAGGAGTTGCAGTTGGATATTTCAAACAGCATTGACGCCCAGCAAAATTCTTCAACCGGATTGATAAATTATAGCGGCATCGGGTTGAAAAATATACAACGCAGGTTAGACCTTATTTACCCGGGAAAACATGACTTAGCCATAGAAAAAGATGATGAGCAGTTCCGGGTAATGCTCCGGTTAGATGTACATGAAAACAGCATCGCAGAACTATCAATGGAATCCATGAAGGAAGCAAGTTTAATTTTAAAACAAGCCTGACGGATGGTTTTGAAAAAGCGCTTACTATGATTTTAAAATGCGTAGCCATAGACGATGAACCATTAGCAAGAGAATGTATCGCCAATTATGTGCGGGAGATCGATTTCTTACAGCTTACCGGTACAGGAAATAACCCGGTGGAACTTACCCGCTTGCTCGATGAACAAAAAATTGATCTCATTTTTCTTGATATTCAAATGCCGGTGATAAATGGCATTGAATTTTTAAAAATGGCGCATAACCCGCCGATGGTGATCATCACTACGGCTTACCCAAGCTATGCCCTGGAGGGTTTTCAGCTGGATGTATTGGATTATCTCGTAAAACCCATCACATTTAACCGCTTTTTCAAAGCGGTTAGTAAGGCCAAAGATTATCATAACCTGCTTGCTAAATCAGCTAACAGCGATTTGACGAAACCTGGTTCGACGGCCGATTACTTTTTTATCAAATGTGACTACAAATACGAACGGATATATTTTAACGATATACTTTATGTGGAAGCCATGCAGAACTATGTTACTATTTATACGACTAAGGGAAAGTACATGACATTGCTATACCTTAAAAATGTGGAACAGAACTTAGACAAACATTCTTTTATCAGGGTACATAAGTCCTATATCGTTTCCATTCCTAAAATAGAGTCGATTGAAAACAATGAAATCATCATTGCGTCCTTTCGCATTCCCATCAGCCGCAATTACCGGGATGAGGTAATTGAAAGGGTGGTCAAGAACAGGCTTTGGAAGAAAACAGGCGATGTTTAAAATAAAATATCTGTGAGATACATATATAATAGAATTTATTACCTGCATCCTTCTATACGCCATTCGCATTCCATTCTACTAAAAGGAAAAAAACATAAGAAATTTTCCTGCTACGATTTCCCAAACCGGTAAGAAAGTATCAGAAAAATAAATACTCATACGGCTGTAACCTGTTTCTTAGTTCAGGAGTCTCATGGCTAAATCAACTGCGACCATGGCGCTGAGTCACCTGCTGCCCCTGTTATTACTGGTACTTCCCATCATTTGGGGCCTGCTGGGTTATTTGAAAACGAGAAAGGGTCCAAAGCACTCACTTGAAAAGACGGGTTCTTCCTGGCCATTGGTCATCAATTCCGCGGTATTATATGCGCTTGCTTTTAACCTGATCTTTTTTATACAGGAATTATTTCTGGCATTAGGAAAAAAATGGCTCGGCTTAAAAGCATATCTCTATCACAACAATCACAATTGGGAAGGTGAAAACCCCATGGAAGGACTGGCCCAGGGTTATGGCGCTGTGGCCATCTTTATTACCGGTGTTGCCTGTTTACTGACAGCAAGGCGTATTAAATTCTCAACTCATTGGATTCAGTTATTTTTTTTATGGATGGCTTTCCAGGGACTGGCGCAATCATTACCACAATTCATTACCGCAGCCATGGCGCCTGATACGGATACAGGCCAGGCTTATACTTACCTTGGTATTATTGATAAAGTAGGATTACTCATAACTATGGCAGGCATCGTTCTCATGTTGCTTACAGGAGTAGCCTATAGCCAGTACCTGTTGCAACTGGCTCCGTCAAACAATTATATTGCTACCGCCGCCAACCGGTTTAATTATTTGTTCCGGATAGCAGTAGCTGCTTCCGTTATTGGGATCATGTTCATTATCCCGTTCCGCATCATGCCCTGGAGCCGGGCTACCGCGCCGGTGTTCGTCACTCTTTTATCCGTCCCCATGGTCTTTGCGCACGCCTGGAAGGCAAAAGCCGGATACACGATAAACAGCGATGTGAACAGGAAGATTTTTTTATGGCCGGTAATTTTTTTAGTTATCCTTCTATTGATCTTTCAATTGATACTGTCAAAGGGTGTGGAAATGTAAGCCTGCATTTTAAAAACTTATTTATTCTTTTCCAGTTTTTTTAATTCAGCATTAATATATTCTCTATTCATCCAAAGATTTCCCATCATTACTCCTTCGATGTTTTTTGACTGGTTAATATCTTCCAGCGGGTTACCATTTAATAATAGCAGATCTGAGACTGCTCCCGGCTTTATCACGCCTATATCTTTTCGGTTTAAAAACTTGCCGGCATTCACTGTTCCTGTTTTCAACGCTTCATAAGGTGTGAGCCCTGCATCCACCAGGTAAACTAGCTCGTGATGAACCGAAAAGCCGGGCACATCGAATACCTGCGGTGCATCCGAACCCAGTAATAAGCCAACACCACTCTTATTACATGCATAAATTAATTTCCTTCTTATTTCAATTAACCGGGTAGCAGTAGTCGGTTTATAATTCGGATTACTTAAAAGATCTTTTTTCATGCTTCTCCAATTATTGACCGTAGCGGCATCCATATATTTCATTTCAGGTTCACTACTTAACTCGTTGGCATCTCTTGCCGGATGAAACCACCGTTCGGGTAATGACTGCGTAGGCACTACCCAGATATGGTGCGTACGCAATGAATCCATCAGCCTGGGAATACCTGACTCATTAGCCTTATCCGCGATAAAAACGGCAAACAATCCGGTCTCTTCTTCTTTCATTTTTTCGATACCGGGCACCAGGCTTTCCACAAAACCATCCAGGTGATCAATGGTTGCATAACCTGCATTGATAGCACGCCACACTCCTACGTCAAAGGATACGTGACCGGCAAACGGGATATTAACCTCTTTAGCAGTAGCCGCAATCGCAGCGAAATTTTCTTTGGTAAGCCCCGGATGCAGTTTTAAAAAATCATACCCCATTTTCTTTTGGTCCCCTACCATAGCCGCAGCCGAGTCAGGTGTTTTCACCGTATTGCCGTTGAAGGATGGACCCGATGTTATAAACCGCGGCCCCAATATTTCACCGCTTTGAATTTTACTCCTTAGTTCAATATGCCTTGGATGGCCAAGCATGCCCCGGATAGTGGTGACACCCTTCAATGCGAAAAGCTTTACTACGTCTTTCATCAGTTCGATATCATCAACAGGAGGCACATGCGCATGCATTTCCGCCAGGCCGGGCATCAGCCATTTTCCTTTGGCATCAATCACCAGCGCATCCTTACTGTATTTATATTTTGTAGTTGGCGCAATGGCGGTGATAATTCCATTCTTCACCACTACGTCACGGTTTGGCAACACCTCGTTTTTATCCATCGGTATAATGCTGACATTGCTGAACACGATTTCCTTTTCACGGTTATCCGTTGGTTGCTGAGCGGTGCAGGATAAAAAGGCAATTACAGCAAGGAAAGAAAACAAGTTTTTCATACCAAAAATTTAATAACATAATAAATTAATCATATTAAATGTACTGCATTTAGCCACTGAAAAATGACTATGTTCTTTATTAATTTATATTGAAACTAAACAAAGTACAGCTGATATTGGTTAACTTTTAAATATGCTTCTACCTGAGCGAGTGTCGTTAATCTTCACACATAGAAATTACTCTTCATCCATCGGCCGGCAAGGTTATTAAAAAAATAGTTGTTTATCAGGAATGCCGGCTAAAGGGCATAATGTTTGGTAAATTAAGATTACTGCGGCCGCTATACATTCTGATGTACAGGCAGGCCGGTCAATTTATTAATTACATTTTAAAAATTACAACAATGGAAACAACAGCAAAAAACAAAAGCGGTACCATTTACCCGGATCGTGATACACAAAATGAAATAGTCATTGAACGGGTTTTAAACTTACCGGTGAGCAAAGTATGGAAAGCCTGGTCGGAACCGGAAAGCTTAAAGAAATGGTGGGGACCGAAAGATTTTACCTGCCCCTCCAGCAATATTACTTTTAAGAAAGGCGGTAAATACCTTAATTGCATGCGTTCGCCTGACGGTGAAGAATTTTGGTCAACCGGTGTTTATGAAGAAATTATTCCACGCAAGAAAATTGTTTTTACTGACAGCTTCGCGGATAGTAAAGGAAATACCATCTCCGCATCGGAGCACAATATGCCGGGAGATTGGCCAATAGAATTATTAATTACCGTTAACCTGGAAGAAGTGAACGGAAAAACCGTGTTGACATTACAACACCAGGGCATCCCTGATGAGATGTATGAAGATTGTATCCAGGGATGGAACGAATCGTTTGATAAACTGGAAAAAAATCTGAAATAAATTGCCGTCTTTAAATCAATTCATAACAATTTAATCAATAACAAGGATTGCCTGTTGACAGGCAATCCTTGTTATATAAATGAACCTTACGGTTTGTATATCCGACCAATTTGAATGACGGAGTAAATCATCCGTTAATACCACCGCTTACTTCTATCCGCTGGCCGTTAATCCATGCAGCTTCAGGTGTACAAAGAAATGCGACCACCCCTCCAATATCAACGGCCTCTCCTACTCTTCCCAGCGGAGATAAAGAACTGAGTACCGTTTTCATTTGTGGATTGCTTCTGATCGCGGCATTATTAAAATCAGTTTCAACCGGACCAGGTGCTACTATGTTGGCGCCAATGCCTTTGCTTCCTAGTTCCTTTGCGAGGTATTTGGTAAATACTTCAACAGCCCCTTTCATAGATGCATAAACGGAATATCCCGGATTGCTGAAACGTGTCGTTCCTGTAGATATATTAATAATGCGTCCGCCCTGGTTGATAAAGGGTACACATTTTTGTGTCAGGAAATAAACACTTTTAAAATGGACATTCAGAAAATTATCAAATATGTCTTCGGTTACCTGCAAAAAAGGGACCGTAGCACCCATGCCTGCATTGTTGATCAGGAAATCAAAATGTGTACTTCTCCAGTTAGTTTGCAAGGCTTGTTGTACTTGTTGCACAAAACCGTCGAGTGATTGAAGATTTCCCATATCTAATTGCAGCGCCACCGCTTTGCGGCCAAGGACTACTATCTCTTTTACAGTTTCCAGTGCTTCCGCTTCTTTGTTTCGATAAGTAAGTATTACATCAATACCCCGCCTGGCGATACTGATAGCCATATCTTTTCCCAAACCTCTGCTGCCGCCGGTAACGAGGGCGATTTTTTGAACAATTGACATAAATCTATATTTTTTTTAGAACACAAAATTCACTTGAACACTTCAATTCGTCGTGGTGACTGCTTAAGAAAAAATGGTGAGCCTTTAAGATTTTTAACCGCTATGGTACTGATCCCTGAATTTTTTGGGTGTGGTACCGGTGTAATGTTTGAAAAACTTGGTAAAGTTGGAAGGATCGTAAGTCAGTTGCCTTGCAATTTGCGCAACAGGTAAATTGGTTGTCAACAGAAGTTCTTTGGAAATGAGCACCAGCCTTTCCTCATATAAACTGCAGGTAGACTGGCCGGTCACTTCTTTGATGGTATGGCTCAGGTGTACCGGGTGCACATGAAGCATAGCCGCGAGATCTCTTATCTCAAGAGCCCGTTCGGCTTTGCCCTCCTTTAATTCCTGAATATGTTCGTCGAGCCGGGTAATATAATTTTTTACAATTTCTTTTTTGCGGAATGAAACGGCGGGAGCTTCTTTTGTTATTGCTTGCATGACGTATAAAACTAAGAAATGGGTTACAAAAGATTATTCAACAAATAATAACTCAATAAGTTTAAAAAGCAGAACGTATATGTGCTTATAATTACTTGCACGAAGTAAAAAGTGGCTTTAAAACCCGCTTAAAGATATATTGACAAGCATTTCTTTTTATTGCTGTGGCAAAGCGGCTATAAGGTAATGAAGCAAGTATACCTAACAATCGCTTTAATTTACGGCATTCAGCTTTACAATATTAGGCATTTGGTAAATTTGTCATTCAAATTACTTTATATATGGATCGCTACGATACTAAAATACTGCATCTGCTTGCGGAGAATGCCCGCATTACCGGGGCGGACATAGCACGCAAGGTAAACCTGTCACTACCCGGCGTTACAGAAAGACTTCGTAAACTCGACCGGTCAGGCTATGTCGATAAATATACTATACGGGTCAACCGCCAGCGGCTTGATCTGCATCTTGTTGCTTTTATACAGGTATGGATCGATCACAGTAAGGCGGGAAATGTAACAGAAAATATTATAGCACTTGGTGAAGTACTGGAATGTCACCATGCGGCCGGCGATTATGACCTGTTGCTAAAAGTGCTGGTTAAAGACACCACAGCACTTGAAGAGTTGCTTGTCAAAAAAATAAAAGCTATTAAAGCTATTACCCGAACCAGCACGACTATTATACTTAGCAGTTACAAAGAAGAAATCAACGTAAAAAACTTTTAGTATGACCGCCATTGAAGCAAAAGGATTGATTCATCAATTTGAAACCTGTACGTTGCCTAAAGAAAAATGGACGCATGAGGCCCATTTTGTGATGGCGTTCTGGTATTGCAGTCACCAACCGCTGCCACTCGCCATTCAATCGGTCAAAGAAGGCATCAAAAAATATAATATCAGTGTGGGGGGAGCTAACACTGATGATTCCGGTTATCATGAAACGATTACCGTTTTTTACACAAGACTTATCATTAATTATATATTGCAGGGTGACCCTTATCATTCATTTGAAAACAGGCTACCAGATTTTTTGCAGCAGCCCTTTTTATTAAAAGATTTTCCCTTGTGCTACTACACTAAGGAATTGCTGATGAGTAAAAATGCAAGAAAGAGCTGGACAGCTCCGGATATTCAGCCGTTGAGTTAAGTACACACCCGTGCTTCCGGTTTTCTTCTTACTCCAAAATCAGCATACGAACTGATAGAGATCATTCATTTCCCTGTCATTTTATCGAACCTTCACTAAATGATATGGCTGATCATAGTATTGCTGTTTCTGCTTGTTTTCTTTTGCTGGTTACTTACTTCTACCGTTGAAGTGGAGATTGACAGCAGGGTACCCATGGCAAAACTCAGGTGGATAAGCTTTGGTAAGGTTGTACTATGGTATGATGATGAATGGCGCCTAAGTATACGAATACTTTTTTTCAAAAAAATAATTCGTCTTTCTGAAATAAAAAGTAAGCCTGAAAAAATAAAAGATGCGGCGGCAAAAAAGAAATCAAAAAGAAGAATGAAAATAAGACAGTTGTTGAAGAAAGCAGTAAGGATAATAAAAACATTCCGGGTAACAGAATGGCGGCTGGCTGTTGATACAGGTGATCATACCCGCAACGCGCAACTCTATCCCTTGAATTTTTTACCCGGAACTTTTCGGCACCTGCAAATCAATTTCAGGGATGAGAATTATTTGGTGTTGAAGATCAGGAACAGGCCCTGGAAGATATTGTATGCCTTTTTGAGATAATTATTTTTTAACCAATAAATTTTATGTTATGCCATTTAATTTTGAAGAAACAGTAAAACAGCTTACTGATTTTATGAAAACAGAAGCAAAGACGGAAACAGTAATTGGTCAGTCATTCCAATTGGGTGAGTTCTCCTGTGTCCCTGTCATTAAATTTGGAATGGGCCTTGGCTATGGCGGAGGTGAAGGTCATGGTGATGCGGCCGGAAAAGGTAAAGGTGAGGGAACAGGCGGTGGCGCCGGTGGTGGTATTGGAGTTGAACCGATTGGTTTTCTTACTACCCGTGGTGATCAAATATCTTTTATACCGACCCGCGCCAATAAAGGACTAAGCGCCGTGTTTGAAAAAGTACCTGACCTGCTTGAAAAAATGATGGATAAGAAAAAGGGACAGAAAGCTGAAGCAGCCGCTTAGTTGTTTTGCAAGGATTGGAAAAGCTACAATTGCTTTATCAAAGATGCTCTGAAAAAGTAAAGGGGCATGACTGCCCCTTTTATAAAAGAATGATGAAACCCCCGTTTCAGCATCATAGATTCAAATGAAGTTTTCTTATCCTATGGTTCAGAAGATCGCAAATGAACAGATCGTTATTTTCGAAATCACCGGCGATACCGATGGGGAAATTAATCTGGGCTGATGTGCCTATGCCTTCGGCATAACCTGCTGAACCAGTTCCTGCCAATGTAATAACCTGGCCTGTCGTAGTGATCATGCGTATCCTGTTATTATAGGTATCGGATACATAAATATTTCCCGCCGCATCGGTAATTAACTGCGTAGGATTAAAAAACTGTGCCGAATCAGCGCGGCCATCACGCCAACCCTGTGTGCCAATACCCGCAACGGTGGTAACCACAGCGGCAGGTGTTATCTTGCGAATACAACTATTCTGATGATCGCCGATATATAAATTGCCCGATGCATCAATGCTAATACCGAATGTGCCTGAAAAAGAAGCCGCGGTTCCGGTTCCATTAACAAAGCCGGAGCTGCTCATCGTACCAGCGAAAGTAGTGACGACTCCTGCGGGAGTTACTTTTCTTATTACATAATTGCGGTAGTCCGCGACAAAAATATTGCCGCTTGCATCTACTGCCAGGTTCAACGGTTCCCAGAAAGTAGCAGCAGCACCTGTACCATTGGCAGTACCGGCATTCCCATTGCCAGCCACGGTGGTTACCACGGCAGCAGGAGTAATTTTGCGGATAGCGTTATTCATCCTGTCTGCAACATATAAATTACCACTGCCATCTATGGTTATACCATAAGGTTGATTAAATTGAGCCGTTGCACCTGTTCCATTGACCAAACCAGAGGCACCCGATCCTGCGAAGGTGGTTACCACACCAGCGGGTGTAATTTTGCGGATACGGTTATTGTCACGGTCGGCTACAAAAAAATTACCGCTTGCATCGCGTACAATACCGGTTGGATAGTTAAACTGCGCGGCGGATCCTGTACCATCAGAAAAAGTACTAACGCCACTACCGGCCAACAAAGACGATGTCGTACTGAATTGATAAGTGAACTGAGGGCCTTCCACTTCCGTGCTGTTTTTTTTCACCTTTACTTTACCGGTCAACGCTAACGAAGGAACTCTCGCTGTGATCTCGTTAGCGGAAACCGATTGAATGGTTCCCTGCATTCCATTAAAATAAACTGTCAGCGCCGCCGCATTGGTACCAAAGCCTGCTCCGCTGATGGTAACTAGCGTATTACTTGCACCGGATTCAGGACTTATAGTTGATACAGAAAGGGCTGGTTCGGGTGTGGGTGGCGGCGGGGCCGTATCATTTTTTTTACAGGAAGCCAAGGACACTGCACTGCAAATGCAGGCATAGAGAAGTTTTTTCATACAAGATTAGATTTTAAAGTTTAAAAAAGGGACGATGGTTAATGAGGCTAAAGTAGAGAGCATTCATTAAACCATCTGTGATAATAGACAACTGACGAAAACGGATTAATAACTGTAAAAGGCTCCGGCTACATTTAAAATGCGACATTACGGGAAGTCAATATTTTTTTGATCCGGGAATTCATTAAAAAGTGATTAGCTTAGTGAATCAACTCTGATTAAAATGATTAAAAAATATTCAATGAAAAGATTTAGTTCCTTCTCTGCGATAGCCATCTGCCTTCTTGTTTTTACAGCTTTTACAACGGTCAATACCAAACCAAAATGGCAATCATTATTTGATGGAAAAACACTTAACCACTGGAAAGTGGGTGATAATGCCAGCACATTTTCTATTGAAGAAGGAAAGATAGCCGTGAACGGACCCGTGGCCCATTTGTTTTATGACGGCGATATAGGCAACCATCAATTTAAAAATTTTGAATTCAAAGCCGATGTGATGACTTTGCCGGGATCTAATTCAGGTATCTATTTTCATACAGAATTCCAGCAGGGCGGGTGGCCGGCAAAGGGGTACGAGGTGCAGGTCAATAATTCACATACCGACTGGCGCAGAACGGGCAGCCTGTACGGCATAGAAGATGTGAAAGAAGTTTACGTGAAAGACAACGAATGGTACACCGAATATATCAAAGTACAGGGAAAAAGAGTAGTGATTAAAATAAATAATAAAACAGTGGTGGACTATACGGAGCCGGAGAATGTACAACGTGCTGAAGGCAATACACTGCGTAAAATATCCAGCGGCACTTTTGCCCTGCAGGGTCATGATCCCAAGAGCAAAGTGTACTACAAAAACATAATGGTAAAAGTCTTGCCTGACTAGCCACCATAAACGAATGCAAAGGTTTTAAATTGGTTTCTGTGTGATCATTCTCATTTTCCAAATTGATGACGCTCATTTTTGTAGCCTGTTACAATGTTTAATTTTGTGAATCGAAATAGATCTCAATTAATTCTTTACCATGTCTTCTTCATTTAAAGAAACCTTTACCGTTAATGGCGAACAGCTCCTCAAGAAAATAAAAGAGCTTATTGCGGAGGGCAATGTCAGAAAAATAGCCATTCATGACAAGTCGGGTAAAGAAGTGATGTCATTCCCATTAACCATTGGTGTGGTAGGCGCCGTGCTGGCGCCCATATTCGCGGCAGTCGGGGCATTAGCCGCTTTAATTGGCGAATGCACGATTTCCGTGGAAAGAGAAAAATAAAATTGGAGAATAACAATACATAACTACCGTGCATCTGTTAGCTTGACTTTCCGGCCTTCACAAATTCTTTTATGAATAACTATTCATTTCTTCTCTATGGAGCCAATGGCTATACGGGTGAGTTGATCGCAAAATACGCAGCGCAGTATGGTTTGAGTCCGATATTGGCGGGTCGCCGGGAAGATGCCATTAAACCGCTGGCCGATCAATTAAAGTTATCTTATAAAATCTTCGATCTTACAAATACAACAGAATTAATAGCCGCATTGCGGGAAGTAAAAGTGGTGATACATGCGGCAGGGCCTTTTGCGGATACAGCCCGGCAAATGATCGATGCCTGCCTGCAAACCGGCACTCATTACCTGGATATTAATGGCGATATCAGTGTATTTGAACAAATAAAAAGTTTGGATACAGTGGCCAAAGAAAAAAATATCATGCTATTGCCCGGCGTAGGTTTTGATGTGGTACCAACAGATTGTATGGCCCTTCATTTGAAAAACAAATTACCGGACGCCACGCATTTAAAACTGGCTTTCGCATCCGTTGGCGGATCCGTATCACATGGTACGGCTATGACCATTGTAAACAAATTAGGAGAAGGTGGTGCTGCAAGAGAAAATGGCCGGATAGTAAAAAAGCCTTTAGGTGAAAAGGGAATGTGGGTGAATTTTGGCGGCAAAAAATTATTTGTAATGTCCATTCCGTGGGGTGATGTATCCACCGCCTATTTTACGACCGGTATTCCGAATATAGAAGCTTATACGGCTATAAAACCCGCAGCCTACAAACTAATGAAGTTTCAAAAACTGTTTAACTGGCTGTTAAGAATGGACTGGGTTAAAAATATTATCCGTAAACAAATAAAGAAGCGACCAGCCGGACCTGGCGATGAAATGAGAAGCAAAGCAAAAAGTTTGGTATGGGGTGAAGCACACAACGCAAATGGCCAAACCTTTTCCGATCACTTTACCTGCGCTGATGGTTATACACTCACTGCGCTCAGCAGCCTGGTCATTGCAAAAAAAGTAGTGGAAGGAAATTTTAAACCCGGTTATCAGACACCTGCCGCCTGTTACGGTGAAGATTTAATAATGGAAATACCGGGAACAATGAAAACCACCTGATGAGTTGCAAAGATTTATAATTACTGTCCGGGCCAAATTAAAACAAATTTTGTTTGCACTCTTGTAAATGTAGTCACCACTTATTATATTAAAAAGAAAATTAGATTCCGCCATATTTAGTCAGCTGCTTCTCCTGGTAACCCGTCACTGCACCTATTTTCTAAACACCTATTTTTATACCATGGAAAATGTCAGCCTTATCATATTGCTTTTGTTTGGAATTACTTTTTTGGGACTGCTTAGCTACAGGTTTAAATTTCCTTTTCCCATTGTACTCGTATTGTCGGGAATTGCGATAAGTCTCATCCCCGGGTTACCTGTTATATCACTCGACCCGGCTATTGTTTTTGTCATTTTTTTACCGCCGTTATTATACGGAGCAGCCTGGAACACCAGCTGGCATAACTTCAAAGCGTCTATTAGCCCTATAACAAGAGCGGCGATCGGGCTCGTATTATTTACCACTTCGCTGGTAGCTGTCGCGGCTCACCTGTTAATACCTGATCTAAGCTGGCCGATGGCTTTTCTTATCGGCGCTATTGTATCTCCGCCGGATGCCGTGGCCGCTACGGCTGTTACAAAAGGATTAGGGCTCAATCCCAAACTGCTAACAGTATTGGAAGGAGAAAGCCTTGTCAATGACGCCAGCGGGTTGATTGCTTATAAATATGCTTTGGCGGCTATCATGGCCGGCAATTTTGTATTGTGGCAGGCAGGTCTAAATTTTCTTTTAGTAGTAGCGGCCGGTGTTGCTATCGGGCTTGCTATCGGTTATATCATGTATCTCGTTCACAAAAAATTTGTATGTGATCCCGTTATCGAGGTAACGCTTACTTTTCTTACTCCTTTCGCTTCCTATTTGCTGGCGGAACGTTTTCATTTTTCAGGTGTCATCGCTGTTGTCACTACGGGATTATATCTTTCTTTTCGCTCGGGCCAGATATTTAGTCATGAAAGCAGGATCATGGCGTATTCTGTCTGGGAGGTTGTTATCTTTATTTTAAACAGCCTCATCTTTATTTTGCTTGGCCTGCAATTGCGCAGCGTTATACAAGGCATTGGTCATTATCCTGCCGGCGCATTAGCCTTGTATGGAATTGTAATAAGCTTGGTTGTCATCCTCGTAAGGTTTGTTTGGATATTACCCCGTTTTATTGTGCCATCGTTGCGACGCGCCTTTATAAAGGCAGGGGTTGATCCGCGGGACTTCGTGGTATTTAGCTGGGCCGGTATGCGTGGCGTGGTATCGATGGCCGCCGCTTTAGCGCTGCCGTTAACGGTAAGCGATAACACACCTTTTCCCAACAGGAACCTTATTATTTATCTCGCCTTTTGCGTTATTGTATCCACATTAGTGTTTCTTGGTTTTACCCTGCCCTGGATCGTTAAAAAATTAAAGATCCCTAAATATTCCATCGCCGCTGAAGAATACGAGATTCGTAATTTCATCGCAACGGAAACGATCACGCATATCGAGGAAAATCTTTCCCTGATGCAGGATACGCTTTTAAACAATATTAAAAGCAAGTACGAAGTAAAATACAACCGGCTTCAGAAGACGGATCTTCCCGCCAATTATTTTGGAGATGGCAAAACATTAGGGATAAATGTGTTTAACGAATATACCCAACTGCAAATAGATATGATAGCAGTGGAGAGGCAAATGGTGGAAAAACTACACCGCCAGGGCAAAACAAGCGAAGAAATATTAAGAAAGATCGAAAAGGAACTGGACCTGGAAGAAACAAGGCTGAAATTGGAAATATATCAATGACAACTAATCCTGTTTCTTACTGAAAAAAATTAGAGGTCAGGTATCCTGGTCTTTGCTGGTGCATGATAACCATGCATAAATAAAAAGAATATATTCGTTACCTAAACCCGCTGATATGAGAAAAGGATTCTTATCCATTGTATCGTCTATTCTTTTTTTCGCTCTTTATTCCCAGCAAATTTCAAAACAGGACTATGAAAGAGCCGTCAGTTTTCGCATGACGAAATTGAACAATAAAAAAGTGTTTAACCTTTTTGTCAATCCTAATTGGAATGCCGACAGTACTGGTTTCTCGTACGTCACCCAACAAAAAAATAACAAACAATTCAACAAAATTGATTTTGCAAAAATGCAGGTAGAACCGTTGGCAGACCAGGAACGTCTCGCCAAACAATTGTCCGGCTTATTGAAAACAACTGTTAACGCTGCTGACCTGCCTGTCACCAATATGCGGTACAAGGATAAAAACCATTTGGCTTTGACGGCAGGCGGTAAAAATTATACACTTAACCTTGCTGATTATAGTCTTGAACCGGCAAAAGAAGAATCCGAAAACGAAATGGAAGCCAAATCACCGGACGGGGAATGGATCGCTTACACCGATAAGTATAATCTTTTTATCAAGTCAACAAAGACAGCTGAAATAAAACAATTAAGCAAAGAAGGAAGAAAAAATTATGAATACGCCAGCTATTACGGATGGGGCGATATTATGGAAGGAGAAAATGGGGAAAGAGAAAAACATTTTAATGTACAATGGTCACCTGATTCAAAATGGATTCAAACCTATATCTGTGATTTGACCAAAGGACAAAAAATGTATTTGCTTGACTGGAGTGTGGATACATTATACAGGGCGCGGCTGCTCTCCTATTATCGTGGATCTCCGGGAGATACTGATATGGTGTATATGACACCTGTATTGTTTAATGTTGAAACGGGTGAAGAAATCCGCAGGGACGAATTTCGTAATGTAAACGATGCAACGTTGGAATGGTCAAAAGAGCCGGGCCTCATTTATATAGAAAATAGAAAAAGAGGTTACCAGCAGGTAGATCTTTATCTGTATGATGTCAACGGTAAAAAACAAGAGCTGCTATATAGTGAAAAAAGCGCTACCAGTATTGACAACTACTCTTCAGAAGTAGTGATTGAGTGGGGCCAAATAATAATCACTTCTGAAAAAGACGGATGGAAACAATTATACCTGCTTGACATAAAATCGAAAAAACTATCGCCGCTTACTAATGGTTCCTATTACGTGAATGGTGTTTTAAACATTAATAAAAAAACAAAAACCATTCTGTTCACAGCGGCCGGAAAAGAACCGGGAAGAAATCCTTACTTCCAGCAGCTGTACCGGATCAATACAGAAGATCATAAAGATGCTGTTTTACTTACACCCGAAAATGCCAAC
The DNA here is from genome assembly GCA_040007815.1 of Chitinophagaceae bacterium. Taxonomy (GTDB): domain Bacteria; phylum Bacteroidota; class Bacteroidia; order Chitinophagales; family Chitinophagaceae; genus Terrimonas_B. The sequence goes on from JBDTUH010000012.1 coordinate 96,367, forward strand.
CATGATGTATCGGTATCACCCAACGGGAAATATTTTGTCGATAATATTTCTACTCTGGATATGCCCACCCGAACGGTACTAAGAGAAACGGCGACGGGAAAAATTATCCGCGAACTCAGCAAAGCGAATATCGAAGAATTGCTGGCAATGAATTTTCACTATCCTGAAGCATTTACCGCCACCGGCAGAGATGGCATTACTACTATTTATGGCGCTATCTGGAAGCCTTCCAACTTTAATGCAGCGAAAAAATACCCCATCATAGATCAATCTTACACCGGACCACATACCAATATGTTTCCACGAAGTTTTGCTGCTGCTATTGGGAGAAATAACCAGGCCCTTGCGGAATTAGGATTTATCGTCGTGACAGTTGATGGACTTGGTACCGCCGGAAGATCAAAAGCATTTCATAATGTCTCTTATAAAAACATGGGAAAGAATCTAACGGATCATGTATTGGCGATGAAAGAATTGGGCAAACGGTATACATGGATCGATACAACAAGAGTAGGAATTTTTGGGCATTCTGCCGGCGGTTACGATGCAGGCCATGCGGTACTCGAATTCCCGGATTTTTATAAAGTAGCCGTGGCCAGCTCAGCGGATCATGATTTCCGGATGGAAAAAGATTGGTGGCCCGAAATGTATATGGGGTGGCCGGTTGATTCAACGTACAACCAGGTAAGCAATATTACCATGGCGGGAAACCTGAAAGGAAAATTATTGATCGTTCATGGGGGCATTGACGAAAATGTAAATCCATCGGCTACGTTTAAATTGGCGGAGGCGTTGGTAAAAGCCGACAAAGAATTTGATATGCTTATTTTACCCAGCCAGCATCATGGTTACCAGGGAAAGTTCGCCGATTATTTTGTCAAAAAACTGTGGAACTATTTCGTAGAGCATTTGTTGGGTGCAAAACCGATTTGGGAGTTCCAATTAAATTAAAAAATGTTACAGCCAGCTTCGGGATATTTGACCAATGATTAACACATCAATGAAAGCTGCGATTTAAAAAAGTGTTTAGTCTTGTTTACTTTACCTGGTTCCCCAACGACTAATAACAAATGAAATTTTAGTATAGCTGTTGGGAATTTAACTTTACCCGCATACCTTAGGAGTATGCTTCTGATTTCATGTTTGAATAGTTGAGCAACCCTGGTCTATGTAGCCTGTTATTACTTAGTCTTCTTTTTAAAAAACGAACTGCTATATCATAAAATCATTTTTATGAATAAAACCCAGGTTACAAAACTAAAACACAGAGGATGGCGGGTCATCTATATTATTTTATTAGTAATAAGAGCTATCCTTTTTCCTTTGTCTAAAATACCATTTGTCATCATCATCATCCTGCTGGGCTATTACGCCTTAGCCATCAATGACCAGGGCCAGGATTTGATGGCGGTCTTTACCGCTAAAAGTATCTGGAACGACCGGTATCTAATATTTTTCGAAGTTTTTCTTTTATGCTGGGCGATATCCATCTGGAATGTAGCCCGTATTTTGCTGACCGCGGCCAACCTGAAAAAATTAGTTGAAACCGAAATAAACGAAGAAGAACTTAAAAACGAGCATATCTACGATATTGTTAATAAGAAGAACTGGGTGGTTGCAAGCGTTGATCCCATGTACAAGAAGGTTCTCACTGGTATGATTGAATGGACGCCGCGTGTTTTAGCCATGTGCCCTTATATCATCTTCATTGTCGGATACCAAAAACAGGCCCGTGCTTTTGAAAGTGTCAACACGGCAAATATCGTAGTGATCGTCATCATTGCTATCCTGCACATGTTTTACATGATTTTCCGGAAATGGCTTTGGAGTAAACTGTCCCGCAAACCATCAGCTGTCATTGGACCGAAGGAAAAAGAATACCCGATGGATGAACAAAAAGGATTCGCAGATGCAGTCAGGCATTCAAGAATGCGGGTCAATACCATCTTTACCATTTTAATGACCATCATAATGTTTGGCTATTCGTTATCTGCGGCTAATAGCACTCCTTCGCTGGATGGAAAACCGGGATTAATTATTTTAACCGGGTTTACTGTTTATACCTTGTTTGGATTAGTGTTGAACCTGTTGATGAACCGTTATAAAGTTCCGGTATTTGCGATCACCGTTTTTATCGCCGTCTTCTTTTTTTCAAAGAGTAATAACAACCATAGTGTTCAGACCCTTCAAACACCATCCGATACAATGATGCTGCATACAAGAATCGGAATTACAGATTCTGCTTATGCGTCTTATTGGATGGGCAGAAAGCTCGCTGATTCCACGTTTAACAGGGATAAGAAAAATCAAACCGTATTTATCGTAGCCGCCGAAGGAGGTGGAATAAGAAATTGTTACTGGACTTATCGCGTACTGGATCAACTCCAGAAAGCCAACCCCAAATTCTATGACAGAACCTTTGCCGCAACGGGGGTTTCAGGTGGCAGTATCGGGCTTGGTTTTTACTATAACTATAAATATTTTTTTGACCAGCTGATTGCAACAGGTAAAGACAAAACCCGATTAGATAATAGCATTGATACGGTTTGCAGTGCCGACTATCTTTCCCGTGTTACTTATGGCTTTATTTTCCCCGACCTGGTACAACGTTTTCTGCCCTGGCCTTTTGATAGTTGGGACAGAAGTAAATTCCTGGCCAATAGTTTTGATGACGCTTTTTCCGGACATCTATCTAAAAAAGAAGAAAAGCTGCTGACAAACAATTACCTCGCCATGTGGAGTGATACCGCGACAGCTTACAAACATCCAGTAGTATTGTTCAATACCATTTTTAATGAAGACGGCATCAAAGCTATATTCTCGCCTTACCGGCTTTCCGATACCTATTATACAAGTGTAATGGATATTTTATATGAAACTAATCGCTCCGTGCCGATGAAGGAAGCAATGGTCTCTTCGGCCCGCTTCCCTATATTAACAGCGCCTGGCTTATTGTGGCATGACACGCTGAACAGTAAAACGAAACATTTAGACCCAGCTAAACTCGGCCACATAAGCGACGGAGGCGGATATGAAAACACTGCGATACACACTGCGGCGCAGACGGCATTACTATTACAAAGTACCATTGATTCAATGGGGCTAAAAGATAAGGTTATTATTAAAATCATCTATATCGGCACGGGCACCGATGCTATTGAGATTCGAAATAAGATACCCGCCGCCAAAATGATACATGAAAAAGCTATCGGTAAAGCATACGAGATCGCCTGGTTAAACGGTGCCGTCAATACCATTTTTGGTTGGATCAAAGGCTCGCATAACCTGTCTACACGTTTAAATCGAAATTTAAGCGTACTTCAATTCGGATTAAAAACAAGGAACAAAGAAGAAAACCTGCATACGTTGCCCCTGGGCTGGTTTTTATCGGATACTTCCAAGAGAAAAATTATGGACCAGTCAACGTACAGGAACAACTCTAACAATGCTTTTAACAATGCCCTTGATTCATTTAAGACCCTTCAATGACCCCGGCGTTTAACTAAAATCTTATACGTCGGATATTAAGGAGACGAGTAAAAATTGCCAGGGAAGAATACCGGCAATCAGTGAAGGCGTGTTGGGATTTCTTTTCCCGGGCAATTTTGCCGCCTGATCAGTGCGGCCCTAACCTCATTTGCAATGATCAGCGCCACAAACTTCAAATGGTTGATACCATCCTGTCTTACCACATTTTCATTACCTTGACTATTTATTTCCCATCCTTATTTTACTGATATGAAAGTTGATATGTCTATCCTGACGGAGAAAGTGAACGAATACAAACAGGTACTGGAAAATACACAAGCCTACCGGCAGCAGTGGAAAGATAAAACCAAACAATTTATAATTGACAGCCTGCGTGACATCCTGCAGCAGACAGGTTTAAAGGCGTCCGTCAAAGAGAAAAATAATATTGACAACCTGGAAGCTATTATTCTTGACCTCGGGCGCAGCAGCAGTGGTATCGCGGAAAACCTTGACAACACGGATGTAAAACGCATCATGGTAAAAAACAACGGGTCATTGATCTACCAGCAATTATTCAATGGTAAAATAATGGTGATGCTGGTCAGTCCAAATATAGAAGGTTATGGTGAGCCTAAAGTACCACTGAGCCTGGCCATACTAAGACCCGCTGAATTGTCTGTTACTTCTATCTTACTTCATGTGAAAGAGCTGCTTGACGATATTATCGGATGGGAGGATTATGATGATGATGATCCGGGGGATAAACAACCTTTTGAACCGATTGGATTCCGGCACAACCTGAATCTCAATGAAAGCAACGGAAATGACAAGGAAAATGATGCATAAAGTCATGGAGTAATTAATTCTTGTTTTACCTGTAATCAAGAAAATTCCAGCGCCTCTTTTTCGCCGGATGTAAAGCGATAACAATTTCAATACAAGTAAGCGAAAAAGCAGCGCCTTCAGTTGCGTGGCATATCACGCAGCGGGATCCCCGTCCTTTTAATCCGGGTAAATAAACGGCCATGAATTGTCGGAGTCTTTGTGCGTTGGCCGGACAAACAGCGGAACATTTGTTTGTCCTTGACTTTTTTTTACATTTTGTGTCAAGACAAAAAAGTAAACCGGAAGATAAGCAAGAGCCATTAAAAAAATACCACAGCATCGCTCCGGTAAACCCGGCTGAACAATATGAAATTTCGCCGGTAGCATACCGACGCCATCTGAATACGACATCACCTGGTAGTTTTTGTTAATCCCCAGCCTTTATAAAACGAAACACTACCTATTTAAGAAACGAATCCAGCATTTCCTTTCTTCTTTTGCGGTTAACCCTTCTGTGTACAAAGAAAGCAATGATCAAAAGTATGAGCGCAATGACAACAAGTATATTATACCCCACGAGGTAAGCCATTCTATCCACCGAAGTACCTTCCGGGATACTAATGTTCCCGGAAAAATAAGGCAAGGCATTGAAAAGAATAAGAAAAAAAGCGATACCAATGAAAATATTCCGGCCTTTCATACTTACTAAATTAATAAAATATCTTTAATAAGATGCCGGGTAAAGCGATGCCGGCCATTTACACCTGAACGCTCTTAAGTCAACCCAACAAACATTCACCATGATAACAATTTATATTTTGCTGATCGCACTTGCCGCATTCCCACTTGTTCTTACCATCTGGAGAATGCGGGTGGCTGCGACTATTAAAAAAAATGGTGTTCGTACCAATGCCGTGATCAAAAATATCAATACCATCCGAACCGGTAAAGGTGGTGCGATGGATATACTGACACTGGAGTACACAGACAGTGCGACAAACCATCCATATAAAGGAAAAGCCACTGTCACTCATCAAAAATATAAGATCGGTGATGCGATGCCGGTTATGTATTTACCGGACAAACCTTCCAAATATGCCATTGATACCAACAAAGCTTACTGGGCTGTACTGATATTCTGCATTGTATTATTCCTGTTTGTCGTGTTTGCAGTTTATAAGATTAATGAAATGGTACAATCCGGACAGATGTAATGGATAGTTTTAAGAATGCGGGGTGACGGAGAATTATTTTTACTAAGGCTACAGAATTTATCAATACATTTAGTAACTACCTCCTGGAAATATCCCACTCTCAACCTGTCGATTACCGCCATTTCTTCATCACTAAACCAACAGCCATGTCCTGCAAAACCCAACGCATTGTTTATGGATCACTATCTTTTTTTTTTCTGTTTAATAGCTGTACAGAAAAACCGGCATCCGGCACTAAAGAGTTTATTAAAAAAGTCACTGCTGCTATCAATGACAAATCTTTATCGGAAGCAGACAAGGATTCAGCTGACTGGCTTTCTTACGGAAGAAATTACAGCGAAGACCGTTACAGCCCTTTGGAACAAATTAATAAAGACAATGTCGGCAAGCTCGGCCTGGCCTGGAATACAGATCTTGGTTTCAAACGCGGTTTTGAAGCCACGCCCTTGGTGGTCGATGGCATTATGTATGTAAGCGGTGCATGGAGCAAAGTATTTGCGATTGATGCCCGCAATGGCCAGCTTATCTGGACCTATGATCCCAAAGTGCCGGGCCGGTTTGGAATGAAAGCCTGTTGTGATGTGGTGAATCGTGGTGTCGCTTTATACAAGGGAAAGGTTTATGTGGGTACTATCGACGGAAGGCTGATTGCGATTGATGCGGTGGAAGGAAAGCCGGTATGGGAAGTATGGACCGTGGACAGTACGAAGAATTACACCATTACCGGGGCGCCAAGAATTATTAAAGGCAAAGTAATTATAGGTAATGGCGGCGCCGAATATGGTGTGAGAGGTTACATCACAGCTTATGATGCGGGAACAGGAAAACAGGAATGGAGATTTTATACCGTACCGGGTGATCCTTCAAAACCATTTGAATCAAAAGAGATGGAGATGGCTGCTAAAACCTGGAACGGTGAATGGTGGAAATATGGCGGAGGAGGAACCTGCTGGGATGCGATGGTATTTGATCCCGAACTAAACCTTATGTACGTGGGTACAGGAAATGGATCACCCTGGACCCGTAATCACAGAAGTCCGGCTGGCGGAGATAATCTTTTTCTTTCTTCTATCGTTGCTATTAATCCTGATAATGGAGAATATGTGTGGCATTACCAGACCACACCGGGTGATAACTGGGACTTCACGGCTACACAGCCTTTAGTGCTTGCTGATCTTGAAATAGATGGCAAGATGCGCAAAGTGATCATGCAGGCGCCAAAGAATGGATTCTTTTATGTGATCGACCGTACTAATGGAAAATTCATTTCCGCGAAACCATTCACGTATATGAATTGGGCGGTTGGTATGACAGCCGAAGGAAGGCCTATAGAAAGTGAAATTGCCAGGCTGACAGATGTCAACATGGAGATCTATCCCAATTTTGACGGCGGGCACAACTGGCAACCGATGGCTTTCAACAAAAAGAGCAAACTCATGTACATCCCTGCACGCATGACATCGTTTACTTATGGATACGATTCAAGCTGGAAGTTTGACGGGATAAAAGAATTTGGATCAGGCACGGGGTGGAACACAGGCAGTGACTTCAATCTTGCTCACCCCTTTAAGGAAGATCCCAATGCACCGAAAGGAGGTACGCAGGGTTTTTTGCTCGCATGGGATCCCGTTAAGCAAAAAGAAGTGTGGCGGGTAAAACAGGAAATGCATTGGAATGGAGGAGTAGTAACGACTGCATCCGGTCTCGTATTCCAGGGAACAGCCGATGGAACTCTTTCAGCCATTGATGGTGACAATGGTAAACTATTGTGGAAAGTAAACGTGGGTACTGGTGTCATCGCTCCTCCCATTACTTATAGCATGGATGGTATTCAGTATATCAGTTTCCAGGTAGGCTGGGGTGGATCCGGCGGGGCCATGAACCAAAAATCAACTCCCGATATTTTCCCGGCACATATCTATACATTCCGTTTGGATGGAAATGAAAAAATACCTGCATTTACCGCTATGCGGCGACCTGCTCCTTTGAATATGGAATACCCTGGCAGTGAAACAGAAATTAAAAGAGGCGAAGAAATTTACCTGCAATATTGTATGGCCTGCCATGGAACCATAGACAAAGATTATGGTGCATTGCCTGATCTTGGCCATTTAACCAAAGAAAAATTTGAAGTCATCGACGGCATCGTTTTAAAAGGAATGCTGGAACAATTGGGTATGCCCAATTTTGGCAATCGTTTATCGCCGGCGGACCTGGAGAATATCAAAAAATATATAGTGGCGGAGGCGAAAAAAATTAAATGATATAAATAACGCCAGGATTTTTCATTTCGGCTGTTATGCAAATCATAAAAGAAACATGGCGTTATACTACGAACATCAACCTGTTTTCAAAAAATACCGGATAAACACTTGCGTAGGGATAGGATAATCAATACTCAGTGAATTTAGCTACGAAGAGTGAATTTGAAAAACTACTCTGGTTTTCTATTCGTGATCCAAATACATATATCCCGTTAGTTCCCTCTGTCAAAATAACGTTGGCTCTTGTAATGGGCCCTTTGGGATTTTGATAAGCATGACTCCATTGCTTCTTACCTGCTTCATTTAATTTCAGAAGAAAGGTATTTGCACCCGGAAAAGAGTTATCAGATAATGTTCCGGTTACAAAATACTGACCGGCAGTATTTTGATAAAACCCATACGGAATAGTATAAATATGAAATCCGTATTTATTTTTGTCATAAAGATACTCCCATACCTTATTTCCATTATTCTTATCAACTTCCATCAACCAGGCTCTCGATTCAGTCGATGCCGGCGTATAACCCAAAATATTATAATTGCCCCCTTTGGAAATGAATAAGCCCATTGGATAATTCTCCCTGTCACTTCCATTCCTGTCACTTCCCTCAACCTGTTCCATTTGTTCCCAGGTCAGTTGATTCTGCGAATCATACTTTTGTACGATAACATCTGCGGGGCCTGAACTAGAAAAATAATTGGTAGTGACAAATCCATCATTTGGAACAGAGGCGGTATAAAATGCATAGCTGCCCTGCGTAAACTTGTTAGTGACTGGAGCTTCCTTTTCGGAGATCAAATTACCATTCAGGTCTATTACAAAATCATTTATCGAACAATTGGATCTTATACCATCAGCTGTAATTCCATCAAAGGCTTTCGTTGTAAGGATAACAGTAGTGCCTGTCAGCGAGGCTATACGTACAAATTCCTGGCTAGTCTTCCTGTTAAAACTTTTTTCCCAAATTTTAGATCCATTCAAATCAATCTTGGTGACGAAGACTCCTCTGGCGCCGGGCATCCATTTAATCGTTGCGAAAAGGTATCCGTCCTGCACCTTCAATATGCGGCTTGGCTGTCTTGATTCGCCTGGATTATATTCATATTTCCATTCAACATTTCCGGCTAAATCAATTTTTGCTACTTGTGGCCATGAATACTGGTTTCCATATACCTGAATAAATTCTATAAAATGGTTATCGTCGCTCCTGAGCACCTCTATAATACCCCGGTTTGTTCCATCATCTACCTCCTTGTAAAAATCATTTTCCAGGTCTCCTGTAACAATCGTTGCATTTTGACTATAATAAACCGAATCACTGGTTTTAATGAATGCACGGAAATAAAATGTTTTTCTCCGGCCGACGTCATTGATAGTGTCTGAAAAAGAATTAACAGGCAATATTGTTCTAGCAAGGTTAGTCGTATCAGGATTTTGAGAGGTGCCCCAGCAGAATCCTGTTTTCAATACTGAGTCGGCACCAGGATTTTGGTAAGAAGCCGCTATTGAAATATCATCGAATTCCAGCCGAAAAATAGAATCAATACTTACAGTAGGGAAAAGCCTGGGTGGTGGTTGAGGGGGAGTCGGGTCGCCGCTTTGTTTTTTACACGATAATAAAAAAGTCAAAAAAATAACCAGGATACTTGGAGTTTTCATAAAGTTTTAAAATGGAAGTTAGGTACAACCGACGCTGGGTCAATGGTTGGATTGCTGCACGCCAGATCGGGTGTAAAATAGAGCTTTTTTTTTGATTTGTCTGGCCGTAACATGCCTCCTTTTCATTTTTTAGAACGACGCTTGCAAACCGCAATACTTTGCCTTTCCGGCCTTTTTTGATACTCTCCTGAACCCTGATTACTGCGCAAAAATTAGTTCATCAGGGTTTTCATTTGGTAAATTTCAATACAACCAGATCACAATAGCTGTCATCACCCGGCAAATAAAAAAGCCCCGCCAAATAGCGGAGCTTCCATTTATTAATTGATTCGTCCAGATTAAAGTACAAGTAATTTTTGTGACACGGTGTTTACTACTAAGTTCTTGTCGGAAGTAACAACACGGTATTCGATCGTTCCGCTGGCAGCAGTTATTTTATCCCTGAAAGAATAAACAGGATATTTTTCACCCATTAAGATTGCAACAGTCTTAAATTCACCGGCACCTGTTCTTTTCTGAATTTCGTATACGGTTGTAGTAGTCTCATCCGCAACAGGTGACCAACTGATGCTTACTCTTCCAGCAGCCTGTAAGGTTACATTCAATACAGCTTTTTCAGCATTGTTTTTATTGGGAGTTTCACCGCTTGCATTAACTGCAGTGAAGAAGAAGAAAGTTGCGGCGATAAGGGTAAGAATCTGTTTCATGTTTTCTGAGGTTTGGGATTAATCAGCCGTTATTTTACCAGCGATTGTAGGACAAACATACTGCGGCTTTTCCCATCTTGCAAGTATTTATACAAGTATTTTTTACGTAAAATTACCGTAGCAATCCTTGTATTTTTCCGATCTGTTGTATAAAAGAGTTGAATGGCAATGATTTATCCTTAGCTCATCGGCATAGATTCTTCCCGAAAAAATCCTGATAATTTTACGGTGCCTGCAAACATCAAATGAAATAAAGGCTGGTTTCGTATATAGGCCAGGTAAAAAAAGAATTGCTTTACGGCGGCTCGCCTATTAATTAAGAACGGCAGCATATATTGAAAAGTGGTTACAGGTCCCAGGCGAAAGTTGGATCGGGTATAACCGTTAGATATCTGATCTCAGCACAACCTTGCAGTCTTTTCCGTTGAACATTAATGAGAAACGTGATGTTGCTTTATTGAACTCTGTATTAGTGAGTTACCTGGTTACCGTATTAATGTGACGGTGCCTTTTTGGTCGATTAACTTATCTCCCTTTAATTGATATCTGCATTTCCACACAAATACTGCAGTATCTGTATCCTTTCCCTTCACTTTTCCGTTCCAGGCTTTACCAGGATCGTTACTCATAAAGACCAGTTCACCCCAACGGTTATAGACCTGGAGTTGAAAAGACAGAAGTTCACCGTTTACTGTCGCTCTGAATGTATCATTTAATTGATCACTGTTGGGTGTAAACGCGGTGGGAATAAAAACACCTGTACGGCATGTTTTGGAATACACATTGATGGTATCTTTTCCGTAACATCCAAAACCATCTTGTACTTCGAGGATATAATTACCTGGATGATCAACGACTATAGATGATTGCATTGAACCAGTCGACCACAAATAACTCTGGTAATCCCCGGCAGGCCGCAATTGAAGTTTTTCGTACTGGCAAATACTATCAAGCTCCTGAAGGAAGTTTCCGGGGAGAGGTAATGATTTAGCGATCGTAATGGAATCGGTACCTGTACATTGATTAACATCTTTCACTTTGATCCAGTAAATACCGGTATCTGCTATAACGAACGTCTCAAGCGTACTTTGGTCCTGCCATTCGTAAGAATAAAACAGACCGGGGTTAAGTTGAATAGTCGAGCCTTTACATAAATTCCTGTCAGATCCGAGGTTCGGAACAGGAAGAGGGAGTACCGTTAAGTTTGTTATAATGATGGAATCACAGCCCAGATAAGACATATAAGCATCTGAATATATTCCGGAAGTTTTTTGATTGGCTCCGCCTGCAAAATAACTTTTCCCCTCACAAATTGAAATATTAGAACTGGTCTGTATCGTTGGATAAATAAGTAAGCTTAAGGTCCGGACGCTGTCGCAGCCATTTGCATTTATCAGCGTATCCATATAAATGCCACTGATACTATGACCCCAATAAGTATTGCCTTCACAGAGATTGACATTAAAAACCTGGTAAGATTTTTTGTTCACGACCAGGTGAAGGGTTCGAATACTATCACATCCATTGGCTGCGGCATAGTGATCAATATAGGTTCCGGATGTTGTATAGCCCTGGTAATTTTCTCCTTCACATAAGGACAGATCAAGTGTCGCGAATACGCTGTTCCTGATTATTAGATTAAGTGTTCTCAAACTATCGCATCCATCAGACCCTGGAAAACTAACGGTGTAGCTGCCACTGGTCGTATAGCTTCGCCCCTCCCACGCATAATTTTCACAGGCTGTTACAGTCGTTGTATCCGCGGAACCGCCGAGAGTAAGCTCAAGTGTTATCGTACTGTCACAGCCTGCAACATTTTTTAAAGTCTGAAAATATGTGCCACTGCTTGTATAAACCTGGTTATTTAATGTATAAGAATTACATGCTGCCGCTTTTATAGTTTTTTCCGTGTTTTTAAAACATTGGCTAAGTTTTAATACATAACCATCAATCGAGCCATTGCTTGTAAGAATATATGTACCATCGGAAGGATCAAAATCGGGTGAACCCATGAAAAACCCTGAAACATAAATATTCTTACTGGCATCAACCGTCAAACACTGGCCAAGAGCGGATTGACCATCACCAATCTGTTCGGCAAATACAAAGTTTCCATCAGCTGTCAATTTTGAAAGATAACAATAGTTGAAGGGCCCCGGAGTTGTGAGAACATGATTGTTATTGCCCGGATCAAAATCAATAGCATTATAAAAACCACCAGTAGTATAAACATCACCGGAAACATCACAGGCAATCGAAAATCCCTGGCTGGTACTACCCGTTGGCCCACTGAATTGTCTTACCCAAACAAAAGTTCCTGCAACAGTCAGCTTTAAAACAAAGGCCTTGGCATAACCGTCACCGCCCATCAGAAATGTTCCGGGTCCCGGGTCAAAATCTGTTGGGCCGGAAAATTCTCCTGTTACAAGAATATTTCCAAACGGATCAAGTGCAAGAGAGTAACATATTTCATCACGCTCCCCGGAAATATGCCTGGCCCAAACAAAATTTCCATTCACATCCAGTTTTGAGATAAACCCGTCCTGCCAGGTACCCTGCAGTTGGTTATTGGCAACCAGGTTATAGACACCGGGGCCCGGATCAAAATCACTTGTGAACGTAAAGAGGCCTGCCGTGTAAATATTTTCCTGGCCATCAACTTTAATAGAGTAACCAACCTGGCCTGTCATTGCCAAAAATTGTTTTGACCAAATGAAATTGCCTGCATTGTCAAATTTGGAGATAAAAATATCCTGGGCCTCATTGACGGAGTTGATATTTAATTGCGCAGGACCCGGGTCTAAGTCTGTTAATCCCCTAAACGTTCCCAATACATACACATTACCAGAGTTAGCTGTTGCAATGGAGTATCCAATATTACCGTAATCGCTTTGTGCGATATTTTTTGCCCATTGAAAATTGCCATTATTATCCAGCTTCAACAGGTAAGCGGCATACCCGGTGCCGGTACAGGTAATATTAAATACACCTGGCCCCGGATCAAAATCCAGCGTTTGATAAAAGTAACCGGTGATATAAACATTCCCATTCAGGTCAACGGCTAACGCCCTGATTCCTTCATTGAGTACATAATCATTTCCAATTTGCTTAGACCAAATAAAATTTCCAGCTGCATTATATTTAGTAATGAAAATGTCAATCGTGCCCCGGGAGGTCATGTTATAAACAGCCGGCCCGGGATCCATATCGGCAGTTCCCTGGAAAACACCCGTACTAAATACATTTCCATTGGCATCAGTGGCGACGCCTACCGTGTAGTCTCCTTCGGCTGCGCCTGTCTTCTTCGCCCACTCAAAATCCGGAACCTGGCCTTTTGCTGAGACAACGAAAAGAAACATGAAAATAAAAACTATTTGATACCGCATACTATCATACTCGATCAGGCTTTACCTGTCACACAGAGACATAATAATAGACAAAAACCAGTTGGTTTTGAAATAATCTGTACAAATTTTCCGGGCTTTCAATCCGGAAATTTTGAGCGGTTGACAAGGGAAAGAAACCCAGGTAATACTATAATTATACTTTCATCTGTTTATAAGATGGTTTATTCCAGCATACCGTGCAGCAAAGCCCATGCGATCCCCATTTTTATTCTATATTTAAAAAATCAAATCTTGATTTTTATGAAACCGTTCGCATCGCTGTTTATCTTTTTGTTATTGGCCATATATGTGCAGGCGCAGGAGAAACGCCCCATCGCCCCTTCGGATCTTTATCGCCTACAAACCATTTCCGATCCACGCTTATCACCCGATGGCAAATGGGTAGTCTATTCTTTATCAGTCAGCGATTCTGTAAAGGATAAACAGACCAGTGATCTGTGGATGACGAGCATTGATGGTAAAGACCAGGTGCAACTGACCAATGCTGATGAAGATGAATCAATGGCCAGCTTCAGTCCCGATGGAAAATATATTTCCTTTCTTGCCAAATGCATCGCCTGTGAAGAAGAAGAAAAAGAAAAAATGCCAAAGCAGCTATACCTTCTCGACCGGCGCGGTGGCAATGCAAAAAGACTAACGGATGTAAGGTCATCTATTTCAAACTATGCCTGGAAACCGGATGGATCGGGCCTCTTATTGGTCATGAAAGATCCTGACTATACTGACACGGCCAAATCAAAAATCAGGACGCCCTACGTTATGGACCGTTATAAATTCAAACAGGATTATGAAGGTTATCTCGACAATCGAAAAACTCATCTTTATTTTTTTGATCTGAAATCAAAAAAAATAGATACGCTGACCAAAGGCGCTTATAATGAAACAAGCCCTGCCTGGTCACCCGACGGAGAAATGATCGCTTTTGTAAGCAACCGTACTGCCGATCCTGATAAAAATGAAAACACCGATATCTATGTGATGGAAGCAAAGCGCGGCGCGACTGAAAAAAAATTAACCTCCTGGGCTGGTAATGATGAAGAACCGCAATGGAGCCCCGATGGAAAATCCATTGCTTACCTGCAGAGCAGCAGCAACGAAGTCTTTACCATGTATGGGCAAACATGGTTGGCTGTTATTTCAAAAGATGGAGGTGAACCAAAATTATTGAGCAGGCAGGCGGATCGGGCCGTACGCAACCAGCGCTGGAACGCCGATGGTAAATCTATTGCGGCATTGATGGAAGACGACAGGCAATGTAATGTTGTTTCCTTTGATGCTGCTTCCGGCGAAATGACAAAACTCACACAAGGAAATAAAAGTTTTTCAGAACTGGAAACAAAAAACGGGAACTGGGTAGCAGCGATGAGTGATCCGCAAACGCCAACTGAATTATATAGCATTGAAAAAAATAACCTGCGCAAATTGACCAATGTGCAGGATTCATTCCTTGCGCCATTACAACTGGCCACGGTAGAAGGGTTTCAATCAAAAAGCAAAGACGGTACGATGGTATCGGGATTATTATATCGTCCCGCCAATGCCGATGCCGGAAAAAAATTACCGCTGATATTGTTTATTCATGGCGGCCCGGTGGGACAGGATGAATTCGATTTTGATCTAACCCGGCAGATATACGCTTCGGCGGGCTTTGCAGTAGCGGCTGTCAACTATCGTGGAAGCAGCGGCAGGGGTATTGATTTTACAAGATCCATTTATGGCGATTGGGGAAATAAAGAAGTGATGGATATCATTGGCGCCGCCGATTATTTGATTAAACAGGGAATAGCGGATGAAAACCGGATGGGTATCGCCGGCTGGAGTTATGGCGGTATCTCTACCAATTATACCATCGCTACCGATCAGCGTTTTAAAGCAGCGGTAAGCGGCGCCGGCAGCTCCCTGCAATTAAGCATGTATGGTTCGGATCAATACATTTCGCAGTATGAAACGGAACTGGGAGCTCCCTGGAAAAATACCAACAAGTGGATCAAACTATCGTATCCCTTCTTTCATGCTGATAAGATTAAGACACCTACTTTATTCATGGCATCGCAAAATGATTTTAATGTACCGGCCGTGGGTGCGGAACAAATGTACCAGGCGTTAAAATCGCTGAACATTCCAACCGAGTTAATTATTTATCCTAATCAAAATCATGGGATCGTTGTACCAAGCTACCTGAAAGACCGCTACGAGCGACATATCGCGTGGTTTGGTAAATATTTGAAAGAAGTAAAGGGCTTTTAAGAAAAAAGGGTACAGTTGTATTTAATATTTGAATGCAGACTATCCATCGAACAAGAAGAAACCCGGAACGATATTGACAAAAAAAAGCCCCGCTGTATTAGCGGGGTTCCTTTTATTATTTGTCCGTCCAGATTATAATATAACTAGGTTTTGCGATACGGTGTTAACAACTACTCCCTTGTCAGAAGTAACAACACGGTATTCAATCGTTCCGCTTGCAGCAGTCACTTTATCCCTGAAAGAATAGACAGGATAAGTTTCACCCATTAATAAAGCAACGGTTTTAAATTCACCGCCATTTGTTCTTTTCTGAATTTCGTACGCTGTGGTAGTTGTTTCACCGGCAACAGCTGACCAACTTATATTTACTCTACCGGCAGCCTGTAAGGTTACATTCAATACAGCTTTTTCAGTGTCATTTTTTGTGGGAGTTTCACCGCTTGCATTAACTGCAGTAAAGAAGAAGAAAGTTGCGGCGATAAGGGTAAGAAGCTGTTTCATGTTTTCTGAGGTTTGGGATTAACAACCGGTATTTTACTGCGATTGTGAGACAAACATACTACGGGTTTTCCCATCTTGCAAGTATTTATACAAGTATTTTTTACGTAAAATTACTGGTGAAAGCACGATGGAGGAATAGCTACCTGTTTTAAAAAGGTTGACTGGTAAGGATTTATAAATAGTTCTCCGATCTTTATTCTTCGCGAAAAAAACTGGTAATTCGGCAATGATTAGTAAAATCGCAGGAACAGTCTGATCATAAGGAAAATCACCATATATAGAAAGGAGGTCGCAACATCTTTAAAACTGTTTACGTCGTTGCTGGTGTTTTTCAACTGCAAGTCGAATATAGAACGACTTCGACATCTTTGAGATGAGACACTATTTGACAATAGTTTTATAGCAGTGCGGCTGGTGAAACAGCAACCTCGGCGTTCGGCGTGATTATTTAATGAAGACCAGCACAGGCAGGAAGATGTCAAATATAAAAAATGTTGAGGCAGACATACTCGTTAACAAATGTTTCATCATAGCTGCTTAAATATTTAGCTCATTGAAAGTTATAAGAAATTTTTTAATACTAATCTTAAATTTTTAATAGTGCAACAAGCTAGGTGAAATAATAGCCTGCTTTGCAAAACTTAAAATACTATTGCAACAGGCGATGATTCTTCTACAAGCTCTATGCAGTAATGCAGCTGGGCAGACAATCAGTTTCACGACGTAATAATTTGACCTGCCTTGCCAAGCTCAGCATAGCTATATTTTCCTATCTTTTCCCCTAACGATTTATGAACATTGAATCGTTAGCTCAGGATGCAAATAGCGAGAAACTCTCCCATACTTGCTGTAATAATGAACTTGTAAAATCCTCCCATCCACAACCGAACAATCAGCTTATCCATTTCTAAAAAATCTGCCTGCTATTCAGACATTTAATAGTAGTAACATCCAATGAAAACAGCAACCGTTAAAAATATTTCCGGCTTGTTCTTTTTTTTATTCAATACAATAACTTCGCAACTTCAAAATTTTGGACATCACATGAAGAAGATAGTTTTATTTGTTCCGTTCCTTCTGGCAATCTATATCCTGCCCGCACAAACAAACCTGCCTGTTGACAGAACAACCGGCCATCCTTACCAGGTTACGAGAACCGAAGAGATACAGGGCTCCGAGTTTTTATATGCCAATTGGGCCCCGGCTGAGGTTACTTTCATCGACGGGCAAACCATACCGAATATCCCAGTGAAATTCGATGTGTATAAGAATAGTTTCTACTATAAGAATAATGATACGGTGTTTGAATTTTCAAGGCCCATCCGGCAGGTGATACTCTACCCGCCCGGCACGGATACCTTATCCAAATTCGTTATCCAGCGGGATCTGTCCCGTATGAAATGGAAAGGCGCGGGAAAATATATCCAGGTGCTCTGCACGGGAACGAATAGCCTGGTGAAATACTATTACAAATCCGTGGGAGAAAGTTTTGAATACGGCAATGGAAGACCCTCCCAGGTATTTAAAGATGAAAATGAACTCTACATGATAACGGCTGAAGGACCGGTGAGGATCAAAAGCATTAAGAAAGATGCGAAAGCCGCTTTCGGTGATAAATGGAAAACTGTTGAAGCTTTCCTGAAGACCAATCATCTTTCATTAAAATCATTGAATGACCTGGTACAAGCGGTGCAATACCTGAATAAACTATAAACCCTGGCACCGGAACGCCTGCCTGAAAATTATTTTATAAAAGAGCCCTGCTATAAATATGGCAGGGCTCTTTTTATGACCGGGCTAAGAACGAAACTTAGACAGACCTACTACAGCCCAAATAAAATATTGAATATTGAACAGGGAATAATGAATGATGAAGTAGACTCCGACCTTATAGCTATCGGGTTTGTACTTCTGACTTCTCTCTTATCTTTGCTCACTAACGATCCTGAACATGAACATTGAATTTAACCGCAATGATGATGCAATGAAACTTTCGCTGAACGAGATGCGCCGGCGGCTGGATAAGATATATGAAGGCGGTGGTAAAAAAGCCATCGAAAAACAAAGAGAAAAAAATAAACTGACTCCAAGAGAACGGATCGCTTATCTCGTGGACAACAATAAACCTTTTACGGAGATCGGAGCTTTCGCCGGTTATGAAATGTATGCCGAACAGGGAGGTTGCCCTGCAGGTGGTACTGTGGCGGGTGTGGGTTATGTGAGCGGTCGTCAATGCGTGATACTGGCCAATGACCAAACGGTGAAAGCAGGCGCCTGGTTTCCTATTACCGGTAAGAAGAACCTGCGGTTGCAGGAGATAGCCATGGAGAATATGCTGCCGGTGATTTATTTGGTTGACAGCGCAGGTGTGTTCCTGCCAATGCAGGATGAAATATTTCCCGACAAAGAACATTTTGGCCGCATCTTCCGCAACAATGCCGTGATGAGTGGTATGGGCATTACACAGATTGCGGCGGTAATGGGACCATGTGTAGCAGGTGGCGCCTATCTCCCAATCATGAGTGATGAAACGCTAATGGTGGAAGGCAATGGTTCTATTTATCTCGCCGGGCCTTATTTGGTAAAAGCGGCGATAGGTGAAGACATAGACAATGAAACATTGGGCGGAGCGGTGACGCATACGGAGATATCAGGCATCGCGGATTATAAATTCAAGACGGAGCAGGAATGCATGGATCATATCAAAAAAATGATGAGCATGCTGGGTAACAAACCGAAAGCTGGTTTTGACAGGATGGCTCCGGTAGCGCCAAAAAAGAATGCGGAAGAATTGTATGGCATATTCCCGCAGGATGGAAAACCTTATGATGTGATGGATGTGATAGAACGCATTGTTGACGATTCAGAGTTTGAACAATTCAAGGAAGACTATGGTAAAACGATCGTCTGCGGTTATGGAAGAATCGATGGCTGGGCGGTGGGCATAGTGGCCAATCAACGGAAGATCGTCAAGAGCAAGAAAGGAGAAATGCAGATGGGCGGCGTTATTTACAATGACAGCGCTGATAAAGCGGCACGCTTTATACTCAATTGCAACCAGAAGAAAATACCATTGGTGTTTTTGCAGGATGTAACGGGTTTTATGGTAGGCAGCCGCAGTGAACATGCGGGCATCATCAAAGACGGAGCAAAGATGGTGAATGCGGTAGCGAATTCGGTCGTGCCAAAAATAACTATCGTCATTGGTAACTCATATGGCGCCGGTAACTACGCGATGTGTGGCAAAGCTTATGATCCGCGGTTTATTTATGCATGGCCTTCGGCGAAGATCGCCGTGATGGGTGGTGATGCGGCGGCGAAAGTTTTATTACAAATTGAAGTGGCTTCCCTGAAAGCGAAAGGGCAAGTGATTACGCCGGAAAATGAAAAGAAATTACTGGATGAAATAAAAGGGCGGTATGATAAACAGACTTCTCCTTATTATGCAGCGGCGAGATTGTGGGTGGATGCGATCATTGATCCGGTTGATACAAGGAAAGTGATATCGGAAGGAATTGCCGCAGCGAATTGTAATGCGGAAATTAGCGACTTGAAGACCGGCGTTTTTCAAGTTTAAATACAGGCACACTGCTTGTCCCGCAAAAGCCGGAGATGACACGGATGGGATGGATAATGCTTCGGCAAGCTCTGAAAGGATTTAACTGCTGACGCAGTTTTGGATTGGCCACCAATTACACCAACGTACACGAATGATTTTAACTCGAGAAGAAATTGTTTAATCACTGAAAAACTTAAGAGGCTCATAGAAATTCAAAAGAACAAAAGCCCGACTGATTCGTGTAATTCGTGGCTAAAAAATATTTAACCAGGAACTATGAAAGGAAAGAAAAAAGTGTTGGCGATTTCGGGAAGTACAAGGGCGCAATCCACCAACCTGAATTATATAAAAGCCATCAGTGACCTTGGGGCTGACGTTTTTTCGGTAGAATTGTTTGCAAGACTTTTGGATATTCCTGCGTTTAACCCGGATGATGATACGGACAGCCCGCCGGCCGTTGTTGCTGAGTTCCGTAATCAATTGAGAAAGGCTGACGGCATATTGATCTGCACGCCTGAATATGCGATGGGGGTGCCCGGCAGCTTGAAAAATGCGATCGACTGGACAGTATCTTCAATGGAGTTCTCCCAAAAACCGGTAGCCCTGGTTACGGCGTCCCTGTCGGGATTGAAAGGACATGCCGCTTTGTTAGAGACGCTTCATGTTATTGAATCACGAATGACAAATGAGACGGGTTTGGTGATATCGTTTGCTAAAACAAAAATTTCCAATGATTGTAAAATAACAGATGAAGCAACATTGACAGCGATAAAAAAATTGATTGACGCTTTTTCAATGTTGTTGCATGAAGAAAAGGTAAACGCTGAATAGCTAAATAAACGATAACTAAAACAGGATGTCTGCACCCGTTACTATGTACACCGATGGCTCTTCAAGAGGTAATCCCGGTCCCGGCGGATACGGGACGATATTGATGAGTGGAGATCATCGCAAAGAATTATCACAGGGCTATAAACTCACTACCAACAACCGGATGGAACTGATGGCCGTGATAGCCGGATTGAAAGCATTGAAAAAAGAAGGGATGCATGTTACCATTTATTCCGATAGTCAATACGTAGTGAAAGCATGGGAAGAAGGATGGCTGAAGAACTGGATCAAAACAAACTTTAAGGGAGGTAAGAAGAACCCGGATCTTTGGCGGGAATTTTACGAACTTTCTCATCAGCATCATATCAAATTCAAATGGGTGAAGGGACATGCGGATAATCCGTTTAATAACCGCTGTGATGAATTAGCGACGGAAGCGGCGGATGGACATCATCACCAGTTGCTGGTGGATGAAGGATACGAGGGTTCCGGAAGGTAAGCCACTAATTGCACGAATTAACACGAAAAGGAAGAAGGCGGTTTTCATTCGTGACAATTAGTGTAATTCGTGGCAAAAAAAATAAATCATGGGTAAAAATTCTATTTGCAGCTGGAGTGGAGGCAAGGACAGTTGTTTCGCATTGATGCAGGCGATCGACCTTGGTTATTCGCCAAAGGTTTTATTGAATGTATTGAATGAAGAAGGAATAATCTCCCGTTCACATGGTATCCCCTACGCTATCCTGCAGGAACAAGCGAATATGGCCGGTTTTCACCTTCATTGTATCAGCAGTTCCTGGGAAGAGTATGAAATGCATTTTACCAATGCATTACAGGAATTAAAAGATGGATTTAAAATCACCGATGCTGTTTTTGGTGATATCGACCTGGAAGCCCATCGTGAATGGGAAGAAAAAGTTTGTGCGAATGCGGGACTTAATGCCGTGCTTCCGTTGTGGAAACAAGAAAGAAAAGCATTGGTGATGCAGATGCTCAATGAAGGAATTGATGCGATGATCGTGAGTTGTAATGAAACGATGGGGGAACGGTTTATCGGCCGGCTTATTACTCCTGCCGTGGTGGATGAATTGGAAGCGATGGGTATTGATGCCTGCGGAGAGAATGGCGAGTATCATACGCTGGTGTTGGATTGTCCTTTGTTTTCTTCACGCATTACCGCTGCGGTTACGGAGAAGCTGAAGCATGAGGGGTATTGGTTTGCGAAACTGCAATAAAAATAACAGGTAAGATTTTTCTTACTTCCTTACCGGTCAAAAAAATAACTAAAAACTCTCCTTTTTTACTTTTTTGCCTTGACGCAAAAAAGATAACAAAAAAAGTCAAGGACAAACGAATGGCTCCGCCCGTTTGTCCGGCCCACCCCCAAGCACTCCGACAATTCATGGCCGCTTATTTACTTGGATTAAAAGGCTGAATATCTTGCTGCGTGATATGCCACGCAACTGAAGGCGCTGCTTTTTCGCCTACTTGTATTAACGTTGTTAGCAAATTTAAGTTATGCGAAAAAGAGGCGCTGGCAATGTCCCTACACCAATAACGTTTGCCAGATTGTGGGGGTTCATGACGTCTCTTCAATCAAAAGAAAACCCATTCGTTGTAAAAGATGGGTTCCAAGTGTTTTTGATTCAACTATTTTATTATGCGATGGTTAGCGCGGCCTTATTTCTTGTCAGGTAATTGTACACTAATAAAATACCCGGCAGAAATATTAGCGTAGCTATTAATGCGTTTTTATAAAAAGGAAGACCGGCGGCGTAGCAGGTCATTAAGCCACTGAAATCTTTTGTATACACCGCTTCCGTAGTTGCCATCCAAACATTAAAGTTGGAGAGAAGAAAGAAAACCGTTGGAGCGGCTATTGCACCTATTAATAAACTTGTATTGCTTCTGCCTTTTAATAACCAGCCTATCAGGGTGGCGGTCATAAGTATTAAATAATTCTTCCATTGTCCACCATAAAAACCAGCATAAGGAAACAGGTCCTGGGTGTATAGTAATTGAATTACGGAATCACTGATGAATAAAGCCAACAAAGGCAACAGGAAAGACATATCCTTTTGCTTGATAATAAAGCCCGAAAATAAGGCGATGGCGATCACCGGTGAAAAACCAGACCAGTCAAGTTGGGGGCCAAAGTAAAATTTACAGGCTGTGGCCAATGCTACCAGTACCATTGTAAAAGCAATTAACCTTCCGTTGATCTTCATACTAAAAATATAAATGAATGAGTTGATAAAATACGCTGCAAAAATAAAAGAATTGCGACGATTTTCCTGACTTATTATCTTTTGCCGCTTTGAAGTATTAGCCCACGCGGAGATCGCTGAGCAAGGTGCATCAAAGAAAGTACTGCAGCCAATCAAAACTGAAACAACTACAAGACATCCCCACATACCCTGCGCCTCTGCGTGACATCTTTAACTGGCTAATTACTTATCCTTTGGCAACAGGTACAGTTGCCTTAAACAGCCAGGATGGTTCAGTGGCAGACAACCGCACTTCATTGCCTGGTAGTACAATAGCCGAAGGTTGCCCTTTTCCCAGGATGACTTTTTGTTCCTTATCGGAGATTTCTACCTGTCCATCCACTAACAGCAATATCTCAGCCGTATGAGGAACGAATGAAACACTATCACCATCATGTAAGATAAAACTGCTTAATTCAAAATCCGGCGCCGGTGTTTTATAGATATGTTCGGCACCGGCTTTATCTCCTTTTAATATGTTGGGATGAGTGGCTTCACACTTTACATGTTTTAGTAATTCGGGTACATCAATATGCTTATTGGTCAACCCACCCCGCAGTACATTGTCAGAACTGGCCATGATCTCTATATTCTGACCTTCGAGATAAGCGTGCGGCACGCCAGCATCCTGGAAGATCGCCTCTCCCCTGTGCAATTCCACCAAATTAAAAAGGTAAACGGAAAAAATTCCGCGGTCTGTTTTTCCCGGTTGCGAAAATGTCAGTGCTCCTTTCGCCGCCCAATAGTCAGCCTGAGATCTGTTCAATTTCTCTTGTTTATATAATGGAATGATGCGGTCAAGCAATGGTTGCAATTGCGCATTTACTTTTTCCTGGGGCAACTCCATTACAGTTTGGTAAAGGGCTTTATAACCTGACTGATCAAATACCGGTAACAGAGGAGTTAATTCCGGAACCGTTTTTAATGTTTTCCTTATTTCTTCTTCCGGTTTAAAACCATGCAATAACCAGAAGTCTCCCATCGCTACCATCAATTCCGGTTTGTGGTTATCATCTTTATAGTTTCGCCTGGGTGAATTTAAAGCAACGCCTGTTTTATTTTCTTCCAGGAAATCTATTACCGCATTGGCTTTGGAAGGATGCACCTGTATGGAAAGCATATCTTTTACATCAAGCGCCTTCAGCAGGTAGGGCAATGTTTCGAATCGCCGGGCGACATAACTGCCCAATGCCGTTGGAGAGCAGGTAGTAAAATAATCCCCGAGTAAACGTATTTCCCCGGTAGACAAAATCACTTGACAATCCGCTTGCGGGTGTACACCCAGCCAATACTCAGCAAAAGGTATTTTTTGATCATTGGTGGTATTCAGCAAGGAAGGGATAAATGAATATCCACCCCAGTCATAGTGTTTGACTGTTCCGTTTAATTGGGCGATAAGATCCATAAAAAATATTTATCTTAAAGCAAAGATACCATAGTGAATGTCTTCACATAACAAAATAGGTGCTGATGGGGAAAACCTTGCCGGTGAATGGCTGGAACAAAGGGGCTATGAAATATTGCACCGCAACTGGCGGTACTCGCATTACGAAATAGATATCATCGCTCTTAAAAATAAGAAGCTGCATATTGTGGAAGTAAAATCACGAAACGCTTCACCTTTTGGTTACCCGGAAGACAGTGTAACAAAGAAAAAATTTAAACATCTCCAACGAGCCGCTGATCAATTTCTTTTTTTAAACCCGGGCTATAAGTGGATACAGTATGATATACTTTCCATCACGTTGCAGAGAGATAAAGAACCGGAGTTTTTTTTATTGGAAGATGTGTTTCTGTAACCCCTTCCCCTAAAGGGGTTTTTAAAACTGCTTTAAAAGATTTTTTGTTTACATCACTGAATTTTCGAATAGCGAGGACTGTGCGAAGATGGCTTCTCCTGTTGGGGGAAGTCGGAAGGGGGCTTTAGGCTTGCCATCATCTTTTCCACCAGCTTATAAGTAGCCGGACAATATTCTATGTTTTGTTTGTGTACATGCACATAGTCTTTCATACTCTTGGTGAGATGCGGAAAACCGGCGCAATCAGCGGGGCGAATTTCATAGATGGAACATTTGTTATCTTTTAAATTAAGGAACTGGCAGGGTTCTACTTTATTCATCCAGTCGCCATCCTTTTTTCTTTCTTTGCGCAGCCATTTTTCTTTGAACTCATCCACGGTTTGTCCAAAATGCGCGGATATTCTTTTCATATCGGCGGGTGTAAAAGTCGGTGTCATCGTTTTGCAGCAGTTGGCACAGGTAAGACAATCTACTTCGTTCCAAACTTCTTTCTCTATTTCTTCTGCTATGCCAAGCAATTTCTTAGGTCGTTCTTTTTCCAGTTTGGTCAGGAATTTTCTGAAACTCCGTTTGTTCTCATTCGCCTTCTTTTTGAACAAACGAAGGTTCACAGCTTTTATCTCACTCATTGGCCGAAGGTAGGAGGAAATGATGAAAAGTTGAGTAGTGAATCCTTGTGACTTATAGCCAGGTCACTCCGAAGGAGTCCTTTGGACAGATGAACGCAGATGGACACAAATACATTTTCTGTGTTTATTTGTTCCTCTGTGGCTAAATCCTTTACTATATTGATCAATAAATTTTTCAAATACTCCCTGCATTGGCTATTTTTGCCCGATCACAAAACCAATATAAATATGAGACTACTTATTATTCCGTTCGCCGCTATTATTTTATTGACACTGACATTCGGCGCTTGTAAATCATCTTCGGGGCCGGCCACTTTTTGTGACACTTCCTGTTTAAAGGATTCTATCAAGTTTACCAAAGAAGATCATCCTTATAAACCTTACCTGTATATAAGCGCTACCAATTGCGTAGCCGATACTATCACCTGGAGCTATATTGATATGGGGATGAATCGCAAACTTGGATTGGTTGACCTGTTAGGTGCTCCGGTTACCCTGGATAAAAATAAAGTAGGCTGTTTTATCAAAGATACCGCCTATGCCTGGCTGTATTTCAACGATTGCAATACGGGCCGCGGCTTCCAGTTAAAGATCCCTTATGATAAAAAAGCGAATATTGGAAGGAAAAGCAGTGGGTTGAATGCCTTTGATCCTAAGTTCTCTGTGGCGGATGGCCTGTTAGCTTACTCTGACAGGGGAAATCTTTTTGTAGAAGATATGGCCACCGGTAAAACAGCCATGATGACTTTTGGCGCCAGGGTAGAAATAGATTATGCCAAAGTCCATGACAAAATTGATTCGATCAATGTGACGCCAACCCACCTGTGGGCGAAAGTATTGATGGATAAAGAATGGAAAGTATTTGAAAAAAATATCGAGCTGAAATAAAACATAACTTGATTTTGATGCTTCACTATGTAACGAACATCAAACTTCTCCAAAGGAGTCCTTTGGACAAACCTCAAACTTTAATCTTTCAGTGTGGGACGCTTATAAAAAAGGATTCAAAGCTTATTTACAGTTAGAGAAATCACTGGCTGATAACTCGGTGGAAGCCTACCTGCGGGATATTGATAAGTTAACGCAATACCTCCAGGAGGCTTCTTCGTTAATATCACCGGCCGGGCTAGAGTTAAAAGAACTACAGCGGTTCATCAAATGGATAGCCGAATTGGGCATGACGCCCTCTTCACAATCAAGGATCATATCAGGCATTAAAGCGTTTTATAAATATTGTTTGCTGGAAAATATTTCACGCACTGATCCCACTACTTTACTCGAAGCTCCCAAATTAAAAAGATCATTGCCGGATATATTAAGTTTTGGTGAAATTGAAAATATCATCGCCCAGATAGACATGAGTAAACCGGAAGGCGGACGGAATAAAGCCATCCTCGAAACAATGTATAGCTGTGGTCTCCGCGTCAGTGAAACCGTGAATCTAAAAATATCACAGCTTTACTTAGATGTTGGTTTTATCCGGGTCATTGGTAAAGGAGATAAAGAAAGATTGGTACCGATCGGCGGCAGCGCCATTCATTATATCAATATTTATAAAAATGATATCAGGGTTCATACACAGCCCATGCCCGGTAACGAGGATATACTTTTTCTCAACAACCGCGGTGTTAAACTTTCAAGAGTGATGATTTTCCTCATTATAAAAGAGCTCACCAAAAAAGCCGGTATTAAAAAAACAGTTTCACCACATACACTTCGTCACTCTTTCGCTACCCACCTGGTAGAAGGCGGCGCCGATCTCAGGGCCGTACAAGAAATGTTAGGGCATGAAAGCATTACCACCACAGAAATCTATACCCATCTTGACCGAGAGTTTTTAAGAAAGACATTGGAGCAGTTTCATCCGGCATTCAGGTAGAAAAGCTCCTGTTCCCTAAAGAGAGAACTTAGATTAATCTGTTTTCCTGTCCAGGTACATCTTTCTAATGCATTGAGAAGAGGTTTCGGCGTTTCAATTTCTGCGATTATTCAATGATGATCTTTTCCGTATCTCTTTTACCTGATTGCTTGTTTATAATTTGTAAAAAATAAGTACCTGCTGCCACCGGCGGAATATTTATTTTAACTACACGGTTATATTCATCGATCCATAATTCTTTATTCAACATTACCTGGCCATTTGTAGTTGATAATTGAAACAAATAATTTCCTTTTTCATGCTTTTTCATTTCAATCGTCAATGTTTCTCCCCGCTTCAGGGGATTCGGATATATTTGAGGTGGTACGTTTAATTTAAAAATCTTATTCCACACTGTATCAAAAATATTCTTTGTGACCATATCGGGAGCAGTAGTTGTGTCCACATCCTCAATCAATAAAGGCTTATCGATTTCCCGGGAAACCATACCCATAAAGACAACCTCTTCACGTGCATTGGTGGATGTCATCGGTATAACAACAGGGCCTCCTTCGCTGTTCAAATCGATTGTAGTTTCAGCTTCCCGGAAACCTATGCATGAACTTGTCAACACACAGCTATCACCTTTTTCATTGTACTTTAACGAAAAATGCCCGGTACTATCAGCGGCTGTCGCATTTGTTGTCCCTTTTATCAGTATGGAAGCATAGGGGATACCGTTATCGTTTTCATCCACTACTTTTCCCCTTATTACTTTTTCGTTTGTATTATGTTCAGGAATCACAACTTTTTGTGCTGTATCAATTTTCTCCGTTACGGGGACTACAATTGTATCGCCGGTCAGTACTCTCACCTTCCCTTGTGCAGAGGCTTTCGTTGACAGTAAAAAAGCTGGCAACGCAAACTGGAAGAAATATTTCACCCATGGTATTCTCTTCTTCGGCATCTGCATGCTCCTGTCCAATTGGTCCTGCATAAAACGTCCGCAGACCGAACCCGTAGTTTGTCTTTTGAAAAATGCAAGAACCTGTTCATCATTCATCGACGTAAAATCTACCACCTCTTTCTGACAGGATCCACAGAATCTTCCTTTTTCGACGGGTGTCATATTACTCCATTTTTCATGACATGGCTCAGGAATATGCAATTGAACAGGCTTACCCATAAAATGATTTTGATTATTTAGCAAGGAATATCTTTTAGACTCTCATTTCCCATTAATCCATAAAATCTCATAAAATCATCGTTCAGACAAAAGAGGGGCCGGTAGAAACCAGCTCCGTATCAATTAACCGGCTGTCAAATGATTACTGTTAAGACGTGTCTCAAAAAATTATTGTTACAAAACCGGAACTATCTTTTTCCCAAATCTTCTTCTTCTGTTTCGGGTTTGTTTCCTTTGGCCAGCATTTGCGCACTTTCTACCACCCGTATAAATTCTGAACGATAACCTTCATCATCATTACCCTTCGCTTTCCTAGCCATTTTAATAATGTTATCAAAAGAAGCTGCTGCTTTAAACGCTGAATTCCTTATCAGCATTCCAAACTCCGCTACCGAAGCGGCGAAGCGAAAATTATCCGACGTTTTTGTAATAGATAACTGATCATCTTTTAAAGAATGTTCTATCAATTTACTTACATCTCCGTCGGGTGTTTTGTACCTGAATTTAACCGTCATGATCTCATCCGTGTGTGAAGACTTGCTTAAAGGCGTTTCATTCTTTTGATATTTTAAAGAATCAATATCCTTCAAAAAGCTGCTCTTAACACCCACCGGTATTACTTCATACAAAGCCGTAACCGTATGACCACTTCCTAATTCGCCGGCGTCTTTTTTATCATCATTGAAATCTTCTTTCGCCAGCATCCGGTTTTCATACCCGATCAGGCGATAGCCCTGCACTTTCGCGGGATTAAATTCTATCTGCAGCTTTACATCTTTGGCGATCGTGAATAATGTACCGCCAAATTCATTGACCAATACTTTCTTTGCTTCGCTGATACCATCTATGTAAGCATGGTTGCCATTTCCTTTGTCAGCTAGTTTTTGCATTTTATTATCCTTGTAATTTCCCATGCCATAACCCAACACTGTCAGGAACACGCCGCTCTTTCTTTCATTTTCTATCAAACGCTCCATGGCATCATCACTGCTTTCCCCAATGTTAAAATCGCCATCGGTACAAAGGATAACCCGGTTATTACCCCCTTTTACAAAATATTCTTTCGCCGTTTTATAAGCCAATTTGATACCTTCTCCTCCGGCCGTAGAACCACCCGCTTCCAGTTTATCAATAGCGTCTTTAATATTTGTCTTCTCCTCGCCACTTGTTGGTTTCAATACCAGGCCTGCAGCGCCTGCATATACCACGATTGAAACCTTATCCTGCTCCCGCAACTGATCCACCAACATTTTCATGGATGCTTTTACCAATGGCAGGCGATTCGGTCCCTGCATGGAACCGGATACGTCGATAAGAAAAACAAGATTAGATGCAGGAAGATTGTCCACTGGAATTTTCTTACCCTGCAAACCGATCAGCACGAGCTTATGTTCTTTATTCCAGGGAGCACCTGAAATTTCCGTATTGATGGAAAAGGGTTGATCATCTTTTGGCTGCGGATATTCGTAATGGAAATAATTGATCATCTCTTCGATTCGTACAGCGCCGGCAGGAGGCAATTGCCCCTGGCTTAAGAAGCGGCGAACATTACTATACGAAGCTGCATCCACATCAATAGAAAAAGTGGACAGGGGATTGTCAGTTGCTTTTAAGAAACTATTCTCTGAGATTTTATCATACCCCTCTGTATTAAAATCATCAGCTACTCCATCGCCATCATAAAAGCCTTTGTTGGTGTTTTCATTGAGAGTTGCAATGCCGCGGATTCTTATATTAGCGCCTGATCCCGGATTGGTCACGTTAACACCAGCTACTTTTCCCTTTAACTGATATTCAGCAGGAGCCGAATACCCATAAATCTGATCTGATGAAATAGTAGATACTGAACCCGTAATATTGTTTTTCTTTTGGGTGGCATAGGCGGTCACTACGACTTCCTGCAATTCAGCTACCGTAGCTTTCATTGTGATATTGATGGTGGTTCTGCCTTTTATTTTTACCTTCTGCTCATTATAGCTAACCGCGGAAAAAATAAGAGTGGAATTCTCATCGGTGGCGGTTATTTTGTAGGTACCGTCCGATGCGGAAAGGGTTGTGGTATTTGTTCCCTTCAGTGTTACCAGGACACCGGTTAGCGGGCTGCCGTTGATATCTATGATTTTTCCGCTGACAGCATAGGAACCGGCAGGTCGGAAAGCAAGTATAATAAGGACAACCGGGATGAGCAAGAGAAGTATTCGTTTCATAAATGATGTTTCCAGACAGATGCACGATTTTTAACCATTGCATAAAAGCAGGTGAAATTTTTATTCCCTAATTTTATCCATCTTGTCTTTTTTAAAAAACATATCAGCTAATTCATTAACGGATAACGAACTGGTTACTCTTTATAAAGAGTCGGAAGATCTGTCTGTGTTGGGCGAATTGTACCAGCGCTATATGGAGCTCGTTTATGGCGTATGCCTCAAATATTTTAAAGAACCTGAAAGAGCGAAGGACAGCGTGATGCAGATATTTGAAGAATTGGTATCAAAATTGAAAAAACATGAAGTGGATAATTTCAGGGGCTGGCTGCACCAGGTGGCTAAAAACCATTGCCTGATGCAGTTAAGAACACCCAAAAACCTGAAGACGGTAGAGTTTAAAACAGATCTTGTGCAAAACGAAGAAAATGTGCATCTTAATGGCGTGCTGGAAAAAGAAGAGAATTTTAAGAAGCTGGAATACTGTATCGGCACCCTGACGGGTGAACAACAGGAAGCTATCCGTTTATTTTATCTCGAAGAAAAATGTTATAACGAAATAGTGGAAATAACGGGGCAGGAATGGAATCATGTCAGAAGTTTTATCCAGAACGGGAGAAGGAATTTGAAAATATGTATGGAGAGCTAAGATAGCAAGTTCCCGGTTTTAAATTTGATAGTTTTGTAAAAGTTATTGATCAATTGTTGCAAAAAAATAAACATATTATTTATACAGCCGCCGATATTGCAAAATATCATAAGGGGTTGATGCCGGGCAAAGCACGAAATGCACTTGAAAAAGCGGCATTGGATGATCCCTTCCTCGCAGATGCGCTGGAAGGTTATGCCATACCATCCCTGGATAGTGATAATGATATAGCTGAACTAAAAAAACGTCTGTCTGACAGGATAGAACAAAACAAAGAGAAACCACTGGCACCGGTTCTCCGATCTTCTTTCTCATGGTGGAAAGTAGCAGCGGTGGTTATTTTGGTTTTCGGGGCTGGTTTCCTGGTCTATCAATTCGGGCTCAACAATAAACATGAAGAAATTGCAGCTAATAATAAAAAAGAACCTGCCCATGCAGAAGAAACTACTCAAAATATTTCTAAACCCGATTCTCCATTGATAAGCAATGCTGATATTATTTCAAGCGACGCCGCAATATCACAAAGGTCAAAAGATTCAGGTTTGAAAAAAACCGATCGGCCATCTGCATTGATTTCACCCAATGAAACGACGACAAATGGATTGGCTGAATTCAAGACTGGTAAAAATGATGCGTCGATAAGTTTAACTGATACAACAATTCAGGCACCCGGGGCTACTCAGTTTAGTACAGATGACAAGGCAAAAGAAACAACAAAAAGCCTGCGAAATGATAATGCTGTTGATAAAAGCAAAATCCTGGAAAAGAGTTATGATTATAAAACAAAGGACTTTTCCCTAAAAAAGAAAGTTGATGCGGATGATGTTCCTGGCCTACAGGAAGGCTACGCTGCAAAATCATCCGCCAGTAATACGATTTCTAAACAACAAGGGGTTAATCAGCATAATCAAACCAATGTTTTCCGTGGCCGGGTAACAGATGCGAATAGCAATGCCATACCTTTTTCCAACGTTACCAACCTCCAGGATAATATTGGCACTTATAGTGATGCCCGCGGTTATTTCAATCTTACTTCCCCAGACTCGGTATTAAACGTACAGGTTCGCTCACTGGGATTTGAAAGCAACAGTGTCCAGTTGCAAAATAAGTTGCCGGAGAATAAAATATTAATGGAAGAAGACCGCAGTTTGAGCGCAACAATTCTGGACACTGTCAAACGCAACACGAACCGGTCCCGTAATACTACTATGGTGCTGGAAGAACCGGAACCGGTGGACGGCTGGAGCAATTATGATATGTATCTCGTCAATAATTTAAAAGTTCCTGAATCCTTCCGTATCAAACAACCCGGTGGTGGTGAAGTGGAGCTTTCCTTTGAAGTAGATAAAAATGGGGAGCCCGTTAATATAACCATACGAAAATCTCTTTGTGAAAGTTGCGATAAAGAAGCCATCCGTCTTATCAGAGAAGGCCCTAAATGGAAACGGAAAATTAAAAAAGGAAAAGCTACCGTTACCGTTGCTTTCTGATGTATCGTTAAAATGTACGATATCAGATGCACGAAATATTTAATGGGTGGAGCAGGCGTACACCGTATATCCAACATCGTAGATCAACGTTTAATTCCTTCCGGAACTTATTACTCCTTCCCTTACCTTTGCGTTTCCTAAAAAAAATGTTTGCTATGAAGAAACTATTAATCGCAGCGATAGCTGCCTGTTCTTTTGTTATTGCCGGTGCACAACTGAAAACACCGGCGCCGAGTCCTACTCAAACCATCAAACAGGATTTCGGTCTTGCTTCGGTCGAATTATCTTATTCGAGGCCGGGAGTGAAAGGAAGAAAAATATTTGGTGATATCGTTCCTTTTGGCGCTGTTTGGCGTACCGGTGCTAACGGCGCTACTACTATCAGTTTTGCTGATGAAGTAACTATCGGCGGTACTAAAATACCAGCGGGTAAATATGGTCTGCTCACCATTCCTGATAAAAAAAGCTGGACCATCATCATCTCCAAACAAACCGATGTCACAAACCCCTCCGCTTACAAGGCGGATATGGATGTAATACGCATTACATCCGAAGTAAATACTACGAAAGCAAAGACGGAAACATTCACCATGCAATTCGCCAATGTAAAACCTACCAGTTGCGAATTGTATATCATGTGGGATAGATCAGCAGTAGTACTGCCGATTGCTACGGAAATTGATGGAAAAATAATGGCGGGTATCAGCGAAGCCATTAAAGGGGATAAACCTCCGTACTTCCAGGCAGCCATGTATTATATGGATAATGGCAAGGATCTTAACCAGGCGCTTGCATGGTTTAATAAAGCCGCCGAAGCAGATCCCGATGCTTATTGGGTACAACATCAATGGGCTAATTGCCTGGCAAAACTGGGTAAAAAAAGTGAAGCGAAGACCGTAGCGTTGAAATCAAAAGAACTCGCTGCCGCCGCGAAAAATGAAGACTATGTAAAATTGAATGATAAGTTGCTGAAAGACCTCGCAAAATAATTTCTCAAAAAAAGATGGAAGAAACCCGGTTAAGAAAGACCGGGTTTTTCTTTTGTTCCAAAGAATTTATTGAGTAACATGGCAAAACCAACCACGCCAAAGGCGCCGATCGGATTGAGCCAGAGAAACCCCATGTTAATAATTTTTACACGGGTAAGAATATATACCGCGATCACTATTGCTTCTGCAACCAGAGCCGCCCAGAAGACGGCATTGCCATTCGTTATGTTTTTACAAAAGAATGCCACCAGGAATACACCGAGTATGACTCCGTAAAATAAGGAGCCGAGAATATTCACCGCTTCGATAAGACTGTTACCCAGGTTTACCGAAAACATCGCCACGACAATACAAAATATACCCCAGGCTAATGTGTACTTTTTAGAAAGCCGGTATTCCTGTTCTCCTGTGTTTTTACTTTTTGTAAACCTGCAGTGAAAATCAACCATAGTGGAAGACGCCAGTGAATTGATGGCGGCGGCGATGCTTCCCCAGGAAGCGAGAAAGATGATGGCGATGAGTAACCCTATTAATCCGGTGGGTAAATTATCAACAACAAAACGCAGAAAGATATAATCGGTATCCTTACTATCTCCTTTTACGTCTTTGATCCATCCCTTCGCTTTATTGCGCAGGCTGTCAGATTGTTTTTGCAATTTTCTTAATTCATCAGCTTTAGCAACTGTGGCTTCCGTATTACCTGCGTCGCCGGCGTTTACATAATCAACCACAACGGTTTGCTTTTGCTGCCCCAGTTGATCGTATTGCGACTGGACGAGATTAAAAGAATCCTTCAGCGATGATTGCTGTATTTTATCAACTTGTTTCTGATTAAAAAAAATCGGGGCTTTATTAAATTGATAAAACGTAAAGACCATTACCCCTATTAATAAAATAGCGAACTGCATGGGGACTTTCACAAATCCATTCATGATAAGTCCCATACGGCTTTCGGTCAATGATTTCGCCGTGAGATATCTCCCCACCTGGCTCTGATCGGTACCGAAATAAGATAGGGAAAGAAAAAATCCGCCGATAATGCCACTCAACAAATTATACTTACCGCTCCAGTCAATTCCTTTGGATGAAATACCGGTATCAATAACATTCAGTCTGCCCAATTCACCGCTTACTTTTAACGCATCGATAAAACCTACGTTTTCCGGGAGCATATGCACCACCATATACGCCGCGAGAAACATACCGGTAAAGATGATGATCAGTTGCAATTGCTGTGTATAAGCTACGGCTTTGGCGCCACCGGAAATGGTATAAATAATTACGACACCGCCCATAAAGAGATTGGTCCAGTAAATATTCCAATTGAGTAAGGAGACGAGCATAATGGATGGCGCCAGCACGCTTAGCCCGGTGGACAAGCCTCTTGATAACAAAAACAAAAAAGAAGTAAGCGTTCTTGTTTTACCGTCAAACCTATTTTCTAAAAACTCGTACGCCGTATACACTTTCAGCTTTCTGAAAATGGGTACGAAAAAAATACAGATCACCACCATGGCTAATGGCAAACCGAAATAGTATTGTACAAAACCCATTCCTTCCGTATAAGCCTGGCCCGGAGCCGATAAAAAAGTAACGGCACTGGCTTGTGTACCCATAATGCTTAACAGCACCAGGCCCCAGGACATGCTGCGGTTGCTTAAAAAATAACCATCCAGATTGCGGGAAGTACGGCTTTTATACAAACCGTAGGCAATGATGGCAAGCAGGGTTACAATAAGTATTATCCAGTCTAATTGACCCATATCCTGAATCCACCGGCGGCGGAGAATTTAAAATCGTTAGTAAAATAGCCCGACATATTATTGAAAGTATCTGGTAAAAAAATAAAAGAGTACAATAAGCAGCACGAGAAAAACGATGACTGATGTATACCAGCCACTCCATCTCTTAAAAAAAGGCGCTTTATTTTCGTCTTTCTGCATGTTTACTTTTTATTCGCTCTTGTCCATCCCAGCAAAACAATGGCTCCGCCTATGATAAGACCGAGTATAATACCAATCTTCACTCTTTTAATTAATATACCAAGTACCAACCCAAGGATGACGGCAAAAATGATTGCCACTTCTCCTCTTCTTAAACTTGGTTTCTTTCCCTCTGCCATTTTATTATATATACTTCAAATTATAAAAACTCGTCAAAGTCTCCCCACCGGGGGAGATGTAGAGGGGGAATTAAAATGCCTTCTTTCTATTCAAGGCAATTAAATTCGCCAGCAAACGATACGCTCCCGGCACACCAGCCGGCAACTCCCTGAAAAAAACGATACCCGTGTAGGTGAAATAACCCTTACCATACTTCGAAATAATAAGGCTTCCTTCATCCGCTTTCTCTCCCGGATCATTCATTGAGAATATGGTTTCAAAATTTTTATCCCATTTCTCCGCATGATAGATACTGCGTTCCTGCACCCATCCTTTAAAGTCTTCAGTGGTTATTTTATTAGGGAAATTCAGAACAGGATGCCCGGGTTTCAAAAAATTGACGAACGCATTTTCATCCGTTATCCTTGTCCTGGAAACCGTAAAGTCGTAAGGGCCGATCTTATTTCTGATACTGCTTACAAAATTGCTCGTATTGTACTGAACTATATAATTACCTCCATCGTTTACATACTTCATCAACTTGTCATAATACTTGTTTAACCAATCATTCGTATTATACGCTCTTACTCCACTGATGATAGCATCAAATTGTTTCAAATTATTCCGTGAAAGTTCCTTATCTGTAAGCAGCGTTACTTCGTAACCCATTTGTTCAAGACCATCGGGTACTTTATCACCGGCACCAATTATATAGCCGATTTTTTTACCATAAGTCTTCAGGTCTATAAAAATTGCCTTGATAGCATCAGGGAAAAAATATTTTATGGACGGGATATGGTCGTAGTTAATAGCTCTTACTGATAAATAATAACCATTGGAATCTCCCTGTTCAGCATATGGATAAATGATATCCTTATTATCTGAACCTGAAAAATATTTCACTATATCTTTCTTTTGAGCCGCAGTGATCGAACTTCTTTTAAACAATGAATCTAATTTATTAAAGGATCTCTTTTTGTCATTAATATTAGAGACGCTGGTATTATTGTTTAAGTAAAATGAAACACGCCTTGATTGCAATTTATTATACGGCAATGAATCTGCCAATGAAAGCAAAGAGTCAGCAGTTCTTAAAAAAAATATCGTACTGCCTTTTAATGCTTTGTTGGCATTTAACTGAACCTGTACTTCCTTTTCCTGTACGACACTATTTTTAAATAATACAAGAGACGGGGAACTCATAATCGTCGCTCCGGGTATAACAAAGACCGGCTGATATAATTCTCCTTTTACCGGATCAGTAAATTTATATTTAACGGCCCTGGTAAAATTGAACCGAACTCCGTTAATATTAATTAAAGCGTCTACAGCGTAAGCAGGATCTACATCCGGTTGCCCGATCTTTTCCGTGTCAGCCACATTAAAATAACCCTCCTCCATTTTATCCTTCAGCCAATAGGGCTGGGTTATTGGTTTGAGAGAAGGAACAAAAAGAGTTTTAGAAAAATTGAGATTCCTGTTTTTTTCCAGGGTTTTTATAAAGGATGTATCAAACTCGTCAATAACCACTCTTTCAAGGATAGCATCTGCGCCCAACCTGTTATTAAACGAAAAATTTATTCTAATTGAATCCGTTTGCACCGCAAATTGCTCGGTGGTTGTTGCATCAATGAACAACCCACTGCATTGCGCAATCAATTCTTTTACTTCTTTTAATTTCTTCCCTTTCCAGGAACCATCCGGCAACAGATCAATCGCTTTATACAAATTCACCAGCCCTTCCACTGATTTTTCGGGATGCAGTAAATCAAAGGAAGTAATAAGTTGATTTATTTTCTTTTCAATTTCTTCGCCACCGGCAACTCGTTTCCAGCTTAATGCCACATCATCCAAAAGATCATTCACCGGTGCCGTGCCACCCGTTGTTTTGAAACTCTCAAAAGATTCTCCTCTTGAAGCCGGCACACCAAATCCCTGGCTCTTATGCTGGCTGCGGCTTTCAGCTGCTATCTCCCCATAACTTTTTCCCAATAAAGGATTATAACCACCCACATCTACTCTGAATTGATCAGGAGTAATTGTATTGGTACCGCCAAAATTGAACGTGTTCCATAAGATGCGTTTGGCCTGCCAGGGCTTGACATATTGCAATTGTTCCGGGAACTGGTTAGGATCAGCCGCAGCTGTGAATGCTTCATTAGCTAAGATAGCCGAAGCGGTATGATGGCCATGACCACCCTCACCTGTTGTCGGGAATCTTGTAATGATGACATCGGGTTGGAATTTTCGAATCACCCATACCACATCACTCAATATTTTTTCTTTATGCCACTTGGTAAATGTCTCTTCAGGGTTTTTGGAATAACCAAAATCAAAAGCACGGGAAAAAAATTGTTCGCCGTCATCTATTCGCCTTGCCGATAATAATTCCTGTGTTCTTATTAAACCCAATTCAATGCCCTGTTCATCGCCGATCAGGTTTTGGCCACCATCGCCTCTTGTTAACGATAAGTAACCTGTACGATATAATTTATCCTTCGAAAAATAGGTGATCAGCCTTGTATTCTCATCATCCGGGTGAGCAGCAACATATAGTACAGAACCGAGTACGTTCAATTTGCGCAGGGCGAGGTACATATCCGATGAAGTCCAGCTTTGCGGCGCCTGGGGGAAAACATGCATTGAAGGGATCAGGAGGAATTGGAGAAAAGTAAATAATGCGGGTAAAGTTTTCTTCATCATCGGCAATTATTCAGCGAATATAACGGCAATTACAAATAGTTGAGGGCCGGTTAAATAAAAAAGCGGCCTTCCGGCGAAGTCCGCTTTTTATTAACATGATTTTTGGTTTATGACTCTTTGCCTTTACCTGCTTTACTATCATTGCCATCACTTACCTTTTTTCCTAATTGTTCCAATATCTGCAACCCCAGTAAACCACTGATGCCGCCGTTGGCTCCATCACCGCCGCCACCTATCAATACATCGGGCATTATCTTCACGTGCTGGTTAGCGATGGACTCCATTACTTTCAATTGCGTAAAATTATTACCACCCATTGCTTCTACGGAAAGTTTATAGGATTCCGCATTGGATTTACCAATCGCCAGTATCTTTCCGGCTTCCGCAGTACCGGTCAGCGAAATTTTTTCCGCATCAGCTTTGGCCAGCAATTCAATTTGCTCCGCATTCGCTTTGGCCAATACCCTTATTCTTTCCGCATCACCACTTGCCAGCAATTTTAAACGATCCGCTTCGGCAGTTGATTGCAGGCGTACACTGTTTGCTTCACCGGTTGCTTTTTTTACAGAGGCATCGGCGATACGTTCCGCAATCAATACACCCTGGTCGGCTTTTACAATTTCTTTCTGTATCTCCGCGATAGCTGTTTCTTTTTCGAGGCTTTGCCTTGTCTCCTGTGCCTTCTTCTCCGTTTCGTAAGTGATCTTTTGTTCTTCCGCCAGCTTGCGGTCTGTCAGTGTTTTCATCAGGCTTTCGGGAGGAACGATATCACCAATCAGGGTATCCACTCCATACACGTTGTATTGCTCCAATACTTTGCCGATATGATCCTTGGCGGATTGTTGCCTTTCTTTACGTGTGCCGAGAAAAGCTATCACATCACTATCCTGTGCGCTGTTACGGAAATAGTTTCCAATAGTGGGCTCCAGTACCTGGCTTACCAGGTTATTCATATTGCCAAAGCGGGCGATTACTTTCGGCGCTTCCGTGGTAGGTATGTGAATGATCTGTGACACATCCAGATTAAAAGGGAAACCATCCTTACTACGCACGGTGATCGTTGAAAGATTTTTATCCAGTTGATGCGATTCACTTCTTGCACTGGCCCAGTTTAATACCAGGTTGGTGGTTGGAACCAGTTCCACTTTCATGATATAAGGGTTGATGGGATATTTACCCGGACCCAACGGTTCCGCCCACACACCCTTGCTTCCCCTGGAAACAATATTCCCATGTTTGAATTCAATGCCACTCAGGTCCACACCCTCTGTACCTACATAGGAAATAACAACTCCCACATGGCCGATAGCTATCTCTGTCATCTTTACCATCTCGAGTTTTGCAAACCAGGGATTGAGGAAATAAGAACCCGCCAATATCACCTGTTCCTGCAAACCTTTTAATCCTTCGCTTTCCAAAAACTTATCGGCGTCCTGGAATTTATTATGTCCTTCAATGATTTTACCGGCGATCTGTCCTTCATCCAGTGGTTTACCTTCCGCTGTCGTTACTATTCCTACAGCATTGTCAGGTATCATAGTCATATCTGTCAACTCCAGTTCAAACAGGAAGGTATTGATACGATAAGAACCCGGGGCAATGATGGCCGTCTGCCGTCCTTTACGGCCGCCATTTTTTAAAAAGGCTTCCGCATCCTGGAAAGAATCGCAATCAACCTTCCGGCCTAGTATCCGGCCCGTTTCCAGTTCCCTGCCATCTTTCGCCAATACCAACCCGATCTTTCCTGTTGGAATAATAATGAAGGGCTGAAAGGTGATAGAGTATTGCCATATCCATTTCCAGAAGTAAACGCCCGGCGCTAATGTTTGCGCCTGGAAACCCGCTTCACCATCAGAGGCAATGATGCGGCCTTCCGGCAGCTCCTGTTTACCAATCAAGACGAATTTTTTTGTAACTAATCCAATTCTGTCTTCGGGCACTATAACAAGCCCAAAGAAGAAACGTAAAATAAATTTGTAAAATAATAACATAAGTAAAGGGATACCCGCGATCAATCCCCAACGGATGATTTCTTCTTTTTCCATGGTGGTTTAATATTAATGATGATGAATGTATTTGTTTAATAAGATGCTGACGCCCTTTTGACATTGAAGAATGCTAACATTTTCTCAACAGCAAAACAATTGCGCTGATTAGCCTGTACATCAAATAATGATGACCAGCCAGTCTTTTATTTTTACCTGCAGAATATGCTTATAGTCCGGGAGGAGAAGTATTGAAAATAGTAAACTTAATTTCAGATACCTGTAGCAGAAAGAAACAATGATCAGATTCCATAATTGGAAGTAATAGAGTGTAAAATTATATAAAAAGAAATCATACCAACAAAAAAACTCTTTACTCAAATACAAATTTGCAACAACCATCTACTGCTGTGCGTGTTACCTGCAAACCTTATTACCTTTGCCCGGTTTTAATAAAATACCTTCCTGAAATAATCAAAACTATGCGCATAAAAAAATATTGGATCGGAATAATATCATTGATTATTATTTCCTGTTCTCCGTCCAACAAAAACTCCTCACTAGATTTTGATCCGTATCATTATACTATTCAGAAAAAACTGGTAGCTGAAAATGGCGCTGTGGTATCGGCACATCCGCTGGCAAGTGAAGTAGGATTATCAATATTAAAACAGGGTGGCAATGCGGTAGATGCGTCTATTGCTACACAGTTAGCACTTGCAGTTGTATATCCGGGTGCGGGTAACCTGGGCGGTGGCGGTTTTATGGTAGCGCATTTAGCGGATGGAAAAGAACTGGCAATTGATTACCGGGAGATGGCACCCGGTAAAGCCCATCGCGATATGTATATCGATGCAGCAGGTCAGGCCAGAACCGATAAAAGCCAGGATGGTCATTTATCAAGCGGCGTACCGGGAACGGTAGCGGGTCTCTTTGCATCAGCGAAATACGCCAAACTTTCTTTCGATAAATTAATTCAACCCGCTATTGAGCTGGCGGAAAAAGGTTTTGTTATCAGCAAAAGCGAAGCCAATTCACTGAATGGATTACAAAGTGAGTTATTGCAATTCAATACGGTGATTCCCGTGTTTGTAAAAACTGTTGGCTGGAAAGAAGGTGATACGCTTGTACAAAAAGACCTGGCCAACACATTGAAAAGAATAAAAGAAAAAGGCGCTGCCGGTTTTTATGAAGGCGAAACAGCAAAGCTGATCGTTGAAGAAATGAAAAGAGGCAGCGGTATTATATCGTATGAAGATTTAAAAAATTACCAGCCGAAATTTCGTGACCCGCATGTATTTGATTACAAAGGATACAGGATTGTGGCGATGCCGATGCCCAGCAGTGGAGGTATATTACTGCACCAGATGATGAAGATGATTGAAAACCGGAATATCGGCGCCATGGGTTTTCATTCGCCACAGGCGGTTCAGTTAATGGTGGAAGCGGAACGCAGGGCTTATGCAGACCGGGCGGAATATATGGGTGATGCTGATTTTTATAAAGTACCTGTCAGCATGCTGACCAATGATGTGTACCTGCAGGAAAGAATGAAAAATTATGATTCATTGAAGGCAACTCCAAGCAGCGAGATCAAGCCCGGTTCTTTGCAGGCGGCTAAAGAAAGTGAAGAAACAACTCACCTGAGTGTAATAGACAAAGAGGGCAATGCGGTTGCTGTAACTACAACACTTAACAACTCGTACGGCAGTCGCACCGTGGTAGGCGGCGCCGGTTTCTTCTTAAATGATGAGATGGATGATTTCAGTATTAAACCGGGAGTGCCCAATATGTATGGCGCTATTGGCGGAGAAGCCAATGCCATCAGTGCGGGTAAAAGAATGTTAAGCTCCATGGCTCCTACACTCGTTTTAAAAGACAACAAACCTTTCCTGGTAGCAGGCACTCCAGGCGGCACTACGATTCCCACTTCTGTATTTCAAACACTGGTAAACATTATCGAGTTTGGAATGAGTACGGAAGATGCGGTGTATAAACCTAAGTTTCATCACCAGTGGTTGCCTGATGAAGTAAACATAGAAAGAGAATTTCCTGCGACGACAACGGAAGCATTACAAAAAATGGGTTATGTCATAATTGACCGGGGTAAGATAGGAAGAACAGAAGTAATAAAAGTTTTGCCGGATGGGAAATTTGAAGCGGTAGGTGATAACCGGGGTGATGATGATGCAAGAGGATGGTAAACCTCAAACCCCTACCGGCTTGCCTGCACAGGCCGGGTGTTAAAATATTATTTTATTGAATGAACCATTCTTAAAAATAAAATGCAATGAATGAAACTATTTTTTTGAAGAGCGCCATTCAGCAGTTTCGCGATTACAAGGCACTCTGTGACAAAACTTTTGTTCAGTTACAGGATACTGATTTTCATTATCAACCCAACAAGTCGACGAATAGCATTGCGATTATCATTACTCACCTGCATGGCAATATGCTGAGCCGGTGGACCAATTTCCTGACGGAAGATGGCGAAAAAGAATGGAGACAAAGGGATGATGAATTTGAAACTCATTCTTATTCCGCAGAGAAACTGTTACAGGTGTGGGAGGAAGGGTGGCAAGCGGTATTCAAAACGGTAGAATCATTACAACCCGCCGATCTTGAAAAAATAATTTATATCCGTTCCAAACCTCTCACGGTAATTGATGCGATACTCAGGCAACTCACTCACTACGCAGGCCATGCTGGTCAGATCATTATGCTGGGAAAGATCATTAAAAATACAGCCTGGCAAAGCCTTACAATACCTAAAGGGGAATCAGGGAAATATAACTCAGACTTAATGAAAAAGTAACCCGTATTTGATTTTCTGGAATTAATTTCTATTTTTATCTCCTGATTCTTAGATCCAACCCTCTCTACGGCCGAGCTTAAAGGCCAATATCTTCAAAAAATCGATAGAAAACAGAACGGTTTCCCGACCCTGAAAACATTTGTGTTTATGAAAAAAACATTCCTGACAGCCGTCATGGCTGTAGCAGTGCTAATATGTTCTGCCCAAGTTCAATTCGGTCTTTTTGGAGGGCCGCAGGTCACTTCTTCCAAATACACTATTAACGGAAAAAAGCAGCCCAATTCTCAAAAATATGGTTTCCAGTTGGGCGCAAGTCTGAAAGTGCCTTTTGACGATAAACTGTATTTCGCTCCAACTGCCTTTTACAGTCTTAAAGGTTATAAAGTAAAATTTAATCAACGTTCTTATTTTCCCGATTCATTAGCTGTTGACAATAATACCACCATTCATACATTTGAACTGGCACCTTTACTGCAATATGATTTTAGCAATCAACCTGGTCATTTTTTTGTAAAATTTGGCCCTTCGATTGATTTCCAGCTTTCGGGTAAAGAAAAATATAATCGCAGCGATCGTACGACGGTTGACCGAAAAATGGGATTCAGTTTTACCCGGTATGGTCACTATGCCGCCAACTTCATAACTCAATTAGGTTATGAAACTAAAGATGGCCTGCTCCTGTTCGCACAATACTCCCATGGTATCGGAAAAACAACTAATGCGGATGGTGGCCCGGGTATCTG
The DNA here is from genome assembly GCA_040007815.1 of Chitinophagaceae bacterium. Classification (GTDB taxonomy): domain Bacteria; phylum Bacteroidota; class Bacteroidia; order Chitinophagales; family Chitinophagaceae; genus Terrimonas_B. The sequence continues at coordinate 140,472 of JBDTUH010000012.1, forward strand.
GCACAGGGTAATCGGTATTTCAATTGGCAAATACATAGATAAAAAGAAATAATAGATATCGTACGCAGGGATAATAGTCCCGCTGGTTTCAGGTTGGTTTTGGTAATAACCCGGTTTTGGATCGACATAAAATATCTCAGTGAAAATATTCCGGTGAACAGCATCTGAATAATGTACTGATTATATCCACAATTGATAATTTCGGTATCGAAACCTGCAAGCCGTGTCCTGCTGATTATAAATAAAGAAAAGATAATGTGAAAGAGTGAAATATAGTTGAGTTATTCACATTAAACGTTGCTTGTTCATTTGGACTTTTCAGGTTTTGCAGTATCTTTATCCGGTATCCAAAAGAATATATCCACGGATACAAATTGACAACAAATCTGTAAGTCAATATCCTCCCAAAAGATCGTTTTTCGTCCGTTAAATATCCTGTCGATTTCCAATTTTTTTAATGAGCGAATAAGCCCTGAAAAAAGAATATTGAAACGTACCCGATATGAAACATTTAATTACACTACTTAGTTGTCTTCTTTCTTTTCTATTCTCAATAGCTCAGAATTCTATTGCAGTAGAAAACTCCCTTCCAGGCAATCCTATTTCAGAATGGGGTGTTCCGGATTTCAGGGATAACCGCATAGCCGGTTTCACCACTAAAATAAGTGTTAACAGCGGTCAAACCATTCGTTTCAAAATTGATGTACAGGGTGGCACCGATTTCACCATGAAAATATACCGTATCGGCTATTATGCTGGTAACGGTGCGCGGTTGATGGCCGATCTCGGCCTGATATCGGGCTTGTCTCAAGCCGCTGGCATAAGTGATCCCTCAACCGGCATACTGGATTGCGGTAACTGGAGCGAATCGGCTCATTGGGACGTCCCTTCATCAGCTGTTTCAGGTTTGTATGTTGCTAAAATTGAAAGAATCGAAGGTGGTAGTAATCATATAGTATTTATCGTAAGAAATGATAATAGCCATTCGGACATGTATTTTCAAATACCGGATGCTACCTGGCAGGCCTACAACGGATATGGAGGTAATTCTAACTACGATGGCAATACCAGTTATCCAAACGGGCATGCGGTAAAAGTGAGTTATAACAGACCTTTTTTCCCTTACAATTCTTTATTTAACACAGATGGCAGAGGATCTAATTGGTATATGAATGCCGAATATCCAATGATCCGTTGGTTAGAAAGAAATGGTTATGATGTTACCTATACAAGCTGTAACGATGTGGCAAATCATGGAGCAAGGTTACTTAACCATAAGGTCCTGATATTTGTAGCACATGATGAATATTGGTCAAAAGAACAAAGAGAAAACGTAGAAGCAGCAAGGGACGCTGGCGTACATCTTTCCTTTTTTACCGGCAATGAAGTGTACTGGAAAGTAAGGTGGGAGAATAATAATGGCTCAGAGGATCGCACCATGGTTTGTTACAAGGAAGGCTTGATGGGCAACGGCTCTTTAGGTGAACGTGCGTGCGGTAGCAAATGTGATGTTTCTTCAAACATATGGACAGGCCTATGGAGAACGGGCGGTGATTATGATGCAGGCCGTCCCGAAAACGGGCTAACGGGCCAAATAAGCTGGACAGAAACACCTGATGATGCTATCCAGGTTCCCTCTTATTATAAAAAATTACGATTCTGGCGCAACACGACTATTCCTTCAATGTCAACGGGTCAAACTACTGCGCTTGGATCAAGAACACTTGGATACGAGTGGGATTATGAACAGTACACTCATAGCTATCCAAAGGGCAGAATTACGATGTCGAGCACAACACTGAATGGGTTTACTCATAAGATTTCGCTTTACCGTCATTCCAGTGGCGCCCTTGTCTTTGGCGCTGGTACTGTCCAATGGTCATGGGGATTAGATGGCAAACACCTTGGAGGTACGAATGAGATCAATAAGAATATGCAGCAGTCAACGCTGAATCTTTTTGCAGACATGGGAGTGCAACCGACTACCATGCAAAGTAATTTAGTTGCCGCTAGCCCATCTACAGATTTTATCGCACCAACTTCCACTATTACTTCTCCTTCTAACGGAGCTTCTTTCCCGGCCAGATCACCGGTTACTATCTCAGGCACTGCTACAGATGCATCTGTCGTAGCTGGTATTGAAGTATCAGTAGATGGCGGTACCACCTGGAATCCGGCAACGACAGTCAGCGCTTTGGATGGAACGGTAACCTGGACTTATACCTGGGCTCCTTCTGCACCCGGTACCATAAATGTCAAAAGTCGCGGCTACGATGATAGTGGCAATATTGAAAATGCCGGAACCGGTATTATATTGAATATAACAACTCCCGGTTATCCGTTTACTATTTTCGAAGCTACGGATGTTCCTGATAAAGAGTTTGAAGATTCGCCAATGGAACTGGGAGTAAGATTCAAGGCCAATACAAATGGCTATATTACGGGTGTACGTTTCTATAAAGGAACTAATAATGGCGGTACACATATAGGAAATCTCTGGACAGAGGCAGGCGTCTCGTTAGCTCAGGTAACGTTTACGAACGAAACCGGAACAGGCTGGCAGCAAGCGGATTTTGCAACACCAGTTGCTGTTACATCAGGAACAACGTATGTTGCGTCCTATTATAACCCGACAGGAAATTTCTCTGTTACCAAAAATTTCTTCATGCAGGATTATCCTGCAGGGCCAACGTCTTCCTGGCCGGCACAGGCACTTTCCAATAGTTCGGGTGGAAATGGCGTATTTAACTATAGTTCGGGTACAAGCTTTCCGGGATCGGGAGGTAACGCATCCAATTATTATGTAGATATTGTATTCACCAATACGATAGCAGTGGCCGCTACATTAACTGGTAGTGTTTTGTTGCAGGGGCGACCCGCGGCGCCGAGCGTCAAATGGCAGGTTCCTGTCCATGTTGATTTTTTTGCCGCAGGTAATAACGTTACTCCGGCTTACTCCTATGACGTTACAACAGATCAAAACGGTATCTTCACTATTAACAATGTGCCCCTGGGAACTTATACCATCACGGTTAAAAATTCTCATACATTAAAAAGGGTGAAGACATCACAAAGTATTACCGGAGGAAATAATAGTATCAACTTTGGCACGCTGCTCGAAGGGGATGCAAGCAATAATAATTTTGTTTCAGGAGGAGATCTCATTCAATTACTATCCTGTTATAACAAAGCATCCACTGATCCTTCCTTCATCGTCAATGCTGATTTAAATGGTGACGGATTCGTATCTGGCGCAGACCTGATATTGATTCTTAGTAACTATAATTCAGCCGGTGAAAATCCATAATTTTTTTGAAAACTATCCTTTTATTACACGTTCGACTTTAACTTATATAAAGAAAATAAAAAAATGAAAGCAAAATTTACCACAACCCTGATGCAGCAAAAAAATTCCCATTTGTTGTTTAAGCCGGTTCTAGCTTTTTTTATTTTTCTGTTAGTAAAAACTGAAGCATACTCACAGAATGCTGTGAATACAGTTATTGATCCGGTAACAGTACAAGTGAATGATATTTTTACAGTAAATGTCAGAGTTGATTTTGGAACCGGATCAGTTGGGCTCGTTGAAACTTATATTAATTTTAATCCATTGGATCTTGAAGTACAATCAACACCCACTGTCCCTGCCGCAACATCTGCCGGACTACCAATAGAAACCGTTCCGTTTAGCACTGTGGCAAGTATGAATGCAACCGGACAGATTGACTATGGTCGTTCGACATTCGCGCCTCTCGCTTCGCATTTAAATGCCGATTTTATTTTTTTCACAATTACTTTTAAAGCGTTACGGGTACCTCCTGGTAATACTTCTACTTTGACCTTTAATATTATCCCAACCAGAGAAACGCAAGCAAGGGAATTTAATCAATTTGCTAATTTCGCTACCCCTATTAATGGGGTGATAACTATTAACGCTATTGGCTGTAGTACTCCGACATCAACAATAAGCGCGGTTCCTTCCTGTGATGCAAAGGCTTTTAACCTAATTTTAGCGAGTTCTTCAGCTGGTGTCGCTCCTTTCGATTTAACAATTACAAGTCCGACAGGAACTGCAACTTATAACAACATCGCTGTTGGTGGTGTCATCACCAATTTTGCGCCTCCGACAGCTAGAATATGGCCTGCTGCGCCGGCGCCTATGCCTCCAACCAGTGAAGATAACCCCATCACGGCGGGCGTTCGATTTCAAAGTTCTGTTACAGGTTTTGTAAAAGGTGTTCGTTTTTTCAGTCCGGATGAAGTGCCTGTCGCGCCGGGAAATTTTACAGGCCAACTATGGACCGCAGGCGGAATATTATTAGCCAGCGGAACATTTACTGGTGTAGTGGTTGATAATTGGAATGAACTTTTATTTGCTGAACCTATCCTTATTACAGCCAATACCACTTATGTTGCTTCTTATCACACCAGTGCACTGAAATACGTAGGAACTGCGAATGGTTTGGCGGCTCCTGTAATAAATGGCCCTTTAACTGCACTGGCTAATGGCATCTTTAGTTATGGGGGAGCAGTTACCTTTCCTGTAACTTCTACAGCCACTAACTATTGGGCTGACGTGATCTTTTCTGCCAATAATTATGTCTTCAACCTGACAGGAGTGAAAGATGCCCTGGAGTGCACTAATACTGGAGCCCTGCAAACATTGAACGTAACTTCACCTGATTGCGGCACGTTACCGGTGAGTCTTATCAATTTTTCTGCTACACCAAAAGATAATTCAATTCTATTGCGGTGGTCAACCGCTTCTGAATTCAACAACCTTGGTTTTGAATTGCAGCGTAGTATAGACGGTAATAATGGATGGTCTGCTATTGCGTTTGTAAACGGAGCAGGCAACAGCAACAGCACTCTTAACTATTCTTATGTCGACGAAAATCTTTCTGCCAGCCGCTATTATTACCGGTTAAAGCAAATTGATATTGACCTGCGTTTTGCGTATTCGCCCATTGTTTCAGCCGTGCTGGATGGAAAAGAAGCATTTGAGTTAGAACAAAACTATCCCAATCCTTACAGGGGGGAAACTATTATCCGATTCACTATCGCACAAAAGACCAGCGTCAACCTGTCCATCTTTGACATGAACGGAAGATTGGTAAAAGTATTGGTTAATGGTTCTAAGGACTCAGGTACACATGCTGTGACGCTTCATTCAGGAGTATTAACAAGCGGTTTATATTATTATAAATTACAGGCAGGAGATTTCTCCGCTGTGAAAAAAATGACTGTTCAATAATTAAAGATCTTTTTTCTTTCAATAGAGACACCAACTCACAAAAAACAGAATGTTGAGTTTGTGTTTTCTCAAAATCTGAACTTGATAAGTAGTTCAATCAATTTTTCCAATCCTGTTTTAGGCCAGTTTAATCCCTTTATAGCAGCTATTGCTCTATAAAATTTTAATTCGATTTACGTACCCTAAAATAGAAAATGTATGAATTCCACCCTATCCATGCCGCTGCTTTCAAAAGCCAGCATGTTAATTAAAGAAAAGAAATTTTTTCTTTTCCTCGCGACATTGGTTTTACTCTCCGGAGTAGCTTTTTCCCAATGTGTGCCACCAACAGCTACCGTAAGCGTTCAGCCAGGTGCTGCCATTTGCAACGGGCAAGCTTTTAATCTTGTTTTATCAGGTTCAACCGTCGGTACAGGTCCTTTTGACCTGACAATTGCGGGGCCTGCCGGATCAGCTACTTACAATGATATACCTGTCGGAGGAGTCATTACCAATTTTACTCCCCCCACTGAAAAATTATGGCCGGCAGCGCCAGCGATCGTTCCGCCAACCAATGACGACGCCGCTGTAACACTCGGAGTAAAATTCAAAAGTTCCACTCCTGGCTTTGTAAAAGGTGTCCGTTTCTTTAGTTGCGACGATATCGCCGCGCCGGGGTCTTATACAGGTCAGCTTTGGGCCAGCGACGGTACATTATTGGCTAATGGCACATTTACGGTTGCTACCAATAGCAGTTGGCAGGAGTTGGTGTTCAATACACCGGTTCTTATTAATGCCAATACTACTTATATAGCTTCCTACCACACAAGCGGAACAAAATACGTTGGAACACCCGGAGGCTTTGCCACCGGAGTGACTAACGGATCTTTAACCGCTCCCGATAATATTTCGGCCGGTGGAAACGGGGTATATGCCTACGGTGCTACAGCTTCTTTTCCTACTAATTCCGTAGGTGGCAACTATTGGGTAGACGTAATGTTCTCTCCTAATATTTATACTTTCAATCTTACAGGAGTTAAAGACGCTAATGAATGTAACAACACGGGAGCGTTGCAAACTTTAACCATCAATTCAGGGGATTGCAGCGTACTGCCGGTGAATATGACAGTTAATTCAGCTGCTACTACGGCATCAGTAGGTCAAAGTTTTACAGTATACGTAGCCGCGGATTTCACCGGTTCTGCTACTCCTTCAGGTATAGACAACTTAGAATTGCATCTTGCCTTCGACAAAACGAAGCTTGCGGTAACTTCTGTTACTGAACAACCCATTGCAAGCGCATTCACATCGAAGTCTATACCATTGGAAGCATCACCATTCACAAATATTAATGCAACTGGTCAAATTGATTATGCCGCTTCAACTACCGGAACTATACCTGTGAGTGATTTTAATGTACTGGCGATAACTTTCATCGTAACAGGCGGAGATGGCACATCGACCTCTTTAATCTTACGCAAAGATGCGCCATCAAATGAAACAAAAGCAATGAGCAATGGAAGTTCTGTTCTAGGCAATGTCATCAATAACACTATTAATATTAATGCAGCTGGTTGTATTGCTCCTGTAGCTACAATAAGCGTTCAAGCAGGAGCCCCTACCTGTAACGGGCAAGCTTTTAATCTTGTCTTATCCGGTTCAACAGCTGGTGTCGCACCATTTGACCTGACCATCACAGGGCCTTCAGGAACGGCTACCTATAACGATATTCCTGTCGGCGGAGTGATCAGCAACTTTACGCCCGCCACTGAAAAATTATGGCCTGCCGCACCTGCGGTTCTCCCTGCAAGCAATGAAGATGCATCTGTTACCCTGGGGGTAAAATTCAGAAGCTCTGTTTCGGGTTTTGTAAAAGGCGTCCGTTTCTTCAGTCCGAATGACATTGCTGTTGCACCAGGTTCCTATACCGGTCAATTGTGGTCAGCGGGCGGCACATTATTAGCAAGCGGCACATTTACCGGAGTTACAACGGATAGCTGGCAGGAAATGATTTTCACTACACCAGTTCTCATTGCAGCTAATACAACTTATGTAGCTTCCTATCACACTAATGGTACCACATATGTTGGCACGCCTGGAGGATTCGCAACAGCTGTTACCAATGGATCTTTAACTGCTCCGGATAATGCGTCTGCCGGTGGAAATGGTGTATATGTGTATGGAGCAACCGCTTCTTTCCCAACCAATTCCGTAGGCGGTAACTATTGGGTTGATGTAATGTTCTCTCCCAATGTTTATACATTCAACCTTACAGGTATACAGGATGCCAATGGTTGTTCCAATACAGGAGCTTTGCAAACATTAAGCGTAAGTTCAGGCATTTGCAGTGGCCTTAATTTGCCGGTGACACTTACTAATTTTTCAGCTACTCCTAAAGACAATAATATAGTCCTGCATTGGACCACATCTTCTGAGATCAACAACCTCGGATTTGAAGTTCAACGCAGTTTAGATGGTAGTAGTTGGTCGGCACTTACTTTTGTAAACGGAGCCGGCAATAGTAATTCTGTTTTAAAATATAGTTATACAGATGAAAAACTGGCATCGGGCAAACGTTATTATTATAGGTTGAAACAAATTGATATAGACAAAAAATTTGCTTACTCACCGATTGTATCAGCTATACTGGATGCACCGGAAGGTTTTTCATTGGAACAGAATTATCCTAATCCCGTCAGGACTGAAACCATCATCAAATTCACCCTTCCTCAAAAAGCGAAAGTAACCTTGTCACTTTTTGATATGAGCGGAAGATTGGTGAAAGTTCTCATAAGCGAATCCAAAGAATCGGGCACACATGCTGTGAGTCTGAATTCAGGAGCATTGACAAAAGGTTTATACTTTTATAAATTACAAGCAGGAGATTTTTCGGCAGTGAAAAAAATGAGCATTCAATAGTTTTTTGTCCTAGCAAAAAATGCCCGTAGTAAATGCGGGCATTTTTTGTTTACTAAATTCACAGAGAAGATTTTGCTATTTAACAGGATAACTTCATTTAGAAAAAGCGGCAACGGCTATAAAGTTTCTAAGTGTTTTGACCTTTTATTAATTACCGGCTTGTTAAATTAAAAGAACAGACGCAGCGGGTTTATCAAAGAGATGTTCAGCGAAAATATTTCCCAAGCTAAACCGGAGTCTTTGTAAAGAGTAATATGGCGATAAAACTTCTTGCTAATATAGGCTGTTTAAAATGTGAGATTCTTTGATCCCTGATCTCAAAGAATCTCAATCACTTGCAGGTAAAGCATCAGGTAATAATTTAGTCGGCGAAGAACTAATACAATAGTCATTACAACCGTATTTCTGACACATTTTATCCACATTTTACGAGGTATTTTTCCACTTTCTTGATTTGTTTGTCTATCTTTACCTTCTGCGATTTGATCTATACTATTGAGCAACCATTGTTTTATCCAAGTCTTCAACACCACCACCGAAAGACTGATGTATCCAATCCAATGTATAAATACCAATTTGGTAAAAAGTTGAAATAAGTATGTTTTTATAATATACTTCCGGTGATAAACTTGTGTAAAGGCCAGCTACCTGGAACTTTATTCATTTTATTCAGTGTCCCGGTTTATATGTTTGGCTTGCCGTAACCCAAACGATTATCCGATGATTTTATCATCGATACACCCAAAATTTAATTGGTAATGAGAGTCTGTTTTTCAACAATAGGATTTCGAAGGTATTTTGCCGGGCTGGATATGGGCCGAAAGTTTTTCTGTTCCTTAATATTGACCAGCCTGTTTATTCCTGCGACCCTGTTTTCGCAAACAACGCCGCTATCTTTCAACCCCATTCCGTACAGTGATCCGGATATTATTTCACCGGGCAGAGGCGCGGAACAATGGGATAATGGTAACGAAAAAGTAAACAACCCAATTAGTGATAGCAATCAGCGGCCGCTTGATGTGTACTATAGATTTTCCTGGACAAAACTGGAAGGCGACTCCCTTGGAAGCTATGACTGGAAATTTTTTGACAATATAATGCATGAGGCAATTGACAACCACCAGAAATTATCTTTTGGTATCATGCCGGTTTATGATGGTAATGGTACCGTATTTTATGATGGAGCCAGGGCAGCTTACCCTTTATACCTTCACAAGCTAATGCAATCCGGCGTTGCAAACACCCGCGACTGGGTAAGCAATGGCGTATGGATTCCTAACTGGAACAGTGTTCATTATCTTGGGCGGTTAAAAGCATTGCACGTAGCCTTAAATGCACATATTCTCGCTTCCAGCTATAAGGGAGTTGCTTATAAAAATGCGATTTATTGTATAGATGTCAGGGGCTATGGTAATTATGGGGAATGGCACAATGCAGGAATAGTTGATCATATTTCTGAATACCCCGAAGGAAGAAGAGCTACTACGGGCACTTTAAGGACCATCATAGCATATCACACACAGGTTTTTGCTTTATGGCCGTTAACCATAATGGCTGCTGTTTTTGATGCAGAACAATTCGATGCCATCATGAACCCTGCGGAAGTAACTAACTATGCACTGATTACCCGCAATTCATGGGGGCCTCTCGGATGGCGGCGCGATCAGTGGGGCGCTACGGATTCCTATTTAGATAAAATTTTAAAGAATAACGAAAAAACATACGGAACGAGCCCGGCTTTTAAAGAATGGATCACCACCCGTTATCTTACTTCGCCCGTTACAGGCGAACCTCCCCGTTATGTAAATGAAGGTGGCCCCTGCGAGTACTGGGACCTGGAAAGACAATTAACTGACTATGGGGCGACATCATTAGGGAATGGCAACTGGGGCGTTACGTTAAGTGAATGCGGAATGCAAAATGCCCGTGCGGCTTTCAAAAGAGCAGGGTACAGGATCATACTGAATGGAGGGAGCGTAAGCACTAATATAGCTGCGGGCAAACCACTCTCTATTACGTTAAAATGGAAAAACATCGGTATTGCACCGACCTATGAAAACTGGGATGTTGTATTTGAATTAAAGAATGATAACAATGTTACGGTATGGTCTGGCACATCATGGTTCAAGCCAAAACGTTTTGCACCTTCTGTTACCGATTCAGTGGTAACTGATTTTTTTAAATTACCGGACACCATTATTTTCAGCAAGTACAAACTGAATTTAATAATCAAAGATCCCACCGGTTACAGGGCGCCTTTTCCTTTGGCCATAACCGGAAGAAACGCCGATGGCAGCTATACCATAAAAGACTCCCGGATATCTCCTGTAAATTGTACTCCACCCGCGGCTGCAATCAGTGCTTCGTCTTCATGCAGCGGCAAGGCATTTGACCTGATCCTGAATTCAGCCAGCGGCCGCAGCCCTTATGATCTTGTTATCAATGGCGTTACTTACAACGATGTAACTGTTGGTAAAACTATCACTACCATTACCCCCCCGGCACAAAAAATATGGACCAGTAATCCTTCCCCGACCAGTTATGAAGATTCGCCGGTAGAATTAGGCCTAAAATTCAAATCGTCTGTTGCCGGTTTTATAAAAGGTATCCGCTTCTTTAGCTCCAACTCACCATCCGGCATTTATACCGGTCATTTGTGGACAGTTTCCGGAACACTACTTGACAGTGCAAGATTTTCCAATGTAACTGCCAATGGCTGGCAGGAAGTATTATTCGCCAAGCCACTTATGATAAAGGCTGATACAACTTATGTCGCATCATACCATGCAGGCAGCGGGCATTATTCAGCAACATCGGGTGGCCTCATAAATGCTACTACCAATGGTTCCCTGACCGCATTAGCGAATACCGTATCAGGTGGAAATGGAATGTACTCTTATGGCACATCTCCTGTTTTTCCTACCACGTCCTTCAACTCTACAAACTATTGGGTAGATGTAGTCTTCACAGCAGCCAGCTATACTCTTAACCTGACAAGTGTAACAGATAGTACCGGGTGCAACAATTCCGGGGCTTTGCAAACATTGACGGTATCATCAGCCAGCACCTGCGATACGACTCCTCCAGTACTGCCTACCGCCACTATTGGAAATTCGTCCGCCTGCAATGGACAGCAGTTTAACCTTGTTTTGAATGCCGCCAGCGGTGTATCACCATATGACCTGGTTATCAATGGCACCACTTATAATGATGTAAAGGTTGGACAGGTTATCAATACCATCAAACCACAACTTCAAATTCAAAAAATATGGGATTCGATACCTGCGACAAAGAGTTTTGAAGATTCTCCCGTAGAACTGGGTGTAAAATTCAAATCATCATCAGGGGGTTTTATAAAAGGAATTCGTTTCTTCAGTTCTAATGCGCCATCAGGCACTTATACAGGGCATCTTTGGACAAAGACAGGAACACTGCTTGACAGTGCTGTATTTACCAATGTAAAAGCAAGCGGTTGGCAGGAAATTTTATTTAAAAAACCCATACTGATCAAGGCTGATTCAATTTATGTCGCCTCTTATCATACGGCAAACGGGCGATATGCAGCAACATCAGGTGGCCTGCTCACTGCTGTCACCAATCGTTCATTAACCGCATTAGATAATGTCAGTGCGGGAGGGAACGGTGTCTACAGTTATGGTCCATCCCCTACCTTCCCATTCACTTCTGCCAATGCAGCCAACTATTGGGCAGATGTAATATTTGTTAAAGACACCACTCAAACTTATACTTTCACCCTAACAAGCGTGACGGATAGTACAGGGGCAACAAAGGCCGGCGCCTTACAAACGCTTACTGTATCATCAACTAATACCTGCGATACAGTTCCCCAGGCACTGCCTACTGCCAATATTGCAAATACTTCCTCTTGTAATGGGCAGCCTTTCAACCTGGTTTTAAATTCCGCCACTGGTCCCGGGCCTTATGACCTGGTTATTAACGGAACCACTTATAATGATATAACTGTTGGACAGGTTATCAATACAATCAAACCGCCATCTAAAAAAATATGGGATTCAATCCCCGCACCAAAAAGCTTTGAAGATTCACCGGTAGAACTGGGCCTTAAATTTAAATCATCAGCGGCCGGTTTTGTTAAAGGAATTCGCTTCTTCAGCCCCAATGCTCCATCGGGCATTTATACCGGTCATCTGTGGACGAAAACAGGAACATTAATCGACAGTGCCGTATTTGCCAATGTAACAGCTTCCGGCTGGCAGGAAGTTCTATTTAAAAACCCCGCACTGATCAAAGCAGATTCAATATATATCGCTTCTTACCATACGGCCAGCGGACACTACGCCGCAACATCGGGTGGCCTGCTCACTGCTGTTACCAACGGTTCATTAACAGCATTGGACAACCTCAGTGCAGGAGGGAACGGTGTCTACACTTATGGTCCATCCCCTGCCTTCCCTTCTAGTTCCAACAATGCCGCTAACTATTGGGTGGATGTGTTATTTACCAATGATACTACTCATGCTTATACTTTCACGCTGACGAGTGTAACGGATAACGCAGGCGCAACCCGGACCGGAACTTTGCAAACACTTACTGTAACATCAGCTAATTGCTCGCAGGCTCTTCGTTCAAGAGGCACCACTTCCGCTGTTGAAAATGCCAGTCTGCCCCAACTATTATCGCCGGTAACGAAACAAACAAAAATTAAAACCGAAGAGATAAAAGTGTACCAACTGGGTCAAAACTTTCCTAACCCTTTCAGGAATCAAACACGAATTCAGTACAGTCTGCCTGTAGCATCAAATGTTAACTTGTCTCTTTTTGACATGAATGGAAGACTGATAAAAGTAATAGTGAATGGTTCCAGGGAACAAGGCACCCATACGGTAATCTTTAATTCAGGATTTCTAAGCAGTGGTCTTTATTTTTATAAGATCCAGGCAGAAAATTTCTCTGCTGTGAAAAAGATGATCATTCATTAATGTTTTTTATATTTCGGGAAAATGCCCCATGATGACATGGGGCATTTTTATACCCGTCAGTTGTCAGAACCAAAATAATATTTCATTCCTGTACATCTCCCTTTGATTTTATTTAATTTTAAAAACCGTTTGTACAAAATCATAATAATAAAAATTGTTTGATGATAATTAACAGGCCTTTTTTTATAAAAATATTTGTTATACCCTGCATCCTCATTATTTCACAAGGGTTATCTTTTTTTGGAGTTTCACTCATCATGGCCGCCGGCTGCAAAAATCATCAATCACCAGTTGCAGACACAACCTTGTCATTTCAGCTTATCCCCTATGAAGACGATGACATTACGGCGCCTGGCCGGGGGGCAGAACAATGGCATGACCAGGACCGTGTCAAACTAAATACTGACTCTGCCGCAATCAAACGATTAGATAAATACTACCGTTTTAGCTGGAAGAATTTAGAAAAAGGAAACGGCGAATATGACTGGGCGGCATTCGATCGTGAAATAAACGATGCTATCAATAACCAGCAAAAATTTGGTTTTGGAATAATGTCCGCTTATCCGGGCGGTTCATCTGAACTTAAGGAAGGCGATGCCACTTTATTTTATCCCCTTTACCTGCATAGCCAGATGCAATCAGAACAAGTCAGGGACTGGATATCTCCTATTTCAAAAATGTGGGTGCCCAACTGGAACAGTGAATATTACCTGTCTGCTATGGAGAGATTGAACCAGGCTATCAACAATCATCTGGACACCGGATCGTATAAAGGCGTAAAATATAAAAACGTTATAAACTATATTGATATCAGGGGTTATGGCAGCTATGGAGAATGGCATAGCCATGAAATAGTTGAAGAGATGTCAGATTACCCACCGGGAACAAGAGCCACCGCCATTTCGCTGATACGAATCATTGATGCGCATGTGAAAAAATTTTCAAACTACCCGCTCGTTATCATGTTTAATGCGTTTGATGGCAACCGGCTGAATAATACAAAGACCCCACCGGAGGTCGCCTATCATGCGTTAACGGTGAGGAACAACTGGGGCCTGATCGGGTGGCGAAGAGATAATTGGGGAGCTTTGGATGACTATATCAGGCAGTACACTGACAGAAACAAAATAGTATTTAATGATATGAAATTCGATACGGCTATCATGAACCGCTATAAATACGCCCCTGTAAATGGTGAACCTATTCCCGGTGGTTCTTTTAGTGATGGTTGTGACTATGGTGATATGGAAGCCCAGGTTAAACGTTATCATGCAAGTTTAATCGGTAATGGCAACTTTTCCGACTATAATAAACCATGTATGCAGGAAAATATTCGCAAAGCTTCCAAAGCAGCGGGGTATCGCCTGATCCTGGAGGGCGGGGATATTTCTCCTGTCATAAATTCGGGCCAACCTTTTTTTATAAAGCTGCAATGGAAAAATATCGGCCTTGCTCCTACCTACGAGAACTGGACTGTTTACTTTGAATTGAAAGACATGAACAATAATAAAGTTTGGTCGGATACGTCTCAATTCACTCCTAAATTATTTATTCCGCAACCTGATTTTACCAGTCTAGCCGATCAATTCATTTTACCTGAAAATATGGCTCCTGGTAATTACAATCTTAACCTGGTTATCAGGGACCCGGCGGGCTACCGGCAACCACTACCCCTGGCAATAAAAGGGAGAAATGCTGACGGAAGTTACACATTGAAAACGGTTGCTATTTCTGCAAAACAGCCTGTAAAGTCAAAGAAGAAGTAATAATCATGGTATAAAAATTGACGTCCTTAACCCAATAACTATTACTTAACTTTTGAAAAAGAAGTTGAATTTATCTTTGCACTATGGCGGAAGATCTATCTATTATTACCGGAAGTAAAGGGGCGCAATATCAATCCTTCTTACCACAGATCAAAGGATTGCTGGAAGGAGAAGCCGATCTTGTAGCAAACATGGCCAATACCGTTGCGGCATTGAAGGAGCAATTCGGATGGCTTTGGGTGGGATTCTACGTTGTAAAAAAAACTCCCGACTATAGCCAGGATGAACTGGTATTAGCGCCGTTTCAGGGACCTGTTGCCTGTACACGTATAAAAAAGGGCAAGGGCGTATGCGGAGCCAGCTGGGCTGAAGCAAAAACACTGATCGTTCCGGATGTAGAAAAATTTCCAGATCACATTGCCTGCAGTAGCTTATCAAAATCGGAGATTGTTATACCAGTTATACGCAATGGTGAAGTGGTGGCTGTATTAGATATAGACAGTGATCAGCCTGATCAATTTGACACAACGGACCAATACTATCTTGAACAAATCATTCAATTGATCCAATTTTAAAATGTTGCAAACTATTTCTATTGTCGTTGATGGGTTGGTACAGGGAGTGTTTTACCGGCAGTCAACAAAAGCGAAAGCAATTGAGCTGGGTATTAACGGGGAAATAAAGAACAAGCCTGATGGAACTGTTCATATTATAGCAACCGGTACAGAAGCGCAGTTGAGTCAATTGATAGAATGGTGCAACAAAGGACCCGAAATGGCCATCGTCACCAAAGTAAAAGTGGAGAATATCCCGTTGCAGGCTTTTAAGGGTTTCAGTATAGTGAAGAATTAAGATTTACAGGAGAACGCCTTTAATAGAATTTACAGTTAACCCGCAAATCATTTTCCTCTTAGTTCTTTCTTAGTGTTGTAAGTTCATCAACATATCATTTGTCATTGCCCCAAGATCATACTCCTCTTTCCATCCCCAATCATTGCGTGCAACACTGTCATCAATGCTTTGCGGCCAGCTATCGGCGATGGCCTGGCGGTAATCAGCCTTATAATCAATAGAAAATTCAGGGATATGCTTTTTAATTTCAGCACCAATTTCTTTTGGGGAAAAACTCATCGATGAAACATTATAAGAAGTGCGGATATTTATCTTATCAGCCGGAGCTTCCATTAATTCAATAGTCGCACGGATAGCATCCGGCATATACATCATGGGTAAGTAGGTATCTTCTTTTAAAAAACATTCATACTTTTTTTCTTCCAGGGCTTCATGAAATATTTCCACTGCGTAATCGGTAGTACCGCCACCGGGTGCGGATTTATAAGAGATCAATCCAGGGTAGCGAATGCTGCGAACATCCACATCGTATTTCATGTGATAATAGTTGCACCAGAATTCCCCGGCGTATTTACTGATCCCATAGACAGTAATAGGCTCGATAACCGTATGCTGCGGGCAATTTTGTTTAGGTGAAGTAGGCCCGAATACTGCAATAGAAGATGGCCAATACACTTTGTGCAATTTTTCTTCTCTTGCGATTTCCAATACATTCAGCAATCCCTGCATATTGAGTTGCCAGGCCAGGCCGGGATTTTTCTCTCCCGTAGCCGAGAGTATAGCCGCAAGTAAATATATCTGGGTTATATTCTGTCGAATGATCTGTACATGCAACATTCCTTTATTCATAACATCGAGGCCAACATAAGGACCCGTTCCTTCCAGCAAGGGATTTTGTTCCCTGAGGTCTGAAGCTATAACGTTGTTATTCCCATATATTTTGCGGAGCGCCATGGTAAGTTCCACTCCTATTTGACCGCTGGCTCCTATTACTAATATTTTCTCTTTTTGCATATACGTAAACTTTGTGGGCAAAGATGGAGTTACAAACTTCAACTTCCAAATCCCGGAAGAATATTCACGCGGGACGCCGTCGGGTACGATGAAATAAATAACTGAAATCCGCCCTGCGTTCTCAGCGCACTCAGCGTGATTTTTTCTAAATTGATACATTACTAATTCCCGGTTAACTTTGCGGCATGGAAAAAATGCTTACGGATCTTTTCGCCGGTCAAACTTATGATGAAAAAAATTTCTTCCTCATTGCAGGACCCTGCATAGTAGAAAGTGAGGAACTAATCATGGAGGTCGCTGATAAAGTTTCTGTCATCTGCAAAAATCTTGGGATACCTTACGTGTTTAAATCTTCTTACCGTAAAGCTAACCGGACAAGCGCCAATTCTTTTACCGGAATCGGTGACGAAGCGGCATTATCCCTGGTAAAAAAAGTAGGTGACAAATACAAACTACCCACTACTTCGGATATCCATGCACATGAAGAAGCGGCTATCGCAGCGAAGTATATCGACATTTTACAGATACCAGCTTTTCTTTGCCGTCAAACCGATCTGTTAATTGCCGCCGGTGAAACAGGCAAAATAGTGAATGTAAAGAAGGGTCAATTTCTAAGCGGTCCGTCGATGAAATTCGCTGTTGAAAAAATAAAAAATACCGGTAACGAGAAAATAATTCTCACAGAAAGAGGAACCACTTTTGGCTATCAGGACCTGGTGGTTGATTACAGGAATATACCCTGGATGCAGGAACACAAAGTACCAGTGGTAATGGACGTTACTCACTCTTTACAACAACCTAATCAAACTACGGGTATTACCGGAGGCAATCCCCAGTTGATCGGCACCATCGCCAAAGCTGCGATAGCAACTGGCGCCAATGGATTGTTTATTGAAACACATCCCAACCCTGCGGTGGCGAAAAGTGATGGGGCTAATATGTTAAAGCTTGATCTATTGGAAGGATTATTACAGCAACTCGTAAAATTGAGAAAGGCGGTTGTGTGATAGCTGGAATGCTGACGGGTTGAATAAAAAGAAAAAAGTCATTCAAAAGATAGAATGACTTTTAAAATTATTTTTTCCGGATAATCACTTGATCGTACTTCTATCGAAGGTCGACTTCTTCTACACCAGCATATTTCTTCTTATCAAACGCAAATTGAGTGTCGGCCAGCGCACCGTTTGTTTTCATATTACTGACCGTGTAAGTATAACGGTTACCGCCATTCTCCAGTACTTTAGTACTATAAATGGTTTTCGCTGTTTTATCTACCTGCAGGTACACTTTATGAAAAGGTTTGCTCTTATCAGTCGGCGTCATTTCAATTTCCTGGAGTGTTTTAGCGCCTACTTTCTTTTCTCCATTTAACAGGTAAAGAAAATCTTTATCATAAAAATTAGTAAATAATTTCTGCGGAGTCAATGCGGTTCCGGAAGCATCCACATTATTGATCGTTACTTCATTGGTACTCTTATCATAATTCCATACAGTATTGCCATCACTGAAAATCTCCTGTCCGCCAAAACTAACCCGGTATTTATTTCCTTTCATCCAGACGGTACCTGTTTTGGTAGATATTGTTTTTCCTTTAGCATCCTCCACTTTATATGAAAACCCCGCCTGGACAGAAGAAAAAGTTTTGAATTTAGCGCTTACCGCATCCAGCACTTGTTTGGCGGCGGGATCATTTGTTTGGGCCATAACAACGGAGCCTCCGATCAATAAAGCCAATACCAGGTATAAATTCCGCATGATTGTTTTTTTTATTTTAAAGAATAATTTTCAAAGGTTCGCAAAAATAGGCTTTTACACTAATAGACCAACAATGACTGTACCGGGTTGCAAGTAGTTGATTTTATTAACGATTTAATGCCCCAATATATCAAGATGTTGTTGCAGATCAAGTTCCGTTTTTATCAGTACATCCCTTGCTTTACTACCCTGGTTGGCGCCAACAATACCCGCTGCTTCCAGTTGATCCATTAATCGCCCCGCCCTGTTATAGCCTAATTTCATCCTTCTTTGCAACAAAGAAGTAGAACCTACCTGGTTTTGTACAATAAGGCGTGCCGCATCTTCAAATAAAGCATCACGATCGCTGAGGTCAAACTCTTTACCTTCCAGTTCTTTTTCATCAATATACTCCGGCAATAAAAACGCCTGGGGATAGCCATCCTGGTAACCGATAAAATCGGCAATTTTGTCCACTTCCGGTGTGTCAACAAATGCACATTGTAATCGAACAATCTCTCCATTATAACTAATCAGCATATCACCTTTCCCGATCAATTGCTCAGCGCCACCGGCATCCAAAATAGTACGGCTATCAATTTTACTGCTTACTTTAAAGGCAATACGTGCTGGGAAGTTAGCTTTGATGGTACCAGTGATGATATTGACAGAAGGTCTTTGCGTAGCTATAATAAGATGTATACCCACTGCACGGGCCAACTGCGCTAATCTCGCTATCGGCATTTCAATTTCTTTACCTGCTGTCATGATCAGATCAGCAAATTCATCCACTACCAATACAATAAAGGGAAGAAACTGGTGCCCCTTCTGAGGGTTCAACCTGCGGGCAATAAACTTTGTATTGTATTCTTTGATATTGCGACAACCTGCTTCCTTCAACAGATCATACCGGTTATCCATCTCTATACACAATGCATTTAATGTGTTGATCACTTTCTTGGTGTCAGTGATAATGGCATCTTCTTCATTAGGCAGCTTGGCGAGGAAATGATTAGAAATAGTACTATAAACACTCAACTCCACTTTTTTGGGATCTACCAGTACGAATTTTAATTGTGATGGATGTTTGCTGTACAATAATGAAACAAGAATAGCATTTATTCCCACTGATTTACCCTGCCCTGTTGCTCCGGCCATCAACAAGTGGGGCATACTCGCCAGGTCAACAATAAAATTCTCATTGTTGATTTTTTTGCCAATAGCTATAGGCAATGAAAAATTATTTTGCTTGAACTTATCCGAATCCAGCAATGTCCGCATACTTACAATCGTCTTTTTAGCATTCGGCACTTCAATACCGATGGTTCCTTTTCCCGGAATAGGGGCAATAATACGAATACCCAATGCCGCAAGACTCAACGCAATATCATCTTCCAGGTTCTTTATCCGTGAAATACGAACACCGGCTGCCGGTACTATTTCATACAAAGTAACAGTAGGACCAACCGTGGCGCTGATCTTTTGAATTTCGATAGAATAATTCCTTAAGGTAGCAATGATCTGGTTTTTATTATTCTCCAGTTCAGTGGGATCCTGGATGATCTTTTCACTGCCGTGTGTTTCCAGCAGATCAAGTCCCGGATACTTGTAATTTTTCAGATCAAGTGTGGGTTCATAAGGTGGCAAGCTCGCTAATTGTTTAGCTACTTCAATTTCTTCTTCTTCTGAAACGGGTACTGTATTTATTTCCAGTTCTAAATCACTTGCAAGGATATCTTTTTTTAGTTTTTGCTCTAGTTCAGGTATTTCCAGTTCTTTCTTTGGTGGCTCAAACGATTCAGGTCGCAGCTCTTCATGCTTATGAAGCATGTCCGCCACCACTTCTTTTCCTACACCCAAGCCTTCCATCTCCATGGCCTCTTCTTCCTTTTCTACCATCTTCAAATCATGTACTGTATCCGTATCATTTATTGTAAGATCAAGCATGCCGCTATCTTTCTTCAACGTATTCCCTTTTTTATCTATGCCATTTGCTTCAGCATACTTATCATTGATTGTCTTTGCAACTATCACTTCCCCTGCTTGCTCAATAACTCCTTCACTTTCCTCATTGGGCAAAATCTGCTTGTCTTTCCTGTTTGGTACATTGAAAGTGGGGTTGAATTGCCATATAAAATAACCAAATGCCACTACCAGCAACAGAGCCGCTGTACCAACATTCCCTAAAATTCCGATAAGCCAATTGCTGATCAGTTTACCAACACCACCGCCCAAAGGGAATTCCACCCTGAATGTAAAAGCCATTAATACGGACAAAACCAATACCCCAACCGTCACATACTTAAGGTTTCGCCAGATAGAAAAAACCTTCCGGTTAAAAAGAAGATTGGTACCTACTACAAAAAAGAAAGTGCATATAAGCAGGGAGGCGATTCCAAAACAATTGAAGATAAATAAATGAGAAACGACGGCCCCCAGACGACCAAGGAGATTAGCCACAGGCTTATCATTATGCAGCAATGCGGAAAAACCATTTTTGGCGATATCCTGGTCTTCTTTCCACGTAAAAAAATAAGAAAGGAAGGCGATGAACAGGAAGATAGCAATCAGCAGAAATACGGCCCCGGTGATCTTCCATGTCCGTTCATCACGGGCAAGGGCTTTCCAATCAATTTTTTCCTCCTTCTCCTTTCTAAACGCTTTTGAGTCAGCTTTCTTAGGATCGGCTTTCACTTTTTTCGCGGAACTGTTTTTCAACTTATTGGCCATGGCGGCAAAGATAATATAGTTTGTAATTTTCAGGTGAGACTTCATTCATTTGGCAAATAGGAAGTTCTACCCAGGTATAAACTGAAAATTACCTGAAAGTGGTATCAGGGAAACTTAAAAAACAAAAGCTCAAGTGTTAAATTTGAATATTCTTTACGAACCAGCTGCAAAATGGGTAAATCTCCCTTTTTTTCAATAGTTATTTTCCTTTTACTCCTTGCAGAAGGTTTGCCCGCCCAGGATAGTTTACAATCCCGATTTTTTGATATCAGCAAGATCGCCCTCTCCGAAAGCATTCAAAAAAATATCGGGTTTAGTTACCTCGATAAAAAAAATTCACTTATTGACAGCTACACTTCAATTGCATTTAATACAGGCGCAATACATCAAAGACAAATCCCCGATAAATATGTTACTAAAAAAGCTATTATCCGATTCAATCTTTGTAATTCTTCAGATTCAGTAAAATCGGTTTGGTTCTTCCCGGGCTTGTATTACTGGGACTCTCAATTGTATGAACTGGAGGGAAACAGCTTGAAACAAATCCCTTCTATTCTTCCGGATCAACCTAAAGAAATAAGCTACCGGCATATTACACTCCCCGCTCATGATTCCGTCACGATAGTAGCGGAATTAAGTTTTGTCAGAACACATCTCAATTCTATCCGCCCCATCCTTATAAGTCCCGGCTATTTAACTTCTTTTGTAAAAGACCTCGATAGTACTAATATGGAGTCAAAGATCGTCACCTATCTTTTCTGCGGATTATTACTAATGATGATACTTTTCTCACTGGCCAGTTTTTTCCAGGGTGCCAATCCTGAATTCTTGTATTATTCCGGCTATGCTTTCTTCCTGGGGTCAATGCTTTTTATTAAAGCGATATACAGCTTTCATACCACCTGGTTTGGCTTTTTCCAGGAAACCTATCTTGACCTGATCATGCAGAATGCCGGAATTTTAATGTATATGCTTTTCATGCAAAAATTTCTCGCTACAAAACAAAACCATCCTTTTCTTTACAAACTATACCAAGCCGGCGTTTTTCTCCTCATTGTTTCAACCGCCGTTTTTAGTTATGCCCATTATTTCACTGATAATTTTACGCTGGAGAACCGCATAGAAAACATTACCAAAATTATCCTGCTGGCAATGGTGATCATTTTCCTGGTTTACAGCACCCGTTTCTGGAACGAGAAACTACTCCGCTATCTTTTTTGGGGAAATCTATGCCTGCTGGTATTTTCATTCTTGTCTCTTCTGATGCTGAATAAAAATATCATGCCACGGAATGTACCGGCTATTTTCAGATCATCTCTTTTCTATTATGAAATAGGCTTGTTGCTTGAATTGATCTTTTTCCTGTTGGGTCTGAATCATAAAAACAAACGACAACTCGTTTCGGAGGCCAGGGAAAGAGAAAGACTAAAAGCCAAAGACCAGATGAACGAATACGAAAAAGAAATCGCCATCTATAAGGCGCAGCAACAGGAAAGAGAACGCATTTCCGCGGATATGCACGATGAATTAGGATCAGGAATGACTGCCATCCGGTTGATGAGTGAAATAGCTAGAAATAAAATGAAAGAAAATACACCGGTCGAGATTGAAAAAATATCGCATTCCGCCGATGAAGTCCTGAATAAAATGAATGCGATCATCTGGAGTATGCATAGCGGCAATGACACCGTTGATAACCTTGTTTCCTATATACGATCGTATGCACTGGAATATTTTGAGAATACACCTATTGATTGTAATATCTTGACTCCTGAACACATCGAACCCTCGGAACTGACAGGAGATAAAAGAAGAAATCTATTTCTTAGTGTAAAAGAAACGCTGAACAATGTATTGAAACATTCTAAAGCCACTGAGTTGAGGATAGAATTTAAAATTGATAAAGCATTAACCATTAAAATAATGGATAATGGCATCGGGATCGACTTGCAAAAGATCAGGCAGTTTGGTAACGGGCTAAAGAATATCGCTAAAAGAATAGAAAGTATTGGCGGCACCTATCAAATTGAAAACAATATGGGAACTATTACTACGCTAAAGCTACCACTGCAAAAATTTAACAGGAACGATTGATAACTACTTAATTTGTTCTTACAACTCCCAAAAACAGGAGCAACCATCCGATAATAAAGAACAGCCCGCCGAATGGCGTGATGATGCCAACTCCTTCCAAACCTACCTTCCCTGTTGCTTTTAGAATGGTGAGCAAATACAGAGAGCCGGAAAATAGCAGGATACCGATACAAAAGGCAGCTCCTGCCCATATCATTAATTTGTTAGGGAATCTTTCAAAAATAATAGCGACAGCGATTAATGCCAGTGCATGATACATTTGGTATTGAACACCCGCCTGAAAAGTGTTAACCGTTTCGGGTTCGACTATTCTTTTTAACCCATGTGCGCCAAATGCTCCCAGTGCTACGGCTATCCCGCCCAGTAAAGCACCGATCGATAAAAATAATTTATGCATGAAAAACCCTTTCTATAAATTGATCTAATGTAATGTGCTCGTCTTCTATTGTCATGTCAGCCTGTTCGTAGTAGATTTTCCTGTCAGAAAATTTCTTCTTGATAAATGATTTCAATTGGTCATCTGAAAGATCTTTTAATAAGGGCCGCTGATCCTTCTCTTTGATCAGTCTTTTAAATAATACATCCAGCGGCGTATTTAACCAGACTGTTGTTCCCTCCCGGTGCATATATTCAATGTTATTGAAATAACATGGCGCTCCTCCACCGCATGACATAATAAACCCGTCATAGCTTTCTGTAATGGCATGTAACAGTTCCCTTTCTTTCATCCTAAAATGCTCTTCGCCCTTTTCCGCAAAAATCTCATTGATCGACTTTTTTTCCGCGAATATTATCTGTTCATCCAGGTCAAAAAAAGGCAACTTGAGTTTTTCACTCAATAAACGACCCCAGTGTGTTTTACCGGAACCCATAAAGCCAATCAGAAATATTTTCATGCCCCATCCCCTAAAGGGGTGTTTATAAACCCTCCGATTGAATTGAAGGTTTTATTTTTGATGATTAGAATTACAACAGTTGATCCCGATAGCTATCGGGAATGAGACCCAACAAAAGCTCAATCAGAGGCTACAGTTGATTACACAATCATTGGTCTACTGCTTTAAAGAACTTACAAATTTATCAATACTATTTGACCTAAGTCCTCCCTTTAGGGAGACAGAGGGTTTTCTTATTTAAACGCATTCATCCCCGTCACATCCATACCGGTTATCAGCAAATGAATATCATGCGTACCTTCATAAGTGATTACACTTTCAAGATTCATCATGTGACGCATAACAGAATATTCACCGGTGATACCCATCCCCCCCAGCATTTGCCTTGCATCGCGACAAATATTGGCCGCTATTTCACAGGCATTTCTTTTAGCCATACTAACCTGCTGTGGTGTAGCTTTTCGTTCACTCATTAAAACACCAAGCCGCCAGTTCAATAATTGTGCCTTTGTGATCTCCGTGATCATCTCCGCTAATTTTTTTTGCTGCAATTGAAAACCACCAATCGGCTTACCAAACTGTTCTCTTTCTTTTGAATAACGTAAAGCTGTATCATAGCAATCCATCGCGGCACCTATCGTTCCCCAGGCGATACCATATCTTGCTTTTGTGAGGCAACCCAAAGGACCTTTCAATCCTTTGACATTGGGTAGAATATTTTGCTTTGGCACTTTTACATTATCGAATACCAACTCGCCTGTCGCCGATGCACGAAGACTCCATTTACCGTGTGTAGTAGGTGTGGTAAACCCCTCCATTCCTCTTTCCACGATCAATCCCTGTATATCTCCTTCTTCATTTTTTCCCCAAACCACGGCTACTTGTGAAAAGGGTGCGTTACTGATCCACATTTTAGCGCCATTCAATATCACATGATCGCCTGCATCCTTAAAATTCGTCAGCATGCTCGATGGATCACTTCCATGATTCGGTTCCGTTAATCCAAAACAGCCCAACCATTCACCGCTGGCCAGTTTGGGTAAATATTTTTTTCGCTGCTCTTCATTGCCATACGCATAAATAGGAAACATCACCAGTGATCCCTGTACAGAAGCTGTCGATCGGACACCACTATCACCCCGTTCCAGTTCCTGCATCATCAATCCATAACTGATATAATCCAAACCACCACCACCATACTCAACCGGTACAGTAGGGCCAAAGCATCCAAGATCACCTAATTGTTTTATGATCTGTTGCGGAAATTCAGCCCGTTGCGCATAGTCTTCAATAATAGGTGATATTTCTTTTTTTACATAGCTGCGAACGGCTTCACGAATAAGCTTATGTTCTTCGGTCAGCAATTCATCGACATTAAAATAATCCGGGCTAACAAAATTATCTGTACGGGCCGCCATATATCAATCGTTTTTTGTTGGCGCAAAGGTATTAGAAAGTTGTTAGTTTATCATTGATAGGCTAGGTTTTATTACCCTGGTTGAGCGAATATCGCCTATCAACTCGTACCCCGTTATTCCGGGATTAGGAAGAAATTACTGGCCTTTATCGTTATTCAGCTTTTTTCTCTCCGAAAATGGATACTTTGTATTAAACTTTTGATTCATGAAGAAAGTACCTGTTACGCTTATTGGTCTTTTAATTATTAGCCAGGTTTCATTTGGTCAAAAAGACTCTTCCGCAAAGAAGATGGAACAAAAAATAAAGCAGTTTTGGCTAGTCGTGCTTAAAACCGGTCCAAAAGACAAAGAGATGACTGATACAACAGAGCGAAATAAAATTTTCGCAGGTCATTTTGGGAATATGGAGCGCCTGTATAACGAAGGAATTTTAAAAGCTGCGGGACCATTTGGTAAAAACGATTTTACCTGGCGTGGTCTTTTTATTTTGGATTGTAAAACAAAAGAAGAAGCTGAAGCCTATGTAAAAACGGATCCTTCTGTTGCAGCGGGTGTTTTTATAGCGGATATTGTGCCGTGGTTCAGCGAAGCGTCGGGAAGCTTCGCACCAGGGAAACCTAAAACATCTTCGCATTAAAAATTAGCAGCTATCGAATACAAGATGACTATGTATTTTTTCAGTGCTAATCACCTTCAAATCATTTTGCTCCAAATACCTGCGTCCAGTAATTTTTCTGGCGACCAACTCCCATCTCTTTAAAGTTGGCGGCCATGATATTTTTGCAATGCCCCACACTGCCTAGCCAACCACTGACAACAGCTTGTTCTGTAGTATAACCATTCGCGATATTTTCTCCCCAGGTTTTCCAGGTATAGCCAGCAGCAGTAATTCGTTGTCCTGCATTAGAACCGTTGAGACCAGTATGGCTAAAATAATCATTGGCCTCCATTTCCACACTATGATTATAGGCTGCTTTTGCCAGTTTATCATTCCATGCTACGACCGCTACGGCCGGCATTACTGTGGTTCCGCAATTGCAACCGGTTTGCCTTACATTGTTTATCAACTGCAGGATTTTTGATTTGCTTACATTGTAAACAATATCCGGGGTAGTGCCTCCGGTATTACCGGGACCGGTCTTAATCGTTTCACCAGTAACAGGCAGATCCTCCTTCTTGCAGGAAAACATAAGGACGGAAAGAATTGTAATTATTGATAGAATACGGTAAAGCATAACAAACTACTTTGACCGGTTTAACGAAAAAACCGAGCTGGTAATTGCCAATTCCTTTGAGGTTTATCATTACTTTATCAATAAGGCGTAAATGCCTTAGTAGCCTTACGAAAATAGTTATAGTAGTTATTTTTAGCTTGTAAAAATTGTACGCGGAAGAATAAATATGTATAACTAACCTTTTAAATATCTTTTCATCTCAGTTTGATATTCAAGGGCTACATTTCTTGCCTTACCGGCAAAATCTTCTCCGGCAGAAGCATAAATAATAGCCCGGCTTGCATTCACTAACAAACCGCAATCCTTATTCATCGCTTTCTCTGAAATTTCTTTTAAACTTCCTCCCTGTGCGCCCACACCCGGAACCAGGTAAAAATGATCAGGGGTAAGTTTCCGGATATTAATGAACTCATTTGCTTGTGTAGCTCCGATCACAAACATAAGATTGCCAGGATGGCCCCATTCAGTTACTTTTTGCAAGACTACCTCGTATAAATAAGGAGTTAGTTGTTTTGTTATATGTACTTCGTCGCCGAATTCCTCTTCTTTTATCAATACTTTTTTTAATTCAAAATTCGCGGCGCCTGCATTGGATGTTAATCCCAGCACGATGGCCCATTTACCCTCATACTGCAAAAATGGTGTAACACTATCCTCTCCCATATATGGAGCCACCGTTACAGAATCAAATGGAAGGGTTTCAAAAAAAGCTTTAGCGTATTGATCAGATGTGTTGCCAATATCGCCTCGCTTGGCATCGGCGATTTTAAAATGGCCGCTACCGATATAATTCACTGTTTTTTCCATAGCGGCCCAACCTTTCAAACCTAATGCTTCATAAAAAGCGGTATTGATCTTATAAGCCACACAGAGATCCTTTGTTGCATCTATAATGGCTTTGTTGAATGCAAAGATGGGATCAGGTTCAACTAAAAGATGTTTGGGGATTTTAGTAACATCGGTATCAAGGCCAACACAGAGATAAGATTGCTTTTCAAAAATTTGCTGAACAAGTTGCTGACGGGTCATTTTATCTTTTCAAAATTTGTTGCAAGGTATCGGCAAATCGCCAAACCTCTTCAAAAGTGTTATACAAAGGTACAGGAGCTAATCTTATCACATTGGGTTCGCGCCAATCCACCATGATCCCTTCCTCTGTTAATGCATCAAACACTTCCCTGCCCTTCTGCAGCATTAGTAGCGAAACCTGGCTGCCTCTTTCAGTTGGATTTTGGGGAGTGATAAATTGAATACTGTTATCCGGAATTGTTGTATTTAACTCTTCCAGCAGGAACCACAGGTATCCATTCAACAGTTTTTGTTTAGCGAGTAGATTTGACCAACCGGCTTCTTTAAAAATCTCTAATGAAGCCCGATGTGCGGCATATAAAAACAACGCAGGTGTACTTAATTGCCAGCCTTCTGCTCCGGGCATAGGAATAAACCCTTGCTCCATTTTAAAGCGTGTGACCTTATCATAACCCCACCAACCTGCGAAACGTGGCAAATTTTTGTCATGATTTTTTTCATGGATAAAAACGCCACCGATGGCACCGGGGCCAGAATTCATATACTTGTAAGTACACCAGCAGGCAAAGTCAACATCCCAATCATGTAACTGCATAGCGACATTTCCAGCGGCATGCGCCAGGTCGAAACCAATTTTGGCCCCGGCTGATCGGGCCGCTTTGGTAATAGCATCCATATCAAACAGCTGACCGGTGTAATAATTTATACCACTAAATAAAACAAGGGCGGTTGATTCGCTGTTTTCTTTAATAACTGACAAAATATCTTCATTGCGGATGCAATATTCACCAGCCCGGGGAGATACTTCAACAATAGCCTCACGGGGATCAAGCCCGTGGTGTTTCACATGCGTTTCAAATGTATATTGATCACTCGGAAATGCTTTGGCTTCGCATATAATTTTAAACCGCTTTGTGGTTGGCCGGTAAAAACTGACTAGCATCAAATGAAGATTAAGCGTTAGCTGGTTCATCACCACTATTTCATGTGGTAATGCTCCAACAATCATGGATAAAGGATGAATCAACTGATCATGGTAATTCATCCATGGCTCCTTTGCATGAAAAAAGGATTCAACACCAAGATCAGCCCAATCCTGCATGATTTGTTGAATATATCCGTTGGCGGTTTTGGGTTGCAGCCCTAATGAATTTCCTAAAAAATAAATCTTCTGTTTTCCGTTGGCCTCCGGTATAATGAATTTACTTCTGAAACTTTTTAAAGAGTCAGTTGCATCCAGCTGCCTGGCAAATGATAAGGTATTTTGAAATGACATGATGACTATTTTAAAAAGCACCTGTTCTTCCACCATCCACCGGAATGCTCGTGCCATTTACATAGGAAGCAGCAGGCGATGCAAGAAAGGCGGCAACGGCGGCTATTTCCTCCACTTCTCCGAAGCGACGTGCAGGTATTTGAAGCTCCATTTCCGCCGCAAGTTCTTCTTTTGTTATATTTTGTTTTGCCGCATTCGTTGCTATCAAACTATCCAACCGCAAAGTTTTCGTATAACCCGGTAATACATTATTTACCGTGATGCCGTAGGCTGCTACTTCAAATGACAATGTTTTAGCCCAGCCAGCCGTAGCAGCCCGGATTGTATTGGAAACACCAAGATTCGGAATTGGAATTTTTACTGATGTGGAAATGATATTTATTATTCTTCCAAATCCCGCTGCTTTCATACCAGGTAATACAGCCTGTATTAATATTTGATTATTGATGATATGTTGCTGGAAGGCATTATTAAAATTTTCGGCGGTCGCGTCTGTAATTGCACCCGGTGCAGGCCCTCCTGTATTATTAATGAGTATATGCACCGCCTTTGATTGCACTATTTTCTCAATTGCTGTTTTCACCTGCTTGTTATTGGAAAAGTCCGCTACGGCGTATTCATGTTGCTGTCCTTGTGAAATATCTAATAACCCAACCACTTGATGTAATGAAGTTTCATTACGTGCCAGCAAAATGCAATCAGCTCCTGACAAGGCTAATTCTTTTGCGGTAGCTAAACCGATGCCCTGTGTGCTGCCACAGATTAGTGCATTCCTTCCTTTGAGAGATAAAATCATGTCATCAAACCTACGTGAAAATTATTATTGGCGTATTTTCAATCCTGATAAAAATTGAAAAGAACTCACTTTGCTAATTAAATAAATCAGGGTAATCAGAAATAATTCCGTCAACTCCCATTGCTATCAATTTAGTAATCGTTTCCTTATCATTTACTGTCCAGGGGATAACCTTAATATCTTGCTCATGACATTTTTTAACTAACTCTTCCGTCACTAATTTATTTTCGGGGCTGTAAATAGTTGGAATAAACCCCAATGAATTCAATTGATCCTGAATTGCCCGTTTGTCAAAATCTTCTATCAGCGCCGCCGTTTTGATCAGGGGATATTTCTGGTGCAGGTAACGAAGTGTTCTGAAATCAAATGATTGTATGATAACTCTGTCTTCAATCTTCTTTGAATAAATCACTTTCATCAATTCGTCAACAAACTCCTCCGGTGCCGGATGATAAATATTGTCGGTAGCAGGATCCGTCTTGGTTTCGATATTTAAATAAGGTAAAGCCCTTTTGCTGGTCATCATATATTGCTGCACACTATCCAGCAAATCACTAAGCAAAGGTTTATATACTTTTTTTTTCTGTTGTTGCGGAAAACGTGGATGCGGTTTCATACCTACATCATATTTTCTTACTTCGTCATAGCTCATTTTGTAAATGTTCAATGATCTTTCTTCAGCCTCCGTTACATAGCTTCCATCAGGTCTTGTCGTGATTTCATGATTGAAAAAAGGTTCATGCGAAAGAATAGCCTGCCTATCTTTTGTAAAAACAATATCCATCTCCAGCGTAGTAACACCCAGGTCCAATGCTTTCTTCATAGCCGGAATCGTATTCTCTGGCATCAATCCGCGGCAACCGCGATGACCCTGTTTATCGAAAGCCCCCAAACCCCCTAAAGGGGGCTTTACCAGATTCCTTGTGTTTGAACAACCCATTGTAAGTAAAACAAGAATGGACAGATAGGTTTTCATGATTCAAGATTACCAGTTTCAGGTTGCTTACCTTCTTTAAATAATTGTGAAGTCCGCTTTTTCATTTCATCAGCGATCTTTTTTCCATCTGCGTCCTGGCTTTCTAATTTCCCGATGATATTATGATAACTCCTTTCATCCCTGTTCTGGCTGAGCTTAAAAACATTCTCTATCTGCTGTACTTCTACTTCAAATGCTACAATGGCTTTGGATAGCTTCTCTACATATTCTGCTGGCAGATCTTCAAAATTGGAACCTGAATAAGGATTGTTTTCAAAATGATTGGTGGTTCGCTTCAATACATCCAGCAAAGCCTGGTGATCTAAGAACTTCAACACTCCTTTTGCATGAACGCTCATATAATTCCAGGTAGAAGCCTGTTCCTTGTCATAATACCAACTAGCGCTGACATAAGTATGCGCACCCGTAAATACTGCCAATACATTGGGATTATGCAAAAAAGCTCTATGATGGTCCGTACTTTTCATAATATGACCGGAAAGAAAAAGTTTTCCGTCCCTTTCATCAATAAATACCGGTACTTGCGAAGCGACAGGTTTATTAGCCGCATCACATCCGCATAAAAATGCGAATGGATTTGCTTTAATAAACCTCAGAACAGTTTCGGGGTCCTGTTCTTTAAAATAGGGAAGACTGTACATTGTTTGAATTAAAAAAATTTTAGGATTTAATGGATGGCAAATATACAGAGATTGGAGGTCCTTTTCCGCATTCCCCCGTTGGGGGAAGCCAGCATCGCACAGCCCCTGCCCGGCGAAAATTCTATGTTGAATCGGAGTCTTTGAAAATGATGAATACAGGGCCTCATCCCGACCTTCTCCAAAAGAGAAAGCTACCAAAACACAGCCCACGCTTTTCGGAAATTCTACGTTTAATCAGAGTCTTCAACAATGTTGAATAGAGATACAAAGTCGATGTGGTAGTTATAAAGTTTGTAGTAGTAGTGTTGCACCGTCCTTCTCCACAGGAGAAGGATAAGAGGATGAGGTCCGTCCAATAGAGAACAGAACGATGAACGTAGCGTCGCAACAGACGATGCTAGTAGCACTTTCGCCGGTTAAAAAATATCGACTCCTCAATATTACTTACGAAACCATTTCCGCTACTTTCTCCGTTGCCATATCCGCATTCTTCATGGAAATACTCCTTACCACATGTGCGGCAAAATCCGCAAATGCTTTTTTGGAAACCTCATCATCACTCATCATGATGGGTTCACCTTTATCGCCACCCTCGCGGATGCTTTGCACCAATGGTATTTGTCCAAGAAAAGGCAGATCATATTCGTCGGCCAATCGTTTACCTCCATCTTTACCAAAAATGTAATACTTATTATTGGGTAATTCAGCCGGCGTGAAGTAACTCATGTTCTCTACCAATCCAATGATTGGTACATTCAATTGCGCCTGCCCAAACATCGCCACTCCTTTTTTCGCATCGGCTAAGGCAACATCCTGCGGCGTCGTGACGATCACAGCACCGGTTACCGGCACGGTTTGCATCAACGTCAAATGGATATCGCCGGTGCCCGGTGGCATATCAATAATCAAATAGTCCAGCTCATCCCAGTTTACATCCGTTACAAATTGCTTGATGGCGCTGCTGGCCATTGGTCCCCGCCACACCACGGCGCTTTTCTCATCTACCAATAAGCCGATACTCATCAGCTTAATGCCATGTTTTTCCAAAGGCATGATCATTCCTTTCCCATTTACTTCTTTCATCATAGGTCTTTCGCCCCTTACACCAAACATAATCGGTACACTCGGCCCGTATATATCGGCATCCATCAGTCCCACTTTAGCACCGCTTTGCGCTATCGCCAATGCCAGGTTAGCAGAAACGGTGCTTTTACCTACACCGCCTTTACCGCTCACTACCGCAATCACATTTTTCACTTTCGGCAATATGGCCCCGCTGTCGGTACGCTTAGTAGTAGTATTGGAACTAAAATTCACTTTTACGACCGCCTCTTTATTCACCAGGTTTTTTATAGCATTGATGCAGTTATTTTTGATCAGGTCTTTCAACGGGCAGGCCGGTGTAGTCAGCACTACGGTAAATGACACATAATATTTTTCAATAACAATATCCTGCACCATATTCAGAGTCACAATATCCTTTCCCAGGTCAGGTTCCTGCACCGTGCTTAGCGCTTCCAGTATCTTTTCTTTCGTCATATCAGAACTAATATTTGCTTGATTTATAAGGATCAGTGAATTAACAGAATCATTTTTTAAGGCTATCACAAAAATCCTTGTTAAAAACAGGTTAATCAGCAAAGTTAAACATCCTCAGAGCTATTTTGTTGACTGAATTAAACAACTTGTACTTATTTTTGAGACCGTGAAGAAAATTTTACAATACCTCCTTTTTGCCGCCTTTTTATTGCCTGTTACTGCCAAAGCCCAGTTTGAAAAAGCCCGTGATTCTGTTGTTCAATTATATGGTGTTATCATGACAGCAGATAGCCTGGTGGGTATCCCCGCTGTAAGTGTTGTCATTAAAGGGCAAAACCGCGGAACCATCACCAACGACCAGGGTGTTTTTTCTATCGTGGTATTAAAAGGCGACCAGGTTGAGTTTACCCATGTCAGTTATAAACCAAAGACTATTGATATTCCCAGAACGCTGGAAGGGAATCAATTCAGTGTTATTCAGCTGATGGTGGAGGATACGGTTTATTTACCCGCTACTATTATAAGGGCCCGGCCAACGCCCGAGCAATTTGCCCGTGATTTTGTGAATACGAAGATCTCTGATGATGATATCGAAATCGCCCGTCAAAACACCAGCGCCGCCAAAAGAAGGGTATTAATGAAAACAGTCCCAGGTGACGGTGGTGAAGCCACCCGGATACAATTCAATAAAATAGCGAATCGTGCCGTGTACCAGGGCCAAACCCCGCCAATGAATATATTTAACCCGGCGGCCTGGGCCGATTTTATACAGGCCTGGAAAAGGGGTGATTTTAAGAATAAGTAGAACCCCTGTCCCCTAAAGGAGAACTTAGATCGAAAAGGTTTTTTTAATTGATATCGTTTAAAGGAGCTGTTTTTTTTATATTCCGCTTAGGTATTTCATGGCATCGTTCGTTGTCGCTCCAGATAGCTATCGGGACTATATCGTTCTTTTCATTGCTCAGCAATTCTACCTGCTTACTGCTTATTTTTGTCTAAAACATTTATCAAACACTCTTACCTCTAAAAGAGTTTTCTCAAACTCCCCTTTAGGGGCAAAGGACAATTGCCATAATTATGAAGTTAACTGGGGGTATTTCCGTCATCGGCGCCGGCACAATGGGCAATGGCATCGCTCATGTTTTTGCACAGGCTGGTTTTAAAGTAACCATTGTAGATATTTCTTTTACACAATTGGACAAAGCGGTAGCCAACATCGCTAAAAATTTTGACCGCCAGATTGCCCGGGGTCTTGTTACCGAAGAAGAAAAAATGGCGGCTTTATCCAATATCACCATTCAGTCTAACATGGCTGAAGGTGTAAAAAACGCGGAACTGGTAGTGGAAGCAGCTACGGAAAATGTAGAATTAAAACTCCAGATATTTGAGCAATTAGACAAGCTGGCGCCAAAAGAAGCGATATTAGCTACGAACACCTCCTCCATTTCCATCACTAAGATCGCTGCTGTAACGGGCAGAGCGGTAAAGGTTATCGGCATGCACTTTATGAACCCCGTGCCGGTGATGAAGCTGGTTGAGATTATTAATGGCTATGCTACCAAAAAAGAAGTAACTGATACAATCGTTGAATTAAGCAAGCAATTAGGCAAGATTCCCTGCGTGGTGAATGACTATCCCGGCTTTATAGCAAACCGGATCCTGATGCCAATGATCAATGAAGCCATTTATAGTTTGTATGAAGGGGTTGCAGGCGTTGAAGAAATAGATACCGTGATGAAACTCGGCATGGCTCACCCGATGGGGCCATTACAATTAGCCGACTTCATTGGCCTTGATGTTTGTCTTTCTATTTTACATGTATTGCATAATGGGTTTGGCAATCCTAAATATGCTCCCTGTCCCTTGCTGGTAAATATGGTAACAGCGGGTAAACTGGGAATAAAAAGCGGTGAGGGATTTTATAAATATGAAGCAGGAAATAAAGAATTGCTGGTAAGTGACAGGTTTAAATAATTTACCAGGGCAACATGTTCGTTAATAAGCGCTCCGCCGACAGCAAAGTTGTAAATGCTGTAGTCTCATTTTCAGCCGGAGTTAAAACTTCTTACCTTCGTCATCATACAGTTGTAAAAACTATGTGGCAGAGTATACTATGTTGCTTAAAAAATTATATAGTCTTTGTTTTTTTTCTTCATTATTAGTGGCAATCAGTTTTACAGGCTGCATAAAAGAATATAGTTACGAAGGAGGAACGGCTACTCCCCCGGTTGTTGACACATCTACCGGTCCTCCTGTTACACCACCGGCAATCGATTTTGGAGAATGCGGTTTCTGTAATTCTGACCGGGATAGTTACGAAGAGAACCGGTGGAGTTTTAAAGTGGGCTCTTCATTTTTGTGCGGCATCATAGACACAGCTATTTTAACGCCCGATCGTGATGGCTTTACTTTTTTTGGACCGGGTTCCTGCCCGGCTATTACTACTACGGTCATCACTGTATATCCTGGGGACCAAAAACTGAACAAAGATTACTCCAAATTAACATTGTCAAAAGTAATCTTCACGTACGGCGAGTTGGGGTTGCCAAAATTTTTACTATCCACTCAACGCGATTTACCATTTTCTTTAACGATAGAAAGTTACAACTACCAGACAAAAATGGCGATTGGAACATTTTCGGGAGATGTTGTTTCAGCGGACGGAAGAACGCTGCAGGTTTCCGGAAAATTTAAGGTCAAATTGATTTAACCAGTTTTTTGCTCTGTGAATTGTCTGACTTCGAAGGTTACAGGATAACAGCACCTGTTTGCCTGCCACATAAAATGAATTCATTACATTCATTCTATGAATTCAAATTCACTACAAAACCTGGTTGGCGATACAGATATATATCTCCTTGACCAGATTATGAAGGGCAGGTACTGGCAAACAGACAAAATATTAGATGCAGGCTGCGGAACCGGAAGAAACCTGCATTGGTTTTTAAAAGAAGGTATAGAAATATATGGCATCGATCAGAACGCTGTTGCAATTAATGAATTAAAAATAACAAACCCTTTACTACCGGCTGAGAGGTTCCAGTCGTCTCCTGTCCAGCAAATTCCATTTAAAAATAATTTCTTTGATCATATCATCAGCAGTGCCGTATTACATTTTGCCATTAGTCTTTCCCAGTTCCAGGCCATGCTGGCGGAAATGGTCCGGGTATTGAAACCTGGTGGTTCGCTTTTTATCCGTATGACTTCTGATATTGGTATTGAAGCAAAAGTGAAACCGATCAACGATGGAGTATATCTTATTCCAGATGGGTCAACCCGGTTTTTGCTGACAAGATTATTATTAACTGACCTCCTTCAGCAATATTCCTTATCTTTTATCGAACCTTTTAAAACGGTGAACGTCGATGATATGCGTTGCATTAGCACATTGGTATTTCAAAAAAACTAACATCATTTAAACAGATTCTTGTCATGAAACTTCTCTCCGCTATTTTAAATTTCTTTGTTAGCTGCCTGGTCACCATTATAACGTTTTCGTTTAATGTCAGCGCACAATCGTCCAACGATAAACCCGTTCGCATAGCTGTTGTTGGAATAACGCACGGTCATGCGGGATTTATTTTAGGAAGAAAACCAAAACCTGATATCGAAATCGTAGGAGTTTACGAACCCAATACTGAATTGGCAAAACACCACGCCAAATCGTATGGAATAAAGCCCGAATTATTTTATACGGATTTAAATAAAATGCTGGAAACGGTAAAGCCGGAAGCTGTTGTTGCATTTGGTTCTATTTATGAGCATATGGCAGTGGTGGAAGCCTGTGCACCGAAGGGAATACATATCATGGTAGAGAAACCGCTTGCTACCAACCTGGCTCACGCCAAACGAATGGAAGAACTGGCAAAGAAAAATAATATTTATTTGCTTACTGACTATGAAACATCCTGGTATCCCAGTACGGAGAAAGCATACCAGTTAGCCAATGACAGCGATTACCTCGGCGCTATCAAAAAAGTAGTCATTCATGATGGACACAAAGGCCCTAAAGAAATAGGTGTTGGTAAGGAATTTTTAGATTGGCTTACCGACCCGGTACAAAACGGAGGCGGTGCGTTAATAGATTTTGGTTGTTATGGCGCCAATTTAATGACCTACCTGATGAAGGGAGAGCAGCCTGTTTCTGTAACCGCCGTTACACAGCAATTCAAACCTTCTGTTTATCCAAAAGTAGATGATGAAGCTACCATTATAGTCAGCTATCCTTCGGCACAATGTATTATACAGGCCTCCTGGAATTGGCCATTTGGACGAAAGGATATGGAAGTATATGGCGAAACCGGTTATGCTATTGCTGTAAATAATACAACCATGCGACTGCGGAATAATGAAAAAGAAGCCGAACGAGCCATACAATTAAATGCGAAAGAAATGGGAGTGTATGAAGATCCTATCTCCTATTTTGCTGATGTAGTAAGAGGAAAAATACAGGTACCCAAAAACGGTCTTTACTCTTTGGAGAATAATGTATTGGTTTGTAAAATACTGGAAGCAGCGAGAGAATCGGCGAAAACAGGTAAAACGGTATTATTGAAAAAATAAAACAACTCAAGGCGAGAGAAAATAATACCACTTCATTATGTATAATTCAATGGTAAAACAATGCTTTCACCGGTCTCTTGTTCAAAAGAGATCTTCAATTTTCTGGGCTGATAAAACTCATAAACAGTGTAGTAAGATCAGGGCTTCGGCTTAATCTGCAATGTTCATTTTTTGATGCCTCGAATTACTGCCGATGTACAAAGCAAAAGCCGCTATGGCCGTGTCCTTTAACAGCGTAAACAAATTCGTCTGTTTCTCCATCATATCACCTGCTTGTGAATAGTTAGGCCATTGTACCAGTATGACGAATAAAAAAAGCATACCTGCCAGGAGATAACCGGCAAGCGAAACATAACGGTTAAAAATGAAAGAAATAGCGGCAAGGATGAACGCCGCCCCAACGAAATAAACCCAAATTTCACCACCCGGAAGATAGGTTGGGACAAAGCTCATCATGTCCTTCGGATGTTTGAAGTGTTGTATACCAAAAATGATCATTACAATGGCCAATAGCCAAATGGCAATGCGGGAAATAATGTGTTGGTTCCTGTGATTCATAAAAAGAGCTTTAGTACTTTTAAGGTACATACTTTCCAGCATTTAATAAGAAAGTTTTTTCGCCTTTAAATTTTCAACGACAGTTATTCGCCGGAAGTGTGATTTGACAAAGCGGGTCTACAATTTTTCTATTTCAACAGCTCTCAGGTCATTCAACTTATACAGTACTTCATCTAACCGGTATTTTGGAATACCCAATTGCAATGAACAAAAAAGGTTCATTTCCTGTTGCGATACCTGGCAATCAAATTGCTTACTGATCGTCATTATATCATTCATCCTGGTGTAGTCAAACTGCAGGCGATAATTGACAAGCACGGGTTTTTGCACTAATGGTGTTACCTGCAAAGCCAGTGCAGCAGCGGTTTTATAAGCATTGATCAATCCCGGCACACCTAATAGTGTGCCTCCGAAATAACGGGCTACAATAATCATAACATTGGTTAGCTGTTTACTGTCTATCTGTCCAAGTATGGGCCTTCCTGCAGAACCGGAAGGTTCACCATCATCGCTTACCCTGTAGACCGTGCCGTCAAGTCCTGTCCGGTAAGCGAAACAATGATGTGTTGCTTTCGAATGTTCCTTTTTTATCATCGCCAGCTTCTCTTTAAAATCGCTGACATCTTTAATGGGAAAAGAGAAAGCGATAAAACGGCTGCCCCTGTCTTTGAATTCAGCGACAGAAGGTTTTTCAATAGTGTTATAATAATCGGGGATCATTTATTCAGGAAAGTAATTTTTATCCGGAAGTTGGCGATCAGCTTCCCTTTGGTTTAAATATTTTTATTTTATCATCCTGTAGTGTTAACTCTTCCGTCAGGATCTCATTTGCAAGCAATGGAGCATTTAATCCTTTGTAAGTGTTTTTATCATCGCTTAGTGTTAATTGCTGATTGGTTATTGTTCTTGCTTCATCCCAGAAACCTTCTTCGATAAAAGATTGCAGCATTTTCGCTCCACCTTCTATTAAGACACTTTGGATATTCAACCTGTATAACGCATCCATCATTTGATGAATAACGCTGGATTCTTTACTTAGCCGGTAATATAGCAACTCATTGTCCTCCCCTTCCTTTATTGCATTGAAAACAATAGTTTGAACCTCCCGGTTGAATATTTTTAAATGCGACGGTAAACGCAAATTCATATCCAATACTAACCGCACAGGCGAACGACCGGGCCATAAGCGGGTTGTTAGTTCCGGGTTATCCATCAGCGCCGTATTAGTCCCTACAAGAATAGCCGCTTCTTCACTTCTCCATTTATGTACTAAACGATTGCTGCATTCATTACTTATTAATAGCCTATCAGGAACAGCCAATAATCTATCGGAATCTTCATAAGCCTCCCCAGCGGGGGGAGGTTTGGAGGCGGTCGCCATAAACCCATCCTTCGTCTCCGCCCATTTCAAAATGACATACGGCCGGTGTTTAATATGAAATGTATAAAATCGTTTGTTAAGATCAATACATTCATTTTCCATAACCCCGCTCATTATATTAATTCCTGCAGCCTGCAGTTTCTCTATTCCTTTTCCATCCACTTCCTTAAAAGGATCACGGCAACCAATAACTACATGGGGAATTTTGTGCTTGATGATCAAATCAGTACAGGGTGGTGTTTTACCAAAATGAGCACAGGGTTCCAGCGAAACATATAAGCTAGACTGTGAAATTAATTCCTCGTCAGTTTCAGCAACAGATGCAATACAATTCACTTCCGCATGTGCTTTGCCATACTGCTGATGATAGCCCTCACCAATGATACGGTCATCATAAACCAATACAGACCCAACCATTGGGTTTGGGGCAACATTTCCTTTACCCAGTTGCGCCAATTCCAGGCAACGCCGCATATATGAATGGTGAATGGTCAATAGTGAGTAGTAAATTAGTGGCAAATATAACCCATTCAGCAGGCTAAGATAGCAGCAACAATAAAGCTATATCCATTCACTGTTCACCATTCACCATTGACCACTTAATTGTAAGTTTGTTGTTATGACTGTACAGGAAGTGAACAGGTATATTACTAACCAGCTTACCGCTATCTATGATGAAGCTGAAGCATCCAATATCAGCGATTGGGTTATTGAAAACCTCACGGGTATAAAGAGAACCGATCGTATTGTCAACAAAAATCATTCAATAAACCAGGAACAGGCGAAACAAATAGAAAACTGTATAATACGACTATTAACCCATGAACCGGTTCAATATGTGTTGAATGAAGCCTGGTTTTGCGGATTGAAATTTTATGTTGACAAAAATGTATTGATTCCAAGACCAGAAACGGAGGAGTTGGTGGAATGGATTATTTCCGGTTGCAAATTCCCGATAGATAAACTTTCTATCCTGGATATAGGCAGCGGCAGCGGCTGTATCCCCATCGCACTAAAAAGGAGATTAGGTAAAGCGACAGTTTGGAGTTGTGATATCAGCCCCGGCGCATTACAGGTAGCCAAAAGAAATGCCGCAACACTGGGTGTAGATGTAAACTTTATCGAACTGGATTTTTTGAATAAGGAGCAACGTGATAGTTTACCATCCTTTGATGTCATTGTCAGCAATCCACCTTATATTCCTTCAAAAGACAAAAGGGAAATGCGGTTGAACGTTTTAGATCATGAACCGGAAACAGCTTTATTTGTACCTGACAATGATGCGCTTGTTTTTTATAAAGCTATTGCTGATTTTGGCAAAAAGCATTTGACTAAAAATGGAATAATCTATGTAGAAATAAATGAAAGTCTTGGAGAAGAAACAGTTTCAGTATTTCACTTGGCTGGATATAATGCAGAAATAAAAAAAGATATCCAGGGAAAGGATAGAATGATTAAAGCCTTTGTTAATCATGCCTGATATATTCAGTCTTGAACTGTAAATTTCCGGATAAAGAAAAGCTGGAAACAATTAACCGGTCATTCGCCAATTCATCAATTTTATAAGTTACCGTGGCCGGAACAGTACCATAGTGATCCGCTTCATAATTAAGATCAATTTTCGCCGCCCGGCTATCGTAAGTATATGTTCCGCTACCAGTAGGCATGTCAATAAAAGTGCTAAACCTGGCGTCCGGATTAAAAGTGATAACCTGGCTGAATCCGTCTGTTGGTCTCCAGCTAAAATTGCCATTTTCTTCTGTATAATTTGAAGTGCTAATCCATTTTCCAATGATAGTCGTATCCCGTTCTTTTTTACAAGAGGTAGCAATGAGAGTAAAAAAAATTAAACAGCGCAGCAGTATTTTGCTTTTCACGGTTGGGGATTTGAAAGCAAAATACCAAACGATTCCGTAAGAAACAAAGGGAATTACGATAGGGAATGTACGTTATTTCAAACATGAATATTTTTATCTGTTATACTGCATTTGCTGAATAGCGAACAGTACGATGAAACAGGCCCTTCCCACCTAAGTTCCCCTGTAGAGGAAAGAGGCTTCTATCTCACATTCGCCACCACTTTCGCCCCCGCTTTTTTAGCGGATTGCATTACGCGGAATACTTCTCCATAATAAGAAATAGTATCGGCATTGATCACTACGGAAGGAGTATCTACCAGTAGCTTTACCCGTTCTACTTCCATCTTTATAAGACTATCTAACATAAAAGAGGGTACTTCTTTCTGCCCGATAAAAAACTTCTGATCTTTATTGATGGAGACAACGATATTCTGTTTGGTCTTTGTATCTTTTGATCCTCTTGGGTTATTCACCTTTACTACATTGGGGTTGGCCATCGTAGAAATGATCAGAAAGAACATCAGCAATATAAAGATGATGTCATTCAATGAGTCTGTAAATACTTCCGATTCCTGTTGTAAAGTCTTTCTAAGATTCATGTATCAGCTTTTACTTGGTAGGTTCTTGTAACACGTCAAGGAAATCAGCTGCAGATGCTTCCATTTTATTAGCTGTTCTGCCGATCTGCGCATGAAGATAATTGTAACAAAGAAAGGCGATCAAACCAATAACAAGACCGGTAATAGAAGTGATCAATTTGGTATATATACCTTGTGAGATATTAGCTAACTGAACTTCATTCTCCTGGTGAATTTTAGAAAATAACTGCATCAGGCCCACCAGCGTTCCCACGAAACCAAATATTGGCGCGGCACGGGATACAACAGAAAGCAGGCTCAGGTTTTTTTCCAGTTTATACATTTCCAGTTGTCCTACATTATCCATGCTGTTCTCGATCACGTCAATGGGTTTACCAATACGCTGTATGCCTTTGTCAATAATACGGGCTACAGGGTTGTTGGTATTCTTGGCAAAATTTCTTGCTGCTGTTACATTTCCGCTAACAATATGATCACGGATAATGTTCATAAAATTATCATCCAATTTGGAAGCATGACGTATGGCGATATAACGCTCCGCAAAAACATAGACCGTCAATAAGACCAGGATGCCGAGTGGAATCATAACCCACCCACCCATATAGATCAGGTCAAAAAAACTGACGGTCTCTCCCGGTTTCGAAGTTACACCTTGTTGTATAGCCTGGTTAAGAGTATCACCGATCTGTAAAAGGTCAAACATAGATTATTCTCTTTAAGTCAGTAAAAGTAAGTAAGTACCGATAATTCCTTTTTCAAATATTATCAACAGTTCTGAATAACACACGAATGAACGAAAAAAATGATGCCACGTTGTATAAGTTCTTAAGTTTTGGAGTTCTTTAACAACATGGACTGTTTGAGGTTCGAAGTTTGATGTTTGATGTTATTGGGAAGAGTCTTTGTTCTTATACCGCTGCCCTTTGTAGGTAGAATTTTGGAGGTATGTTATAAATGCCATTATCTTATTCCCAAGGGTACTATTTTTTATATATAATTCATCAAACTTATCTTGAATGATATGCTTTCTATCAAGGCATCTGTATATATTGAGATCTGAATTCGCCATTTGATCCTTTGGCAATTATCAGGAAGTTTTTAAATTCATTATTTCCTGATCTTTCGAATCCTTCTGCAATGCAATCCATAACAGACCCTGAAGATGCATTCATCTGATTTCTGAGTTCAAAATCTTTAGCAAGCGAAGTCGTTTCAACCAACTTGTCAAAATCATTTGTCTGCAGCCGGGCCAATTGCCATGTTTCTAAGTCTTCAAACTTAGTAATTGTTGCCATATAAATACTTTTTCGAATTCAGGACAACATCAAACATCAAACTACTTAGGCATCAGCTCCGGCTTGTTTTACCATAAGAGCCTGTATCTGTTTCATTGTTTTTTCCATACCATCGGCGCTTCCATCGAGGAATATCACATTACCTTTTCCATATTCCGCAAAATTCTTAATGGCTTCTGTCCACATACTAAACAAGATCACATTGGTATCAAGGTTAGCTTGTTTCATTTGTTCAGCCGCTTCACTCATACCTTTTGCTACTTCCTGGCGAAACAGGGCCACACCTTGTCCGCGTAATTGCGCTGCGGTTCTTTCAGCTTCCGCGGAAATTTTTATGGAGTTGCCTTCCGCTTCAGCGGCTTTTGTTTTGGTGATTAACAA
The DNA here is from genome assembly GCA_040007815.1 of Chitinophagaceae bacterium. Classification (GTDB taxonomy): domain Bacteria; phylum Bacteroidota; class Bacteroidia; order Chitinophagales; family Chitinophagaceae; genus Terrimonas_B. The sequence goes on from JBDTUH010000012.1 coordinate 184,238, forward strand.
CGCTTGTCCTTCGTTTTCAGCGGCGGCTTTCAAATTATTTGAGGCAACCACCTTACTCATAGAATCCAATATCACTTTGTCAAACGTAATATCATTGATCTGGAGATCTAACAAATGATACCCCCACTCTTCCAAGGTATGATCAATCTCCACTTTTACATATTCCACAATCTCACGACGCAGTCCCAGTACTTCCGCCTGCTTTTTAGTGGCCACAAAAGACCGGATATTACCTTCAATTGTTCTGATAAGGGCCTGCATCAAATCCTTATCACTAATGAATTTAAAAGCCACTTTCTTAATCGTTTCTTCATTGGCATTTTGTACGGCGAAAAGCATCATCACTTTAAAGTAAACATTTGCCTGGTCCTGCGTTACCGCCTGGAATTCCAATTCTACCGAACGGTTTTGAATGGACAGTTTTTTATATATCTGTTCTATAACCGGTATTTTAAACCGAAGACCGGGACCGGCTATTCTCCTGTATTTTCCGAACATGGTTACTACAGCGATGGTACCCTGGTTGACGGTGTACAACCCACTGAAAAAAATAAATATCAAAATGATTATCCACCAGTATTCAGCTAAAAATTTTGCGATATCCATTGTCTTGTAAATTTTAAGGTCGGTAAAGATAGTATAAAAGCAAAGGACAAAATCTTATTCCCGGATGTAAAGAAATACCACCACCCTCCGGTTGTGCTGGCGACCCTGCGGAGTACCGTTGTCGGCTACCGGTCTTGATTCTCCCCATGCACGGGCAAAGACCCTGTTCGGTTTGACAAACGACCTGGTGGCGAAGTAATTTAATACGGTTTGTACCCTTGCGGAGGAAAGCCGGTTATTCATTTCTTCAGTGCCCCTGTTATCAGTATGCCCTTCCACCACAACGGAATCAACTCTTCGTCCATACGCATTCCTGCTAAAGCTATCCAACAGCAGGTAACTTTCTTTTTGTAACTGCGCCTTTCCTGATTCAAATAAAACTTCCTGCAACACCAGCGTGTCTATCCTGATGATCTTATTCGGCTCCAGAACAACGGGCAGCGGATCATTACCTTTGCCTGATCGTATTTTTCTTCTCAGGAATTCATGCCGTTCATCCTGGTCATATATTTCGGCCATTCTATCCTGATAGTCATCGCATAATTTTTCATTCAAATTTAAAGGGGTAAGTGAAACCGCATCAATAAAAGCAAAAAAGCGGTTTTCATGCAGGATTCCGGTTTCTCCTGTTATATCCCTTTTTGAAAAATTACCTATCGTGATAAAAGACTCTTCACCCGATGCCGTATAGTTAAAAACAACTTGTTGCCAGCTGCTGTCCTTTTTAAATTGTTTATTGGCATCTCCGAGGTAAAAAGAAGGTTTTACATTTTGAAGTGGTCTCCTGTCAAATAAAAAATCATTAGAAGAAAAAAATACACCGAGGCTATCCAGTATCGGATGGGGTGATTTTACAAAAAATTCAATGCGGTATTGATTTCCTTTTCTTAAACCACAAAGTAACTGGCTCCGGATAAACGTTCGTATAAAAGTTTTTTTGGTGTTACCCGCTTCTACCGACATACAATGCCAACCCTGGTAAGCACGGTTGGCGTCTTTGAAATAGTTATTAAATACATCGTCGTTGGTAAGCCATGCTTCGGGAGCACAGTTCACTTTATATTCCGTGCAGATATTTTCTTCTTCAAAATTACCATTCAGTAAAAGACTTTGGGAATACAAAAAGAATGGCAGTACGAGAGCGACAAAGACAATTGAGCCTCTCATTAATAGAGAACCGAAAGACAGTTTCATTGTATTGTCTGAAGTCATCCATACAAATGTCTTTCATTTTAGCAACATCTTCCGGCGCCCGTCAACTCTTCTCTTCCCAAATTTGCACAAGGTGCACCATTGTTTCCACTGCTTTATTCATATCCTGTACACTGATAAACTCGAGTTTGGAATGAATAGCGTGTTCCCCGGCGAATAAATTGGGGCAAGGTAGTCCCATAAAAGACAGGCGGCTGCCGTCCGTACCACCGCGGATACTTTCCATCTTTAATTCCAATCCCGCTCTCGCAATAGCTTCTTTAGCACAGTCCACCACACGGGGATGAAGGTCTAAAACTTCTTTCATGTTGCGGTATTGTTCCGTGACTATATATTCAAAACTGGCTTTGGGATGCAACCTCAATGTTTCTTCCACAAGGGTTCTTAAAAAATCTTCTTTCTTTTTCAAACCGGGTGTTTCAAAATCACGGATTATAAAATCTATCTCACATTTTTCCGCCACACCTTCTACTCTCACCGGATGAATAAACCCTCTCTTCCCCTCCGTGCTTTCCGGAGTTAAACGATCCTTGGGTAAGGCGTCCAGTATATGACCGGCAATCTTCATGGCATTGATCATTTTTCCCTTAGCATACCCCGGATGCGCGATGACTCCATGAATGATCAGCTGTACTCCATCCGCACTGAATGTTTCATCTTCCAGGCTACCTTTTTCTCCACCATCTAAAGTATAACCATAATCCGCACCCAGCTTCTTCATATCAACATGAGCTACTCCTTTACCTATTTCTTCATCAGGAGTAAACAGGATTTTTATTTCTCCATGCCTGATTTCTTTATTCGATTGCAGAAAATTAGTCAAATCCATGATTTCGGCTACGCCGGCTTTATCATCGCTGCCTAATAAAGTGGTACCCGATGCGGTGATAATATCATTGCCAATTTGTTTTTCGAGATAAGGATACTCCGTTAGTTTCAATACCTGTGTTTTATCATCCGGTAACACGATATCATCACCCCTATAATTTTTATGAAGGATCGGTTTCACATTCGTTCCGCTGCAATCCGAAGCTGTATCAACATGCGCACAGAAGCAGATCACGGGTACCTTTTTATCAGTAGTGGCAGGGATCGTTGCATACACGTAACCCCATTCATCCATATGCGCATCTGTGATCCCTATTTGTTTCAATTCTTCCACCAATATGCGGCTTAAATCTTTTTGTTTGTCCGTACTCGGAAAAGAAGAAGATTGGGGATCGCTTTGCGTGTCTATTTGGACATATCTTAAAAATCGGTCCGCCGCGGTAAACGTATAGTTAGAGAACATTAGTTTTGAAGTTTTCAGTTTTGAAGTTGTTCGAAGATTTCTATTTCTTCCTGAGCTTAAATTTAGGCCCGGTCATTGGCGATGCTGAAAGATACTTTATCAAAGAGAGAATCATACGTTTTATTTCTTCTGCAATTTCATTTAGTTGCTTAAATTTTTATTCAGTAATATATTTTCGGTCCAGAATACGGTACAGCTGTGATTGGCTTTTGTAAGCGGATGCATGGCTGATTTCCAGAAATTGAATAAACTCAAGATTACCTCCCCTGCCAAATCCTTCGGCAATATTATCCATTATAGATCCGCTGGACCTATTCACCTGTTCCTTCAATTTATAATCCTTAGAAAGTTTTGTATCCTCAATGATTATAAATACTTCGTGACAAAAAAACCTGGCTTTCTGCCAGGCTTTTATATCCTCAAATTAGTCAATGTTGCCATAACAAAAGTTATCTCAACAAACTTAGAACTTTAAAACTAAAAGCTTAAGAACTGACTTACGGCATAATAATCAGCGGCTTCGCACCAATAATCTCCACCAGCTCCAAATCAAAAATCAGTTCTTCGCCTGCCAACGGATGATTCGCATCTAATATCACCACTTCTTCCTGTACTTCCGCCACTACCACCTGGAACTGCTGACCCTGGCCATCACTCATCGACAAAGGCATACCCACTTCTATTTCCATGTCTTTAGGAAAGCGATCCTTTGGCATGTCAATGATCATTTCAGGATTCTTCGGTCCATAAGCCTCATGGGCAGGAATATTAATTGTTTTTTTATCTCCCACCGCCATGCCTGTCACTCCGTCATCAAAGCCTTTGATGACCATCCCGCTACCCACTTCAAATTCCAATGGCTCCCGGCCTTCTGATTTATCAAATGTCTCGCCGTTTGTTAAACGACCGTGATAGTGCACTTTTATCTTATCTCCACTTTTTACCTGTTTCATTTGTGTTTTTTTAAGTTTTTTGAAAAATATAAAATGGCTCGCAAGGTAGCCCTTTTCATCCATGCAACCACTTACAAATTTTCAATCGTCTGGATCTTTATCTTGTTGTATATTACTCCAGGCTTTAATGATAAAAAAATAGCTATGAAGAATTTCCTGTTGAGCATTTTATCCGTCGTGCTGATCTCATCCTGCCAGGGGCAAAAAAATATCCAGCAAACTGCTGACAACAGCCAGCATATCATACCGGCTGCTGAACGTATCAATGTTTATTTGCCTTTACTTAAAGGAAAACGGGTGGGTGTCTTCGCTAATCAAACCTCTACGGTTGGTAATAGCCATTTGGTAGATACGCTGCGAAAACTGGGCGTTGATATTAAACTCATCTTCGGACCGGAACATGGTTTCAGGGGCACTGCGGATGCAGGAGAAAAAGTGGGGAATTACATTGATGAAAAAACAGGCATACCGGTTGTGTCTTTATATGGTGCAAACAGAAAACCTACGGCTGAAGATTTGAAAAAAGTGGATCTGCTGATCTTCGACATACAGGACATAGGGGTTCGGTTCTATACTTATATTTCCTCCCTTGAAGAATTTATGGAAGTGGCTTTTGAAAACGGTAAACCATTGATGATATTGGACAGGCCAAACCCCAACGGACATTACGTAGATGGCCCGGTATTAGATAAAAAATATAAATCTTTTATAGGAATGCAATCTGTTCCGGTTGTATATGGAATGACGATTGCGGAATATGCTATGATGATAGCCGGTGAAAGAAGGCTTAATGATAAAGCAAATGAACGCTATGACTATTATCGGAATTTTGCACAAAACTCTATAGATACTCCTTTCCATTTCCAGGTTATTAAAAACGGCAACTACACGCATAAAAGCAAATATGTACTACCTGTAAAACCTTCTCCCAATATTCCCAACATTCAATCTATTTATCTGTATCCTTCTACTTGTTTCTTTGAAGGCACGGTGTTGAGTGAAGGAAGAGGTACTAATAAACAGTTCCAGGTATTTGGTCACCCTTCTTTACCAAAGAATCTGTATTCATTCACGCCCAAACCCAACGAAGGCGCTAAGAGTTCTAAATTATACGGGCAACTTTGTTATGGCTGGGATTTAAGTGGCACCCCGGAAGAGGTATTCGCAAAAGTGGATAGCAGAATTCAATTGAAATGGTTGATGGAAGCTTTTCGTCTATTTCCTAAAAAAGATAGTTTCTTCATTATTCCCAAATCAGGGAAAATGGAAGAATCATTCTTTAACAGGCTGGCCGGTAATAACGAGCTTTGGCAACAAATAAAAAATGGAGTTTCAGAAGCTGATATCCGCAAAAGCTGGGAACCGAAGCTGAGTGAATTTAAAGCGATACGAAAAAAGTATTTGCTGTACGAAGATTTCTAAATAACTAAAGTCAGAGAAAGAACTTATCACCCCGATCCTCATAACAAAAAATAGCGACATCTGTATCAGTAACTACAATACTATGCACAGCCACAGGTAAATTTACTAAAACGGCTCTGATACAATCCATTTTATAGTAATAAGCCTTCCCGGAACTGTTTATTTCCGTATTTTTAAGCGCCCAAACTGCTTAGACAAACATGCCTGATCAACCAGCAATCCATTCGCTGCTTCAACAATATATTCCGGCTCTTAGTTCTTACAACGAATTATTTTCCGATGGCAATAACATAAGGCCCGACTGGCAGACCTTTTTCTCCTCCCTTCACCAACTTGGATACAAAGAACTCCGAAACCGTAACGTAGATATTCTCCGGTTATTAAAGGAAAATGGGGTTGCCTATAATATTTACAACGACCCTTCCGGGCAAACACGTCCATGGGAACTTGATCCTATTCCTCAATTGATAACGGCCCATGAGTGGGAAATAATCAACGCCGGTCTGATACAACGTGCTGAACTGTTTGACCTGCTGCTGAAAGATATTTATGGACCGCAAACTCTAATTAAGAATGGTATTGTACCACAGGAATTAATTTATCTGCATCCCGGTTTTCTCCGTTCCTGTGTGAATATTAAATTACCCGGAACACAGCATTTAGTTTTATATGCCGCGGATATGGCCCGTGGTATTGATGGACGTTTATGGATCATCAGCGATCGTACGCAAGCCCCATCAGGTTCCGGGTATGCGTTGGAAAACAGGTTTGCGATGTCAAGTGTTTTACCGGATTTATTTTCCAATCTGAATGTAAAAAGATTATCGCCTTATTTTGATTCGTTGCAGCAGGCGCTGACCAATATCGCTCCAAGAAATTCAGATAATCCAAGAGTGGTCGTTCTTACTCCGGGGCCTGATAACGAAACTTATTTTGAACATTCTTATCTCGCAGCTTATCTCGGGCTTACATTAGTACAGGGTAATGACCTGATGGTAAAAGATAATTATGTATGGTTAAAAACCATTGATGCTTTGGAAAAAGTGGATGTGATTTTAAGAAGATTGGATGATGTCTATTGCGATCCGCTTGAGTTGAAAAGTGATTCTCTCTTAGGTATTCCCGGGTTAGTACAAGTAGTGAGAAAGGGAAATGTCGCTATTGCCAATCCCCTTGGCAGCAGCATTGTGGAAAGTGCCGGGCTTGTTCCTTTTTTACCCGCTGTAGCCAAACATTTTTTTGGAACAGATTTGATTATGCCAACAATCGCTACCTGGTGGTGTGGTCAGCCAAAGGAAATGAATTATGTTATAGCCAATTTAAAAACATTGGTTGTCAGAAAGATTTTTCGCAATATCGCAGGCACCCGTTCCGCTATTGATGGCGCTTCACTTTCTGCGGCAGAAGCGGAAGAATTGATACGACAAATAAAAGCGAACCCTTATCTGTATGTAGGACAGGAAAAAATCAATTTTTCTTCCACACCATCATGGCTCGATGAAAAAATAGTAGCTGGTCATTCGCTTTTCAGAAGTTTTTTAGTTAGTCATAATAATAGCTATATCGCTATGCCCGGTGGCCTGACCCGCACCAATACCGGCGCCAATAGTTTTATCATCTCCAACCAATTGGGTGGAATCAGCAAAGACACCTGGGTGTTGTCTGCGGACGATGAACAGGAACAACCGGTAAGCCTTCAACTCACTACCGACAATTTACAGCACAAAATATTGAAGAGATCGCTGCCAAGTCATACGGCGGAGAATCTTTTTTGGGTGGGCCGCTATACGGAAAGAGTTATTTACAACGCCCGGCTGCAACGTACCGTTATGCAACGCTTGCTTCAAAACAACAAAACATTCGTTACTGATGATGAAAGTACGGAGGCTGTATTATTGCAAACATTAACACAGTGTACGTATACATTTCCCGGGTTCTTTGAAGACAGTACTTCCGCAAAAAGAGAAGAGCTGTATGCAAAACCCTGGACAGAACTTACCGATGTTTTATATAATGAAAAGAGAAATGGCAGCCTCAGTCATAATCTTTTGTTGCTAAAAAACGCCGTGTACAGTGTACGTAATTTCTGGGCGCTGGATACCTGGCGGGTTCTGCGTCAAATGGAAGATGAATGGAATAGTGCGAAATCCGATATGTATGCGGACCATTTAAGAATGATCGGCGGTATTGATTCATTAAATACGTCCATGTTCGCCTTTTTGGGAATGAACCGGGAAAGTGTACGAAGGGAACAAGGATGGAATATCATGGACCTGGGAAGAAAATTAGAGCAATCACTTTACATCATTACTTTATTAAGAAGTGTATTTCAAAAAAAACAGGAAGAACAGACAGAACATGAACTATTGGAATCCGTCATGATTGCGGGACAAAGCCTGATTACTTACCGTTATACTTACCGTGATCACCTGCAACTGCCCATGGCGCTTGAATTATTGATGCTGGATACCAACTATCCGAAATCACTGGCGTACCTGGTGAAAAAAATTAAACGTTATATTTCGCTTTTACCAAAAGAAGGAAAAGAAATACCCCTGAGCAATAAGCAACGCAATATCCACGAAGCCGATACTTTGTTAAAGCTGGCGGATGTGGTTGCTTTGACAAAATTTGATCCTGTCAGCAAGGAATACACTGCTTTGACGGATTTTTTAGACAAATTGTATTCACTGATCGCGGATACATCCATGCTGATTTCAAAAACCTATTTCAAACACAGCCAGACACAAAAACAGTTGTTTACGGCTAACTTTATCTGATCATTGAACATTCATCATGCTCTATTCAGTTGAACATACTACAAAATATCAATACCACGAACAGGTAAGTCTTTGCCATAATATCGCGGTATTGGCGCCTCGTAATACAGATAAGCAAACCTGCAGGGCATTTAACATCATCATTTCTCCGTTACCGGAGGTGCTGGAAGAACATACAGATTTTTTTGGCAACAAGGTTTATTATTTCGTCATCGAACAGGAGCATGAGGAACTAACTGTTACAGTAAAATCGCAGGTGGAGAAAATAAATGGACATGATTTAAAAGTAAACCATCCCGGCCAAAGTTGGGAAATAGTGAAACAAATGCTACTGAATTCTACAGGAGAGTTTATGGCGGAAAAACAATTTACTCATCCCACCCAGATAACAGCCGCAACTGCTGAAATAAAAAAATATGCGGAACTATCTTTTCCTCCCGGAAAATCATTGTTTGAAGCAGTATATAATTTAATAAAACGCATTCACAGTGATTTTAAATTTACACCTGGTTTTACTACGGTCTCTACTCCCCTGTCTGTTGTGATGAAAGAACGAAAAGGAGTTTGCCAGGACTTTGCACACTTCGCTATTTCCTGTATTCACTCCATTGGCTTGCCGGCAAGATATGTAAGTGGCTACTTAGAAACACTGGCGCCTGCGGGAAAAGAAAAATTGGCGGGAGTAGATGCTTCACATGCCTGGATCTCCGTATTTATTCCGGGAATGGGCTGGGTTGATTTTGATCCTACCAATAATCAATTAGCCAACGAACAATATATTACTATTGGCTGGGGCCGTGATTATTTTGATATCATTCCTTTGAAGGGAGTCATCATGAGTAGCAGCTCACATGAATTAAAGGTATCTGTTGACGTGAGAAGATTGGAGGAATGATTTACACAGCTGTCCCGAACGTCCGGAGTTACTGCCATACTTCAATATTATTGTTGGTTATGACTTCCGTTCACCCCTTATCGTTTCATGTATAAAACTCAATTTCTCTTTTACGGCCTCATTGATCACAAAAGGATAAGAGTCTTTTATTCCCATGGCCCGGTTCAGGCTATTCATCACGAAAGAAAGCGGTATCCATCGCTCTATGATGTCATCAATAGATTTGGTAGCATAAGGATCAATATTCAGCCTGGCACTCATGTCATTTTCAGCATCGGCTGATCTTGGGTTCAAAGTCATCCCAAAAGAATAAGCCGTTTCCATCGTATCTACAATATGCATGTAATGCGCCCAGGTCTCGGCCCAGTCTTCCCAGGGATGGGCGCCAGCGTATGCGCTGATGAATTGTTGCCGCCATGCGTCTGATGCGGGTTTACTATAATGTTGCTTCAACGCTTCAGTGTAATCTGTTGTTTCATCACCAAAAAGATTCCGGAATAATTGTAAACGATTGGAATTTTTTATTAACTGATCCCAATAATAATGTCCTATTTCGTGGCGAAAATGCCCCAACACGGTTCGATAAACTTCATCCATCTGGTTACGTGCCATTTCACGAACAGCATCATCAGCCTCATCTATATTGAGAGTAATCAACCCATGGTCATGACCAGTCAATAAGGGTTTACCATCCTTTTTATTTTCATCTGCGAGAAAATCGAAGGCAATACCCCTGTCTTCATCCTGCGTTTTACTAATGACGGGTAATTTAAAACGCAGCAGCGAATAAACAAGCCGGTGTTTGGCTACTTCAATGCGGGCCCATTTCTCTAAGTTATCAGGTTTACTGAGATCAGGTATGGTGCGATTAAGATCGCAGGCGATACAAAATTCTCCCGTGTTATCAACCGGCAGTAACCAGTTGCAAACATTGTATTGTTTATTGCTACAGTATTTATAGCGGGCTGTGGAAGGAGTAGTATTTCCCTGATTATCGAAAATCGTGTAGCTATTATCTTCAGCCTGTTGCAATGCCACTAAATCCATTCGCCCGGGATCAAAGCCGAGGGAAGCATTACACTGTACACAAAAAGTATTTTCAAAATAGACGGGCTGTCCGCAATGATCGCATTTAAAAAGTTTCATTAAAAAATGGCTTGATTGAATTTATTTCTTCTTACAATGTAGGGAATAAATCAAGAAGTATGCCTGATAAGAATTAGCGCCGTTACCATTCAGCACCCTGGCCCGGCTATCGGCAACACGCCTGATCCGGAGGTTTAGCCTCTATTAATTCTCGCATAACTATAGTAATCTTACTTCCCCGGAGTTATTAATCCCGGGCACATTGTGATTTCCAGGAAAATTATTTTACATTTTCAATCCCGGTAATTAGATTTAGATAATTATTTATCACCAAAACGGCCTCACTATGAACTTTTTTGATCGATTGTCAAATGGTTGGAAGATCGCCCTTAACAGTTTTAAAATACTGCAGGCTAATAAGCAACTGATCATTTTCCCGGTATTGTCGGGCTTATCCTTACTGTTAATTATCGGTTCGTTTTTCACTGCTGTCCTTGGCGCTGCCGGATGGAATGTTGATAATATGGCCGATCCGGGAACGACTACTTCTTACCTGATTATCTTACTATTTTATGTTGTCAACTATTTCGTGGTTGTATTTTTTAATATGGCGCTTATTCATTGCACAAGACTTTATTTCAAAGGCGAAGAGGTGACCGTAAGAAAAGGTCTTGAATTCAGCCTGAGCCGTATCAGGGTGATCTTTTCCTGGTCGCTGTTTGCAGGTACAGTAGGCGCTATCCTGAAAATAGTGCAGGAAGAATCCGGCATTATTGGTAAAATCATTACGGGAGTATTAGGCCTGGTATGGAGCATTGCTACTTTTTTTGTGGTGCCGGTTATTGCCTACGAAAACCTGGGACCTATCGACGCGTTTAAACGTTCTTCCCAACTGATGAAACAAAAATGGGGTGAAAGTCTTGGAGCCACATTTAGTTTTGGCCTGATCCAGTTTATCGCTATGCTTATTATCGGCGGTGTATTCTTTTTAGCCGGCTCCTTTATTCATCCTCTGGCAGGAATAGCTCTTGCCGTACTGGGTATATTCGTAATCATTACTGTTATGAGTGCCGCGCAAACCATATTCGTCAGTGCGGTGTATCATGATGTTACCGATGATCCTGTTACACATTTTAATAAGGCGTTAATAGATGGCCTGTTTGTCAATAAAAAATAATATTGATTGATACACTGCATATCAGTAGCACAAAAAAAATGAACGAGATATCCCGTTCATTTTTTTTGTGAAGTTTGTTTGCTAACACCTGGTCTGAAATCAATATCCCATTATTTCCCGGCATTCCATTCATTATTTTTTCTATCGACGTCAGGCAATACGTTTTCAGGATCAAGTATCACTTTTTCAATTTTATTTGCGGAAGCATATTTATACACCCATGTACCCCCGCGCTGCCATATTTCAATTGGCAATTGAACCGTCTCCGCCTGCCCGTTCATTTGACTAATTTTAAGTATGACAGGCAACACCATTTTGCCTTTATTCTCAACAGTGATCAGAGCGCCTTTAGCAGGATCATTATCCACATAGTTTACCGCAGTTACTGCCTGGTCAAGCTTTGACGTTGTAAAAAACCATTGTTTCCAGAACCAGTTCAAATCTTCGCCGGTCGCGTTGTTGATGCAACGAAAAAAATCATACGGTGTGGGATGCTTGAATGCCCAGGCTTCGGTATATTTTCTAAAGGCATAATCAAAACGTTCTTTACCTACTATCACTGTCCTCAACAAATTTAATCCATAAGCGGTCTTGCCGTAAAACTGGTAGTGTTGTTCAGCATCCATGGCATCGGACACCGTCATCAGCGGATCTTTATACTGCATGAACTGCCCGTAATCACGCGACGCAAAAAAATCTTTATCAAAATAGGCAGGGTCCGTCTGGTATTCACCTTTATTAAAAATATCACTGGCTATATAATTCACATAACTGTTTAAGCCTTCATCCTGCCACATATACCTTCTTTCATTGGAGCCAACGATCATCGGGTACCAGTTATGCCCTATTTCATGTGCAATTAAAAACCACAGCCGGGCTTTGGTCTCTTTATAACTATTAAATATCACACCGGGATATTCCATACCTCCGGTTATACCGGCATTGCTTACCGCTACATTCCAGGGATATTCAAAAAAATGTTGGGAATATATTTCTATACTGGCTTTTAAATATTCGGTAGACCTTGTCCAGGCTGTATCACCCCTGCTTTCTACAGGATAGCAGGACATGGCTATGGCTTTTCTGCCGGAAGGCAAATTGATCTTCGCAGCATCCCATATCAATCCTTTGGCAGCGACAAAAGCAACATCGCGTGTATTCGTCATCTTGAAATGCCAGGTAAGGTTTGCTTTTGACGCGGGGCGCATGGTTGTCTTATTCACCTCATCCGCACCAATGATCGTAACGGGCTTATCGCTGTTGGCAGCGAGCGAAAGCCGCTTAATTTCTTCGGCGGTTAAGACTTCCGCTGCGTTTTGTAAATCGCCGGAACCATACACAATCATTTCAGCAGGCGCGGTAATGTAATAATCATACTTGCCATAATCGCAATAGAATTCACCAAGGCCCATATAAGGCAGCGTGTTCCATCCTTCCACATCATCATATACACACATACGCGGATACCACTGCCCTATTTGGTAAATGACCCCGTTCTTTGTGTATTGTCTTCCAAAGCGGCCGGCACCATCAAGCGGTATGGCAAACTGGAAATTTATTTTCACCGTAACTTTCCCTCCTTTTGATGGCATGGCTGTATTTAATCGCACCTGCATCCTGGTATCCGTAATAACCGGTATAACAGTATATGATTTTCCGCCCTGGGTTACTATTACATCTTTAATATCATACCCGCCATTAATTTTTCCCAGCACGCCGAAATAATTACCGGGATAAGCCGTGGCGGCAACCGATCTTGAAGACGATTTAAAAATATTCTGGTCCAACTGCAGCCATAGGTAATCCAACTGGTCAGGACTGTTATTGGTGTATGAAATAGTTACATCCCCTGTAATGCTGGTATCTTTTTCACTGAGTGTGGCGTGTATCAGGTAATCGGCGCTGTTTTGCCAATACATCGGGCCCGGTATTCCTTTGGCGGAACGAAATTCGTTACCGGCTGTTGGATTAAAGGTGTACAAATAAAGCTCATGCGGATTGTATGATGAATCGTCATGCCCTGGATGTTGGGCATACAAAAAATAAAATGCCATCAATAGAAAGCAGAGTAATGAAATTTTTCTCATGGTGTTATTTTGGATATGAAAGAGGAACAATTTTAAACGTTGAATCAGTAAACTGAAGTTATTGAAACTTTGAGAAAAGAAGACAATACGGTTTCGCTGCGACAAACCGGCCAGGGGTTACAGATAAAATTTCAAATCACTTTCTACTATTGATTGCCTTTAAAAACCCACTCCCACACGTCTCCGTCTTCCGGGTCATTAACTATCCCATTAAAATAGAAATTATTTTTCTCCAGTATTCTTGTAGAAAAATTTTTTTCCGGAAGTGTCCTTGCAGTAATTTTTACAGATGAATCCGTCTTTAAAGATAATTCCACTAATTGTTTACAAATTGCGGTTCCTACTCCTTGACGTTGAAACTTTTCAAATGTACCATAGGCAATTTCCGCCATTCCGTTAATTGGCTGCCCTTTGAAAGCAGCAGCACCAACCAGCTCATCATTTTGTTTGACACAGTAACTAATCCATGGTGGTACAAATCCAACTTTCTTGTAAAAATCGAGAGTCATATAAATCGTTTCCCCGCATAAAGGATCGTTGATAAATTCTTCATTCCCGGCGGGAGTTTCATTTATTGATAGCAGTTCCATTCTTTTTAATTGTCACACCTTTTTTTAATTACCTCTAAAAGACGCTCCTGGAAATCTTCCAGGAGCTGATTGCCGCAAAAAGAAGCATACGCATTGATTTTTGTTTTCAATTGATATGATGAGGTCAAAATCAATTCGGCTTGTTTTTCATTTATCTGTCGCAAAGTATACTCCGCATATAAAAACTCAAAATGACTTCCCCGTAAAATGTGCTGATCAAAAATGGTTTGCCTGATTGAAGAAGGCACAACTTTAATATCGAAGCCAATGTGTTTTTCTTTTTCCCAGGATTTTACCGTTTCAATAAAAGTCAACCCTCCTTCAAAATGCCCCTTCCTGGTTGCGCCTAAAGTATCCTGCGTTAGTTCAGCATAAAGAGGTCTTGGAATTCCTGCAAAATTGAAAAATCCCTTCTGAAACTCCCTATCCGTTATTTGCCGGACCCTGATGATGTTTTGCCAGATATTTCCTGGTGAAGAGTTAATAATAACTCTTGTCGAAACCGCATACGTGCTTGTTGGAGAATCAAAGTGTTGTTCAATGGGGCTTGCTAAAAATGGAATTAGAATTATCGATAATAAAGTCGCTTTTCTTTGTCGTATTTTAAGAATCAAAGAACCTGCAATAAGTCCGCAAGCATAGGCGCCGAGTACATAAGGAAGTAAAATAACCCAAAGGCAAATCAAATCCTCAATTCTTGTCAGGAAACAAAGTATAAAGAAGATCACCACAGTCCAAACAGGACTTGCGATACGAAAACTCCATTTCTTCAATTGATCGTTTGTTGCAAGAAATAGTGGTATGAGTCCAATAACAATTGGTGCTAACCAAATGAAAGTAACAGAAAATAAACTAAATACTTCATCAATTGCACGTATATTAAAAACAAGCCTCAACACCAAAGCGTACAATGCTCCGCCAACTACACCTATATTATTTCGTATAAATTTTTTCATAGTTAGGATATCATATGCTTACCCTGATGCCGTCTAATTATCAATTGTCATCTCTAAAACTACCGTATTGCTTCAATTCAACCAACCCGTTATTGTATTCCAGGGGACACATCGTGAACAAAAAATCATGCCGAGACTAGCAACAGTCTACGGAACACATGGCGCCAATCTTGAAAAAATGAATTGCACGGGACATTCCGATGAAACGTTGGTCGTTTTCATTTTATTGCTATCCGTTGTAAGCCCATTTCTTCTAATTCTTCTTTGGCCGCAATGCCCGTACAGGCGCTGCGGGTTCATGCTGAATATTCACGGGATTTTCTTTCAAAAGCTTTAAAGCTGTTTCTACTGCTTTTTCCAATTGCGGGTCATGACCTTCAATTACATCTTTTGGCTCCATCTCTACTTCAATGTCTGGAGCAATGCCCGCGTTTTCTACATCCCATTTCCCATCGAGGTCAAAGAAACCACCACGTGGTGCAGTGATGCCGCCGCCATCCATCAGCTCAGGTACGTCCCAAATACCGACAAGACCACCCCATGTTCTTGATCCAACCAACGGGCCGATCTTCATTTCCCTGAACATATAGGGAAGCATATCACCACCCGAGCCCGCCATTTCATTTACAATCATAACCTTTGGACCGAGTATGCCGGTAAGCGGTTCGGTCCATGGACGACGATCACCGGAAACATTATTAAAATATCCGCGTAGTTTGCGATTGAGTACATCAACAAAGTAATCAGCAACAAACCCGCCTGCATTAAAACGCTCATCGAGAATAACACCTGGCTTGTCCTGCTGTGCGAAATAATAACGGTTGAAATTATTATAACCGCCTTCACCCGTGTCGGGCAACCATACATAAGCTACCTGGCCGTTTGAAAGTTTCGTTACTTTTCTCCTGTTATCCTCCACCCAATTGAATGTTCGCAACGCATATTCATTATCCACCGGCATCACGATGGATGGCCTTGAACCACTACCATCCGCATTCTTACTTACTCTCAATCTTACCTGTTTATTCGCTTTGTTTTCAAATAAACTATAAGGGTTGACGGATGCAGTAAGATCAATGCCATCCACACTGATGATATAATCGCCTTCGTCGACATCTACACCGGGCATACTTAACGGAGCCCTGAGATCCGGGTTCCAGTTTTCCCCGTTATAAATTTTCTTTATCCTGAAACGGTTATTCGCTATTTCGAGATCAGCGCCAAGCAGCCCTATATTTACCGGCTGTATCACCGGATTGTCGCCACCGCCAACGAAAGAGTGACCAATAGAGACTTCACCACCGAGAATATCAAGCAGGTAATTTAGATCACTGCGATGAGAAACATGATCAACAAGCGGCGCATACATTTCATACACTTTGTTCCAGTCGGCACCATGAATATTTTTTACATAGAGATAATCACGCTGGTAGCGCCACGCTTCCCGGAAAATCTGTTTCCATTCTTTGCGGGGTTCTACTTTTATCTGTATGGAACCGGTATTCAGACTTCCATCGCCGATTTTCGCAGGGCCGGCAGCATCTACTATCCCCCATATCGATCCTGATTTATATAAAAGCTTTTTCCGGTCGGCCGAAAAGCTGTAGTAATTAACGGACGTTAAAAACAAGTCTGACTTACGTTCTTTCAAAGTGTATTTGTGCAATGTCTCCCCTTCCTGGTTGGGAACGTCTTCCGCAACAAAAATCTCCCCTTCACCACCCGATGCAAGAGCGACATATTCTCTTGGCGGCATGTTTAACGAAAGTATCCGCTGGCTGATTCCATCAAGATCAATTTGCACCGGCACTTTTGGTTTCTCCGGTTCTATCTTTTTATCGCCTTTCTTTTTATTGTTTGTCTTCGCTGTGGTAGAATCTTTTTTCGTCTCATCTTTTTGATCCCCTTTTTCTTCATCACTCTCCGGGAGTAAGGGAGATGGTTCTCCCTTTTTCAACACCATTAAATATACTGAGCGGCGCAAAGGCCTTTCAATAGAACTCATATCAAGCCAGCCGGAACGAAGGGCATAATTGGTACTGGCCATAAAATATAAATATTTTCCACTGGCGTCCCAGGCTGGTGCAACAGCATCCGACATACCGTCTGTTAACTGCAATGTTTTTGATTGATCCAGTGAATAAGCCATAACAACATGATACTGGCTGTTCAACCGTTTGGAATAACCGATCCACTTTGAATCCGGTGACCAAACAGGGTTAATCGTTCTTTCTGGATGCAGGTAAGGTTCCTTATCAACAAGCGTTGTTTTTCCTGAAGCAATTTCAGTCATCCACAACTGTTGTATATGGTCGGTGTAGGCAATGTATTTTGAATCCGGTGACCAAACAGGTGAATAGTAATAAGTGGGATTCGGGATTTTTATTTCCGTTGGTTTGCTCAATCCATCCTGCGCTGCGATCATCAAACTGTATTCGCCACTTGCATCAGAGAACCAGGCAATATTTTTTCCATCCGGCGACCAAACAGGATCATGCTCGCGGCTTCCGGGTGAGTTGGTAATGTTGCGGGCGTCACCTTTTTTTAATGGCACCGTGATTATTTCACCTCTTGCTTCAAACAATGCTCTTTGTCCCCCGGGAGATAAAGAAGCATGAGTTAAAAGAGCCGATGCATTTATCCATTTGGGTTCGGCCCAGGGAAAATCACCTTTAACCTGGATGTTTACTTTTTTATAATTTTTCGCAGAAGGATCAAGAGTGTAAAGATCGCCGCCGTATTCAAAGACCAGTGAGTTGTTTCCACCCGATAAATTTTTAATATCATACTCATTAAAAAAAGTCAATTGCTCCACGCTTTCCTTTTGGGCGTCATAACAGTAAAGGTTCATGGCCAGGTCACGATCAGATAAAAAATATATTTTCCCTCCTATCCACAATGGCTGCATATCATGACTATTCTGCATGGAGATTTTTTTCAAGGCGTAATTCTGCAGATCAAGAATCCAGATAGGTTTGTTCTGTCCGCCACGGTAATTTCTCCATTCCACATCCCAACGGATATTCATTTCATAAGCGAAGTTTTTTCCATCGGGTGAGTAAGAACCACGAAATGCCCTTGGCATAGGTAATGCTTGCGGCAAAGCATCATTCATCCCTATTTTCCATAGCTTGGTGCTGCCACCGGGAGCATTTTCCCGGTCAGAATTAAAAACAACTTTGCCATCGGGGCTCCAGCCACAAACAATATCCGCACCCGGATGCCAGGTAAGCCGCTTTGGTTCGCCGCCAGCAGCAGGTATTGTGTACACATCCGTATTGCCCTGGTATTGGCCGGTAAAAGCGATTGTTTTTCCATCGGCTGAAAATTTTGGATTACTTTCTGTTCCCGGAAAGCTGGTCAATCTTTGCGCCGTGCCTCCTGCTTTGTCAACGGTCCATAGATCATTGGCATAGGCGAAAACAATTTTTGAATCACTGATATCCGGATCACGGAGCAATCTTGTTTCCTGCGATTGTAAAATGTGTGTTGATAAAAATGAAAGTAATACAGCAACAGATTTTCTCATGACAGCTGGTTTGAGGATGAAAAATAAATATACGGAATAACAGGGTTGGATCAGGCGTTCTGAAATTAGCCAGGATTTTTTTTACAAGGCATTAATACCTGAAAGGCGAAATTTTATAGAGACCAACTCATGGTTAACCACCTGTTAACGGAGGTTAATATCCCGCATTTTTATTTAGCAAGGAAAAGAAACCATCAATGAAGGATGTCTGTTTTCATTTGTTTAATGATATAGCAGTTCATTTTTATTTCTTCAATCGCAGATCCAGCGTACACGGAAATTCATTGTTTATTTCCGGTGCAGGGGCATCATACACAAAACTACTGCGGTTGTTTTCGATATAATGCTGCGTGACGGAGGATAGCACGGTTATAAAACGTTGTTCCTGCGTATGACTGGTATTGCCAAAACGGCTGATGCGGCGGCTTTCGGCTTCAAAACTGTTGACTGGGAATGTATCATAACTTCTGCCGCCGGGATGCGACACATAATAGGTGCAGCCGCCAATCGAGCGGCCATTCCATGTATCCACTATATCAAATGTAAGCGGCGTGTCTACACCAATGGTGGGATGCAATGCACTTGGTGGCTGCCAGGCCCGGTAGCGAATGCCGCAAACATACTCACCTTTTACACCGGTAGCGGTAAGCGGTACACGAACACCACCGCAGAGGAGAATATAGCGGTTGTCGTTAATACCGGATATTTTTACCTGCACTCTTTCTAAAGAACTATCTACAAAACGTGCCGTGCCGGAACTGCTCATTTCTTCGCCCAGTACATGCCAGGGTTCAATACCCATACGCAATTCCATTTTGATATCTTTTACCGTAACGGAACCGTAATGCGGAAAACGGAATTCGAAAAATGACTTGAACCAGTTAATGTCGAAAGCATAACCTGACTGGTTTAAATATTCCACCACATCGGACATATCCTGCTGCACATAATGCGGCAGCAAATATTTATCGTAGAGACTGGTGCCCCATCTTACAAGTTTATGCTTATAGGGCTTTTTCCAAAAAGCAGCAATCAATGCCCGTATGAGCAGCATTTGCAACAAGCTCATTTGCTTATGCGGTGGCATATCAAATGCACGGAATTCTAGAATACCTAACCTGCCCGAAGAAGAATCGGGGGAATATAATTTATCAATACATAATTCGGAACGGTGGGTGTTGCCTGTAATATCGGTGAGCAAATGCCGGAATATTCTATCGGTAATCCAAAATGGAATGAACCCTTTTTCGGGTACCTGTGTAAAAGCAATTTCCATTTCATACAAGCGGTCTTCAAAACCTTCATCAAATCGCGGCGCCTGGCTGGTAGGCCCGATAAAACTACCGGAAAACAAATACGATAAACCGGGATGGTGTTGCCAAAACGTAATTAAACTCCGCAACAGATCGGGGCGGCGCAACAGCGGGCTATCCGTCGGCTTTGCAGCGCCGATGGTAATATGGTTACCGCCGCCAGTGCCGGTATGGTGGCCATCCAGCATAAACTTTTCTGTACCCAGTCGTGATAATCTTGCCTGTTCGTATAAGGTATCTGTATTGGCTAAAAGTTCGTTCCAGTTTTTTGCCGGGTGAATATTTACTTCTATCACCCCGGGGTCGGGTGATACTACCATGCGTTCTATCCTGGTATCTCTTGGTGGTTCGTAGCCTTCAATACGCACCTGCATTTTTAATTTAGCTGCCGTGCTTTCAATACAGGCAACCATATCGAGGTAATGTTCTATATAATCCATCGGCGGCAGAAAAATATAGATATGTCCATCACGTACTTCCACATTTAATGCAGTACGTATGGTTTCAATTTCCATGGTAATTTCTACCGGCGGTTCTTTTTCTTCGACTTTCTTTTTTTCAGCAGTTGCATTTCTCTTCTCGAATTTTTCTTTATTCTCACCCGCTACTTTTGTTATTGGCTCGGTGGTTTTAAATACTTTTCCATAGCGCCACAATATCGCTTTATGAAAATCTTCCAGCTCAGGCAGCTCTTCAAACAAACTGCGTTCTACTTTATACGGCATCTTGTCTTTGGGTATTACCGGCAGTGACTCTAACGGTAAGCGTAAGCCTATGGGAGAATTGCCGGGCACTAAAAAAAGATGCTCCCGGTTAAAGACCCATTTACAGCTCAGCCATTTATCATCCCAATAATTCCACCGCAGGGGTATTACATAGCCGACTGGTTCATCCAGCCCCTGGTTAAGCAGTTGCGCTAACGTGCGGCGCTCCAGCGGATCTTTTAAATTTGCTTTTAACGGATCAATATTGGCAGGATTCTTTCCTTCGGTCCATAAAAAATAAAATACATCTTCGTAAGCCGTGCTTATATTATCCAGGCTAACCGCTAAATGCCTGGCCAGTTCGTTAGTAAATGCTTTGGCATCTTTTATGGTATATTTCTTTTTGGTTTTTTCGTGGGCGATCAGATCAAGGTTTTTCCAGACAGGGAAACCATCTTTGCGCCAGAACAAACCATACTGCCATCTTGGTAGTGGTTCGCCGGGATACCATTTACCCTGGCCGTAATGGATCAATCCACCGGGGCCAAATATATCTCTTAAGCGAAAAATAAGATCATGCGACAATTCTCTTTTTTCTTTTCCATCCGCTGCGGTATTCCATTGCGCCGATTCCATATCATCAATAGAAACAAAAGTGGGTTCGCCTCCCATCGTCATGCGTACGTCACCGGCTGCTAAATCTGCATCTACCTGTTCACCAATAGCATTTATTTCTATCCATTGCTGTTCGGTAAAAGGTTTGGTTACTCTTGGGTCTTCATAAATCCTGGTAACCGAATTTTCAAATTCAAAAGTTACTTCGCATTTGTCGGTGGCGCCCACCACTGGTGCCGCACTTGCATAATCGGGTGTGCATGCTAGTGGTATATGCCCTTCGCCGGCAAATAAACCGGAAGTAGCATCTAGTCCGATCCATCCCGCTCCGGGAATATAAACTTCTACCCAGGCATGCAAATCGGTAAAATCATTCTCAGGGCCGGAAGGGCCATCCAATGATTTTTCGTCGGAAGTTAACTGCACTAAATAACCGGATACAAAACGTGATGCTAAACCTAAGTGGCGCAACACCTGTACAAAAAGCCAGGCCGTATCTCTGCAGGAGCCCAGTGTTTTTTCCAGCGTTTCTTCAGGAGTTTGCACACCCACTTCCATGCGGATGGAATAGTTAATGTCTTTATTTATTTTTTGGTTGAGGTACACCAAAAAATCATTGATTGTTTTTTTACTTCTGTCAACACCCTTTAACCATTCCATCAACCGGGGACCACTTTCTTTTATTTCCAGGTAAGGGATTAATTCTTTAGGCAATTCGCCCTGGTAGGTAAAAGGAAAATTTTCAGCATATTCTTCTACAAAAAAATCAAAAGGATTAATGCTGACTAAATTGGCAATTACTTCTACTTCTACTTTTAGCTGCGTAGCTCTTTCAGGAAATACCACCCGGGCCTGGTAATTACCAAACGGATCCTGCTGCCAGTTAATATAATGTTCTTTGGGTTCTACCTTAAAAGAATACGATTCGATAGGGGTCCTGGAATGTACTGCGGGCCGCAGGCGGAATACATGCGGTGATAATGCTACCAACCTGTCGTAGGTGTAAACTGTCTTATGCCGGATCGCAACCCTTATAGCCATACTGGTTATTTATTTTGAAAATGAACGGTGGCGGGGCAATCGTTGAATAAATTTAATGAGGATAGAGCGAAGATAAAATTTATTTGACAGATGGGGGTTTTATTAGATAAGCAGAGAGAAGCACACGGATGACACGGATCGGATGGATGAACACGGATTTTTTACGTTTAAAGTCCGTGAAAGAAAAGATTGGCTTTTTTTCCAGGATTTAAAAGGATTTTTCTGCGTCGCAGAAATACAGGTAAAGCACACGGATGACACGGATTGGATAGATAATATGGATTTAGTTTTGAAGCAGCGATACCTGCAATGAAAGACCGATTGCCTTTGCCGGATCTTTAAGGATTTTTTTGCTTCGCAGAAATACAGATTCTTTAAATCCGTCCAATCCGTGTCATCCGTGTGCTGTCTTTGCTACCTTCGCAGGAATGATTGAATTCCAGATAAAACAAAGGGATACAGGACCCAATACATTCAATATGGCGCTGGCTTCATTGCGTATCGTTTTTATGGGAACTCCTGAATTTGCGGTGGCTTCTTTAGATGCGTTGGTAAAAGCAGGATATAATATCGTTGGCATAATTACCGCTCCTGATAAACCGGCCGGAAGAGGCATGAAGATGAATGAAAGTGCTGTGAAGAAGTATGCGGTTGAACACAACCTTAACGTATTACAACCGGAGAAATTAAAGAACCCGGAGTTTTTGGAAGAGTTGAAATCTTTACACGCTGACTTGCAGATTGTAGTAGCCTTTCGTATGCTGCCAGAAGTGGTTTGGAGTATGCCGCGAATGGGCTCTGTCAATCTTCACGGTTCATTACTTCCACAATACCGTGGTGCCGCTCCTATCAACTGGGCGGTGATCAATGGTGAAAAAGAGACAGGTGTTACTACTTTTAAATTGAAGCAGGAAATTGATACCGGTGATATTTTATTGCAGGAAAGCTTTCCGATTGATGAAAATGAAACAGCCGGCGAAGTGCATGATAAGATGAAAGAGATTGGCGCGCAGGTATTGGTGAAAACGGTGAAGGGGTTGGTGGATGGAACTCTGAGGGAGACGCCGCAATCGTCAGTCGTGAATCGTCAATCGTCAGAAACCGATTCACGACTGACGACTCACGACTCATTACCTCTGAAACACGCTCCTAAGATATTCACCGAGATCTGTAAAATAGATTTTTCAAAAACTGTCGAAGAAATACACAACCTGGTCCGCGGCCTCTCTCCTTTTCCCGGAGCCTTTACTTATCTCAATGATAAAATGCTGAAGATATACCGCAGTGAAAAAGAGACCTCCCCCGAACTTCGTTCCTTCCCTTCGCAAAGCTCGGGAACCTCCGAAGGAGGTGCTTCAGGTCGTTTTGAAACGGACAGCAAAACATTTTTGAAGTTTGCCTGCGCTAACGGATACATCCACGTAAAAGAATTACAACTGGAGGGAAAAAAGAAAATGACGATAGGCGATTTTTTACGCGGATACCATTTCAAATAATTAGTTTCATCCAAAGTCCCCTTTAGGGGATTTAATAATTTACTTTCAAAACAAATTTTTCTGTATCAGATACAGCTATTCCTAATGTTGAAGCAGCTGCATTGCTGATGCGGATATCATATCCTTCGTTTTGGCGTATGCCATTCATTTCGCCCAATACTTTGGCATAAACGGCAATGTTATTGTCAGGATTAATAACCTTTACGATCGTTCCTGTAGGAACACCATCTATCAGCAAATAATATTTAGCATCCTGCCACCCGCTGGTTGTTTTAAAGATGCCCGATGTAACTGTAGCATTTTTAGAAAGCGGGCTTATTTTCACCTGTTGCTCAAAGGATTTTTTAAAATACCCCTGCTCTGAACTTGTTGGAGATGTCTCTTGCTTTACAAATACCGGTTCTGCCTTTTTAGTTTCTTCTTTCACTTCAGGAACTATCTCCTTTGGAGTTTCTGTCTCTGTTTTTACAACTGCGTTGTCTTCCGCTGACTTGATTTTCGTCACTTCTTTTACTTCAGGCTGCACGGTTTTTAGTATTGGCTTATCCTCCTTCGGCGGGGCTTTTACTAATGGTTTGTCTTCTGTTTTGACCGTTTTTACGACCAGCTTATCTTCTGCTTTTATCGCAGCCTTTTCCTCCAGATTAACCGGAGTCTGCTTTACAGATGGCTTGGAAACCAATGCTGACATTTCTTTAGATACCAAAAACCCGACTATCAGTTTTGATCCGGCAGAAAGATTATCGCTTTTTAAGGCATTCCAGCTTCGAAGGTCTTTCAAGGTTACTTTATTAACAGTATTGCTGACCTTCATTAAACCCTGGCTTTCTAATACCGTATAATATACCGGGATGCCTTTATTTGTTTTTTGAGTAAAATTAGTATCGGTAAGAGGAATATGAATCACCTGGTCAACATTCAATCCTTTATTAATATCTACCTGGTTGTAAGCGGCAATAGATTTGGGATGTACATTGTACAAGCGACCTATGGAATACAGCCCTTCTTTGGCAGCGACAACATGCTCAACATACAAGCCCCTGCTGCTTTTTTTTACTACCAGTTCTTTTGGTTGTGCCTGTACGGAAAACAGCATAGCAATAGAAAGGACAAGCAATAGACACAGTTTCTTCATGATAACGAATTTTGGATTACAAAGATGTGGAATTTAACCGTACTGGTTATATGTGTTTTAAGATTCGCAATTCCTTAGGGTAATAATTATTAATACGATTGGGCAATGCATTGATCCAGCCAAGGGAATTTCCTTCGTAAGTTACCAATTGCCATCCCTTCTTTCGCGGCTCGATATGCAAATCCATTCTTTTAAGATATCCGATCGCCTGATCATAATTCAATTCGGTTGCTTCAACCTCATTTATCAATGAACTCATGGCCAGTGCGTGATCCGGTACCATTTTATCCCGGAAAAACTCACCAATAATCGTTCCTGAATAAATAACACGGAGACTACTTAACAACAAATTAAAATTATTGGATAGTTGTCCAGGCCATCCATACACCGTATCCTTGTATTTGATAAAATGAAGACCTTCGGTTTTTACCCATTTTTCAATAATATCGATTTCTTTCTTTGTGGCTGGTTGAGCCCTGTTCTTTGTTTTCAATGATGAACTTTCCTCACCTTCCATTTTTCGGAAGCAAGCCAGGAAAAATCCTTCTCCTTTTACTCTATCTGGCCAGAACCTGTAGCCGCCACCCGACTCAATTATTCCCCAGTTAGCATCAGTTGACAATTGACAATTGGCAGTTGGCAGTTCTTTCGTCAACCAGTTGACTATACCTTCATCTTCTTCTGTTGAATAGGAACAAGTGGAATAAATTAATACACCCTCTTTTTTTAAAGCAGGCCAAACATCCGCCAATATGCGTTGTTGCCGCTGGCTGCAGAGTGCTACATTATTTAAACTCCATTCTTCAATAGCTTCCGCATCTCTCCTGAAAAGTCCGCTGCCACTACATGGAGCATCTATTACAATGACATCAAAATAATTTTCCAGTCCTGCAAAATCTTTCGGATCATTATTAGTCACCATTACATTCGCACAACCCCATTTAATTATATTGTCTTTTAAAATATTGGCTCTTGAACGGATTACTTCATTGCTGACGAGTAAACTGTCTTTTGAAATCAAAGATTGTATATGGGTTGATTTACCACCCGGAGCGGCGCAAAGATCCAATACTTTTAATGGTTGCGAAAGATCGAGGGTTTGCTTCAACGCCTGTTCTAAAAACATACTGCTGGCTTCCTGCACGTAGTAACAGCCGGCATGAAAAAGAGGATCGAAAGTGAAGGAAGGACGGGTTTCAAGATAAAAACCATACTCTGCCCAGGGAACAGCCCCCTTCAAGCCTCCCCCGAAAGGGGCGGCTTTAACCTCCGACAGTTTGAAAGGGTTTATTCTTATGGAAGTTATTTGTTCGCCGGATGAATGTGTTTTTTCAAAAGCCTCTTTGTCGAAGCCTTTTGCATCGCTAAGAGAATTCAATAACTGTTCTGGTAATCGCACCTGCAAAACTATAAATTCTTAATCTCCGTTATCAGATCCTGTAACACTTTTTTCGCATCGCCAAACAACATCGAAGTTTTTGGCTGAAAGAAAAGATCGTTTTCAATACCGGCATAACCGGGTTTCATACTTCGTTTATTAACGATACAAAGTTTAGCGAGTTCCACATCTAATATCGGCATACCATAGATGGGGGAAGCCGGATCATTTTTTGCAGCCGGGTTCACTACATCATTAGCGCCTAATACCAGCACGACATCTGTAGTGGAAAATTCTTCATTGGCCTGTTCCATCTCCAGCAATTTTTCATACGGCACATCGGCTTCAGCTAATAATACATTCATGTGCCCGGGCATACGTCCCGCCACCGGGTGAATGGCATATTTTACGGTTACACCTTTTTCTTCCAGTAATTTTTCCAGTTCGTGACAGGCATGTTGTGCCTGTGCTACGGCAAGGCCATAACCAGGAACGATCATCACTTTGCTGGCATAACTCATCACCATGGCGGTATCGCTGAGACTGATTTCTTTGTAATGCCCCTGATCCTTTGTGCTTGCAGGCCCAGCCGTTGCT
The DNA here is from genome assembly GCA_040007815.1 of Chitinophagaceae bacterium. GTDB lineage: Bacteria > Bacteroidota > Bacteroidia > Chitinophagales > Chitinophagaceae > Terrimonas_B. The sequence goes on from JBDTUH010000012.1 coordinate 211,101, forward strand.
CCACCGCCAAATGAACCGATCAGTACATTCAGTAAAGAACGGTTCATCGCTTTACACATCAATATTGTCAGCAATGTACCCGCCGCACCAACAAGGATACCGCCGGTTAGCATTACTTTATTATCATAAAGAAAACCGCCACAGGCTGCTGCTACACCGGTAAAAGAGTTCAACAGGGAAATAACCACCGGCATATCGGCGCCACCTATAGGAAGAACGAAAAAGATACCATACACAAAAGCGAAGAGACCGATCATGAAAAAAGGAAGAATAATATTTCCAAAACTTGCATTATAGGCGAACACAGAAGACACAATTACCAATACCAGCACAATCATATTGACAATATGCTGTCCTTTAAACGAAAAATCCTTCACGCGTCCATTCAGTTTACCCCATGCAATAATGCTGCCTGTATAAGAGATGGTTCCTATGGTAGCACCGGCAACAATGGTGATATAGTGTCCCACGGGAATTATATCAGAGAACAAAGTTGAAGCAACGCCTTTATTAGCTTCGTAAATATGATAAAATTCGGCTGCAGAGATCAACGCCGCACAAGCACCGCCCATTCCATTAAATAAACTCACCATTTCGGGCATAGCCGTCATCTTCACTTTTTTGGCGGCTAATGTTCCTACAATACTGCCGATCAATATAGCTCCGAATATCCAGGCGTAATTATGCAGTTTGTTTCCTTCCTCGTCTGTATATAAAAAGATCGTTCCGAATATGGCGATCGTCATCCCGGCAGCGGCTATAAGATTTCCCTTTCTCGCTGTAAGGGGATTGGATAACATTTTTAATCCAAGAATAAATGTCACCGATCCGATAAGATAACAAAGTGTAAGTATGTTTAATTCCATAAAGGCGACCCCTCCCAATCCCTCTCCCAACGAGGAGACTTTCCACTAACAGCTCTGAAGGCCTCATCCCGACCTTCTCCAAAGGAGAAGGCCACCAACACACAGCCCTGAGAGCAGTAAGTGAACTATTATTTTAAATAATTATTAATTAGCAAATGATAAGTCAATTAACGGAGTCTTCCTAAAGCCCCTCCTTCGGAGGGGTTTGGGGAGGCCTCTTCTTCTTAAACATCTCCAGCATCCTGTCAGTTACCACAAAACCACCCACTACATTCAATGTTCCCAGTATTACGGCCAGGAAACCCAGTATCAATGCGAAATAGTTATTACTCTCCGCTTTTCCCATGACTATGATAGCACCAATGATAACCACTCCATGAATGGCATTGGCCCCACTCATCAACGGCGTATGCAAGACACTCGGCACGCGGCCTATTACTTCAATACCTACAAATATCATCAGTATGACGATGTAGATAATCTGTTGATTCGCCGTGATCCAATTTAAGAATGAGTTCATAAAAAATATTCAATGTTCTCCGACTAACTATCGGGTTCAATTTTTAAACTATAGATTTTTCACTTTTTCGTTGACTACTTCTCCCCCATGTGTAATACAACTTCCTTTTACGAGATCATCGTCCCAGTTAAGATTTATCGTTCCTTCTTTTGTTATAATCAGTTGCAAAAAATTCAGAATATTTTTTCCGTATAGTTTGCTGGCGTCTGAAGGCAAAGTCGCCTGCAAATTGGAATTACCAACAATACTCACTCCATTATAAACAATAGTCTCGTTGTTTTTTGTAAGGGGTGTATTACCACCCGTGGCTGAAGCGATATCAATGATCACGGAACCATTGCGCATGGCCCTGATCATTTCTTCGGTGATCAATATCGGCGCTTTCTTACCCGGAATCTGTGCCGTAGTAATAACAATATCGGCTTTAGCTGTGCTTTCTGCAATTTTCGCTTTCTGGCGTTGCAAAAATTCTTCGCTCTGCTCTACAGCATAACCACCAGCTTTGCTGGCATCAGCTGCTCCTTCTACCTCCACAAATTTCGCACCGAGGCTCATCACTTCTTCTTTTACGGCGGGTCTTGTATCGAACACTTCTACAACACCGCCTAATCTCCGGGCCGTAGCAACAGCCTGTAATCCTGCTACACCAGCTCCCAATATCAATACTTTTGCGGGAGCTACACTTCCCGCCGCTGTCATAAACATTGGGAAATATCTTCCATATAGATTAGCAGCAGTTAATACCGCTTTATAGCCTGCAATATTCGCCTGCGAACTCAATACATCCATGGATTGAGCACGGGTAGTGCGGGGCAACATATCAAGAGAAAAAACAGTGATCCCTTTTGACGCCAATTCCTTTATTTTATTACCATTAAAAAGTGGCTGATAAACACCGATCAGAATTTTGGAATTGGGAATCTCCAGTTTGGCATCCGGTTGATGTATCGACAGTATTATATCGGCTGATGAAGCTATCTCATTGGTGTCAGCGATCTTTGCCCCTGCTTTTGCATAATCAGCATTACTGCAAAACGCTTTTTCGCCGGCGCCGTTTTCTACTAATACCGTGATGCCCCTTTTTGTGAGAGTAGCAACAGCTTCCGCCAGCAGCGATACACGGGTTTCATAGTCGGGTTCTTTAAGCAGGCCTAGGGTCATGGAAAATATGCTGTTTACAAATCTATTAATGGACAGGGGCCGAAGATATTAAAAAAAAAATAGCTGACTGGGGTTATCTGCGCACTACTTCTCCCCGCCTTTCACGCCGATTGTCAAAGCCTGATTTTGAAATGCTGCTTTTCTTTAAACTCCTGCCGGAACAATACTATACCAATAAAGAAAAGATCGATGGTACAACGAACAGATGGGTGTTGTTGTATTATCTCCCAGGCTTGCTCCATATCGGGGCTCCAGTGAATGTCATCAAAAATTAATATAGAGTCGTTACGGGTTATGGGCAACAATTGGTGAAAATACCTTTCCGTTGGTTCCCGGCGATGATTGCCATCAATAAATGCGAAGTCAAGCGAAGTCAATTCAGAAGTGACGGCTGACAGTGTCTGATCAAAATTACCTGCCTTTAAAGTGATGTTTTGAAGTTCTAAAGTTTTGAAGTTATGGCAGGCTGTTTCAGCAATTGGCTTTGCACCTTCCATGGTTACGATTGTTGCATCGGGTTTGCCTAAAGAAAGATAAGAAGTTGTAATACCCAAAGATGTCCCTAATTCCAATATGGTCTTCGGTTGATAATGCCTCACCATTCTATATAACAACTGGCCAAATTTCGAAGGCTTGGCCGCATTCTTTGCAATCGACGCTATTGAACGTTGATTCGTTTTGTCAACTGAAGAACCAGCTCCAAAATCTTCAACAATTAGCACGGTCTGATCCTTCACTAATTGTTTTCTTAAACTCTCTACTTGTGAATAAGCCGGGTAACTGGTTTTATCATTGAGTACCTGCGTGATGAATTCAAAAACAAAAGGTGAATGCATACCGTGGCCTTTTCCGTTCGAAGCAGAAAAGTAATAATGGATATATTTTAAACCAAGCTGAAATTTAGAATACATGAATAAAGGTCTGTAAAAGGAATTCGAACGTTATATCTTCTCCCAAACCTGGAAAGAGTAATTGTATTTATTTTTTGCATCGGCCTCATAATTTTTCTGACTCACCAGTTTCCATTTTGCAGGATCAATGGCCGGAAAAAAAGTATCAGCTTCTTCAAAATCCGCATCGATACGGGTAATATGAATGCGATCAGCTTTGCCGATAGTAGAACGATATATTTCTCCACCTCCTATCACCATCATTTCTTTTACATCCATTTCCTTACCGAGAAACAGTGCGTCTTCAAAACTTTTGACGGTTACAGTTCCCTCCCGTGTCCATCCATTCTGCTTGGTTAAAATGATATTTTTTCTTCCCGACAGTGGCTTGCCCAACGCTTCAAAAGTTTTTCTCCCCATTATTACCGGCATTCCCCAGGTAACATTCTTAAAATACTTCATATCATTGGGCATATGCCAAAGCAATTTATTGTCTTTGCCAATGGCATTGTTGTTTGCTGCAGCGACGACTAAACTGATGATCATACCCCCGGTGATTTGTTTAAAGTTGAAATTTCCTTACACCCCTAAAATGGAGCCGTTGAAAACTCTTTTAGTACGAAATTGATATTTACAAAAATAAGCATATACGAAGTGAGCAAATTAATAAAGCTCAATACTGATATTTACACTTAAGTTCTGTGGGGTAAATACGGTCAAGAAATGAATATTCGATCTAAGTTCTCCGCCGAGGCGGAGACAGGGCCCTTACACCGCCACCGGCGCCTTTATTGACGGATGTGCCTGGTAATTTTCCAAGGTGAAATCTTCGAATTGAAAAGCAAAAATATCTTTTACAGCAGGGTTCAATTTCATAGTGGGCAATGGAAAAGGCTGGCGGGTCAATTGCAGATTCACTTGTTCCATGTGGTTACTATAGATGTGTACATCACCAAATGTATGAACAAATTCACCCGGCTCTAAATCACACACCTGTGCGATCATCATGGTGAGCAAAGCATACGAAGCTATATTAAAAGGCACTCCGAGGAATACATCAGCGGATCTTTGATATAACTGGCAACTTAATCTACCATTGGCTACGTAAAACTGGAACATATTATGACAGGGCATCAACGCCATTTCAGGAAGATCGGCAACATTCCAGGCACTGATGATAAGCCGGCGGCTATCCGGGTTCTTTTTTATTTGTTGTATAAGTTCGGTAACCTGGTCAACAACCTTACCATCCTTTCCTTCCCAGCTGCGCCATTGCTTTCCATACACAGGACCAAGATCACCATTGGAATCGGCCCATTCATCCCAGATCTTCACTCCATGTTCTTTAAGGTAAGCGATATTGGTCTCTCCTTTCAGGAACCAAAGCAGTTCGTACACAATGCTTTTAAGGTGTACTTTTTTGGTGGTAACGAGCGGAAATCCTTTTTGCAGATCAAAGCGCACCTGGTAACCAAAACAACTTTGCGTACCGGTACCGGTTCTGTCCGTTTTATGTACCCCATTATCCAAAATATGCTGAAGGAGATCAAGATATTGTCGCATGGGCGCAAGTTAGTAAGAAAGCTACGAGCTGCGAGCTTTAAACCGCGGGCTGTGGGGAAGTTGTGGATTTGAAATAATACAGTTTCAACCAACAATACCATAAGAAATGCAGCTTGCTGTTTTATTATTGAACAGCCATTTCTTCGTTCTCCCGATTTATATAATCCGGTCGCAGGGAAATAACCGGCGGCTGCCCGTTTGCTTCTTCGACAAAAGAAGAGAGATCTTTATGCAAACGCTGCATCAATTGTTTATTGGCTAAAAGTTTTTGCTCAAGGTATTGAACCCTGGATTGCTCACTGGAAAATTGTTCCTGTAATGAAGCAACCAGATTTTTATCATCCATAGAAGAAGCATGGAGTATTTCGTTATGTTGTTTCGTTTCCTTCATAACACCCTCCAGCCATGTAATATGATCCATTTTGGAATTAAGCTGTTGCTGTTTTTCCAATAATTCTTCTTCCTTGCCACATAAAACAAACTGCAACCTATCTGTTTCATCCTGCTTCTGAAGAATCTCGTTTTTTACCGAATCCATCAACTGAAGAGTTTTTGCATGCTGTGTTCTTTCTTCCTCAAGCTCTGCTGCTATTTTTACCCGTTGTTGTTCTGATTGGTGATTATTCTTTATCCTGTTTTCCAACTGGTTTTGCAAAAATTCTATTTGCGCTTTCTTTTCGTCCAATAGATCATGTAAATATTGTTGTTCGGCGATCCTTTCTTTTAAAAAAGTATTTTCTTCCTTCCACCTATGCAGGATAACGGCTTTTTCATCATCTGAAACCGTTTGAATATTCAACTGGTCTTGCAGGGATTGATTTGCAGCTTCCATTTTTTGAGCCGATTGGTTCAGCTGCCCGAGCTGGGAAAGCAACTCTTCCTTTTCCACTTTATAAGAGGCGGCTAATTTAGCTATCTCGTCCTGCAATCGTTGTGGCATTTGATCATAGGTGTTTTCCATACTCTTTGTTTTATGATGAATAAATTTTGTTGCACTATAGCTGGCAAGGTCAGCATACTTTAGCTGCAGCTTACTAAAATCATGTCGCAAGGCTGTATATCTTGCATGATTATATGACAACCGGCTTTTATATTCGCCGATAAGAGATGAGTGATCAAAAAAAACATACTCTCCATCACCTTTTGTATAACCTAATAGTTCCGGTGATGCCCGGATAAGTTTTTCTTCGTCGTTTTCGGATTGAATAATTCCTGCTTTTTTTTTCCGGTAATGAAATATAATTGTCAATATCACGGCAACCAGTGATACAGGTAAGATAATCCAACCAAGTACCTGAAGAAATTTTACAAACTCAAAGGAAGGCCTGATGGCTAATAACATTCTCAAAGGTTTTGAGTAGAGTTTTTACATATATGCCTTTAACAGGTGATGGATATTTTTGGAAATTTGTCTATATAAATAAAAGGATAACAATAGCTGTGAAATCCTTCTCAGGACTATTAATGAGGTTTCAATAATGATACCAAAGAAAATTTATTCTCCTTTCAAAAGAAGAAATACTAATACACAGTCTTAAAGAATTGGTAAAAAATTAAAGAAGTAGTATGAATTTTTAATATGACCGTATGTATCGGCATTTATCGTAATATTTCATAACTCTATTACTGGTGTCTTCTCTTTAATTCCTTTTTTATTAATCCTAATTCCCTTCCTGTTTGTCCTTTTACGGATGTATTCTCCTGTGCCCGGCGCATCAGGTAAGGTATCACGTCTTTGATAGGACCAAAAGGCAAATACTTGCTGACACTGCATCCGGCATGAGCCAGGTTGAACGTGATATTGTCACTCATACCATATAACTGGCTGAAGTGAACATTCGGATGATCAAGCGGTACGCCTTTTTGCTGAAGTAATTGAGTAGCTAATAAATTGCTATACTCGTTGTGTGAAGCAACGATCAATGCGATACGATCGATATGGCTGATACAAAAAGCGACTCCGTCATTATAATCCCGGTCACTTGATTCTTTGTCCGGCTGTATCGGTGACGGGTAATCTTTCTCTGTAGCCCGTTTCCTTTCTTTTTCCATATATGCACCACGAACCAGTTTGGCTCCCAATATAAAATCCCTTTCTTCCGCCGCTTCATAAGAGTCTTTTAAAAATTTCAACCTGTCCTGGCGATAATGCTGTATAGTATTATATACCACTATGCGGTTTTTATTAAAAGAATCCATCATTAATATGGTCAGTGCATCTACCGGGTCCTGTATCCAGGTTTCTTCCGCATCTATCAGCACACCGATTTTTTTATCCGCCGCTGTTTCGCAGATATACATCATTCGCCTGCGTACCCGGTGCCATTCTTCCCTTTCATCAGGCAGGAGATCATCAATTGCTTTTAAATATCGCTTCATCAATGTCCCGGTTCCCTTATTCATCATGTCATCCAGTTTCTCCAGCAACGCGAATCTTGCAAAGCCCGTCACTTTAATGCTCATAAAAGGAATATTGGGTTGCGTAGCGGCATACTGTATCACACGGATAAACTCCTCCGTTGAATGATCAAATCCTTTTTCACCATCATCCCCTCCTTCCACTCCATAATCAAGGATCACCTGTACTTTGTACTCTCCCAATTTTTTGGCCACGATCGCTGTTTCTTCCAATGTTTCCCCGCCCACGAATTGCGAGAAGATCGTCTTGCGGATAATTCCTTTCACCGGTAAACCAGCTTTGATAGCCCAGGGCGTTAACCTGGTACCCATTTTAACCAGTAAAGGTTGTCCCATCATAGAAAATAGCAAACGGGCTTTCCTGATCTCTTTATCGGTTTTATATTCAAAAGCAAATTCAGTATTATCGAAAGAAATGCCGGGGTGGATATCCATAAATTGTATAAGTATGGCGCAAATGTAGAGAGAAGTCGGGAAGGCAGAAAAAAGTCGGGAGTCAATAGTCAGAAGTCCGGTGGAAACTTGAATTACCAGGATAGTCTTTCCGACTTACCCCCTTTCTGACTTTCGGTCTGACAACTAAATCGCCTGGTGATTAAATGGCTGCAAAACCATTTCGCTGATAACGCCACTGGCAGGTTGCTGGCAAAGAAACCAGATGGCTTTGGCGGCTTCTTCCGCTTGTATCATTTTCTCCCGCTGAACCCGCAGATCAATGGCATCCCAAAACGAAGAATCGACCCCGCCCATAAAAATATTCGTGATACGGATATCTGTTCTTTTTACTTCCTCCCGTATGCTTTGCATCATTCCCAGCAATCCATATTTGGAAGCACAATATGCAGCAGCACCCGCCATTGGTACTTTTCCCAATACGCCAGGAATGTTTATGATCAATCCTTTCTTGGCTTCTTTCATTTTTGGTAAAAAAGCTTTTACCAATAAAAACACAGCGACAAGATTGCTATTCATTGTTTTTAAAAAATCGCCTGAGGTTAAATTTTCGATGGGTTCTATAATACCAATTCCCGCTGCATTGATAAGAATATCCAATTGGGGTATCATGGTATGAATGCTATCCGCCATTGACTGTAGTTTTGTTTCATCAGACAATTCCGTTTCAAATGCACGTTCCGTTGGTATATTGTTCGCCCATGCGATTGCCTTCAATTTTTCGGAATTTCTCCCGGAAAGAAATACGGTAGCGCCACTACCAGCCAATAATTTCACCGTAGCGGAGCCGATACCGCCTGTAGAGCCTGTTACCAATACATTCTTCCCTTTCAGACTTTCCATGTTTTGATTTTGTATTGAAACAAAGCAGTGTTGAAATTGTTTATTGAAAAATAAATATGATCATCCTTTCATTTTTAGACATTTCCTTAATACGATCTATTGAGTTTCTGTCAAAGTATTTTGCCGCATTAACATACAATATTTAAACAATCGGTTTTTCTTATTTACAGAATACAACCAAATAAAAAGATGGTTGTTGTAAAGGGTTCAACGAATCATCATGCAGTTTCCTACCGATTACGCAGAAATTTTGAAAAGGATTGAAACAGTGAATCCTGTCTCTTATGGAAGAACAAGAAACTTTATAGACGGTGATGTTACTTATTTATCCCCTTATATTTCCCGTGGCGTTATTTCCGTCAAACAGGTAGCCGAAGCAATGTTTGCCAAAGGATATACTTTTTCAGAAATGGAGAAATTTATACAGCAACTGGCCTGGCGTGAATATTTTCAGCGCACCTGGCAACAACTGGAAGATGATATGTTTGACGATATCCGTCGCTCCAACAGTGGCATTAAACATCGACGTTTGCAGCAGGCGATTGTTACAGCTACAACCGGAATAGTATCTGTTGACAAGGCTATTCAACAATTGTATGAGACCGGTTATATGCACAATCATGTACGGATGTATGTAGCCAGCATAGCCTGTAATATCGGTAAAGCTTATTGGCAACAGCCTTCTCAATGGATGTATTATCATTTACTCGATGGGGACCTGGCAAGCAACACTTGCAGCTGGCAATGGGTAGCCGGTAGTTTTTCTTCCAAAAAATATTATTGCAACCAGGAAAATATTAATCGCTATACTTTCAGTGATCAGCAAAATACTTTTCTTGACAGATCGTACGGGGAGTTGACAGCAATGCCTGTTCCAACTGTTTTAGAAGAAACAATATCAACGTCGCTTTTCGCCAGTCTGCCCGGATTTGAAAAACAACTTACATTAAAAAATAAATTGCCACTTTTAATTTATAATTCATCCAACGTTGACCCATTATGGCGAAGTAATGAAAACGCCAACAGGGTTTTGTTAATTGAACCATCCCATTTCAAAAAATTCCCTGTTAGCCCAAAAGTGTTACAATTTATTTTGGATCTTTCTAAAAACATTAAAGGCATTCAACTATTTGTTGGTGAAGTAAGTGAAATACCCGGCATTCATCAATTCCCGGTCATCTATTCGAAAGAACATCCTGCGTTCATTCATTATCCCGGTAAAAAAGATGAAAGAGACTGGTTGTTCCCGGAAGTAAAGGGCTATCATAAATCCTTTTTTCAATTCTGGAAAGCATGTCTTACGCAAATGAACAAGGCCAACGATCGTCAGCTGGCACTGCCTTTCGCCTAAATAAGCCCAAGTAAGTAAGGGGGCTTATATTTGCACAAATTTCAATTCGATGACTGAAAAAAAAGCGGCGGATAGTCTCACCATCATGACAGAACTGGTATTGCCTAACGATACGAACACGTTTGGAAACCTGATGGGTGGCCGACTGATGTACTGGATGGATATCGCTGCCGCATTATCAGCGATGAAACATTGCGCCGCACCGGTGGTGACGGCTTCCGTTGATAATATTTCTTTTGAATCTCCCATTAAACTGGGCAACGTGGTGCATATAGAAGCAAAAGTATCCCGTTCTTTCAATTCATCGATGGAAGTACACCTGAAGGTATGGGGAGAAGACGCTTTACATCAATATAAATACAAAAGCAATGAAGCCTATTTCACTTTTGTATCCCTGGATCCCCATGGTAAACCCCGTTCTGTTCCCCAACTTACAGCAGAGACAGAAGATGAACACAAACTATTTGAAGGGGCATTAAGAAGAAGACAATTGCGGTTGATTTTGGGAGGAAAAATGAAACCGGCTGATGCGCAGGAATTAAGAGCATTATTTATGAAGGACTAATTTATTCTTCATTTACTTTTTCTTTTACCACTATTAAATCTTTTATTTCTACCTGCATTGGTAATAATCCAATTTTAACGATGGCTTTTTTTCCGCGTATCTCCATTACCTGCCCTACCTGGTGATT
>JBDTUH010000013.1:0-195568 GCA_040007815.1 Chitinophagaceae bacterium
GCAATTGTCCCGTGCAGATGGTGATGGTTTGTTGACCAGTAACATTTGGATTAACAATAAGACTCAATGTTACGATTGAATCGCAGCCATTGATATTTTGCAATGTTGCAGTAGTAGTACCGGCAGTAGTTAATGTTTGTCCGTTCCAGGTATAAGGCAGTTGTCCCAGGCAGATGGCAATGGTTTGTTGACCAGTGACATTTGGATTAACGATAACGTGAAGTGTAGCAACAGAATCACAACCCGCAGCGCTAGCCAGGGTAGCATTATAATCACCGCTTGCTGTGATACTCTGATTGTTCCATGTATAAGGCAGTTGCCCCTCACAAATGGTGATGGTTTGTTGACCAGTTACGTTTGGATTGATTTTAATATGTACCGTTACAACTGAATCGCAACCATTAACTCCCTGGTATATATGTGTATAATCACCGGTGTTAGTAACAGCAGATCCCCAGGGCAAAGAATAAGTGAGACAAGCTGTTTCCGTGAAATCTGATTGTAGTAATGGATTGACCATTACAGTTGTTGCACAGGTGGTATTCTGACATCCGTTAACTACCGTCCACGTAATTGTTGACAGACCCTCATTAAAAATGCCACTCGCATCGTTGCCTGATCCGTTTCTAATAGTGGCACCTGTAATTTGAAACGAAATATTTAATGCTTCGTTACAGCCGGTCGAGGTAACCAATACAGGAACAGTATAATTGTCGGTTAACTCTTTACAAAAGGTCAATGTTGGGTAGCAGCTGACAATTGGTGCGGGACGATTGATGGTATAAGTATATACCCAGTCATGATTAACACCATTGCAATCAGTATAAGTGTATGTATAAGTTTTTATGCCATTGCAAACAGGATCGGCGTTGATAACCGGAGCTGCAGGTGCGATTACTCTTCCGCAATTATCCATAACCACTGGCGGTATGGGTGCAATTGCATCAGCAAGGCAAGTAACAGTGGATGCTCCATTTGCAGGGAGTGTAACGGCTGGCGCGGTAAGCACGGTATAGGTATACAACCAGTTATAAGCAACACCATTACAATCAGTATAAGCGTATGTATAGGTTTTTATACCGTTGCAAACAGGATCGGCGCTGATAACCGGGTTGGCGGGAATAATTATTCTTCCGCAATTATCCGTCACAACCGGTGGTATTGGTGTTACTGCATCCGCAGGACATGCAATAGTAGATGAACCAAAAGCGGGTAGAATAACTGAATGTGCGGCAATAGTATAGGTATAAGTCCATGTGTAAACCTGGTTATCACATGTTAAATAATTATAAGTATAAGTTTTGGTACCACTGCAAATGGGATCAATGCTGATGAAAGGAGCGGAGGGTATGATCGGCCTTCCACAATTATCAATAACAACCGGAGGTGTTGGAATAATGGCATCAAACGGACATGCTACCGTAGCCGTACCGTTAGCAGGCAATACAACGGCGGGCGCTGCGATGGTATAAGTATACACCCAATTATAGGAAGTGCCATTACAATCAGTGTAGGTGTATGTATAAATTTTTGTGCCGTTACAAACAGGGTCCTCGCTAATAACAGGGCCGGATGTAGTAATTACCCCTCCACAATTATCAATTACAACAGGTGGTATCGGTGCTACGGCATTAGCAAGGCAGGGTATTGTTGACGCACCGTTTGCAGGCATTAATATAGCCGGTGGAGAAATGGTATATGTATAGGTCCAGTTATAAGCGGTTCCATTACAATCGGTATAAGTATAGGTATACGTTTTAATACCACCGCATGCGGGATCAGCGCTTATGACCGGAACTGAAGAAATCATCACTCTTCCGCAATTATCTGTGACGGTTGGCAATGTTGGAGCCATTGCCTCTGCGGGGCATGCCACGGTTGATGCACCGTCAGGGGGTAATATAACAGTTGGCGCACTTATGATATAAGTATAAGTCCATGTCGCAGTATTGCCAACGCAATCCGTATAACTGTAAGTATATATTCTCGTGCCACTGCAGGTCATGGGCGCCGGACTATCTGCTACTGATACTAATATTGGTATGATAGCATTTCCACACGCATCGTTCACCACTGGTAGTATTGGAGTTACTGCCGCTGCAGGACAAGCAACGATAGATGAATTATTAGCCGGTCCGGTAAATACAGGAAGATTTACGGTTATGATCTGTACACAGGTGCTGGCGTTGCCGCAATTGTCAGTTGCCCTGTATGTACGTGTTATTGTATACTTATTGGCACATACCTGGTTACTAATAATATCATTTACGAATGTTATGACAGGGTTTAAACTACAATTATCAGTTGCCGTACCCCCTGCAGCGATAAAAGATGCATAGTTGGTAGCAGCTGCCGGTACGGCAGCGGTGCAATTTACAGCTACGTGTGCCGGGCATGTTATGACAGGTGATGTTACATCAACTACATTCACAAGAAATGTACAAGGGTTACCGGTACATCCATTGACTGTAGTTCTTAGCGTAACTATGTAACTACCACAAACACTATTAGCCAATACGGTCACCGTTTGCCCGCTATTAGATCCTGAAATGCTGGCGCTGCCACTTACTGACCATTGGTATGAATAGCCTGCATTTGCGGGTCCGGTATAAATATTTAAAGAGCCGGGACAAACGGTAGTGGCACCGTCAATATTGCAAACAGGCAATGGCCTTACATTCACGTCTACACATACAGGAGGGCTTACGCAACCGGCAGCAGAAGTGGCAACAACGCAATAAGGAAAAGTGCCGGCAACCGTAGGAGTTGCTGTTACCGTTTTACCTATTCCACTTGCCGGGTTAAGATAAGTAGTAGGCGACCACTGGTAAGTTAACGGTTGAAAAGTAGTGGCGATGCCTACATTATCTACTGCCCAGTTACTTCCGGCGGTACCCGTGTAATTGAAACGAACTCTTACATTCGCCTGGCCTATATAAGCGCTTAGATTGATCGCTTCCTGTGCCCAGCCCATATTCGGATTTCCAACATTCAGAGGGCCGGTGTAAGTCTTTAATGTATTATAAGAAATACCTCCATCAACTGAAATTTCCACCTTTCCAATTGTGCCGGCATTAAAATTTAAAGCCGTCCAATAATTAAATATTGGATTAATTGTTCCTGCCAAACTAAAAGGAGCAGTAATTAAACCTGCATTTCTATCTGCTCCATCTGTTGTTCCGGTTACGATCATGAATTTAGTACTGAGTGGAGGTGCATTTGAACTATAAGGAATTCCATTAAACACTTTTCCACTTTGTGCGGATTCTCCCCAGTCGCTATTCGGGTGCTGGTTATTATTGTTGGCATCATTTCCGCTCCATCCCGCAGGATTGGCATTTTGAAAATCTTCTAATGACAGTGGTAGTTGTCCATAGTCACTTGCCGTTAACACTGCTGATTGACCAAGACAAATAACCGGAGTGGTTGGAGAAACCGCCGGTATAAATAAAGGACTTACCGGTACAATGCCGGTAGCGGAATAACCAGTACATCCATTCAATTGCAGTTGAACCCGGTAAATTGTTGTTTGTGTTAAATTAGAATAGGAAAAAGAAGTCATTGTATTGTTGATCGTTGTCCATGTTGCACCCCCATTTGTTGATGATTCCCAGCTTACAACCGTACCTGTATTATTAGTTAATGTCAAGGTCCCACTATTATTTCCATAACAAACGGGTGGAATAGATGATAAATCCCCTTGCGGACTCTGATTACTTACCATAACTGTGATAGAAGATCGTGAACTTTCGCAGTTGAGTGGAGTAACCTGGCTTACGTAATAAGTTGTTGATCCTACTGTAGCTGTAGAAGGTATTGGTGCTGTCGTTGTTCCCGTGCCCCCGGTTGGAACCGTGTACCACAATAAAGTACTGCTACCAGTTGCCGTGGCTGTTAGTGGAGAGGCTATTGATCCCTGGCAATAAGCTACTGGTGTTGTTACCACAGGGTTTGTGTTTGGTGCAGCCACACCAGAACCAGTTGTACTGGTACATCCGTTGACCGTTTGTGTGACAGTATAAGTTGCGGCGGTATTTACCGTAATAGAAGTGGAAGTTGCATTAGTGCTCCACAATAAAGAACCTGTGAAGCCGGTGGCGGTAAGCGTTGATGTTGCGTCACAATTATCAATAACGGTTACACCCGGGGCAGGAGGTAAAGCTGTTTCCGTGACTATCATGACAGCTGATGTTGTTTTACATCCATTACTATTCGTGACTGTTACTGAATAATTGCCTGCTATGGCAGCCGGATAGCTTGATGATGTAGCTCCTGCTATTGCCGCGCCATTTAAATTCCAGCGATACGTACTAATCGATCCACTGCCGGGTGTTGCATTTGCGGTTAATAATGTATTTGATCCGGAACAAAAAGAGGCGGGGCCGGTAATAGTTACAGCGGGAAGGGCATTTACGGTCACCGTTACAGATTCTGTCTCATCATCGCAGGGAGCCTCATTTGAATGAACTACAATTTGATAAAAATATATTCCTGCCGTCAACGAAGGTGAATAAGTTGAATTTGTGGCACCGGCAATATCGGACCACGGGCCGTTTATTGAAGTACCAGACTGCCATTGATAAAAATAAGTGCTTGTGGCATTGGAAAGCGACACCGCCAAACCAATATTGTCAGCTACACAGTAATTGCCACCCCCGGATATTGTTGCTGATACCGGGTCAATAATTGTAATTGTTTGAGTAACTGTAGTGATAGTTGACCCGCACGCATCGGTAACTTCACAATTGTATACATAAATACCGGCTATGGCCAAATTACCCGGATCATACGAGGGCGAATTTATTCCAACAGCAATGCCATTTTCTTTCCAATGATAAGTATACGGGGTTATTCCCCCGAATGGTAATGGAGAAAAAATGGAATCGGGATTATAGTTAACACAAGCGGTCACCGCTGTTGTAATGGGGTAGCTATTTAAAGGTTGGGGCGGGGGCCGCTGTATTACCGTGATTATATTGGAAATGGCAATACAACCATTATTGTCAGTTACTCTGACAGCATATCTATAGCCTCCTGTCGCAACTATACTTGAATTAGTAGAATCAACGATGTCAGTTATGTCAGTATTTAAGCCACTTACATGAACCCATTGGTAGATATAGCTGCCTCCGGGAGGAGGATCCGAGGAACTAAGTGTAACTCTTTCTCCGGGACAATTGAAAGTGGTTGACCCATTTGCTGTGATGGTAGGGGTGGGCAGGGGATTAACTACCACCGTTACCGATTGTCCCGTAATATCTACCGTATTATTGTTGTTATCCGTAACACTCTGCAGTGTGTAAACATAAGTTCCTGGTGAACCTGTTGGAATAGTGATATTAATAATTCCGGCAATGCTTGTGCCTGTGGTGAGCGTTGATTGGGTGGTACCGTTATCAATAATGTAGTTAAAAGTATATTCAGGATTTCCATCGGTTCCTGTAAAAGTAATTGCCGGCTCAGGGGATCCCTGGCATACTGGAGTAGTATTGACAGAAATTGTCGCTGTTTGCCCCTGAACTTTTAACGAAAATGCAATTAAAAATAAAAGTCCAAAGAATAACTGGCCCTGACGGATAAAAGTTGTTTGATTTCTTTTAATTCGTACGGAAGAAGAAGTAAAAATATTTTGACCGCAGTAGCTCATTTGTTTTATAAACCCTCAGGATGTTTATAAAAAATTTCATGGGTGGTATTCTTAGAAGTAGGGATTATTAATGCAACTGGTCGCAACAATGCTGCTGGACTATAATTTCTGCCGGTTTTAAAAAAGGAATGGGTGAATAAATTATCTGCGGTGATAGATCAACCAGGTCATCCTGAATATTTCATCTTTTAGTGCTATGTATTTTTGACTGGAAACAAAAACTCCGATTACAGAATTTCAAATTCCATAGCATCAATTTCGGCTAATAAAAAATCAGGAATTCGTTAGTTTATTGGCTTGTATGACCATCGGGCCCGTTAAATAGGAAGGAGGAGAGTATAAAAATAATAAACTTTTCCAGGTTTCATAACTAATCCGCGACGAATAAACTCCTGCGAAGAACTATTTGGAAATTTAAACTGGAAAGACTGAAAATCAGCCAGAATAAGGGTTTCAGGCTGCAATGTGGATAAATATAAATTCAAATAAGGTTGGTTTTTTTCAGATTTCGGTTATGGATCAGATTGGGAGAGGCTATCCTCAGCGATTAATTTCACCCAAAATTCTACCTATCTAAAAGATTATTCAGTAAAAGACAAAGCGTTCTAATAGCCTGTCTTTCTCAATTAAAATACATCAGGCACTAAAGGTCATCAGCTATTCAAGACTTTTAATCTTCAAAAGGTTCGACTTTTGTCCGGTAATCTCCACTAAAGGTTCTGAAAATTCAGAGCCTTTTATTATTTATGGATTTCGTTGCATTTATAGCGCAAAGTTTTTCCAGCCATATCCATTACCCTTATCTTAATCGGTTCATTGCCGCTTTTAACGTAAACGTAAATTCAGCATCACCTGGATTCGGCATCCCCAATACCCGCTAAATAAATACAGTCCTTCGGACAGTTTTCGTCCCTGTTCGTCCTTACCTGCTTACAGTCCATCTGCACATACTTTACATTTAATTACAATCCTCATCTTTTCGATATCGTGCTCCTTTTGAATTCTCAATGCGGTTAAGACGCATTGTTAAGAATTGTCGCCTTACCCGGTGGAAACGCAGCCATTTTTTAAATAACCAGTTCAAATCCACTGCAACATGAGATTTAATTTTACAAATCATCACCGGACTTTTGGCAAAGACCGCTTAACGAAAAAAAACAATAGTACCAGGAAACTGATCCGGACAATACTGTGTGTAAGTATCTTTTGTTTTACGTTGGTGACAGCAAAAGCCCAGACTATGTGGACACAATCCAGAACCGGGGTTGCATCTGCATCTTCCGAGTTCAAGGTCAGTTTTAATATAACCAATGGTTCCCTTCATATTGAAACGTTCGCCCATCATCCGGATTACTGGATGCAGGCACTCAGCCACTATATGGCGTATCTCCGGTCAGCTACCCTTTCATTTACTTATGATCGCGTTAACTGGATTCCTTTTTTTCAGTTCGGCAATATTCAGAGCACAGTTTCCTTTACCAATTTTATCCCGCCTTATAGCCAGGTGTCGGATCTCACCCAGGTAGATAATGCACAGATACGCTACGTTGACCTGTACCTGGATAACACTATGAAGAATATTAAAGCAATAAAGATTGATTTTGAAATGTGGGGTGAAATATGCTGTGGAAATCATGACCAATATAATGGCTCCGATATAAAAGATATAACGATCCCCCAGGTCTCCGCAATCAATACACCCACCTTTGAGTTCGTTACCGTACAAGCCAATGGGGTATATACACCCAAAGCCAGGATCAGTTATGCAAAAGCCACGCTGAATGAGATGGATAATCGTAGTGTCATGGTCTTAAACGAATCCAGTCCTCCGCAGGATAAGCGTTTGACAGGTTATCAAACAGTTGCAACCAGCGGTTCAAACGATGTGCCGACATCCAATTCGGCAAAAAATTATTATTACCAGCAATTAATATACAATGAAAGATGGTATAACAGCTCAGCCGTTATACCTGTGCCTGCCTTTACAGTTCCAGCTTCCGCGTCGGCGGCTTATGATCCCGTATCGCAGCAGGCAACATTCTCATGGACGATCGACCCGGTGGTCGGTAACAATTTTGTGACTGATAAATTCAAAATACAGATTGCTAATAATTCCAACTTTACAGATGCCCGGGAAGTAAGCGTTGATTATGATCCGGTCAAGCTATCCTACAGTTATCCTGTCGATAAAGATTTTTCGCCGCAAATGTATTTCAGGGTGGCAAGGGCGCATGCCGGCTTCAACTGGGAACTTGCCAAACAGGCGAGTACCACTGTATCCTTTACTTCTATTCCATTGACGGCTACTGCTGTTTTACAGAACAGCAAGACAGCCCTGCTGACATGGACCCCGTTGGCCAGTGCATGGATACCGGGATCAACCCTTGTTTTAACCCGTATCAACAACACATCAAAAACACAAAATGAAATAAAACTCAATAAACAGGATTTTGATAAAGGAACATACACCGATGTCCAGATTTCTACGTGCAACAGTTATAATTACACAATCCAGGTCATGCCACCTGTTGGTTCCAGTTTTACTGCTTTTGCGCCTGTTCAAATAGCCGGGGAAATATTACCCACAGAAATTGGTTCGCTGATAAAACTGGAAGTTTCAAAAGGATATTTTCCTGACAGAACGGAACTGCGTTGGTCAACCAGCGGCTCCTTTGACAACTTTATTATAAAGCGGGCTGTATATGGCACGACCAATTTTGTACAAGTAGCAACGGTACCAGGTTCCATAAACAGCGAGTACCAAACCGAAGATGCAAAAGGAACACCCGGCGTATATTATAGTTACCAGGTAATTGGAGCGGTAAAATGTAATAACACTACTGTATTCTCCAATGAAATATTAACCGGCATTGGTTTCAGAAGCCCGACAGGAAATATTTATGGTCGCATAACTTATGAAAATGGTCAGGCTGTAGAGGACGTCGCTGTTCGCCTGCAAAGCAACAGCCAGGTACAATTAGGTAAGAGCATTTACCTGAACGGAGCAGCGGATAGTTATTTGCAGGTATATACCCAAAATCCTTTCTCCGATACAGCATTCACTATTGAAGCATGGATCAAGCCTGCTGTTGCCAGCCCGCGTGGCCAGGTTATTTTCTACGGCAATGATCAATATTTTCTGGGCTTTACCGCGACAGGAAATTTATTCTTTGATTACCTGGGAACCAGTGTAGAGGTCGCCTATAGCAACCCCGGCAATTCTTTTGTTCATGTCACAGGTATACATACCAAAGACTCCCTGTTTGTAATGTTGAACACAAATGTCATTGGCAGAAAGGCCGTTCCGTATACGCATTCTAATCCTGACAATACCATCTACATCGGTCAGGCCCGTGGCGGTGCTGCTTACTACCAGGGTTATATAGATGAAATGCGGGTATACAACCGGGCCCTGTCATTAGCGGAAGCGGTAAAAAATCAAACAAGATTATTCACGGGGGATGAACCCGGCCTCGCGGCATACTGGCGGTTCGATGAAACCATCACCGACCAGTTTTATGATCTTTCGTTTCATGGAGACAACTACAACCGCAATGACGGTATAATGAACGCTGCCAAGGTTGTACGTTCAAGTGTTATTCCAACCGAAGAACAATTGGCGCTCAAATCCTACACCGATATTTCAGGCAACTACTTTATAGCCGGGATTCCTTACATTGGCAATGGCACCACTTATACCATTGTACCGTTAAAAGGAACGCACCAGTTCGATCCCATATCGGTCAACAGGCTTATTTCTCCTTCATCAACACAGTTCGCAGTAGACTTCAAAGACAAATCATCGTTTCCTGTTTCAGGGTATGTGTATTATAAAAATACAACCGTGCCGGTGCCAGGTGTTCAATTTAAAATCGACGGGCAGTATGCTCAACAAAATAATGGAACAATTATAGAAACCGATGAGAACGGGCTTTTCAATATATCAGTGCCCGTTGGTACCCACGAAGTGAAAACAGTAAAACTCAATCATATTTTTGCCAACGATGGTAAGATAACCGACAGGGATGGCCACAATTTAAATTACCAGGACAATATCAGCGGCCTTGAATTAACCGATGTTACCACCATCCGTTTTATTGGCAGAGTCGCCGGCGGAGCTATTCAAAATGATTTGCCACTGGGACATTCAGTTTCGGTAAACAACCTCGGCAAAGCCGTCAGTGTAACGCTCACGCTTCCTACAGGCAACAAGTATGCATTAAATAAAGAAGCTGCAAGCAAGAAAGTAGTAGTAAAACACCTGCTGCCTTCAAATGTCAACGATTCTTCAAAAATTCGATCTACAAACGTTACCTATAATACTAATAGTATTGTTATTACCCCGGACCCGGTCACTGGTGAATTTGTAACCGATCTTATTCCTGTTAAGTTTATTGCCTCTACAGTCAATGTTACAGGTTGGGGAGATCTGCTGGATGGTAAACCTGTGTTGCTGGATTTTATTGACAAATTCAGTCTCCAGAGTTCAACCCACCGGTACGAGGATTCAATCCTGACCGCTCAGAATAGCTATGAGAAGACCAGCTACTTTGACAGCTTAACATTTAATGACTCTTATAAATTTATTAAACGCGTTGCCCCCTCGGTGGAGATTTTTCAAAAAAATGCAAGTGGTAATGCACTTCCCTATTTTGGCAATCTCCAGTATGAATCCGTTACCTTGACAGGCGATAAAGAAACCGTAGTTGTAGTTGACACCACGAAAACAGGTAAGGCGATGTATCTTTTTGGAAATCCTGTTTTTGTTCAAAATCAACAATACAATTTCGGCTTTGCGGCATCTGAAAAATATCCGTATTACGAAAGCGTCGTAAATGGTGTACCTGTTATCAAGCAAGTTGGCGGTAAGAACCTGATCGATAATGTTCCAACCACAGATGGTTTTGTGTCAATACTGAATAAAATACGGAACGGTTCATCTGATCCTGATACTTTCAGTTTGAACGATAAAGGGCTGGCCGATTACGAATTTGCCGCAGGTGACCCAAGTCTCGCAACACAGGGTATAAAAGGGTTTTCAACCAGCATACGTTTCGGACAAGCTACTAATATAAACTGGACCTGGAATGGTGAACCGCAATTGAATGCGTATGTTATGGGAGGAAAACTCACGGGCACTGATTTTGTCACAGCGGGCCCAGACCGGCTGTTAATGGTGCTTCGCGATCCACCGGGTTCCAGGAGTTTCTCTTTTGCTGAACGAGGTTCTACTATTACCAATTCCACCAGTTTCAGCGGCGCTGTCGACCAGGTAGGTGACCTGGATCTTACAACAAAAGTTGGAGCAGAGCTGGTAACCTGGACAGGCATAGGCGTGGGAACCATCAATACCGTTGAAGCAACTTCTGGAGCAGTTGTCGGGCTTCATCACGAAGAACATTACAGCAATTCAAATACCAAAGAATCTTCAACCACGCTGACTACAAGATTCCAGACAAGTGATGATCCTTTATTTGTGGGGCCTGTGGCAGATGTTTTTGTTGGCTATTCAACCAACATGACGTATGGTCAAAGCAATAATATAACTATTGTAAAAAGAACCAGCCTGAAGGCCTCGGATAGTTTACTCTACGCACCGTCACCTACCAGTTCTCATGTGGTGATACAAAGGGCTGGTATCAATGTTGGTGAGACATTCGGTACCCTCTTTGCCTTTCCACAACAACATATTGAACGCGTGTTGATCCCAAATCTTTTAAATATCAGGAATATCGCTCTGATGCCGTTGGGAACTTCTTTGGAAAGTGCGCAAAACTTAGCAAACAGCACGAAAAAAGCAGTATACGTTTCCAAGCTGCCGAATACCCATCCCTATTTTGGCAGCTCCAACAATGATACAACTGCGTTTGGGCCAACCGCCAAGCATGATGCATTTGATGATGGTAAAAGTTATAAAATACTTTTTCCTGCATCTTCATCGTATCGTACCGACACTATCATGATCCTTAACCAGTATATCTCTAATTGGGAAAAAAGAATGGGCGATAACGAAAAAGCGAAACTGGAATCTCAACTCATTCAAAATTATTCATTTCATGCAGGTAGTCCTATTTCCTGGTCAACTTCTACAAGCGTGAAAGAAACCAGGGAACATACTTTCAATTTTATTATCGCACCCAGTGTAAGCAATAGTATCACGGGGAAAGTGAATGGTGCCGGAGTTGAATTCAAGTACAAAGAATCACTGGGAACAACTTTAGGTGGCAGTGTTAACAGTGGTACGGACTCAACCTCCACCCTGGGTTTTAACCTCGCATCCAATGGCACAGATGATTATTTTAGTATTGACTTAAATAAAGCAACTGACAATAGTCTTGTCTTTCACACCAAGGGTGGTGCAAGTGCCTGTCCTTATTTTGATGCAACCATTTCAAAATATTATCTGAAGGGTACCGTAATCGATCAGCCCACTCAGAGAATTGAAGTTCCAGTATTACTGGTTGACAATCCTGTAGTGAATGATATTCCAAGCAGCCGCAAGGCAACCTATAACCTGACGCTGCGCAACGAATCAGAAGCTAAACTACCTGCAACCTTTGTTATAGGCTATATTGATAATGATTCAATAAAAGGAGCTACCATTGCCATCGACGGAACACCTATTGGTGGTGCAGGCCGGGCCGTGTTTTTACAATTTGGCGAAAGTATCACCAAGGTGCTTACCCTTACAAGAGGACCGAATGCCATGGATTATAATAATATCGCCATTATACTCCATTCAGATTGCCAGTACGATCCTACAGGCTACCGGGAAAACATTGTAAACAATGTACTCATCTCTGCTCATTTTATTCCTTCCTGTTCCGATATCAGTATCAAATCGCCGAAAGACAAGTGGGTGCTTAATACGGAGTCGCCGGTAAATGCACAGGGCAGGCGTTACCTCCCTATTGTGATAGACCAGTTTGATGTAACCAATAGTTTGTTTGATCATATAGAACTTCAATACAAACCCACATCTTCCAGTACATGGATTACAGCGATTAAGTTCTACGCTGACTCTGTCAGGATGAAAGCCGCCCAGGGCGAAAAGCGACTCATCACCAACGCACAGGGTATTAATTACAATTTTGAAATGGATGATGGATCGTTCAACGATCAGAACTACGATATACAGGCGGTTAGTTATTGCAAGGTGGGCAATGATTATGTGACCACCGAATCAAACCTCATCAGCGGTATAAAAGATAGTTATTATCCGCGTTTGTTTGGTACACCGCAACCGGCGGATGGCATACTTAGTGTGAACGATGATGTAAGGTTGAACTTTAATGAAACGATTGCCGCGGGCTTATTAACCAACAGCGACTTCCAGGTAACCGGCATACGCAATGGCGTAAAAGGAGACCATGCAGTCAGTATAAAGTTTGATGGAATTTCTAATTACCTCGCCACCGAATTTGAGAAGTGTTTCGCCGGTAAAAACATAACGTCCGAAATGTGGATACTTCCTTCCAAACAGGCGAATCAAACCCTGTTTAGCCATGGTGATGCTACAGCATCGCTTGAACTGGCCTTGACATTGGATAATAAAATACAGGTAACGGCAGGTAGCAACGTAATAAAAAGTGCAACCGCTTACAATTACAAGGCGGGCGAATGGGCCCATGTTGCTTTAATATATAATGACAAGAGCCACACCGTATCGGCCTATTATAATTTTATTGAAATGATACATGCCATGCCTGTTGGCGCCTATACAGGAACCGGTCATATTGAGTATGGCCGCAGCATCAGCAAGCAAAACAGTTATTTTTCCGGCAAGATGCATGAGGCGCGGATATGGAACGATACCCTCAATTCTATCAAACTACAGATAAACAGCCTGAATATGTTATCCGGCGCTGAAAATGCATTGATAGGTTATTACCCCATGAATGAAGGAAAAGGGTTGGTTGTGTTTGATAAAGCACATGGTTCAAATGCTGCATTGAATGCCCTGTGGAGCACACCCGCAGGGAAAGCCATAAACCTGAACGGCAACGGTTATGTAAAACTCAACACCTCATTCGCCCCAGTACTTGTCACCATGGATTATACGATGGAAATGTGGTTTAAAGGAGACGTGACGCAAACAAATACGACACTTGCTTCAAACGGCAGGGGCGATGGTACCGAGTTTGGCGGATCACTCAACCTGTTCAATCTTGGTTTTGAAGCCGGGCTGCTTACATTCCAGAATAACGGCTTTAAAGTTCAGGCTACAGGTAATTATCTCGATAACAAATGGCATCATGTGGCTATCGCCGTTAACCGCAACTCGGGTAGCGCGCAACTATTGATTGATGGCGCATTGAACCAGTTTTTTGATGCCAAAGACCTGGGCGGTATTCAATCGGCTGCTACCATACTCGGCGCACGCACCTGGTATAGTACTGATGCGCCAACCGTGCCCAAGTATGACCGTTATTTCAAAGGATATATTGATGAATTCAGGATATGGAATACGTTCATGAATCAAACGCTGGTTTCAAAAAATAGCAATGTGCGTTTAATTGGTAACGAGTTGGGATTAATGGCTTACTATCCTTTTGAGACCTATGAAATGTTCCAGGGTAATACCAGTTTGTATACTTCGCTGAAGGATGCAAAAGTGCAGGAAGTGGCCAATACAATCGTACCTGATGCAGCGGTGCTGAATGCTCCGTTCAGCGACGAGGCCGCACCCATGAAAGATCACGGCCCTGTTACCAACCTGAAATTTGATTTTGTGGTGAACAACGATGCATTGATCATAAACCTGCAGGAACCCAAACAATCTATAGATAAAACCATCGTCACGCTACAATCAAAGAACGTTCGTGACCTGAACGGCAATAAGATTTTATCGCCAGTTACCTGGACGGCTTATATTGATCAGAACCAGTTAAAATGGAGCGATGATCAAATCAACCTGGTTAAAGATTTTAATACTCCGTTGAAATTTGAAAGCCACCTGGTAAACAGTGGTGGCAGCTCCCAGCATTTCACACTGTCAAACCTGCCTTCGTGGTTAAAAGCCGATCCTTCAAACGGAACAGTAGATCCGAGTGGTAACCTTAAAATTGAGTTTACCGTAAATGAAGGGCTGAATATAGGAAGCTACGAAGAGATCATCTTTATGCGCAACGATAACAACGAGACCGAGGCACTGAAATTGACGCTGCAGGTTAAAGGTAAAAAGCCCAACTGGGTTGTTAAGCCGTCCGACTACCAGTACAATATGGCGGTGTATGGAAAAATTCGTCTCAACACGCTGTTCTCCGTTAATAAAGAGGATATGCTTGCCGCCTTCGTCAACGGCAAGTGTGTAGGGGTAGCCAACAACACATACAATTCATCAAAGAACTTATGGTATGCGTTCCTTACGGTTTATAGTAATGAACTGGTGAACACTAACCTTGAGTTTAGAATATGGCAGGCAAGCACTGGCAAAACCTTTAAGGCAACGCCGTCTACTGTTATCAACTTTGCGGATAATGCGATAATAGGTACAGCTAATGTGCCGGTTATCTTTGATGCAAGTACTACACTCTACCAGGATATCACCGTAAATGAAAACTGGAACTGGATATCGTTTAACCTGCTGATACCGGTTAATACGCCAGTAAGCACAACCCTGGCGAATGGGAATTGGACCAGTAACGATTTAATTAAGAATGACCTTACAGGTTTTAGCAACTATACCTCTACCGGTTGGACGGGATCTTTAAAGAGCCTTGATAACATTTCACTCTTTAAACTCAAAGCCACCTACGCACAATCTTTAACTGTAAACGGCATACCTGTAAATGTTGCTACCACACCCATACCACTGAAGGGCGCACGCTGGAATTATATCAGCTACCTGCCGCAGGTAAATGCTACAATCAAAGAAGCCCTGGCCGGATATAAAGCGGCTGATGAAGATGTGATTAAATCACAGACAGGATTTGCCATGTACAGCGCACAAAACGGCTGGATAGGAAACCTTAATTACCTTGAACCGGGCAAAGGCTATATGTTATACAGGAAACGTGCAACCGATACGGCTTTTTATTACCCGCTTATTATCGGAAGTCTTTCCGGGGGGAAACCCGCACCAGGAACGGTTATTCCAAACCCTGATCAGCGACCGGTTCCGGGCAACTACAGTAGTTCTAATAATATGACCATTGCGGCGATAATCGCACCGGGGTTTGAATTTAGAAATGACGACATCATACTGGCTTATGTAAATGGTGAAGTGCGTGGAAAAGCGAAGCCTGTAATCAATCCGGAGATAAACAAGCTCACTTACTTCTTTAATATTGGTGGCGAAGCAGAACAGTCCATTGTGTTTATGATAGAAAGAGGGGGAAGCATCATAGCACAGTCCAGCACCGTTATGAACTACAGGACCAACAGCATTATCGGTACATTGACTAAACCGTTGGAATTACATTTTGTAAAACAAGCCGGAGCTATTACAGTATATCCAAATCCTTTCAATAGCACCATCAACATCAGTGCTGACTTAAGAGGATTGGCGGTCGGCGGTAGTCATGAAATACAAATGTCGGTAGTGGACCTGGCTGGCAGACTGATATGGAACGGGCCCATTCAAAAAGTATCCGGAACGGGTTACAAAACCAGCTGGAACGGGGAAAGTGCTGATGGCACGCCAGCCAGTGCAGGAGTGTATTTCATCCGCATGATGGTTAATGGTATTCCGCATTTTTATAAAGTGATAAAACAATAGTCAGCAACATTCAAATTGGTTTACAGCAGGAACGTATTATAGCCGTTCTGCTGTAAACCTTTCTTTAAAATAATTTTATATGAAATGGATATCATCAGTGCTTCATATCTTTTTAATCGCGGCAACCTTGGGTTGCAGTAAAAACTCGGTTGATACGCCGGAGCAAGCAGCGACAAAATTTCCTGTACCAAACTGGAAAGCAGATGATACAGGTAAGTACCCGGCCACCATGACGGCGGTTTTTACTTTACCTGCAACGCTTGCCGGCAGTTCTATGGAAAATGATAAAATGGCTGCCTTTGTAAATGATGAATGCCGTGGTGTTGGGGTAATAGTAGAGAGTAATAACCTGAAACTTTTCTTTGTTTTGATACAAGGCTTGCCCGAAGAGGCAAACAAAATAACCATCAGGTATTACAACAATAAAACCTCCTACATGTATGAATCGCAGTCTGCGTTGACTTTTTTAGCGGATGACATATATGGCACGGCTGAAAATCCGAAGATGTTAGCGCTTACGCAGTTAAAGTAATACCAGCCAATGTTACAAGTTTTGAGGGTCAGTTTACAGCAAATTATTTAAGCCTGCCATAATTTTTAAAGGTAATGATCATGGTTGTGTGCAGGTACAGAAGGAAATGTAGCGATCGCTATTTATTGGCGATCGTTTATTATTCCTTATCTTTTGCTACCAGTAAGTGTCGGTCGGTAATGACACGATAGCTATTGGGTGCCAGCTTGCACAATTTTAAATTCTAACACCCCAAAAACGATTATTATGAACAGAAGATCTTTTTTAGGCAATGCCGCTGCCGGACTCGCCGCTTCCGGATTTCTTACTGCTATTCCCGCCGCCGTCCTTGCCATGCCGGATCGAAAAGGCATTAATATGCTGCTCGGCTTTCAGTCCTATGTGTTTCGTGACGTGATTGGCCTGAAACCAGAGGAAACAATGAAGCGTTTGGCCGGCTATGGTTACCAAAACGTGGAATGGTGCAGCCCCAAAGGATACCAGGGGGATTTCGCTCCACTCGCGAAATACTCGGGTAAGGAACTTAAAAAGATCACCAACGATTCCGGGCTGCAAACTACCAGTTGCCATTTCACCTGGAAAGAGATTACGGACGATGCAAGCCTGGCCGAACGTATTGATTTCGCCAACCAATTAGGTTTGACGCACATGGTTTGCTCAGGTGGGCTAATGGCCAAAACGGAAGATGACGTAAAGAAACGCTGCGACCAGATGAACCATGTAGGTGAGATGGTGAAAAAAGGCGGCATGGTTGCGGGATACCATAACCATAATGGCGAGTTTGACGAAAAATTCAATGGCCGGCCGCAATATGATCTTATGCTGGAGGGCCTCGATCCTTCGCTGGTAAAAATGCAGTTCCAGGTAGCCGCCATTACCTCAGGTTATAAAGCACAGGATTATTTCCGCAAATTCCCCGGTCGTTTCATTTCAGCGCACCTCCAGGATTATGCTTCTTCAGATCATAAGAAAGAAGTGGTCATGGGTACCGGCATTGTTGACTGGAAAGATTTTTTCGATGCGGCAAAGGTTGGCGGACTTAAATATATTTTCGTAGAGATGGAATCTGACCCAACGGTTATGCAGGGATGCGCGGATTATATAAAAAACCTTTAGTCAAAAAAGTAGTAATAAAAAAAATCACGGTCAGGAAGATCGTGATTTTTTTTTGAAACCGGCTCACTTTCATCGCTGCCGATGGTACAATCAACAGGGTTATCTGGCAATGGAAGAGGAAGAGTCATAGAAATCGCCCCGCTACAGCGCTAAAGCCAAGTGTAAGCATCCGTTATTCTTTCGTTTGTTCAGAAATCCCAATTTTAAAAAATTAATGTCGTGCAACAGTGACCTAATGTTAGCGGCTGTCTTTCTTGTCAATGCTCAACGCCGTATTTAAGTTGTCTGTTGTATTCGTCTGCATCGAAGCTGCCTAAAGATTGTTTAATAAGACCTTTGTCGTCAAGTTGCCAAAGCTCAAAGCCACTGATTTTTACTTTCTTTCCTGTTCCGTTTGGTCCTGTGTTTGTGCCTGTTAATGTCCAATGAAATTCTATGCCTTTTGAAGTTGTCGGTAAACTGTCCATTGCAACAATCATATCTGGGAATGCGGTCATAAAACTTTCCGCAACTTTAGAAATTGCAAGTCTGCCAATAGCAGGTGTCCCATTGTTTACAGTCAAAGAACCGCTGTCTGAAAAATAAGCAGCAACACTGTCAGGCTTTTGACTGCACCATGCTTGGGCATATTTTTTTCCAAATTCAAGTAGATTGTTAGTCTCCATATCTTTTTTATTTTTCGTTTCAGTTATTGAACTGTCAGACTCTGATTTATTAGATTGGCTGTCACAACCGATAAATGTCATAAGAAAAATAAATAGTGCCATTGTCAAATTTATGTTCCAGTTAGTCTGCATTTTAAATTTTTTTTTGGAGTTGAATTACTGTCGTGCAAAATAGCAGCAAGCCCCTTGTTACCGGCTGGCATTTCACGGTCTCAATGAATGAGTTTTGATTTAATAAGTTTCTCAACCTTTTTACAGGCTTCATTGTCGCTGGAATAAATGTCAGCGACTTCAAATTCATTTATTCTCAAAGTTGGTCTAAGTCCGTGTAATGTTGGAAGCAAGTCACGAAAACTGTCAAGATATGCTCTTTGAAATGTTCGTCCACCTGCAAAAGCAAAGTCAACTGTTGATTTATTATGCCTGTATTTGTCTGCTCTGGCTTTATTAGTGCTACAAATTTGTTTCCATTGGGATGAACTGAAATTTAGTTTGAGATTGTCAGGATAATGCTCAATAGTGAGTTGTCTTGCTGAACTGAAATGTTGGAACTCGTCAAACTCAAACATAAAGTTACTGTGTCCACCAAAGTAAGCGTCACAGTTTAATGACATCGTCCGCTTAGTTTGATTTGCAGTTGTGTCGCCTTTTAGCAATTTGAATAGTTTGTCTATAAGTGCAAAGTGTCCACCGAAGTATTCTTTGTTATGCTTATTAATGAACCAATCAAATGTTTTGTCAAGCTGTGGCGATTGACTCAAAACTTTTGAAACGATGTCTGTAATTAAAGTCTGTCTGTCACGAATTGCCATTAGAAGTAGGATGTTGTTTATGCTTGCCTACAACGTCAGTTCGTCTAAATACTTACGCTGGCACTTCAAATATAACTCAATTAGGAGGGATTTTACAGAGTGCAAAAAATGTTTTGGGAAGGAAGCGTATCCAAAAATGAAGAGCGTATTTTTAAGATAATTGTCTTTATAGAAGTTAATATTAGTGAAAAGCAAAGAGCAAGCTCCTGCAGGTACTTTCTCAGGAGATTTTTATCGACGATATTCATCAACCTGCGCAAGTTGTAAGCGGTAAACATAAAACCAACATCAGCACTGGCTCTTTTCATCCCTTTTTTAGTGATAACATAATAATATCCCCACTGCCTTTTTATTGTTCCGTATGGATGCTCTACGATGGTTTGACGCTTTTTGTATGTTGCCGGGTCTGCTTCGATGTTAAGCCTGTTTTGTTCTACGTATTCAGCAAATTCAGTTCTTACTATTAACCTGCCCTTTATACTTATCGTACATAATGCTTTGACCGGACAGCCCTGGCAGCGATTGGTTTTATAATGTTTTGCAGCATAGGAATATCCGTTTTTACTTTTCTGATAATAATTTCCGTTAGTAGTTAAAACATGATTTTGCGGGCAAGTATAGGTATCATTAATCTGATCATATTTAAAGTGGCTCATATTATAATTTTCATCCGGGGCAACCGACGCTATAGCCGGTATGGCTACCATTATTTCTACGCCGGACGTTATAGCCTTTTTTATTTCGCTTCCTGTATGGTAGCCTTTATCGTAAAGTGCGGTGAAGTTGGGAGTTCCTAAAATGATACTGGCTCTTCGGAGCATTCCGCTTAAAGCCCTGGTGTCATTTTCATTGGTTACTTTATAATCAATAGGTAAATAATGTTTGGCATCCACAACAGTTTGTACGTTATAGGCTACTTCGCTTATGTTATTGCGGGTCATCAGTTGCCTGCTCTCAGGATCCGACGTTGATATTTGTGGTTCGCCGGTTTGTTCCAGTTGCCGGCTCATGTTTTCATAATCATCTCTTCTGCCGGTATGCTTTTTTATTTCTTCTTCAATAGCCTTTTTAGTGTCCCCGTCAGCTTCTGCCAATGCTTTATTGTATTCATCCAGTTTAGCATCTATGTAGGCTAAGTGCCTCTCTATCTTACCTTCATTAAAATTATTTTTCTTGGAGTTTTGGGCACGAAGCTTTGTACTATCTCCTGCTACCAATGTGCCGCCTATCAGATCAAAATGTTTAGCGATGCTCACTGTATGTCGAAAAACCTTTCTTATCGCTTTTTCATTGTCTCTTCTGAAATTCGAGATAGTGTTGTGGTCAGGTGTTAGTTCTTTCATTAACCATAGCAACTCGATGTTTCGCTTGCATTCCTTTTCTAACTGGCGACTGGAGCGGATATGATTAATGTAGCCATACACAAAGAGTTTTAATAAATCCTTGGGATGATAGGCAGGACGTCCCGCTTTAGTAGTTTTGATAACAAATTTAAAATCGGCAAGACTGATACTTTCAACAAAAAGGTCAATCATACGTACTTCATTATCGGGGCTGATTATCTGATCCAGCGATTCGGTAAAAAGGATGCTTTGGGTTCTGTTTTTTCCTTGTATAAATTGCATTCTTCAAGTTACATTTCAAAAGAAATGATACGAAATGAAGTTATAAACGGATGTGAATAGTTTTTAGACAGTCTGACATAATGCCGCCTTAAAAGCAAAAATATAAAATTGATAGAAAATACTTTGAAATTAACACAGAATCTTTCTGCTGTGCTGATATTCCGTGATTGTTCAGCCCGGAACAGAAGCCGATTGAAAAACTGTAGTTGAAGTTAAATTATACAGTTGATATTTATTGTTCAGCCCGGACTGAAGTTGATAAGCGAACGGGACGATGAGAACGTATTCTTCAGCCAGCATAGCAGAAAACCTCATGTTACCTGCATAGCCTTCTTATTCTATCGACGACCATCAATTAATATATACTCACATTTTAGCATAATCATTTACAGAGGTTAGTCGGATCGGGAAAACATCAATAGTATTTTTCATATCAATTTCACTTCCGTTCGCTACTCCTAACATTAGTGCTGCAAAGGACTCACTTAATGGGTCTTGAGCTCCATCTTTTTGGGCTCTCATAGTTTCTTCAGCTACAAATTGAAGCTCAAATTTTTTCCCTTTATTTACCTCAAAAATATTCACTACTTCAAACGGACTTAATGCTTCTGGTCCACCCAGCTCAATAATTCTATTCTTAGCATCAGGATTATCTAATGAGGCTACAGCAAATGACGCAACGTCTTTTATTGCGATCCAGGAAACCCTGTTTTTCCCTTCTCCATAGATGGTGGCTTTCATATTGGGATAATCAAAACCCAATGCTGGACTGAGCCATACTTCCATAAAATAGGTTGGTTGCAAAATTGTATAACTCAAACCACTTTCAGCAAGATGCTTTTCCACTTTACGTTTAGCGATTTGCAATGGAAATTGGCCGGGCATTCCGCAAAAAGAAACATAAACAAATTGCTTGATGTTTGCACCTATAGCAGCATCAATCAAATTATTTTGTCCTTCATCATCCACTGTTTGAATGGAATCGCCTTCCTGCCTTGATAACGTTGAGGAAACGGTGGAAATAATTGCTGAAACTCCATGCAAAGCATTTTCTAATGAAGGCTTATCTTTCAGATCACCTTCTACAATTTCAACACCTAATTCTTTTAATTGAGTTACTTTATTTGCATCTGACGTGGTGCGTACCAAACCTTTTACTTTTATATTTTTTTCTAGTAATTGACGGCAAATTTCACTGCCTAAAAATCCTGTAGCGCCTGCTACAAGTACAGTTAAAGAATTTTTTGAATTGTTCATGTCGTTTAATTTAGTTTTTGTTAGTTGAGTCGCTTACAATGTTTACCTAATGTTCGAATTGCCCCAAGGCTTGCAGGTAACACTTAAATATACGACACTAAAACAGGTTGTTCGAAAAGTTATTTGCTGAATTTAAATCCGTTGCTGATCGCCATTTGTATTGCAGTTGGTGTAATGCAGATATATAATCTCCCTTGTTCGCTATTTGTATTGCAGGAACCTTTCCTGGTTCACCAATCAATTTTGCAAATGCTTCAGTTGTCGACCAGGGCGCTTATTATGGTCACCGGCTTCTTCCGTGTTACCTGGTAGTATTCATCAAAAAACTCCCGGTGACACATAAAAATTAAACAGCGATCCCCGGAAGCGATAATCCAAAATCATTTATCTTCCCTCCTTATTGGTCTTTCCAGTAGTAACATGCCGGACGCCGGAATTGGTCTTTGCACAAAAGCACAATAGCAGGAAAAAGGCAAAGCATATTGCTAAAGACAGTCCATGACAGTTTAAACCGACCGCTTATTTACATTTAGGCGGTATTCAAGGATGTGTAAACGAAGAAAACACTCTACAACTTAAATAATAGTAACGATTATGAACGGAGCTTGCCTGCAACTTAACCTAAAGGTTCAACGATTTAGTTTTTTCCTCTTTTTCTTGTTCTCAGTGTTCACATTATTTTCCTGCAATAGTTCTACTGACGAAAAGCGGGATGCTATTGTATCATCAGATCCTAAAATAGCGAACCTTAAACTGCCTGAGGGCTTTCATGCAGATCACCTGTATGGCCCATCAGAAAATAAAGAAGGTTCCTGGGTTTCGATGACTTTCGACGGCAAGGGCCGCCTCCTGGCTTCCGACCAATACGGCGCTATTTATCGCATGGATGTTCCGGCAATTGGTGATACCGTAACAAAAGTGAAAATTGAGAAAATAAATATACCGGAGAATGCAGGTACTAATAATGATACATCAACAACAAAAGTGAGCATTGGTTATGCGCATGGATTACTATGGGCTTTCAATAGTCTTTATGTAATGATCAACCATCGCGAAGACAGCGCCTTTGAAAAGGGAAGCGGGCTTTACCGTATGCAGGATACCAATGGAGATGATGAATTTGATAAGATAACATTATTGAAAAAGCTGGATGGTGAAGGCGAGCATGGGCCGCACAGCATCGTACTGTCACCCGATGGAAAATCATTGTTTGTTATCGCCGGCAATTTTACCAAAATACCTGAAATGGATGCTTACCGGAATTTTCCCGATAGTAAGCTTGATAACCTGTTGCCATTTATTAAAGACCCCAACGGGCATGATAACACGGTCAATTGGCATGGAGGATGGATCGCGAATATTAACCCGGAAGGAACAAAATGGGAATTGATTGCTTCGGGCTTTCGTAATCCTTTCGATCTTGCTTTTAATGACGCAGGTGATATGTTCACCTACGATTCAGATATGGAATGGGATTTCGGAACACCCTGGTATCGCCCAACTCGTATTTGCCATGTAACCAGCGGCAGTGAATTTGGATGGCGCCCCGGTACGGAAAAGTGGTCCCCTGTCTGGCCTGATAATCTACCTGCCATCTTAAACATTGGACAGGGCTCACCTACCAATGTGGTATATGGTGGAAACGCAAGGTTCCCGGAAAAATACCGCAAATCTGTTTTCGCCTTCGACTGGAGTTTTGGTATTATCTATGCCGTACACTTGCAACCGAAAGGATCTTCTTACGAAGCCACGGGTGAAGAATTTGTTTCCGGTTCACCACTGCCTTTAACGGATGGTGTTATCGGACCCGATGGCGCTTTATATTTTCTTACAGGCGGTCGCAGACTTGAATCTGATCTATACCGCATTTATTATGGCGATGCGAAGGGAAATGGAGAAGCGCTGCCTGCACCGTCATTAACCGAAGATCAAAAAACGCGAAGAAAGCTGGAAGAATATCATGGTGCGCCCAAAGCAGGTGCTGTCGATTTTGCCTGGTCATATTTAAAACATGAAGACAGATTCATAAGATATGCAGCCCGGATAGCCATTGAACATCAGCCTGTGAATGAATGGAAACAAAAAGCGCTGACAGAAAAAGACCCGGTTATTCTTCTTGAATCAATGATCGCATTAGCCCGTAAAGGAGATGCAAAAGATAAGAATAGCATGCTTGCGGCACTTCAGGCTGTTAATTATGATCAGTTAACAGAATCGCAGCAAATAGATTTGATTCGGGCGTTTGAGCTGGTGATGGTGCGTATGGGTATGCCAGATGCTAACGCGAAGCCAGCTATCATTACTTATCTTAATCCGCATTACCCCGCTAAAGGTGGAAACGAATTAAACCGGGAATTGATTAAAGTATTGGCTTACCTGGATGCACCCCAGTTAGCAGAAAAAACAATACCCCTGCTTGCTATTGCTAAAGATGATAATAGTGCCGGTCAGCAAACAGCTACCAACTCCTCTGACCTGATTATGCGTAACCCGCAATATGGAATGGACATTGCCAAAATACTTTCTAAACTTCCGCCATTACAACAAACTTTTTATGCTACCGCATTAAGCCAGGTAAAAACCGGCTGGACACCAGCTTTGCAGGATGAATATTTCAAGTGGTACTATAAAGCTTTTAGTTACAGGGGAGGACATAGCTTTGTGGGTTTTGTTGATTCGGCCCGGAAAGCCGCTTTGAAAAATGTACCAGCGGATCGGTTTGCTTACTTCAATACTTTATCCGGCGATTCTATTGTTGGGCTTTCCGCCAGGAATCTTGAAGTGGGTATGAAGCAACCGGTAGGGCCGGGCAGAGGATGGAAAGTGGAGGAAGCCGTAGCGGTGGCTGATAGTGGTATTTCACACAGGAATTTTGAAAACGGTAAAGCCATGTTTTCCGCTTCGCTTTGTTCTTCCTGCCATTCTATAAAAGGAGAAGGTGGTATAGCCGGACCAGATCTGACACAGTTAGGCACCCGCTTTTCTTATAAGGATATGCTGGAATCTATCATTGAACCGAATAAGACTATTTCGGATCAATACGGCGCTACTGTCTTTTTTCTTAAAGACGGTGGTTCTATTGTTGGAAGAATGATCAACCAGGATGATACTAAATATATTATTTCTCAAAACCCATTTGATCCATCAACCACCAGGGAAATTGCAAAGAAAGATGTTGCCCGCACCAGGGTTTCTGAAGTATCACCCATGCTTCCGGGTATGATAAACCGGTTAAATGCGGAAGAACTAAGAGATTTACTGGCCTATCTAAAATCGGGAGGCAATGCAAATGATACTATTTTTTCAGCTAAGAAATAGGAAGGGAAGAAAAATTGAAAAACTGGAAAAATAAAATATCAAATCATGCGCAGCTGGGAGGTATAGAAACCTCCGTGCTCGATAATGGCGCCGGCCGTGGTACCCGCATCGCATGGATAAATACTGGTACTGGTTTGCATTATAAGGTCGTTATCGACCGGGGAATGGATATTGCTGATGCGTTTTATAACCAGTATAGTATTGCATGGTTAAGTCATTCGGGTGTTACAGCAGCACAACCATTTTCTGATAAAGGAATAAACTGGTTGCGCACATTCGGCGGCGGTTTATTAACGACATGCGGGCTTTCTCATGCAGGAGGTCCTGAGTCTGATGAATATGGTGATCGTGGATTGCATGGCAATATCAGCAATACTGCGGCGGAAATAGAATCAATTATACAACCTGATCCTGTTGCAGGAAAAATGGAAATGTCCATTACCGGAAAAATGCGGGAGACGCAGGTGTTGGGTCCAAATTTGGAATTGAAACGAATAATATCCGGCAGGTTAGGCGAGTCGAAAATTTATATTAAGGATGAAGTAACAAATAAAGGAAATAGCCCTGCGCCACACATGTTGTTGTACCATTGCAATTTCGGTTGGCCGCTTGTGGATAAGGGAACTGATATTTTGTGGGATGGTAAATGGAAACCGAGAGATGGAGATATAAACGCCAATAGAATTTTTGGTAAATCAAATAACTTCCGGAAATGCCCTGCTCCGATGGATGCGCATAGCGGCACAGGCGAAGAAGCAGCTTTTATTGATATTGAAGCTGATGATAATGGTCAATGCAATTGCGGATTGTATAATTCACAATTGGGCATCGCGGTTATTATACGATTTTATAAAAAACAATTACCGTGGTTGATAAACTGGCAGCATTGGGGAAAGAACGAATATGTAACAGGACTTGAACCAGCAACCAATCCACCAATAGGACAAGCAAAAGTAAGAAAGCAAAATGAATTGATCTTATTGGCGCCCGGTGAAACTAAAAATTACGAGCTTGAAATGGAAGTATCCGGTAATCCGGAAATACTCAAACAATTGCTGAAAAATACAACGATTGCTGTTTAATAACTTTAATAGATGCCAATGGAAAATTTAAGTATAGTACAAAAAGCACTTGACGAGGGAGAAGGAATTTTGCGTTTGTCGCCAACATGGGTACCAAGATCGTTTTGCATACCGGGCCGTCGTATCAAACTGCACCAGGATGATTATTATGCATTGGGTGGCATACGGGGCGGTATTGACGAACGCTGGCTTTCATCAACCACTCCTGCCGACAACGGGCCTTTAACCAGCAAAAATGAAGGCTTAAGTCATATTGTTTTTGAAGATGGGAGCAACATCATACAAATTGTTTTGCGTGATGCCATCAGCGAACTGGGAAGCGCTATCATCGGGGCGCGTTTATGGAATCAGTACAAAGCATGGCCCATGTATTCCAAATTTTTTGATAACCTTGGGCCATTGCCACACCATGTGCATCACAGGGATGAGCATGCAAAACTGACGGGTCAATTGGGAAAACCAGAGGCTTATTATTTCCCGCCGCACCTTAATAATCATGGGGGAGATTTTCCCTACACTTTTTTTGGATTTAACCCGGGAACAACAAAAGAAGAAGTATTAGAATGCCTTAAAAATTTCAATAAAGGCGATAACAAAATCACGAATATTTCACACGCACACCGTCTCGAGCCTGGTACAGGTTGGGATGTTCCTCCGGGAATTCTTCATGCACCGGGTAGCTTATGCACGTATGAACCACAAAAAGCTTCGGACGTATTTGCAATGTATCAATCGTTAGTTAATAATGTTATCATACCTGAAGAATTACTTTGGAAAAATACACCAAAGGATAAAATCGGGAATTATGAACATTTACTTGAAGTGATAGATTGGGAGCCAAATGTAGATACTCATTTTGCGCAGAATCATTTTATGCGGCCTAAACCCGTTAAACAGGTTGAAGAGATGAAACAAGATGGCTATTCTGACAAGTGGATTTGTTATAAAAATGAAGCGTATAGCGCCAAGGAGCTAACGGTGTTTCCGGGCGCTACAGTAACTATTCGCGATGCGGCCGCCTATGGTATGATTATGATGCAAGGGCATGGTAAGATGGGCGTATGGGATATTGAAACGCCATCATCCATACATTTTGGTCAGCTTACACACGATGAATATTTCGTGAGTGAACAGGCTGCCATTGAAGGCGTGAAAATCCAGAATTTTTCAAAAACGGATCCAATCGTAATGCTTAAACATTTCGGGCCGGGAAACCCAGATATGAAATTGTAATGGATATTGCCACGAATGACACCAATTAACACGAAATGTTTTCTGATTGATCTTAGCGTAATTAAATTGATCAATGCCATTCGTGTAAATTAGTGTCATTCGTGGCAAACAAAAAAAATACTCACTTCAATCTAACGATATGCAAAAAAATAATTATCCAAAACTCCACAACGCTACATGGCCGGGTATTGTGGGCAAGGGCCCCGATTCTGAGCCGCCTATTTCCTTAGATACATTATTAAAGTTAACGGTGGCTGCCGAGGTAGATGGTGTAAAGTTTGACGGCATCGACCTTGGGCTATTTGAACCTCATTTTAATATCGACGAAACAGATGATGGCCTGAAGAGATTAGCCGAAAAATGCGCATCACTCAACTTAAATATCGGAAGCCTGGTAGCACCCATTTGGGGAGGACCTGCGATGGGAAGCAAAGAAGATCGTGCTGTGTTTGTTGACATGGTGAAACGTTCCTGCCGCTTTGGTAAAAAACTGCGTGAGCTGGGTGTTCGTCCCAATGGTATTATTCGTATTGATTCCGCCAGCAAACCCGAAGCCTGGGCGGCCGATCCGGTGAAGAATACCAAGCTCATCGCAGAAACTTTTCGCGAAGCCTGTGATGTAGCCGCTGATTATGGTGAGAAGCTTGCCGCGGAAGGTGAGATCTGCTGGGGAGGGATGCACAGCTGGAAAACCATGATTGATACATTGGAAGCGGTTGATCGTCCCAATATAGGGTTCCAGGCCGATATGGCGCATACGCTATTGTACCTGTTAGGTTATAATCGTTCCGAAGACAGGATACTTCCCGAAAACTTTGATTGGAATGATCGTGCAACGTTGAATGCGGGACTAAAGAAATTAACGGACGCCTTAAGGCCATGGACATTGGATTTTCACGTAGCGCAGAATGATGGAACGGTCCATGGTACCGGTTCCCACGATAAAACAGGAAGGCATTGCCTGGCCACTGATAGCAATGGAAAATTGGATATCACGCATGACGCCGGTTACTGGCTGCGTGATGGGAAAGGCGAATTAACAAAAGCGTTCAGGCATATCTGTTGGGATGGCTGTATGTTTCCGAATGAAGTGATGACGAAACAAAAAACATGGAACGATATACTGGCCGCGATGATAAAAGTGCGTGATGCCCATGGCTGGTATGAGTAATAAAAGATTTATTAATGCTGAACATTTAATAACCTAGAAATGTCAAATAAAAAAGAACTTAGAATAGGATTGATCGGGTGCGGCTTTATGGGCCGGACGCATTCAAACGGTTATAACAGGATAAAAAATTTCTTTCCGGCATTGGAGTATATTCCAATACTCAAAGCCGTTTGTTCACGCAGCGAAAATAAGGTGCGTGCATTCGCTGAACAATGGGGCTATGAATCGTTT
This sequence comes from Chitinophagaceae bacterium, assembly GCA_040007815.1. Lineage (GTDB taxonomy): Bacteria > Bacteroidota > Bacteroidia > Chitinophagales > Chitinophagaceae > Terrimonas_B. The sequence goes on from JBDTUH010000013.1 coordinate 29,410, forward strand.
GAAACAGAATGGAAAAAATTAGTTCAGCGTGCGGATATTGATGCGGTAGATATTTGCACTCCCAATGATACACATGCGGAAATCGCTATTGCCGCTGCAGCGGCGGGTAAAATGGTTTTATGTGAGAAGCCGTTGGCGAGATCGTTAGCCGAATCGCAAACAATGGTGGAAGCTGTTGAAAAAGCGGGAGTACCCAATACGGTTTGGTATAACTATAGAAGAATTCCCGCTGTTACATTGGCTAAGCAAATTGTTGATTCAGGAAAGTTGGGAAAAATATATCATTACCGCGCTAATTTTTTGCAGGACTGGACCATTAATGCAAACCTGCCACAAGGTGGGGAAGGTTTATGGCGCATGGATGCGGATGTAGCGGGATCGGGTGTTACGGGAGATTTACTGGCGCATTGCATTGATACTGCTATGTGGCTGAATGGCGCTATCAAAGACGTGTCTGCAGTAACCGAAACCTTTGTGAAAGAACGTATGCACCAGTTAACAGGCAAGGTTGAGAAAGTAAGTATAGATGATGCCTGTATCTTTCATTGTCATTTTGAAAATGGTTCGCTGGGCTTGTTTGAATCTACACGTTATGCCCGCGGACATAAAGCACTATACACTTTTGAAATCAACGGCGCCAATGCTTCTATCCGTTGGGATCTTCACGATCTGAACCGTCTCGAATTTTTTGACAATGCCGATGATTCAACGGTTCGCGGGTGGCGGTCTATACATGTCACAGATGGTGATCAGCCTTATATGGACAAATGGTGGGTGCCGGGTTTGGGAATAGGGTATGAACACTCCTTTATTCACCAGGTAGCGGATTTTTTAAAAAGCCTGGAAACGGGAGGAGCCTGCAGACCGACATTTAAAGATGCATTGGAAACACAAAAAGTTTGTGAGGCCGTGCTTGATTCAGCGGTTTCAAAAGCCTGGAAAGAAACAGGCGTGGCTTATAGCATTCAATAAACTTTAAATATTACTTGTAGTGATCATCATTATAAATAAATAAAAATGACAAAAGAAAAACGATTTATTTCCGTAGTAGCAGTACTGGTATTTTTATTAGCCGGCAGTTTTCAGTCGGCTTTCAGTCAAACAAAAAAAGGAAAATTTGTAAAAATATTCAATGGAAAATCTTTTAAAGGATGGGAAGCGGATACTGCTTTCTGGAAAATTAAAGATGGCGTGGCTGTTGGTCAGGTTTTACCGGGGCAAGTGATCAAAACAAATACCTTTTTGATCTGGAAAGGCGGGGAACCGGCAGACTTTGAATTCAAAGCATTGTACCGGATTAGTCCCGAAGGAAATAGCGGTGTTCAATATCGAAGCGAAGCGGTAAAAGATGTTCCTCATGCTTTAAAGGGTTACCAGGCCGATATAGACGGTGCCAATACCTACACCGGTCAGAATTACGAAGAGCGTGGTCGTGGTTTTTTAGCGATGCGCGGTCAAAAAGTTATATTAAGAACCAATGAAAAACCATTGGTAACGGACTCTGTAAGTTTAGGCGGTTCTGAGTCGTTGAAAGCTTTAATAAAAAGCGGCTGGAACGAAATTCATATCATTGCGAAAGGAAATAAAATGCAGCATTATGTCAATGGTGTTTTAATGAGTGAGGCTATTGAAGAGGATACAGTGAAGGGAAAATCATCCGGGCTTTTGGGCATGCAGGTACATGTAATGCCGAAAATGAAAGTGGAGTATAAGGAAATTTACCTCAAGGAACTTTGATAGTTCCTGGATTTCACTGCCTAATCTCCAGGGATAGCGGAGGGAATGTTTTAATAATTTATAAGATTAGCAGGGAGAGAATAGTAATCCAGTTACAATTTTATCTATGAGGAATTTTTTAAGTGCTGCTGTATTTCTGTTTATTGTACACAGTGGCTTTACACAAACCATTATCAAAAGCACCGATCCGCATATTCGTTATATGGGGCGTGTCGATTTTCGGGGCGATTCTGCAGCATTGAGTTGGCCTGGCAATTCCGTTAGTATCAACTTTTATGGCACTGGTATTAAGGCTTTGCTGGGAGATCAGTCAGGAACAAACTACTTTAAAGTCATTGTCGATAATAAAGTGTTGCCAGACATACAACTTGATTCAGGAAAACATTTATATACGCTGGTATCCGATTTATCTGCAGGCAGGCATCACCTGGAATTATTAAAACGTACAGAATGGGTATTTGGCAAAACATGGTTTTACAGTTTTCAGCTTGACCCCGGTACCGCTATATCTAAAGTATCTGCGGCAAAAAAGCGCAGAATTGAATTCTATGGCAATTCCATTACCTGTGGTTATGGCGTATTGGATACAACCGGTAAGGACAGGGGAACAGCTCCCTTTGAGGATCATTATTTGGCTTATGCCGCCATCACCGCCCGTCATTTTGATGCAGAGTATAGCTGTATTGCCAGGAGTGGCATCGGTATTTTAATAAGCTGGTTTCCTCAAATTATGTCAGAAATGTATGACCGTTTGGATGGAAGTGATGAAAACAGCCAATGGGATTTTAGTAAATACAAACCAGATGTCGTGCTGATTAACCTTTTTCAAAACGATTCCTGGTTAGTAGAGAAACCAGATTATCCTGAATTCAAACATCGTTTTGATTCAACTGCGCCAACAAGTCAACAAATCATTTCAGCCTATGAACTTTTTGTAAAAAGTATTCGTGCTAAATATCCCCGTGCTCAGATTATATGCGCCCTTGGTAGCATGGACGCTGCAAAACAAGGTTCAGCGTGGCCCGGATATATTTCTAAAGCTGTGCGGAATCTACATGATAAGCGTATCAAAACATTATTCTTTCCGTATAAAAATACTCCCGGTCACCCAAGCAAACCTGAACAGCAGGCGATGGCTGATGTGCTGATTAAATATATGGAGAAAAATATCAAATGGTAAAATGAAATTTACTCCGTTGTTGGTGCGAGTCGTTTAAACTAGTTTAATACACTTGTAAAAACAGACACAATGGCGTGAAAAACATTGGGAGTGATTATGAGATTAATTTTGCGTTGGTGTACTTAGTAGCTCATACATCATGGAGAAATATAAAACAGCGATCCTATTTTTTCATCACCAGGTAAATACCTCCAATCATTAACAATATTCCGGCCGTGCGGGTTAGACTGATAGCACGAACGGCCACATTAAAAAGACCAAAGTGATCAATGGCAACAGCGCAAATTATTTGCCCTGTTACGATAAATGCAATGGCTGTTCCAACGCCTATCCTGGGAACTAAAATTGTAATCATCACCACGTAGGTCGCTACAATTAGTCCACCGAGGTAGCTATATAAGGGCGCTGAAGCTACCTGCTGTCGTACAGGAAAAGATGTTTTTGACAAAAGAATAAAAAGAATCATTCCCACCAGGCCAACTAGAAAAACCATCAGGCCAGTCAGGACAGGGTTTCCGATACTTTTACTAAAGGCCGCATTGGTTGCCGCCTGGATAGGAATTAGTGCACCGGTAATTAATGCAAGCGCAAGAAAAATCAGGTCGTTCTTCATGACGATTATTTAATTACCAAAAGTATTCTTTCTGAATTGATGAGACAATCCCCGTTTTTCATTAGTGGATCACCGAAAATGAAAGGACTTTAGATCTTCAAAAAAGTGTAATTTTTATACAGTAATTTTAGTTTTTCACGATATGCAAAAACAAAAGAAAAATCTGCGCATCCTCGTAGTCGGCTGTGGAAATATGGGATCATCTCATGCCATAGCTTATCATAGTATTGAAGGGTTCGAAATCTGCGGACTTGTTTCAAGAGGTAAGTCTAAAGAAATATTGAATGCCAGGCTCGGAAATAAGTATGCATTGTTCAATGACATGGATGAAGCGATGATGGCAACGCAACCTGATGCGGTTTGCATTTCCACTTACCCGGATACGCACGAAGATTTTGCGATGAAAGCTTTTGAGAATGGATGCCACGTTTTTATTGAAAAACCGTTAGCTGATTCAGTTGAAGGCGCTGAGCGTGTAGCCGCCGCCGCAAAAAATGCTGATAAAAAATTAGTAGTGGGCTATATCCTGCGTCACCATCCTTCATGGGTGCGGTTCATTGAATTGACCAGGGAACTTGGCAAACCACTCGTAATGCGGATGAATCTTAACCAGCAAAGCGATGGGAGCATGTGGACCCTTCATCGCAACCTGATGAATAGTTTAAGTCCTATTGTTGACTGTGGTGTGCACTACATTGATGTAATGTGCCAGATGACACGTTCGAAACCGGTGCAGGTAAGTGCTATTGGGGCAAGACTGACTGAAGAGATTCCTGCGGGTAATTACAATTACGGGCAGCTCCAGATACGATTTGAAGACGGATCTGTGGGCTGGTACGAAGCGGGTTGGGGGCCGATGATCAGTGAAACGGCGTTTTTTGTGAAGGATGTTATTGGCCCTAAAGGTTCCGTTTCCATTGTTGCGAAGGATGCCGGTGGTGCCGGAAAATCATCGTCCATCGAAGCGCATACTAAAACGGAATCGCTGCGTTTCCATCATGCCGACCTTGATAAAAAGAATGAAAAATTTTCAAAGGAAGATACCTGGATCAACCTCGAAGATGAACCTGACCACCAGGAATTGTGCAATCGTCAACAACGATTTTTTCTCCAATCCATCAGGGAGAATGCGGATATCACCGATCATGTGCTGGATGCGGTAAGCAGCCTTCGTATTGCTTTTGCCTGCGACGAATCGGTAAGGACAGGAAAGATCGTTCAGCTTAAGTAATTCGACATTTTTGAGTTGATCAGTTCGGGAAAAATAAACAGCAACTACATTCTATTTATTCTTGCTGTCTATTTAGCAGGGTCGGATAAAAGCGTATTTAACAAGTTTTCAGTTTCCTTCTTATGATCACTAATAAGGCTGTTGACGGAACCTACTAAAATTAAAAAGGCAATAATCTTGTAGACGAATGTCATTAATTCATATTGCCAGTGTTGAATAAAACTTGTAGTGAACGTGACAAAAAAATTACTTGTTTGGATGGATTCAATTTGAAACTCCTGCCAATCAATAGTAACCCATACTATTTCGAGAACAAGGAAATAAAAAATGACACTTAATAATAATATCTTGCTGGTAAAAAAAGGAGACTCTTTCATGAGTTGCGGGTAGGTAATCCTTTTTACGATATAGATTTTGGCAATAGGTACAATTCAAAGCACGTGCCAGAGATCAATAAGATAAAATTAATCCGGATTCCAAGTGATTTTTAACACTCTATGAAGCGATAAGTACGATGCCTTTTTAATTTATAGGTTTTACAACCTTTCTTTGATACTATATAAAATCCGGGGAATTGTGTCCTTTTTCGGGGCTTTTCGGAGATGAAAAAGCTGCCGCCATGAGTTGGTTGCCGGGGATAAAGCTTAAAATAATTGAGTAAAGGAAGATTATTTGAGAAATTGTGAATATAAAATTATAAAGTGATCCAGGCAGAACAAACGATGCCCAAATAAATAACGACATGAATAAAAGTATTTTTTGGTTTATTATTTTTTTAAGTGCAGCGATCAGGGTTCAAGCCACTCCCGCTCTGCAACCCGCAAATCTTAGTTGTGAATACCTTGAAAATCCCTTAGGTATAGATATAATGAAACCCCGGCTGAGCTGGAATTTTATTTCTACCCGCCGCAACCAGCTTCAATCGGCCTATGAAATAATTGTCAGCGATAACCAGGAAAATATTCAACGGGCAAAAGGTAATGTATGGAAAACCGGGAAAATAAATTCTCCGCAAAGTATAAATATCGAGTACAATGGTTCAGCCCTGCAATCTTTCACTAAATATTACTGGCGGATAAAAGTTTATAACGCACAGGGTGAAGAATCGGGTTGGAGTGCTGTCGCTTCTTTCGAGACCGCGATGTTGCAAACTGGAGACCCTGCAGCTATCGGGTGGAAAGCGAAATGGATTGATGACGGAACCCGGCAGTTTGAGAAGGACGAAGATTTTTATAAGGATGATGCGATGCCGCTTTTCCGGAAACAATTCTCCATCACTAAAAAAATTGCATCAGCAAGATTGTATATCTCAGGGTTGGGTTACTACGAAGCATACATGAATAACACTAAGATCAGCAACAATATGCTGGATCCCGGTTTTACATCTTATCGTAAACAGGCTTTGTATGCAACACATGATATTACTCCCTTTCTAAAAAAAGGTAATAATAATATTGGCATTATGCTGGGCAATGGTTGGTGGAACGCATTGCCACTGCGTTTGTTTGGAAGGTTTAATTTCCGGGAGGTACAACAAACAGGAAGACCCTGTGTAAAAGCGGAACTGCATATTCGTTATGCGGATGGAACGAACGAAATAATTGCTACTGATGAAAGCTGGCAAACGGCAACTGGCCCTGTTGTAAGAAATAATGTTTACCTCGGGGAATTATACGATGCGAGATTGGAAAAAAATTTCTCCTCCATCGATGGTTGGAAGAATGTCGTGCTGGCACAAGGTCCATCTGGTATGCTGACTGCGCAAATGCAACCACCCATTCGCATAACAAAAGTGGTAAAGCCAATCATCATTAAAGAAGTTGGAAAAGATACATTCATCGTTGATATGGGACAAAACTTCGCCGGTGTTGCCAGAATAAGAGTAAAGGGAGCCGCAGGTTCAAAAATAAGTTTGCGTTATGGCGAAGATATTTTTAAGGATGGCCGCCTGAATTATTTGACAAGTGTTGCCGGGCAAATAAAAGAAATCTGGAATGTGAGGGGGGGGCCAGGTGCGCCAAAAACAGCCTGGCAAAAAGATGAATACATCACCAAGGGGGAAGGCACAGAAACATGGTCGCCACGATTTACGTTTCATGGGTTTCGATATGTAGAGATAACAGGCTGGCCGGGTACTCCCAGTGTCAATGATATAGAAGGATTGCGGATGAATTCGGACATCTCTCCCAATGGCAGTTTTTCCTGTTCTTATAATATCTTTAATCGACTGCATGAAGCTATACGATGGACTTTCCTCAGTAATATTTTTAGTGTGCAATCAGATTGCCCGGCAAGAGAAAAAATGGGTTATGGTGCCGACATTGTAGTTACCGCGGAAGCATACATATACAACTACAACATGCTTCATTTTTACCGGAAGACGGTTAAGGATTATATAAACGATCAGCAACCCGATGGTGGTATTACAGAGATAGCGCCTTACACAGGTATCGCCGACAGGGGCTATGGGGGCGAATCAGGACCGTTGGGCTGGCAATTGGCTTTTCCTTTTTTACAAAAAAAATTATACGACTATTATGGCGACAAAAAAATTATAGAGGAATGTTACGAACCATTTAAAAAGCAAATGGAATTTTTACAAGCAAAAGCTTTACAAGGCTTGTATTATTGGGATATCAGCGACCATGAAGCGCTCGACCCCAAACCGGAAGCATTTACCGCTTCGGCTTTTTATTATCATCATGCTATACTGGCTGCCGAGTTCGCGGCGATTTTAAATAAAAAAGAAGACGAGATAAAATATACCGCACTGGCCAAAAAAATACGCAGCGCTATCGTAGGAAAATTTTGGGTAACTGGTACGGGTCGTTTTGATAATGCCACGCAATCAGCACAACTCTTTGCGCTCTGGTACCAGTTTACCCCCGATAAAAAAGCATCGTTAGAAACACTGATGAATGAATTCAGCCGTCATAAAAATCATGTATCTACCGGTATCTTTTCCACGAAGATGCTGTTTGATGTATTGCGGGAAAATGATTTGCAGGAGAAGGCATTTGAGCTGGCGGCACAAAAAGATTTTCCCGGATGGGGTTATATGCTTGGCAGCGGCGCTACTACACTTTGGGAAACCTGGGCATACCCGGATAACGCACCATCGCAAAACCATCCCATGTTTGGTTCTATTGATGAATGGTTTTATAAATCAATACTCGGCATCAATGCCGCTGCGCCGGGGTTTGAAAAAATCATCATTAAGCCACAAGCGCTGAAGGAGCTTACCTGGGCCAAAGGAACTTATAAATCAGTTAGAGGAATTATTTCGGGTGACTGGAAAAAGGAAGCGGACAAATTTTTATTGAAGGTCAGCATCCCCGCCAACACTACAGCGGAGATATGGCTGACAGCAAAAGAAAACGAACTTATTACCGATAATGGAAAATCAATTAGCGAAATAGAAGAAGTGAAACTGCTTCGGTATGAAAACGGGTATGCTGTAATAGCCGTTGGTTCTGGTGATTACACATTCAGCGTTGATGGAAACAAAATAGCCGTTACGAAGTAAATATTTTTAAAGCAACCCAAAACAAAAACCGCCCTGACGGCAATCAGAGCGGAAATAAGTTCGGTAATCGAAATAAATAATTTCGTAATACAGTCATTCACCTATCACAACGCTTTCTTCCATTTCTGGTATTGTTGAGGTGAAAGTTTCATGATCTTCTTAAACTGCCGGGTGAAATAGGAAACTTCATTGAAACCAGATTCAAAACAAACCGCTGTCACCGTGTAGTTGGTATTGCTCAATAATTTACAGGCATAAGAAATGCGTATCTCGTTTACAAACCGGGTAAAATTTTTCAATGTTCTTGTTTTAAAATAACGACAGAAAGAAGTCTCCGTCATATTGGCTACAGCCGCTATATCTTTCACGGTTATTTTTTCGGTGAAATGCTCATAGATGTATTGATGTATGCAACGCATGCGATCTTCATCCTGCGAATGATCGTAGCCATAATTTTTATTCGTCATGTAATCATAAGCATCCGTCTCCGCCAGTGTTTCCAGTACATCCAGCATACTGATCAGCTTTCTCGGCTCATTTAACTGGTGCATATTCAGCAAAGGCTCTTTCACCTTCTCAACAATTTCTTTTTTAAAATGAATCCCTCTTTTTGATTTGTTTAATAATGTACTCACTTGCTGCAATTCCGGTTTCTTCATAAAATCAGCACCCAGGAAATCTTCCGTGAATTGTAAGATCAGGCCAAAAGGTTTGCATTCCGGATTATCTTTTGCAAACGCTTTGTTCTCCTGCAGGACGTGGGGAAAATTAGCTCCCAGGATGACAAGATCGCCTTCCTCGAAGTGCTGGAAGCCATCACCTATAACAGCGTTTGTTTTTCCCTCGATAAAATAAATCAGTTCGATCTCCGGGTGATAATGCCATCTGGTAGTGAGATCAAATGCTTCCCATTTAAACACAAAGGAGCGGTTGGCCTGCGGATTTATCAATCTATAAGAAGGGGCTACCATACGACTGCAATTTGCTGATTGTTCTCTTAACTATTTCAAATTAGATAAAATAGTTCTAATTCTGGGCAAATAATTTTAAAAGCTGATTGAAACATTCTGTGACTTTTACAAAGCCAACAAAACAACGATTGTGTTCTTAGGAATAAGCACTTATACATTTCCCTGGGCCATAAGCAGGAGTGAAAACAGCAAAATGAAAAGACTTGCTGCATTACAATTGTTAAGGTATGCCGGTAAAAACGATATAGGTGTTGTTCAGTTGGGAGATAATCTTCCGTTGCATGAGTTGGGCCAGTCCGCCCTCGGACAAATCAAGTCATTGGCTGATACAAAAGGTATAAAACTGGAAACAGGAACCAGGAGACTAACTCTTAAAAATATCGAAGAGTATATTAACATCTCTGCTTACCTGGAATCTCCTTTCCTGCGAATCGTAATCGACGACAAGAACTATCATCCCTCTACGGCAGACGTTATAAAAATTATTAAAAAAACTTTACCCTCTTTGCAAAAAAATAATATCGTCCTGGCCATCGAAAACCATGACAGGTTTCCGGCTGCTGAATTAAGAAAGATCATCCTGAAGACTGATCCCAAATGGGTGGGTATTTGTTTGGACACAGCCAATTCTTTAGGCGCAGGAGAAGGGATCAATGAGGTGTTGCAATCATTGGCGCCTTATACGATAAACCTGCATATAAAAGATATCCTTATAAAACGGGTGCCTCATAAAATGGGATTCACCATAGAAGGAGTGGCAGCGGGTGATGGCATGATCGATATTCTTTCCATCATCCAGCAATTGAAACAAACCGGCAGGTGCAAAACCGCGACGCTTGAAGTTTGGTCGAACCCCGCATCAACTATGAAGGAAACACTGACAAGGGAAAAAAAAATGGTAAAAAAAAGCATTCAATATTTAAAAAAAATGATAGCATGACAACAATTGCATTGATTGGCGCGGGTGGTAAAATGGGCTGCCGGTTGACAGATAACTTTTTAAAATGTGATCCTTATCTCCTGCATTATTTGGAGATTAGCGAACAGGGAATTAATAATCTTTTGAAAAGAAATGTAGAAGTAAGCACGGATAAGAATGCAATAGCCAATGCGGATGTGGTAATTCTCGCAGTGCCTGACATCACCATAGGTAAAATTTCTGATGACATCATTCCAACAATGAAACCAGGAGCCCTGGTAATGACATTGGATCCTGCTGCTCCGCTGGATGGTGTTATTCATCACCGCGATGACCTCGGTTATGTTATTGCGCATCCCTGCCATCCATCTGTTTTTAATTGGGAGCCAACCGAAGAAGCCTTTCGCGATTTTTATGGAGGCATTACCGCTAAGCAATCTATCGTCGTTGCATTAATGCATGGCGAAGAGGCGCACTATACGTTGGGAGAAAAAATTGCAAAGGATATGTATGGCCCCATACATCACACTTACCGGATAACCCTGGAGCAGATGGCTATCCTCGAACCCGCGATGGTAGAGACCCTGGCGCAAACCTGTATGGAAGTGGTGAGGGAAGGATATGATAAGATCGTTGAGCTGGGCGTGCCGGAAAATGCGGCGAGAGATTTTGTATTGGGCCATCTTCGTATACAAATCGCTGTATTGTTCAAAGAAGTGAACGGAAGTTTTTCAGATGCGGCGTATAAAATCAGCAAAAGGGCCAGACCAATTCTCTTTAAAGAAAACTGGAAGCGCATTTTTGAAATGGAAGATATAAAACAACAGGTAAAAGATATTACGGGAAAATCTGTGGTGTGAGTTTTATTTTATTACCCCGGCGGCAAATCTTTGGGCATCGTTCCTTGCGACGCACACTTGTACAACAGAACATAGGGTGACAAAGGCAAAGCTGTTAAAGCCAGTAAAGGATAATAAAGTAAAAGATAAGCCGGTAATAACATTAATTTTAAATTCAAGTATTATATATGAAACGATTGCTCAGCTTGTCAGCGATAATTGCACTATCATTTTTTTCTTCCGCACAATTACGGGTAAGTGAAGACAAACATTACCTGGTAAAAAAAGATGGCAAACCTTTCTTTTGGTTGGGTGATACTGCCTGGGAGTTGTTTCACCGGTTAAACCGGGAAGAAGCAAAAAAATATTTGCAAAACCGGGCCGGTAAAGGCTTCACTATTATACAAGCCGTGGTGCTGGCGGAGTTAGATGGTTTGAATACTCCCAATGCTTACGGAGATAAGCCTTTAATAAATAATGATCCCGCAAAACCGAATGAAGCTTATTTTAAACATGTTGATTTTATCATCAACGAGGCGAATAGATTAGGTTTGATAATAGCGCTGTTGCCAACCTGGGCGGATAAATGGTACAAAGACAAATGGGGAATGGGCCCCGAAATATTTACCCCGGACAATGCAAAGATTTTCGGTGCCTGGATCGCTAAAAGGTATTTGAGTAAATCCATTGTTTGGGTTTTAGGTGGAGATCGTACTCCCCAGAATGAAACACATATGGCGATCATAAGAGCCATGGCGGAAGGAATAAAGACGTCGGATAATAAACATTTGCTAACCTATCATCCGAGTGGCGGTTCGAGTTCCTATGATTTTTTTGCAGATGATAAGTGGATAGATTTTCATATGTCGCAGACAGGTCATAAAGTGGGCAATCCTGATTATAAGACAAACATAAAGGCGTATGAACTTAAAAATAGTAAGCCACACCTGAATGCGGAACCCAATTACGAGGATCATCCCAATGACTGGAATCCCGGTGAGAAGGGATGGATGGATGATTTTGACACCCGGGAAGCGGCTTACTGGAATATGTTATCCGGAGGTGCGGGTCATACCTATGGCAATCATAATATCTGGCAGATGTACACGGAAAAGAGAGTGCCGATCAATAATGCAAGAACTAACTGGGAGATAGCCATGGATTACCGCGGCGCTTACCAGGTAGGTTATATGCGTAAAATGTTTGAGAAACGGAATTGGCAAAAACTGGTAATGGATCAGTCTGCTATTGTTGGCGATAATCCCGAAGGATTGGAATATAAGATGGCGGCGGTATCATCCGCTAAAGATTTTATGATGGTCTATATTCCTTATGGAAGAAAGACAACTATCAGCACTTCTAAATTGCCTGCTTCAAAGCTGCGTGGCTGGTGGTTTAATCCAAGAGACGGATATGTGATTTCCCTTGGAGATTTTGATAATTCGGGTAGTAAAGAATTTGTTCCAACCTCAGTAGGACGCGGCAGCGATTGGGTGTTGATACTGGATGATGCTTCCAAAAATTATCCTGAACCCAATGCCCGCTGATATGCTGAAAGGAGCTATTATAGGTACAGGGTTTTGGGCCAACTATCAAATTCCTGCATGGCAGGAGTTGAATGGCGTTCAAATTACGGCTGCTTACAATCGCACCCTTTCCAAAGCAAAAACGATCGCAGAAAAATTTGGTGTTCCCGCTGTATATGATGATGTTCAAACGATGATGGAAAAGGAACAACCGGATTTTGTGGATATCATAACGGATGTGGACACACATGCCGCCTTTACAATAATGGCCGCCGAAAAAGGTATTGATGTTATTTGTCAAAAACCAATGGCCGCTTCTTACGATGCAGCTAAACAAATGCTGTCAGCTTGTAATAATGCGGGAGTAAAATTTTTTATACATGAAAACTTTCGCTGGCAGGCACCCATCAGGGCTGTAAAGAGTTTATTGGACGGTGGAGTAATCGGCGAAACTTTTAAAGCCAGGATTTCATTTTGTTCCGCCTTCCCGGTATTTGACAACCAGCCTTTTCTTGCCGGACTGGATCAATTTATTCTTACAGATATCGGTTCTCACGTATTAGATATCTGCCGCTTCTTATTTGGTGAAGCAAAAACTTTATATTGTCTTACTAAAAAAGTGAATACTAAAATAAAAGGTGAAGATGTCGCCAATGTATTGATGGAGATGCAAAGCGGCTTGCATTGTTATGCGGAAATGTCTTACGCATCCATAATGGAAAAGGAAACCTTTCCTCAAACATTGGTATTGATAGAAGGCAGTAAAGGTTCAATACATCTTAGCAACGATTTTGAATTAAAGATTACCACAAAAGCAAGAACGGTTTCATCGGTCATAAAACCCAAATCGTACAGTTGGGCGGATCCTGACTATGCATTGGTACATTCCAGTATAGTGGATTGTAATCGTGATATTTTAAATGGCCTGCAGGGCGGAAGAGCTGAGACAACGGGTATGGATAATTTAAAAACTGTTCAATTGGTGGCTGCGTCGTATACATCCGCTGCTGAAAAAAGGATCATTTATTTTTAATGCTGCAACTGAAAAACATATCAAAATCATTTCCGGGTGTAAAAGCATTACATGATATTTCATTGGAATTTAAGCCGGGTGAAGTACATGCATTATGTGGTGAAAATGGTGCTGGCAAAACCACCCTGATGAATATTCTGGTGGGGAATATTCAACCCGATGAAGGAAGCATTTTTTTAAGTAACAAAAAGATCGGAGTCGAAAATATACAAGTGGCTCAGGGCTTTGGTATCAGTATCGTTTACCAGGAAAGAAGTCTCGTTGATTCATTAACCGTCGCCGAAAATATTTACCCGGTTAATCAACCACTGAATAGATTTGGTTTGATAAATTACCGGCAGTTATATAAGCAAACGCAAGCATTGCTGGATGAGTTGCAGCTCACTCATCTTTCACCTGTGACGAAAGTGGAAGACCTTTCATCTTCACAAAAGCAAATGGTGGAGATCGCCAAAGCGCTGGCGCAAGATCCATCCTGGCTTATTTTGGATGAGCCAACTGCTTCTATTACCAATAAGGAAACAGAAATACTATTTTCCATCATCAGGAAATTAAAAGCAAAAGGAGTCGCTGTGATTTATATCTCTCACAGGATGGCGGAAATAAAAACCATTGCGGATATAGTCTCAATACTAAAGGACGGAATTTTCCAGGGCAGTTATGATGCGGCTTCTACTCCGGTTGATATTATTATAGCAAAAATGGTGGGACGTGATCTGCAGCAGGCAGCATACATTTCACATAAACAAAAGGAAGTGGCCCTCGAAGTCAAAAATTTATCAGGGAAAGGGTTTAGCGATATCAGCTTTGTGCTTCACAAAGGCGAAATACTTGGCATCGCCGGCTTGCAGGGCTCAGGCAGAACAGAACTCGCCCTGGCGATCTTTGGAGATATTCCGTTTCAAAATGGAAAGATCATTGAAGATGGTATATCGATTCATCCAAAGCATCCTGCTGATTGCATCAACCTGGGTATGGCCTATATTCCGGAGGACAGAAAAGCGCAGGGGTTATTTATGGAACAGGCGATATCAGATAATATCATCGCCGCGCATCCCGGTAAAGGTTTATACAATCGCAGGGAAAGCCACGCGGTCAGTGAAAGCTATAGAGTGAAACTTAGTATCCGTGCCACGCACGTGCAACAAAAAGTGCAAAAACTAAGTGGTGGCAACCAGCAAAAAGTGGTATTAGCGAAATGGCTGCATACGGAAGCGGATATATTTATCATCAACGAGCCGACGCATGGCGTAGATGTTGGCGCCAAAGCAGAGATATATAGTGAATTGAGAAAGTTAACTGCTGAAGGGAAAAGTATTTTACTTATTTCAAGTGAGTTGCCGGAACTTTTATTATTAAGTGACCGGATTGCGGTAATGTATAAAGGAAACATACAGGGAATTATTGAACATGATAACGCCAATGAAGAAAATATAACCGCCATGGCATCGGGTATGTAACAAAACAAGAGTTAATTATGCAGCTAAGTAAATATTTACGGGAAAGAGTTGTTTCATTAAGCGCGGCTATTTTGTTGCTCTGTATTATTATGACTATCGTTTATCCGTCACAGTTTGCTACGGTAGAAAATTTCTCCCAGGTATTACTTAATTTATCTATTGATACAATTGTCGCAGTGGGGATGATGGTGTTAATGATAGCCGGCATGTTCGATCTTTCCGTGGGATCTGTTGTGGCATTCGCCGGTGGTCTTGCCGGTTATTTAATGTACTATCATGATGTAAATTTTCTATTAGCGATCATGGCGGCTATAGCGGGAAGTTTATTGATCGGTTTGGCAAACGGGTTGCTGATCGCAAAAGCCGGTATAAATCCTATGATACAGACATTGGCCATGATGGGTATTGTACGTGGCCTGGCATTGATGCTCAGTGGAGCGGGTATTCAAAATTTTCCTTATGAATTTATTTATATCGGCCAGTCAAAATTGCTTGGTCTGCAGGCGCCGGTATGGTATATGATAGTAATCGTTGGATTGTTTTCTTTCCTTGCGGCTAAAACAAAATTTTTCAGACGTTATTATTTTATTGGTGGAAATGAACGTGCTTCAAAGCTGTCGGGTATACGGGTAGAAAAAATGAAAATTTATGCATTTATTCTTTCCGCATTGCTGGCAGGTATTGCCGGTATATTACTATCATCAAGATTGGGCGCTGCGCTTTCCACCTCCGGAAGAGGGATGGAACTGCGGGTAATAACAGCGGTGATCTTAGGCGGAGCAAGTCTTTCGGGAGGTTATGGTAAAATCGTTGGCGCATTTCTCGGCGCCTTATTCATGGCGCTGATCAATAATATGCTGATCATCGGCCGTGTATCGGGCTACTGGCAGGAAATTATTCTAGGTATTATATTAATTGTCGCTGTTGGTTTGGATCAATGGTTGCTGAGAAGAATAGAGAAGTGAGAGAGTGATCAATAGTGAAAAGTGAATAGTGAAAAGTGACCCGATAGCTATCGGGTGGTCAATGCTGGATGCAAAAGCTTAAATAAGATTATGAAACGATATTTTTTTATACTCTTGTTGGTAAACCTACTGGCGTGTGAACCGCCGCCAAGACCACAGTCGGATCTTGACAAAACAGCCGTTACTGCGGCGAAGTTTATTACCAGCGAAGAAGTTTCTCCGAATGAAGAATATGTAATGGTGACAACGGCTATCAATCTTCCGTTGTATGTAAATCATGACCAGGCCGCTTTTAAAAAATGGGGTGAAAAAATGGGTGTACGCATTTCTATTGTCGGGCCATCCGAATGGGATGTACCATCGCAGATAGCGACATTAGAACAAGTGATACCCTCAAGGCCTGCGGGTTTATTAATTAATGGAACTGATCCTGGTATTGCGCAAGCGATCCGGAAAGCAGTGGGGGCAGGTATCCCCACTGTAGTGTATGATTCTGAAATTCCCAATAGCAACAGGCATTGTTTTATCGGAAGCGACTGGTATGAAATGGGCAGACTACAGGGTGAACGAATGGCGATACTCATCAATGGAAAAGGTAAAGTGGCCTGCATGGGAATACTGGGCATGGAAAACATGGAAGCTGGTTTTCGCGGCTTCCAGGATGCATTGAAAAAATTTCCCGAAATAAAATTTCTCGGTACTTATGATGATAAAGCGAATGTGGAAATTGCCGCTAAAGTAACCGCCGACCTGATGGCCGCCAACCCTGACCTCGCTGGTATTGGTGGATTTGATTCCAATTCAGGACCGGGCATGGCTTTATCAGTAAAGGAAGGAAATAAAGTGGGTAAAATACATCTTACCACGGTAGATGCCGAACCCGAACATTTGCGTTTGGTAAAAGATGGCGTGATAGATTATTTAGTGGGACAAAAAAGAGAATTGTTTACTTATATGGGGGCCCAGTTTCTATTTGATATGAGGCATAGTACCATGCAGCTATCGGGCAACGATGCGCTGGCGGGTGTTATACCTATTCCTAAAACGATCATTACCGGCTCTGTTGAGATCGACAAAAATAATGTAGACCTGTTTCTTCAAAATCCATCCGTTAAACGATGAAACAAAAAAACATCTTACTGCCATGGGATGTAGATCTCTTGCCACAAAAAAAATTAGCTGCAGGTGAGCTTACCTGTATGTATGAAGCGGGTAACCTTCGAAGTATAAAATGCGGTAAGACGGAAGTGTTGAGAATGATCTATAGCGCTTTGCGAAACGAACAGTGGGATACAATTCCTTTTAGCATCATTGATGAAAAGATAGAGGTAAAAGAAAAAGAGTTTTTTATCAGTTATACTGCTGTTTATCACCAGCATGATATTTCCTACAAAGCTTTTTTTGAAATCGAAGGCCGGTCCGATAATACCATCAGTTTTTTAATGAAAGGAGAATCGCTGAGTTCATTTAAACGAAACAGGATCGGTTTATGCATTCATCACCCGGTAAGAGAATGTGAAGGCAGAGAGGTCGAAATTCTGGAAACTGATGGTGCGGTTAACAGGTCAACTTTTCCCTGGCTTATCAGTCCTCACCAGCCTTTTATAAATGTGGAGGGAATGAAATGGTCAACAGCGGATAATTTACAAATGGAATTGAAATTAGAAGGAGATATTTTTGAAACCGAGGATCACCGTAACTGGACGGACAGCTCTTATAAAACATATTCTACTCCATTGTCGCTTCCTTACCCGGTAATGGTAAGTAAGGGAGAACAAATCCAGCAGCGCATAAGTTTGTTAGTTAGTACAAGTAAAAAAGCGGCTGCAGTAGTTGAGAAAACAAATGATGAAGTAAAGAAAATCCCTTTCCCGAAAATTGGATATGGATATGAAGTAAAAAAAACAAATCTTACAGCGACTGATATTGCTTTAGGAAAGAGTATTCCCTTAGATCAGCTTCGGGTTGAATTGGATTTATCGGATACGAGTTGGCCGGAACAATTACAAACTGCTTTTAATGCGGCTACACAACTAAATACAAGATTGGAGCTGGTTGTTTTTTTCGAAATGTCTGCCGATAAGCAAGGCAGCAAATTCGTCAAACAATTGACCGGCATACAGGAGAGAGTAGTAAGTGTTCTTGTATTGCAAAAAGGATCCGATGCAACCCCATCGGATTTACTGGCCGATATATATGATAAAATAAAAAAAGATTTCCCGGTTATCCTGTTGGGGTATGGCACCAACGGTCATTTTGCTGAATTGAATCGTAACCGGCCATCATTAAGCAGTTCATTTGATTTTATAAGTTTCAGTTTGCAACCACAGGTGCATGCTTCGGATACCCGTTCGATTTTCGAAAACCTGGAAAATCAGGCCGACACAATTAAAACTGCAAATAGTTTTGCACCGGGAAAACCTATCAATATTCATATAAAATTCGGTGGCCGGCATACTACCGATAAAAATAAAGCCGACCCGAGACAATATTCCTCGTTTGCCGCATTATGGACGCTGTTCACAATTCAAAACCTCGGTGAAGCGGGCATGCTTGGTTTTTATGAATTAAATGGAGATACAGGTATCCTCCCCACCGATGGACGGCCTTCTCCGATATACCAGGCACTGGCAATGATAAAAGAATTTGAACCGGTTTGGATCATCAAAAGGTATAATGACGCTGTATTGATAATGGATGGGTTGTTATTGGAAAATAGCCGGGGAGAAAGACTTTTTTTTGAATATGATAAAATTTTTCTCTAACAAATTGCCAGGCCGGGTAAGATAATAATTTCGATTTCAGCGAAGCGACAAAAGAACTTAGTATCTTGATTCTATAAAACCTGTAATGAATACATTTATCAGTTGTGATTGGGGAACGTCTAATCTTCGTTTACGTTTGGTGGACAAGGACAGTAAAAGGGTATTAAAGGAAGTCGAAACAAATGAAGGAATTGCTTCCATTTATCATTCATGGAAAAATGAGGCTACAGGTACCGATCGTTTTTCCTATTACCTTTCAGTACTTAATATACATATCGGCAAATGGAGGAATGAAAATATTCCGTCTTTGGAAAACATCCCGGTACTTGTTTCGGGAATGGCTTCGTCTACGATTGGAATAATGGAACTGGAATACGCACCAATGCCTATACGGTCGGATGGTTCCGGGTTGCTGGTAAAGAAAATCAATGGATCAACCGCATTTCCCTTTCCCCTTTTTATTATTTCGGGGGCCAGCACATCGGATGATGCCATGCGGGGCGAGGAAACTTTACTCGCAGGGTGCGATACGCAGCCGGGCAAAACTGAACTATTCATATTTCCCGGTACTCATTCCAAACATGTTAGGGTTACGGACGGAGTAGCTGATAACCTGGCCAGTTATATGACTGGTGAACTTTTTGCTCTCTTATCGCGGCAGAGTGTTTTGTCAGCATCCGTCGAGGAGCCAGAAAATGACAGGGCTATTGTTTTTTTTGAAAAGGGAATTATTGAAGGGTCTCAAATGAATTTATTAAACCGTATTTTTCAAGTGCGGATAAACCATTTGTTCAAAAAAGCGACGGCCACGGAAAATTTTGACTATCTCAGTGGTCTGCTGATTGGGGCTGAGTTGAGTTCAGTAAAGGAAAAAAATTTTGATCTGGTTACAGTTGTTGCAGGTGAAGGGTTAATGAATAAATACCTGGCAGGCTTAAGATTATTGGATACCGGGAAAAAAATAAATCAACTGGATGCAGGAATAGCTCTTGTAAATGGCCATTGTAAAATAATTTCAGCGCTTTAGAAAATGAATACAGAAAGTATGGAAAATTTTGCCAGCGCGTATGCTGGTTTTTATGGTAAGCTGTACTAACAACACAGCTGGTCCGTTTGCAGTAACCGAAGGCAATTTCTATGATACGATTTCCACCTCCGTCGAGTGGTATGTTGACAAGGATAGCTCACTGCCCGATAAAAATTCCGTTGCAAGGGTTATTGCCAAAGGCTATACTTGGTCAGAAGTACCATTAATGGGTTGACGGAAGCGATATGCTTTTGTTTTCCGATGTTCCGGAAAATAGTAATTATAATTTTTCTTCCAGGTAATTTTGAGTTAAGAAGTAAAACAAAAAAATATGCAGCGCATTGCTTTTAAGATGAAACTTTTCCCGGGATATGAAGAAGAGTATAAAAAAAGACATGATGAGCTTTGGAATGAAATGAAAACGTTATTACACGAGGCCGGGGTCAGGGATTTCTCTATTTTCCTGGATGAAGAAACGAATGTGTTATTCGCTTATTTGCTGGTGGAAGATGCGGCGAAGCTGAAAGAGCTGCCAAAAGACCCGGTACAAAAAAAATGGTGGGCATGGATGAAAGATATTATGGAATCGCACCCGGACAATTCGCCGGTGCAGACCCCGCTGAAAGAAGTTTTCTACCTGCCATAGTTTTATTTTTTGATACATGAAGTTGATATAAGTTCCTGCAGTGAAGGCAAACCAGGATTAATTTTTTCTGCCTGATCAATAATCATATTTAGTAAATTCAATTTTCTCCCTTACTGTTTCTATTCGCTGCCTGCAACGGTTGCTGTTGGTTTAAATTTGTTTTTCTTCAAACTGTTTTAAAAAAAGTAAATTGAAAGCCAATAATACTATACCTATGCTTGTCATTTTGAAAAAAATACTCTTTGCTATAGGTATATCTTATCTCGCCATGGCCTGTCGAACCAAATTATCTCCAGGTAGCAATGACTGGAGTATATACCGGGGTGATGAAGGCAGCAACGCCTGGTCTCCGCTGGACGATATCAATAGCAAAAATGTAACCGGGCTCAAAGTAGCATGGACCTATCGCACCCACGATAATTCGGAGTATTCTATGATCCAGGCCAATCCTATCATCGTGGATAAAAAAGTATATGGCATTTCCCCGCGGTTAAAGGCTTTTGCCCTGGATGCCGCTACAGGAAAAGAGTTATGGGTATTCGACCCCTTTCCACCGGATAGCAAAGATGGTGGTGTGTGCCGGGGGCTTACTTACTGGAAAGGCGGCGATGACGAAAGGATTTTTTTGTTTGCCGCCAATAAATTGATAGCGATAGACGCAAGAACAGGCAAACAAATAAAAGACTTTGGGGAAGGAGGATCTGTAGATCTCCGGAAAGGATTGTATGATAAGGCAACAACACAGACTACAGCGGATGCAGGAAACACTTCTCCCGGTATCATTTATAAGGACCTGATTATAGCCGGCTCCTCCGTAAGTGAAGACTATGATGGTGCGCCCGGTCATATAAGGGCTTATGATGTGAGAACCGGTGAAATAAAATGGATCTTTCATACTATTCCAAAGCCCGGCGAGTTGGGTTATGAAACATGGCCAAAGGATAGTTATAAAACAGCCGGCGGTTGCAATGCATGGGGCGGGCTGAGTATAGACAGCAAAAGAGGAATAGTATTCGCAGCAACAGGTGCTCCTGCTTTTGATTTTCATGGGGGAGAAAGAGCGGGTCAAAACCTGTTTGGAAATTCTGTATTGGCACTGGACGCGGCATCAGGAAAATTGATCTGGTATTTCCAGGTCTCACATCATGATCTGTGGGATTATGATTTACCGGCCCCACCCAATTTAGTCACCATCAAAAAAGAAGGTAAAGAGATTGACGCCGTAGCGCAAATTACCAAGCAGGGATATATTTTTTTATTAGAAAGAGAAACAGGCAAACCTGTTTTCCCTGTTACAGAAAAACCGGTAGCCGCTTCCCTGATGGCTGATGAACAATCCTGGCCAACACAGCCTGTTCCGTTGAAACCTTTGCCATTAACCAGGCAAAAGTTTGATGAAACAATCATCTCTGATTTATCGCCGGAAACCAACCAGTTTGTATTGAACGAAGTGAAAAAGTATCAATGGGGCGGTATATACCTTCCGCCTTCTGTTAATGGGATCATTCAGATGCCCGGGTTCAGGGGAGGTTTTGAATGGAGCGGCGCTTGCGTAGACAGGGAAACAGGTATCATGTATGCCGGAATAAATGATATACCTAATATCGTACAACTGGTAGAAAAAAAAGAGGATAATAGAATTCTTTCTTCGATGCCTTTTGCGAAAGCCGGAGAAATTTTATACCAGAAGAATTGCGGTGCTTGTCATGGTAAGGATCTGAAAGGAAATGTTTCTTTTCCACCGCTGGTAAATATTGAAAAAAGATTTACACTTTCAAACGTCAGTGGCATATTACAGAAGCCGAAAGGAATGATGCCTTCATTTAATATGCTGCCCGGACAGGATAGGGATGCAATTCTTGCTTATTTGTTTAAACAGAAAAGCAGCAAGCTTTATAAAAGTACCGACACTGCCGGTAACAGCATTGCTAAAAAAAGATACAGTTTGAAAGGCTATACACAGTTATTAGATCAAAACGGTTATCCCGGTGTAAAACCTCCCTGGGGTACATTGAATGCTATTGATCTGAACTCGGGTGAGATGCTCTGGAAAATACCATTGGGTGGTTTTCCTGCATTGGCTGCAAAAGGATTTCCTGATACAGGTACGCAGCTATTTGGCGGTGGCATTGTAACAGCGGGAGGTTTGATTTTTATCGCGGCTTCACAGGATGAAAAATTCAGGGCTATTGATAAACAAACCGGGAAAATTGTATGGGAATACCAATTGCCTGCGGGAGGTTATGCAGCACCTTCTACCTATGCCGTTGATGGCAAACAATATGTAGTCATTGCCGCCGGCGGGGGAGGAAGACAAAAAACTAAATCCGGTGATTATTATATAGCATTCGCATTGCCGTGACAGGTAGTATTATTATGACAGGTATGTTAGCTAGTCCAAAACAGTAGTGGATTGTTATAGGAATAAAAAGGAAGAGTATTCAACTATTAATTTTGAAGAGAAGCATGAAATTAAAATATATACAAATAATGGTTGCAGCTCTGCTGATAGTAAGCTGTAACGCTCAAAACTTCCGGGAAGTAAAAGTGGACAATCCTTCTTTTCACCCGAACACGATTTTTTCGGGATATGAAGACCTTACTGTTTCAAAATTCAATGCTTTGAAAGATAAATACCAGCTGGATACTATTTTTCATGGAGAAACTAATGAATTGAAAAGAATATTGTTGTTGCGAAACTGGATCAGGACGCATATTCCGATCAATGATCCGGGACCACACCCGGGAAACGGATCCGCTGAAAGTATAATTGATGAGGGGTTAAAAGGAAATGGTTTTCATTGCGGTCATTATATGGCAGTGCAAAACGCCGTCATGAATGCCTATGGGTATGTCACCAGGTGTCTTGGCTCCGGGCCGGGTGGCATAGAAGGTGAGGACGGGCATCATGGTATTAATGAAATATGGTTGAACAGTTACGGGAAGTGGTTTTTGTCCGATGCGAAGTATAATAGTCATTTTGAAAAAAATGGTATTCCCTTATCCGCATTGGAAGTAAGGGACGAGTATTTAAAAAATAAAGCCGCTGATATTAAACGGGTAAAAGGGCCGGAGAGGATCCCTGCAGACTATGATGAAGAATATAAAAACTCCAAAGAACATTTTGCCCGGACATATGCCTATATCGAATGGGATAAATATAATACAAAGTACACCGACTGGCCGAAAGACAGTTCCATATTAATCATGTATAAAGATGATTACTTCACAAAACATCCCTGGATATGGGACCATAAACCGCATTGGGCTTATAAAACGAATCACATGATTCCCGTTGCGGAACGGCAGGCTATTGAATGGACGCCCAATGTCATTTCGTCGAAAGTAACTATCAAGGGCAATACAGCGATTATCGGGCTTAATTCCAATACGCCTAATTTTAAGACATACCAGATGAAGGAATTACCAGGCGACGAATGGAAGGATGTACCCGATAAAGTAGAAGTTAAGTTAAAGGAAGAAAGTCATCAATTCCTGTTTCGAAGTATAAATCTTGAAAACGTTGCAGGGCCTGAACATAAAGTGCTTATTAAAAGGGAATAGTTTGATAAAGTATCTTAAAGATGATTTTCGTTCACCCTGCATTTTTCCCGGTCAATAGTATTATCATGCAGGGTTTTTTTGTGTATTTCTTATCCCAGGACTGATTCATATCCGTTGATCATTATCAGTATGAATAATGACCTGCCGATGCTGCCGCTTTCGTGAATTAAAATTAATACGGTTTTATTACTTGCCCTGTGTTCGCTCCAAACACGCTTTTGCGAAAACCGTATTCCAGCTGTTTCATAGTAACGGGAATATCTCCGGGGAAAAAAGGAAAATAATGAGGAGAATTTTCAATGACGGTAGGACTTACTGCATTAATCCTAATACCATTATCCAATTCAATGGCTGCTGCTCTTACAAATGCTTCAACTGCTCCGTTGGTGGCCGATGCGTTGGCGAAGTTTAATTGCGGTTCATGTGTTAAAGCGCCGGTAATTAAAGTAAATGACCCTGCAGGATTGATATAGTGTTGCCCGATCAGTACCAAATTAATCTGTCCCATTAATTTACCCTCAAGACCTTTCCGAAACTCTTTATCTGTCATCTTTTTCCAGGGACCTACGTAAGTTGGACCTGCTGTGCAAATAACAGCATCAAAAGCACCTGCTTTCTTGTACATATTTTCAATGGATTCGGCGGAAGTAATATTTACCTGGATGTCGCCACCTTTCTGAGCGGCTTTTATTATTTCATGTTCTTTTTCTAATTCGTTTGTTAAGTACTTTCCCATAGTTCCTGTAGCGCCTACGATGATAATTTTCATTTTCTGATTTCTATTGTTTATAAAATAATTTACGTGTTAAGTGGCCTTATTATAACGGTTAATTTTAAAATTCTTCAACAATCATTTTCCTGCTTGCCGTCATACCAGCCGTTGTTCCCATTGCTACCGCATTTGCAACTGTACGCATACGGGTTGCATTATCGCCACAGGCGAAAACGCCAGCACTGGTAGTTTCCTGGAAAGGATCAACCCTGATATAGCCTTCGTCTGTTAATTCGCATCCCAGGGTTTCCGGGATCTTGCAATGTTGTTCAAACGGGACCGGCGCATATATAGCTTTCAACGAAGATGTGGTGCCGTCTTTGAAAATGATATGTTGAAGATATCCATTGCTGTGCTGCAGTCTTTCAACTTCCTTTTCTATTATTTTTATATGATGTTCTTCTAACTTCCCGGTTTGTTCAGTCGTCAATGTTGTAGTTCCGTTGGTAAACAGGGCTAAATCATTTGTCCAGTTTGAAATGAGCCTGGAGAATTCGAAACCATATTCTCCATTGCCCAGGATGCCGGTTTTTTCATTTCTCACTTCGTATCCATGACAATAAGGACAATGAAGAGCTGAAATACCCCAACATGCTCCAAATCCATCAATGTGAGGCAGCATATCCCTGATACCTGTCGCAAAAATTAACTTCTTTGCACCAAACGTTTCACCTGATGTTATTTGAATTTCAAAACCGGTTTCCATTTTTATTCCGGTTGTCGCTAAACCAGTAAAAAATTGTACGGTGTTATACTTTCCTACCTGCTCTTTTGCAAGCAGTGTAATTTCTTTTGGAGTTTTTCCATCCTGGGTGAGGAAGTTATGCGAATGAGGTGTTGGCGCATTACAAGGTTCTCCGCTATCAATAATCAGAACCTTTTTTAATGCTCTGCCCAAAGCCATTCCCGCTGCGAGCCCGGAGTAACTGCCTCCAATGACTATTACATCAAATTGTTTATCATCTGTCATACTGTTATTGTTTTTTGGTCTTAGATAAAATCGGACGGATAATAAAATCCACTACGGGCACGCCAATAAATACTATCCAGGGAACCAATGCGATAGTTAATAACAAGGTCCTTTGGTACAGTGGCAGTACGGATAATGGTTTGCCAAACAGGTAAAGAAACAGAGTGATGGATGGATAGATAACCACCCAGATTTTTAGCGATGCGATTAACCTTGCTTTTGTCTTCATGTTTTTGAAATTACTTTTTGAGACCCATTTTGTATAATGCAAAAGTAAATGAAGCGGCAGGCTGAAGGGTAGGACAAAAATGTAGTTGTGCAGGATTTATTTAAAGTTATGTCTAAACACTTCCGGCGAATACCCTGTGCGCTTTTTAAAGAACCTGATAAAATAGGAAATATCCTCATACCCCAAATGGCCTGCAATTTGGTTTACCTGGTTAGATGTTGCAAGAAGTTGTCTTTTTGATTCTAAGATAATATGTTCATTAATAAGTTCAGAAGGGGTTTTATTCAGTGATGTCCTGGTAATTGCATTTAGTTGATAGGCCGAGAGGTTCAGCATATTTGCATATTGTGACACTTGCTTGTGGGTCGCAATATGTGTTTCCAAAAATTCCAAAAATTTATCTAATCGCTCCTGTAAGTATGTGTTTGTATCATCAGAAGCCGTGTTCTTGTTTTGACGGTACCTCATAAGTTGGGTAAAGAAAATACTCAGGCTTGATTTTATGACCTCCTTGTATCCTTCTTCTTTGTCGTTATACTCATTAAGAATATTAGTCAAAACCTGTTCCAGTTTTTTGAACCTGTTACTATCGAGCTTACAAAAGACTTTGTTGCTTACATTACGTAAAAGCTGTTGTGATAACTTGTTTTGCGCATAAAAAAAATCAGCCTTAAATTGAATCAGGTAACCCGTACCTCCAGCTTTCAAAGTAAGCTGGTGTACCTGCCCCGGGCGCATTAAGAATACAGAATGGTTACAAACATCATATTGGGTAAAGTCTATCTCATGGTAACCGCTGCCTTTTTTCAAAACCAGTATATAGAAGAAATCATGTCTATGGAGCTCCTGGACCATGTCCTTTCCGGCAAGTAAACTATGAATGTCGCGGATGCTGAAATTTTCAGAAAAATCAGGTTCTCTTTGGATCGCATTAATATGTCTTACCGGTATTTTGTTCATTTTAACCTAATTATTAAAAAGTTGTTTACAGAGACATTCGTATCAGGCTTGTCAAATGTAATTACATTTTGCAAAGCAATTTTAACGCTAATAGACAGACGAGTGACCGGGTTGTTCTGAGAATGTTTAACAAGAAGAAGATGATGAACGGTTGTCCATCGTTTGCGACGATGGGCTTCAGACATAAAGATGAAAGCGAAAAGCTATTACTGTTGCATTGGCTAACCCAGGAAAAGACACTATGCCGAAATATTATAAGGACATCAACGCATAGTCCATCCACTTTAAATAAAAGATTCATCCTGCACCGCATCGAACCCTTTTTGATTGACAACCACAGTAAAACTATCTACTCCTTTTTTCGCGTACTGGGAAATAAAACGTTCTTTGTTTAACTCAAGAAGAAAACCATCCAACTCTTGTTTGGAAAGGGATAGACTTTTGCCAAGTGAATTAAAACTTAAACGGATAGGAGTGCCGGGTGTTGCGCCGACACTAATGGAATTTAATATCGCCAGTTTATGATTTTCGTTCATTGTAGAATGATTTGCTGTGACAAGATAGCAAAACCATAATTAAGAAGAATTTGATCTTTTTTTCAAAGAAACCACCACTGATAATAAAACACGAGACTTTGGAAGTCTTTCAAAAATCTTTGAATACAATACTTCGGTACTTTTTAATGCCCCATATGGGGCATTTGGTGGGTAACCCAATAAATAAATGATACGCTGCGGCGTGCCAGCGGAACGCTTCGTGCGGTTTCATTGGCACCAGACGTTCCGCTCGAAAGTTATTTCTCATTTAGCACTTTTTTTCAGCCCAGGAGCCGTTCCTGACGGAACGATTAATTTTATTAACGTCAGTGACACACATGGGTTGAGGGAAAATAAAAAACAAACAGTTAAGTTAAAGCACCCTAATTCTCAATGTCTGAAAACTTACCTGGGTATTGTGAATATGCTTTTATCAATAGACCACCCGGATACAATGAAGCAGTTGTCTAAGAAAGCCATCTCAATAATCTTTACCGGGCTTATCTAACAAACTTCAAACATGCTGGTCCTGGTACACTGATCTTTTTCCCCGTAAAACTTAAGAGTCCTGTATTTGCATCCCTGCGGAATACAATCACCTCGTTGGTTTTTTGATTGGCCACCAGCAGGAATTTTCCGGATGGATCAATGGCGAAATTCCGGGGAACCGCACCCAATACCGGTTGACGCCCGGTGAAACTAAGCGTTCCTTCTTTGCTGATCGAATAGATAACAATTTCATTGCGGACTTCCCGGTTAGACGCATACAGGAATTTGCCATCAGGCGAAATATGGATATCAGCCGCTTCAACTATACCCGTAAAACCATCCGGCAGCATCGTGATGGATTGTTTAGATTTTAGTACACCGTCTTTATAATCGAAAGCATCAACGCTTCCGCCCATTTCATTGACCACATACACATATTTACCATTCGGATGAAAACAGATATGACGCGGACCGCTTCCCGGTACGGTAGTAACATATTCGGTATTGGCGGGACTTAAAGACTTTGTTGCCTTACTATCGAAGCGATAGATATAGACGCGATCAGTTCCAAGGTCGGCACCTAAAACATAACGATTGTCGGGAGAAAGAATGGCGGAATGCGCATGAGGACCGGTCTGGCTTTCTTTATTAATACTGCTTCCGGTATGTTGAATGGATTGAATATCCGTCGTATCCAGCGAACCGTCTTTGTTGAGACGGACGGCACTCAACCTGCCGTCACTGTAATTCGCGGCAAACACATGTGATCCTGCATCATCAACTGAAACGTAACAAGGTCCTTCTCCGCCGGAAGAAGCCTCATTAATAAAACGCAGCGTTCCGGTCGCACGGTTGAACTGGTATGCGACGATAATTCCCTGCCCGTTATTTTTTTCGCTAACCGTGTATACTTTTTTACCGTCCTTGCTGATGGCAAGATAGGACGGGTTCTCAATTTCTCCGGTCACAGACCTGAATTGCAGGTCGCCTGTTTGCTTATTGAAATCATACACCGCGATTCCCTTATCCTTCAGCGGCTTTGTATAACCGCCGATCAGCAAGTAACAATGGCCTTTGGGTTGCGTGTACACTTTTGAAAAACAAAAAATAGAAAACAAAATGATGGAAAAAATTCTTGAATAACTCATATCGTAAAATAATAAAACGTGCCATAAAATAAATTATTAAGTAGCCAGTGGAGGTCCTGAGGGAATATTAATCGGCTCCCGTACTCCTTTCGTTTTGTTGCGTGTTGCCGTAAAATTCGCCGTGCGGTATTCACCCAGATAAATAGATCCTTTGATTGTATCGCCTGTAACTGTTCCGGAAAAAAGATAGGTAATATGATCGCCCGGCTGCCGTGCGATGCTTTTTAATTTTATCTGCCCACCTTCAATGGTACCTGTTAGTTCCTGTATGGAAAAATCTCCGTGGTGCGACCCCTGGATCCAGTTGCCATCCTGTTCAAAGTAAAAACTATGTTTGCTGGTACTGCTGAAAAATTCAACGATGACATCCCAGCGTCCCCCAACATTATCAGCAGGCACCTTGGAATTGATTTCTTTTACCGGTCTTTTTTGTGACAGCAATGCAAAGATTCTATCGGCGACAATCAGTTCTTCCCCGGGTTGCATCTGGCCCGTCGTGATATCAATACTGGTCAGAGCTCCGGGTTCTTTCCGATTTTTACCACCACTGCCCAAGGCGATCCTCGGAGAAGTGCGACCCAGTTGTTCTGCCACTTCTTCCCCTGTCAGATTCCATTTGGCAGGGTCCCAGCTTACAACAAGGAAAGGACTATGATTAGATAATTCTTTTGGCTCATGGACATTCGCTTTTACTCCGTCGAGTTTGGTCAATTTTTTTGAAATGGTATCAAGCCATGCAAGCCATTTGTTCCATTGAGCTGAATGGTCCATCGTTGTCCAGGCTTCTACTGCTGCCAGCATACCGATCATCTCTTCCCGTCCGACTTTATTATCCCTGCCGGGACCATGATGAGGTGAACTGGCCTGCCACGCCGACATTAGAATAGCTTTATCTCCCAATAATAATCCCGCGCATTGCGGACCGCAAAGCGCTTTTCCACCGCTGTAAGCTACTACGGTAGCGCCGCGCTGTAAATGGATATTAGGTATCGTCAGATTTTCAGCAGCCGCATCCACCAGGATGGGAATATTCCTGCTTTTTACCAGCTTCGCTACCTCTTCCAGTTTAATTGGACCCGAGTCTTCAGAAGTAATATAAATCATCGCGGTTTTTGCATTAAGGGAATGTTCGAATTCCCGCATATCCGCCACGTTGATAATCTTCACCCCGATATTCCGGATGGCATGATCGTACACATTACGCGAGGTGACGGGAATGATCACTTCGTTTTTTTCCAATGCAGTAAGATCCGGAATGCGAATCAGTTTTTCAGGATTTCCACCTGTCACGCAAGCGGCGGTGATATGTTTTAATCCTGCTGCGCAACCGGCCGATACCATTCCCCAGGGCGCACCGGTTAGTTCAGCCAATCTTTTACCAATAGCGTCCGCCAGCTCATCATATTGAACAAAGGATTGTGAGGCGGCGTCCATAGCAGCTCGTACTGATGGCCGCTCTAATGATCCGCCAATAATAGTAAAGGTTCCCCGGCAATTGATCAACGGTTCTACACCCAACGTGCGGAAGATATTCTGATCGCCGATCGGACTATAACCGATATGCGGGTTATCAGCAAGGAAACTATTTGATCGACCATTAGCGAGCAGGCTTCCGGAGAGTGGAAGCAAGGAAATGCTTTTAAGAATGTCTCTGCGTTTCATTTAAAAAATTTTAATAGAAGTAATATGCTTATTCAAACAGGATGAATCCGAATTTTTCCAATTCGTGAAAAGAGCTTTTGATTTTTTTCGACCAGGTCCATTGAATCATTTTTCCGCTGTCATAATCTATCCGGCAAAAATTGGCCCTCCAGATCATATTGCTTTTAGGAGGCAACCCCGGTAACAGTCCAAGAACTTCGTAAGGGAAAAAAATTTCAGCCCTCCAATATTTAATTGCTGAACCCGGTTTCATTAGTTCACCGCTTTTCGCAATGCCCCTTTTTTTTGTTCCACTATTTATCGCTACTTTTTTCTGAACAAGCGGGTTCGTTTTATACTCGTGTCTCCAGGGTGACCATGCAAGATTTTTATTCGGTGACCCGGAGAGAATAAGGATCAGTTGTTTGTCCAATTGATTAATCTCGTATTCAAAATAAGGTGGTTTGCTTGGATCGGGCTGCAAGAAAAATTCAAAAACATCGCCTTCATATATTTCATCATCGTCTTTGTAATTCTTTGTAGTTATTCGCTCATCTTCACCGGCAAACAATAGATAAATACCTTTTTCAGAATAGAGCATTTTACTCTTGCTGTTATAATTTTTGCCACCGGAATCAATCTTGATAAATTCCTGCCAGCCGGTTTTATTCCATGCTGCATTATCTCCTCTCCCGGTAATGGTGAAATCGGAAGTCTTCCGTATTATAGCTGTGTCTTCTTCGCGAATGGAAGAAGCCGGTATTGACCCGCAAAGATTAACGGCTGTAATAAGATGCAGTATACTTGCGAGAGTGCTGATCATTTTTTACTGGTTGTCTCCGGTTTTGTTTTTTCTGTTGGATTCCTGATCGCCGTTACATCCGGAGTTTTAACAGGGCTTGCCTGTTTGCCGAAGCGATAACGGACATAAGTAGCTATGGAAGCGATAGCATGATCGTCCAATATATTTTTATGAGCCGGCATTATGCTGTTATAAGTTTTGTCGCCCACTTTTAATGGTCCCTGCATACCGTTTAAAATAATACTTATCAGCAGGTTCTTGTCACCCATTACAAACTGCGATGCTGACAGCGGTGGAAAACGGCTGTTGTCGCCCATCCCATTCCTGCTATGACAGCGTGAGCAATAGGTCTGATAAAGAATACTGCCTTCCAGTTCATCTCCCGTCTGGAGGTTATCAATTTGTGGATCCGGTGTTTTAATATACACCCGTGTGTTCTTTCTTTTTTCCATAGCAGCCAGCTGTTCTTCTCTGAATGCTTTTTTATCGCCTTTGTACATAATCCTCCACATCTTTCCCTGGTTTGATTCAACGATATACAATGATCCGTCCGGCCCGGTTGCCAAACCCATCGGGCGGTATTTCGCGTCACTGGTATTTACTACCGTATCTACCCCGGTGAATCCATCGGCAAAAACTTCAATACCGGTGGCAACACCATCTTTAAAAGGAATAAAGCAAACAATATAACCAGCCTGCGAATAGGGCGATCGATCGGTGGAGCCATGGAATGCTACAAAAGCTCCATTCTTATAACGTTCAGGAAATTGCTCTCCTTCATAAAAAAGGATATCCATGGGAGCCCAATGCCCGGGAAAACCAATTACAGGTTCTGTGAATTCACTGGCCCTGCCAATTATTTTTCCGTCACCACCATAGCCTGGCTGTAGCACATTTTTTTTCTGTATCTGGTCGTAGTATGCATAAGGCCAACCGAAATTTGTTCCTTCATCGGCCCTGATTAATAACTCCGCGGGAAATACAGCGGCCTGCCAGGAGCTAAAGAGTTTAGGATACATGGTATGAAAATTATCTATGCCATTGACAACAGCATACAGGTGATCGTCCTGGTTATTCCATTGCATACCTACTACGCTGCGGATACCTGTTGAAATACGCTTACCATCTTTTTGAGTTTGATTAGTTTTCGACGCATCGAAGCGCCAGATACCACCGTGAGTTTCAAGATCGGGAGCCGGATCAATACCTGCACCTCCGGGATTGCCCACGGGACCATACTTTTTAATATCCTGGCCGGCATCCGTCGGAGTGCCAAAAGGAATATACATATTGCCTTTCTTATCAAAAGCAACCGGTTTGGTAGTGTGCCAATTCCTGATCACGTTGGAGTCAAGGTCTGTCAGCATTACATCCGTTTTATTTTCGGGTACCAGTTTCCCGGGTGTAAGTTTTGTACGCAGCACCTGGTTTACTGTACTCGTGTAGAGGTACCCGTCATGAATGGTCATACCTACCGCCGAATTGCCAACGTCTTTGTAATCGCCGAAATAAACAACCGAATCCGCTTTCCCATCACCGTCTGTATCACGCAAACCAACGGTACCGTTGGCGCCGTTCATTTTTTCATTATAAGTAAGTTTTACATAGATATCACCATTGTCATTTACAGCCAAATGCCTTGCGCTGCCAATACTGTCTATCACCACAAGGGCTTCGAATTGATCCGGAAGAAAAAGTCCCCCGTTACCGGGATCTGCTTTGAGTTCTTTCAATTCTTTCGTTTTGGTATTACATGACAGAGCCGAAAGAAAAAGCAGGCCAATAATTATTCGTTGTTTTGATATCATAATAAATTTCTTTACAAGAAGATTTTTTGACGGATTATTTTATTTGTTACCGGATGCCAGTTTAAGTGTTGTACCCGAAATTCCATTGAGATCCCATACTATTTTACCATTGCGGAGAGTTAGTTCGCATTCCAGTTTTTTTGTTCCGGGTATCACATTTCCACCGGCATCAATAAAACCGAATTGACCTTCTCTTACTCTTATTACAGCGATATCAGCTGGATTACCTTCACTAAGATTTCCCAGATCGTTTTTATGTATTGACTTCGCAGCGTTCCAGCTACCACGTTCGATTACTTCCTGAAGCGGCATTCCCAGCGCCATGTATTTTGACATGATGTTCATCATATCTTTCATTCCCGCATTCATGCTGAAGCGATGCAGATCACTTCCGAAACTATTTGGCGCCAATCCTTGTTTCATTGCTGGTATCGCTACACTGAACCAGAATCCTGCTCCGCCATGACCGAGGTCAAACAGCACACCTCTTTTCTGAGCCTCTTTTACAAACGGGCGAAGATTTCCCTGCTCATCCGTAACAGGCATACGTTCTTCTATTTTTTCAAAAGAATGCGTAATGATATCGCCGGGGCGTAATTTTTTTAATTGATCCTCCAGCGATAATTGCGGCAAATGACATTCTACAAAAAGCGGTGTATTCGATTTGGCCGCCGCATCAAGAGCCCTGTCAAATGGCGTCCAGTCGCTGCCTTCATAATGACCTATTTTCACGCCTACGATGATGTCCGGATTTTTTTTGACTACCAGTGAAGTCATGAAAGCGTCCATATCCGTAACGTCCTGTTCTGTCGGGCTACCGCTCATGCCATTACCTGCGATATTTAAAAAAGCAAGGATGCGTGTTTTAGATTTTTCAATCACATGCTCTTTAAAGACAGGGAAATTTCTCCAACCCGAAGTACCTGCATCCACTACGGTGGTAACACCTGCTTTCAATGTAAAATCATCAGGTGATACGCTTAAGAATCCGTCGGCAAAGGTTTCCGGTTTGCTGCCCACGAATACATGGGTATGAATATCAATTAAACCTGGCGCTACTACCAGGCCGGTAACATCGATAACTTTCATCGCTTGTGCCGCCGGTATGCCGTTCGCTACCTTCGCGATCTTGCCATCTTTAATAGCAATATCCATTTTAGCATCGATATTATTTTTAGGATCTACCAGGCGTCCATTACTAATCAACAGATCGTATTGCTGCGCATGAGTCATCAGCAAGGATAGCAGCAGGCAAATACCCAGCACTCCCGAACGTAAGACTACAGCCTTGCTGAAGCAAGTAAGTCTATAGAATCCGCTTTTCATATTTGAATGATTTTAACTAATGTGTTTTAATAATTTCATCAATTTAAATCTTCCTGCTGTCTTCCTGCAACGTGACTGTTCGCGAAATAAAAAATATTGTCTTAAAAAATATCATCTGCCTAATGTGTGTCCCACCAAAGCCGGGTGGATATTTTATCAGGTCCATCCAATAATGTCACTGCCGCTTCTACCGCCGGTCCATTCCTGTCACGGTCATAATTAAGAAAAGGAATACGCTTGATAAAAGTACCAACCGGCGCATCCGGATTATCTGAATGAATTAAGGGATACATTTTTGGATAACCCGATTGCCTGAAAGAAGCCCATGCTTCATGCCCTTCCGGAAAGAGGGCGATCCACTTCTGTGTGCCGATTTGCTCACGCTGCGTTGCTGCATCAGCCGCTAATTTTACAGGTATAGTAGCTACCGCCGGCGAATTGAAATATCCACCCGGTGCGGAGGGTACATTATTGCTGTTAGTATAAGCGGCAATGGCGGCACCATCAGTAATACCCCAGGTACGTAATGACAATTCAATACCGGTTTCGTACAATTCTTTAACCGTTCCACCCATATTCCAGCCATTCAACAGGCCTTCAGCACGAAGAAAATAAGCTTCTGCGGCATACATCACCGTGGATGGGGTAGTTGATTGATTGATGTCCATTAAAGGTTCACTTGGACCGGAGGTATTATCCGGCTCGTTTTCAGAAGCTACAATTTCCGCGGTATTCATTCCATTTCTTACTCCTTTATATTCCCCCGTATTAACGGATGGCTGCCAGAATTTACTTAAGCGGGGGTCCTGGTATCCCACCAGGTAACTTTCCATTGTTGCGCTCATCCTGAATTCATTCCAACTCGACTGCCTGTTAAATCCATTGTAATTAACACCCGTACTTAACAGGTAGGCATCATCACTTAAATCCGTCATTACTCCACCTGCAACAGCAGCTTCTGCTTCTGCCTTCGCCATGGCAGGTTCTACATCAGAGATACGGATCGCCAATCTCAAACGCAGCGTATTCGCAAACTTTAACCATTTTGTATTGTCGCCGTCAAAAATAACATCAGCACTTCCGAAAGATGCCTGGTTTATATTTTGTGAAAGATCAGCAGTGGCTTCTTCTAATTCTTTAAAAAGATCAAGGTATATATCTTTTTGTTTGTCGTACGGGATTACAGTACTATCATAACCAATATAAGAATAAGGGAATGGCCCATAATAATCCGTTGCCCGATGAATAGTCCATACTTTCCATATCCTTGCAATAGAATTAAGCGCCTTTTGTTCCGGCTTAGTAGTCTGCTTTAAGATATTTACCAGGGGAGCCATGGCTCTGAAAGTGCCTATCCATTGTTCCTGGATCCATTCCTGTGTGATGTTGTAACGATCTGTAGGATCGAACGTAGCG
The DNA here is from genome assembly GCA_040007815.1 of Chitinophagaceae bacterium. Lineage (GTDB taxonomy): Bacteria > Bacteroidota > Bacteroidia > Chitinophagales > Chitinophagaceae > Terrimonas_B. The sequence goes on from JBDTUH010000013.1 coordinate 65,509, forward strand.
GTGATGGCGGAGTACTGAGCATACAAGTCTGCAAAGAACCCCTGCGCATACTGGTATTCAGCGGATCCATCGCCGGAGTACATAGCCATATACTCCGCATTGGTAAACAAACCCTTGATGTCCTCTGTGGCCAGAGAAGTTAATCTTGTAGGATCAGTATTTATTTCATAGTAATCTTTTGTGCAGCCCGCCCATATAAGCGATGAGGATAGTATGAAACAGAATAATAATCTTGTTGATGATATTTTCGGGTATTTCATTTTCAAAATTTTATTAGAATGATATATTAAGATTTAAACCATAGTTGCGGGTAGAAGGAAGTGCTGCATATTCCAGCCCTCCTCCATTTACTCCCCTTGTGATTTCAGGATCAACCGGAGCTGACCGGTGAAAGAAGAAAAGGTTTCTTCCTACTATGGAGATCTCTGCTTTTTTTACAACCTTTATTTTGCGTAACGCGCTATTGGAAATATTATATGTCAATACTAATTCTCTCAATCGTGTATTAGTTCCTGAATAACTATAAAACTCCGCAATCGGATACCGCCCGCCGATCAGGCCAAAGAATTTCTGCGACTCAATAGGTTGAACATTCTTACTACCATCTGACATCACACCGTCAAGTATTATTCCGCCATCGCGTCCGCGAAGCGATTCCTTCGAATGGCCGTCGGCATCTATCAGTGCTTGCGTACCGGATATCACTACTCCACCCTGCCTGTGGTCGATGAGAAAGCTTAAAGAAAAGTTTTGATAAGTGAACGTGTTCGAAAGTCCTAACATATAGTCAGGATTGTAATTGCCCACAAAGGCATCCGTTCCGTCGGTTAATGTTGGCGAGCCATCAGGATCCACTAACCTTCTTCCCTGGTCGTCTCTTGCCCATCCCCTGACGTACACATCTCCGAAACTGCTTCCTTCGTCAACTTTTATCAGGTAAACGGCATCGCCCGCACCAATAACAACCGTCTTCATATTATCTGTGAGTTTTTTTACTTTATTATTATTCCTGGAATAATTCAGGCCAGCGGTCCAGGAAAAATTTTTCGATTTAATGGGTGTACCATCCGCGGTGATTTCTATGCCATTGTTCTGAATCAGGCCTGCATTAATATATTTCTGGCTGAACAATGTAGCACTCGGAATACCGATGAGCAATAACTGGTCTTTGGTTTTTGTGTTATAATACGTAGCATTAAACCCAAACCTGTTGTGAAAAAAACGCCAATCCAATCCAGTTTCAAATGAGTGTGTTATTTCAGGTTTGTAATTACCCAATGACTGGATGGAAGGCGTAAGGATCGCTCCGCCTGAACCCACCGAGTAGTAATTACGGTCGAGGTATTCAGTACCGCCAAATCCGGAACTGGCATAGGTTATCCTTGCTTTACCGTAAGTAACCCAGTCCGGCATTTTAAGCATGTCAGACAAAATTGCTGATAATCCAATCGATGGATAAAAATAGGATTGGTTAGCCTTGGGTAGTGCGGATGACCAATCATTCCTGGCGGTAATATCAAGGAAGAGATAATTTCTATATCCAAAAGTGGTAGTAGCGTACAATGATTGTACCTGTGGTGTTCTTCCGTATGAATTCGCTACGACCGGGCTTTTTGCATTGACCATGAAAAAGAAATTGGCCTTGTTCAAACCGTTAGCATCTTCAAATTTACTTTCATACCGGCCTTGTTGTAATGAGGCGCCAACATTTCCTGAAAGGGTGAGATTTTTCGCCAATGTATGATTGAATGATAAAAGTGCATCTACATTCATTCCCTGCCTCCTGGATTCGCCCTGGTCGAATGTCGACCCTACCGAGCTGAAATAACTATCGGCAAATACCTTGTGGGAATTGTTTTGAATTGTTTTATCCAGGCTTCCGCGAAGCTGCAGGTTTAACCAGCTGTTGAAACTATACTTTAATGAAACCAGGCCCAGGAGGCGTTCTCTCTTCTGATAATAAAGAACCCTGTTCAATGCCCAGTATGGGTTAAGCTGCACGGATGAACCCGGGTTCCAGTAGCTCTGTTTTTCCGCACCTGAAGCGTCTATATAGGAAAACTCCTTCATTTCACTAAGCGGAATAGTGACTGGTGAACGGAATAGTGAAGGAAGCGCATAGGTGCCGCCATCCCCCGGTTCAACGCGGTTATCTACATTTTCATAGATATATGTCAGCTTGGTAAAGACAGAAAGTTTTGAGGTAATATTATTAGTGATTTTGAAATCAAGATTATGCCTGATCAGGTCATTGTTGGGCATAATTCCCTGGGCAAGGGTATTGCCATAGGCAAAATAAGTTTGCACTTTTTCATTACCCCCGATGATACTAATGCTGTTGTTCAGTGTGACTGCTTTCCTGAAATAATCTTTAAATCGGTCTTTCTGCCCGGCCATACTAACGCTATGCCCGTTCCATAATTCAACGGTTTGCCCGGTGATCTTCGGACCCCAGCTATGTTCAGAACCAGCATTGTAGATCCCGGCATCACCCTGGCCATATTCAAATTGCAGCTCTGGCAGCACGGCGGCCTGATCTATTGTTATTCCGCCATTATAGGTTACAATAGTTTGACCTGCTTTACCCCTTTTGGTAGTAATAATAATAGCACCATTCTGTCCCTGGCTTCCATACAACGCAGCTGCAGACGCTCCTTTCAACACGGACATTGTCTCAATATCATCCGAGCTAAGCATGCCAATGTTGCCACTCAGCGGAACCCCATCAATAACGTACAGTGGTTCATTACTGTTAGTGATGGAACGGTTGCCCCGGATGATTACTTTTGAATCACTTCCGGGACCAGTTGCGTTTTTGGTAATAGTAACACCGGCAATCTTTCCCTGGAGCGAATTAATAACATTGGTTTCTTTGGCTTTATTCAGTTTGTCGCCTTTTATTTCCTGTGCCGAATAGGTTAACGACTTTACGGATTTGGTAATACCAAGTGCCGTAACCATTACTTCATTTAAGGATTTGTCTTCCCCCACCAATTTAATTTCAAATGACGATTCGGAACCAATCTCCACTTCCTGGGTAACAAAACCAATAGAGCTGATCACCAGCACCTGGCCGGAGCTTGCATCAATGGAGAAGTTACCCTTGCTATCCGTGACGGTTCCTTTGTTCGTGCCTTTTATTTTAACAGACGCTCTTTCAACAGGCTCGTTTTTTTCATTTACTACCCTTGCATGAACATCAATGGGCGGAGGAGAGTTTACAGGAGGATTATCTACCCGTTGAGGCACCGGGGTTGATGAGCTTGTTATTACAATAGTATTGTTTTGAATAGTAAAGTCGAGCGACTGACCGGACAGGCATTGACGCAACGCTGTTTCTACCGGTACATTTTTTATATCAAGGTTAACCGGCTTTGTATCTCTTATGAGTGCGGCATCATAAAAAAATACATAGTTGGTTTGTTTTTCTATCGCCGTAAATATTTTTTTCAGGGTTACATCCTTGCCTGAAAAACTTACCGTTTGCGAAAGGCCTTTCGCTGATACCTGGAGGAAGGCTAAGGTGAGCAGGATGATTACAAGCTTCATCACCTTCAGGGTTTGATTGGCATGCCGGTTGTGCATGCGGAGGTTAAATGCAGTCATATTTGCAGTGTTTAGGTTAAACTATGAATGAATCTTAGCAGTTTTATTTTCGTCGGGCAACCTGAACTCCGCCGTTCTGTTTATAACTCTGAACGGAATGATGTCAGATCACCGGAAATTTAAGGTTGTACAATCAGCTTATTACCTTCAATACGGAAATGAACCTGTAATGTCTCCAGCAATTTTAGCACCTGCGACAAATTCAGATCACGCCCTATCTTGCCTTCAAATTCACGCTTTGGCATTTTTCCTTCGTAAACGATGTCCATATCATACCACCTCGATAACTGACGCAGTACGGTATTTAAGTCTGCATTGATAAATTGAAACAACCCGTTTTTCCAGGCCATCACGGCATCGATATCTACCGTATTATTTACTTTGATTGATCCGGGCTCCGAAGCATTAATAACAGCCTGCTGGCCGGGTTTAAGCAACGAGCTATTGTTATCCCTGGTAATTTTTATCATCCCTTCGAGCAAGGTGGTTTTCATGGTGCTTTCATCCTCGTAAGCATTCACGTTGAAATGCGTTCCAAGTACCTGTACACTTGTTCCGGCGGCTTCCACGATGAAAGGTTTGGCCGGATCTTTTGCTACTTCGAAATATACCTGGCCGGTGGCCTTTACTTTTCTCTGCATTCCGGTAAATGCAATGGGATAAGTCAGAGAGGATGCAGCGTCAAGCCACACTTTAGTACCATCGGCAAGTATTAATTGAAATTTCCTGCCTTTCATCGTGCGGAGGGTATTATAAGTTTCTATTTCAGGCAGCGCTTTTGAAGATTCATTATAGACAAGTTGATTGGTTTGTTTTACCGCTTCAGTATTTCCTTCCTTGCTAACGATTCCATTCGTGGTGTTGTCTAAAATAATCTGGCTGCCACCGGCAGTAGTAAGCACCGCACCATCAAAACCAGGCAGCGCATCTTTTTCGGTGTGTTGCGTATTGATAAAAACTTGCTTGGCAATTGTTTTCGGTTGGTGGTCTATCATTAAATAGGTAGTAGAACCGGCAATCAGCAGGATCGCCGCGGCAGCGGCCCAGCGCTTCCAGTTTCCAGGTGTGGATTGTCTTATAGGAATAACAGGCGCTGTATTGATCTTTGTTAAAAGCCCCTGCAGCATCCGGCCGCTGATCTCTTCTTTCAAAAGAGGAGCGTTGATCATTTTGTGTTTATAAGTGTCCGTCAGCTCATGTAATAACCTTTCTGATTGCTGTGGATGACTGCTTAGATACTGGAATAATTCTTCTGTTTGCTGATCATTGAGATTGTCCTGTACCCAGGCATGCAAAAGATCCCTGAGATTTTTATCTTCTGTTGGCATACCATGAAGACTGAAAAACACGCAGGTCGGGGGGTGGCGGTGTAATCTTTTTTTTATAATAGCCTGAAGAGAATGGCGAGCAGGAGAACAGATTCTGTTTTCTCAGAAAGAAAATTCCGTAAACTATGGAGTGATTTTGTCATGTGTTCCTTTACTGTATGCCGGGAGATTCCGAGAAGCCCGGCGACTTCCTGGTAAGTCTTCCCTTCTTCCCTGCAGAGAAGAAATACGGTACGGCGTTGCTGCGAAAGCGAATCAACAGCCTGCTTATATAAATGATTGTATTCTTTCGCCTGTAATTGGTTATTGCCGCTGCCGGCGAAAAATGATTGTTGGTGCAGGATTATTTCATTGCGTAACTCCCTGTCTGCCGCGATCTTTTTCATGAAATCAATGGCGGTGTTACGGCTGATGCGGAAAAGATATGAAGCAAACGAAGTATGTATCTTCAAACGACTACGGGCTTCCCAAATCTTCAGAAATACTTCCTGGGTCAGATCTTCAGCAATGGATGGAATTTTGACAAAGGCTAACTGGTAGTTATAGATGCCGGTATGATAACGGTTGTACAACCCGGTAAAAGCCTCCTGGTCACTACCCGCAAGCAGGAGTAGCAACTGCTCATCAGTATATGTGCTGTAATTTTTCATCGCTTTAACCTATGGCTAAAATAACGCAAATCCGTAATAACCCGGTTTATAAATTGGCAGCGAAAGCAAAAGAGTTGCTGCATGGGCGGGAGAAAAGACGTAAAATCAGTTTAAAAAATAGCAGGAAAAAATCAATATGTGTTTTAAACAATGGTTTGCGTTGCACGGAAAATCAAAGAGTCATCCCGATATTCTCTTCGACAAAAAATAAAACGAAACCTTTAAGAAAGGCATTTCCGTGACACTAATTTTTTATTGAATGTCGTGCCGGTATATCTTACCTGAATGGGGTGACAATTGTTTATGCAGCCCGGGTTATACCGCATGATGATAAGCATCATTATAAGAAGTATTTTTATGATCCGTTAGGGATAGATTTTTAATGGCGAAATAAAATTGATCAAACAATAATAAAAAGGTTTTTATGGAAGACAGGATACTGGGGATACATCATATAACGGCGATAGCCGGCGAAGCCCAGCGCAATTATAACTTTTATACCAGGACTTTGGGTTTAAGGCTGGTGAAAAAAACAGTCAACTTTGATGATCCCGGCACTTACCATTTCTATTATGGAAATGAGAATGGAACTCCCGGTACTATACTTACTTTTTTTCCATGGACACATGTCAAACGGGGAACAACGGGAACAGGGATGGCAACCGAGATCGGTTATTCAGTTCCTCCCGGCAGTCTTGACTTTTGGGCTGATAGACTTAAAGAAAATAATGTCAGGCATGATCAGCTTGTTGAACGGTTCAGCGAATTAATGCTTCCCTTCCAGGACCCGGATGGGCTAAAGCTAAACCTCATTGTTCCTTTACAAGAAGATGCGAGACAGTCATGGGAAACCAATGAAATAAAATCAGACGTTGCCGCCAAAGGTTTTCATAGTATTACATTAACGTTAAGAGATGTGAAACCTACTGCGGCAGTTCTAACTGATATATTCGGTTATAAATTATTAAAGCAAGAGGGAAATTTTTATCGCTTTATTACCGATGCGATAGAAAATGCCGCTATCGTTGATATTATCGAAGAACCGAATGGCAAACCAGGTATTGGAGCCGGCGGTACCAATCACCACGTTGCTTTCAGGGTAAAGAATGAAGAAATTTTAATGGCCTTCAGGGGAAAAGTGGCGGCCCGTGGTTTAAATATCACGCCAAAGATTGACCGCAATTATTTTTTTTCACTTTATTTCCGTGAGCCAGGAGGTGTGTTGTTTGAAATTGCCACGGATAATCCGGGTTTTGACGTAGACGAAGAAGTGAGCGAATTGGGCACTCATTTAAAACTTCCTGTTCAGTATGAACCACAGCGTTCACAAATAGAAAAGATATTACCCGCATTAATACAGTAAAGGAATAGTTATGCATAAAAAAAATTTGCTAACAGCAGGAAAAAAAACGGGGGATGCTTCCAAAGTTTTGATCATGTTGCATGGCAGGGGAGGAAGTGCAGACGATATTTTAAGTCTTGCAGATCATTTACAGGTAAATGATTTCGCATTGATAGCACCGCAGGCAACCAGTCATTCATGGTATCCTTACTCCTTTCTCTTTCCGCCTTTGCAAAACGAACCCTGGTTATCTTCCGCATTGTCTTTAATAAATGATATAGTGAAGGACGTGAATGCAAAAGGGATAAGTTCACAGAGCATTTATTTTGCCGGGTTTTCGCAGGGAGCTTGTTTAACGTTGGAGTTTGTCGCACGCCATGCAGCAAAATATGGAGGGGTCGCAGCATTTACCGGTGGTTTGATCGGAGACAAAATTTATACGGAGAATTATTCTGGAGATTTTTCAGGCACGCCCATTTTTATCGGCAGTAGTGATCCCGATCCCCATGTGCCGGTGGAAAGAGTAAATGAATCCGCGGTTATATTAGAAAGTATGAATGCCCGGGTGACAAAGAAGATTTATAAAAACATGGGTCATACCATCAGCCAGGATGAGATCAGTACCGCTAATAAAATAATTTTCTTAACCGAACAATTGCCTTCATGAAACAATTCCCGGTAACAAGAGTGTACAGCGATGAAAAGGGCGATAGTCGTTTTGAGGATATTTTAATTTTGATGAATGATGCTGGTGGTATCGGTGCATTGTCTGCAACACAACGGGTGAAAGGCATTATCTTTCGTGAAGTAGAACCGGGTTATGACTATGAATTTCATAATGCTCCGCAAAGACAGTATATCATTTTACTGGATGGAGGAATTGAAATCGAAACATCATTGGGCGAAAAAAGAAAATTCGCAGCGGGCGAGATCTTGTTGGTGGAAGATACAACCGGGAAAGGCCACCGGACCAAAAATTTAAAACCTGAAAAAAGAAGATCCGTTTTTGTTATACTTTAATTCAATACATCATGCAGGCAAAATATTTTCCCGCTGCTGAAAGAGGAATAAAAGATGGTGGCTGGCTGAAAAGTAATTTCTTTTTTAGTTTCAGTGATTATGCCGATCCTGTTAAAAGTGCCTTTGGTACGTTGGTAGCTTTTAATGATGATTTTGTAGAAGCCGGGAAAGGTTTCGGTATCCATCCTCATATCAATATGGAAATCATATCCGTCATGCTGAAAGGAAAAATGAATCATAAAGATTCAATGGGCTATAGTACAACAGTGGAAGAAGGTGGTGTGCAGATCATGAGTGCAGGCAGTGGACTGCGGCATGAAGAATACAATGTCGGAGAAGAGGAGGTGAATTTTTTGCAAATATGGATACAACCGAAATTGCAGAACATTATTCCGAGATACCAGCAACGAAGTTTTCCCAAAGACAAAAGAAAGAACCAGTTAAAAACTATCGTATCCTCCGAAGAAGGACAGGCTCATTGCTGGATCAACCAGAATGGTAAATTGTCGTTGGGATATTTTGAAAAAGGAAAGGAAATCACCTATAATTTCAACCCGCTAAATAAATGTGTTTTTATTTTCCTGATGGAAGGAGATGTTTCTGTGAATGCAACAGATCTTCACCAACGTGATGGTTTTGGTATCTGGAATACCGATTCAATTTCGATCACCTGCAAAGAAGTATCACATTTTCTTATTATTGAAACGCCGGTCAATCAGAAGTGATAAATTATTTTTTCATAGTTTATCTCACAGACAGAAAAAATAATGAATACTTATTTCCATCCGCCGCCTAATGCTTTGTAGATACTCGTTACTGCATTAAACTGTTGTTTTTTTATATCGATCAATTCGAGTTTGGAAGCCAATGCGTCGCGTTGGGCCGTTAATACTTCGAGGTAGTTGGCCCTTGCTGATTTAAACAGGTCATTCGAGATATCAACAGATTTGGTCAGTGTTTCTACTTCTTTTGATTTAAAGCTGTAGATATTTCCCAGGTTATTGATATTCGACAATTCATTAGATACTTCCACGTATCCGTTCAAGATTGCTTTTTGATATTCATACATAGCTTCCACCTGGTATGCATTGGCGGTTTTAAACTCGGCGATAATCGCCTGCCTGTTGATGATGGGCCCCGCTAAATCTCCCAATAGTGAATAGGCGATTGACTCAGGCATCCTGAAAAGATAGTTAGGCTTAAATGCCTGGAGACCCAATGCCGCTGAAATATTCAGTGATGGATAGAATTCCGTTCGGGCGGTCTTCACATCCCATTTTGCCGCCAGCAGTTCTAACTCCGCCTGTTTAATATCGGGCCTGTTTTTTAATAATTGCGAGGGAATACCTTCTTTTACCAGGTTGGGTACCTGGCCCAGGAAAGCTGTTGTATCGCGATCCAATTTTTGCGGATACCGGCCCAATAAAAAATTCAGCTCATTCTCACTCTCCGTAATTTTTTGAATGATCTCATTTTCTGTTCCCTGCGAATTATATAGCTGTGCTTCGAATTGCTTTACAGCCAACTCGGTTACCACCGCCGCCTGCTTCTGAACTTTTACAATCTCCAGTTGATTTTTTTGTAACTGGATCGATTCCCTGATAATTTCCAGTTGATTGTCTAAGGCGACTAGTTCGTAATAGGTATTGGCGACTTCAGCAACCAGGTTGGTGACAACAAAATTTTTCCCTTCGATGCTACCGAGATATTTTGCAAAAGCCGCTTTTTTCGCGCTGCGTAGTTTGCCCCAAATATCCACTTCCCAGCTTGTTCTTAAACCAAGCTCAATATTGGTAAGATTTTCCGGAACTGTTTTCCCTTTTGTAATTTCCGTTGACGCATCGCCCGCACCGGACGAGGTATATCTTCCGACTTTTTCTATCGAAAGGGATCCTCCCGCTTCCACCGTTGGATATAATGCCGCATTTCTTGCTCTCACTCTATTACGTGCGATTTCAATCTCCTGCAAGGTCATTAATACATCAGGATTGTTATTAATAGCGGTGTCGATCAATGCCACCAGTTTTTTATCAGTAAAAAAATCTTTCCAGGTCATATTCGCGGAACTACTGCTATCAGTTGAATTGGCAAAGGAAGCAGGCACGGATTTCAGCGCCGGAACCTGGATAGCGGAAGGAATCTTGCAACTCAAATACAGTGTGCAAAGCATTAAGATAGCCGGGTAATTATAATATATAAATATTTTCTTCATCTTATTCAATTGCTTCGGTTAATGGATTTTCATATTCATCTTCAACAAGAGGGTTTTTTTCCGAGATGCGGGCAAAAATGTAATACAGGCCGGGTATGATTAACACTCCGAAAACGGTGCCGAACAACATTCCCCCGGCAGCAGTCGCGCCAATAGTTCTGTTACCGATGGCGCCCGGACCCGTAGCCATTACCAGCGGAATTAATCCTGCGATAAATGCAAAGGAAGTCATCAGGATGGGCCGCAAACGAACCGCTGCGCCAGCTACCGCAGCCTGGAATACGGTTGATCCCGCCCGGTGTCTTTGAACGGCGAATTCAACGATCAATACAGCATTCTTACCCAGTAGTCCGATCAGCATTACTATAGCCACCTGCGCATAGATATTATTTTCCAGGCCTAAAAATTTAAGAAATAAAAAGGCTCCAAAAATTCCTGTGGGTAATGAAAGAACAATAGGGAATGGTAAAACAAAACTTTCGTATTGAGCGGCTAACACCAGGTATACGAATATGAGACAAATAAGAAAAATATAAATCGCTTCATTTCCTCTTCGCACTTCATCCTTCGAGATCCCTGCCCAGTCTATACCAAAACCTCTCGGTAATTTAGTTTTTGCTACATCCTTGATTGCTTCAATCGCAGCGCCACTGCTGTAACCGTTTGCCGCGCTACCACTGATTTCAGAAGAATTGTACATGTTGTGCCGGGTAATCTCCTCCATACCGTATACTTTATCAACTGTCATAAATGCGGAGTAGGGGACCATTTCATCCTTATTATTTTTTACATACAGTTTCAAAATGTCCTGGGGCAATTCCCTGTATTGCGGCAATGCCTGTACCATTACTTTATACTGACGGTCATATTTAATAAAACTGGTTTCATAATTACTTCCGATCAGTGTGGACAAATTATTCATTGCATTATCGATGGTAACTCCTTTTTGTTGTGCTCTATCGTTATCAACGTTCAACATGTACTGAGGAAAACTTGCACTATAGAAAGTGAAAACAGATGAAAGCTCCGGCCTTTTATTTAACTCTGCGACAAAATTTTTATTCACCGTTTCCATTTTTTTGTAATCACCGCTTCCGGTTCTATCCAAAAGCCTTAATTCAAATCCGCCCGCGGCGCCATAACCAGGAACAGCCGGAGGCGGGAAGAACTCAATGTTAGCGCCTTTAATGTCTTTTGTTTTTTCTTCCAGCTCGTCCATCACCTCCTGGGTTGAGTGTTTCCGTTCATCCCAACTTTTCAGGTTTACGAGACATGTTCCTGAGTTAGCTCCTTCGCCTTCCGATAAAATTTCGAAACCGGCCAATGATGACACAGACTTTACATCCTCTAATCCTTCCGCCACTTTTTGTATTTGAGAAGCAACAGCGTTAGTTCTTTCTAAGGTTGAACCCGGAGGTGTATTTATGATCGCATAAAAAACGCCCTGGTCTTCATTGGGTATAAATCCCGACGGAATAACAGAATTTAATCCCCAGCTACCAAGACAGAAAAGAAGCAATGTTAAAAAAGTAATGAATCTTCTGTTTACAATTATATTCAATACTTTTTTGTATCTCCCCAATACACGTTGGAACCAATTGTTGAAGGCATTCAAAAAGCGATTGACCGGATTTTTGCTTTTTTTAATTCCGTGTGTATTTTTTAACATGATGGCGCACAAAGCCGGGGTCAATGTTAAAGCAACTACACCTGATAACACAATGGAAGTCGCCATCGTTACAGAAAACTGCCGGTAAAAAATTCCAACAGGACCCGTCATAAACGCAACAGGAATAAAAACGGCGGCCATTACGAGGGTGATAGCGATGATGGCCCCGCTTATTTCAGACATTGCTAATTCTGTAGCCGCTTTTGGATCCAGGTTTTTTTCTTCCATTTTTGCATGAACCGCTTCTACCACCACAATAGCATTGTCGACAACAATACCAATGGCAAGCACTAACGCAAACAACGTGATCATATTAAGAGTGATTCCAAAAAATTGCATAAAAAAGAAGGTTCCTACTAATGAAACAGGAACCGCGATGGCGGGAATTAACGTAGAACGCCAGTCTCCTAAAAAGATGAATACTACCAGACCCACTAATAAAAATGCTTCGATCAATGTGTGAATTACTTTCTCAATGGAAGCGTCTAAGAATTTGGAAACATCATAGCTGATCTCATAGTCCATTCCTTTGGGAAATGAATTTTCTTTTATTTCTTCCATTTTCTTTTTGATATTCTGGATAACGCTGCTCGCATTACTTCCATACGATTGTTTGACCATAATCGCAGCGGCCGGTTTTCCATCCAGCGTTGAATAGATGTCATAATACGCGGTACCAAATTCAACTTGGGCAACATCCTTAATGCGAAGTATTTCTCCATCCGGGCTGGATCTCAATATAATATTCTCATACTGTTCTTTGGTGGTATACCTGCCGGGATATTTTAATACATATTCAAAAGCCTGAGACTTTTTTCCGGAGCTTTCGCCTGTCTTACCCGGTGCGGCTTCTAAACTTTGTTCGTCTAACGCTTTTAAAACATCATCTGTTGAAATTTTATAGGCCATCATTCTGTCTGGTTTCAACCAAACTCTCATCGCATATTCCCTGTCGCCAAGAATATCTGCAAATCCAACACCATCAACACTTTTTAATTCTGAAAGTATATTTATATCAGCGAAGTTGTATATAAAGTTTACATCTGAAGCCTTGTCTTTACTAAACAAGTTAATATACATGAGCATATTCGATTCCTCCCTGGAGATCTTAATACCTTCTCTGACAACAATAGGGGGCAACTTATTGGTCACCGCTGCTACTCTGTTCTGAACATTAACCGCAGCAATATTAGGATCAGTACCTAACTCAAAAACTACCGTTATTAAACATTCTCCATCGTTACCCGCATCAGAGGCGATGTATTTCACTCCGGGTGTTCCGTTTATAGCACGTTCCAGTGGAATAACAACTGCTTTGATCATCAATTCCCCGTTCGCACCCGGATATTCCGCGTTGATATTTACTTTGGGAGGAGAAATGGAAGGAAATTGAGTAACAGGCAATTTCAGTAATGCTAAAGTGCCCAGCAAGGAAATTATTAATGAAATGACAATAGCTAATACTGGTCTGTGTATGATTTTCTTGAACATAATTTTTCTTGTTTAACTATTACTGTTCAATTAGCTGTAAATGGTCAATTACCTGCTTAGCCGGGATAAATTCTGAACGGATCACATCACCCTCTTTTACACTTTGCAGTCCTTCGAGCAGAATTTTATCTTTTTCTGAAAGATCATTTTCAATAACATAGATATTTGATAATTTTTGTTTGATGGAGATAGCTTTTGATTTCACGACATTATTCTGATCTACCACATAAACATAGGTTCTGTCCTGGATGTCAAACGTCGCCTTTTGAGGAATTATCAAAGCATTTTTGATATTTATAGTCACTTGCACTTTTCCTGTTTCACCATGTTTCAATAAAAGGTCGGGGTTAGGAAACTTCGCTCTGAATGCAATGCTTCCTACTTCTTTATCAAACTCTCCTTCGATTGTTTCAATTGTGCCTTTATACTTATGCTCCTGGCCATTTGCTAAAAGTAACGACACCTTATTTTTTTCATCGCCTGAATGGCGTGTCTTATAATCTAAATACTCCGCTTCAGAAACATTAAAATATGCATATACTTCTTTGTTATTAGAGAGGGAAGTCAATAAAGTGCCTTCATCTACGAGGCTGCCCACTTTAAACTTAAGCCTGTCGACAATGCCGCCAAAAGGCGCGGTTATTTTTGTAAAAGACAGGTTTGTTTCGGCAACTCCCGCTTCAGCTTTTGCTTCATTTAGTTTTGCCGTGGCTAATCCTAGCTCTGTTTGTGAGACAATATTTTTATCAGCCAGTGTCTTTACATTCTGCAACTCCAGCTCGTTTGTTTTTACCTGGGCTTGCGCTTTTGCCAATTCAGCTTCATATTCCCTGGACCGGATGCGAAAAAGGGTCTGACCACTACTTACCAATTGTCCCTCGTCAACATCTATCATTTCGAGGTATCCCTTCACCTTGGCACGCACTTCTATATTTTGAACAGATTGTATTTCCGCAACATAATCCCTGGCAATGGTAGTGTCCATTAATACCGGGCTGGTTACAGGAAGTTTAACCGTTTCTTTTTTTTCTTCTTTTTTTGAAGTGCAAGCGGTAAAACCGGCCGTAAAAAGCAGGCTTATCAACAGTAATGTTTTATTCATAGCATTATATGTTTTCAGAAATATATTCCTCTCTTACCCCGGAAATGATTTCCGGGTTTTAGAATTGCATTTCGGCTTTAGGGTAAATTCTAAAAAGAGTTATCCAGGCCAAAAAAATAATAGTGCGAACTAATGGTAGATGAAGTAACCCTTTATAAATGGGTTAATAAAGTTGCGTTTGGGAAAATTTATTCCCTGTAGTATTGTAAAAACGAATTTTAGAGTCTCAATACACTGATAAAAATAAAAAGAGAACTCTGCAGGGGCGAGAAGAATTTATCAGGTGATATTTTGTTGAAATAGTTTTCGGAGAAATTTTGTACAAAAAAAGAAGCGTCATAGCAGGATGTTTTATCCAAAGAATTTTTTTTTCTTTCGGACCTGTTATCATCAGATATGTCTTCAAGGCTATCGTCAAAAACCAGGCTTTCGCTGCTTAGTTGACTATAATGAAAGCTGTGTTCAGGCTGAACTACTTTGATACCTTGTCCAGGTTTAGCGTCCCGTGCGTAAAAAGAGGTTGGAAAAAATATTGCCAGTGCAATAGTAAGACAGAGTAGAATTTTTTTCATAGCCGCGCCAAATATACGAATGGATTTAATTGCATAACAAGTTTTAAACCAGTTTTGAAATCTTAGACAGCCTTTCATTTCGCTGAAAATATTTTTTCAGCAATTTATCCTTATTTACATAGGGAAGATTTGAACGCTGACGGCTCGCCAATTATTTGGTTGTGCTGGTTAACGACTGGTTAATAAAAATATAACAAGTGTTAGGATACGACTGCGGATCAAGTCAAATCAAAAGATATAGGTATTTGTGGCATTACCACTAAGTATTCGTTTCTTGTGGTAATGCTTACTCAAAATGAGATAGTATAGGGCATCATATTTTTTTAACCTTTTTTCCGTCGCTGCCGTTCTTATCCGGAGATAGGTTCTTATTTTACTTTCAGTGTACTGCTGTTGATTGTTCTACCGCTTTATAAACTTCACCACTTTCTTTTCGCCATTATCGTCCATAAATACTAAATAGTAAATTCCTGCGACATGATTAAAGGTGCCAAAATCAAGGACGTTATTGCCAATGTTCAGAACCGGTCTTTGGCTGAACACGATTTTACCGGCCGCATCCGCGATATTAATTGATCCGGTAAAAGGCCGCCTCACCATAATGGAAACCGCTAATTTATCCTGGACAGGATTATTCAGTATCGTGATCATATCTTTCGTAGCATTGTCAGCAACTACTTTAACGATTTTTGAATACGTATACTTTCCATCTATATCCACCTGTTTGATACGGTAGTAATAGATCGCTGCGGCTATGTCACGATGAACAAAACTATAGTGCTGCTCAACATCAGTAGTTCCAGCTCCCTTTATTTTTCCAAGGGCGATATAATTAATACCATCGGAGGAGGCTTCTACAATGAAGTGATCATTATTCAGCTCACTCGCAACAGACCAGTTAATGATATTATCCTTGTTTTCATTTCTTCCATTGATACTTAGCCATGTTACAGGCAAAGCCATATAGGTGCTTATGGCAAAAGGAGAGAAGCTAGTAAACCCGGACCTTGTTACTGAATAAGGATTAGCACCTGAAGCAGGTATATCGGCAGTTCCGAATTCCCACTTACCGGCCGTATAATGTGCCAGGCGGCTTATGGTACGGTTGAACCCGGGAAGTTCCAATGCTAAAGGCCATTGCAGGGTAATACTCGCATTTGATCCTCCTGTTACTGATTCTGATATCAGCCAGGTAGCGTTGACGGCATAGTTGGTAGCCACATCTCCTGACAATCCTCCATGATAAGGTGCGGTCAGCATCCTTACATTCATGATATCCGTAGCAGAGCCGGCGGTTAATGCAATGGTAGCAGGTGTATAGGCTGTTGGTACGCCAACAGGAAATACTTTATTTCCACCGGCAAGCACTTGCTGGTTTAACGCACCGCTACCTGTAGCGATTATATAATTAGTAGCATTGGCATTGTTGATCGCTCCTGAATTACCAATAGTTAAGTTGCTGTTACCAAGAGAAATTTTTCCGGCAACAAAATTGAGGGCTGTGTTTACCGTAATGTTGGAGGATAAAGTAATAAGTCCGGCACTTTTATTAATAGTTAAATTTTTAAACGCGCCGGTGCTGCTGATATCCTGGTTAGCCGCACCATTCATTACGATTCCGATATTGGTATTAGTGAAAGTACCGCCGGTCATCAACCAGTTGCCATCGATATTATGCGTTACGCTAACGCCAGACGTAAAGTTTCCATTGATCAATGAAAAAGTTCCAAGCGTAGTAAACGGCACTGCCGCATTTTTATCTCCGGCCCCCGTGATAAGCAGGTTACCATAAACAGCGGCATTGCTGATAGATTGTGTAGTTCCTGCGTAATCGACATTGCTGTTGGCATCCAGACCGTAACCACTGAAAACCGGCAGTGAGTTAGTACCACCAATTCTTAAGGTGGCACCATCATCAACAAGAAGAAATCCACCCCCCGCATCCTGTGTCATAATATAAGTAGAAGTAAATAAAATACCGCTCTGAACAGATACCAGCGCTACATCGCTAAGATTAGCATTCATCGTTACTAGCGCGGACCCCGACTTGTCGATGATTAATTGTGACAGAGAATAAGGTGTCGCAGTTCCGCTTATGCTGGCAGCGTTTCCACCTGTCATTATAAGCGCTCCGTCTGTGCCATCAAAGGTGCCGTTGTTGGTGAAATTACCGGTTACATAAAAATCCGAGTTCGTAGTTACTATACCGGTTATGGTAAAATGGTTGAAAATCGTATTGGGGCTTGCAGTCAACTGACCAGCCGCTGAACTCATTGTAAAAGTGGAAGTGCCGCCATTCAATGTTCCATTACTTTCAAGATCACCCGCAACCGTGTAAGAATAACCGCCTGCGTTAAATATGGCATTGTTATTAATAGTAAAATCGCCATTCATTGCCCAACCCGAAGGTGGTGTAATGCCGCCGGCATTGGTATTGGTGATCTTTAAATTATTTAATGAAGCCGGCGATCCTGTTATCGTTATTGGCCCACCGCCACCAAAGTTTATAGTTCCCGTGCTTGAAAACGATGTTCCTGATAATTTCAATGTTACGGCAAATGAAGGTGTGAAATTTAATACACCACTGCTTGTTACTGTACCATTATTGGTAAAGGTTCCCATAATGGTATGGCTTGAAACACCACCATTAAATATGGCTCCGGTTCCGATAGTCATGGATACCGTGATTAACCAATCCTGGCCTGGATTAATTCCTGCTGTATTATTAATATTCAGATTGGCAAAACTGGGAGTATTGGTTGAATTCAGGACAGGAGAAACAGTGCCATTAAAATTTGCTACACCGGTAGAAGGGAAAATAATAGTATTGATCAATTGGATCGTTTGTACACTGGATCCGGTAAAAGTGATGGTACCTGGTATGGTCAGACTACCACTGTTTGTAAGATCGCCACCTGCAGTAGCTGTTCCGCCACCTGCCACATACGTACCCGTACCGGTGACATACAAAAGACCGTTGTAGGTAGTATTGCTGTTATTAATAACAGAATAGCTTCCGTTAACGGTCACCCTGTTAAAGCTGGTAGTTCCGTTAATAGTTTTGCCCGTTCCATTTAATACAACCGTGCTGGTAACCGGAACAAAGGTTCCACTATTACTCCAGTTTCCACCGAGATTCATCGTATAAGATGAAGCGTTGAGTGAAGAGCCGTTGTTTATGGTTATATCACCATTTACTGTAGTCGAAGCATTCAATGTTTTTGCAGTAGCGCCGCCATTGGAAAAAACAAGGTTGCCATAAGTAATACCCGCAACTGTTTGCGCTACCGTTCCATTATAATGTACCGTGCTGGTAGCGTCCGCAGTTTGCGTGGTAAAATTCTGCGGGAAATTATTCGCTCCGCCAACAATCAGTGTGGCTCCGTTTGAAATAGTTAACTGGCCACCGGCTGCATTTCTGTTAGATGTATAAGTAGAAAGATCGAATGTTCCTGACTGCACCGACAAATTGTTGTTGACGATAATATTGCCATTTGGTGTAGCAGTACCGGCGGATTTATTTATAGTGAGGTTATTAAATGTTGTGGCAGAAATTGACTGGGCACCTGTTCCATTTAATGTAACAGAGCCGGTACCCGCATTGAAAGTTCCGGTATTACTCCAGTTACCACCAGCATTGATTGTTACACCATCACCATATAAAATGGCGCCAGGACTGATTGCTATATTTCCGGCAATAGTGGCGTTGGCATTCAAATCCAGTTCCCCGGAAGTAGCCGATAAGTTGCCACTAGCTGTTAAAGCCGCATTGACGACCGCAATACCTGTAGCTTTATTTATCACCAGGTTATTATAGGTAACCGCAGCTATATTCTGTGAAGCCGTACCATTATAAGTAACCGTTCCTGTACCCGCACTGAATGTTCCGCTAGTATAAGTAAAATCACTTTTAATATTTAGACTGGTACTACCGCTAAAACTGATATTCGCTCCGCCGCTTTGTGTCAATGATCCGTTAATGACTATAGTAGCTGCTGCTGCTGAAAGATTTATCGCGTGACCATTGGTGCCATCACTTAAAACAAGACTACCATTGACAGTCAGGTTCTGGCTACCAGCGTTGATCGTATGAACGATACCTGCACTCCAGCTACCGCTGATATTACCGCTTGTGGTTAACGAACCACCGCTTCCAATCGTTACTGTCGCAGCTTTTGCACTGCCCATTAGTATACTTTTAACCGAAACCGCAGAACCAATAGTGGGTTGATTAGTAAATACGGATGTGCCTATCTGAACAATGTCGTTAACTGAAGGAGGCGCCGATGCTGCACCCGACACTACTGTCCAGTTGGCGGCGTTATTCCAGTCGGTACTCACTGATCCATTCCAACTGACCACCGTTGTACTCGCAGAGCAGGTCCAGCGGTTGGTGATATTTGTCAACCCGCTTTGCTCTACATAGTTAGAACTTGTACTGTTCCCGGTTTTACCTGATACAACCCAGTTCGTACCATTGTAACGGGTAAGTTGCATGGTAGTTTCATCATTGCCATTCAGTTCAGCGTCTTCATAATGCAATCTTAGTTTGGCCGTATAAGTTCCCGCAGGCACAGTAATGTTATAAACCCTGTTAATAGAAGCTCCGTTAGGAAAATCACCGATACTTCCTGTGGCCACATAAACGGTGATTGAACTAACACCTGTCACTGCGCTGAAATTTATCGTATTATCCGGGCCTTCAAATGCATAGTCTGTACCGGTTGCAAAGGAATGTGATCTTGTTATTGTACCGAGAATGATTCCATTGCCATTACGGGTGCTGGTAATAGTGAGTGAATTAGCACCTGTTAAAACAGAAGCCAGTGTCATATTAATAACAGCTACTGAAATATTATTTTGTAAGGATACGGTATTGGATGCAGCGCTTTTACTGATGGTCAGAATATTAAATGTAGTAACACCGGTTACAAATGCATTATTCGCGCCGGTCATTTGTATAGTACTTGTTCCGGCGGTAAAAGTTCCGTTGTTTATCCAGTTACCCAAAAGTGAATGCGTATAACTGCCTGCACTAAAAGTAGTAGAAGGGTTAATGGTCAGGTTTCCGTTGACGGTTGTTCCCCCAGCGGCTGTCTTTGTATTACCATTTGCCAAAGTAAGATGATGATAGGTTATGGCGTTTACTGTTTGCGCACCTGTACCATTAAAAGTAACAGTATTGGGTTTATTGGAATTGACATCCAATGAACCTGTTGTTATAGTAAACGTATTCGCTATTCCCAAAACTGAACTGACCGATAAGATCAGGGACGTGCCATTGATAGTTACATTGAACAGGTTAGCAGTTCCAATCAACGTTGATGTGCCGGTAAAAGTGGCTGTTCCTGCAGTGGCGGAAAATGTTCCACTTACATCGAGTGATTGGGAAACAGAAAAATTGGAAGAAGCGGTAATAGTTCCGCTGATTTGGAGAGAACTGAATAAAATAGTTCCACCACCTCCAATAGTTTTTGTAGTTCCATTCATTAATATATTACCAGGGCTGGTACCGGTGAAAGAACCTGTTACAGAAATATTTCCCGCAATAGTAATAGATGAAGAAGAACTAATTGTACCTGTAACTGTCAGATTATTCAATGTAATACCTGTTCCGTTAATTGTCTTCGTGGTTCCGGTCATGGTGAGTGTTCCACCGGTTAAATGCGTAAATGTTCCGGGACTAGTGGTGCTGAGATTTCCGCCTATGGAAATAGCACTGGTTGCCGCCGCTGTTATATTGCTTCCTGTGATGGTAAGATTATAAAAATTATGTACGCCAGTACCACTGATCAATGCACCGCTGCCCGTCATATTGATCGTACTCGTTGTGCCGGTAAAAGTTCCGTTGTTGGTCCAGTTGCCCGCTATATTATGCGTAAAGGAAGCCCCGTTAAAAGTTGTCGAGGCTCCAATATTTATATTTCCGCTAACGGTAATGGCAGCCGCGGCAGT
Organism: Chitinophagaceae bacterium; assembly: GCA_040007815.1. Lineage (GTDB taxonomy): Bacteria > Bacteroidota > Bacteroidia > Chitinophagales > Chitinophagaceae > Terrimonas_B. The sequence goes on from JBDTUH010000013.1 coordinate 86,456, forward strand.
ATAAGAAACAGAAGTACCCGCTCCGATAGTACTGGTAAAATCTTTTGCAACAGTAAATGCAGTGGCTGCCATTGTTTTGGTAGCCGCACCAGATGAACTGCTTAATACAAGGTTGCCATACGTTTTTGCTGAAACAGTTTGATTGATACCATAATATTCAACCGTACTGGTTAAATTCAAGGTGACTGTTGCATAGTTTGCAGGGAAAGTAGTAGTGCCCCCGATCTTTAAAAAAGTCCCGCTTGCAAGGGTGAAAGTTCCACCCGTAGTGGACGTTCCCCTGTTAGCCGTAAAACTTCCAAGGTCAAGTGTTCCGCTATTGACGGTAATATTTCCGTAGGTAGCGGCAGTTGATTTTAAGGAAGGAAGATTGGCAGCCAGCGATTTTGTTCCGGCGCCTGAAATGATTAATGTCCAGTAAGTATAAGCACTGCTGATTGTTTGATTAACGGTTGTAGCGGCGTATTCGACAGTACAGTTTGTACTTAATGTAACGGTTCCTGAATTGTTATAGTTATCGGTAAATAATGCGCCTTTTACTTTTATGACACCATTTGCATTCACTGTAAACGCAGTACCTGTTAATTTATAAGTAGGCGATTCATTTGGATCCAACGTTCCTATGACAGTAGTCTTACTGCTTGCTCCGCTTACGGTAACATTGGTATTTAATGTGGTGACACTACCTGCATTAATGGTCAGTTTTCTGAATGACGTAACCACAGAACCCTGCAATGATTGTGTGGTACCTGCAAAGACGACAGAGCATCCGGTACCTGTTGCATTGTATGTGCCGTTGTTGATCCAGTTGCCTTTTACAGTAAACGCAGAATTGGTATGAGTGATAGTTCCATTTCCATTGATCTGTATATTGCCTGCAACCGTGGTAGCACTGCTAACAGTTAAAGTTGATGCTTTTGTTCCTCCAATGGTCAGTGATTTACAATTAACGGTGCCGGAAGTGGTAGGTTGGTTTGCCCCTGTAAAATTCGCATCACCAATAATAGCATCGAGGGTTGCGGTGGGCACACCAGCGGTCCAGTTAGCGACATTAGTCCAGCTGGTGTTGGTCGTTCCTTTCCAGCTGGTTGTCTGGCCCAGGATTGATTGAGAGTTGACAAGAACTAATAAACAGGTAGCCAGAAAAAAGAACAAGGTCTTCTTCATAAGGTTGGATATTGGATATAAACTATTGGTTCTTCTTTCTTTTAAAAAACCTTACAAATTTAATGTAAGTCTTTTCACATTTTTAGTAGTAACACTTATTTTTCATCAAATAAACCACTAAAAGCCTATCAAAATGTACTTAGCAAAGGAAAAGACCCATGGTGCGTAACGAAAATTTACCATGTAAAAACCCGGTTACTTAATTATTTCTTCTATTTGAATATAAAAATCCGGATGAATGCCACTAAAAATATTATTTAAAATTCCTGGCGCCAGGGAAGATTTTCTCCTGCCGGAATTCATGAGCTGGTGCTTTTTTATTCAGACCCGGGGGCAAGGATTTTTCATCAGCCCTCGATAGCGTTAATAGTGGTAGTTGTTCATCATTTGATGCCGTAAGATGTCGAAATAATTTCGAAAGATCATAGCAACGGCTTACGATCACATGGATCACTTCTCCTTCTACTTGTAATACACCTTCCACCATAATCAACCGCGATTGTAAAATAGGTTTGCGGTATTCGTCAAACAGGTTTTGAAAAATGACCAGGTTGGCAAAACCCGTTTCATCTTCAATCGTCATAAAGCAAACGCCTTTAGCTGTGCCGGGTCTTTGCCTTACCAGCACCAGTCCCGCAACTTTTACCCGGTCACCATTGTTGGCGCTGGTTAATGCAGCAGTGGATATAACATGCAGTTGCTGCAATTTTTCCCTGATAAATTTCACAGGATGAGCTTTTAAAGAAAGTGATGTGGATGCATAATCTTGAACTACATGTTCAGATTTTTTCATAATGGGCAATGATATATTTTCATCTTTCGCGTCTTCTGATGATTGCCCGGAAAAAATAGCAAGAGGGCGATCTTTCGTGGATACTTCCCACAATGCCTGGCGGCGATCAAGACCAATGGACCTGAATGCATCGGCATCCGCTAATCTTTCCAATACTGTTTCAGAAAGCCCGGTATCACGAAGTTCATTAATGCTTTCATACCTTTTTTTTCTTGCTGCTATCAATATTTTTATATCATCTTCCCGTAAACCTTTCACTTGCCGGAAACCAAGCCTGAGGGCATAATATTTTCCTGCTTTATCTTCCAGCTTATTATCCCAGTTGGAGTAATTAATATCAACGGGTTTTACCACAACGCCATGTTTTTTGGCGTCAATAACAAGTTGCGCCGGCTGATAAAAACCCATCGGCATGCTATTCAATATAGCAGCCGCAAAGACATCGGGGTAATAACATTTGATCCAGCTTGATACATATACCAGCAATGCAAAACTGGCAGCATGACTTTCCGGGAAACCATAACTGCCAAAACCTTCCAGTTGTTTAAAAACACGTTGTGCATATTCAAGTGTATATCCGTTTTGTATCATTCCTTTAATTAATTTCTCTCCAAACTTCGTGACCATTCCCTTTGCTTTAAATGTCGCCATACTTCTTCGCAGTTCATCTGCTTCTGCCGGAGTAAAGCCGGCTGCGACTATCGCAATCTTCATGGCCTGTTCCTGGAAGAGTGGAACGCCTAAAGTCCGCTTTAAAATCTCTTCTAATTCTTTCGATGGATACTCTACGAGTTCTTCACCATTGCGTCGTCGTAAATAGGGATGTACCATATCTCCCTGTATTGGTCCCGGTCTTACAATCGCTACTTCGATGACGAGATCATAAAAACAGATTGGCTTCAAACGTGGTAACATAGATTGCTGCGCACGGCTTTCAATCTGAAAAACACCAATCGTATCCGCATGACAGATCATTTCGTATACGGCAGGATCATCCTGCGGAATATTCGCCAGCGATAAATCCAATGCATAATGTTGACTGGCAAAATCAAAAGCTTTTCGTATACAGGTGAGCATACCGAGTGCAAGCACATCTATTTTCATAAACCCTAATGCATCAATATCATCTTTGTTCCATTCAATACAGGTTCGGTCTTCCATCCGTGCATTCAAAATAGGACAGAGATCAGATAACTTACCGCGGGTAATAACAAAGCCACCAGTATGCTGACCCAATTGCCGGGGAAATCCCATGAACTCTCTTGTCAGTTGTAAAACTTTGCGAAGATGTTTATCATCCGGGTTCAATCCCTGTTCAGCAATTTGTTTTCCTTCAAACCATTCGTCCGTGAATTCCCAGACAGATCCCGAAAGACGATTGATAGTATCAACAGATAACCCCATCGCTTTGGCCACATCCCTGAGAGCTCCTTTCTGGTGTTGCTGTGTAACAGTAGCAATGATAGCGGCTCTGTCACGTCCATATTTCTGATAGATATATTGTATCACTTCTTCACGTCTTTCATGTTCAAAGTCCACATCAATATCCGGTGGCTCATTGCGGGCGGAAGAAATGAAGCGTTCAAAAAGAAGATCGAACTTGGTGGGATCAACAGAAGTAATGCCCAGGCAATAACAAACAGTAGAATTAGCAGCCGATCCGCGACCCTGGCAAAGAATAGCTTGTTCTCTTGCGAAACGAACAATATCATAAACGGTGAGAAAATAAGCCGCGTAATTCATTTGTTCAATAAAACCGAGTTCATGATGGATAGCTGCTATTGTTTTTTCGGGAATTAATTTTCCATAACGCTGATGAGCGCCTTGCCAGGCTAAGAAGCTAAGTTCTTCTTGCGGCGTACGGCCATCACTTGTGATCTCTTCGGGATATTCATACTTTAATTCACTCAAAGAAAATTGACAAGCTTCCGATATTTCCTGCGTACGACGAATAGCTTCGGGATATTGCCGGAAAAGCCTGAGCATTTCTTTTACTGGTTTCAAATATCTTTCGGCATTAGGATGCAAACGAAAACCTGCGTTATAGATCGTACATTTTTCCCGGATACAGGTAACGATATCCTGCAGTTGACGACGTTCCGGCTCATGATAATGTATATCATTCGTCGCTACCACCGGTATGTGCAATCGACCCGATAATTGCGCCAGGCGATATAAATATTTATGATCATCTCCCCGGTAACGACGGGATGCTGCGATATAAAGATTATTTCCAAAAGCTGTGTGATATTCTTCTAGCTGATTTGAAAATGATAAATCAAATTCAAATGATGCATTTAAAGTATCCGGCGGCAGCACTATAAATTTCAGATCCTTTGCATACTGGTACACATCTGCTTTATATAAATGACAGTCTCCTTTTTCCGCACGGCGATTACCGGTTGTCAATAAATTGCAAAGTTGTGAGTAAGCGGTTATGCTGGTTGGATAGGCGAGCAGGCTGAGACCATCCAATAAATCAAGCCGGCAACCTGTAATAATCCTGATACCCGCTTTTTTAGCGGCCGCATGCGCACGAACAATACCAGCCAAACTATTGCGGTCTGTTATAGCTATTGAAGTATATCCGAATGCTGCCGCCTGCCCTACTATTTCTTCGGGATGAGAAGCGCCCCGCAGAAAACTAAAATTACTCGTTACCTGCAATTCTGTATAACTCATACTTCACTATTTATTATATTCAGTTTATTGAAGGGTCCCAGGCCTATCGAAGGATCATGCAAAAAAACCATGAATAAACCATTGATAGGATTTATCCGAATAATGTCCCAACCTGAATAGCCAATACCGGTTGCCTTCTTCATCTTCCACATAATAATAATCGCGGTGCTGACCTTGTTGTAACCACCATTCCTGTTCAATCCTTTCGGGTCCATCCGCTTTGATTATTTTATGCAATTTGTTTTTGTAACGGAAAAGCATGGGTGGATAATCAGGAATGGGCGCGGTCACCTCAATGAGTTCGGGCTTTGTCAGCAAATGCAGAGGTCTCAGTTTATCCACTGTCCATGTTATAGTTGTTTTTTCATCAAGCGATGAAGCTAATTTAACAGACCGCTCCGGCCAATAATGTTCAGCAGGCAGATAACGACGAATACGATGGACGCCGATCTTTCCGGCCAACCTGTCTAATAATTCTGATAGGCCGGTATTATTCAAATCGCAGGCGCTGTTCCACAAACTTTCCTGTAAAGGAGAATGTTCTTCAACTTTCGGAGCTTCTAAAACAAATAATTCTATACCTAAGTCCGGTTCAATAGTTGAGAGTTTAATTTCAAACAATTTAAAAAGATGTTTGATGTTATGTGAAGGACGGATAGTGCCAATATCAACCTGTTCTATTTTTCCATCCACACGATAGCACTTGAAGCGAGCGATACGAAGTCCCTTTTCTTCTTGCTGAAGCCGCTGGCATAAAGTTTCCAGCAATCGTTGCAAAGCGATTTCAATTCCTGTAATGGTGACAATGGGTTCAAGACAGGGCAATCTTTCCTGGTAAGGTTCGACAGGTACTACCAGTTCAATCATTTCTTCCACATTGCCTAATGCCTGGTCAAGACGTTTCAGAAAATTTGAACCAAAACGTCTGCGTAAAGCCGGACGTGGCATACGGATAAATTGGCCCACCTGTCGTAATCCGAGTTTATTTAACAGTTCAACAGTTTCTTCTTCCAACCTTAACGCTGCAGGTGATAAAGGCAATAACGCATCGAATTGTTTTTTACTTTCCACCAGCAATGATTGCTGACCAAATCTAGCAATCGCCCAGGCGCATCCAATCGTATCCGCCATACCTACCCGCACATCATATCCACGGGCTTTGAACCGTTGCGCGATGGCTGTTAAATAATAGGAGTCACCTCCCCAGAGATGCGGGCAACCAGTTGCATCGAGTATAATTCCACCAGGCAAATCAACTGCTACAACTGGTGCGAATCGTATACACCATTCAGCAATTCGCCTGAGTAATTTATCTGCGAGCCCCGGGTTTTCATCAAATACCTGTAAAGAAGGAATCGTCGCCCTCGCATCCGCCAGCACCATACCTGTATAAACACCCTGTTGCTCCGCTAATGCATTGACAGCAACGATCATCATGCGTCCATGCGAAGGAGCGCTGACTACAAATGGTAATTCGCGAAGATCAGGATGGCGAAGGGTAAACCAATCCGTCGTTAAATGACGGAACCAGATAGAAATAAAACGCTTAACCATATCATCCCGTTTTCTTTTGCCGCTCCTCCACTATGGACGCGAATGAATAAATAGATCTGAATTTTCCTTCCACCCATTCCATTGACCAGCTACCCGGTTTACCATTGCGGATTTTTAATAATTCAATATTCCATCCAGGGAAACCAACACCAGGCATATCATCAGCTAACAAACTTGGAATGGAACTGATCTTCCAACGGCTAACACAAGCCGTAGTATTAAGATGACGAGGATTACGACGAAGAATAAAACCGGTTACCCCGCTTTTCTCTACAGCTAACTGGAGTCGCCGGCTCACCATAAAGCTTAACTCCTGTATCTCTCCGACAACGGCGGCAAGGCCATCACATTTCAACGCTTCTTCCATCGTCCATAAAATTTCTTTTTCCTTTTGCAAATCAATAAAAATGATTTTATCCGGTTCAATCCCGAAGGTTTGGAGTGCGGGGGGAAAAATAGTTCGTGATGAGCTGATCCAGAGGCAGGCGCCGCCATCTTGCATAAGTGCGGATAAAATGCCTGCGATAAATCCGCCGGAGGCGGCGGCGTCTTCTGCAGAAGTACAGACAAATTCATGCACTGCGCCTAAAGGAAATACAGCATTGGGAAACGCTTCCATTATTGGTCCAAGCTCAACATTCACTGCTGTATTATTTGCCGCGGATTTAAATCCCTGTAAAGGAAGAATATCCTTTTGCAACTGAGCAATGATGTTTTCTTTAGCAGCGACCATGAACGAGGTTAAAATTAATAACCTAAAAATACTTAAATATTTAGTATTATTGTACTAATATATTTAGTATTTTAGTAAACACAAAATATTAACTCATACAGAAAACTCCATATATAGTATAGGTCTAAACTATCTGATTGCCCCTATCGTGAGCAGGTGGAAATTATTTTTACGTATTGAAACATAGACAGTACCGGCCTAATTACCGCCAGGTGATGAAGGCTTCGTAAGAAGATCATCATTATTCACCCCTTTCTTTTTGGATACGTTCTCGTTGAGCTTGCCAAAATTCCATGTCAGTGCAAGCACCGCGGCACGCCGGGGCTGACGATTGATATTGGTATTGTAAAAATTTTTGTCTTTGATGATCGTTTTGAAGTCATGCGTTTTTTCGGTGTAGTTCACCGCTCTTACAGAAATATTGATCTTGTCTTTAAATATTTTATAATTGAAAGCTACGTTGTGCCAGGTGTTGAACGGGTAAGTAGTTTGAATAGTTTGTGGATCCTGCCAAAAACCGGTGTAACTGCTCACGAAGAATTTTTTAGTAAACCGGTAACTTGTTTGAAAATTGAAATTACATCCAAAGGCGCTGTTGGATTGTGATTTATCTGAATTGTTTGTCACCTTGCTGTAACGGAGTGAACCATCTATATAAACATTCCATTTGGGTGTGATCTTCGTACTAAAACTCAGGTTCAGGCTTGATTGATATTCTTTCCCGATATTAAGACTGGTTGTTTTGGTGATGCCTGTTTGCGGTTCAAAGGATGAATACTGCAGGATCTTATTACCACTGTAGCTTCCTTCGATATTGATCCCGGCAAATGTATTTCCCCTGTTATAGCGTAGTTGCGCACTCAGTGCATGCGAGGTTTGCGGACCCAGGTCAGGATTACCGAATGAAATATTAAGGGAATCATTGTTATAAACAAACGGATTAAGATCATAGATATAAGGCCGCTGTAATCTTTTGGTATAAGCAAACACCAGGGTGGTTACGTCCGTCACCCGGTTAGTGAATTGAACGTTTGGAAGAAAGGTCGCATAACTATGTTCTACCTGTGTATGAGATGAAATGAAGTCACCCTTTACATTGGTGTATTCGACACGGGCTCCCAAACGAAAACTTGATTTCTTTACTCTCAAACTATACATGCTATACAAACTGATCACATCCTGCGTGTATTTAAAATAGTCTGTGTTGGTAGTATTGGTTTCATAATTATCCGCTTCATTATATTTGATCAGGCTTTGAAAATCGGAGCTGGCACGGCGCAGAATCGCTTTTAAACCTCCTTCCAGTTTTCCTTTTTTCAACGGTATGCTGTTATCGGCCTGGATAGTATATTGATTATTGATGGCATGACTGTTATTCATTAAGAAACGGTCGGCGCCGGGGTTATCCTGGAAACTATTCAGCTTCGCATCATTTTTGCCAAACTCACCTAAAAACCGGAGACTGAATTCTCTTTCTTTATTCTTCTTAAAATGTTTTATAAAATCGCTTCCCACATTCACACCGGGATTGTTGGCTTTGTTATTAAGAGTATAATAACTAAGTGTTGACGGCTCCGCAATAAAATCAGTGGCGATCGTTTGATCAGATACCGTTGTATTAGACCAGCTGTCAATGTTCGTGTACAAACTGATCGTGTTAAGAGTATCCAACTCCCAACTTAGTTCAGCATTACCAAAACTCCATCCCGAATTGCTGTGCTGGTTACCTTCCAGGGTCCTTTTACTGTAAATGTTTTTAATGGAAGGAATGGTAGTATTGGCGTTATACAACAATACCGGATCTGTAAAACCTTTGTTCAGGAAAACGCTCAGACCAATCTTGCCAACTTTCGCATTTCCATTTACGGAAAAATTATTCAGCTTATCACTGGTTCTTGAAAAGGAAGAAAGTGATCCGTTATATCCCACCACTTTTTTCTTCGTGATGATATTGATCAGTCCTCCTATTCCTTCGCCATCATATTTGGCGGAAGGCGTAGTGATCACTTCTATCTTTGAAATGATCGCCCCGGGAAATCCTCTCAAGGCTTCTTTAATATTCCTGGCGAACATGGATGTTTCCCTGCCGTTGAGTAATACTTTGAAATTTGATTTACCGTTCACTTTTATATTATCCTCGCCATCTACGGATACAAAAGGAGTTTTTCGGAGGATGTCGATAGCGGTTTCTGTTTTGTTGGTGGGATCATCTTCCACATTAAAAACAATTTTATCATCCGACTGTTCCACCATTGGTCGCTGGGCGGTTACCGTCACTTCTTTCAACAAGCCTGCTGCTTTAGATAATCGCACCGGGTCGATGGTTATATCTCCGGCTGCAGACGATACCGTAACAGAAATTTGTTTTTCTGCGAACCCTGTATGCGTGAAGCTCAGCGTATAATTTCCTGTATCCGGTTTATTAAATTGAAAACTTCCATTCTCTTTGGACAAAGTTGTTTGTAAAGGAGGCTGATTAATTTTTTTAAAAATGCGGATCGTTACCAGGGAAAGGGGTTTAGTACTATCGGAAATTGTTCCTGACAATTTCATTTTAGTTTGTGCAAACACATAGCCGGGCAGGAAGAAGAGCAAGGCAGCCAAAATAGAGGATAATAAAAACTTTCTCATCGCTTTGTTTTGCTCATGTGTTTTGACAAAATGAAATATAAGGTTAACGATTTTTTTCGCAGCTGGCAGGTTTATGTGATGAAAGGCCGTTGGTCAATGATGACAGGCGAGGGTTCTATTCCGGGCTAACCCGATTGCGGGTTTAGGCTGATGTGATTGTTCTGCAATTCGGTAATTGGTTAAAAAAAAGGCAATAGCGGTATAAGAATAAAAAAGGCTTCGTCGCCTTTACAGTATTTTTAAATACATTCAGGGTTGAAATAATTTTATACCAATGAAAAAAGCAAAGTTTTGGTTTTGCGCATTCGCTATACTGTTAATATCTGTTTCAACATTGTACGGTCAATCGTATCCCAGGTTTAAAGTGCTGGCTTTTTACAGCCATACGGTGGAGAAAGCGCATATTGATTTCGCCGATGCCGCCATACAGTTCTTCAAAGAACTGACCGTAGGCAATGGTTTTGTATTTGATACTACCAGTAATATGGAAGATCTCAACGATACGAAAATTAAAGACTACCAGTTGCTGATGATGATTAATGATTTTCCGCATAGCGCCGCACAGCGTGCAGCCTTTGAAAAATATATGGAGAATGGAGGAGGCTGGATGGGTTTTCATGTAGCGGCCTACAATGATAAAACGACCAACTGGCCCTGGTTCGTTGATTTTTTAGGTGGCGCTGTTTTTTATAATAACAACTGGCCGCCCCTGCCAGCCAAACTCACTATTGATGATACCACACATATTGTTACAAAAGGATTACCCGTTACATTTATTTCACCAGTAGGTGAATGGTACCAGTGGAAACCCAGCCCCCGGCCCAATATAAAAATAAAAGTGTTGCTGAGTTTATCCCCGGAAAATTTTCCCATGGGCATCAAACATATTATCGCGGATGGAGATATGCCGGTAGTATGGACCAATACGGATTATCGTATGATCTATCTGAATATGGGGCATGGACCGCATATACTCAGTGATGCCACGCAAAATAAACTGATTATATCAGCCTTTCGATGGGTGATTACTTCGGATAAAAAGGGAAACGTTATTGATCGCTGAACAATTGTAATATAAACTACGGCACATGAAAAAAATATACTTCTTTATCGCAACGGTGTTCGCTTTTTATTTGGCGTCTTCGCAACCTTTCGAAGCTAACTGGGCCTCGCTCAATAAACGGAAGATGCCGGAGTGGTTTCACCAGGACAAGTTTGGCATATTTATTCACTGGGGCGTATATGCCGTGCCTTCTTATGCGCCGGTAATACCCAACAGCGGGGATAGTTACGCGGAATGGTACTGGTATCGTATTAATGAAAAGAAAAAAGGATTTAAAGAATTTCATGATAAGAATTATGGGCCTGATTTTTTATACCCTCAATTTGAAACGCAGTTTAAAGCGGAGCTGTTTGATCCGCAGCAATGGGCCGATGTATTTAAAAAATCAGGCGCCCGCTACGTGGTCTTGACCTCCAAACATCATGAAGGCTATTGCTTGTGGAACAGCGCTGAAGCGGACCGCACCTGGCAGAGACCCTGGAACGCTGTAACTGGTACACCCAAACGTGATCTGTTGGGCGACCTCAGTACCGCAGTGCGGTCAGCCGGTTTAAAAATGGGTTATTATTATTCGCTCTATGAATGGTTCAACCCGCTATGGCTGACCGATAAGAAAAGATATGTCACCGAACATATGATACCGCAGTTCAAAGACCTGGTTACAAAATATAAACCGGCTGTTATATTTTCTGATGGTGAATGGGAACTTTCTGATACAGCCTGGAAAAGTGAAGAACTGCTGACCTGGTTATTCAATGAATCACCGGTAGCAAAGGAGGTGGTAGTGGATGATCGCTGGGGAAGCAATACCAGGGGAAAGAACACCGGGGCCACCTATACCACGTCCGAATATGGAAGTGGTATGGATGCAAGTGTGATCTGGGAAGAAAGCCAGGGTATCGGTCATTCGTATGGCTACAACCGAAATGAAAAGCTGGAAGACTATAAAAGCAGTCATGATCTTATTTTAACCCTGGTAGATATTGTATCAAGAGGTGGCAACCTGTTACTTGATATAGGACCAACGGCTGATGGCCGCATCCCGGTGATCATGCAGCAACGTTTGACGGATATGGGAACATGGTTGCAAACAAATGGAGAAGCTATCTACGGGACAAAAGCGTACAAACAATCTTACCAATGGAGCGAGGGTAAAATACCGCAAAAAAGCGATCAAAGTTTTATGTCGGGCTACAGCGTTAGTCAGTTGGTAAAAGCAGGAAAAGACAAGGCGCATATCGAAATCTTTTTTACTACGAAGAACAGAGACCTGTTTTGTATTGTTCCCGGTTACAATTCAAAAATAAAGTTGCGCAATTTTAAACCCGCGGCAGCAACTGCGGTTAGCATTTTAGGCAACAATAACGTATTACCGTTTAAACAAATTGGTAATGATTGTATCATCGATCTTTCCGGGTTACAACCCGGCGAAGTGTCCGCGGAGTTGTTTGTTATTAAACTTAAAAACGCATTGTAAGACTTTTGTTGGTGATCATTAAATACGCAGATTGCAAATACATAAATAATAATCAGTATGGTTAACAGGGATAATTTCAAAAGCGGATATTCCAGGGTCAATGGCCTGGAAATGTATTACGAGATTTATGGACAAGGTCAGCCATTAGTACTTATTCATGGTGGCGGGTCAACGATACAAACAACCTTTGGAAGAATTATTCCGGCACTCGCGAAACACCGGCAAATAATCGCCGTTGAACTGCAGGCTCACGGACGCACCAATGACCGCGATACTGACCTGAGCTTTGAGCAGGATGCGGATGATGTGGCTACACTTTTAAATAATCTTGCAATCAACAAAGCCGATTTTTTAGGGTTTAGTAATGGCGGACAAACCACGATAGAAATAGCTCTTCGTTTTCCCCAACTGGTCAATAAAATAATTATAGCTTCCGCATTTTATAAACGAAACGCCGTAGTACAACAATTCTGGGATGGCTTTGATCATGTAACGCTCAACAATATGCCGGAAATTTTACGGGAAGGCTTTTTATCGGTCAATAATAATCCGGCAGCTTTATTGAATTGTTTTAACAGGGATGTGCAAAGAATGAAAACTTTTAAAGGATGGACTGAAGAGCAAATGAAATCAATAAAAGCACCCGCATTAATTATAAATGGCAACAATGATGTTGGCAGCCCGGAGCACGCCGTTGAAATGTATCGCCTTATTCCCCATTGCGAATTGGCCATTTTCCCAGGCGGACACGGAGCATATTTAGGGGCCATTGAATCGCTCAACAATGGTCCATGGACGACATTTAACGCGACTCATTTAATTGAAGAGTTTCTTAACAAAGAATAACAGAAGTAATGAAAAAGGGAAAGAAGAAAAAACAACACCAGCGTCCGGGTTGTTGTCTTCATAAGATTGTTATTGAGTATTGAAGAAGTTTATTTCGAGTCCGATTCTCTGTTGTTCGTGTTGTTGATGAGATAAAAAATAATAACGTCGTAAAAATTTATTTTTCCTTACTCATCACCTGATTGAACTACCCAAACCATTTATATTTACCGCTGCATGTATTTCCTGATTTTCCTCTAAATATCAAAAATGAAAACAACAAGACAAGTCTGCCTCTCGATTCTTTTGCTGACGGTTCTGTATCTTCCTTCTTTCGCTACCTGGTCCATCATCGTAGCCGATCCAAAAACAAAAGAGATAGGAATAGCGGGAGCTTCCTGTACGAGCAGTGTTTATGGCATCGGTTCCATCGTACCCGGCAAGGGTGCCATAGTCGTTCAGGCTATGAGTAATCCGTTGGCCAGGTTACAGGGATTCAGGATGATCATGGACGGCGCCACTGCGGCGACCATACTTGAAAAGATCCGGCAACCGGACTACGATCCTGAACAACAGCAATATGCCATCCTCTGTATGAATGACATCAGTCACCCCGCCACCTATACGGGTACAAAAACCACATTCTACCAGGGAACGTTGACGGGGAATGGGATTTCGGTTCAGGGCAACACATTGACACACCCCGAAGAACTGCAGGCGATTTTCGATGCTGCTGTAAAGGCACGGAAAGATTCACTGCCTATACAGGATATTTTAATGCTTGCATTGGAAGCAGGTGCAAAAGCCGGCGGCGACAAACGATGCGGTGAACGAAAAGCATCCAGTGCTTTTTTAACCGTGTCCAAACCCGGTGATGTGGAAAAACACTGGCTTAACCTGGTTATTTACGGAAACGATGACCATACGCATGCTGTTGATGCGCTTCGTCAAAAATTCAATGATTGGAAAGCCGGAAGAGAGAATTAACATCAATACTCCTACATCCGTCTTTCGGATTTTGACTATTGCCCGTACTTAAGTATTATTCCGGGTTCACAGCATGCCGGCCATGTAGACAAAGCTATTTCGCTTTCATCTTATTTCCCTTTGCATCGTGGGTTAGTTCAACGAGGCCTAGTGCTTCCATCAATGGAGGAATATACATTCCAAAACGTCCACGAAGCCCTTTCTTTAGTCCATACCAACCACCAACAGGATTTTTCTCCGAACGACCCCAGGCTTCAACAGTGGCTTCTTTTGCCGGTTTTTGTTCGTCAGCACTGCCAAGTTCCATCCAGTCACCATGTTTTTTAAGCATAGCATGAAGGTCCGCAAGGCAACGATAATCATAAAGCAAAACTGTTTTACCAACTGTGCAAACCAAAACTTCTTTGCCATCTTTTATATCAGTGTGCATTGTGTATTCTGATGACAATGGTGGCGTTTTTAAAACTAATGGCTTTTCTTTTGTTCCGATTTTATTTTTCATAAACACTTGTTTAGAGATTAAATTATTTTCCTGGTCATTTATTTGAATGGTAAACAGAATTATACTTACTATTTCCATTTGAATCCTTCAAAGAAAAAATTTCACCGGTTGGAGAACAACGAAGTACAATTACAGTCGAACATCCGGCACCCAGGTATTTATAGACCACTGTATCAAAAAAAAGTATAACCAGCACAATTGCCATTCCTGTATGATTTCTTCTGTTCACCTGGAATATAATTAGTTGCATTAATTATTTTGATAGCTCTTCGCCTTTGGGCACCAGCACCCACAATCCTATAGCCAGCGCCATGCAATAGGCGATATCAGTACCCATTTTATACATCATTCCAACCATCATTGCCTGGGGAATCATAAGCAGGCCATGAACCAAATTGGCCCAAAGAGTAAAACCCAGGAAAGAAAGATAAGCCATAGGTTTATGAGCCGCCTTTAGCATAAAAACTCCCCATACGAGGTAAACAGCTTCGAGCATTAATTCCACATGTTTAGAAAGCACATCCCAACGCATAAATCTTAATGCCCCTCCTTCCTGTATAACGGGCGCATCGAACGAAGTCAGCAAAAACAGGCCTCCGAAAAGTAATATTGATACGACGCCATAAATAGTCAGGAACAGTTTTAGATTTTTAAGTTTTGATAGTTGATCCATAAAATTCAGTGTTCAGGTTAGATGATAATTGACGATTAATCCTCATTATTATTAACAATAGTTGTTGAAGAACCTGGTAAGGTTAACAATTCCTCTTCAGGCGAAACTTTAGATCCGCCTGTCTTTCGTTGTCCTTTAAAAAATTAAATCATAAGAGTTCATTCCCGGTAATGGCCGTTTAAACCGTGATGGAATAGTTCATTTTTTGTTTTGTTTCTATTTTGACGAATGAGCAAAACAAAACGATAGGATCAATCGCTGTTTTTTTTATGAATGTTTTTCCATTACCTGCCGGTTATGTTCCAGGTGGTGCAGTTGCAGGTCGGACGCATTTGATGTAAACGGGTCAATCTCCTTCAATATTTTTGTCCTTAAATCAAACAAATGTTCTTTGTTTCCTTTTTCAGCTTCTTTTACGAGATCAATTTTCATTAATTCCTGCTGTATATTTTGTTTGGGATTATATATGCCATTCAATTCTGAACATTGATGGCAAACGCCTTCTTTATTTACCAGGGCGCATCTTCCTTCAAAAATGTTAATCATTTTTGATCTTCCTGTATGAAGATAATATTTCACCATTGCTTCTGTCGTATTAAGAATGGCGCTGATTTCACCCACTTTAAATTCATATACTTCTTTTAAAAATACGCAAAGCTGCTGCTCCAGGGGCAATGACTTTGAAATGCAGGTAAAGCAAAAAGCTATATGTTCTTTTATTTCAAATTGACCATGCGGTGAAGTGGCGCTGATGTGCATAGCGTCCCGGAAGAATTGAGGATCTGCAAGAGCAGCTTCTTTCGTAATGTCGGTCACATTTTCTACCCAGCGTTTTCTTGCCCTAAGGTTGTCTTTTGCCAGGTTTGAAGCAATGGCAAACAGCCATGTTTTTACGGAAGATTGTCCCCTGAAACTGTCAAGCTTGTCCGTGGCTTTAATATAAGTATCGTGAACTATATCTTCCGCATCAGCCACACTGGCCGTTATCCGGAGAATAAAAGATTTCAACTGCCCGGTTGCTTGTTCAAATTCTTTTGTTAGTTGGTCTATTGTCATTGCCAGGTTCATTGTTGCAGGACAGCATACGAAGATCGCTGCAATATACGAAGGCAATCGACTTCTTAACCGGGTCTCGTCGCTTAGATGCGCAGATGGAGTGGACCCGGCATGAATCCGTAACAGTTTTTTCAACCCAGGCGAAAGCAATGGAGACGTTCATTTTAAATTCAGCTTCATTATTGTTTGTGTCGCCGTAAAGACCACATCCTTTACCAGGGAACGTTGACGGGGAATGGGATTTCGGTGCAGGGCAACACATTGACACACCCCAAGAACTGCAGGCGATTTTTGATGTTGCCGTAAAGGCACGGAAAGATTCCCTGTCTATACAGGATATTTTAATGCTTACATTGGAAGCAGGTGCGAAAGCCGGAGGAGACAAATGATGCGGTGAACGAAAAGCATCCAGTGCTTTTTTAACCGTATCCAAACCTGGTGATGTGGAAATACACTGGCTTAACCTGGTTATTTACGGAAACGATGACCCTACTCATGCTGTGGAGGCGCTTCGTCAAAAATTCGATGAATGGAAAGCCAGGAGAGAAAACTAGTGATAATGCCCCGTAATCACGATCTTTCTGAAATACACGAGAATTTATTGTTCCCCTGCTATTAAATTATTGGCTTCTTATGCAGCTGATGTTTCCAGCACCAGATGAGTGTCTCAGCAAATCACTTACTTTATTCTGCTCCCTGGCAATAAGCATTGGCCTGTTACATTTCTAACGGTAGTGCCCGGGCGAAAATTGATTTAAAGAACGGGGAAAAAATTACTCGTTTATCTGCCGGACAAAATTGTTCGCAGTAGTTAGAAATTATGCGGATGAGTGGATGGCCTTTAAAATTCAAAATTGTAATTAAATATCCATGGAAATTATCCGGCACGCTTTTTTAAATCATGACAAGGTAAAAAAGATGTAAACCGAACAATTGTTACCAACAAGTCCTAACCCTAACAAAAAAATTTCACAGCAACATGATCGCGATAATATTCTTCGTTATAGTTTCACTGTACATCAACATTGAATTTCCAGCCTATAAAGCGAAATCCGTCAGTAAGTAAACACGAGTCATCATCCTTAAAAGGAGGTCGGGCTATATTGGCGAGTGCATGACAGCCACTGTTCATCTTGTGCCTTTCTAACATTTACTGGGACGCCGGCGAAAATCAGCCTGGTACTATCAAAAGCCTTAGCATGGAAATTGTGGTATAAGCTGGAACCATATCCAACTTATGCCCAACTACACCGAGCTGGAGTTGCCAGACCTGATGGATTTGCTTGTCTGGCATACCAACGAATACAGGAAGATGCTGCGATACAGCAGCTACACTATCGCTGAGTTCGCACAGTGTAAACTTGCATTGGCGGAAATACACGCGGCCGTTAAATCGAAGATTGAACAAGGCGGTTACCTGATGAAAAATGTGATTCCCAATTTCCCCGATTATATTATGAACCCTTCTACTGATATTACGCCGCCTGATGACTATAATATTAAAAAAAATAATTTCTAACGGTCCGTTATCACCCACTGCTGCTTAAAGTAATCGTTACCCCCCAATGATACCCGCAAATTATAGATTCCGGCCTTTAAAGGTTTGAATTGAAAATCGGCTGTTTCTCCCACACCATAGAATGGACTTTCTTTTACGTCTGCTTACTGCGTTGCAGGCAGATCCATTCCATCTTTTACAATGAACCGGATCAACACCGGTTTTCCGTTTTTCAACATCATTATTTTTACGGAAGCCAGTTGAGGGGTGCCTGATGCCCCTGTCACGGTGAGAGAAAAATAGTAACAACGACGCAGAAAGGAGTTTAAATTAAATTGGCTTCTGGCAAAGAATGATTGTTGTTGATGACATTGGCTTTATTACAACCTGTACGGCCTGCTTTAATCAACTCTCTTACTTCGTCGATATTGATTTGCTCAATGACTTCATCAGGGATGTCAATGGTAAATTCAAATGCAGGAAGTAATAGCCGCAATTTCGGGGTAAGTCGAAACCCGTCAAATAATTTTATGAACTGTTGAGCTATCAGCGGCATTGGTATTTTTAGATCCTGCTCTTTATCTCCATCAATGCCAAATGGAAAAATGCAAAGATTGGTAACATGAACCTTTGGAAAAATATTCATTAAAGCAACAGCAATGGCACAATTATTTTCAACCCGCTGATCGTCATTCCCGGTTCCACAATTTTTACAATGGGCGATGATCTCTTTTGTAATGGCGATTTTAAATGGTGTTGGCATGGCTTATTGCATTAGAGATTTTTATAAAACTACCTTTTTGATAGTGCTTAGTCTATATGAATTTACAGCTTTTGTTCGTGTTGCCGCTGAGAAGTAAAAGTAACGGCGTTAAAACCCCCTTTTCTCCTTACCATTCATACATTCTTCCCCGCAATAAGATCAGGATTTCAGTAAATTACTGGTATAAGAATCCGGAGTTTGAAAAAGTCGCATTTTTTAATATTGATGTTTTATTTCGGCTTGCAGGCGAAAGCGCAGCCGGATGACTGGACATTTAAAGAACCCGTTATCACGATTAATTTTGGAACGGGAAATATCCGCGATGTAAATATGGTGATGCCTTACCAGTACGAGCGGGTAAGAAGCTCTTGTCCCTCCGATGGTCATTATACTTATACATCCTATACAAGCGATTGCTTCCGGGCTGATTGGTTTACACTAGCGGAGGACCATACAGCCGGCGATGCGGACGGCAATATAATGCTGGTGAATTCATCGTATGAAGAAGGCCCTTTTTTCAGCACAGGTTTAAACGGTTTAAAAGGCAGTACCGCCTACGAGTTTTCGGTATGGATGCTGAATGTGTGTAAGATCAGCGATAAGTGTCCCTCTCCATTGCTGCCCAATATCACTATCCGCCTGCAAACACTGGCCGGAAAACCTATCGGGGAGTTTAGCACCGGGGAGCTGGCCCGCCGATACACACCAGCCTGGATTCAGTACCGTTCCCTTTTTACAACGCCGTCGAGGGACACATCGTTAAATCTCGTCATGATCAATAACGCCCCGGGAGGATGTGGAAACGACTTTGCGTTAGATGATATTACCATTCGTGAAATCATCATACCATCACCGGTAGCTTCCGTTACACATAAAGAAAAGGCTCTCGTCAAAAAGCAACCTGTAACAGTAAAGCAGGCACCAAAAAAAGCGATGCCTTCACCCGCAACGACAAAGACGCAAACCGAAATCAAGGAAAGGACGCTGACAAGCCCGGGAATAAATTCCATAGTGATAAAACAGGCGGCGCCAATTTTTCCACCGCCACCACCTTCCCTCGTCAGCCGGACAAATTCATTGATCAAGCAATTAGAAACAGAAGCCGGCGAAATCAGGCTTGATCTCTATGATAATGGTGAAATAGATGGTGACACCGTCAGCATTTATCATAATAATGAACTGATAGTGTCGCATGCGAGGCTGTCTCAAAAACCTATCACATTTCGTGTGGAAGTCAATGCGGCCAATCCCTATCATGAGTTGGTGATGGTTGCGGAGAACTTAGGTTCTATTCCACCCAATACATCCCTGATGATTATAACTACGGTCAGCAAACGCTACAAAGTCTTTATCTCTTCCACGGAACAGAACAACGCAAAAGTGGTGCTGAATCTGAAAGAATGAATTTTTAATGAGCCTATGGAACGGATGGCCGAAATTTATTTTTCCTAAATAGCAGCGTGCTGAACCAATGGTGTTTTTTGACGAATGCCAAAATGTGTCTGGATTGTTCGCATTCAGGTCTGTTGAGACCTGATCTTATCACTTATCAATTTTGCCGCGTTCACGCAATCCTCTATTGAATCAATTTTGGAGGCTGATACAGGTTTTTTTTTCCATTCGGTAGTAATTGTTTCCGTTCCCAGGACGTATAATTTAAATGGAAACAAGAATCCAAATTCCCTTGATAGAAACTTATCGGCAGGACGTACGATAAAATGATCGATTCCTTCCTTTTCATTATGGAAATATCCTATCTCCTTTCTTTCCATTGCACCGACAACTTCTTTTCCATAGAATCCGACGAAAGCATTATATCTGGTTAAATTTGTTGTAATTGTTGAAATATAATCAGGTCCCAAATTTTTTGCGATCAATTGTATCGTTACAACAAAATAAGAATCTCCGATGATAGCGAGCCGCTCTTTAATTTCAGACTCACACGCTTCTACTTTTTCTCTTGGTAATTTTTGTTCAGGGGTTTCTTTTTTAAGATCAGAAAACATATCTACCCAGGTTTTTTCAGGTTTCATGATATTAACGGGTATCTGGTTAAAAAAGGTTGGATTTTTTTCAATAAAAAATGGAAATGTTGCGGCCTCAATATCTTCTTTTTTTATTGATAAAGTGCTTTCAAGAACAGGAAATATTTTGTTGATGAAATCCAGGAACACTGATGTGAATCTGGTTTCATTTTCACTCAGCACATTCAATTGATCTGGTGGTTCTTCTTTAAAATAACCGTTATAAACGTATTTTCCCAACGGAAAATCCACGCCATTGATAGGTACGATCTTTTCCTGAGTAAATGAGAAAACATCCAGCTTGGATAAAAAATTATTGAAGTCACGCTTGATAGCAGAAAGCATATCAGGGTTTTCCGGGTCTCTGAATTCAGCCTTTGGAGGTGACGTGCTAATGCTGTTGGAATATTTAAATAACTCCCGGAACAACGTTTCATTATCATAATGACAACCAAGCTGTGTCTTAAAATATTTTTTACCGTAAAGAACCTCCTGGCATTTATGAAAGCGGCTTTTACGGATCGCTTCGGGTGTATCTATATTTATCAGCAGGATAGGCTCATCCGTTTCGCTAAATCCTCCGATATTATCCTTAATTACATTTTTGAGATTAAAATAATCATTCCCTGATTCATAACCCAGGTAATGAAAAACACGGTTCAGCATTGCAGGGTCATGCTGCTTGCTGTTTACGATACACTGATCCATGTAACTTTGCAATTCTTCCCAACCGGGTCGCGACACAAAATATTTGGAGGAAAAGTATGTGTATTCCTCAGGCCTATACTCCGGTGGTAAGTTTGAAACAACGGGATCTGCACCGGGGCTCGTAACCTGCCTGGTCAGTTCTTCAGTCCTTGCCGCTTTATAAATATCTTCATTGCCTATAAAAATAAAAGTCGCTTTTGAGAGGGTGAACAGGTTTTTAAAGTACTTTATTACTTTACTAACGTTCTCCATGCCTCCTAGTTTATCAAGTTCATCAATAACATAAACAATTTTCCAATTCTCCATACTTAGCCTCCGATGAGCATCATACAGGTCATATTCAAGATTTTCAAGACCATTGTCAAACTGGTAAAGTAATTCCGCATTCAATACATTTTCTATATTCCTCGTTTTTGTTTCGAGATAGCTGATATAGCTATTAATGGTAAAAGGCAACGGAAATGCAGCTAACAAACCGACTATTTGATTTAAGACCGTTTGAGGGAGGGGATTAAAAAATATAAACCCTGCTCCTGTCAAAAGGGAGATCAGCTGGATGATTTCCTTTTTGCCTATATTTTTAAAATCAAGTTTAACTTGTTTTTCCTTTGTCGTAAGTGTGCCTTCCTTAATCATCTGGCCAACACTCTCCTGTTGTTTATATTCTTTCGCAATGGCTTTATTATATAACTCCCCTATATACCTAGGCATAAGTATCTTCCTGGACTCCGCAGATTTAAAACTAGCATATAGCCTTCGTATTATAACTTTGATAATAGTCGCTGGATTTAAATCGATCTTTTCATAGTTAAGAGTATTGCAGAATTGGCCCGCAGTAATTGGTATGAATAATAAATTTTCCTTAGCTGGATTTTTTTTCTCTTTTTTACTATAGTTTTTGACTTCAGCCGTCTCCGGGTTCGTCCAACCTTTGCTGATTTGTTTTCCCGCTTCACTTATAGCTTTATACACAAGCGTTGTTTTGCCTACTCCGCGGTGTCCGGAAATCAATATCGATCCCTGATTTTTCGTGAGTATGTCATTTTTGATCAGGTCGATTTCTGTTTTTCTTCCGAAAAAAAACCCTTCATCATTTATTTCTTCTGCTGGCACGGGTGAAGGGACGCTTAATTGCATATCCCAGTTTTTGTTGAGTGTTATTTTCATAAAAAAGGCTTGAGCTACCCGGTTGCCCGAAAAGAAAGTTAATAAGGCAGAAAATAGTCCTATTAAATTAAGGCAAAAAAATGGGTGGGGAAAATTCTTTTCAACTTATTCAATAGATGTCGGTCCTTGCTCTGCGCAACTTATTGTTGCGTACAATATATTTACCTTGGCCGATATGCGCCGCCGGATTCTTTTTTCCGGGGTTGTCTCCAACCTCAAAATACCAGGCTGTCACGGCGGGGTTTGCCGTGAATGGATTTGTATTTGGCAATAAGCCGGGCTGAAGGAATCTGTGTATATTAAATCATCGTCAACTAAATAATTAACTTCATTGATAAATAACAAATCATATAGCTATGAGAAAAACAATGATCGCCTTGTCATTCCTTTTATACAACAGTTTATTTAGTCAGCAGGCTCCGCCATTTAATGGACTGGACATGAACCTCGGTAACTTATCCCGTTTATCGGATGCAAAAACAAGATCCATTAGCCCTGAAAATTTCACGGGTGCTAAGGGCAAAGGCGGGATGGCGGACCCATCATTAGACAGCGGTAAAAAAAATGTAGCCAATGCATGGTATGCATCAAAAGATCTTGGCAAAGGATGGAAAGTAAATCCCTTTATTGAAATAGCGGGTGGTGAAACCATGACGATAGCGGAGATAGAAGGCCCGGGCGCTATCCAGCATATATGGATGACGCCAACCGGCAACTGGCGTTTTTCTATTCTTCGTTTTTATTGGGATGATGAGAAGGAAGCTTCTGTTGAAGTACCGGTTGGAGATTTTTTTGGAATGGCTTTTAATGAGTATGCTCCTTTGAATTCATTAGCCGTCACGGTGAATCCCGGCAGCGCTTTCAACTGTTACTGGAAAATGCCGTTCCGGAAAAAATGCAGGATTACGATGGAGAATATCAATACACGGGAAGCGATGCGGCTTTATTACCAGGTGGATTATACATTGACGGATATTGGAGAGGACGAAGCTTATTTCCATGCGCAGTTCCGGAGATCCAATCCTACTACGGGTTCTGTTCATACATTGGTTGATAATATAAAAGGCAAGGGCCAGTATGTAGGTTGCTATATGGCATGGAATGTAAATAATAATGCCTGGTGGGGAGAAGGCGAGATAAAATTCTTCATGGATGGCGATACGCAATATCCAACCATCAACGGTACCGGCACCGAAGATTATTTTTGCGGGTCCTATAATTTTGAAAACAGTAAAACAAAACAATACCAGGAATTTTCTACTCCGTATGCGGGCCTGCACCAGGTGATACGTCCCGATGGTCTTTACAAATCGCAGCAGGCGTTTGGCATGTATCGCTGGCATATCATGGATCCTATTCGTTTTGAAAAAGATCTGCGCATTACCATACAGGATCTTGGCTGGCGGCACGACTGGAGGTATTATGCTCAAAAATCGGATATATCTTCAGTGGCATTCTGGTACCAGCGGGAACCGCATGCAAGATTTCCGAAGTTGCCATCTAAAGATGATCTTGAAATGGTAAAATGGTAAGTTTATTTTAATATTTGGGTTCACGATTGTTCGTGTTGTTGATGCGCAAATACTTACTATATGTTTAGATTAAATAGTTGGGATATTCTTGGAATAATAGCTATTGTCTGTCTGATTCTTTCATCATTTTCAATAGGCCGAAAAGCTATTTGGGGAGGTCTAACAATAGGGGTAATCGCAGGGCTAATAATCGGAGTAATCAGTTTAATTGTCGGAAACGGGTTTAATTGGTGGCTGGTAAAAAATGTAATTATAGTTGCCATTTTGGTCGGTGCTTTTTTTGAAATATTCGGGTGGCTCGCCACAAAAAAAAAGAAATCAGCTTAATCTTTCCCCTCATTTTTCCCAACTAGTATATAGTTGCTGGTTGATGAGAAGAAAACACCAACAACGGCGAAAAATCATAACTTCCGGCATGAGAAAAACCGCACTGATTTTAATGTCTTTGCCCTTTACGCTTATCATTTCCACCGTGAATAGCCAATCTATTACCAAAAGCGAGAACCGGTGCAGGGAACAAGATATTCCGCATTATACCGCCTTTAAAATTTCCGACACACTGACCATTGACGGGAAGCTGGATGAAAAGATTTGGGAAAATGCCTCCCGGTCGAACCGGTTCACCGACCTTATTTCAGGAGCAGCCACTTACCTGGATACACGTGCGGCGGTATTGTGGGACGATCAGTACCTGTATGTAGGCTATTGGATCGAGGAGCCTCATGTAACAGCTAAGCTTACTAAAAGAGACGCGCCCATATACAAGGACAATGATGTAGAATTGTTCATCGCGGGCCCGGATGGTTATTATGAATTTGAGATCAATTCATTCGGCACCATTTACGAAGTGTTGTTCTTTTGGATGGATGCGTACGAGAAAAATGGGTATCATCTTTTGCCGGAATTCAGCAAAGATGCAGCCGGAGCCAAACTGTTTAATGGCGTAGGCTATAAACATCCCCGCGGAAACAGGATTGGTTTTTGGAAATGGGACATGCCCGGTTTGCGGTCAGCGGTGCATGTAGAAGGAAGCATCAATAATGATACGGACAAGGATAAAGGATGGACTGTTGAAATAGCCATACCATGGACTTCACTTAAAATACTGGCTGAAGGGGATCGAAGAGTACTACCACCATCGGAAGGTGATGTATGGCGGATGGACTTTTCCCGTTTTAATGTAAAGAAAGGATCTGATAGCGACTCCGGTGGATGGGCGTGGAGCTCGCATGAAGTATGGGATTCACATGTTCCGGAATGTTTCACTTATATCGGGTTTTTGGATAAAAACAAGAAATAGTTTTCGTTTATTTTGTTTGTTGAATAGTAAAGCTATTTGTAGCACTACATATCTGCCTTTAATCATGAATAGAATTTCAGCAAGACATTTATACTATTAAAATAAACACTTGTCCTTTTTCCAATATAACAGCTTCGGTAAGTCGAATTTGCACAAATGAGCTTGTTGTTCTGTTTGCACTGTCCAATAGCAGTCTAACAAAGGATGTTCTTTCAATTGTGCAGGCATTTTGCATTCAAGTAAACGAAGTATGAGTATTATTTTCTCCACCTTAAAAGCCAGCAACATATTACCCGGTATTTCTCCAAAAACATATCGTAACCTGCATTTTGATCTTCCCGTTGCTTTATCAAACCTCATTTAAGTGTCTTTTGCAGTAAGCATCATTCTCCCTTCTACCATTAATTTTTTATACAGCGAATAGGCATGCCGTAAGCTCTGCCGGCTAAGTCTGTATGCATGTCAGCGGAAGATATGTCTGTATAACTAGAGAATCCTTCACCTGAGGGCCAAACGGAAGAGCTCCAATACCATGCGGAAGTACCGGCCGCTTTTATCAGTCCTTCTCTTGCTGAACCATCAAAATCACCATAACGATACCCGGCCGCTGTCAGTTTTAACTGACTGTAAGCAGTAGTTAAATTGGTAATACCCGTCTCCGCCTCCCATTCAGCAGCAGTGGGTATATGCCAACCGGTGGGGCAGGAGCCCTGGTTATTAATCGCCCAGCGATTGGTATTTTGATCATCGCGCCAATCATAAATAAAGACCCCGTTTTGCGCCACGGTATTATCAGGAGTGATAAAAGTAGAATTTCCAGGCACATCGGATGTAGCCAATGTCTTTGTCTTCCCGTTTACACCGGTTCCGTTTGTTCCACTTGTGTAGGTTACCAACTGGTGCCCATCCGCAGGACGCCCCCATTGAAACAGGTGACCGTAAGCCCTGTAATCATTAGCGGCTGTTGCCACCCGGGTAGCACCCAAATTGCGATCCATCCATTTTCTTCCTGTAACAGCACTTGTAATAATACCGTATGTGACGATTGCTCCATTGTAAGTAAAAGTAATATCGTTAGGGTTGTCAGTGGTAGTGAAGGTTATGGTATTACCATAGGCGGTACCTACACTATTTTTGGCAAAAGCTCTTACATAATAGGTGGTATTTTCCTGTAGGTTGTTAATCACGAATGTAAAACTGCCTGTCGCCGTAGTGCCTGCTTTCGAAGAGTCAGCTTGCAGCGTA
The DNA here is from genome assembly GCA_040007815.1 of Chitinophagaceae bacterium. Lineage (GTDB taxonomy): Bacteria > Bacteroidota > Bacteroidia > Chitinophagales > Chitinophagaceae > Terrimonas_B. The sequence goes on from JBDTUH010000013.1 coordinate 112,836, forward strand.
GGCGTATTGCTAGTGGAGCTCCAGCAGATGCCACTTTGGGTAATGGCAGCGCCGCCATTGCTGGTGATGGTACCGCCGGACGTAGCCGTGTTGTAACTAAGATTGGTAACAGCTGTTGTAGTCAACTGTGGCAGCGTCATGTTGACAGTGGTAGTAAAGGTTATGGCATTGCCATAGCCGGTGCCGGCACTATTGGTAGCATAAGCTCTTACATAATAAGTAGTATTTTCCTCGAGGTTGTTCATTACGGAGGTGAAACTGCCTGTCGCCGTGGTGCCTGCCGTTTTTGAATCAGCTGTAGTGGGCGTGTTGTTGGTTTTGCTCCAGCAGATTCCACTGGCTGTAACAGTCGCGCCGCCATTAGCTGTGATAGTGCCGCCGGATGTAGCCGTGTTGTAACCAAGATTGGTAATAGCGGCTGTAGTCAACAGGGGCAAGGTTATGTTGACAGGGGTAGTGAAGGTTATGGCATTGCCATAGCCGGTGCCAACACTATTCGAGGCAAAAGCTCTTACATAATACGTGGTATTTTCCTCCAGGTTGTTTATCACGGATACAAAACTTCCTGAAGCCGTGGTGCCTGCTTTTGTTGAGTCGGCAAGGGTAGGTTCATTGTTGGTTTTGCTCCAGCAGATCCCGCTTGCTATAATAGCAGCGCCACCGTTGGCTGTGATGGTACCGCCGGACGTTGCCGTGTTGTAAGCGAGATTGGTAATAGCGGCTGTGGTCAGCTGGGGCAACTTTAGTTCGACAGGAGTAGTGAAGGTGATGGCATTGCCATAGCTGGTGCCGGCACTATTGGTGGCATAAGCTCTTACGTAATAAGTAGTATTTTCCTCCAGGTTGTTCATCACGGATGTAAAACTGCCTGAAGCCGTGGTGCCTGATGTCTTTGAGTCAGCCAGGCCAGGTGTATTGTTGGTTTTGCTCCAGCAGATTCCACTGGCTGTAATAGCGCCGCCGCCATCACCTGTAATGGCACCGCCGGATGTAGCCGTGTTGTGACTGAGATTGCTAATGGCCGCGGTAGTCAGTTGAGGTACCGTTATTACTTTTTTGTCTTCTTTATCTTTTTTGCAGGAAGAAAGTATTGCTGTTAGCACCATCACGATTACCAGGACTTGTTTCATATTTTTTTAATTAGAAGGGGTTTAAAAAATTGTTTCGCAGCAGGGGTTAGATTATTCAACAAGTCAACAACAGGTATTGGTTTAATCGTTCAGCAGTTTGTCGTATGCCGCCTTGTCATGCGGTGATGTTTCATGACAGCGACTGCATTATTCGTTTTCATCAAATCAAACAAGAGATGTATCCATTCTCCAGATAGCCATAGCTGAGCATCAAGCCTTTTCCGTTCACCCTTATTGGTAAAAGAAATAGTCCTGAATGCGGGAAGTTTTCTTCCTGTTATTTATTGCCTGAATTAATTGGGTGGTTTAGTCACCGGAGGGTTGCTCGTTGGGATAAAAGGAGGGAAAGTCTAACAAGCAAAATAACGAATTGGCCGGAGATAATAAATTATATTTCAGAGGAAGGTTCCTTCCTGATATAAGAGTCTCATAGTGTGAAAATAAATTATATGGGGTGAAGCGGGCGATCATGCCATATACGTTCTGTCATAGCGACGGTGTGAATTCAAAGCAGAGTGCGGTATTGGATTTTTATTAAAATAATTTAGTTTTTCCCCCAAAAGCGGGTGCTATCGAAATAAATATCCTTCAACTGTCCCTGTTTTGTTTTAATCCTAACAATGTCATACTGCCTGTTCGATCTGCTTACATGCGTCCGCCTGATGAGCGCATATCCAGGGTAGCCGTTTGACAACCATTTGTATTCCTCATCCATGCCCGCACTTTCGGTTTGTACCATAATGACAACAGGATTATTGAAAGAAGTGCCACCCAGTAGTATGTCGGCACGTGTTACTTTAGGAGAATCGCTTTTGGCCGGAGCTTTTTTAGGAGAGGAACAGGCCGCAAGAAACATCATAGCGATAAGGAGAAGAAAGGGTGTTTTCATACAAGAGGTATTGTGGAAATACTGAATATTCGCCCGGCAAGATAACCAGAGTATTTTAAATGGGAATACTATCATTTTAAATACCCTGTTGCTGTTTTCTTCTCAGCAACAGCCTGAATTGAAGACGCTTTAAAACAGTTGGGCTCATAAATGATTCTATCAACCATTAGTTTTTCCGCACCTCAAAGGCCAGCAACATATTACCCGGGATTTGCCCAAACATACCATAGCCTGCATTCACGTATAACATTCCATCGCTTGCAACGGGTGAAGACCCGTCCATAGCTCCGCCTTTTCCTTTTACTCCATTGACGGTTTTAAATTCATGCACTGCATCAAACGACCAAAGCACTTTCCCGGTGGCTGCATCATAAGCTCTTACCCGGCCATCCAAACCGCCAGCGAAAACCAACCCGGGTAAAGCTAAAGGAGCCGCTGAATTGGAAACCAAACAACCCTTCCGAGCTGTATCGCAGGCAGGAATTTCCGTGCGCCAGATCACGTTACCGGATTGAAGATCGAGTGCATACAACCCGGGACTGGATACAATCGCTTTATCGCTGGAATCAAGTGCATAAATATTATCCGAGTTGGGAGCAAAAACATATTTACCATCCGTGGCCATTCCCATATGCACGCCACCCAGTGCACCGCCTTTACCAATTCTTTTTTTCCAGAGCAGTTTACCGGTTCCGGGATCGAGGGCATGTACCACAGCAGACTTTTGCCCGATCACCAGCATATCATTTCCGTCTTTGCCTTTTACCAGTATCGGCGCCATACCAAAATCAAGATCGGGTCCATTCGCATCCGGGCAGTTAGGACCACCGGGGCAGGCAAGGTTCCATGTATCATTGGCGGTGGCCTGGTAATTCCAGATCAGTTTTCCTGTTTTCAGATCAAGCGCCTGCACCGCATCACTGGTAGTAGTAGCCGGCATGGTATAATTTTCTCCTGTGCCAATCAGCAGTTGCCCGCGTTTAGCATCAACGGTTGGACTGCACCATACAGGCGCGCCGGAAGGGGTATAAACGGGCTTGCCATTTTTCGATTTACCCGTGAGTGTTGCCGGTTCCGTGATCACCCGGTGCTGCCAAACGAATTCACCATTACCTGCATTCAAGGCCACTACTCCACCGGATGTGGAGCAACAATTATATCCAGGATTCATAGCCGATACTACTTCAAAAGAACTAACAGGAATGTACACCATGTTATCATATACCGCCACCGACCCCGACTCACTGGATTGCGAGTCGGGTCCAACTCTTTTTTTCCAGATAAGTTTTCCGGTACGTAAATCGAGTGCATAGACATTCGTGCTGAAATCGGCAAAAAGCACTTTTATACTATCACCGGATTTATACAGCTGGATGCCGCCGCGGATATTGGCCTCCGTTTTAAACCTCCACCCGATCAAACCCGTTTTTTTATTGATTGCGAATACATCCCCGATATCAGTACCGGTAATAAGCCAGTCACCGACAATCGCAGGCCGGCAACGTGCCTGGTCCACATCAGGGAAAGCAAAGGCCCATTTCAATTGCAGCGTTTGTACATTGGCGGGAGTAATACCCGCATCAGCAGCGGTGGTAAAACCCGTTGATTCAGGATTGCCACCCCAACCGGATATCCATTGGTTGATTTCACTATTAGGTGGCAGCTTGAATTCAGTAAAAGCTTCGGCTGGTATACTTGTTTCTTTGATCAGTTTTTTGGTGACCCATTGCGTTACGGCTTCGCATTCTTCCAAAGAAAGTTTTTCAGCATTGACTTTCATCTTACCGGTACGCAGTGCGGCTAATATGGATCTGGGGGCCATAGAGCCCATTATCCCCAGGCTGGGTGCGCCTAATTTATTGGTATCGTTATGACAAAGCTGGCAGGTATTGGTGAATACTTTTTCCCCGGCAGCCAAAATTTCTTTTGATGGTTTCTGCGGCTGGTTGGAACTTGCTCCGGGGTTTGCCGTTTCTTCTTTTTGATTGCCGGTGTTGCTGGTACAGGCAATAATGACGCCTGACAACAATGCAAGGATGAGGATAAATCGCATGGCCGTTGAGTTGTGGTAGCTGAATGTATGTAAAATTTTAGCAATAAGCAGGGGCGGCGATCATCTACAAGTTGGCCAGATACAAATGTTGCCTTGCAGAGGCATTCGGGGCAAGAGAGAACGTTTAATTGCACACTTGTTAGAATGGTGGAAAAGATGGCCCTTGCCATGCTGCGATTTTTTGAGAACAGGGCCAGTTGTTAATAGAAATAATTCAACCGATACCGCTTATTCAATTTGCAATCTGAAAAATGATTCTTTTAAAAACTCCGTTACATAGTCGGCTGTCTCGTTGAGGTTTTGTTTTACCAATACGTTGGGGATACGCAAAGTCAGGAAGCCTTTCTTAAAAGAATAAAAAGTGCGTTGGAGATCGGCAAATGCCTGGTCGGCATTGTTAGCATGATGCACCCCGTCTACTTCTATATTCACCCTGGCGCCAACGACCGCAATGTCAATGGTTTTATACCCGTCAAATTTTTCGAGCTCAGCGGGTATTCCCCGTTCTCTCAGGGAGAAATAGAGATTGATGGTTTCTTTGGTACTGTAATTGAATTTATTCCCAAGGTTTTGCTGGCAGGGAATACAAAGAGGATGACCGAATTCATTGGTCGAAGAGGCAATTACATGTTGGTTGATGGCAGCACTGCAATTCCTGCAATGTCCCGGTGGATTGAAATATTGCATAGGAAAAGGATTTGGTAAGGAGATAACGATGGGGCCGGCATTTATATTGTCAGCACAAATCCTGTGATGTATGAATTGAACACGGGAAGCCACCATCCCGCCGCCGTTAATACTATTTATTCAGGCTCATTGAATATTTCATCATAATTCGCGGCGGAAAGATCATTGCTTTTTTTAAACCTGCTTATGAAGGCGCCAGCGCCTACAATGGTTGCCAGTATAAGCGTGATAATACCGATCCAGAAGAAGACAGGGGGATAATGATTATTGATCAGCGAAAGAAAAAAGCAAAAGCCAAGAAAACTAAGGCCGGTAACGGCAAAAAGTTCTAACCAGGGAAATTGCAAGTCATCGTCACGATCTGTCATAGGGATAGGATTAATCACAAAGGAAATAATTAATGCTTTCATTTTATAAGGTTTTGCTATAAAAGAATGGGTTTTAAGTGGTAATACTTAATCGCCGTGAAAAATTTACGCTATGGCTTGTTTTCTATCTGCATTTCTGTGGTGTATATTTAAATATCGTATTTACTGCTAACCGAATATCCCGATCAATGACCCCCGGCGCTGTATTCCACATTATCGCGCCGGTAATATACAGACATAACAATGATAACAGGAACACATTTAATTATTTACTCAAAAGATGAGGAAGCTGACAAAGCATTTTTCCGGGATATCCTAAAATTTCCAAACGTTGACGTTGTGCACGGCTGGCTGATTTTTGGACTTCCCCCTTCAGAACTTGCTATACACCCATCCGCTGAAAATGATCGTCACGAAATTTATTTGATGTGTGATGATATAAAAACATTTAGCCGGCAACTATCAAAGCAAAAAATTAAGTGCAGTGAAATTCAGAACAAGGGTTGGGGGCAATTAGTTCAATTGACTTTGCCCGGTGGAGGTAAGCTTGGCGTTTATCAACCAAGACATGCAAGACCAGCGCCCATGAAAGTAAAAACTACAACAGGCAAAACGGTTTCAAAAGAAACTGTAACCAAAAGAGCAGGCACTGCTAAAAAGAAGAACAAGAAGAAGTAAAACTGAAGTCTCGGTTCCTTCTCCTGGAGAGAAATCGCTAACCGGGTTTTTGATTGTTCTCGTGCATAGCCTGGGCTACAAAAAAATAAACAAATGTCCTTAAGATTACCACTACTATCGGAACGCTGACGGCATCGACATATTCGCTATGAAATAGTAGTTCGAAAAGCGGAATAACAAAACACAGGGGCAAATAGACCAATAACAGGGTTGCGATTACAAGGGCATGACCAAATAACGCGGCATAAACCGACATGATCCGGGTGTCATCTTTGTCACTTGTTCCGGATTTTTTTTGTGCATAATAGCTGAGAAAGCCAAAGAGAATCGCTGTTAACAGCGCAAAAATAAAATAGCTGATAACATAGTACCACAGAGCAAATTTTCCGAAAGTATTTTTCAAAAGCAAGGCGGCGGGATACGCAAAAAAAACCAGGATAATAAATGTTACCAGCCAGAGAGAGTCGATGTAATGAGCTTCCCTCTGCACCTTTTCCTTTCCTGGCGCAACAGCTTTCAGCTTATTGAAAAACCGGTGCGGCCGAAACCAAAACATATAAAAGACTTTAAGCATTTACACAGGCAGCTAGTATAATTAAAATAACCGGTAAAAGTTTTTACCGGGAGTCGTATAATTGATGAGACTCCATGGAAACCTTACTCGTCTTCCTTACACCACTGCATAAAACACTTATCGTGCGAAACGTCCATCGCTCAACCATTGACTGATGGTTCCTTCCGCCACTTCAAAATGCATGCTATCATGAAAGGCAATGCCGGAAAACCAACCTTCTTCATTAAAGAACGGTAATAACACAGCGATAAACCTGGGTATTGAATGGCCTGTATTACCGGGAGAACTATGGCCGATGATTTTCATATCGATGGCCGTGCCCCAGGCATGATTGCTTATTTTGGTGGAAGGAAGGCCTGACGTAGGTCTGCGAAGACGTACCACCAGCATGCCATCCGTGCTAAGTACCGATTCGAGATCATGGCCGTTGCCCCTTTCCTGCTGAAAGGTTTTGGTCAGAATTATTTTCAGGCTTTCGATGGCCGGCCTGATGGCGGTGACCACCACATGCTGACTTACCCGAACAGTCTGGCGTAACCTGTTAACCAGGGGACTGGCCCGGTCGGGCTGATCATTTGTTGTCAATGGCATTAAGGGTGAGCCAAGCACGGAGATCATGCTCTGTTGATTGGCCGATCTCAGGCCTGTATTAATAGGAAGGTGATCATTGAGGTCTACCAATTGCAGGTAGTGATTAATCTCCGCGGCCATCGCAGAAGATATGTTTGTACTCTTTGCCATAGCGATATGTTTTTTTGTTTAATGGTTTTAGAAAGCAGCTATACTTCAGATTATAGCGGAGCTATAATAAACTATTCATTTTTAGATTGGCTACTTAACCAGCGGAAGAATTGAAAGGGAAGGGATAGTATAAGGTAAAACTCATTTCTAAGTTATGCCTTTTTAAGAATTGAGCAAAGAAAAGGCTGCGTTGGTTGAGGAAGGGTAGGAATGTAAGCCTGTAAGCGTATTTTCATTTGCTGGCTGCAGGCGATACGACGGCTTTCCCATATTAGTTATTGCAACATCTCTTCTTCTATTATTTCAAAAGCCGCGCTTTTAACATGAATGGTAAGAATGTTCATCACTTTTATATCCGATCCATATGTGACTTTCATCCGCACTATTATATCATTGCATTCCCAGGCAAGCTTTCGCGTCAGGCCATAAAATTTAGCAAGAATGGAATCCGCATTTTTCTCGTCTTCGATGGTTGAGGGTTTGCCGTATAATGAAACTATTTTATCATGAATCCTGGTAAATTTAACCGGCAGGCTGTTTCTCGATGAATCTTTCCCAGCGGAATCATCGAGCGGAGACCAGTAGTCAACGGAAAATATTTCTTCTTTTTTGTTTGTGGTGATAATTACATGCGGGAATTTGAAAGAGGAGAATTTAAACAGGCCTGCATATTTCTTTTGACAATTCTTATTTAAACTATCATAGTCGAGGTAGTACAGGTTGCCCAGTTTCGAATTGCTGGCGCAATCCGTAAAAATATCCGGGGGAACTTTGGCTCCGAACTTAACAGGTGAAGCAAGTTGCAGACGATCTAAGGCTTTGCAATCCTGGCTATGTAACGCTGATACAGCCAACAAACCAAATAACAAAAAGGACAGATGTTCCATGAAGGCGAATTGAAATAATTTTAATGGCTATGTATAATATTCCCCATCCCAGGGTTGCTGAAATGAAATAGTTGAACCGGGTTGTAATTCAATCGTTTTATTTTCTTCGCCGGCTATGAGTCCAAAAGTTACACCGTCAATGACGGTTTGAAAGAGTTTTACTTTAATGTCCTTATAAATTATTATTCCTAATTCTTTCACCATCTCCTCCAATTTATTATCAAGCGATTGCCCCCCGGTGTCTGCAGCCGAACCAGCCAACCAATGTTTAGTTGCGAGGTAGTTTCCCTTTTTGTCAAATGTGTGCAACATAGCATACTCCTTTCTATGGTTTTTCCAGTCGTCATCTTTAATCTCACTATATGGTTTCGGGAACACGAAAGTCTCATAGGCCCAAAAAAGTCTGCCGTCATTAGTTTCGCCCAGGTAATGAGTGTGGTAATCCTCCATTCTTTTTATGGGTAGCCTGACGGGTGTTTTATTTTTTTTAAACCATTTTAAAATGAAGTTGAAATTTTGCATAGCAAGTAAATTTATGATATAAGATATACGACTCCAAAACCCGGTAGTCTATCTTTTTGAATTTTGCCACGCATACACGGATAAGGTCTATAGGATTTTATTCCGTGTTTCCGTGCCGGTCTCTAAAAAATGGAGGCCATTACTAAGCACCATTCTCTTTAAACGATTTTTCTTACCGGTTACGATCATGGATATAATTATCCGGTTGCACTGACTGCAATTACCACTTGTCAAATAAAACATAAATCAGGATGAAAGGCTTTTCCTCAACTGTCAATTGCCCCTAACTTAGCTGACCGTTCAATTGTAAATAAAAATTAGTATGCCAACAACAACATGTGAAATTTCCGGAGCAGAATACCAGTTAGATTATACCAAAATGTCCTCGAAGAGAGGTACCTATTATTTTGGAAAAATACATAGCAACCCTGTTACGGGTTTTGCCTTCACCGCCCTTAGCAGCGGCGGAAATGAATTTGATGACAGCCGCGAGCCACTTCCAAAACAAGAGGCGATCGTGAATGCTATCAAAAGACACGAGAGCCAGTAAAGGCGTAAGTAACCAATACTCCTTTCATCTAGTTATATAGTTTTTATGAAACAGATCTTACGCTGCAAGTATCTGCTATATGGTAATTGCGGTTAGCCAGGGGATGATCATAATTAAAGATCCCGCCAGGAAGAAATAATTCTTTTAGCTTTACCCTTTTCCACACAATGACATTTAATGAAAGGAAAACTTCCTGTTAACACCATCTTTACGGATATTGGCGGTGTGCTGCTCACTAATGGATGGGATCGCGGTTGCCGCAGAAAAGCGATTGATCTCTTTAAACTCGATCCTGAAGAAACAGAAGAGCGTCATCATCTTACTTTTGATACCTATGAAGTAGGTAAGATAACACTGGATGAATATCTTGATCGGGTGGTGTTTTATAAAAAACGATCTTTCAGTCGAACACAATTCCGGCAATTCATGTATGATCAGTCAAAACCTTTCCCGGAAATGTTAGCATTGCTGGCCCTGCTAAAAAAGAAATACGGATTTAACGTAGCTGTTGTAAGCAATGAAGGCCGTGAATTAGCTGAGTATCGCATCAAAGAGTTTAAGTTGAACGGGCTTGCCGATTTTTTTATTGTTTCAAGTTTTGTTCATTTCCGTAAACCGGATGCTGATATATTTCGGATTGCATTGGATACCGCGCAGGTGAGTCCGCAGCAGGTAGTTTATATTGAAGACAGGCCTATGTTTGTGCAGGTGGCGGAGACTTTGGGCATAAAGGGCTTGCATCATATTGATCATAAAAGGACGGGTAAGCAATTAGAAAAGTTTGGGTTTAAATAAAGAACAATATACCTGCATATACCCGCTGTAAAATAAAACCCGGATCAACGGATCCGGGTTTTATTTTTTATGATCAACGAATTATTCAAGTGGGATCAGCTTTGCATTTTCTTTCAGCCATTCCGGGAATGACTGTAGTTCAGGATTTAATTGCCTGGAAGAATCTACATCTCTTAAACTATTGACGTGTTCTTCAAAATCATCATAGAACTGGAACATGTTACCGAGATCATCCGCGCCGGGAAAACCAAAGCTCCTGTATACTGAAGCCGGTATCTTGTTGTAGAGAATGGGCTGACCTATGGCTTTGCTTAAATCATCCGCCATTTCTTCGCCGGATAATTGGGCGCCGGCCAGGCCTACTTTTTTCCCAATCAATTCTTTTCCTTTTTTAAAAATGCCATAAGCGCATTTGCCGATATCTTCAGATGCAATGCCACCCATTTTAGCATCACCGATGGGGAGGGTAAGATGCAATTTTCCATCAGCCGCTTTTTTGGGTCCCGCTCCGAAATAGATAAAATTTTCCCAGTAAAAGGAAGCATATAAAAAGGTGGTGGGCACACCTGCTTCAATAAAAAATTTATTCGCTTCACCTTTGGCATCAAAATGCGGTACTTTATACTTCTCTTTTAAGGTGGGTATACTATCATTGTGCAACGGAACGAATTCACGAACATCTTCGAGTGTTGACCAGATGGCGTGTTGCAATCCCGCTTTCTTCGCGGCAGTGGCAAAGGTCTGCGCCTGGGCTATTTCCAGTTCCGGTGAATAATGGTTCCAGAAGAAGGTAACGAAATAAGCTCCATAAGCTCCTTCAAGTGCTTTTTCCACAGAAGCGGCATCGTCCACATCGCCGGATACTACTTCAGCGCCAAGGGCGGCCAGGGCTTTTGCTTTATCGGAATTAATATCTCTTGTAACTGCACGGGCGGCGAATTCGCCACTCTTATCATTTAAAATAGAACGGACCAAACCTCCGCCCTGTGCGCCGGTAGCGCCAAATACCGTAATGATTTTTTTGGAAGCCATAAATAAAAGTTATTGAATGAAGAGTAAATGATTTTTTAAAAGGAATTTGCTAAAGATCGTCAAAACTAAACTATAACGGTTGACCGGGAAAAAGGTTTGGACGACGGCAGTGTAAATTTTGGCGATCCAAACTCAGCAGGACGATAAATAACAATGAAGCATAGTCATTTACTTTTCGGTTCTGTCCTTCAAAAATCGCTTCAATGCCGTGCCTGGTTTTTATCAAATACTTGTAAGGGTTGATTAAATTTTTACAAACTCCAGCTGTTTCATTAACGAAAGCTCATCAGTGATTCGCCAATGCTCCGTAATTTTTCCCCCCGTTACATATTCAATATTCACCTGGTCGACCTTAATTTTTTGACCGGTGGGTGCTAATCCAAAAAAATCCCCCTGGTGGGTACCGGTCATCACAACCCTTGCTACAATGCGGTCAGGTGTAATTATAAGGTCCTTTATTTCATAACAGAGATCAGGAAATGCTTTTCGCATGGCGATCACTATTGGTTGTAATCCCTCCGGGCCGGGCGGGGCACCCGCAATGGAAGAAGAATGATTCAGGTATGCCGGTGCAATTAATTCATCCAGTAGTTCCACTTTTCCTTTATTCCATACTTCGTTAAAATATTGGCTGATAAGCCAGCTGTTTCTTTTGATAGCATCTGTGTTTGTCATTGTTAAAAACTTTTGATCCACAAGAATAATTGTTTACAGGATCAAAAGTCTGGAGTCGCCTTGTCCTATTGATGCACCCGGGTTAATAAATTCAGCAGGCAGCCATTCTTTTCCTGATCCTGCTGAGGGATTGTGGCTGAACACCCACATAAGAAGCAACATAATATTGTGGTATCCGTTGCAAAAGGCCGCCGTATTGAGATAAAAATTGCTGGTATCGTTGTTCGGGACTATAAGTATAATGCTCAAGAAATCTATCTATAGTATTGAGCAACTCGGCTTCCATTAGCAGTCTTCCGAATTTCTCTCCCTCCCCTGTTTTTTGGTAAAAGATTTCCAGGTTTTGTTGAGATATGGTCCAGAGAGTAGTTTTTTCAACAGCCTGGATGTTCTTCCGCGAAGGGCTATGTTTTAAAAAGCTTTCATAATTGCAGGCAAAATTTCCTTCTCCCGCGAAAAAATGAGTGATCTCCCTTCCATCTTCATTGATGTAAAACCGGAGTAGTCCTTGTTCAACAAAAGCAAGTTGACGGCATATTTCTCCTTCATTCAGCCAACGTTCATCCTTTTCAAGTGTTGTCTTTTGAAAAAGCTGGTGAACCAGTTCTTTGTCTTCAGGTGAAAGATAAATATAATGGCCTATAGCTTCAATCAATTCTCCTGCCATGGGAATTTTTTGGCTAAAATTAATTAGTTACCCTCTAAATCACGCGCAATGTTTTCATGCAGCCATTCCTGCAGAGTAATCATTTTAGACCCATCGCCTTCTTTTGAATTATCAACGAGTACCGTGGTATCCACGCCTTTAATTTCCGCGCCAGTTAGTTTCATGCCATACATTTTGGCTCCCTTAAAATTCGCATTTTCGCAAATAGCATCAATAAAAACAGCGTCTACCAGGTTAGCATTCAAGAACTGAGCACTCTTCAAAATTGAATTTCGAAACGATGTTTTTTCCAGATCAGCACTGAAAAAATCAGCAAATGAAAAATCTGATTTGGCCCAATACGCATTTTTTGCTTTGGCACCTGACAAATCAAGCTCCCTCACATCCGCAAAATTTACTTTTTTTCCTTTTATTTCATTTTGCAGGGACTTATGCAACACCAGCGCGATGGTGATAGTTTTTAAAACTTTTTCATCTGCTTCGATTGATAAAGCCGCGGCCAATACCTGTTTTGTGAGTTTAACTAACTGATTCTCTCTTTCAAGAGTAACATTCCATTCTGCCGGAAAATTTTGCAGAATTGATCCAAGTTTTACAGCCGCAGTGGCCCTGAGAATAGCTTCTTTGCTTGATAATTCCTGAACAATGGCCTGGTAGGCTATATCCACGTCTTTGCGGTGTTCAAAATTTAGTTTTTTTTGAGTTGCCCTGCTTTGACCGATCAGGTAACCTCCCACTGCGCCGCCGACCGTGACAAATATGCCGATAAGTTTTAGCCAAAACAGGCTACCGCTTGTATCGCTCCGGATTTGTTTGATTTCGGCTTCAATCTTGGCATTGCCATAGTCTTTGGGATTACCGGGTATCGCTCCCTTTTCGGCTATAATTTGGGCAATAATGACTAGCATTATCATCAATAAAATAATTACCAGGAATGTAATAGTGAGACTCTGGTTCTGTAATTTTTTTTTAAAGCTCTCCGGTATCTTATACATTGTTATGCGCTTTTATTGGATATACTAATTTTTTTCAGGTAAAACTTTGTGGATCTGTCAGTAACATCAATATGGACCCAATCGTCATTTGATTCCACTGCTAGTTTTATGGCATCCGATGTTCCTCCCCGGCCGCGTCCTTCTTTACAATCCCAAACCGCGATTAAAACGTGTGAATTTGTTACTACCCATTTCATTGCATCAAAGTATGCATCCTCTGACCGGTGAAAATAAGGGAGCCTGATTTCTTTAGTAGCACTTCTCTGCAACAGCAAATAGCGATTCCTGGAAAACACAGAAGTGAAATCCTGAACGTATTGTTCAAACGGCCTGATGATTTCAAAAGGAATATTCAGCGAAATGGCGGCCTTAAGAAAAATGGTATCTGACCCCTCCGCCATAGCGGATAACGCGACAATATTATTATAACCAGATGTTTTTAATATTTTTAAAACAGAAGAGCATTGTTCATAAACGAACCTATTAATATCTTCCGTAGCGAAAAAGCGATGACCAACTATGCCTATTCGTGTCATACCAAATAATTGATATAGAAAGTTTTTATATTTTTTTGAATCCGGAAGAGCAATCTTCATTCAACGTATAAAAATCTTATACACCGAAAAAGCCTGCAAACCAGCAATAATTTTTTAATGGATATTTAACCTGGAGAGAATTAATAGGGAGAGGGCTAATACACTTCGTGTTGTTGTAAGTTATTATTTTTTCCAGACCTGTCAAAGCAAAACCATTCAAGATCCTTTTCCTATTTTGTATGCGGCTCATTTTTCGAAGTTTGTTGGGGCAAGCAATTTACCCGGTAAATCATAGCTTGTTCGGGGAGCCCCGAAAAAAAATGATCACGAGGTCATCAAAACCGCTTTGATACAATTATCCATTTTCTTATCAAACACTTCGTATGCTCTTGCGCCTTCCGGTAAAGAAAATTGATGAGTAATGATATCTTCAATCGCATAACGTTGCGGCACTTCTTCTCTCAATAGCTTTTCCGCATAATAACGGGCGGGACAACGGCCGCTTTTGTAAATGAGATTTTTATCATACGCTTCGCCGGGAGAAAAAGAAAAATGTTGCGCGGTATGTACACCCACCGATGATATTGTTCCGCCGGGACGGATCAGTTCAATGGCCAGTTTTAATGTTGGAGAACTGCCCACTACTTCCATTACCGCATCCGCACCCCGTCCATGCGTATGACTTAGAATTTCTTCTTTTATATCCATGCGCGATGAGTTCAATGGAACAGCGCCGAATTGTTTGGCGATGGCCAGCCGTTCGGTTATCATGTCAATAGCAAATACTGTTTCAGCTCCCAAATGTTTTGCCGCTATAATGGTCATCAACCCTACCGGTCCGCAACCAATTACTGCATATACATTTTTAGGTTTTATACCTGCATTGTCCGCACAGAAGTAACCGGTAGAAAAAACATCACCCAGCAACAATCCTTTTTTTTCATCGAGATCATTGCTTAATGGCAGGAGAGTGTTGTCGGCCATCGGCACACGGATATAGCCGGCCTGGGCACCATGCAAACCATGGCCTTTCTCCACCCACCCGAACAGGTTTCCTTTTTCGCAGCGGCAGGTAAGACCTATGCGGCAATAAAAACATTCGCCGCAGGAAGTGGTAAAGGGGCTGAGCACCCTGGATCCCTTTTTAAATTTCTTTACATCGCTGCCCGTTTCTTCCACAATCCCGGTGAACTCATGACCCATCACCGTTCCATGATCAAGACCAGCTTCTCGTCCATGATATACATGGAGGTCGGAACCACAGATACCCGCCATTGTTATTTTTACAATGGCATCAGATGGATGAAGCAATACAGGATCTTTAACGGTGCTGTATTCAATAATTTCTTTTCCGCCGAATGTGAGGGCCTGCATGATGTGAATGTAAGAGTTTTGTACAGAAATCGCCGTTATCAGAAAGTATAATCATATCGCGGATATTTCGCCGGCAAAGCATATGACTGTTGGTAGTTAATGAATTGATTGGTCATATTATTTTCTGAATCACTAATATAAGAATTTGATTTAAAATCGAACCGTTAGAAACAAAAGAGATAATAACTAATTTTCAGTTTAATGTATAAAGGCATTTTTTTTATTTCATTTGTTATCCTGTACGTTTCTTTATGTGTATGGGGATTTACGGCAATTTTTTACGTAGAGGTTAAAAGCTTAGATGCAGCGGTCGATAGGTTTTTGTTATTACGTATTTTAATATCCATTGTTACGGGGCCGGGGCTTTATCTTTCAGGCATGTGGTTATTCGCTCCCCGGTATCTGGTAAAATGGAAAGGCCCTTTTCTTGGCTCTTTGTTAATTTTTTTACTTTCTTTCCTGTTGAGTAAAGGAATTTTGCAATGGTATAATGCTCATATAGCGATTCAAAACGAGTTTTCCATTAGCGGTGACGTAACCGCTAAAGAGATAGAAAAAAATTCTAAGGGAGGGAGGTCCTACCGGATCATTGTTTACGATCCTTCTCTGAGAAAGCACTTCTATTTTAAGGTCAAAGAGGAAGTTTATGGCTATTTCCAGATAAGGAGCCCTTTTAAAAAACAATTTAGAATGGGATCGTTGGGTGTTATTTACAGGAGAATTTTGTGAATTGAAAAATACAGAATGAAAAGAATTATTGTTAACGGGTAAATATGCCGAAATTTTACCGATACTTAATATATAGATTTTATACCTGGAGGTTGGATAAAAAAGATGACACGCCGGTAGCTACTATTATTTTTTCGATGGCAGCCATACATTTTATACAAATAGCTATCTTATTGATGATACTAAGTAAATTTTTTCCTTCTCTTGTGCCTGTTTTCAAGCAAAGGAAAATATTTGTAACATTTTTTTATTTTACTATTTCCTTGCTGTTATATTTTTTAATTTATAACAAGGAAAAATGGCAGTATTATATCGAAGAGTTTAAAAATGAATCAACCCAACAAAGAAGAACCAGGGGAATATTTGTTTGGCTATTTACCTTTGGTTCCATCTTTTTGTTTTTTATTCTCTTGCCTGTTCTTTTTTGGAATTACTCTCTATAAATGAATCGCTGTTTCTGTTGCCTGGAGACACCCAATATGCCAGCGATAAGTTCATCTGAAATGGAGTTTGCCACTTGTTAGTCATGCCAGGTAAAAAGACAGGATCGGGGCGATAAAATAGTTATAAACAAATAATGTTTGTTTAACCCTGGATTTTTAATTTTGAATGAACGTGGATAAAAAATGTTCAAAAAAACCGCCCGGCTATTTTTCTTAATCTGTGGTATTATTTTTAGTGCGGGTCAGCTACACGCACAGGATAAAAGGGCACAACTTCCCGATTTTCTAACGCGGACTCATTTCGACCTGAATATAGGATATATAAACTACCCGTTTTCGCAGTCGCAGCTTGAACCGGGCTTTAGAGCAGGGTCCATTCATATTCCTCACGCCGGTGTAAGCCTTGCTGTTCTTTGTCACCGGTTTGGTAAAAATATCAGCGGCCAGTTAATATATATGCGACCGGTTAACTGGGTGCAGTATAAGAATGTAAACCGGGATAATTCTTTTCATTCCGTATTCCTGAATATTCTTGGATTAACGGCTAAGTCAAACCTGCGGGTTAAAAAAAAATTATCTGTTTATGGCGAAGCGGGCCCTGCTTTATTTACAAGACTTGCTACATTCAAAGATGATTCCATTCTTTTAAAAGGAACTACTTATCTAACCCTGCTTGGCGGAGCCGGTCTTGAGTACAGCCTCAATACTAAATGGAAAGCCCGTGCGGGGTTGCTTTGGTCACCGGCTAATGATAAAGCGAAACAGCCGCATACACTCTTTATTTCCGGTGGTATCACTTATACGATGCATCCATTGCCGGAAGAAATCGTTCAACGAAATTTAAAAGGTGGTTTTATATTCCCGGTCAATCTTATCCAGGTTGGTTATACATCCAATGCAGGAGGTTACGGAGTGAACCGTTTTTTCGCGGAAGGAGCGGTGCCTGTATTCTGGTCAGGCATTGTCAGGATCAGTCGTGGAATAACTATACAATACCAGCGCAATATTTTTCACGGGCGCAAAACTTTTTCGGTTGACTGGGGAAGCAGTCTTTCTTCCTGGACAAGTAAAAAGAATAATGAACATTTTATCACCTGGTCTGTATTTCCGGTATTCCGGTTTACCCTGTTGCACTTTAAGCCCGCAGACTTTTATTTTAACTATTCAGCCGCCGGACCGACGTACCTGTCAAAAGTGATCATTGATGATAAAAACACCGGGAAGCATTTCACCTTTCAGGATTTTATGGGCATCGGCATTTTTGCAGGTAAAAAAAGAAATATAAATGCGGAGATAAAAATCCAGCATTATTCAAATGGCAATATTTTCATGGCCAACCCTGGCCTTCAGATTCCACTGACATTGAGTGCGGGTTATACTTTTTAAAAGATTATTTCAGCCTGCTGCTCCATAAAAGAGTTTGCCTGTTTAGTTTCTATTATAAAGAAAATTCCATTTAATTTGCTTTGCTACTACCTGCATGTCGGATAAACTGCCAGCCTGTAATTATCAGCCACAAAAGCCACAAACTGCTTCCGATTAAACCAGCTAAATCCCAAACCGGGAAGCCAGGTATTACCGTTGCGAAGAGATCTAACTGTGCGAGCAGGTAAATAATGGAGGCTATAATACCCAGCCAGCTCACCCATTTCGGAAACAATTTTAATTTTACAAAGGCGACCGATATCATGATCGTCCATATTATTGTAAATAGCTGGCCTATATGTTCACCGAGTAAAACACCTCCTAATTGATGAATGATCTGAAAAGACATTTTAGCTGCATCCTGTGTAGCCGCATCATGGGCTGCTACATAATTACTGGCGATAACCGGTACAACAAATACCCAACGCAGCAATCCAATGATCTGGACAATACCGGAAATAACACCCAGGGTGGTTACCCATTTAATAAAAGGAAGCCTGCCTTCCAATTTTTGACCAATAAGGATATACGCAACTAATAAAGGCAAACCAAGTATGGCGAATGCCCACCAGGTAAATATCAGCGAGCTTCCACCTTCATGAAATTTTGTCAATACCACCCCGGCATCCTGGCGCAGAATATCCGGATATTCAAAGGTCATGGTGAGGATAGTATAGGGAATAAATACACCAACAGCGCCGGTGATCAGTAATAAGCCGATTAGTTTTTCCGATTTCATTAGTGATATTTTTAGAATTTGAATGAATAACTGATACCGGGTGTAGGATTGATTTGGAGGCTCTGTCCCTTTGCAGCAACGGCGATGGCGCCAATCCGGAAGTTAAGACCTTTCCAGATTATAATTTCATCGAAGCCTTTCTAATTTTTTATCGAAAGATAAGAGCAATACTGGGTGGGATGTGCTTAAGGAACAAGGAAGAGGTAAGATACTATTCCATAAAATAGCTTTAACCTAATGGCTTATAAATTATCCAGTCAATTTTTTGAATTTTTTAAAGTGTAATCAAAATTATCAATGGCGCGCAAAACCGCTATATGGAAAACAGGAACACTGGCCATCGTTTCATCAAGGTTGAGTTTTCTTAGGTACATCCTTTTCTTTAAAGGCTTTTGGTGTTACGCCAAATTTTGATTTAAAAACAGTAGAAAAGTAAGCCTGGGAAGAAAAGCCCACTTTAAAAGAAATTTCAGAAATGGACAAATTTTCGTTCAGTAGTAAATATTTTGCCTTTTGCATTCTTACACTTAAGATGTAATCATTTACATTATAACCCAGAACAGCTTTTACTTTTCTATATAGCTGTACTCTTGATATACCAATTTCCCTGCAAATATCATCCACATTAAAATTTTCATTAGCGATATTATTTTCAACAATGGAAGAGAATTCATTTACAAATTTCCGGTCGATTTTTTTAGATACGGAACTTTTAAGGCCTTCGTTGGGAAGTTCGCTGCTATAATGATCTTTCAGAAGCTCCCTGTTTTTTATCAGGTTTTTAATTGTTTCTTCCAGGTATTGGGGATTAAATGGCTTTACAATGTAAGCGTCAGCCTTTAATTTCAATCCTTCAATTTGTTGTTCTATACTCCCTTTGGCCGTTAAAATAATAATGGGTATATGCGAGGTACGGATATCATTTTTCAAAGTTTCTGTTATAAGCATTCCATCTTTGCCAGGCAATAAAATGTCGGAAATGATAATATCAGGTATGGTTTCATAAGCCAGGTTTAAACCAATATTGCCATTTTCAGCTTCTATTATTTCATAATTTTTCGAAAGCTGATTTTTAAGAAAAGCCCTGATTTCCATATTGTCTTCAATCAGCAATATCGAATATTCTCGTTCTTCGATGTATTCACCCTCTGAAGAAGGTAATTTTAATATTTCCGCTTCGTTGGTATATATTTTTGCATCTTCATAATTAAGGTAGTAGGCGGGTGCTTCTTTTTCTATTTCATTTTCCTTCAGGTGTGCTTTTCCCAGCGGCAGGTATATTTCAAAGGTGGTGCCTTTCCATTTTTCACTTTTGATTTTGATATTTCCCTGGTGCAGGGTGATAAGCTCTTTAGAAAGCGCAAGACCAAGCCCCGTTCCTTTAAATGTACCTTCATTGCCCTGGTAGAAAAGATCAAAAGCATGTTCAAGCGTTTCCAGGCTCATACCAATGCCGGAGTCTTCAATTTTAATGATGGCTTTTGTATTGCTTTCATCCCTGTTTACGGATACCGTTATTGCGCCGTGATCGTTTGTAAATTTAAAAGCGTTGGAAAGTATGTTGAACAGTATTTTATCGAGCATATTCACATCAAACCAAACCTTTAATTCCCTGTCTTTTGAATCAACCCGGAACGAAATGGTTTTTTTCCTGGCCGTTTCTGCAAAAGCATTGGTGATTTCTGTTACAAAATCAGTGATATTATTTTCACTGGCCCTTATTTTCATTTTGTCCTTTTCTATTTTTCTAAAATCCATTAACTGGTTCACCAGCCTTAACAGCCGTATGGTATTCTTTTTTACCATTTCCAATTGTGACCTGACAGAAAAATGAAGTTTGGGTGATGATAGTACTTCTTCCAGTGGCCCCAGGATGAGAGTAAGAGGTGTACGTAATTCATGCGAAATATTCGTAAAGAAATTGAATTTGGCATCAGTGGCGGCTTTAGCTTCTTTCCCTAATTCAATTAATTGATTGCGCTGGCTTAAAATTTTCTCATTTTGTATGGCAAGCCGGGCATTGATTTTTCTGTTTTCCCTTAAATAAAAAAACAGGACTGCGCCCATGATCAAGGCTAATCCAAGTGTTATTGAAATGGTAAGAATTATATTGGTTTGATTTTCAGCAATGACAATTTGCTCTTCTATCTTTCTTTGCCTTTTGTCAATATCCTCCTGCTGGGCAAGCATTTTATCATTTTGCAGTTTCATGATCCTCACATTGGAGGAGTCGATAATACTGGTGGCTAACAGGATTTCTTTATTATAAGGCTTCTGTTCTAATATTTTTAGTGCGGTTATAATGGCGTCCTGGCCACCTGTTGGATACAATACGGTTGCGGCTAAGAATTTATTAGCCACCATCCCCATTCCTAAACTGTCTATGGGAAGGCCATCGACACCTATGATCTTTATTTTTTTATCAAAGCCTGTTTGCTTACATATCTTATATACGTCTAAGGCAATGTAATCACTCTGGGCGAAAATCAGGTCGATGTTCTTTTCAGTAAGTAAAGTGTTGGTTAAATTATTTTTATAATCAGCAGCGTGATCGTCCAGTTTTTTCAGATACCTGATGCCAGGGTGCTGCGAAATGATATTCATAAACCCCTCATGCCTTGCTATAAAAGGAGAGGCATCCGACAGTCCCATTATCTCCACCACATTGCCTTTTCCATTTAATACAGAAACCGCATACCTTCCTGCATTTTGACCAACTTCAAAATTGGAAGCCCCAATAAAAGCGGTATATTTTTCAGAGTTAATTCCCCTGTCTATTAAAACCACCGGTATCGCCGATTCATATACTTTTTCCACTACGGGAGTAAGCGGCTGCTTCTCGTTAGGGGATACAATTAACAAATCGATTTGTTCCTTTACCAGTTCATTGATCTGGTCAATTTGTTTTTTACTGTTGCCTCCTGCCTCCTTGTATATGAATTCTATATTGTCATGAAAGGAAAGCTCCCTTTTCATTTCTGCAAGCATGGTCTTCCTCCATTCATCTTCCTGGCATTGAGAAAAACCGATCCTGAATTTTTTATCCTTTTGTTTAGGTGCTGAACAAGAAAAAACGAAGAGGAGCAACCCCGGAAATAAAACGAAAAGAAGAAATTTTTTCAACTGATGTGTTTCTGCAAAGCAATTATTCCCAAAAGACATAGCAAACATGGAGGAAAGGTGAGGTATTTTTTTCAATCAGGGTTATAAAATCGTTTCAATTATTTCAATCCTGTTCCTTTTACAAGAACCGGCTATTCCGGAATTCGTGTGCATGATATTATTTTAGAAATAGTGGCTACAATTTTAGAAAAATTAAATTTATCATACGACTTACTGAAACTTTAATGGTTGATACCTAACTATTTAAATTGAATTTTTTAAAAGCACGATTTTATACAGGATTGAAACAATACCACAAAGAAACCGGCATAGCACGCAGTTACATTTACTTTTCAAACGAGCTGCTATATGAACAAAAACAAATTATTCCAGTGGTCTATTGTGGCAGCTCTTGCCGGTTTCATTTTTGGATTTGATACGGTTGTTATATCCGGGGCCAATCTACCCATCAAAGAATTATGGCACACTTCCCCCCTGTTTCATGGCTTCTTTATAATGTCAATGGCGCTTTGGGGTACATTAGCCGGTTCTATATTTGGCGGCGTACCTACCGAAAAATATGGCAGGAAAAAAGTACTCTTCTGGATAGGAATACTGTTTGCCGTTTCCGCATTTGGTTCCGCATTGGCTCAAGACCCGTATACATTTTCATTTTTCCGGTTCATCGGTGGAATAGGAATCGGAGTATCCTCGGTGGTGGCGCCCACTTATATTTCTGAAATTTCCACGCCAGCTACCAGGGGGAAACTGGGTGCCATGTACCAGTTTAATATTGTATTTGGAATACTGGTCGCTTTTCTTTCCAATTATTTTTTGCAGGGTGTAGGTGGCGCCAATGACTGGCGTTGGATGCTCGGTGTATTGGCTGTTCCTTCTATTATTTATACGGTTATGGTCATGGGTGTGCCGGAAAGCCCCCGCTGGCTGGTTACTAAAAAGAATGACCTGGCAAAAGCAAAGGAAACCTTGCTACTCATAGGTGTGGAAGATGCTGATGCGGAAATAGCGGCAATAATAAAAAGCAACCTGCATGAATCTCCTGCGGGAAACCCCGCACAATTTTTCAGTTCCAAACACAAAGTAATTATCTGGCTGGCATTTTTGATTGCATTTTTCAACCAGCTTTCAGGTATCAATTTCATTCTATATTACGCCCCGGAGATATTGACAAAAATTGGTTTGGGCGCTAAAGACTCATTGCTGAATTCTATTGCCATTGGCGGCACCAATTTGATCTTCACATTTGCCGGCCTTTATTTGATAGACAAACTTGGCAGAAAGAAATTACTTCTTATTGGTTCGCTGGGTTATATTCTGAGCCTTGCCATGGTGGCAGTCTGTTTTGCGTTCCATGCAAGCCCCGTATTGTTAATGACTTTTTTATTACTTTTTATTGCTGCACATGCGGTAGGGCAGGGAGCCGTTATCTGGGTTTTTATCTCAGAAATTTTTCCTAACAAAATCAGGGCGTCCGGGCAATCTTTTGGGGCCAGCGTACACTGGGTATTTGCTGCGATCATTACGCTGATTACTCCATTTTTCCTGGATGATAAGGATGGGATTTTCAAAGATAATCCCTGGCCAATTTTTGCATTTTTTGCGGGGATGATGGTATTGCAATTAATATGGGTGCTGACTAAAATGCCCGAGACAAAGGGAGTATCGCTGGAAGAAATTGAAGAAAAATTAACCACACATTAATTATAATATATGGATAACACAAATAAACATGAGGTGGTTTGTTTTGGAGAAGTGTTGTGGGATATTCTTCCTTCCGGAGCTGTGCCCGGTGGAGCCCCTATGAATGTTGCCTATCACGTGTATAAGCAAAAAAAGAATCCGGCGCTCATTACCAAAATCGGCATTGATGAGGAAGGGAAAAAACTTCTCGATATTTTTTCCGGACAAGGTGTTTGTACGGATTATTTCCAGGTGGATTATGAATATGAAACAGGAAAAGTGTATGCGGAACCAAACGAGCACAATGAAGTAGTGTATGATATAGTAAAGCCCGTTGCCTGGGATTTTATCGGATGGGAAGATGGTTTTACTGATTTGGTTGCTAATGCTGAGTTTTTTGTTTTTGGGAGTCTTGCAGCAAGAAATAAACAATCAAAGAAAACCTTGTTGAAGTTATTGGAATCCGCCAAAAATAAAGTGCTTGATATAAATCTGAGGGCTCCTCATTACAACCGCCGGATTGTAGAAGAATTATTAGGCAAAGCTGATTTCTTAAAAATAAACCTGGCGGAGCTTGAACTGATTACCGGCTGGTTCTCTAAATACACAAGTATAGACGACAGAGTAAAATCCGTCATAGATAAGTTTAGTATTTCAAATATCGTGGTTACGATGGGTGGCGATGGTGCTTTGCTGTATCTGAACGGCACTGAATACAGGCATGAAGGATACAAGGTAAAAGTAGTAGATACCGTAGGCAGTGGTGATGCTTTCCTGGCCGGCTTTCTTTCTAAGTTACTGGATAATGCTTCACCTGCGGATACGCTTGATTATGCCAGCGGTCTTGGAGCTTTCATTGCTACGCAAAGAGGCGCATGTCCTTCCTACAATATTATGGATATAGAAAATTTAATGACTGAAAAAAAACAAACTGTTTAGTATCTCTTAAATCAAATAAAAACTCAGACTTATGCGAAAGTTGCTTTGCTTATTTACATTTCTGCTTGCCGCGTTTTTTACTTTTGCGCAGCAGAGAACCATTGCCGGCACTGTTACTGGTAAATCAGGTAAAATACCACTTTCCGGTGTTTCCGTTCAAACAAAAAGTAAGACTGTACTGACAGATGCTTCAGGAAAATTTTCTATCGAAGCATCGGTGGGTGATAACCTCAACTTTTCTTATGTAGGTACGAAACCAATGACCGTCAAAATAGACGGCTCAAATCAAAATTTAGTAGTAGAGTTGGAAGAATCAGTTAAGGAAGGGGAGCAGGTAGTAGTAGTGGGTTATACCTCGCAAAGAAAACAGGATTTAACAGGAGCGGTTGCCGTAGTAGATCTGAATCCTGTTAAGAATAATAGTTCAGGCAACACTATGCAAGCCCTGCAAGGTCGGGTAGCGGGTTTGTACATTGAAAAAGATGGTTCACCAAATGGATCGAATGGAAGAATACTGATACGTGGAGCTAATACATTAGGAAATAATGATCCGCTGTATGTGATAGATGGAATACCCACCACAAGACCTGAAGTATTTCAAAATATGGATCCCGCCAATATTTCTTCCGTGCAGGTATTAAAAGATGCTTCGGCTGAATCCATTTATGGTGCCCGTGCTTCCAACGGTGTTATTATTGTTACTACTAAAAATGGTGGTAACACCAATGGCAAAGTTAATTTTCAATTTAACAACAGTACTTCCGTTCAATCAGAAAAATCAATGCGGTTTGATATGCTTAGCTCGGTGGATAGAGGCAAAGCATTATGGCAGGCTTCGGTTAATGATGCGCAAGATCCTGCGGCTGGTTATGGAGAAATTTACAATTTTGACTGGAACAATGATTTCAATAACCCGGTATTAAACGGAGTAACGCTGAAACCTTTTGTAGGCGGTGATCAGAATACACCGGCCGGTAATACAGATTGGCAGGACGTAATGTATAAGAAGGGTATTGTAACCAATAATAGTTTAACTGCTTCGGTGGGTAACAAGAACTCGTCGCTGGAAATAAATGTAGGATATCTTAAGAATACGGGCATGTTAAGATTTACAGGTTACGACCGTTTGAGTGGTAGTATTAATGCATTAACAAAGGCGTTTGATAATAAAGTGATGTTTGGTGTTAATCTTCGTGTGGCTAACTCCAATGAAACATTAACTGCAAGAGACCTGGGCGGTGCTTCTACCACTTTTTTGGCTGTTACTTTAGCACCCACCATCCCCGTTTATCAAAAGGATGGTGTTACTTATGCAGGAGAATTAGGCGCTGGTTACTCGGACAGAAATAATCCATTGCACATGCAGGATTTGGCTAAGTGGAACAATGCAAACCGCCTCAGTTCATTCGGTAATCTGTTTGTAGAAATTCAACCCATTAAAAATTTATTTTTTAAATCGAATATTGGCGCGGATAATGCCAATTTTTCCAATAAAGTTATTACGCCAACTTTCGCCGAAGGTGCATTAGCCCGGACAACGAATAGCTTGTCTTTTGATGAAAACCATTATTTAAGTCTTACCTGGTCCAATACTCTGAGATATAACTGGGACCTGGATCGAAATAATAGTTTTAAATTTTTAGCGGGAACGGAATACATCAAAACTGATATAGATTTTCATTTTATTAAAAAGGAGGGCTATGCTCTTCAAACGGAGGATTATTTTACGCTAAATGCAGGTACGGGCAATACAATCGCTTCGGGAGGATCAACCGGCAACCGGTTGTTTTCACAGTTCGGACGTGTTGACTACAATTACGCAGATAAATATTTAGCTGCTGTTACCATTCGTCGCGATGGTTCATCCCGTTTTGGTTCCGACAATCAATATGGTATTTTCCCGGCTGCTTCTATAGGATGGAGAATAGACAAAGAATCATTCATGGAGAAGAATACTTTATTCTCTGAATTGAAACTAAGGGTTGGTGTTGGTCGCGTAGGTAATCAGCAAATTGGTGACCTGGCTCGTTTTGGCCTCTTTGATACAAGATATGGAACCACCTTGTCTCAATTGGTTGGAGGATTTTGGGAGCAGTACATGAATATTGGAACAGCCTATTCTTTATCGGGAGCCAATACTGGTACATTGCCTTCAGGCTTTGTTCAAACGCAGGCTGCTAATTCAGCGCTTAAATGGGAAACTACGGATGAAGTCAATGCAGGAGTAGATTTCTCCATACTTAAAAATAAAATTTACGGGTCCTTCGATTATTTTTCAAGAAAGACTACCGGTATATTAATCACACCGCCTGTGGCATCGGCTTTGGGAGAAGGACAAACCAAAGCTGTAAATGGTGCTTCGAAAAGTAATAAAGGTTGGGAATTTGTACTCGGGTATCGCGGCGAACCAATAGGCGATTTAAAATATAATGTGCAGCTTAATGTCGCACATTTCAGAGATAAAATAACAGAGTTGCCTGAAAATGTACGACCAGCTTATGCAGGCAATCTTGTCAATACCATTATTGGTCATTCCCAGTTTGATATTTTCGGTTATAAAACAAATGGTCTCTTCCAATCCCAGGCAGAAGTTGATAAAGCGCCAACACAAATCGGAGCCGGACCTGGCAGAATACGATATGTAGATATTAATAACGACGGCGTAATTAATGACCTCGACAGGACCTGGATAGGAACTACGTTACCCGCCGTGGAGTATGGTTTAAGAATTGACTTGACGTACAAAAAATTTGACCTGTCCCTGTTTGGATCCGGTGTAGCAGGAAGAGAAGGGTTTGATGTGTATACATTATTTAACAACTTAATGAAGAGCCGGGAAAATGTTGGGCCAGGTGTCTTCAATGGCTGGACTCCCACCAACACCAATACGAAAGTTCCGGCATTGACACTTAAGGATAATAACCAGGAAGGCCGCACTTCTGATTATTTCATCGTTAGCACGTCTTATTTCAAAATGCGTAATATTCAGTTGGGATATAATATTGTACCCAAAGCTGTCTTTTCAAGACTTCGCATTTTTGGAATGGCCGAAAACCTCTTCTGGTTCAAAAGCAAAAACTATCTGAGCCCCGATCCTGAAAGAATAGATCTTGATCCGGTACCCATACCAAAAACTTTTACTATTGGTATTAATGCATCCTTTTAACGAATTTAAACTCGCTTCAAAATGAAAAATAAAAATATAATTGCTTTTATAACAACCGGACTATTAATTTTTAGTTCATGTAAAAAGGTACTTGATTATACACCAACAGGAGTATTGTCGTCTTCAGATTTAACATCGCCAACTGCCATCGAAGGCCTGGTTACAGCCGCTTACGCTGCTATCGGAAATGGCGATATGATCGGCCCCATCTATAGCAATTGGGCCTATGGTAGTGTTCGTTCAGACGATGCCTATAAAGGTGGGGGCGGTACAGGTGACGTTGGCGAGATTGATGCACTGGAGCATTACAATTTAGTGACACCAACCATGGGAGCCTTTGTTACCCGTACCTGGCAAAATCTGTTTAAATCTATTTCAAGAGCTAATGTGGCATTACGTGCGGTAAACACATTAAATGAGACCGGGTTTCCGCAAAAAACAAAACGCCTCGCTGAATTAAGGTTTCTAAGGGCCCACAGTTATTTTATCATGAAATTATTGTACAAGAATATTCCCATTTTTGATGAAAATGCTACCGACGAAGAAATCCTGAAAACTTCAAACGATTTGAGTAATGAAGAGTCCTGGAATAAAATCGCGGCTGATTTTCAGTTTGCCATTGATAATTTACCTGAAACCCAATCGGAACTTGGAAGAGCCAATAAGTTAGCTGCCCAGGCCTACCTGGCCAAATTGAGATTGTACCAGGCTTATGAGCAGGATGCTACGCATCATGTAACCGCTGTCAATCCAGTAAGATTACAGGAAGTTGTAACATTAACCCAGGCGGTTATTTCATCTGGTAAATATTCTTTGAGTAATGATATCGCAAACAATTTTTTACCGGAGACTGAAAATGGACTTGAATCTGTTTTTGCCATCCAGTTTACTATCAATGATGGTACAACTGCAGGCCGGTTAAGCTATGAGGATGGATTGAATTATCCTCACGGAGCACCACAATATGGCTGCTGCGGTTTTCATGCGCCAAGCCAAAACTTAGTCAATGCCCATACCACTGACGCAAATGGGTTGCCTAATTTTTCAACATTCAATAATGCCATCGCTGATCTAAACACTGTAACAGTGGATCCCCGTCTTGACCATACAGTAGGTATCGACGGACATCCCTATAAATATGATAATACAAAACCTTTCAGTAATAGCTGGGTTCGTGACGCAGGTGTATATGGTAATTTTCATAGCATGAGATACCAGCAATTGGCTTCAAGTTCATCCTATTTCAAGCTTGGGCCATTTATGGGTACCGCGAAAAATTATGATATCCTGCGGTATGATGATATCTTGTTGATGCAGGCCGAAGCCTATATTGAATTAGGACAACAGGCTAATGCGTTGCCATTGATCAATCAAATCAGGGCAAGGGCAGCAGCAAGTACTGGTAAATTGAAGAAATCGGATGGCACATTCGCTTCCCATTATAATACTAAAGAATATCCTGCTGCTGGCTGGACAATAGATTATGCCCGAAAAGCCCTGCAGTGGGAAAGACGACTTGAATTTGCGACTGAAGGACCACGCTTCTTTGACCTGGTAAGGTGGGGAATTGCAGAGCAGACTTTAAATGCGTACATAAACGTTGAAAAAACCAGGAGAACCTTTCTGGCAACGGCTAAGTTTACGGCAGGAAGAGATGAATACTTGCCCATTCCGCAATCTGAAATAACATTTACGAATGGTTTGTATAAGCAGAATCCGGGTTATTGAGTGTCACGAACAGATAATGAATTTTCGAATTAGTTCTTTGAATTTATTATTTGATGCTATGCAAATGATGATGGTCGGCCCATCGTAAACGATTTACAGTTGTTTACAAACCACCTTTAGCTGCTGCAATTAAGAGTTGGGGTAGTGAGCATCAAAGGAAAGGAATCGAGAAAGGTGTCAGGTGAGTGTTAAGAAGATGATCCGCCAGTTGGCGGAGAACTGTCAGCTGAGGCGTCGAAAGGATTAGACGGTGTCAAAACCAATATGCAGTATCAATATTGGGATAAGCAGCAAGGTTACCTGTTTACTGTTGTTGCGGCAGGATCTAAACCAACGTTTGGATAACCGGAGCCGTGTAAGGCGAGAGTCTTACGCACGGTTCTAACAGAATCTCGGGCTGAGATGTCCGGGTTTACTTACCAAGTTGCGAAATGTTGTATAGGCAGGCACAAATCGTGCATTCGTTTTGAAACGGGAGGAAGTTTCCACTTCCTCCTTCCTTTAAAATTTATTTTATTTTCGATTTTTATCAGGTTTAAATAAATGAAATGAAATCGGTTAAATTTTAATAAACAAATAATATATTTATTGCAAAGGAAAATAAGTTTCTTTATAAATCACTTATAGGATGTATGGTCGCCAGGATCGAAACAAAAAATGGTTGGATAGTATAAATATGAATAATATTATGAATAAGAAAATAATTTTTTCAATGCTTTGTTTGCTTTGTATCCAGGCAGTTGCCATATACGGTCAGGCACAGACTGCGGCAAAAAATAAGGATGAAGCATATCGCCCCCGCGTTCATTTTAGTCCGCGGGCACACTGGATAAATGATCCCAATGGGTTGGTTTATCACAAGGGCATCTATCATTTGTTTTATCAGTATCATCCATATAGTTCGATTTGGGGACCCATGCATTGGGGCCACGCTACCAGCAGGGATATGATCACCTGGAAACATGAACCCATTGCTATTTACCCGGATAGCTTAGGCACTATTTTTTCCGGAAGCGCGGTTGTTGATAAAAATAATACGTCTGGCTTTGGTAAAAATGGACAGCCACCGCTGATAGCCATCTTTACACATCATAATACTGCGGGCGAGAAAGAGGGACGAAATGATTTTCAAAACCAAAGTATAGCATACAGTAACGATGATGGAAAAACATGGATCAAATACGCCGGCAATCCTGTAGTAAGAAACCCCGGTATAAAAGATTTCCGTGATCCTAAAGTCATGTGGTACGAACCACAAAAAAAATGGATTATGTCGGTGGCTACCAAAGATAACATCACCTTTTATTCTTCTCCTGATTTGAAAAGCTGGATAAAAGAAAGTGATTTTGGAGATGGCAGAGGCGCTCATGGAGGCGGATGGGAATGCCCCGATTTAATTGCGCTGGATGATAATGGAAAGCAACGATGGGTACTAATCGTAAATCTTAATCCAGGTGCTCCTAATGGAGGCTCCGGCACACAATATTTTGTCGGGGATTTTGATGGTAAAACATTTGCATCAGATCAAACAGCAACCCGTTGGATGGATTATGGGCCCGATAATTATGCGGGAGTTACCTGGTCAAACACCGGTAAAAGAAAAATATTAATCGGCTGGATGAGTAACTGGCTATATGCCAATTTGGTACCTACGGAAACATGGAGAAATGCCATGACAATACCACGTGATTTAAAATTGAAACACGTGGGGAATGATATTTTTCTTGTTTCCCAACCGGTTCCGGAGCTATCTAAAATACAATCTAAGCCGGTCATCGCTCAAAATTTCACGGTGACCAATACCCTGAATATAGCTAAGAAGACAGGGAAAGTAAAAATCCCCTGTCGACTTAACCTAAAGCTGGATGAGGCAACGGACTTTTCATTGGTAATTTCTAATGAAGCAGGTGAGGAAGTAGTTGTTGGTTTTGACAAAAAACAAAATCAGTATTTTATTGACCGTACCAAATCAGGTAAAACAGATTTCCAAAAAGATTTCGCTGCCAGGCATTTTGCGCCCCGCCTCACGGGTAGTACTAAAATGAATATTTCTGTGTTGATTGATGTCAGTTCTGTAGAATTATTTGCTGATGACGGATTAACGGTAATGACATCGGTTTTCTTTCCCAATAAACCGTATAATAAAATTCATATTCAATCACCAGGTAGTACGACAATTAATAAATTTGAATATACAGGCTTAAAGAATATTTGGCCATGAATTTTTTAAACAGAAAACCAATAGATGAAGCGGGTGAATAAGATATTCTTACTGCTCTTATTTTGTACGACAAGTGTTGTGGCGCAGGTTCCTGCGAAAACAATTCCTTCGTTTACTTTTAAAAGGATAGATAAAACTGTATTCAGTAATAAGAACCTGGAACAGGGAAAGCTATTATTTTTTGTGTACTTTGATGCCGGCTGCGATCATTGTCAGCATGCGATTCAATATATCAGCCAGCACAGCGAGGAGTTTAAAAAGGCGGCTATTTATTTGGTTACACTGGATAGCCTGAAAGCGATAACCGGCTTTATGGCTAAATACGGAAGTAATTTGAAGAGCAAAAAAAATGTCACGCTACTGCAGGATCCGAATTACGAATTTATGCTTAAGTTCAAGCCCAGGAAATATCCTTCAATGTTCCTGTATTCAGCGAAAGGAGAATTGATCATGTATGATGATAACGAACAAAATCTTCCCCGGTTTTCAAAAGAAATAAATAAAGCGGTTAAATAACCCGGTCTTTTTAGCCCCAATCGAAAGACAGACTTTGTCTTCGCTTTATTTCGCTGAATGAGTCAACCTCACAGGAAATAATCAGATACTTTTTTACAGAGATTGAATAATGAGGATTTTTATCGAATTTCAGCCAAAGAAATTCATGCTACTTGATTGCTTTAATATTGCTTTAATTTTGAAATCCATGTTAATGAAAAAGTGATTGATAAAAACCTGTTGAATTTTTTCAGTGAATAGTAAATTATTTCAGACCGAATTTAAAAAACGTTGCTTGCTATGAGAAAGTATGTTTGGGCGATCCTGTTAATTATTGCCTGCTGGTTTTATTCCTGTAAAGAAGAATCCGGAAAAAAAGAGTACACAAGTTGGTCCGCATACGCCGGCTCAAAAGACGGTATTAGGTATTCTTCCAATGAACAGATCACCGCTGAGAATGTATCGCAGCTGCAGATAGCCTGGACATATAGCTCCAATGATAAAGACACGGGCAACCGTTCACAGAACCAATGTAATCCCATCATGGTAGATGGGATTTTATATGGCACTTCGCCGAGATTAAAATTGTTCGCGTTAAATGCAGGGACCGGTGAACAAAAATGGTTATTTGATCCTGCCAGTGAAGACACGGTGAAAAGTGACCCGTATGCTTATTTTAAAGTTAGCCGTGGCGTGATGTACTGGCAGGACGAAAAAGGATCAGACAAAAGAATATTTTATAGCGTAGGTTCAAAAACGTATTCGATAAATATCGCGGATGGAAAACCGGTAAGAAGTTTTGGAAAGAACGGGTTTATTGACCTGTCGGAAAACCTTGACAGGGAAACGGACGGTTCCAAAGATTTTATTGGCAGCTCTACTCCGGGTATTGTTTATAAGGATCTGCTGATATTGGGCACAAGGGTATCCGAATCCGCTGATGCAGCGCCCGGCCATGTCCGTGCTTTTGATGTGCGTACAGGCGAACGCAAATGGATATTTCATACTATTCCACATCCCGGGGAAGTTGGATATGAAACATGGCCCGATAAGGAAGCCTGGAAAAAATTAGGCGGCGCCAATAACTGGGGCGGTATGTCATTGGATGAAAAAAGAGGAATTATATATGTACCAACCGGCACGGTGTCAGGAGATTTCTATGGAGGCTTTCGCAAAGGGCAAGACTTGTTTGGCAATTCACTGATTGCATTAGATGCCGCCACCGGAAAATATCTCTGGCATTTTCAGACAGTACACCATGATCTGTGGGACCGTGATCTGCCAACCAATCCTAATCTTGTTACCATTCATCATGATGGAAAAGAAATTGACGCTGTCGCCCAGATCAGCAAGCATGGGTATGTATGGTTATTCGACCGTACCAATGGCAAACCTGTTTTTCCAATAGAAGAGAAGCCGGTGCCAACAGATAATGCGTTACCGGGGGAGTCGATCTGGCCAACGCAGCCCATCCCTACCTTGCCGGAACCATTCGCCCGCCAAAAATTCGGCCCGGAAGATGTAAGCGATTTAACTCCTGAAACTCATGCGGAGTTAATGGAGAAATATAATAAAGTCAAATACCGTGCGCCGTTCTCGCCACCAAGTAAAGAAGGCAGCTGGATATTTCCGGGTTATGACGGTGGTGGAGAGTGGGGAGGTTCGGCAGTAGATCCTGAATCAGGAATTCTTTATGCCAACAGCAGCGAAATGCCCTGGATTTTAACCATGATTGATGTGCCCGGTAAAAGCAATGATTTTTCAATAAAGGGCATTGGTAAAACTATTTACGGTAAATATTGCATTGCGTGTCACGGCCCCGAATTAAAAGGTAACGGAACATCCTATCCGTCTCTTTTACATCTTGAAAAAAAATATAATGAGGACCAGTTGCATAAAATAATTGAAAATGGAAAGAACATGATGCCGGCCTTCAAACAAATTTCCGATGCGGACAAAGAAGCCATTTCCGCATTCCTGTTGAATAAACAAGATAAAGAACCCGGCGCCGCCACCGCGAAAAAAGGGAAGAGTGCAACCGATGCGCTCAAAAAACCGACTTCAAATATCAGCAATGCACCCCCAAAGAAAAGTATTCTTGATGAAGTGCCTTATACCATGACAGGTTATAACCGCTTCTTAGATAAAAATGGTTACCCGGGAATCAAACCGCCCTGGGGAACTTTGAATGCGGTGGATCTGAACAGCGGTAAACTTTTATGGAAAGTGACTTTAGGTGAATTTGAAGAGCTGACTAAAAAAGGGATTCCTCCTACGGGAACGGAATGTTATGGAGGACCGCTGGTTACCAAGGGCGGAGTTGTATTCATCGCTGCTACAAAAGATGCTAAGATCCGTGCCTTTGATAAAAAGACCGGGAAAGTTTTATGGCAGGGAGAATTACCTGTACCTGGTTATGCAACGCCGGCTACTTATGCTATTGATGGCAGGCAGTATGTAGTAATAGCCTGTGGTGGTGGTAAGATCGGCAGTAAATCCGGGGATCAGTATATCGCTTTCGCATTGCCGGAAAAGAAATAATGCTTTTTTGTTTTTCATTTAACCTAAAATAAAATGTAATGGCTGGTTATAGGATAACGAATACTAAAATGGTTGTAAATTGAACCCAATAATTTAATGCGATATGTATAAGGCCACTATCTTAAGCTCTGTGATCCTGGGTATATTTATTCTGACGAGTTCTTTTTTTCAAAAATTTGAGCTTCCAAAAAGTATTGAAAGGGGAAAAGAATTATATGCGACCTACTGTGTGAACTGTCATATGGCTGATGGAAACGGCACGGATATATTTCCGCCGGTAGCGAAAGCGGATTACCTGAAAAAGCCGGTAAAGACGTTGATCAATATAATACTGGAAGGACAAAGCGGGGAAATAATGGTGAATAAAAAGAAGTATGATGCACTGATGCCCGCGCAGCCTTACCTGGAGGATGAACAAATCGCTGATGTCTTAAATTATGTACGGAACAGTTTAGGCAATAAGATACCGGTTGCTATAACTCCTGCACAGGTAAAAGCCCTGCGCAAATAGAAAAGCAGTTGTCGTTTTATAATAGGATAGTGCATTGTAACCGGGCAATTCAACTTCAGTATACTTATTTTGCTGCTAAAAAGGATGTAGAAAAATGAATCCAATGCGGGAGATTTATTCTAATTTTAACGAGCAACAGTTTTCTTAAACGATTGACTGCTATGTTTGCGTATTCTGCTTCTAAAACATCTGAGGACACATTTAAGGTTATTTTTGACACCTATAAAAATCGTCTCTATGGTTATGTGTTAACCATATCTCATTCTCCTTATACGGCCGAAGAAATCACCCAGGAAATATTTATGAAGCTTTGGATTTGCCGGGAGGCATTGAGCAGTATCGATAATATTGATGGTTACCTTTTTGCCATGGCCAGGAATAAGACCTTTAATCATTTGCGAAAAGCCAATCAACAGGAACAAGTGCTACAGGACATGAAAGCCGCTATGCTGACTTCAATGAATGAAACGGAAGACCAGGCGGCTGTTTCAGACCTGGAAAGATTATTGAACGAAGCATTGACCAGGTTATCACCCCAAAGAAGATTGGTTTACCAGCTAAGCCGCCAGCAGGGAATGAACCATGAACAGATTGCCATCCAGTTGAAACTTTCAAAGAATACCGTAAAAAACCATATGGTGGATGCTTTACATTTTATAAAGAACTACCTGCAGCAACGTGATATCATCACTTCATTCCTCTTTGTTCTGCTGTTTCTATAAATTTTCTTATTCCTGTTAGTCCTCCGGGCTGTTTCAGGTGTCTTTATACAGACGACCATTTTTTCCAGTAAAACTACTTGTCTGTATGAGTGACGCTTTGAGGCTTCAATTACTTTTTTCCAAATATCTTCAACGCTCGTGTTCCCCGCAGGAAGTGGAAGAACTGGTCAGTTTACTTGGACAGGCGGAAGCCGAAGAAACTTTATCGGAACACATGCGATTGATATGGGAAGAATTGAAAAATGAAGAGACCCGGTACGATGTTGACTGGAATCGTATGTATGAGTCGGTCAGCCATACAAAAGATTACCCGGGATTTATAAACGGGAAGAACAATTATAAAGCAGCCTGGTGGAAGTATGCAGCGGCGGCTTCTGTTATTTTCATTATCGTACTTTCCGTTTATTGGGGTTCTATCAATAATAGCGGCAGAAAGACACAGAAAGAAACAGCCACTCTATCCAATGAACACAATGAGAACAAGCCTGCCAGCAATAAACAAACCATCCATCTTCCGGATGGAAGTACTGTTATATTAAATACCGGCAGTAAATTAAATTACCCTTCCGCTTTCAGCAATAATCATCGTGACGTCTATCTCTATGGCGAAGGTTTTTTCGACATTCAGCATGATGCTAAAAAGCCCTTTATTGTTCATGTCGGAAAAATATCCGTTAAGGTATTGGGAACAGCTTTCAATATTAAAACTAATCCTGGTGAAGAAAAGATAGAAGTAACGGTTACCCGTGGAAAAGTGCAGGTATTGAATGAAAACAAGAATGTAGGCATTGTTACAACCAGTGAACAATTGTCCTATAACGCGGCTACGGAAATTGTAGTCACCAAAATAGTAGATACGATACCGGTCATCGCCTGGAAACCCGCCGAAATTTATTTCAATGATATCACGATGGAAGAAGCGGCTCAAAAAATTGAAAAGAAATTTGGGAAGACAGTGGAATTTGAAAATTCTTCCTCAAAAAACTGCCGTGTCACGGCTACTTTTTCTGAAGATGATACGCTGGAAGAAATATTGACTGTAATATGTGCGGTATCAAAAACGGAGTATATAATCAGTACTAATAAAATCACTATTAATGGAAAAGGCTGTAACTGATAAACGGCTGTTGAAAAACAGCGTGCAGATTCACCAGGCCAGTTTGGAAGCGGGGCCATAGTGACTGGTAAAAAAAGTACACCCCGGGTGGAGCCGGGATGCACGGGTGTTTTAAACAATCTGGAAAGCTATCTAAAACATATCAAAGCTATGAAATTTACTTTTCCGGCTAAGGAGATGCGTTTATTCTTTGCCGACAGCCTGACCAATTACAAAAGCTGGCTTATGAAACTAACTTCTTTATTGATCGTTCTTTGTTGTACCGGTATCCAGTTATTGATAGCAAGAGATACTAATGGCCAGGAACTGGAGAATGTGAAAGTCACACTTGAATTAAAAGACGAACCCTTACAAACCGCTTTTAAGAAAATAGAAGAGCAGACCGATTTTCGTTTTGCATACAATAAGGCACAGGTTGATAACCAGCGAAACCTTTCCCTTCAAAAAGCGGACTATACATTAAAAAACGCACTCGAGCTTATATTAGCGGGCACTTCTCTTTCTTTTCGCCAATTCAATAACAAGATCGTTATAGTAAGTTCAGATAATGCCGGAGGCAATGCATTGAACAAAGAAATGAAAAAAATAATATCCGCACAGTTCGATGGGGGCATAAAAGGTAAAATAACCAATGAAAAAGATGAACCGCTGGCTGGCGCTTCGGTAGTGATCACAGCCCTGGGAAAAGGAACTTCAGCGGATGTAAACGGTCAATTCTTATTAACCGGAATTAAGGCCGGCGCGCATAAACTCGAAATATCTTCTTTGGGATATCAAAGTGTAATACAGGATATCACCATAACAGAAGGCAATACGCAACAATTGAATTTCCAGTTAAAGTCAACTGTCAATGAGATGAACCAGGTGGTGGTTACCGGTTATACCAAACAATCAAAAAGAGATGTTACCGGCGCGGTTTCTACCGTCTCTGCAGACGTTGTAGCTAAAACTCCTGTATCAGATGTAGGCTCTGTATTGCAGGGACGTGTAGCCGGCGTTAGCGTGGATGCGCAGGGAGGCCCGGGCAATGTTTCGGTGGTACGTATCAGGGGTTTTGGCAGTAATGGAAATAATGATGTACTATATGTAATTGATGGCGTACAAATGAGAGGCGGGAGCAACCTGGTAAATCCCAATGATATCGAAACAATCACTGTATTAAAAGATCCATCTAATACGGCTTTGTATGGTGCCCAGGGCGGTAATGGCGTCATAGTCATTACTACCAAAACAGGCAAGCGTGGCGCAGCGCCCAAATTAGAATACAATGGCTATATTTCTTTTGAAACACCTACCAATTATCCCAAAAGCGTGAGTCCCCAGGCATACGCCGATGCTTACTGGAATTATTTAAAAAACTCTAACCTGCCAGTAACGAGCCCGTTTTATGGATCTGGGGCAACGCCTGTTTTGCCGGATTATATTATAGAAAGAACCGGCCAGCCTGTTTTAGTTGCGGCAGAAGGTAGTCCTGCGGTTGATCCCGCTCTTTATAATTTGAATAGTTACAGAATTTTAAAAACAAATAAACAGGGCACGGACTGGTTTCGTTCTGTCTTTGATCAAAGTTTCAGCCATAGCCATCAACTGACATTAAGCGGTGCTACCGATAAAAGCAATTATTCATTGGGCATGGGTTATCTCAACAATGAAGGCACTCTGCTGGGTACTTATTTTACCAGGTATTCAATGAGAGTGAATACAGAATTCAAACCTGTATCATGGTTAAAAGTGGGTGAGAATATCCAGTTTTCTTATACCCAGGGAGCCGGTTTAAGTAATGGCAACCACAACCCCCAGGGTTTGTTAGGTGATTTATACCAGCGCAGCCCTTTGATCCCCATGTTTGATATAGCAGGTAATTATTCGGGCCCCAAAGATTTTACGAGTACAACGGCATTGCGACCCGGAGGTAATAATCCCGTGCTTGGTCAAAATACAGGCCGTGATAACAGTAATGGTTATAATGCCGGAATGATAGGTTCTGCTTTTGTAGCGATAGAGCCTGTTAAGAATTTAATTTTTGAAAGTAAAGCAGGCATACAGTTTTATCCATACAGTTATCGTTTTTTCATTGATACATTTCCTCAGAATGTTTTTTCCGCAACTTATAATCAGTTTACGGAAGGCGGTGGCTATAGCAGCGATATAAGATGGACGAATAAACTGTCCTATGAAATCAGGTTCAGGAATATCCATAAAATAAGCGCTTTCGTTGCATACGAATCCAGCAAGGCTAAATCAAGAAACAGCCAGGGCACGGTAACCGGTCTTCCTTATACAACGCCGGGGTATCTCAATCTTAGTAATGGAGTTTTTAATCCAACTATACCGATGCTGGGAGGCAGCGGTTATGAAAATTCAACCTCCGTTTTTGGAAATATCAATTATGCATTACTCGATAAGTATCTTTTTGGCTTTGTCGCCCGGAGAGATGGCTCTTCCAAATTCGGTCCGCTGAACCGCTATGGAAATTTCTTTTCCTACAGTGGCGGGTGGAGAATGTCGGGAGAAGATTTCATGAAAGGTATAAGCTGGTTGAATGATCTTAAGCTAAGAGTGGCTTATGGTGAAAATGGTAATAACGCAATTCCGCAGGATTTATACCTGGATCGTTATACACTGAGTGGGTATGTGAATTACAGCAGTTATGATTTAAACGGAACCAATAATTCAGCCTTTACTGGTGCGGGTTTATACCAGTTGGGTAATCCTTATATTCATTGGGAAACCAATAAAACAACGAATATCGGTTTTGACGCGGCATTATTCCGTAACAAGCTCACTGTTTCTTTCAGCTGGTTCAATCGTGTAACCAAAGATTTACTGGCCGTACCGCCGATCACAGGTTTACGGGGTGATGCATTGGCGCCTTTTGAAAACATTATGGAATTTTCCAATAAAGGAGTTGAACTGGAATTGGGATACAATAACCGCATCGGCGATCTTACCTACGAGCTGAATTTTAATGTAGCCACGTATCGTAACAATGTAAATTATATCAGCAATGACAGCGCGGCTCATATTGATGGCAATTCGTATGCGCCTACGGCTTTTTCATTAACACGCAGTGTAGTAGGTATGCCGGTATCAACTTATTTTGGTTATGTACAGGAAGGAATATTTCAATCGGAAGACGAGTACAACAAGTATGGGGTGACACATCCGGGTCTTAGCCCCGCCACGGCGGCCGGCCATTTCAGGTTCAAAGATTTAAATGGTGATAAAAAAATCAATGACGACGACCGGACCTTTATTGGCAACCCGCATCCAAAATTCAGTTATGGATTTAATCTAAACCTGAACTATAAAAACTTTGATCTCGGTGTATTCCTGCAGGGTGTAGCCGGTAATAAAATTTTTAACTATTGGAGAGCCTACAGTGTATTTCCCGGTACACTGGGTGAGGGATCCAATGACACATGGAGTACTGCCAACACCGGTGCTAAATTGCCAATATGGAGTAATACGGGAGCGGCTTCTGATCTTACTCCCTCCAGCTTTTTTATTGAAGACGGATCTTACCTGAGATTAAAAAGTCTGCAGATCGGTTACACATTGCCGGCCAATAAAGCTTTTAGCAAACTGAGATTTTATGTACAGGGTTATAACCTTGCCACATTCACCAAATATAAAGGAATAGATCCCGAAATAAGTACCGGCAGTGCCACGAATATAGGTGTGGACTTTGGAGGCAATTATCCTATATCAAGAAAATTTGTGGTCGGTGTCAATTTCGGGTTATAAACTATTTAAAGATATACTCATGAAAAAGTTATTAATTATAATACTATTGCCGGGTATCATTAGTACAGGATGTAAAAAGGATTTCCTTGATGTACCTTCTACTACCGGTGTTACTTTAGAAGAGCTTTCGAACAAAGCCGGTATTCAGCAATTATTGGTAGGCGCCTATCATGACGTCACCGGCCTGACCGTTAAATCCGGTTGGTGGAGCACTACCGGCACCAATTGGATGTATGGCGACATTACTTCGGGAGATGCTTATCGTGGCGGAACGAATGATGGGCCTGACGGATTAGCGCTTGAACATTTCCAATCACTCCCTTCCTCTGGTTTCCTCGCCTCCAAATGGCGTACTGTTTATGATGGTGTGGCACGAAGCAATAAAGTAATACTCGCCGCGACGGCGGCAACGGATATGACCGCTGCTGAAAAAACGGCCGCTATTGCCGAAGCAAAATTTCTCCGGGGTCATTTTCATTTTGAGGCGAAAAAAATGTGGAACAAAGTGCCGTATATTGATGAAACCGTTATTGATTTCAAAGCCGTTTCCAATGAAGTTGATATCTGGCCCGAAATAGAAGCCGATTTTCAGTTTGCTATGGATAATATGCCGGCTGTACAGAAATATAAAGGGCAGGCCAATAAATGGACAGCGGCCTGCTATCTCGCCAAAGCCTATATGTTTGAGAAAAAATTTACAGAAGCCAAAGCGCTGTTAAATACTATTATACCTGCGGCTTATGGTGGCAGTGGTAATGGTGTAACAGCACAGGGGCAGCCTTATGCATTGATGGATAATTTTGACGCGAATTTTGACGCGGCATCTGAAAATAGTCCCGAACATATTTTTCAAATACAATTTTCAGCCAATGATGGTTCCAACGGAGGTAATGCGAATATTGGTGATATCGCCAGCACACCGGCTTTTTATCCATTGACAAGCTATTACCAAACATGGAAACAACCTTCTTTTAACCTGGTCAATGCATTTAAAACAACGGCTGACGGTTTGCCAATTTTAGATACGTATAACGATGAAAATATGACGAATGATATGGATGTGAAAGGATGGGAATATTATAATACCTACCAGGATCCCGTTGATCCTCGTCTGGATTGGACAGTTGGAAGAAGAGGAGTTCCTTTTTTAGACTGGACTACGCCATCTTATTATAGTGGTTATGGCAGCAATCCTGGCAGCGATCCTGATTATGCGTGGATCAATGACCGGACCTTTGGCGGACCTTATACACCTGTAAAAAATAATTTCAGGTATAACAATGGAGATTTTTCAAAGTTCTTTGAGAACTATGCGCAATACTATATGCTTACCAGTGCTGTTAATGT
This sequence comes from Chitinophagaceae bacterium, assembly GCA_040007815.1. Classification (GTDB taxonomy): domain Bacteria; phylum Bacteroidota; class Bacteroidia; order Chitinophagales; family Chitinophagaceae; genus Terrimonas_B. Next base: position 154,662 of record JBDTUH010000013.1, read on the forward strand.
CAGTATTATCCGGTTTGCCGATGTATTGCTCTGGGCGGCTGAATGTGAAGTGGAAGTTGGGAATGTAGATAAGGCCCGTACATTTGTCAACTTTGTTCGTAACCGTGCAAAGACCGGTCGCAAGGTGGAAGTGGTGTATGATGATATTGGTGGCTATGCGGCTTCCGCTAACTATGTGGTAGATACTTATAATACACCATGGACTGACCAGGTGGCGGCGCGCAAAGCGGTTCATTTTGAAAGAAGACTGGAATTGGCGATGGAAGGCCACCGGTTTTTTGACCTGGTGCGCTGGGGTGAAATCGCTGAATTCATCAACAACGAATACCTGCCAAAGGAAAAAACAAGGTTACCTAATAACCTTACATCGGATATAACTTTTACTCCCAATAAAAACGAATATTTCCCTATACCACAAATCGAGATTGACCAGAATCCCAAAATAAAACAAAACCCTGGTTACTAATTTTTTCATTCAGCCTTAACTAACGGTGCCTGGTTTTTACCGGGTGCCGTCTTTTAATTCAGCACATGCGGTACACGGTTATTATATTTATAACGAGTTGCTTTTTTATTAACGTTCTGCATAGCCAGGATGAATTGATTACTTCAAAACCTGTCTTTACGAGCAAAGCCGTCTCCCGTATTTACATAAATGATTTGTATAGTTATCATTTTGCGGCCTTTGATTCCGCAGGCCTGTCGCTTTCGTATTCTTCAGTTATATTGCCTGAGTGGCTGCAATTGGATACTATACTTCACATCGTCAGGGGCAAAGCAAAGAAGAAAGGTCAATTTCGTATTCAACTGAAAGTAGGTAATGGCAAAAACTTTTCCATCCAAGATTTTATCCTTACTGTTTACGATCAGTTTACAACTAATATTCTTTGTTTGGGCAATTCAATTACGAACGGAACAGGAAAGTTTAATAGCTACCGGAGACCGCTTTGGCAATTATTGCACCGGGCAAATTATAACTTTGATATGATAGGGTCATGGAATAAACATCATATGGGTGCCGAAGTTCCAAACCCTGATTTTGATGCGGACAATGATGGACATTCAGGCTGGACAATTGAAAACATGTTTCATCCGCCCGATTGGGACAGTGCCCGGGGAAACATCAACCAATGGCTTGAAATATATAAAGCTGACATAGTTTTGATTGAGCTTGGTACCAATGATGTTTTTCAATGCAGGTCTGTACCGGATATGATAAAGGACCTTGGAAAGCTTACAGATATATTGAGAAATAAAAATAACAAGATAAAAATTTTTATTGCCCAAATTCCTCCGTTGGGTGAGCAATGGGCGCCAAAAAAATTATGCGGAGATAGTATAGCTTACAGGGAAGTGATAAAAGAATTGAACAAGCAGATCCGGATCTTTGCAGTAAAAGCGAATACAACTGCATCGGGAGTTATCGTTGTTGATCAATTTTCAGGCGTCGATCCGGCAAAAGACATGTACGATGATATTCATCCTAATGTAAAGGGAGAAAAGATAATGGCGAAGCGCTGGTTCGATGCTATTCGTCCTTACTTAAAAAAATTAAACTAATGTTCCTGTTGTCAAATATTTTTAATAGTAATTATTATCATGCTTATTGGTTGACCATTGGGCTTCTGTCATGTCAGCAGGGAGCAATAAAAGAGGACGAATCAAAAGCCAGGGCTTATTACCTGAGTGTATCTGGCAATGACCTTGACAATGGAAGTAAAGCCAAACCCTGGAAAACCATCAGTCACCTGAATGACCAGTTATTAAAAGCTGGTGATTCTGTTTATTTTGAAGGAGGACAAATATTTACTGGAGGTATTTTTATTGACTCCAACGAAATGGGAACAACGGGTAAGCCCATTGTAGTTACATCTTATGGAAATGGAAAAGCGATAATTGATGGAACAAACGCAACGGCGTTGACCGTCAATAGATCTTCGTTTATAAATATCCTCAATCTTGGATTCAAAGGAAGTGGCCGTAAAACCGGAAATACAAAAGATGGAGTGATCATCAACAATAGTAATAATATTTATATTGATAGCCTGTCGGTCTCAGGATTTCAGAAATCGGGTCTACTAGTATATGCTTCTGCCAATGTAGAAGTCAACCGGGTGTACGCCTATGACAATGGTTTCGCCGGCATCCATATAATTGGAAGAAATGGCAAAACAGATTGCCATGATATTTTAATACGCAATTGCCTCGCAGAAAACAACCCGGGTGATCCCACCAATCTTACCAATCATAGTGGCAATGGGATATTAGCTGGTTATTGCAAAAAAGTTACGATAGAATATTGCGCCGCTTCTAATAATGGCTGGGATATGCCACGTACCGGTAATGGCCCCGTTGGTATATGGACTTATGAATCGGATAGTGTAGTCATACAGCATTGTATTGCTTATCGCAACAAAACATCGCCGGGGGCGAGTGATGGCGGTGGATTTGATTTGGATGGAGGAGTCACCAATGCTGTTATTCAATACTGTCTTAGTTACGAAAACCAGGGAAGCGGTTTTGGCTTATTTCAATATGCCGGGGCCAGCAACTGGTACAATAATGTGATACGGTATAATATTAGCGAGAATGACGGAGCTGTAACGACGCATTGTGCGGGTATACTGATCTGGAACAGTTCGGATGTTGCCGATCAACTGAAAGATTGTTTTATTTATAACAATACCATTTATAATAGCAAGGCGCCTGCCATAGCCTACGCCACTGAAAGCAAAAACCAGGGCTTTAGATTTTACAATAATATTTTTATTGGTAAAGACGATATCGTCACCGGGAAGGAAACAAATAGTATCTATCTCGGCAATAACTGGTATAGCCTTACGAATGGATTTTTAATTGATGGTAGTACGAGTTTTCAGAACTGGGCCACCACCTATAATAAAGAGAAATATAACAACCAGCTGGTTGGTATGAATGTTAATCCTTCTTTTGTTAACCCGGGCATTGCCGCTATTACAGCACCTTCTCAATTAAATACATTTACCAATTACCAATTACCCGCAGGTTCCTTATTAAGAACCCAGGGACTTGACGTGCTGCAACTTTTTACGATTGATAATGGTGGAAAAACATTCAATCAATCAACTACGCCTTCAAAAGGTATTGGCGCATGTTTTTAATCAACTTATATAAATGAAACAATAAGCTATGAAACTTTTTTTGATCTTCTTTCTATTTTTCTTTACTGGTTTGTTGAATAGCAAGCGTGGGAGTACACAACAAACTCATTTTTCCCCTGGACAAGTGTGGAAGGATACCGAAGGCAATCCGATTAATGCACATGGTGGCGGTATATTATTGCATAAGGATATCTACTACTGGTTTGGTGAAATAAAAAAGGGAGAAACATTTCGTGTGCCTTATGTCACCAGTTGGGAAGATTACCGTGTCAATGCAGGCGGTGTCAGTTGCTATTCGTCGAAAGATTTGATGAACTGGAAATATGAAGGAGTAGCGTTGGCACCTAATACAACAGATAGTACACATGATCTGCATACCAGTAAAGTAATTGAACGGCCCAAAGTGATTTATAATAAGACCACGGGTAAGTTTGTTATGTGGATGCATTTGGACAATGAAGATTACAGTTATGCTCATGCCGGTGTTGCGGTCAGTGATAAACCTGCAGGTCCCTTTCAATTTGTCAATAGTGTAAAACCAAATGGCAATGATAGCAGGGATATGACCCTCTTCCAGGATGATGATGGGAAGGCTTACCATCTTTATTCGTCGGAAGGCAATGCAACGACGCATGTTACATTATTATCAGAAGATTATTTAAAACATACCACCACGGAAAAGAGCATTTTGGTAAAACAATCCAGGGAAGCACCGGCCATGGTAAAATTCAATGGCAAATATTTTTTGTTTAGCTCCGGTTGCACCGGTTGGGTTCCGAATCCTGCTGCTTATGCGACAGCCGATGAACCATTAGGCGAGTGGAAGCAAATGGATAACCCCTGCCAGGGTGAAAATGCCGACATTACCTACGGCGCACAAAGCACCTTCGTTGTAAAAGTTCCGGGAAAAAAAGATGCGTTTATCTTCCTGGCGGATAAATGGAACAAAACGGATCTTCCCGATTCAAGATATGTCTGGCTGCCTATGATCATTAAAAATGGGAAGCCGGCTATTAGCTGGAAAGACAAATGGAATTTTAGTTTCTTTAAATAGGCTTTAAAAAATGTGGGTATACAAATTTTTGCTATTGTTTTTTTGCAACAGGGCCAACTGTATCTTCCAGAGTAACCGGTAAAAAGCAAACTCACTTCTCCAGATAACAATATTCGTACTATAATTAAATCTCTGCCTGCTTTCCCGGCATAGATTTAAAATTTCAGCTGACTATATTGATTGTGGATGTCAGTAAATTCAATAAAATGGTTTCCGGAAACAACGGATATCCTAAGTTTGCAAGCAATTTAAACTTAAAGGGATTATTTTCAGGAAGGACTGGCATGCCAGTAAACTGAATATTAAATACAGATGAAATCTATTGATGAACTGAAATGGCAAGTATGCAATTATCGAAAAAAATACTAAAGGGAATTTCCCCGAAAGATGGACTTACTATACCGGAGGAAAAATTATTTGCACTACCTGAAAAAATATTACAATTCGGTACGGGTGTATTGCTGCGCGGACTACCTGATTATTTTATCGATAAGGCCAACCGCCAGGGTATTTTTAACGGAAGAATCGTGATTGTAAAGTCAACTGCTGCCGGCGGCGCTGATGCTTTTGATGAACAGGATGGATTGTATACGCTTTGTGTAAAGGGAATTGAGAATGGAGTTACTGTCGAGGAGAATATTATTCACTCCGCTATAAGCAGGGTCTTGTCAGCAGCTTCGCAATGGCAGGAAATTCTTCAATGCGCTGCCAATCCTGATATGCAGGTGGTCATTTCCAATACTACAGAAGTAGGAATCGTCCTGGATAAAAACGATGATTTTTATGCGGCGCCGCCAAAATCCTTTCCTGTCAAATTGCTGGCATTCCTCTATAAGCGCTACACGATATTTCACGGTGATCCTTCCAAAGGAGTAGTGATCATCCCAACTGAACTGATAACAGATAATGGTGAAAAGCTTAGGGCTATTATTGAAGAGCTGGCCCGAATCAACCATTTGGAGGATGCATTTATCGACTGGTTGAAAAACGCCAATTTTTTTTGTAGTTCGTTAGTCGACCGTATCGTGCCTGGTAAATTGCCGCCTGCCATGCTGGTAAAAGCGGAAGCTGAACTGGGATATACCGATGAACTGATGATCATGAGTGAGGTGTATCGTCTCTGGGCCATTGAATCCGGTAATGAAGAAGTACAGGAGATACTGTCATTCAGCAAGGCCGACGCCGGAGTAGTCATTAGCCCGGATATTGATTTGTTTCGTGAATTAAAACTCCGGTTATTAAACGGCTCCCATACGTTTTGCTGCGGACTGGCCGTCCTTGCCGGTTTTCCTACGGTAAAGGAAGCAATGGAGAATGCTGATTTTACTTTTTATATCAATCGTTTGATGTTGCAGGAGATCGCACCGTCTATTACCAATACGGAATTAAGTATAGAAACCGCCAATGAGTTTGCAGGGAAAGTGCTGGATCGTTTCCGTAACCCGCATATTGAACATCAGTGGTTGAGCATTACCCTGCAATATTCTTCTAAGATGAAGATGAGGAATATTCCCGTTATTAAAAATTACCTGGAACGGTTTAATTCGGTGCCGGAATATATCACTCTCGGATTGGCGGCTCACCTGTTGTTTATGAAATGCGAGAAAGCTGCAGATGGAAAGTTTTATGGAGAATCGGATGGGAAAAAATATGTAGTCAACGATGATAATGCAGCCTGGTTTGCCGAAAAATGGAAACAAGCTGGCAGCATCCCGCAGCTCGTACAATATGTTTTTGGTGATATGCTATTTTGGGGGATCAATTTTGGCAGTCATGACGGTTTTATAAATGCAATAAGCAGTAAATTGCAGGAATTGATCAGCAGTGGCGCAATGGCCGCTATCAAACAAATTTCTCAATCTGCAAAATCTGCAGACCTATCGTGAAATGAGCTATAGAAATTTTCAAGTAAATTATTTTAACAAAGAAGAAAATTTTTATAGTGAATTACATCTGGCAAAAAAAAAATAAAAATGGACAGATGAAACAAACAGTGTTAAAAGTTCATCCAAAGGATAATGTATTGGTCGCTTTAAAAAATCTTACTAAAGGAGAAACGGTAGAATATAACGATGAACGATATACGCTTGCTGATAATATTTCCGCTAAACATAAGTTTTTCGTGCGTGATATGAAAGCCGGTGATGAAGTGATCATGTATGGAGTATTGGTTGGCAAAGCGCAAACCAGCATTCCTGCCGGCGGATTGATGACAACAGCGAATATTAAACATGCGGCTGATCCATTTACCTACCGGCCTTATCACTACGAATGGAATGCTCCCGATGTTTCTAAATTTAAGAACAGGACTTTCAACGGGTATCACCGCCCGGATGGAAGAGTAGGTACGGCCAATTACTGGTTATTTATACCAACTGTTTTTTGTGAGAACAGGAATTTAGATGTTATCCGAGAGGCATTGCATAACGAACTGGGATATGCTGTAGCTGACAAGTACAAGCAAAAGACACATCAGTTGGTAGAACTTTATAAAAAAGGAGAAAATATTTCTACCGCTGATCTTGGTGTTAAAGAATCCACTGTTTATACCAATCGTGTTTTTAAAAATGTGGATGGTATTAAATTCTTAAATCACCAGGGGGGCTGTGGAGGCACCAGACAGGATGCGGCTATTTTAGGTAAATTATTAGCCGCGTATGCTGATCATCCTAATGTCGCCGGTGTAACTGTATTGAGCCTGGGTTGCCAGAACCTGCAGGTGCAGGATCTGGTCAACGACCTCAAACAACGCAATCCGCAATTTGATAAACCCCTGTATATTTTTGAACAACAACAATCTCAAAGCGAAGAACAATTAGTAACGGAAGCAATCCGCCAAACATTTTTAGGTTTAATTGAAGTAAATAAAATAGAAAGAAAACCGGCATCATTGGATAAACTAACCATTGGTGTTAAATGCGGGGGCAGCGATGGGTTCAGTGGTATATCAGCCAACCCTGCAGTTGGATATTGTTCTGATTTGGTAGTAGCATTGGGTGGGAAAATTTTATTGGCAGAGTTTCCTGAACTCTGCGGGGCGGAGCAAGATCTAATTGACCGTACCAGAGAGGAAGCGGCCGCGAAAAAATTCATTCACCTGATGACGGTTTACAATGAAGCAGCGCATAAGGTAGGATCAGGATTTCATATGAATCCATCTCCGGGTAATATTAAAGATGGATTGATTACCGATGCGATAAAAAGTACAGGAGCGGCGAAGAAAGGCGGCACATCACCAGTAGAAGATGTATTGGATTATACAGAGCCTGCAATTAAACCTGGATTGAGTTTAGTATGTACACCCGGCAATGATGTGGAAGCTACAACCGGCAAGGCTGCAAGTGGAGCTACATTAATTTTGTTTACAACCGGCCTGGGTACACCAACCGGTAACCCGGTTTGCCCGACTATTAAAGTAGCAACCAATTCTGCATTGGCCAGGAGAATGGGTGATATCATCGATATTGATTGCGGGCCGATAGTAGAAGGTGACAAAACGATAGAACAGATGGGACAGGAGATACTTGAGTACTGTATCAAAGCGGCAAGCGGAGAAGTGATACCGAAAGCGGTGTTGCTGAACCAGGATGATTTTATTCCGTGGAAGAGAGGCGTGTCATTGTAGCAGGTGAGATCAAAGCCGAAGTCAATAAAAAGTTTTAAAGCGATTGTATGAAACCGTTCATGGACGAAAATTTCTTATTGCATAGCAAACCGGCACAGCAGCTTTATCATGACTATGCGAAAGAGATGCCCATCATTGACTATCACAATCACCTTCCGCCTGATCAGATAGCTAATGATATTAATTTTGAAAACATCACGCAGGCCTGGTTATACGGCGATCACTATAAGTGGAGAGCCATGCGTATAAATGGTGTGGATGAGAAATATTGCACGGGTGATGCCAGTGACTGGGAAAAGTTTCAGCAATGGGCCAACACCGTTCCATATACCTTAAGAAACCCGTTATATCACTGGACCCACCTGGAACTGCAACGCTACTTCGATGTGCCTGAAACGCTCAATGCGGATACGGCAAAAAGAATCTATGATGAATGTTCGGCCAAACTGCAAAGCAAGGAGTATAGCGTAAAGGCTTTATTGGAAAAGATGAATGTAAAGATCGTTTGCACTACGGATGATCCGGTCGATTCATTGGAATACCACCAGAAAATAGAGAAGGACAATTGTAAAATAAAAGTAGTGCCTGCCTTCCGGCCTGATAAGGCCATGAATGTGGATGATGTAAATACATTTAATAGCTATCTCACATCATTAGAAAAAGCTTCCGGCATTTCAATAAGTTCCTTTAATGATTATATCACGGCTTTAAAGAAGCGACACGATTATTTTGCCGCTAATCACTGCAGTGTCAGTGATCACGGACTGGAAGAAATATATGCCGAAGAGTATACAAGTACCGAGATAGTCGGCTTGTTTGCCAAAATACGATCAGGCGGAGCGCTGTCACCGGAAGAAAGAAAGAAATTCAAATCGGCTATGCTGGTAACATTTGCGGAGTGGGATTGGGAAAAAGGATTTGTACAGCAATATCATCTCGGTGCTTTGCGGAATAATAATAGCCGGATGTTATCAAAGCTGGGACCTGACACGGGCTGGGATAGTATTGGTGATTTTTCACAGGCAAGGGCCCTGGCCAAATTTCTGAACAGGTTAGACACCAATAATAAACTGGCTAAAACAGTTATCTATAATCTCAATCCTGCCGATAATGAATTAATGGCCACCATGACCGGCAATTTTAATGATGGATCCGTTGCCGGTAAGATTCAATGGGGTTCTGCCTGGTGGTTCCTGGATCAGAAAGATGGCATGACCAAACAGATTAATGCACTATCGAATATGGGATTGATCAGCCGCTTTGTGGGTATGCTGACGGATAGCCGGAGTTTTCTTTCTTTCCCACGACACGAATATTTCAGAAGAATACTCTGCAATCTTTTTGGTGAAGAAATAGAGAATGGTGAATTGCCCAATGATATGGCGTGGATCGGGAAAGTAGTACAGGATATTTGCTTCCATAATGCAAAGGGTTATTTCTCCTGGCAGTCCGATAGTCAACCTGTGCCTGGTAAAAAAAAGATAGTTTGATAGTTGCAAAATTAATCCGGCTCTTCAACAAGATAACCCTGCCAAAACTCAATTATTTATTTATCTTTCAACTGTATTCAATGCTAATAGCAAAATAAAAATATCATGTCGAAAAAAGTTGTAACCCTCGGGGAAATTATGTTGCGTTTATCAACCCCCGATTTCAAACGATTTGTACAGGCCGATACCTTCGATATTACCTATGGCGGGGGTGAAGCCAATGTGGCAGCAGCTCTTTGTAATTATGGTTTGATTGGAACATTTGTAACGAAAGTTCCCAATAATGCCATTGGCCAGAGTGCTATCAATCATCTTCGCCGGTATGGAGTGGATACACAATTTATCGCAAGAGGTGGTGAACGTTTGGGAATTTACTTTTTAGAGACGGGAGCTTCCATGCGTGCATCACAGGTGATCTATGACAGGGCGCATGCTTCTATCTCCGAAGTTGATATTTCAGAATTTGATTTTGATAAAATACTGGAAGGTGCTTCCTGGTTTCATACCACGGGTATCACTCCTGCATTAAGCGATAAAGCGGCTGCGCTGACAGAAGCAGCTTTGAAGGCCGCCAAAGCAAAAGGTATTACCACGAGTATTGATTTGAACTACCGAAAAAAGCTCTGGACCAAAGAAAAGGCAAGGGAGGTAATGACAAAGCTTTGCAAATATGTGGATGTTTGTATCGGGAACGAAGAAGATGCGGATACAACATTAGGATTTAAAGCCAAAGACACTGATGTTACTAAAGGAGAGCTGAACCTCGAAGGTTTTAAGGATGTGTTTAAGCAAATGAAAGAAAAATTCGGTTTCAAGTTCATTGCTTCATCATTAAGAGAAAGTCATAGTGCCAGCGATAATGGTTGGAGTGCCCTCGTCTATGATGGCAATGATTTTTATCATACCAAACAGTACAACGTACGTATCGTTGACAGGGTAGGTAGCGGAGATAGTTTTGCCAGCGGTTTAATCTATGGACTTGTTACAGGAATGCCCATGCCGGAGGCGGCAGAGTTTGGTGTTGCAGCATCAGCTCTTAAGCACACTATTCCGGGTGATTTAAACCATGCTACACTTAGTGATGTAAAAGACCTGGTGAAGGGCGATGGAAGTGGAAGGGTACAACGCTAAGCAAGTTCGATGTTTGAGGTTTGAAGTTATTAGAACCATGGTTTATTAAAATGCAACAGTATGATAATTGATACAATTGACAATGCATCGAAATATTTTTTAGTGCATCCGTTGTTTGCCAGGGCATTTGAATATATTGAACAAAACGATTTAGCAAATGCGCCTGATGGCAAATTAGATATTGCTGAAGGGTTAAAGGCCATCTATTCTGATAAAGCAGGAACAACGGCTGAAGCATCTGTCGCCAAGTTCGAATGTCATAATAAAAATATAGATATACAGCTTTGCATTAACGGCGTGGAAACGATTGGCTGGAAGCCCAGGGAAAAATGCGTGACGGAAAATGGCGGCTACAATCCAGATAAAGATGTCCAGTTCTATAACGAACAGCCCGATATGTATTTTCAATTGACAAACGGTCAGTTCGCCATTTTCTTTCCGGAAGATGTACATGCTCCGATGATCGGTGCTGATAAAATAAAGAAATTGGTTATTAAAGTAAAAATTTAAAAACCAGTTTCGACGGAGAAGGTTTGATATGATTTTTTTAAACAAGAAAGATTCAGACATGAGTAATATCAGTAAAGTATCAGGATCCATCATTGAACAGGGTATGTTGCCCTTGTATTTTAATGCAGATGAAACCGTAAGTATAGATATATTGAGGACTATTTACAAAGCTGGTGTAACAGCGGTGGAATATACTAACCGCGGCGAAGCGGCATTGGCCAATTTTAAAAAAATGATTGCTGTTCGCAATGCGGAAATGCCCGCCATGTTATTAGGGGTTGGTACCGTCAAAAACTTGCAAACCGCCAAAGACTATTTGAGTGCCGGTGCTGATTTTTTGGTAAGCCCCGGTTTTGTAAAGGAAGTAGCTGATTATGCGATAGCCAACGATATTTTTTATGCTCCCGGTTGCATGACGCCATCCGAGATAATTGCAGCTGAAAACAGCGGTATTACATTTATCAAATTATTTCCAGGTAATATGCTTGGCCCTGAGTTTCTGAGCGGCATAAAAGATATTTTTCCAAAACTATTATTTATGCCAACCGGCGGCGTGGATACCACCAGGGAAAATATTGAAGGATGGTTTAAAGCCGGAGTATGTGCGGTAGGAATGGGCAGCAAACTCATCAGCAAGAAATTAATGGAAACAAAAGATTATGCTACGATCGGGAGTGAAACCAAAAAAGTGTTGGAGCTAATAGCCACGATAAAAAAGTAAACAGCTTTCTATATTCCCCCGGGAATTATTTCCTGAACTTACGAGCGAATAAAGAAGCTAAATTAATTGCCTGATGAACAATACAACGGTTGGAAAATACAGGTGGACGATTTGCGCTCTTTTGTTTTTTGCTACAACGGTCAACTATCTTGACCGGCAGGTATTGAGTTTATTACAACCTTATTTGTCGAGACCGGATGTATTTGACTGGTCAAATACTGATTATGCAAATATCACTGCCGTTTTTCAGTTTGGCTATGCTCTCTCTTTGTTATTTGCCGGAAGAATTATTGATAAACTCGGTACTAAAAAAGGATATGCGTGGGCTATTATCATTTGGTCCCTTGCTGCCATCATTCATGCAGCGGCTATTCAAATCGGTGAAACAATGTCGGTCATTTTAGGTTGGTTTGGAATTGCAGGGTTTTCCATATCAGTTATGGGCTTTATGTTTTCAAGAGCCATATTGGCTATTGGCGAAGCCGGAAATTTCCCCGCCGCTATTAAAGCTACCGCAGAGTATTTTCCAAAAAAAGAAAGATCATTTGCAACAGGTATTTTTAATTCCGGTACCAATGTGGGTGCTATTCTTGCGCCGCTTACAGTTCCGTGGATTCGGATAAACTGGGGTTGGAGTTGGGCATTTATTATCATGGGTATAATTGGGTTTCTGTGGTTAATATTCTGGTTTCTTTATTATGAAAAACCAGAGAAACAGAAAAGACTATCCGCCGCCGAATTCGCTTATATCTCTTCCGGCGAGGAAGAAATCGCAACTGAAAATACCGGGGACATGAAAAAGGTCTCCTGGTTAAAATTGCTTGGCTATAAACAAACCTGGGCTTTTACATTTGGAAAATTGATGACGGATGGAGTATGGTGGTTCTTTCTTTTCTGGCTGCCTGCTTACTTAAAAGCACAGTATGGTATAGTGGATAAGGCCGTGATGATGCCCTTAGCTATTTTATATACAATAGCCATGGTGGGTAGTATCGGGGGAGGCTGGTTTCCCATGCACTACATAAAAAAAGGATATAAAGTTTACGATGGAAGAATGAAAGCCATGCTGACAATTGCGTTTATTCCATTGGTTGTTTTATTGGCCCAGCCGCTGGCATATATAAGTTATTGGATACCGGTAATCTTAATTGGTATTGGCGCATCGGCGCACCAGGCCTGGAGTGCGAATATCTTTACTACAGTCTCGGATATGTTCCCCAAAAAGGCGGTTGCTTCCGTGGTGGGTATTGGTGGAATGGCTGGCGGGCTGGGTGGTGTGGTAATGTCAAAATTAGGCGGTGCATTATTCGACCACTATAAGGCTCTCGGGCATATAGAAACAGGTTACACTATTATGTTTACCATCTGTTCTGTTGCTTATCTGATAGCCTGGTCAGTCATGAAATTACTGGTACCAAAATATAAACCGATTACAGATCTTTAATAATACTTGCTGACTGTTATTAATACGAAACTCCCCGCAGGGAGCTTCAATCATTGTAAGTGTTGTATCGTTTTCAAATTATACTTTCTGTGATGATTTTTTATACTGCCTGAAAATTATCACGGTCATCAGGAAACCGGTTGCCCTTTACGCAAGGGATGCAAAAGCACCGACTATTACCACCAAATCTAAAAGCACACTAAAAACGAAAACAGGTATAGTGACTTTGGTGGGCATTGCCGCCAGGTTAACTACAAGCGGCATGGCTATAGCGCCGATTGCTATGCCCCAGAATACAAAATTATTACCGCATAGAGCAATGGATAATACAGTGATGGGAGCAAGAACGCATCCATGTAGTGTCAGCGTTATTGCCAACCAGCCAAAACGATACTTTTCCTGACCATTGCACCAGTTGATAAACCGGGATACAATTGACTGTTTTTTTTCAGTTTGTAAATAAGATGGGCTGTAGCTGTGTTGTACGAGTTGCATATAAAATATTTTTTCAGGCACAAAATTGGGGTTGGATCGCCCCATAAATTATGACCCTTGTTAGTCCACCGCCTGATTTTTGTTATGAGCTTTACGCACTGTATGTTGACCGTTTTAAATGACTAAAATCATCTCCAGTCCCCCCGTACATCATTCAATCTTAGTGCCAGTAACGATATTTTTGATTGAAAGAAATCTGAATTATGATAATCGGAATTAAAAAAAATAAAACGATTGCTGATGTGCAGGATGATTTTAATCTGTATTATCCTTTTTTAAAATTGGAATTTTATAAGAATACAAACGGCAGACTTGGGTCGTTGATAAGACAGAAACTTCTAAAGACTATTTTTCTGAATGTCGCTGGAAACGGCAAGGAAGGAGAGTTGGAGATAAACGATTCTATGACAGTAGGGCAATTGGAAAAATCATTTAATGACAGGTTTGGAATGATGGTCCAGGTTTCAAGAAAATCCGGAACACTCTGGCTTGAAACGACGATGACGGATAAATGGACACTAAAGCATCAAAACGAACATGGCCGGGAATTGTCGACTCCCGCTACGAGAACTCTTCCTGACCGGGAGGCAGACCGTGATCAATAAAGAAGATTTCTTAGCTTATCAATATCAGAAACAGCGATTTTGCCGTCTTTTATGACGATTAATTTTTCCGCTTTGAAATCACTTAATGTCCTGATCAGTGATTCAGTAGCTGTTCCAATATAATGTGCGATATCTTCCCTCGATATTTCAAGTGGTTTACTACCGCCGTCAATATTGTATTTACCATGAATGTCTACCAGTGCTTTCGCCACTCTTTTTCTTAATGAACTGTATGCCAGGTTAAGTAATCTTTCTTCTTTTTCTTTTACATTCTGTGTAATAATGCGGATAAATTTCGCGGCGACATTAATATCGCCATAGATCATCTGGAGAAAATCTTCCTTAGGTATCTGCATGATGTCAGCTTCTTCGAGTACCACGGCATTGTCATCATAATTTTTTTCTTCTATTAATGCGGGATAACCCATGAAATCGCCGTCGCTGAAAATATCGGTAATATATTCCTTTCCGTCTTCATGCATCCGGACTGCTTTTACTTTTCCTTTTACGAGGTAATATAAAAACCGCGGCCGCTTACCCTCCTGGTAAAGTGTTTGTTTTTTATTATACGTTTCGATGCTGTATTGTTCGGCCAGTTTATCAAGAATACCGGTGTCTTTTACATCCTTCAAAAACTGGCTGATACCCTGTGGCGACATGGTATATTTGTTGTCAAATACTTCTGCCTTCTTTAATCTCACTTCAATCGCATTCAGGAGTTCAATATCTTCAAAAGGTTTGGTAATATAATCATCGGCGCCCATTTCCATGCCTTTTCGCAGGTCCGTTCTTTCCGTCTTCGCAGTCAGAAAGATAAAAGGGGTGGATTGTGTTTCTGCATTTTTCCGGAGCAGGTGCAATACACCATAACCATCCAGTTCGGGCATCATGATATCGCAAACGATCAGGTCGGGTTTTTCTTTCAATGCCAGTTCTACTCCCTTTTTCCCGTTTTCCGCAGTAAAGGTTTTGTAACCGGCCATATCCAATATTTCAGCCGTGTTTTCTCTTATATCGTTATTGTCTTCAATGACTAAAACAGATTTCATATTCTTATTGTTTTACAGGAATGGTAAGAGTGATCGTGGTCCCTTCATCCAGTTTGCTTTTTAATTGAACGGAACCTCCCATCAGATCGATATATCTTTTTACAATGTGCAATCCCAATCCCGTTCCCTGGATATTGGTAGCATTGGCGCCACGAAAAAAGCTGGAGAACAGGTGTCGCTGATCTTCTTCAGCAATGCCAATCCCCTGGTCTGCAATGGAAATAGCCGCTTCCTCTTTATTCGTTATTGTTCCAACGCTTATTTTAGTTCCTTCGTTTGAAAATTTAATGGCGTTGGTGATTAAATTAATTAAAACATTTTTAAGCAATTTCCTGTCTGAAAAGATGATCGCAGAGCCATCATAATTGAGTTCAAAATGCTGGTTCTCTTTTAATAAACCCTTCATCTCTTCGGTTGTCTCAAGTATAAAGTCTTTCAAATCAAATTCGCACGCATGGTTCTCTACCTTGCCTTCGTCGAGTTTGCCTAATGAAAGAAAATCTTCCAATATATCATTTAAATGGCGCACGGAATTTTTGATTTTCCCGATATGCCGGCTGCGTTTATCCTGTTCTTCGGCGGTTTTATATTTTTCCAGCAACGAAGCAGAAGATAAGACCGTACTAAGCGGTGTCCTGAACTCATGTGATGCCATCGATACAAACCGGCTTTTAATTTCGTTCAGTTGTTTTTCTTTGTCCAGGGCTTCGCTCAATTCTGTTTGTGACTGCTCCAGTCTTTGCAACGCTTCTTTCAGTATCATGGTCCTTTCTTCCACTTTTACTTCCAGGTCGGTATTAAGCTTTCTTATTTCAGTACTCACTTTTTCCAACTGCTTTTGCTGTTCCAGCATATTTCTTTCAATCTCCTTCCTGCGGGTTATATCCACGATGAAAGCGATTACGAAAAGTTCACCATCTTTAGAATAGTGACTTAAACTGACTTCAACAGGGATATTACTACCATCTTTTTTTCTGCCATGCAGATCACGCCCCTGTCCCATCACCCGGTTGGATGGTTGCTGATAAAATCCTTCTCTTAGTGTATGATGATGGGGTTTAATGTTATCCGGGATCAATATTTCTATATGTTGACCTATCAACTCGTCACTGGTGTAGTCAAATATTCTTTCAATAGCGGGGTTCACCAATACAATTTTACCATGGTGGCCCGTCAGTATTATACCTTCAGTAGCATTTTCAAAAAGCGAGGTCATATGTTCCCTTCCCAGCATCTGTATATTGTATCAATGAGTAATAGCGTAAATATAATAAAGTATCAACTAAGGAATAGCAGTTCCTTTTTGAGATGAATGGACTATTTTCTTTCGGCTGGTTTTTACTATGGAGTTTTATGCAGGTTGCGCTGTTTCTTTTTTTACGGCGCAAAAATTTTTAACTGCGTTAACCAGGCCAGCAATATTTTCTTTTTTTACCTCGTTGTAATCTGTCAGCATAGCTTTTCTTGCAGCAGGATCTTTGGCTATTCTTGCTCCCATCTTTAGCGTAAACCTGTCTGTCCATGAAAGTTCGCGGATGGCCATTTTTCCGGGATAATAAAAAAAATCACAGCCTGGTATCAGTTCTTTTGGAACACCTGAACGTATATAGGTTTCTAGTTTTTCTTTTTGGCCCAGGGGAGTGCCCGCTACCTGGAAAAAGAAATTTTTTTTACCAGTAAGTACATTAACATCGCTTTTAAGCCATTGACTGATTTGCAGTTTGCCAATATACACACTACTTCCTATGATGATGAAATCGCATAGCCGCACGCCCTTTTTTGGGAATTCGGCGGCGTTGTAAACCGGTAAGCCTAAGTCTTTTCCCAACCATTTCGCATATTGCTTTGTAGCGCCATATTTTCCTTTATAAGCTATAATTCCATTCATAAAATGAGTTTTTGAGGTTGAACTGGTGCGGGAATTGTGATTTGTTAATGGGCCATACGCAGTAACTCTTTTTCTATTTGTATGGCTTTTGGAAAAAGAATATCATTCTCGAGGTGCATATGCTGTACAAGGTCATCATCCAGTTCTTTCAATTTGGAAAAAGTAACCCGGTGGGTAACACAGGCATTGGAAGGAATGTTGTATTGATGGGTTATTTTCCTCATTTCTCCCAGTAGTTTATTAAGAAGATCATGTTCCTGGTGCGCTACTTCCTGCAAAGGTTTTCTCAGGGTTCTTACCAATAAACTCCCATAGGGTTCACGGTGAAGATGGGCATGAGCGATCTGTTTAATATAGGGAAAGAATATTTCCTCCTCCTGTTGCAAGTGGGATAAAAATTCATTCTGCAGTTTGTTTATTAGTGACTGAAGATTTTCCAGTTCCGGGAATTTTTTCAGATGGCCATCCAGGAAGCGTTTTACATATTCCACTACAACCGGCAACGCGGTTCTTAAGTATTGATGATGCACATTTACTATATAATCAGCGAGAAAGCCGGTGCTCCATTCATCAAAACGCAAATTGTTGGAAACCTGGACTGTTCGCGAAGCTTTTTCCAGTTCTGGAATCAGGATGGTTATATCCAGGTTTTTGTTTGCACAAACCATTTCGAGCGGCCACTTACCGCCACAGCAAAACTCAATATCATATTTGAGAAACACATCCGCCGTGCGGTAGTCACTTTTTACAATGTCCGCAACCGGCAGGCTTCCGTCTATTGTTATTGTTCTTAAAAACATAATTCGGATTAAAAAATTCGTTTTGCGAGGGGAAAAGTATAATTACTTTCTACCACTTCATATGATTTATATCAGGTAGGCAACTATTTATGATATTGTTGCAATGCTTTTAATAAAATCAGGCTGATCCTTTTTCAATAAATCATTCACTGTTGTTTCCGCTAATAGCCGGTGCCATTGGTTTCTCAGCGTTTCTATTTCGTGGTGCAGCGGACAAGGGTTTTTCGAATTACATTTTCGTAGCCTCAATACGCAAGAGTCAAACAGTTCGCTGTCCCCGGTTATTTTTACCAGCTCTAACAGGGAAGTCTTCCTTGTTTTATTATTGATGCTAAATCCGCCACCGGGTCCTTTTTCAGAAGTCAACACTCCCTCTTTAGCCAATCTATTCATTATTTTGCCCAGGAAGTATCTGGGCACAGTCAATTTTTCTGCAATCTCATCTAACTGAATCTTTTCTTTCTTTTCAGTCATGATAGCCACATATAGAATTCCCCGCAATGCATAACCGAAGGATTTTGAAAAAATCATACAAAACGAAAATACCAGCGTGTTATTCCCTGTATACTGATCAGTATCATGTCTGACTTTGATGTTTGTCATTTCTATTACGTTTTCAGGAAAATACTTTTGACCTATAAAAGACAACGATGTCTTTTGGAACTGTACACTCAAAAAATTGTACATGTGCAATAACGAAGAGACCTGGTTTACAGGGGAAGTGTCGGCTAATTACTGGCGGGAATTATAGCTCTTGGAGTGTGAATTGTATAGTGTTTTTCAAAAATTGTGTAACACTACGGGAAGTAAAGGTCATTAGCTTTATAGGCTCATTTTTTACGTCCGACCAACATACCTGGAAACGTGTGGGTGCCCTTCGGCATGGATAACTCTGTTGAAATACTTATGATCCAAAAAAAGATGTCATTGTCTTTTTCTAATTCTTTAAATAAAATACAAAATATGAAGCCAACAAAATCGCTGAAAGTTGCTTTGCTCGTTGCCGGTGCCAGCCTTTTCTTTATTTCCTGCGGCAACGAAGGAGAAAAAAAGGATGAAAAATCTGAAAACGTGCAAGAGCCTGCAAAGGACCAAATGGAAACACATGGTACTGAGATTAAACCCGGTGAAGTTGTATTAACGACTCCGCTGAATCAGCAATGGGTGATTGCCGGCACGGGCTTCTATGACTTGAAATGCCAGGCCTGCCATAAATTAACCGATGAAAGATTAGTAGGTCCCGGATGGAAAGGGGTAACGCAAAGAAGGGAGCCTCATTGGATACTGAATATGATAACCAATGTTGAAATGATGCTGGAGAAGGACCCCGAAGCACAAAAACTATTAGAACAATGTTTGGTTCGTATGCCTAATCAAAATATAACTAAAGACGATGCCCGCCAGGTGCTGGAGTTTATGCGATCCAATGACGGGGTTAAATAAAACAATGGCAATCATTCCTTCATTTAAATAAAAATAAGTAACATGAAATTTCATTGCTTCAAAACCTATACGGTTTTGATACTGACCTTTGCTTGCCTCCTGTCAATGCAAAGTTGCAAACCAAAATCTGCTCAATCCGCCGCAGGCGGTGATGGATCGAAGTCTTTTGTAGCCCCCGGTAAATATGATGAATTTTATAACATAGTTTCAGGTGGGTTCAATGGACAGGTAGCCGTTTATGGTATTCCGTCCGGTCGTTTGTTTCGCATTATACCGGTTTTTTCGCAATCTCCGGAAAGCGGCTACGGTTTTAGCGAGGAAACAAAACCCATGTTGAATACTTCCCATGGTTTTGTACCCTGGGATGACCAGCACCATATCGCCTTATCACAAACCAAGGGTGAACATGATGGCCGCTGGGTCTTTGCCAATGGCAATAATACACCCCGTATAGCACGTATCGACCTGACTACTTTCAGGACAGCAGAAATACTGGAGATACCTAACAGCGCCGGTAATCATGCTTCACCTTTCATTACCGAAAATTCTGAATACGTTGTGGCTGCTACACGTTTTAGTGTTCCGTTGGATGATCAGAACGGCGATGTGCCGATCAATACTTACAAGCAAAATTTTAAAGGATCAATAAGTTTTATAGCTGTCAACCCAACATCGGGTGAGATGAATATTTCCTTCCAGATCCGCACACCCGGAGTCAACTTTGACCTCTCCCGTGCCGGCAAAGGAGTGTCACACGGCTGGTTCTTTTTCAGTTGCTATAATTCCGAAAAGGCGAATACGCTTTTAGAACAAAATGCTTCTAAAAAAGACAAAGACTTCGTGATGGCTGTAAACTGGAAAAAGGCGGAAGAATATTTGAAAGCAGGTAAAGCAAAAAAGCAAACAGTTAAATATGCTCATAACACGTATGATGAAAATACGCATACCGCTACTTCTACTATGAAAACCGAAGTTCTTGTATTGGATCCTGCCGATTGCCCGGAAATGCTTTACCTGATACCTTGCCCCAAATCACCACACGGAACAGATGTAGATCCTACCGGTGAATACATTGTTGCTTCTGGTAAACTGGCTGCAAGCATTCCCGTGTTCTCCTTTACCAAAATTCAAAAAGCCATTGCTGATAAAGCTTTTGACGGTGAGTATGATGGTATTCCTGTCATTAAATATGAAGCCGCTTTACATGGAGAAGTGGTGAAACCCGGTCTTGGTCCATTGCATACTGAATTTGATGGGAAAGGAAATGCATATACATCTATGTTTGTTTCGTCTGAAATAGTAAAATGGAGAATAAGTGATCTGCAGGTATTGGATAGGGTTCCGACATATTATGCTGTCGGGCATTTATCCATACCTGGTGGTCCAACAGCGAAGCCCCATGGAAAATATATGATTGCCTATAATAAAATCACGAAAGACCGTTATCTGCCGACGGGCCCTGAGTTGACTCAAAGCGCCCAGCTATTCGATATCAGCGGCGAAAAAATGAAATTGCTTCTTGACTTTCCTACAACCGGTGAACCGCATTACGCTGAAGCAATACCTGCCAGCATGTTAATGAATAAGCAAAGAAAGATCTTCAAACTTGAAGAAAATGCACATCCGTATGTTTCCAAAGGTGAAGGCCAGACCAAAGCGGAACGCAAAGGAAACCAGGTGCACGTATGGATGACTGCGATCCGGTCTCACCTGACCCCAGATAATATTGAAGGTGTAAAACAGGGAGATGAAGTATACTTCCATATCACCAACCTTGAGCAGGATTGGGATGTTCCGCACGGTTTTGCGATTAAAGGTGCAAACAATGCCGAGATACTCGTTATGCCCGGCGAAACCCAAACACTTAAATGGGTAGCAGACAGGGTAGGTATATTCCCCTTTTATTGTACTGACTTTTGTTCCGCTCTCCACCAGGAAATGCAGGGTTATTTAAGAGTGTCTCCTGCGGGAAGTAATACAGCTCTCTTATTCAGCACCGGTACTAATAAACCTGCGGTAACAGCTACGGGTGCGGAAACCGCAGAACCTGACAAAAAATAATGTAAAAAAAACCAGGCGGTTCCTTTATTGAACTACCTGGTTTTTAAAAATCATCAAAATATTGCATATGAAAAAGATATTTAGTATTGTTTTTTTGTTTTCTATTATTATGATGTGTTCATGTAACGACAACAGTGTGAAAACTGAGCAGCCAACTACTGAACCGGATGTGAAAGCCGGGGATGGGCAAGCGTCAGTGCAGGATGATGTGTCGGCAAAGGACGTCGTAAAAATAGCCGCGGGCTCAAAAGATCATACAACACTGGTGGCAGCCATTAAACAAGCGGATCTTGTTAATGCATTGTCTAATGCGGGGCCGTTTACTGTATTCGCACCAACAAATGCTGCTTTTGACAAGCTTTCAAAAGGGACATTCGAAAACCTGATGAAAGAGGAAAATAAAGCGAAACTGCAGGATATTTTACAATACCATGTATATGTCGGAACCTTGAAAACAGAGATGATGGAGGATGGGCAAACGTTGAACCAGGTGAATGGACAGGATATCACTGTCGCAAAAAAGGATGGAAAAGTAATTATTAATAATTCGGCGACGATTATTATTTCAATACCTGCGGCAAATGGTATTATTCATGTTATCGATGCTGTTCTATTACCACCAGCAAAATAAAAACCTGGAAAAAGTATTCTGTGTAAACGGGTTGGCCAAACGGATGGTTCCGGAATTTTTTTTAAACAACATGATTTTATGAAAAAGATGGGCATAACATCCAGGATTATTATTGCGATCGGGTCACTGGCGATGAGCATTATGTTCTTTGTTCCTGCCTGGTCTATTTATCTTATTGCTCCGCAATATCCGGAAGGGTTGTCCATGCAGATCTGGTTATATAAAATTACCGGCCAGGTAGAGATCATCAATGGGTTGAATCATTATATAGGAATGAGGCATATTAATGCAGACATGTTCCCTGAATTTACGTTTCTTGTTTATGCTTTAGGATTCTTTGTGCTGTTTGGTTTGACGGTGGCTATCAGCGGCAGTCGGAAATTACTGTTAGCGTATCTTATCCTTTCAGTAATTGGCGGCGTCAGTGCCCTGGTAGATTTTTATATGTGGGGCTACGATTATGGCCACCACCTCGATCCTTCAGCAGCCATTCAGGTAGCTGGTCTGTCTTATCAGCCCCCATTGATAGGGCATAAAAAATTATTGAACTTCGATGCCTATTCTTATCCTGATACGGGCGGCTGGGTGATAGTAGCTGTAACGGGGCTGTTTTTTATTATTTGGTTCCTTGAATGGCGAAAATACAGAAAGCAAAAACCAATGACGCAATATCAACCAATGGCTTCGGTCGCCATAGCGAGTATCATTTCTCTTTTTATGGTTGGGTGTAATCCAAAACCAGAAAAAATAACTGTTGGAAAGGATAACTGCGCTGAATGTAAGATGACTATTATGGATCCAAAATTTGGCGCTGAGATCGTAACAAAAAAAGGTAAAGTGTACAAGTTTGATGATACGCATTGCGTGGCAAATTTTTTAGGACGCCGGGCTGTAGAACTGACAGATATTCACCAGACCTTATTTGTAAACTATAATGATAATAATGAATTTGTGAAGGTAAAATCGGTTGAATTCGTGGTAAGCAGTCAATTCAAAAGCCCGATGGGCGGTAATGCCGCTGCATTTAAAAACGCAACAGAAGCCAATAAAAAATCAGCGGAAATAGATGGAAGTAAAGTTACAAGCTGGGCCACTCTTTATAATGTCCTGGTTAAATGAGAAACCTGTTAACCATACTAATGCTTTTTGCCATTGGCAACGCTTTTGCCCATACGATTGTAGTGGGAAAAAATAAGAACGTCAACACTTTAAGACAGGGAATTCAATCAGCAAAAGCGGGAGATACTGTTTTACTGAATAATGGAGTTTACAGGGAAGGCAATGTCATAATTGATAAGGCTATAACCCTGATCGGAATTGATCAACCGGTACTCGATGGGGAAAATAAAAATGAAATTCTTACGCTTACCGGGAAAAACATAGTAGTCAGAGGAATTCATTTCATTAATGCCGGGTATTCATCTATGAATGATTATGCCGCCATAAAAATAATTGATGCAACCAGTATTTTAATTGAAAATAATAATATAAGCAATACCTATTTTGCTATTCATATAGCCAACTCTACTTATTCCACCATTCGCGGCAATTCCATTCAGGGTAATAATAAATCCGAGCATTTATCAGGCAACGGCATTCATCTTTGGAAATGTTCGAACATGTTGATTGAGGGTAATTCTATAGAAGGTCACAGGGACGGGATCTATTTTGAGTTTGTTACTGAATCCACGATCCGGAAAAATCTAAGTGAGAAAAATATCCGGTACGGGTTACATTTCATGTTTTCACACAGCGATCATTATATTCAGAATACCTTCCGCAACAATGGCGCCGGTGTATCGGTCATGTTTTCCAAAAAGGTAAATATGGAAGGTAATCATTTTGAAGAAAACTGGGGGGCTTCCGCCTATGGTATTTTGCTAAAGGAAATCAGTGACAGCTATATCAGCAACAATACTTTCCTGAAAAATACGGTTGGTATTTATATGGAAGGTACCAGCCGGACTCAAATAGAGAGAAATGCTTTTAACAACAACGGATGGGCCGTTAAAGTACAGGCCAGTTGCGACGACAATAATTTTAGTCATAACAATTTTAATGGTAACAGCTTTGACATAGCAACGAATGGAACGATGATGCTGAACAAATTTTTTAATAACTACTGGGATAAGTATGAGGGATATGATATTAACAGGGATGGCATTGGCGATGTGCCTTATCACCCGGTGAGTATGTATGCAATGGTGGTTGAACAAAATCCCACTACACTGATCCTGATGAGAAGTTTTATCGTATCGCTTTTAGATAAAGCCGAAAAAGCCATACCGAGTCTTACCCCGGAAGACCTGGTAGATAACAAACCGATGATAAAGCCGAATAAATTATGATACGCATTGAAAACCTGGCGAAGCGATTTAAAAAATTGCAGGCATTGGCTGATATCAACGCACTGTTCAATAACGGCGAGGTGGTTTCATTGATTGGGCCAAACGGCTCAGGTAAAACCACCCTGATCAAGAGCATCCTTGGTATGGTGAAGGCTGATAGCGGTTTTATTTATGTAAACGGTAGGCAAATAAACGGAGATCCTTCTTATCGTAACGATATAGGGTACATGCCGCAAATCGGTCGTTATCCCGATAATATGAAAGTGGAACAATTGTTCCGGATGATGAAAAATATCAGGAAGGTTCCGGAACCAGAGCTGGATACCGATCTGCTGGTAAAATTCAACCTGGTTTCTATTTTTGAGAAACCCATGCGTACGCTGAGCGGAGGCACACGTCAAAAAGTTAGTGCGGCGCTGGCATTTTATTTTAACCCGGGTATATTAATTCTTGATGAACCAACTGCCGGGCTTGATCCGCTTTCTTCCGAAATACTGAAAGAAAAGATCATGCAGGAGAAGAAGAAAAATAAATTGATCCTTATTACCTCTCATATACTCAGCGACCTCGATGAACTGACTACCCATGTCATGTACCTGCAGGAAGGTAAAATGATCTTTTTAAAAGATATCGGAAGCCTGAGAAAAGAAACAGGCGAAGATAAATTAGGCAAAGCAATCGCCAGTATTATGCGTGGAGGAAAAAAGGAAGTCCTGTGGATTAATGAAGTACTGGCTTTGAAAGCAACGGTTAAAACTGATTAATTTTTTTGTATGCTAAAGTTATCACGCTACGTTTTATACGATATTCTTCGAAGCAAAGTGGTCCTTGCTTACACATTGTTCCTGTTTGTCGTATCGTTTAGTCTTTTTCAATTGGAAGAGAATGACAGCAAGGCTATTCTCAGTTTACTCACTATTGTCCTGATCGTAGTGCCGCTGATCAGCATGATATTTACTACTATTCATTATTATAATTCTTATGAATTTATAGAACTGATGCTGTCGCAGCCGCTTAGCCGTACACGGATTTTAATGAGTGAGTATGCCGGTGTCGCTTTATCACTATTGAGTGCTTTTTTTATTGGAGTGGGTATCCCTGTGTTGTTATTTGCTTTTGATGAAACGGGAATGGCATTGCTATTCACGGGAGGGTCGCTGACATTGGTGTTCACTTCCATCGCTTTTTTGGCATCGGTAAAAGCAAGGGATAAAGCAAGGGGTATCGGTGCGGCTTTATTACTTTGGTTTTATTTCGCCCTGATATACGATGGCCTGGTATTGCTGGTATTATTCAGTTTCAGTGAATACCCGATGGAAAAATTCACACTCCTTCTGTCTGCCCTTAATCCCATTGACCTGGGCCGCATTTTTATTATGCTGAAAATGGATGTCAGCGCACTGATGGGCTATACAGGAGCTTTGTACAAAGATTTTTTTGGCAGCGGAACCGGTGTTCTTTTTACTGCCGGTATCATGATCCTTTGGATAATTATCCCTTTGTGGCTTGCGATACGAAGTTTCAAGAGAAAGGATATGTAAACATATTAACGAACTAAAAAATTATAATATGAATAACTTAATGACAAAAAGCCTGGCGCAGATAGTAAATGAAGATCATCGTGCGGCCACCGTATTTGAAAAATATCATCTTGATTTTTGCTGTAAAGGAAAACGTTCATTGCAACAGGCTTGTGCGGAAAGCCAGGTACCGCCAGACGAATTGATAGCGGCATTGGAAGCTACAGTACGGCCGGAGAATTATTCGGTTCACCTGAACTATAATTTGTTATCGCTTTCACAGCTTACAGATTATATTGTAGCCGCTCATCATGCCTATGTAAAACAGGAAATGCCACAGATCCTGTCTTACCTGCAGCGTGTAGCATCCAAACATGGAGACCGGCATCCTGAGATGCGGAAAGTAGCCGAAATATTTGAAGCGGTAAAAGAGGAGATGGAACAGCACATGCAGAAAGAAGAGTTGATTTTGTTTCCCCGGATAAAAGAGGTAGAAAAGGAAGGCAAGGAGTTAAATGAAAAAAAGCTGACTATTTCTTACCTCGAAGCACCTATTAATATGATGGAAGAGGAGCATGACCATGCCGGTACAGCGATGGCGGAAATTAGGGAGTTGACTGATAATTACAATCCTCCTGCTGATGCCTGCACGACTTATAAGTTAAGTTATGCTGCACTGGAGGCTTTTGAAAAGGACCTGCATCAGCATGTGCACCTGGAAAATAATATATTGTTTCCAAACGCAATAAGTCTTTTCAGTAATAGTACTGTCGCAGATTTTAATTAAGAATAAAAATTGTCATCCTGGTTATGATTGGTACAATGCGCCAGGTTGAAACCAACATTTTAAAACCAATTGTTTTACTATTTTTGTCATCGAATGCGCTTCGTTGTTACTCCCATATTGATTTTGCTGGTTATGAGCCAGACCTTTAGTCACTGGTTCATGGTGATGGGTTTCAAGCTTAACCAGGATTATATCGCTAAAAATATCTGCGAAAACCGTTACCGGCCAAAGTTGAATTGTAATGGCAATTGCGTGTTAATGAAAAAACTAAAGCAACAGGAAAGGGAAGAACAAAATAGCCCTGTTACATTAAAGCTGGATTTAGCAACAGTAATTATTTCATCCCGATCTTTTTTTGCAAACATAAATTTCCCTGCTGTTTTTATTGCTAAGTCATATCTTCCCCTCTTCAACACCGGTAACCCCGTTGCCAGGGCAATTCCTATCTTTCACCCACCCGCCGCATAGTAGTTAGCCACAAGTAATTAATATTTTATAACTACTATTCATTAAGGCAATATGAAAAGATTTTTCATTACTATACTGCTATTCGTCCTGTTTTTATCTTCCAGGGCCTGCGATATTTGCGGCTGTGGAGTTGGAAATTTCAATCCTTACCTTTTCCCGCACCTGTCGAAAAATTTTATCAATTTCAGTTACCAGTATCGTTATTACAAGACTCATTTTGTTGAAAACGGTGAAGAAATGAATAACCGGGAACGGTACAATACTTTTTCATTAACGGGTCAATACAGTCCTTTCAAGAATCTTCAGTTGATGACCGTGGTACCTTTCCAGGTAAACCGGCAAAGCGGCCCGGAAGGGGATAAATCATTAAGCCGGCTGGGGGATATTGTTTTCCTAGCCAATTATAAACTGTTGGATAAAATCACGGGTAAGGAAAAAGATATGTTGCGCCAAACTCTGCTTGCAGGTGCGGGTATAAAATTGGCGACCGGCGGCTACCATTTTGATGAGAGTAATGAAACCCATGTCGGCAATTCCAACTTCCAGGCTGGCACCGGCAGCACGGACTATTTGTTGAATGCGTATTATTCAGTCCGTTATCGTAAGATTGCTGTTAGCACTGGCGTCACCTATAAAATGAACACGGAAAATAAGTTGGGGTATCGCTTTGGTAATCGCCTGCTGAATGTTACCCAGGTAAAATATATCAAGGACATAAAGAATTTCTCCATCGTCCCAAGCATAGGCATTAGTTTTGAAAAAATGCAGGAAGATAAACAGGATGGAATAAAAGTTGACAGGAGTCGCACGGGTGGATATAATACGCAGCTATTGTTGGGAGCCGATTTCAATACGGCTAAATGGGCGCTGGGAGTTAATTACTCAGCTTCAGTGAAACAAAACCTGGCGGCAGGGCAAATTGATGCACGACCAGGCCTGAATATTCATTTGAGTTACTCTTTCTGAGTAATTACCTATGCGCTTAAGCAAAACATTAAAAAAAGTCCCTGGAGATTCAGGGACTTTTTTTGCAAGGTCAGGACTATTGTAAGAGTTGTTGATCTATACTCTATATAGCGGGCATTGTTGGCTTAATCATGTGCTGGCTAAAAAATAACATGGTTTGTTTGAACAAACTGTGAGAGCTTTTTCTTTTCGCGATATGTTCTTTCGCGGAAAATTCCGAAGCCATCACCATTTCTGTTGTAACCTTATTGCTGGCAACGATAACATTATGCTTAGCCGCTACCACCAATAAATTTTTTAAATCAAGATCTTTTTCAACAGAAGAGTCTGGATCCGCAAAGAAGAAGAGCATATCGATACCGCCATTTTCAATCAACCCGGCTAATTGCTGGTAACCACCTGTGTCAGCGGTAAATAATTTATTAACGGTGATGTTTAATGTTCCTTCCAGCACAAGGCCTGTTTCACCAACTGCTGTCAGGGGGTGCTTTGTCAATAGATCTTTATTAAAATAGGACCATTCAATAAGGTCTGCTCTTTTATTATCGGTAGCTACTATCGCAATGCGTTTTATAGCTGTTGTGTTTTTTAAATTGTTCATCATTTTTCATTTTTAAGGGTTACTGGCAGGCCAATAAAATACCAGCCTGCTTTTTATGAACAGGCAATCATTAAAGCGTCACACAAAGAAGTAACCTTTGTGTAGCCACATTGATTTTGGCATGGCAAGAATTGAGAAAAATAACAAGGGTTTGCCGCAGTACTAAATCACCCTTACCTGTTTGCCGGCTCCGAGTGCTTCGGCAACCAATCCCAGGTCAGAATTTTCCGGGCCTGATACAATGACCAGGTCAATGGCATTATCATGTATGATTGAATGTTCATGTTCCACTATTTCAGCCGTTGGATATTGTGACCGGGCCGAATCCGCGGATATATTTCGAACAAGAACTTTTTTAAGTTGAAAGCCATTTCCGCTGCTGGTAGAATCCAATTTAAACGCTTTGCCTTTTCCACCACATTCTATCAAGCCTATATTTTTTAAAGAGTACATAGTTTCAGGGTTTAAGTTAACAAAAGGAATAAGGGAGTAAATATAGACTATTTTGTTTAAACGATTAAACAGTCAATGGAATTTGTTGTAATTTGCTATTTTACAACATTTTAATAGTAATTTTGCTAAGCCTTTGAAGTATAGAAAATCATCGGTTTCAGCTGTTTTTTCAGAAAAGGCCTTGTTTTTGTTTATACGATTAAACAGCTTTCAGAGCATTTAAATACTTAGTACTGATTAACCAGTTGCCATGGTGAAAAAAATTTCTTTAAAAGATATAGCCAACCAGGTAGGAGTTTCAGCAGCTCTTGTATCCTACGTATTAAATAACCAGAAGGAAGGCAGGATCAACAAAGAAGTTGCACAAAGAATAAGAGATACGGCGAAGCGGTTGAATTACCGTACCAACCAGGTAGCCAAGAGTCTTAAAACCAATAAAACATTTACCATCGGCCTTATCGTTGCCGATATTTCCAATCCATTTTTTTCCAGCCTTGCCCGTATTATTGAAGATGAAGCGGATAAAAATAACTATACGGTCATCTTTGGGAGTTCTGATGAGAATCCGGATAAATCAGAAAAACTGATTGAGACACTGGTAAACAGGCAGGTGGATGGCCTGATCATCGCACCACCACAAAATTCCGAATCACAGATAAATTATCTGATAGAACAGGATATTCCCTTCGTATTGATTGATCGCTATTTCCCGGCTATTGAAACTAATTATGTTGCTATCGATAATTACAAAGCCGCTTATACTGCTGTACAACATTTTGCCGACATTGGTCGCAAAAGGATCGGAATGATAACTTACGAATCTGCCATCTTCAATCTCAATGAACGGACAAGAGGTTACCTGTCTGCCATAAAAGAGAATAAAATTCCTTTTGAAACAACCTGGTTAAAGGAGTTAAGGCCGAATAATACCAAATTATGTATTGAAAAAGCAATCAATGAATTGCTGGA
This sequence comes from Chitinophagaceae bacterium, assembly GCA_040007815.1. GTDB lineage: Bacteria > Bacteroidota > Bacteroidia > Chitinophagales > Chitinophagaceae > Terrimonas_B. Next base: position 184,861 of record JBDTUH010000013.1, read on the forward strand.
TGGCCCGCAACCTGTCGATGCTTTATTGTTTAGCTCTAACATCATTGCGGGCTGGGGATTGAAATATCTAAATTCAATTGGTATTAAAGTTCCGGATCAATTAGCTGTCATAAGTTTTGATGAATCGGAAGCGCTGGACTTGTTTTATGCGCCACTGACATATATAAAACAGCCGTTGGAGGAAATGGGACAAGCCGCCATTAAAATTTTACTGGAAACCATGGGGAAAAATAATAAACTGGTGCAGGTAAACATGGAAGCAGGTTTGATCATTCGTGAATCAACGACCGGGCAAACGGAATTAAACTAATTGAACAGAGCAAAATCCTCCTATTAACGTTTCAGTGCTTACTGATTTTTGTAAGAAGCCCGACAGATGCCGGGCTTTTCCATTCTTATACCCTTTCATTTGTAAAGCAGCGGACAGCGATCGGTTTCTATCATTGGTTTCTTTGTTCTCACAAAAACAAAAAAATGGAAACAAAAGCGAAGGCTCTTAAAATTGAGCAGATAGAAAAAACAAAAGCCCATGAATACAGGCTTTTCAAATATGTATTCGCAGGGTTGACTTTTATATTTATGCTGGTGACTGCAATAAGCGCAGGTGCCCAGCAAATTGATGGAACGGCCTTTAACAACACCAACGGAGATGGTGTAATAATCGACGGTTACGATGCGGTGGCTTTTTTTACCGATAACAAACCGGTAAAAGGAGAGGCGCAGTTTCAATTCACTTATGACAAAGCAATCTATTATTTCGCTTCGCAGGAACATCTTGATCTTTTCAAAGCCGATCCGGAAAGATATAAACCCCAGTTTGGCGGATGGTGTGCTTACGCGGTTTCACTGGGTCGGGTAGCCCCCATTGATGTCAATACATTTTCTATTGTGAATAACCGATTGGTTATTCAGCACAATCAAAGAGCCGTGAATGGATGGAATAAAGATGTACACGGAAACCTGTCGCTAGCGGATAAATACTGGCCTAAAGTTTCTGAAAAAGGGGGCGAACAAATTACTACCGATGCGGAAAAAGGTTTTCTCAATAATACAGATCCCGATGGCGTAACATTACAAGGCTATGATGCTGTCGCTTATTTTACTCAAATGAAAGCGTTGAAAGGCGATCCTAAATATTCAGCGCGATTTAATGGAGCCACCTATTGGTTTTCTTCGGACGCTAATGCTGCGATGTTCAAAGATCATCCTGAAATGTTTGCTCCTCAATACGGTGCCTTCTGTGGTTATGCAATGGCATTGAACAAGCTTCGCCCGATCAATCCTGAAATATTTGATGTAATTGATGGAAAATTAATTCTGCAACATTCGGAGGATGCTTATACCAGGTTTCACAAAGATGTAGCTGGTCTCACTGCCAAAGCCAATAACAACTGGCCTGGCCAAGTAAAAAAACATGCAGGTAAAAAAGTAAAGTTTGACAAGCCTGCACAACCAACCACGGAAACAGCCAACAATTAAGATCGTTAATCAACTCAACATAATTTTTATGCAAGCAATTAAAATAGCTGCGGTCCTGTCATTTGCAGCGATGTTAGTCATGGCTGCGGAAACAAAGGCGCAAACGATTGCCACCAAAAACATATCGCTGGAAGCGGCAAAAAAAGTAGTAACAGAAGCAGTAAAATATGCAAAAGCTAATAATGCTCCCGGTGGCGCTATCGCAGTAGTAGACAATGGCGGTAGTCTTGTGTACTTAGAAAGATTGGATGGAACGTTTCCTGCTTCCTCGGAAGTATCTATTAAAAAAGCAAACACGTCAGCATTGTTCAAAGCGCCATCCGTAAAACTGGAGAACTCTATCAATGGTGGGCGCCAGGCATTGATCACCGTAGGACATACATTTTTACAAGGTGGTATACCCATTATTGTTGATGGACAGGTAATAGGCGCTATTGGTGTAAGCGGGGCATCCAGTGCACAGCAGGATGAAGAGATCGCGATAGCAGGTAGTAAAGCAAAGATCGATTGATGAAAGGAATTTTCCTTTGACAGGTAACGGGTATTTGCGTTGATTTTTGAAAAAAACGAGAACAAACAAATAATAAAGTACCATGAGCAGGATATATAATTTTTTAAAACTTTATTTGTTACTATTGGCTGCATTGCTGGCCGCTGTAGTTGCATTCGCACAGGAAACAAGACAGTTGGCTGTTGATAAACCACAGGCAATCGCTGATCTGCGAACAATGGAAGGCGCTGCGTTGGTAAACGCCAAATGGTATGTACAACCGGTGCATGTCGAAGACAAAGAATTTTATTTGCCCGGACCGCAAAAAGGTGGAGGTGATGCCATGCCTTTGTATCCAACGGGACATGCTATACAAACACAAAGCCTGCATCCGCAGGTAGGTACAAAAGATTTTGAAGAAGGTTTTAAAGAAATTAAATCCACGGAGCTGGAGAGCAGACAGGGAACCGGGCTATTCTCGTTCGTGTGGTACAAACTTGATCTGAGTATTCCGGCAGCTATAGGAAAATTAAATACGGCGGGGACAACCGCCGTGTTTGAAATAGTAGTAGATGACTACAGCGAGATATGGGTGAATGGTAAACAAATGGTTGGTTTTGGCCAAACGGGAAATGGATTGATCAGTGGTTATAATACCAGGAACCGGGTGGTTCTTACGAATGATGCAAAAGCAGGAGAGAAATTTGTAATCTATGTATTAGGCATAAACGGACCGGTTGGAAAACTACCAGACAATTATATCTGGGTAAGGAATGCGGTAGTTGATTTTTATAAAACGGGCTTACCGGTTAATCCTTCCTGGAAAGATATTGGTAAGATATATACGATTGATGAAAGCCTGAACAACATAATTACCCCGGGAACAAAAATTGAAAAGATCGCTGATGGTTTTTCTTTTACAGAAGGGCCTGTATGGCATCCCGATGGATATCTGTTATTCAGTGATCCTAATACGAATACTATTTATCGTTACAATCCAAAGAATCATAACGTGACGGTTTACATGAGTCATAGCGGTTATACGGGTGCGGATATCGGAGAGTATGGGCAACCAGGAAGTAATGGATTGGCTATAGATAGCGATGGGCGATTGATTATTGATCAGCATGGTAACAGGCGGGTGATACGGATTGAGAAGAAAGGACCTGTTACCATACTCGTTGATCAAATAGATGGTAAGCGGTTTAATAGCCCCAATGATATTGTGATAAAAAGTGATGGCACGATTTACTTCACTGATCCTCCCTATGGTCTTCCGGGATTTTTCAATGATCCAAAAAAAGATCTTGATTACCAGGGAGTGTTTATGATCAGGAATGGAAAAGTACAGGTTGTATCAAAAGATCTCGGCGGTCCCAACGGAATTGCCTTCTCACCAGATGAGAAATATTTATACGTTACCAATTGGGATATCCGGGATATCCACCATACTAAAACATTATGGAGATACGAAGTACAACCCGATGGTACATTAAAAAATGGTAAAGTATTTTATGATTTCAGTTTTACCGAAGATGATGAAGCTTTGGATGGAATGAAGGTGGATAAAGAAGGTAATCTTTATGTGTCGGCCCCAGGCGGTCTTTGGATTATGAGTTCGGCAGGAAAATTATTGGGGAAGATTGTAACTCCTGAAAGGCCGGCGAATATGGCCTGGGGTGATGAAGATGGAAAGACCTTGTATATGACAGCGCATACGAGTTTGTATAAGGTGAGGGTGAATACAGGAAGACCCTGAGCGGCCCCATCCCGACCTTCTCCCAAGGAGAAGGCCACCTGATCACAGCCCTCGCTTATCGGAAACTCCACCAATTTTCGGAGTCTTCGAAAGTGTTGAGCAGCGATATGCAGTTGATGTGGAAGGTATGGAGTTTGGATTTGCAATGCAGTGCCGCTCCCTCTCTTTCGGAGAGGGAGAAGGAGGGTGAGGCCGCTGAACAGAGATATGCAGTTGATGTGGAAGGTATGGAGTTTGGATTTGCAATGCAGTGCCGCTCCCTCTCTTTCGGAGAGGGAGAAGGAGGGTGAGGCCGCTGAACAGAGATATGCAGTTGATGTGGAAGGTATGGAGTTTGGATTTGCAATGCAGCGCCGCTCCCACTCTTTCGGAGAGGGAGAAGGAGGGTGAGGCCGGTGTAGTAAATATGAAGTTTGGATTTGTAATGCAGCACTGTCCTCCTATATTTTATCAGGAATGCTGACAGGCATTGAATAAATTTGTTTAAAAGAAAATCAGATGGCAAAAATTGCGGTCGTAACCGGCGCTACCGGTAATCTCGGACAGGAAGTAATAAAGAAATTTATTGCTGAAGGGTATAAAGTTATTGGAACGGTAATCCCCAATGATCCGACACCGATGGATTTCCCGGCTGATAGCTTTGAAAAAGTAGTGGTGGACCTGATGAACGAAGAGAGCTCCGCATCATTTATACAATCAGTAATAGAAAAATATAAAAGTATTGACGCGGCTATTCTTACGGTAGGCGGTTTTGCCATGGGCAAAGTAACCGATACAAAAGCGGCTGATATTTATAAGCAATATAAACTCAATTTTGAAACGGCTTATCATGTAGCCCGACCTGTGTTTATACAGATGATGACACAAACCAGCGGAAGGATTTTTTTAGTGGGCTCAAAGCCCGGCCTGGATGCGAAAAATGGAAAAGGGATGGTAGCTTATGGATTAGCCAAGTCATTAATTTTTCGTTTAGCGGAACTGATGAATGATGAGGCCAAAGGGCATAACATAGTTACCAGTGTTATTGTTCCAAGCACTATCGATACACCTCAAAACCGGAAATCGATGCCCGATGCTAATTTCAGTAATTGGGTAAAGGCCGAAGAAATTGCTGATACCATTTATTATTACTCGTCAGACACGGCGAAATCCTTAAGGGAGCCATTGATCAAAGTATATGGCAATTCCTGATGCATAATCGTTGCTTACGGATGCCGGCCGGTGCGTAAGTTTTGATTATATTGGGTTTGATTTTGGCTGCATGAATTAACACATCGTTGCAGACCGCATCAATTAGTATGCTGACATTTACGAGAAAATTTATCGGGAATGTTCTTGTCGCTGAAACGGGGAATGTCTTAACCAATTGTAAATTTTATGAAGTACTGGATAATGAAGTACGCATTGGACGATTCTATTCAGGAGACAATTATTCATTTGCGGAATTCCAGGAACAAAAGATACGGATTGAATCGAAAAGACATTTTTTTAGTCGTTCCGAACATAAAATTTTCAACCAGTATACAAAGGCCCTGATCGGGTATTACGAAATTCCGAATGGACGTTTTATGGGTGACAATAAAGCTAAACTTCATTTGGCCAATGGGTACACTTACCGGTGGAAGGAACTTTATGATCATAGAAAAGTTCTTAAGCCTGGTACATGGGGTTTGTACAGGTTTGACCTTGGCTCGGAAAAGCATTTCATTTCCTATTACGGAAGAATGAGCCCCAATCATTTTAGAAATATTAACCCGGAACAGGTTTTCGAAGGAGAAGTTCAGTCAACAGAAGGTACTTTTCTATTACCTGTATTTTCGGGTATTTTTATCATGGAAGAAAAGTTTAGACAATTGGAACAACAGCCTGACTAGCAGGAAAAATGCACCCATCGACAGGTTAATAATAATAATAAAAAGGATGAGAGACGAGATGCGGTTAAAAGAGTATACATATTTTTTTACCGGCCTGCTGATTTATAAGGCGGCGGTTTTATACCTGCATTTGTCTTACGAACAATCCTTTGGCGACTTACTCACCGTTTTTTTAATTCTTGGAGCAGGATTCTCCACCATAGCATGGCTCTTACTAAAAAATCAGGCGATTATATTATCACCTCCATCTTTTAGAAATGAATCCATCGTATTGATTCTGTTGTTAGCCTGGATTGTTGCCTATATTACCTGGGGCGCTGTATTTATCAACCAGTTCATTCCTGACAGCTGGATAGAAAATAAAAAAATCAATAGCGGTGTCATTATAATAAGAAAATTGTTGGTGTTTGTCGCTGTTCCGTGGGTAGTGTACAGATCCTTTGATTTTACCAGCGAAGATTTTGGTTTTAAGAATACCCGTGTGAAGTTTTTCAGCCGCAAAGGGTTTACTGTCTTTACTGTTTTGAGTATTGCCGTATTGTTGTTCCAGTTCTTTTTAAGTAATGGAAGCAGGCCTGTTCGTGAGGGTGAGTTTTTATGGAAACAACTATCAGTGGGATTGCCACTTTGTTTTTCCTGGCTTTTCATTGAAGCAGGACTAGTGGAAGAGTTTTTTTACCGGATCATACTACAGTCAAGACTAACAGTGTTGCTGAAATCTCCAACGGGTGGCATCGTAATCACGGCATTGATATTCGGTCTTTCTCATGCACCCGGGCTTTACCTGCGTGGTGCGGAGAGCGAAGGTGTCAATGAGCAACTGCCCTTCCTGTTCTGGTCCGCGTATACCATTGCTTATATGTCGGTCGCCGGTATCTTCCTTGGTATTGTATGGCAGCGAACGAAAAATGTATGGCTTGTAATGGCTATTCATGCCATGGTCGACCTGCTTCCAAATGTGGGCGGATTTATCAAAACATGGAATCTTTGACCAGCAAACTGGTAATAGCTTCCCTCAAGGACGATAGTTGAGAGAAAATTTGCCCTTCCTGCGCTAAAAATGAACCGCCATTCAATCATCTTTTTATATCGTTCACATAATTCGCGTCGTAAATCAGCAGGCTGGTGTTAATTTCATAGCTTAAACTACTGTCGTGTACAATTTTTATGATGTAATAATCAGCAGACCTGATTTTCACCGCCAGCTGAATTGCCGTGGGGCCTTAATTACCTTATTTAATTGCCCGCTGAAGAATAAATCGGCGGACATGTGGAGCCATCACAATTATATTACCTATGTACTGCAGGGAAGGAAAATATGGCATACCGCACATGGCTCCTATGATCTGCAAAAAGGTGCCTGTGTTTTTGTAAGAAAGGGAGCTTGCATAGTCGAACAGTTTTTTGACTCCGTTTTTTGTATCGTTTTATTTTTTATTCCTGACGATTTTATTTGTGATACACTGAAAAGTAAATCTATTCCGCTTAGCAAAACCGATAAAAAATTTGAACCGGTTATAGCGATTGATAAAAATGAAACACTGGATGCTTTTTTCCAGTCCATGATGCCGTATTTTAACAATGCAAATGACCCTGATCCTTCACTGCTGGAGCTAAAATTCAGGGAGCTTGTCCTGAGTATTGCCGATAACCCGAACAATAAAGAGATGCAATCTTATTTTTCTTCATTATTGCATCAGCCGCAGGCTGTCTCACTACAAAAAATAATGGATGATAATTATTGCTTCAACCTGAAGCTGGAGGAATTCGCACAATTAAGCAACCGCAGTTTATCCGCTTTTAAAAGAGATTTTCAAAAGCAATTTAATACCACGCCTGGTAAATGGTTGTTGGAGAAACGTCTCAGTCACGCTATGCATCTGCTTTCCAATACCAGCAAAAGTGTTAGCGAAACAGCTTTCGAAAGTGGTTTTGAAAACCCTTCCCATTTCAGCCTTTCCTTTCGCCAGCATTTTGGAATAGCTCCTACCGTTGTTAAACTACAAGTTCCTATCTGAACTTTTTAGTCAGATCTCTGGACTCTTCAGTAACGCCTTCCAATGATTCCCCTCATATTTTTGGGTTGTTAAACAATTAATCATTTTAAACCCTTTTATCAATGAGCACAAAACAAATCCAGGGCAAACTTTGGAGCGTTGCCCCCACTTACTGGTCACAACATTTTGAACCTTATTTTCTGCCGGTATACAAAAAAGTACTGGAGCAATTGAAGCTTACGGAAGAAACTTTATTGCTGGATGCGGGTTGCGGAGCTGGTCTTTTCAGTTTCATGGCTATCAATACCGGTGCACAGGTTATCGGGATTGACGCAGCTCCGGGATTACTGGAAATCGCAAGGGACAGGAACCCGGAAAATAATTTTATGGAAGAAGACATAGAAGCATTGCCTTTTGCAGATAACGGCTTCGATGTTGTTACAGGATTCAATTCGTTTCAATATGCCGGCAATTTTGAAAAAGCATTGCAAGAGGCAAAACGTGTATTAAAGCCAGGCGGGCGCCTCGTTATTTGTATCTGGGACAAACCGGAGATGAGTGAAGCCACTGAAGTACTTAAAGCGATCGGCAGTCTTTTGCCTCCGCCTCCACCAGGTACACCCGGACCTTTTGCACTATCGGAAGATGGCGTTATTGAAACTATTGTTAAAAAGATCGGGATGAACCTGTTGTATAAGACAAAAGTGGGATGCCCCATTTTATACAACAAATTGTCCGACGGAGTTAAGAGCTTTATGGGCACGGGCCCCGCCGCAGCGGCTGCTAACTATACGGATGAGAAAAAAGTAAAAGAAATTATTACCCAGGCGCTGCAACGTTTCCACCTGACGGAAGATTTTTATCACCTGCAAAATTCATTCCTGCTTTTTATTGCGGAAAAATAAGCGCAAGCCTTATCACCCGATAGCTTTCGGGTTACCATTAATTATTAAACCTGATCGAAAATCTTTTGTGAATACATTAATAATTACAGGCGATGTGAAACCGCTCTATTAAGTAGCCGGGAAAAACAACTGAACACGCAAAATATCCCACACCCATTTTCGGTGATATTGATTGCCCTGTTTGGTGATTGCTAATGCTGTCTTTAACGTGCAATTTTACATCGTCTTTATTTATACCTAAAACCATTTTTATACCATTAAACTTTATTTATGAAACAAAAATTATTTTTATCAATGATGGCAATCGCTTTCAGCGTATTGTCGGTATCGGCACAAAACGAAGAAAAACTGGTTGTTAATGCCGGCAATACAGAACAGATCAGTATCGCCAGCGACATGAATGTTATTCTTATGCCCGGTGCGGAAACTGAACAGCTCATTTCGCTGGATGCGAAGGCGGCTGAAAAATTGAACGTAACAGTATCTAACAATTCAATGATGATCTCCCTGGTTAGACGACCATCAGCGACTGAAAAATTAACCGTGTATTTGTATGTTAATAAACTAAAAAAGATAACGGTAGAGGACAATTCCACGGTTACAACAGTCGGCGTGTTACAAACTCCCAAACTGGATGTATATGTCGAAGGCGATGCTATAGCGCACCTGAAGACAAACGGAGATATAAAAGCTTATCCATTAAACGGTGGCGAAGAAATCAAAATAAAATACTTATCTGATTGGCTGGCCAGGTATTAAGAAAGCACTTGCTAAGAATAACTGATTTCAACGAGCCTAAACAAAATGAGACGGACGGTTTAATACATGTCAGGAAGACCAACAGACAGGCAGTTAAGGCGAATGGCGGTGTCTTTGAGACGATCCCGGGTTATACCGGGATTTTTTTTATTTCATAAACGGTTATCAGATCAAATAATTTCTACCAGGGGATCGTCATAATTCCTTTAGCATATCATGATTGTCCTTATTGTCATACCAGAAAGAAGCTATGTACTGGTATCCGTTCTTTTTGTAAAAATTTACCGCCTTCAGATTGGTAGCCTGTACGCCGCCCCACAATATGATATGATTTATTCCTCTATCTTTTAAATCAATTTCTATTAAGTCAATCATCGCTGTTCCAAGACCTGAGCTTTGCCAGGCATCCGCTACGGAGGGTGCATATGTGACAGTAGTGGGATAATTGAAAAATTGATTTCTTTGGGCATACCGTTGCTGATCTGCTTCAATCATTCCCGGCTGGATGAGCATATACGCTACAATGACTGAAGTTGATTCATCGACGGCGATATAACGTTGTATACTGGTATCTGCTTCCTCACAGATACTTTTAATGGTTTGCTGATCGAATGAATGAGGGCCAAATCGTGAACGGCTCTCCGCTGATAAATTTTTAAAATAATAGTATAATGAATCTTTATCCGTTTCTTTTACTAATCTTATAGTCGCAAATCTGCCATCCCGGAGCTGTACTTCCATATCTGTACTATGATTTTTAGGATAAAGGGATGTTAAAATTTTTTTTTCGGTCCCGGATTGGCTTCAGGATGTTTGGAATTATATATTCGCTTATACTGTAAACTATTGCTTCCAAAATTTATTAATAGCCCTACTGGTAAATGGTAGGCTTCTAAATAGTTTCTGCATTGATTCAAATGAAGGTCATTCAATTCAATTACTGCTTTTAATTCTACCATGATCTTGCCACTCACAAAAAAATCCACCCTTCTTATTCCTATCTCTTCGCCCTCATATAAAATTGTCATTTCCATTTCCCTGGCAAATTCGAGACCCTGCTTTCTCATTTCAATAGCCAACGCTCTTTGATAAATTACTTCCTGGAAACCATTGCCCAATGTACTGTGTACTTTCATACCGCAACCAATGATCTTGTGTGTTAAATCCTCATAGACCATGAGCTTTTTATTAGGGATGAGTGAAATATTTTCATCACTAATCTACTCCATTCAAATGAAATAATCCTATCATCCTCAAATCCTATAAATACAGGATAGAACGGCAGGCAATGTGTTCATCATTCTGCTTGAACCAGCTCAACCCACCTGTTCTTTTGATGCTTTCTTTATTAGTATATAACACGATCCCATCATCGTATTGCGGCCCTTGCTGAAATAATCCTATCATCCTCAAATCCTATAAATACAGGATAGAACGGCAGGCAA
>JBDTUH010000014.1:0-180682 GCA_040007815.1 Chitinophagaceae bacterium
TCGCCGGAATATTTTTGTTGACCTACTTTCAGTGGTCCGTTTAAGCCGTTTAATATGATCTTAATCAGTCGTTCCTGATTCCCGGTGACCCATTCCGATGCTGCCAGGGCTGGGATGCCAGACCATCTGAGACCATTTCCATCTGGCTGATGGCATGACATACAAAATCCTTCTCTGGTATAGACTTCTTTACCTTTTATGAAAAGTTCACGCTCTGTTCCTTTAAGATGAGTTGCTATCATCTCTTCATTATTTTCGTTGAGCGATTTACCCATGATATGAGCATGTGCAGTTTCATAGGCATGTACCATCCATTCATCAAGTGATCTTTTGCCAACCTCATCCAAAATGCGAAGACCTTCTTCTTTTGACAACCATGAAGCCGCAACGATTACTTCGAGTCTCACGCGGCCATGTTCATCATTGGCTGCCTTTAGCAATAGGTTTTCCTGGTCGCTGATCTCCTGACAATTATAGCTTAGCACACGAACGGCAGCGGCGCGTGCCCGGTAGTCACGAGCGGAAAGCAATTGGCGAATTAAATTTTGGTCTAGTTTATTCAACCCCCAACTTACCCATAGTGCCTCCAATAAATGATGCTCGAATTTTGGATCTTTCTTATCAAGTTTTTGAATCCAGGTTTGCAAATGGGAAAGAACATCATTCGTGTTGCGTGCACGCAATTCACGCCTGGTCCGATACCGTGTTCTGTATTCGGGAAGTTTGAGATTATCTAAAAGTTCATCAATACTTGCACCGCTTAACTTAGCGGGTTTTATTAGTGGCCTTGCCGGGTAAGTAATGCGATAAATCCGGCCGTGAGAATGATCACGTAACGGATCACGTGCGTTATGCTGCATATGACCAATAAGTATATTATGCCAGTCAATAACATAGAGCGATCCATCTGGAGCAAATTCTAAATCAACAGGCCGGAAGTTCTTATCTTCTGATTGAATGAGGTCAAGACGGTGCTTGCTTTTATAACCTGTACCACTGTCCTCTAAAGTATGTTGCTTAATACCTAAAAACCCGATAGTATTATTTACCAGGAAATCGCCCTGAACTTCAGGAGGGAAATGCCTGCTGGATACGAACTCAAGACCGGATGTTGGTCGAACTTTGTGTTTTGGATCAACGAGATCGACAGATTTATGAGTGGAGATGCCATATCTTGGTTTGACCATTCCAGGAGTCATCCACCGCACTTCAGGGCCTGACGTCTCCTCAAAAAAATTCTGACCCCATTCATCGAAAGCAATTCCCCAGGGATTTGGTATGTGTAATTGGGCAGCTCTCTGTAGTTTGTGTTTTAGAGGATCATATCGGTAAAATCCTCCGTTCGTAGCATGAACCGGTCCGTAAGGTGTTTCTACATTGGTGTGTAAAAAAACTCCTTCTCCCATAAATATCGCCCCTGACGGATCGGCACAAAATGCGTGTATGCCATGATGCGAATCATGATCATCAAAACCACTCAAGACGATTTCTTTTTTGTCGGCATGGTCATCGTTGTTAGTATCCTTTAGCAGTATTAAATTAGTACCCTGTGCTACATAAACTCCGTCAGTTGAAAATTCAAAACCAACCGGCAGATGAAGCCCGCTTGCGAAAACTGTTTGTTTGTCAGCTTTGCCATCACCATTGGTGTCTTCTAAAATCAGAAGCTTATCTTCAGGCTTGTGATCACCTGGCCGGTAATGCGGATAACTCGGCATGGTTGCTACCCATAACCTTCCTTTGTTGTCAAAGGATAATTGAACCGGCTTTGCCAGGTCAGGAAATTCTTTTTCAGATGCAAATAGTTCCACCTTATACCCCGGGGCTAGTTTAAATTTTTTTATAGCATCTTGCCCCGATAGGTAGCTTAGACTTCCATTTTTTTCACTTGGTTTGTAGTTGGTTTGTACCTGTGTTAACTTAAGTGTAGTTTGATCTGCTGAATCCAAATTCATTTTTTCACCTCTCGTGGCTTTCCAAATTGCTTCATCTCTTAACGCAGTCATTTGTCGATTTTTGGTAATTTCCGCAGGATAGTTATCAGGCCCGAAAGGTTGGTATCGCCTTCCAAAAACCTCCACTCCATTTGGGATTTTAAAATCATTAAGCCACATCCAATTTTTTGCCTGTACTGCTGCCCGGACCAGCGAACGGTGTTGTTCAGCTTTGGGTTTCACCTTCCCAAAAATCTCATCCGCAAGAAAATTCGAAAATCGTTCATCACCCTCATCATTAAGTTGAAAGCCATCTATTGTCAGATCGTTGGCGGGCGATTTAAACCAAATTAATGACGGATCAAAAGCATTTATAAAGCGGACCTTGTTTTGATCTGCCACTTCTTTCATACTCTTAGTGTATACGGAAAGGTTTTTGTTTTCCTCTTTCCCGTCCGGTAAATCGTATTTTCCGGAAAGATCTTCAAAAGCTATGGGAGAAACTATTACCAGTTGCGGAGTTATCGTACCATTATACTTCGAGTTTAAAGTATGTTTAATGAATGCATCCAATTCCGCTTTATAATTTTCCAGGCCTTTGCTTCCTTCAAATGACTCATTATATCCAAAAAAAGCGATAATTATATCCGCCTTTAGACGGGTGAGCCACTGATCTTCCGTTTCAAATTGGCCTTGGCTGTCTGCATAATTTGTAAGCTCTGTTTGAAATTTTTCTGCGCCGGGGAAGGCCCAGGGAGAAACTCTGCCAGAATGAGGGCGGAAACCTGGTGTGTTGCCGCCGTCGCACATATTTCGGATAAAAAGCTGTTGATCGGGAAAGCGTAAGTGCATTTCAGCTTCGAAATAACCGGTGTTTATCATCCGCGAACCAAGATTGTTTCCAATGAGCACTATATGGGAATTTTTTTTGCATTTTAATACATCATTATTTGTTCTCCTGCATTGATAATTGAGTGTGCAAAGAATTATTAAAATAAAATATTCAACCTGTCTGCAAAAATGTCCTTTTGTCATCGAATCCGTTATAAGAGATTTAGAAAATTAAAATCAACATCAATAACATTTAAGCAAAATATTTCCAGCCTTCCAAGGAAATTAACTATTTTTTCTTCGAAGATTTTATAGATAGTTACTCTGAAATGTAATAGGTACATAAAATATTTTGCATTTAATAGAATGGAAAAATAATAGCTGTCTGCAATTTTTCCCAAAATGTTAACGAGAACGCTCTCGAAAATGAGTTTGATTACCGGGTTTTTTTTGCTCTATTGTAGACTATGCATTTTACTTTGCAGGAATAAATCATATAAACACAACAGTCAAATTTTCAAGTTAGTATTTTGCTAAGGGGGCAAATGATTTAGTCCAAAGTTTTTCACTTTGATAAGTTGTGATGATAAGATTAGAGACGTAATGAAGAGGTGAGCTCTTTTCGGAAAGCAGACTGTAACCAGGAGATCAAGTGGCCGCGTTTTTTTTTTCAATATTGCAGAATGGTTGCCAATTTTTATTGTTTTTAACAAAATAATTGTTAGTTTACTTATTAGCTATTTATTCCAGATGTACCATTATGCTACGATAAAGGATATTGCAAAGGAGCTTAAGATTTCCGTTTCCACTGTTTCAAGAGCACTCAGAGATACTTACGATGTGAGCCCGGAAACGAGGGAGATGGTTTTAGCCATGGCCACTAGACTAAATTATAAACCTAATTATAATGCGATTGGCTTGGCGAAGGGTAGTACCAATAATATTGGAATAATACTTCCTTTTATTGCCAACTATTATTTTTCTACTGTAATAACAGGAATCCAGGAAATAGCATATAGCAGAGGATTTAATATTATTTTATTTGTAACTAACGATTCCCCCGAGCGGGAGCTGGCGATTTTCGAAAATTTACCCGTAGCCGCGCTGGATGGTTTGTTAGTCTGTGTTTCTTCTACATCTGATTCCTGCGAGCATTTTCAGAAAACAATTGATGAAGGAATTCCTGTAGTATTTTTTGATCGCGCCAGCAATATCAAAACTTCCAAAGTAATACAGGATGATTTTAATGGAGCTTTTGAGGCTGTGGAACACCTCATAAAAAGCGGGTATAAAAAAATTGCCCATATCGGCGGCCCCAGAGGATTGCTTTTTACAGAAAGAAGGCTGCAAGGTTATCTTACAGCTCTTGAGAAGTATAATATCTCTATTAACAATGATTGGATTATTCATACCGCATTTTCGCAAGCATCCGGGGAGGCAGATACTTATCAGCTTTTGGCTTGTAAAAACAGACCTGATGCTATATTCGCAGTCAATGATCGCAAAGCGATAGGAGCTATTGTAGCTTTAAAAAAAGAAAAAATTGTAATTGGAAAAGATATGGGGGTAGTGGGATTTACAAACGATCCTATCTCTGCTCTTATTTCCCCTTCTCTCACTACGGTAGCAGAGCCGGCATTTGAAGTTGGCAAATTGAGTTGTGAATTGCTTTTGAAGCATATTAAAAAAAGAAATTTTATACCTGAAGAAATTTCGCTGCCTGGTCAATTGATTGTGAGGGAATCAAGTAATAGAAACTAAAGGGCCGCGGTGTAAACAATTTTGCCTTTTAAAATGGTAACCTTAATTTGAATATTCTCATCAAAAATAATAACGTCTGCATCTTTGCCTGAAGTCAGAGAACCTATTCTGTCTGAAACTTTCATTATCCTTGCAGGAGTTGCAGTCATCATACGAACTGCTTCCGTTAATGGAATGTCAGCCAATTTCATCATGTTGTAGACAAGACTGTTTGTAGTGGCGACACTGCCTGCAAAAGAACTACGATCCGGAAGTTTGGCAACACCATCCTCGACGATTACCCTTAGCCCGGTATGCAAATTTCCAAGTACACTTTCTCCCGGTGGCATTCCGGCAGCCCTCATTGAATCCGTAATCAGGGCTATCCTTTCTGGGCCTTTGATTTTATAGACGAGTTTTAACAACGGGGGCGGGAGATGCACCCCATCGGCGATGATCTCTACGTCCATTTCATCAAGTATATATGCGCTTTCGATGACGCCGGCATAACGGAAAGCATTTCTTCTGGTAACACCGGACATTCCAGAATACAAATGTGTCGCCAGAGTGTATCCGTTTTCGAAAGCTTCTAATACCTCTTCATAAATTGCATCTGTATGCGCAATAGCGGCCAATATTCCGTTCTTCTTTAAATGACGACCAAATTCAATAGCGCCTTTTAATTCTGGAGCGGCGCTCCATCGGGAAATTACTTTTGATCGTTCAACAATATCTTTATATTCTTTCGGGTCCGGGTCACGAATATATTTTGGATCCTGGGCACCACGTTGGTTCATGGCAAAATAAGGCCCTTCGAGGTGCATACCTAAAAACTCGGAGCCCTTGCTATTTTTTTTTACTGCATTTTCATAGCAATCGAGTATTTGCAATAGTCCATTTTTGTCACTTGTCAGCGTAGTGGGCGTCATTGCGGTTGTGCCATACCGGGCATGGGTTTCCGCAATGGTCAAAAAGGCTTCTTCTGTGCCATCCATAAAATCATGCCCGCCGCCGCCATGAATATGAATATCAACAAAACCAGGTGATATGTATTTTCCTTCAGCATCCAGTTCCTCAGTAGCTGCAATTTCAACATCACCTTCGCATACTTCAGCAATTTTATCGCCCACGATGATGACCGTTCCATTTGGAATAATCCGGTATGGTGTAATAATCCGGCCATTGTGTATTTTAAGAATGGAGTGTTTCATTTGCGATAATACTTAAGTCAACTAATCAGACGAAATTATTGCGAAGTAAAATATACTGGTTCTGATAGCTTAGTTAATTATGAAAATATTTCCGATAACGTTCTCGCTATTTCATATAGGAGATTTTAAAGTTTCACAGATAAATTGATAGATATTGCCTGAGCTATTTGTTATTGCAGCAAAGTAAATAACACATTATGAAATTACTTTTTACACTCATTGCTTCAGTTAGTTCGTTTTTGAGCTATTGTCAACTTGAAAGTTCTGAAAAAAGGGAAATTGTGTTTCGTTCTGTTAACGTCATACCAATGGATAAAGAGGGTGTAGTCAAAAATCAGGTTGTTGTGATCAAGGATGGAAAAATTATTTCACTTGGGAGTTCGAAAAAAGTAAAGTATAGCATAAACGCTTTAGTGATTGATGCTAAAGGCAAATATCTTATTCCAGGCATATCGGAGATGCATGCGCATGTACCTCCGATAGATGATATTGAGCCAATGAAGGAAGTGCTATTGCTTTTTGTAACACATGGTATTACTACCATTAGAGGGATGTTGGGCCATCCAAAACATCTTGAATTGAGGAGCCTGATTAACGATGGCCAAGTACTGGGCCCAAGGTTTTATACTTCCGGTCCCTCTATTAACGGCACAAGTGTATCCTCTCCCGCAATCGCTGATAGCATGGTTACAATTCAAAAGAGAATGGGGTATGATTTTTTAAAGATTCATCCCGGACTTACTCTGGAAAATTTTGAGGCGGTTGTGAAGAAAGCAAAGGAGCTCAAAATTCCATTTGCCGGACATGTGCCTTTCGATGTTGGTATTTGGAAAGTGATAAGCGCGGGATATTCTACAATAGAACACCTTGATGGATTTATAGAAGCATTAATACCCGAGGATAAAATGCCTACAGAAAAGGAGGCTACCTTATTTGCAAAATATGTTGCTGATCGCGTTGATACAACTCAAATACCAAAGCTTATACAGGCTTTAAAGGAGCACCATATATGGATTGTTCCGACGGAGGGTTTTATAGAACGGTGGGTAACACCTAAAATAAATGCCCAAAACTTTTTAAAAGAGCCAGATATGAAATATATGGACACGGCTACGCTAAATAGGTGGGCTTATGAAAAAGAAGATTTAATAAATGGCCCCAGGTTTGACTCGGCTAAAATGAATGCTTTTATAAGTTTAAGGAGAAGGTTAATATCAGAATGTAATAGGAATGGTGTAGGGTTACTTCTAGGTACCGACGCACCTCAAATCTTTAATGTTCCGGGAATTTCAACATTACATGAGCTAGAATATTTAGTCTTATCGGGCTTAACTCCTTATGAGGCGTTGCGAACAGGTACAGTAAATCCTGCAAAATTTTATAATAGAAGCGATTTAGGCATAATCAAGGCTGGCGCCATAGCAGATTTGGTGTTGTTAGATGCAAACCCACTGGAGAATATTTCAAATGTAGAAAAGATCGAAGGTGTAATGATTGGAAAGAAATGGCTATCAAAGTCCTTCATAAATGAAACTTTGAAAAAACTGGAGAAAAGCAAATAATGCGATCAACAGGTATTATAAAGGAAAAAATGAGTTTGGGGAATTTAGGTGTTTTTGAATCGCATTCCGCGAACTGCTTTCGATAACGTTCTCGCTATTTTTGATAAACTGAATTCTTTCGTTCCTCAAATATATCTGTAACTTGGTCAAGATGTATGACCTTATCCATCCGAATGACTTTTAAGAAGTTTCAACGTAATAATTATTGAACAGACCTGCTTATGATAGTATTTGAAAAGATGCTAAGGTGCGTCCGAAAAAAAATTGTTTTATTGCCGGTATGGAAGGTAGTGCTGCTGTCATCGTTTCTTTTTCTCCAATCCACGACCGTATCGGCACAGGAAAATAAAATTTGTGTTGTAGAGGTACAGGAATATCCCGGGACAGACCCTACCATGTGGGATGGTTTATATGCGGCCAGCGATGGCAAAGTTTACTCCGGTTTAATTTCAGAAGGGACAAGCGCTCATTTTTACATGTATGATCCGGTGAAAGGAAAAAATTCGATGCTACTTGACCTGGCAGAGTACCTGAATGAACGGGGGAAGGGTATACGAACAACAGGCAAAATTCATAACAAACCTGTCGAAGACGAAAAAGGCAATATCTACTTTTGTTCTATGAGCAACGGCAGCGGGCCGAACACTTTTGATTACACGAGCTGGCTTGGAGGTCATTGGATAAAGTATGATCCCAGGGAAAACAAGTTTGAAGACATGGGCTTGGTTGAACAGGGAGTTGGGTGTTATCCGCTGGCTATTGATAAAAAACGCGGCTACCTTTTTGGCATTGGATTTACGGGTTATTTTTATCGTTTTGACCTTAAAAACCGGGTTACAAAAAATTTTGGCCGGGTGAGTAACTGGGATATTTGCCGCGACATTTTTTGTGATGATGACGGTAATGTGTACATGAGTTTTCCTGTCGCCAGGGTTGCCAAATATGATGCTCAAAAAGAAAAAGTATATGAGACCTCTCTTCGAACACCTTACGACCCCTCTCTTTTTCCGATGCAAATGATGAACCCGATGATTGATCGCACCACTATATGGCGCGCAGTGGAGTGGGACCCGGCTGGTAAAGTGGCTTATGGTGTATCCGGCGGAGGCTCAATATTATTCAGGTATGATCCAACGAATGGTACTGAAGGAAAAATAACTACACTTACTAAAATGTGTGATGGCAAATTTTTAGAAGGTAACAGGCAGGATTTACCTTATTCTACTCTGGCGTTTGCAGTTGATAGCCGGAATCAAAAAATTTACTTCGTTCCTTCTTCCCGGAATTATTCACTGCAAAAATTTGTAGAAACCTTCGGCATTAACGAGGACCATCATCTTATTATGTATGATATTAAAACTGATAAAAGAGTTGATCTGGGTGTTATGCGTACAGCTGATGGGCGTAGGGTTTTTGGTTGTGAAGGTGCATCGGTTGCTCCGGACGGAACCGTTTATATCTGTGGCCAGGTTGAGCTAAAGGATAAAAAAAATGCCACACAGATGATTGGGGATATACCGGTTGCGCTGCATCTTATTATTTACAAGCCGGGCCAATAGTAAGTTTAAAATAGTTTTCAATCTCATTAATCATAGTGTAAGTAATATTAAAGGTTAGACCTGCATGAATATTTCCAAATTTAGAACACTCATAAAAACCATTTTGTTAGTTCGTTTCTTGTCGTTTAACAATGAAATATATTCTCAGGATTGGGCAAAGCCGGTTATTAAAAATCAACAACGTGTTGACCTGAGGGACCTGGGCTATCCGATGGTAAATGAAATACCAGCTAACAGTTCTGCGGTCACGTCACTCATCACTGCAAGAAGCGGAATTGTTTATGGCTGTACGAGTGGAGAAGACGCATATTTGTTTTTGTTCGATCCTGTTATTAATAAAGTAAGGCACTTAGGCAAAATACCCGGCCACACTGGTGTTCATCATTCCCTAGTGGAAGATAAGGACGGAAATATTTATATTGGTACAGGAAAAAATATGTTTGATGAAGTGCCCTTGTCTAAATGGGGAGAAAACGGCGATAAATTGGACATTACCCTGTGGAAGGATATAAAAAAGCATTTTAGTAGTTATGTCGGTGGTCACCTGTTTCGCTACAATCCATCAACAAATGAGATAGTCAAGTTGCCGGGAATGAATTGTGAATTAAAAGACCTGGGGATGCCCCTTGCAAACAATTCCATATACTGTCTCACAATTAATCCCAAAGGAGATGAATTATACGGACTTACGTATCCTGACGGACACTTCTTTGTTTATAATATTGGATCAGCAAAATTGACTGACCTGGGAGAAGTTGATTCTTCTAAAGTTTATCACGGGCCTGAAAGAGATTGGAGAACACTACCCCGTGCATTGATCTGTGATGACTCAGGAAGGGTTTTTACATCTGCCACCAAAGGCAGGTTAAAGTACTATGACCCAAAAAAAAGTAAACTTATTTCTACGAACATTGAGATTCCAGGTGATTATTATTACATGCAATTTTACGAAGATTATACAGCGGTCGAATATTTCGTCAAAGATTCCTCCGGTTTAATTTACGGCGGAACAACCGATGGATACCTGTTTTCATTTGATGCACGCAGTATGCAATTAAAAAATCTTGGTAAGGTTCGTTCGTCCAGGAGACTACGTTGTTTGGCCATAGGGAAGGACGGCAAGATTTATATCGCAGCCGGAGAACGATCGACTACCAGGCCCTGCCAGTTTTATTCTTATAATCCACAAAGCGGCGGATTTGAAACACTCGGACTATTGATAGTTGACCGTAGTCCATATTATTATAAGAGAGGTCAGCAGTTTGATTGTATGAGTACCGGGTTAGATGGTACGATTTATTTGGGTGAGAGTGAACGAAAGTCAAGCCTATTTCTATATATACCACAATAGACTAATGGTTTTGTTAGCTACTATTAGATACCGACGTAAGTTGGTTCATTTTATAGGTAATTAAAATGAATTACTGCGTCAGGTAATGCACTATTATAAATGTTTATAAAACAAATAACTTAAAAAGTATGCAACCCGGAAGGATAAAAACAAGTTTAATATTATTGCTAAGCGCAGCCTTGCTCACAGGGGCTAAAAAGCCTGAAGTAGCAGAATTGAAGCTAACTGTAAATGGAAAACCTAACGCAACAATAGTCAGGCCCACTGACGCTACTCCCAGAGAAAATCTAGCTGCAGAAGAATTGCAAAAGTATATTCAAAAAATTTCCGGCGCTGTTTTACCAATCAAATCTGATAACGAAAAGGTGAAGGGTAGCCTCATTCTGATAGGTGGACCGGAAAGAAATAAATATACAGAAGAAGTAATCACCAGGGAGAAATTTGATATTTCAGTTCCCGGTCCTGAGGGTTTCATGATTAAGACATTCGGGAATAATAAATTATTACTTGCCGGAAGCAGTAAGAATCCTCTTGAGTATGAAAGAGGCACCCTATATGCGGTTTACGAATTTCTGGAAGCCAACCTGGGTTGTAGTTTCAGCGCCTATGGAAAACCGGGATCAGGTATTGGAGAATTTGTTCCTGTTAAGAAAACAGTCAAAACCGGCCCAATCGATTATACCCAGGCCAAAGCTGATGTCTCTTACAGATCGGCTATCATCAGTCATTACAAGGACATTCCTTTCGATCATGGTTTAGGCTACTCTTTGATGGATTGGTTAATTAAAAATCGATACAACAGGATATTGACAATGTCAACCGTATATGAAGCTTATAAGACTAACGGTCTTTTGGCGGAAGCTGAAAAAAGGGGAATTGCTTTTACGGTCGGGCATCATGAGGCTTCAACTTTGTTCCTTCCACCAGATGGAAACAAGTATTTCCCCCAACAATATCACAAGACGCATCCCGACTATTATAAACTTCTTGCCGATGGAAATCATTATTACTCCCAAAATATATGGGGCGGACAAATGATTTTTGATAACAGGAATGAAGATGCCATACAAGAAATATCCAAAAATATTATTGCCTGGCTGAATCAAAATCCATATGTGGATATGGTTTGTCTCTGGCCAAATGATCATAACGATGAGCAGTGTATGTGCCCGAAATGCGCTCCATATAGTAAGGCTGCGAACTATACTTATTTTGCAAACGAAGTAGCAAAACTTGTCAAAAAAGAACATCCGCATAAAAAGATCGATATACTGATTTATGGCGATGTATGGGCTTACCCGGGTATTGTGCTTGACCCTTCAATAGTAGTGAACCAGGCCAACTGGAATATGAGTCTCGGAATGAGACCGTATGGAAAAAGTGATGGTTCATCTCTTATCGGAACGGCCTGGGAGGCCAATGCAAAAAGATGGTCAAAGAGCGGAGCCCCCATCGTTTATTATGAGTATTACATGGGAAGTTACGGATGGGATCAATTGTATTTTCCCATGGCAGATGAGTTTAAAGCAATTTATGGAAATTTTAAAGCTGATGGGTATGCCATTGGAAGTGGTACGCAGATAGAATGCTATAATTTATGGAACTTTCTTTTTAATTTTTACATGCATGGGAGAACGGCATACAATACTTCCACGTCCTTAACTGACCATCTTGACAGGTTTGTGAAAATATTTGGCGAAGGAGCTTTGCCTGTAAAATCTTATCTCCTGTATGCTGAAGGATTATTTGAAGGCCAGGCACGTGCAGAATCTATGGCAACAGGAGACAGAAAGCTGATGACTCCTGGTAAATGGTTTGCCGAAAATGCGGACAAGAAGCTAGTCTATAAATATTTTGAGGATGCGTACAATAATGAACCAGAGGGATCATTGAAAGATAATATCCGCATGTTGAGAATGGCTTTTCGGTATACTGATTTGTATGTAAATGGTGGAGGTGATGGCGAATTAAAATATATGCAAGACCATTTTGATAGCTATTCGACGAAACTTGGATATGGGATAACCATTAAAAGAGATTGGTCAGGATCATTTACTCCCGACAAATGGTACAAATTTTCAAAATAAACTCCGTGTTGATTTTCTCTTTTATCACAGGTCAAAAAGAGGAATAAATATATATTTAAATCAACCCAGCGGATGCAAATGTTTTAATTCAAATCACAAGACTCAAATTTTAGATCGATTCACATGCAATACATGTGGATCGTTTTTTTTGATACTGCAAGCGTTCCCGATAACGTTCTCGTTAATAAATCAAGTGTGTTTTAAAAGAGGAGTAAGTGATTTTACTAACTTGTTTGAGTTATCGGAAAAATCAATCAAACCTGAAATGTTTATGAAAAAAGTATTTCAACTTGCAATGATACTTGCGATCGTCATGATGGCAACACATGTATTTGCACAGGAACGAGTAATCAATGGAACTGTAACCGCCAATGAAGGAGGTCAGCCTATTGCTGACGTGAGTGTAGTCCCCAAAGGAACTACAGGCGGTACTGTAACAGATGCAAACGGTAAATTTTCTGTGCGGATTTCCTCAACAACAACAGAAATCGAATTCAGCCATTCAAACTATGTAGGGCAGACAGTGCGAATTGGATCTGGTTCAATGAACATATTGATGACACTTAACGCATCAAAGGAATTGAACGAAGTTGTGGTTATTGGATATGGTGATGTTAAAAGGCGGGCAATTACCGGTGCCGTCAGCAGTGCTAATTTAAGTGCATTCAGGGAATCACCGAATGTTTCATTATTAGGTTCTCTCAGAGGAACCGTTCCTGGTTTAAATGTGGGTACGAGCACTTCAGCCGGCGAGGATCCCCGCTTCTCGATCAGGGGAGTGAACTCCATTTCAGGAAACCAGTCCCCGCTTATTGTATTGGACGGCATTATTTACCGGGGAACAATCAATGAAATTAATCCTAATGATATCGAATCTATTGATGTTTTGAAAGACGCAAGTTCGGCTGCTGTATATGGAGCACAGGCGGCTAACGGCGTGGTACTTATAACATCTAAGAAAGGGAAAAAAGGAGATAAGCCTATAATTAGCTATTCAGGAAAGTATGTAATAAGGGAAGCAGCGAAGGTGCCGGAGTACTATAACGGTGAAGAATATGTAAAGCTTTATCTCGATTGGGATTGGGAAAACACGAGGATTGGTCCTGATTATACAACCATGAAGCCAAATATTGATGTTACGCAATACATGTTCCCGCCGGAAAAGGTAAACTGGGGTTTGAAAAGATTTACCGATTGGTGGGCGCTAACCACGCAACAGGGGAGAATGTATGAAAGTGATTTCAGCATTTCAGGAGCGGATGAAAGAACCTCTTATTATATTTCAGGTTCATTCAGTAATCAGAAAGATATTATCATTAATGATAAATATAAAAGGGTTTCGACGAGGATAAACCTTGAAAATAAAGTAACGAAATGGCTGAGATTTGGAACCAACACTTTCTTATCAGACAACAATTACTCAGGCGCTGAACCTGATATGTATCTCGGATACCACATGCCACCACTCGCTTATCCATATAACGACGATGGAAGTCTTGTTACTAATCCTTCCGGATATTTTTATCTAAATCCTCTCTTTCCTGTTCAGATTGATGATTTCAATAAAAGCCTGCAAATAAACACCCTCAATTATGCAGTCGTAGACCTGCCGGTAAAGGGACTCAGTTACAGAGTAAATTATGCTAACCGGTTTTCAACGAGCAGAATGTATTATTTCGATCCCAATTATTCCAACGGGTTGGGAGAAGCGGTGAAAAGAAATCTCCACTATCGCGATTGGACGCTGGACAATATCATTTCTTATAACCGTGATTTCAAAGAGCATAATATAGGAATAACATTGTTATATGGTCGTGAAGAAAGATCCGCGGAAGGCGATTCCGCAAGAGGTGAAAATTTTGCAAATCAAACACTAGGATATAACAGTATAGAATCCGCTGCAGTAAGAAATGCTTACTCAGACAAATGGGACGAAGCGAGCCTGTACCAGATGGCCAGGATAAATTATATGTATGCTAATAAGTATTTAATCTCCTTTCTTGTTCGCAGAGATGGTTTTTCAGGATTTGGCGACAATAAAAAATTCGGCGTTTTTCCTTCGGTTTCATTGGGGTACGTGTTGAGCGAGACAAAATTTTTAAAAGATAAAATTCCACAAATCACTTACCTAAAGCTCAGAGGTTCTTATGGCTCTATCGGTAACAGAACAGTTGACAGGTATCAGACGCTGGCAAGAGTGACCACAAGACCTGGATATGTCTTTGGCGATGGGTCAAACGTGGTAAACTCGCAGTATGTTTCTACCATGGCCAATCCTGACCTTGGATGGGAAACAACTACGGGTATAAACCTTGGAATTGATTTTGAATTCCTGAATCGCAGGTTGAGAGGAAACATTGAATATTTTAACACGGATACGAAGAATCTTTTATACAATATAGCACTGCCTACTGCATCAGGGTTTTCTACAGTGGCTACCAACATTGGTAAAATGCATAATAGCGGTTTTGAGTTTCAACTTACGTCTTCTAATATCAGAACAAAGCAGTTTCAATGGAGGACGACAGTTAATTTTTCAACTGTGAAAAATAAAGTTGTCTCGATATTAGGACTTGATCTGAACGGAGATGGCAGAGAAGATGACCTCGTAGCAAGCTCACTATTCATAGGTAAATCATTAGGAACAATATATGATCACCGAATAGTAGGAATGTACCAGATTGGGGATAATGATATTCCAAGTGGTTACAAACCGGGCTACTACCGGCTTGAGGATAGAGATAAGGACAATGATGTTGATCCGGCAGACCGTGATTTTCTTGGTCGCCGGGAACCAGCCTACAGGGTTGGTATTTTAAATGAGCTTGAGTACAAAGGACTCACCTTGCGGATATTCATCAACTCAATCCAGGGAGGAAAAAATGGTTATTATTCAGAAAATCAGCCAAACCAGGATGGAGATAATATTATTCCGCCAACCAAGAATGCGCCGAAGGAATGGGATTACTGGACGCCTGAAAACCCCAACGCAGAATATCCTGCCCTAAATTATCTCCCCCCAATAGGCGGCAATGTATATCGCCAGCGAAATTTCGTAAGACTACAGGATGTTACACTTTCCTACAATGTAACTGCATCATTCATTTCGAAATTGAGAATAAAAAGCCTCAAGCTTTTTGTGAATGGACAAAACCTTCACACCTGGACAAAATGGAAGGGTTTTGATCCGGAAGTGGGGGCAGGTTTGCGTGAGCCCTTTGAAACAACTAATCCCGAGACCAGGGGCCGGCCACTAGTGAGAAGCTACACCTTCGGGCTTAATATAACATTATAATAAGACAAAATTAATTCTGTATGAAACTAATACTATCTTTTATAGCCCTGGTGTTCTTCATCAGTGCCTGCAATGAAAAAGAAATTTTAAAGGAAATCCCCCGTGATTTTCTCACGTCGGAAAATGCTTATAAAAAGCCATCTGATATCCAGACTGCTCTTAACGATATTTATTATGGAGTAAGAGAGTATAAGCAAAGCCCGTCCAGTGATGAACGTGGAATGGATATGTGGCTTGGTACTGATTTTGGTTGGTCTTCGCGGGATTACTATGGTGATGCATTGAGTAATCACAATATATTAACGGCCACTAATCGTTATCCCAATGGACGATGGGCCACGGCTTATAAGATCATCGCCAATGCAAATGTTATTTTAAGCAAAATTCAGAATATCACCTATCCCAATGATGCCGATAAAAATGAAAACATTGCGCAAGCCCGTTTCTTCAGAGCCTGGGCTTACAGGATACTAGCTATCTTATACGGAGATGTTCCTTTGATATTGGAAGAAACAATCGGGCCTAAGAGAGATTATGCCAGAGCTCCCAAGGCAGATGTTTTTAAACAATGTAAAGAAGATATTGAATTCGCGGCAGCTAATTTAAGAGATATAGAAAATGTCCCCGATGGCAGATTAAACAAGCAGGCTGCTTATCATTTGTTGTCGGAAGTATCATTATGTTTGGGTGACCACCAGGGTGCTGTTACTGCCGCTACACAGGTAATCAATCACCCGGGTATGGCTTTGATGACACACCGTTTTGGGTCAAGAATAAACGATACTCCCGGAGATCCCTATTATGATCTTTTCAGAATAAATAATCAAAACAGGAGTAGCGGTAATACCGAATCTATATGGGTTTTACAGGTTGAATATGGCAAAGGCCCCGGAAGTTGGGGAGATCCTGCTGGAACTGCCTCCCGCTGGGAAAGGAATTGGGGCCCGTTGTATTGGGGTGCGGCCGACGTTAATGGTGTTTCCCTGATGATCGGACCAACTACTTACCATGGCGGAAGAGCCGGTGGTTTTTTCAGAATGAGTTATCATGCATTGGTGGAAGTTTGGGGAAACCCTGCTGACTATGCTAATGATATACGAAACCAGGAGCAAAACATCAAGAGGAAATTTTGGATTGACAATCCCGTCTCACCGTTTTACAATGACACCATAGATTTAAACAAACCATACACGGCCTGGCAACAATATTTAAGCGGTCCCGCGAATCTCGAATCTGATACTAATTTTATTATGTATCCTTTCCCAATGAAATTTTCCATGACCAATCACCATTTTGCCAGCGAACTGGTAGATGGCGTTGGCCCGTTGATGCGCTCTACTGCTGGGAGAAGTTATATGGACTATTACGAAATGCGTCTTGCTGAAACGTACCTATTGCGTGCAGAGGGTTATCTCGGTTTGGGTAATAAAGCAGCAGCGGCTGCGGATATTAATGTTGTTCGTGCAAGGGCTCATGTTTCTCCAGCCAGCGCAGCAGATATTACTATTGACTATATACTTGATGAAAGATTACGAGAACTTTACTGCGAGGAACCACGAAGACTTACTCTGGGAAGATTGGGATTGATATATGACAGGGCAAAAAAATATAATAGTTATGCGGCATCGAGTATTAAACCATTCAATAACCTTTGGCCAATACCTTTTTCTGAGATCGAACGAAATGTATTGAATCCATTACCGCAAAATCCAGGGTATTGAGTGTCACGAACAGATAATGAATTTTCGAATTAGTTCTTTGAGTTTATTATTTGATGCTATGCAAATGATGATGGTCGGCCCATCGTAAACGATTTACAGTTGTTTACAAACCACCTTTAGCTGCTGCAATTAAGAGTTGGGGTAGTGAGCATCAAAGGAAAGGAATCGAGAAAGGTGTCAGGTGAGTGTTAAGAAGATGATCCGCCAGTTGGCGGAGAACTGTCAGCTGAGGCGTCGAAAGGATTAGACGGTGTCAAAACCAATATGCAGTATCAATATTGGGATAAGCAGCAAGGTTACCTGTTTACTGTTGTTGCGGCATCCGGCGTATAGACAGCATGAGCTTAACACAGGCGATTGCATGGAACGTGAGAACCTGTCGTTGTGATGCGAAGAGAAAACTTCAAGCAAGAGACACTGCAAGAGGGAAAGTATCGATGCACGGCACAGGGGCGGAAACTTCCGTATTAGTGATGATATTGCGTGAAAGCGGAAAGGAGCGAAGGGAAGTTGTTATCCAGTTTTTTAATCATTAACGAAAACTGATGTGCAAACGTCAGGAGGTACGAAGATGAGTGGAACAAAACCGTTCAGTATTAGAAGGCAATGGGTGTACGATGCCTATCTGAAGGTACTGTCCAACAAGGGAAGCGGCGGAGTGGATGGAATCAGCTTGAATGAGTTCGATAAAGACTACAAGAATCACTTGTATAACTTATGGAACAAGATGAGTTCAGGCAGCTATATGCCACCGCCGGTGAAGCTGATGGAGATACCGAAGAAAGGAGGTGGGCTAAGACCTCTGGGCATTCCAACTATTGCCGATCGTATTGGCCAGACAGTAGTAAAAGAATTATTAGAACCGGAGTTAGAGCCTTTGTTTCATGAAGACTCTTATGGTTACCGGAAAGGAAAATCAGCCGTTGATGCCATTGCTAAAGCAAGAACACGTTGCTGGAAGCAGGCATGGGTGATAGACCTCGATATCAAGGGGTTCTTTGACAACATTCCGCATGACTTGCTGATGAAAGCAGTCAGAAAGCATTGCGATTGTAAATGGATGCTGCTGTATATCGAAAGATGGTTAGTAGCACCACTGCAATTAGAAGACGGGACAATAGCAGCAAGAGCCAAAGGGGTTCCTCAAGGTTCTGTTATCGGACCTGTGCTTGCCAACCTGTACCTGCATTACTGCATGGACAAATGGCTAAGTAAAGAGTATCCGAGTTGTCCTTTTGAAAGATATGCTGATGACGCTATTATCCATTGCTGGACTGAGAGTGATGGAATGAGAATCATGAAGGCATTAGAGGAACGACTAAAACAATGCGGACTTGAAATGCATCCGTTGAAAACAAAGCTGGTGTATTGCAAAGACAGCAACAGGACAAAAGAGTATCCGAATGTGACGTTCGACTTTCTGGGCTACACGTTCAAACCCAGACAGGCACAGAACGGCAGGAAAGATGGGTCATTCACTAACTGGTTGCCGGGAGTCAGTGCAAAAGCGATGAAATCAATGAATGAAAAGATGTGTGAATGGGAAGTATTGAAAAAGACAGGAAATACGATACAGGAAATTGCCAGCAAGATAAATCCTGTGTTAAGAGGATGGATCAATTACTACGGTAAATTTTACAAAACAAAACTTAGAAACTTTATGCACATTGTAAATGTAAAACTTGCCACCTGGGCAAAACGAAAATACAAGAAGCTCCGAAGGAGCGAACTGAAGGCAATAAGATGGCTGCACGGAATATCTGTGCGAAGGCCGGGCTTATTTGCTCATTGGTCGCTACTCGGATCTAAACCAACGTTCGGATAACCGGAGCCGTGTAACGGGAGACTGTTACGCACGGTTCTAACAGAATCTCGGGCTGAGATGCCCGGGTTTACTTACCAATTGTAGAAAATTGAGGCACTTATCAATAATATATGGTATGGAATTTAAAAATATGATCAGGAGCGTTATCTCCCGCAGATTAAAAATGCTAATGTTTATTCCTGTTGTTCTTTTAATAATATTAACGGCTGTATCATGCAATGCACAAAATAATTTAATCAGTAAGGCTAAACTTATTGGTTATTGGAAATTGCGCGGTGACAGTAAGGATTATTCAGGAATGGGTAATGACGGGATCAATCACGGGGTAGTTCTCTCAAAAGGTGTGGATGCAATATTCAGTGGCGACAGTGCATACATCGAAGTGCCTGATAATAAAACGTTGAAATTTGGCAGTGACGATTTCAGTATGAGTGTCTGGGTTAAAGTAGACAAAGGTGCGAGGGTAGGAGGAGATATCATTAATAAATTCGATGACAGCCTTAGAAAAGGATTGAATTTTCATATCCTTTCCAGTTCGTCAGCCTACAGTGGTCCGAGCGATTCCCGTAATGTTTTCTTTGGAATTGATGATGCAAAAGAGGGAGAATGGATTGATTGCGGCCGGCCGCTAGCTACTAACAATCTCATCAGTCTGTTCATTGTTTATAAGAATCAGTTGTATGCAGGCGTTGCGGGAGCAACAGATCCTAATAATGCAAGAGGTATGTTCAGATACGATGGGGATGGTAAGTGGGTCGATTGTGGTAGGCCTATGGAAGACCGTAACACGCAATCAATCATGTGCGGCGTAGTGTTCAACGGTGACATATATGTAGGTACAGGTAAGTGGGATTATTATGATCAGGAAACAGCCGGAAAAGCAGCAGGTGTATATAAATATTTAGGAGGAACAAAATGGGAAGAGTATGGAAAATTTCCTCTTGGAAAAAAAAGGATCCACTCAATGTCTGCCTATAACGGAACACTGTACGTAAATGATGATCAGGGTGAAACTTACAGTTACGACACACTTAATAATAAATGGAAACTTGAGCATAAATTAAAGAACTACAAATTAATCTCGTCAAGCGTTTATCGAGATCAATTGTTTAACGGTTCATCTACTACTATCTGGAAGTTGGATAAAAATGGGAATTGGGATACAGTAGGAAAATTTAATTCTATGTATATAACGCAGACACACACTTTTGAAACATATAAGGGACAATTGTATGGCGGAACATGGTCAAATGGTTATATCATACGGTATATATCCGATGGGAAATGGGAAAACCGCGGATGGGTTGGTTCGGATGAAACATCACTTGTAGAAACAACAATACCCTATGTTCCTATGCGGAAAAATGAAATAATGGAATTAACTGTTTATAACGGTAAGATGTACGCCGGAGTTATCCCAAAAGGTGAAGTATGGAGATACGATGGCGGGGAGAAAACAAAATTAATAAAACGACTTGTTCATAATTCCGATTATAGTGTTGATGTTCATGAATCCTGGTGCCGGGTTCCTGCTATGGCCGTGTTCCAGGGAAACCTGTTTGCAGGAACCGGATCCGCCCGGGGGTTTCCCACAGACGTTCAGAAAGCTGAGACAGGGAAAGTGTATCGTTGGCAAGCTGGGCAGGCGGTTACATTTGACGATGATATCGGTACTGAATGGAGACACATAACGGCGGTAAAGGGAAAAGAGCAATTAAAACTTTATATCGACGGTAAATTGGTTTCCAGCTCACCAACGAGTGCATCTTTATTTAATCTCGAAAACAATAGTCCCCTATTAATAGGATTTGGCAGTCAAAACTATTTTAAAGGCAGTATAAAAGATGTCAGGGTGTATGCAGGTGCACTTTCTCCGGGGGATGTAACCTCCCTCTACCGAGGTTCGAAGTAAAACCAACCCGCCAGTTTTCAAAGGCAGCGGAAAAATTAGTATCAATCGTTGCTCTGATTTATTGGCATAGCAATGTATCCTAAAGTCGATCATTGTTGTGGATAGACGACTTTATTTGTTAATGCAATTCTAATATATCAAACTTTAAAAAATGAAAATTATCGTATCAGAGAACCCAAATGAATTAGGTATGATTGCAGGTCAGACAGCCGGGCAATTAATACGGGAAGCAATTGAAAAAAATGGCCAGAGCAGTATTATTGTCGCAACAGGGGGCAGTCAAACCGAGATGCTTAAACAGTTAATAACTGAAGATATTGACTGGAGTAAGGTTATAGTATTTCATTTGGATGAATATATTGGAATGTCCGAAACTTCACCAGCTAGTTTTAGAAAATATTTGAAAGAAAGATTTTTGAATAAGGTCGGTAAAGTAAAGGACGTTTATTTTGTAAATGGCGAAGGCGATCCCGCAGCCGAATGCAGGCGTCTTAATGATGTGATTAGCCAGCTTACAATTGACGTCGCATTAGTGGGTATCGGTGAAAATGGCCACTTAGCATTTAATGATCCTCCAGCGGATTTTGAAACCGAAGAACCTTATATAGTTGTCAGTCTTGATGAAAAATGCCGTCGGCAGCAAACCGGTGAGGGTTGGTTTAAATCTATTGAAGATGTTCCGGAGCAGGCAATAAGTATGTCCGTTAAACAAATATGCAAATCAAGGCACATTATCTGTTCGGTGCCCGACAGCAGGAAGGCCGAAGCTGTCAGAGATTGTTTAGAGAAACCAGTTAGCAATATGCATCCTGCGGGTATCCTTCAATTGCATAATAGTTGTTATTGTTTTTTAGATAAACTTTCCTCGGCACTTCTTACTAATCCAATCAGCGAACTGGAACGTGCAATAACCAATCAAACCTTATCTCAGTAAGCAATTAGTATGAATAGTGATAACATTGAAAAAATAAGCCTGTTTAAAGCAGTATCGCCCTTAAAAAAGCCTATTTCAGACTCTACGCATACGCTGACTGAAATTTCCTTTTTGGTATTAAGGATTCAAACAAAATCCGGCATTACCGGTGAATCCTATTTACTGTCCTTTCAATATTCGCCGAATGCTATGATAGGATCTGTCAAAGATATTGTTGAGCTGGCAAAAAAATTTACTATCTGGGAGACTGTCGAATTTAATAAGGCCGCTATGCTGGCTAATGAATATTTCGGGAACACTGGTTTGCTGAATTGGGCCCGCTGTTTAATTAATATAGCGATGTGGGATGCAAAGGGAAAGTTAACAGGCCTCTCTATCCAAAAAATGCTTGGTATCAACAAAGACAAGGTAGCTATTTATGGCAGCGGTGGTTGGCTTTCCTATTCTACTGATGAACTAATTGCTGAGGTAACAAACTACAAAGCCCGTGGATTTAAATCCGTTAAAATAAAAGTAGGATCTCCTGATTGGAAAGAAGACCTGGACCGGTTAAAAAAAGTTCGTGAGGCCGTTGGCGGGGAGATTGGTATTATGATGGATGCTAACCAGGGAATGGATACAGCCACGGCTTGCCAGTTAGCGAACGCGGTTGATGATCTTAATATATTCTGGT
This sequence comes from Chitinophagaceae bacterium, assembly GCA_040007815.1. GTDB lineage: Bacteria > Bacteroidota > Bacteroidia > Chitinophagales > Chitinophagaceae > Terrimonas_B. The sequence continues at coordinate 22,636 of JBDTUH010000014.1, forward strand.
TTGAGGAACCAATCGAACATCAAAATTTTGATGGTTATAAAGCAATTAAAAGTAAAAGTCGGATTTCATTGGCGATGGGTGAGCGAGAATTCGATTCAATGCCCTTAAAATTATTGTTAAGTAAAGACGCGATTGATATTTGGCAACCCGATCTATTGCGGCTCGGGAGTGTAGAAGCGTGGAGAGAAAGTGCTGCACTGGCAGCGGCTTATTATATCCCTGTGTTACCTCACTATTATAAGGACTACGATGTTCCGCTGCTTTGTACCATTCCAAATGGCATTGGTGCTGAATCATTCGATTGGATAGATCCTTTAATCGATAACCCGATGATGATAAAAGATGGATTTGCTTATCCTCATGAACAACCAGGCTGGGGGTTTAATTTCCTCGACGAACATTTATGTGAAATTAAATTGTAAGTATGGCCGAGAATATTTTTTCACTGCACGGCAAATTGGCTTTGATCACAGGTGGAGGAACTGGGATCGGATTAGGCATAGCGAAGGCTTTTATAAGTTCAGGTGCTCAGGTAATTATTACAGGAAGGAGGAAGGATGTGCTTTGCGCGGCAGTCTCTATGCTTGGCTCAAACGCTTCTTATATTCAGAATGACATTACTGATCTTGAGCAAATTCCTTTATTGATTTTGCACGTGGAAGAACAATTTGGTTCTATAGATATACTTGTTAACAATGCTGGTGTACATTTGAAAAAATGGGCTCAGGATACAACTGATGAAGAATTTTTTAAGGTGATGAATACAAATTTATTAAGTGTTTTCAGTTTGACACGTGCTTGCGCCGAAAGAATGTTAAAAAGAAGAAGTGGCTGCATTTTGATGATCAGTTCTATGACCGCTTTATTTGGTATGAACCAGGTATCTGCTTATGGGGTTTCCAAGACGGCTTTAACGGGACTTGTAAAGGCCCTGGTAGCGGAGTATTCAAAAAGCAACGTTAGGGTAAATGCCATAGCACCAGGCTGGATTGAATCAGATATTTTTTTTAATGCGATTGATACCGACGCAGAGCGGAAGCAAAAAATTGTAAACAGGATTGCCATGGAGGGATTTGGTAAACCAGAAGATATTGGCTATGCTGCAGTTTATTTGTGCTCGGAAGCGGCCCGGTATGTCACTGGCGTTATCTTACCTGTCGATGGGGGTGCTGCAGTAAACATTTAAAATGTTCAATAAAACCAACCGATGAACAAAATTGAAAAGATTGATATTAACTCGTTATCCAAACAACAGGTACTTATTTCCATTAGCATTATCGGGTTGCTGTTTTTTGTCTTTGGATTTGTAACCTGGCTAAATGCAATACTTATTCCCTTTTTTAAGATTGCCTGCGAATTAACCAACTTTCAATCGTATTTGGTGGCGTTCGCATTTTATATATCCTATTTTGTTATGTCTGTTCCTGCTTCCTATTTATTAAAATCTGTGGGTTTTAAAAGAGGAATGATGATAGGATTCTGGACAATGGCAGCGGGCGCTTTTATTTTTATTCCTGCTGCTTTAACCCGAACTTATGAAGTATTTCTTTTGGGTTTATTTTCTCTTGGGGTAGGTTTGGCGATATTACAGACGGCTGCAAATCCTTACATAACTGTATTGGGTCCAAAAGAACGTGCTGCACAGCGAATAGGAATTATGGGTATTTGTAACAAGACAGGCGGTATCCTGGCACCATTACTTTTGGCAGCTTTGATTTTCCGGGTTGTTGATGCAGATTTATTTGCAAAAATACCCTTGATGGCAGCAAATGAAAAAGAGCTGGCTCTAAATGAATTGATTCAAAGAGTTATTGTACCCTATATGTGTATGGGAATTGTGTTGGTTGGTCTTGGGCTGCTTGTCCGGTTTTCTCCTTTACCGGAAATTAACACTGAAAAAGAAAGTGCGGAAACGGCCTTTGCCAATTCAGGTAGAAAGAGTATTTTTCAATTCCCTCACCTCATACTTGGAGCCGTCGCCATCTTTTTGCATGTAGGTACACATGTCACTGCGATAGATACTGTAATTGGTTATGCCGTTTCCATGAAAATTCCATTGCTTGAAGCTAAAGTGTTCCCTTCCTACACTTTATTTGCAACGGTATGTGGATACCTGGTAGGTATTATAGTCATACCTAAATTTATTTCCCAAACAAATGTTTTCAGGTTTTGTACGCTACTTGGGCTCACGTTTTCTTTGCTGATCATCTTTGCCCGCGGAACAGTTACTTTCCTGGGCCATGAGGCAGATCTGTCGATTTGGTTTGTAGTCTTATTGGGCTTTGCCAATTCTATGATTTGGGCTGGGATATGGCCGCTAGCGTTGGATGGTCTTGGAAGGTTTACAAAAGTAGGATCTTCTATTCTAATTATGGGTTTGTGCGGAAACGCTATTCTTCCACTTTTCTACGGATATTTTGCCGATTTGTACAATGCCAGGACAGCTTATTGGGTGTTATTACCTTGTTTTATTTACCTGATATTTTATTCTTTTTACGGACACCGTATTAGAAGTTGGTCAGTCTCAAAACAGAAATCTTTCATGGTATCATAAACAGTTATATTTTATGAATTCAATTTTTTTGTCAAGTTTTATTTACAGGCTGCCTGTCTTGTTTTTAATTTTGTTTTGCCAGTATTATTCAGTTTTTTCGCAAACAAATAAAATTGTGATTGACTGGAATAATACAGTAAGAGTTTCAAAGACTACTCCAACGTTACAGGTGGTAGTTAATCCAATGTTGCGAACCAAGGCACCAATCCATAAAGATAGTTTCAAGGCGTTAAAAGAAATAGGGGCTGACTACGTTCGGTTTGTTCCCTGGTTTCCTTATCCAAAATTGGGCGTAGCAGAACTGGAGCCGCCTGCTCAGGATAAAACATTCTGGGACTTTAGCCTGATTGATCCTCTTGTAATTGATTTTATGGAAGCCACTAAAGGCCATTCCGTCGTTATGAATTTCAGTACCATTCCGGTGTGGATGTTCAAGACGGAAAAACCCGTCAGTTATCCTGATGATCCTAATGTGATAGGTTGGGAATATAACCAGGGCAAGGAATTTCGTGATACAACATTGAAAGAATTGACGGATTATTATGTAAGGTTATTTAGCTGGTACACAAAGGGAGGGTTTACAGACGAATTGGGCAAGTTGCATCAATCGGGACATTACTTCAATATACCGTATTGGGAGGTTTTTAATGAGCCGGAATATGAACATGAAATGTCACCTCAGTTATATACGAAATGTTATGATGCCATAGTCACCGCACTTAAAAAAATATCCCCAGCAACTAAATTTATCGGTATCACGCTGGCATTAACAACGGACACCGAGTTTTATGAATACTTCCTTAATCCAAATAATCACCAAAAAGATATTCCCCTGGAAGGAATTTCGTATCATTTTTATGCCTTTGGTGCCGGTCGCGGGCAGACCATAGACCAACAACAGTATTCATTTTTTGACCAGGCCAATGGATTTATAGATAAGGTTAGATATATCGAACATATGAGAAAAAGGTTGGCTCCGGAAACCTTTACCACCGTTAATGAAATCGGATCAATTTTGACAAACCATGATCATAAAGATCCGATTTCTCCATTATATTGGAATTTGTCAGGAGCCATGTTCGCTTACATATATCTTGAACTCGCCAAGCTCGGTGTTGATGTAGCTGGTGAGTCCCAGTTAGTAGGTTATCCGACGCAATATCCGGATGTAAGCATGATAAATTGGGTGAATGGAAACCCTAATGCAAGATATTGGGTTTTGAAATTGTTGATAGACCAATTCAAGGCGGGAGACGAACTTGTTAAGACCACCGGTATGGATCGGCCGAATTCTGATGCAGCGGCTCAGGCATTCCTTACTAAGAAAGGGAGGAAGTTGCTTCTTATAAATAAACGCAACAGAAATATCACACTTGAATTACCGAAGGAGACAGGTGGGTCAAAGATTAATTCTGTAAATGTCTTAACTGGTGAAAAGCAAGCATCACAATCTTATTTGACGGGAAATAAAATAACACTCAAACCTTTTTCTGTAAACGTTTTGGAAATCAAAAATTAGGCTACCTGCTGTTGGGAAAAAATTTTCCATTCCCGGCGCGGTCATACTCATTAAAAGATAATGAATATCCGCTGAACAATTTCAAGAGGCCAATGGAAAAATGTATAAGGGCCACGAAGAAATTTATAAATCAACTAATGATGGTGGGTATTTTTAAGGTATGTTTTTTAACATGTCAATTTGTGGATGGAGTGCATCATTTTGACTTATTATGATAATCATAAATCTACGAAATCTACAATGACTATTGGGTTATTTGGTATTGGATTGGATTCTTACTGGCCACAATTTGCTGGATTGAAAGAGCGTCTGGAAAGGTATTTAAAAATCGTAGAAGAAAAGCTCTCCACAATTCATCCGTCAGTGATTAATGCAGGTCTCGTGGATAATATCGATATGGCATTTGAGGCTGGTAGAAAATTTCGTCGCGAGGAAGTTGATCTTATTTTTTTATATGTAACCACATATGCTTTGTCATCAACTGTACTACCTGTTGTACAAAGAGCGAAAGTTCCTGTAATTGTATTAAACCTTTCGCCCGACGTAACCATCGACTATACCAGTTTTAATGCTATGTCAGATCGCACACAAATGACGCGCGAGTGGCTTGCATATTGCACTGCTTGCCCGGTACCTGAAATTGCCAACGTGTTTAATCGCACGGGTATTAAGTTTTACCAGGTCACCGGTATGCTTAATGATGACCCTGAATGCTGGAAGGAAATCGAAGAGTGGGTAGAGGCGGCCAAGGTAGCTAACATTATGTTCAATAATCGCCTTGGATGCATGGGACATTATTATAGTGGAATGCTTGACATCTACACAGATTTCACACAGCAATATGCTCATTTTGGAGGTCATATTGAATTGATGGAAGTTGAAGAATTGGCTGCGTTACGGAGAGAGGTAACACAGTCTGAAATGAAAGAAAAGCTTGCACTCTTTTATGAAGTATTTGATGTACAACCTGATTGCATAGCAGAAGAACTGGAAAAAGCAGCCATAACTTCCGTAGCATTGGATCGTCTGGTGTCTAAATACAAGTTAGGATCTATGGCCTATTACTATAAAGGAACAGGTAATAAAGAAAACGAAGAAGCCATCAGTTCAATCATTTTGGGTAACTCATTGTTGACAGCCGACGGCATTCCTGTTGCCGGTGAGTACGAAATAAAGAATGTACAGGCCATGAAAATCATGGACAGTTTTGGAGCAGGTGGTTCTTTTACTGAGTATTATGCAATGGATTATAACGATGACGTAGTACTGATGGGGCATGATGGGCCTGGGCACATCGCTATTGCAGAAGGTAAAACAAAGGTTCGTCCTTTAAAAGTTTATCACGGCAAAGTAGGCATGGGGGTTTCAGTAGAAATGATGGTAAAGAACGGACCAATAACGCTTTTATCGGTCGTTGAAAAACAGGGTGGGGAGTTAATATTTTTGGTTGCCGAAGGTGAATCGGTTCCAGGCCCTATTTTGGAGATTGGTAACACCAATAGCCGGTATAAGTTTCCTTTAGGTGCGAGAAAATTTGTAAACGATTGGAATAGCTATGGTCCGGCACATCACTGCGCAGTTGGAATAGGGTTTGTAGCATCACGTATACAAAAATTGGGCTGTCTCTTAGATATGAATGTGGTGCAGGTTTGTTAAATGTCAGTTGCTAAATATTATTGCCTCATAAGATGTTTTGAATTAGCACTTTTGAATTGTCATTTAATTGAATTGCTATCCAAAGAACGGTGTTTTCAAGTAGTCGAAATCCAGGTGATGTAGATGTCAGGACGCTAAGCCTATTTGACTTTATTAGGTCTATTCTATTATTCTGCCAGAGCCTGTGAAATTACGATGACGGAGAATACCGGAAAAGCTACCGTGTATTATTTTATTTACTCGATGAAGTTATAGAAGAGTGCGGTTTATGTGGAATCCTGTCCTGATAAAATTTTATTTATAATTAAGACACTAAAGTAAAAGTGAAATCTCTAAAAATAAAAATTCGAAATCACTCCCCATTAGTGGGAAAATGTTACTCTTATTGATTGTATAATGCGGTGTCTGAATTTTGAGCGTTAATTTTAGTTTGTAAATTTCAAAACATAAGTATGCGAGAGCTGACAAGTCGAAAGTAACCAGTTGCAACAGAATACTTTTAGTTTCCTTGCTATAAAAATTTCTCATGTTAGAATGTGGTTTGGCTGAAGCCGCATACAAGGAGATATGTCTATATCACCTTTTCAAAAGAATTGCAGGTATCGCTCTTTTAGTTATTGAGAGCCGCGTCCAATCGCCTGCTGCTCTCTATTTTTTTATTACAAGCTGACAAATATGAGCCTGCATTGGGAAAGTTTATTGGATGAATTGCTAGAAGAATTGATTCGCCTTCGGGCATTGTCGTTACCCGAATCCGATAAAGCGGAATTATGCTTCCGCCTGGCGGTTCAGTATTGGCACCGTTTGAAAGAAAGGTTTTTTCTCCGGGTGATGAACATAGACAAGGAAGAAATTGAATTCTTTAAACAGATAAAGCCAGTTTTTACCGCATTTATAGAATATTATCTCATGATAAACCAAAGCCTTCTGTTTATGCCTGAAGGGTCTGATGAAAAATTAGTTTATTGGACAGACGAGGAAAAAAGGTATCACCGTTTTAATGAACGAAACGAAACCTTTATTGCCTATTACAAAAGTGGGTTGGTAGATCAGGATGATCGGTATTTTCTGCAAAGGAATAATCAGTTGGACCCATCGTCACAGGAAAGAATTTACGAAGACGAGGATTGCCGGTCCTCTCACGATCATTTGGTTAGGGGACTGCTGGCGGGCAGGATGTATGGGGAGTATGTACAGGAAAAACTAAACGAATTGTAATCGAAAGAAGTATTTGTCTCATAAACATGACCGAACGGGTATGCCTGTACTTCTTTTTTTTTTGAAAATAACGCTCATGGTGAATGATATTAATCTGCGGGCCTGCGCCTTCATAGTAGTTGTTAAGGATCCAATGGCTACTATGACCAGGATCTGCGAATTAATGACACAGAAGAAAATTATTATTGACACTTTGCATTTTCAACTGCTGGAAAGTGGCCATGCAAAACTCGTAATCCATTGTTTACTGGAAAAAGACAAGATTGGCTATATCGGCCGGCACTTCGAAGAAATGAACGGAGTTGAAGAAGTTAACTGGATGAATGCGAGGGCAAGAACGAAGCAGTATTAATTATAAAAGCAAAATATAAATAAAGGATGAATCGTCTTTATCTTGACACCGCCACTGTAACAATGTATCAGGAAGGACTCGGTTTTTTATTACACTCTTCCACCGAACTTCAGAACTGATATCGAAAATTCATAGCCATCATCGCACAATGAGAAAATTATTTACTTTGACTATTGTATTAAGATAATTCACTTTTTGTATTTGCCGTCCAGGGGACTTTCTGCCGGTAGCCTACCTGCAAGTTTCACGGTCCTGGGTAAAAAAAAGTAAATTACAGTGATTCAAACCTCTTCCTGCTCATCACATAAATGCTCGCCGCCTTTTTTGCCAGCATAATATTTCGGTAAAAAACGAACCCCAATGCTTCCAATTCGCGGCAGGTTTCATAATTGGTGATACCCGGCCCTGCAAGGAGATCCCCGGCTTGCGGGAAATGAAAATACCAATGAAGAAAAGTTGTTACGATAGGGATCTTCGTCACTGACGGAGGTTCTTGAAGAAAACGTATCATGCAATCATGGGGGGAAGGCGAAAGATGATTACCCACATCATTCGATGAAGCCGCAAATAGATCTATCACGCAAATAAGGTGTTCGTCCAAAAGCCCAACAAAGGAATGACCTTCCGCATTCCTTTGCACGAACTGGTAAATGGCTGTAACATTTTCAATACCGCCGGGCAAGGACCAAAGCTCCGGCCAATAATCAGGCATTGCCCATCTTTGAATAACAGGTAGATCCTGTTTAATTTTCAGGGAGCGGATCGACAGGGTCTGACCCTTTTCAATAGATTGCTCATATAGAATACCAGACTTTCGGGATGGCTTGCAGAAAAGCATAAGCGAATTTAAAAAGCCAAGTTAATCAAGGGCAGGTGTAACATTTTTGGGAATTTGCAAAGTAATATTGTGAAACAGACTGGCAAAAGCAGATTTTTTAGCGCAACAATAATTTCCGGTTGAGCAACTATTTAACCGGCCCGTTACCGATATTCCGTGCTTTGGACTAAACCACATGACAGAAATAACCTTATCCACCGGTGAAGCTGTCCTATTAATAACTGCACCGGTAAAAAAATTCAAAGGCACCCGTTTGCCCGGAGCTGACCTGCTACAGGCCATACAGGAAGCCTATAGCATATCCATCCACGAATTTTCGCATCGCCTGTTCCGGTTTTCGTTTCGCACCATGCAATGGAACAAGCCCACAACAATCACCATCAGGGAATCAAGTAAATATCTTCGGTTGGAAACGGTACTGACGGGTGAACTGCTCATTCGAGAGCCAGGAGGGGTGGAGTTAAAACTGTTGGCTGGTCAGTACCGGATCACTGATTCCAAAGTAATTCAATCCAAATTCGCACAGGGCCAGGGCTGCCAGTATTTTGCCGCATTCATCAGTCATGAGTTGTTAACGCAAACATCCTTGGGCGATACTATTATTCCCGGGGCTCCTTTAATGATGACGCTGCCAATGCGGGAGATCATTTACCGTATCCTCGATAATCCATTTGAGGAAAAACTCCGGGATGCTTTTTATGACTATAGTATGCGGGAGTTATTATTTCATCACGTATCCGCGCCACCTTTTACATGGCCGGGTGAGTTAACACCGGCAGAGCTGGCAGCGGTATATGCGGCTGACCAGATCATTGCCGCCGATCTCAGCATGCATTATTCTATACAGAAACTTGCAAAAATGGTAGGAACCAATATGCATGTATTGAAAACCGGTTTCGCCAGGGTGTTTGGTATGGGTCCTTTTGAGCGATTGCTGCAGCGCAAAATGGATCGGGCCAAATATCTCCTCGAAGCGACAGACAAACAGGTGCAAGATATTGCTGAACTGGCGGGATATGAAACAGTAACCGGATTTATAAATGCTTTTAGAAAATATTTCAAGAAAACACCAAAGGATTGGCGAAAGAAAAGCAGGGGATTGTTGTAACAACCCGATGGTGAAGGGCATATCATAATATCTTAAATGGAATGTTAGCGGCAGATAATTTATACCGTCAATAACTTTCACTTACTGCTAAACATATCAAATAGTTGAAGCAAGCCGGTTGATGTAATCAATTTCTTTCTGTACCCCATCAATACCATAAAATAATTTGGCTGAATTACAGCCCATCCAATGCAAAAGATCTTTGATCAGCGCATACCGTTTAACAACCATTGCTGTTGATATCATACCAAAATCGTCAAAACAGACCGGCTCATGGTGCGCCACTCTATTGCGAAGAATATTTATCTTCATCAGGTATTGTTGCATTTTTTTATATGTCGTTCCCGGTGGCCGGTTAATAAAAATGTTTAACGCAGTGTTGCCCGACGCAGGATATTCATATTTTCCAAATTGGTAAGTCCAGAATCCGAGGGTTAGTGCCGCTATCAGGCCGTCATGAGAGTATGTTGTACCAAGTCTGTGTATAGCTTCGTGAATGCTATGGTAGGAATTTTCACAATCCGGTGTATCCAGGTAACCGCCTGGCTGTACAGCATCTTCCAACCATTGCGGTCCTTTGATTGTTATAAAATGCAGGTCTATGTTATTGCGTAATGCCACTTCGAACAAGCCAATGACTGCGTACAGCTTCTGTGATAATCTTATATTCGCTCTGTATAAAGGCATAGCTTTTCTGCTGCGGTTGTTGCAGGCAGTTTTATATTTATCAAGTCTGGATGCTGATAAGAGCGTTTTGTATTGATTATAAGTCATTTATTAATGATCATGACGATAAGCTTAAGTTATATTTATTATCCGTTCCATATATATTCCAAACATAATAGTATATTTGTTTCGTATTCCTGCTATGCCGCTGTCTAGGTAACTAAACAAGTTTGCAGGTTAAATTTATAAAAGGTCGCTGTTTTCAGCGGCCTTTTTTTGTGATAAATGTAAAGTAAGATGATCCGGCTTAATAACAAGTAGTGTTTGGTATCTTGACACAAAAGTTTAAGAAGACACCAAAGGATTGGAGAATGAAAAGCAGGGGATTGTTGTAATATTCATGTTGTTTGTTCATCGTGACTGATCGATAGTTCAGTTGGGTGCGGTTCCCCAAGTGACCTACAGCAATGCGGTTGGTGAAAAACACCAACCTCGGCGTTTCTGCGTACTATCTTTGGCGAAGACCAACAAGTGCGAAAATTGTATAATCAAGGTACTGATCTGATACAACGAAAAAGATCAGTTGGAGAAAGTACAAAAAGCAATTGTGCAAAAACGTGAAGACCCGCTCGGTCACATCCACAAAAGAAATTATCCTTGATTGTACTCCTCTTACACCTACCCTAACGATTATCACTCTCAGGAGAAACCCGTAAAAAATCACTGTTTTGTGATATATTGTATCTTCTTTTCAGGTGTCCAAAACGATCCCAGCATGAAATTGATCAAACTTTTTATTATTTTATCCATTGTAGGTTGCCAGTCAAAGGGCGAAAAATTATCTCAGGATGAAATTGCTAAAATAAAAAATGATATTATTACCCGTTCAGAAAAGCATGCGTCGGACCTGGAGAATATGGATTACAATGCGGTGATGACTTTTTATGAAAACTCTGACAGCACCGTCATTTTCGGCGATGGATATTATTGGGGAGATTATAAAACGATAGATGGAATTTGGGGAGATATTGTTGGCAAAAATGGCTGGAAAAAGATATTGTATTGGAATTTAAAAAATCATAAAGTCCATGTCTTTTCAAAAGAAGCGGCTTCTTATCTCGTAGAATTCGACCATATGCATATTACCCCTGAAGGAGATACTGCGGGCAGTTCCGGTTGTTTCACATATGGGATGCAAAAAATTGAGGGCAATTGGAAAGCCGTAACGGTGCATGTGTCGCATATTCCCGTAAGGGATACCATAGAGAAATGGTGGTATATATATAGTCCTGAACGAAGGAAAGGGCTGATTAAGCGACTGGAATAAATCGGAAAATACAACGACAACAGACAGCATTGAAATATTTGCCGCAACCACTCCTATCAGTCTATCCGTTACGCGGTAAGTTTTTTTGTTACCCTTAATGTGTGAATCTTGTAATAAATACAGAGAATGATATGACACTTGTAAAAGTAAAATACAGGAGCTTTAAGTATTAACGATAGCTTATTCGTAAAAAGCATTTGTAACTAATCATGACGGCCTGTGTCTCTACACGGGCCTCTTTAATTAAGCTCGTTAATGAGACTTTGCCGTCAATAAAAATTTCTATTTTGTTGCAGGATTTAATATATCCTTAAGGGTTCATTATTCTATCGCCTATCGTCTCTCTCGGTAGGCTTTTTTATCTCATAAAAGATTTTGTACTTTATGATCCTCTTCTCTTAAAGAGGGTTCATTATGATTTAATTCGGCCTGTTTCTCTACACGGCCCTTTTTTATTCTAACATTCCTTCCTATATTCAATCCGAATTTTCATAGGATAAGGTTTAATGGTCGCCAGGTGTTTCCACACCGGGCTCTTTTTTTGTTGCCGTCAGACCATTGTATGAAAGTCAGGTTGGCATGGAATTTAATAAAGTTTTGTAGATTTTATGTAGTTATACGCAAAGGGCTTTGTTTAATAGCATTTTATCCCACAAGAGGCAGCCCGAAAAAGTAAGTTTCCATATAATTTATTCTTTTCGTTAAATGGCGCACGGTCGTGTATTAATACAAAAACGGCTTGGCTTCTTTCGTGAGAACTAGAACGTGATTTACTGATTCGTAAGGCGTACACTATTGTTGTAACTTCAATATATGAATGTGGACAGATCATTAAAAGGCCTTTCATTAAACGAATTACTTGACTTGTTTTCAGATGCTACGAAACGACTCTTGGAATCTAAAGTAATGAATGAATCGGCTGAGATAGTAAGCGAGAATCAAAGACTGGTTGACAGTATACAAAAGGCACTCGTTGAAAAACGGAACGCTGAACGCCCCGGTGAGAAATTATTTCCATAGTTTCTATTAATAGCCTACCTTACTTGAATCGTTACACCCTGACCGTCCATATAAGGCCTGCTACATTCGTGGTAGGCTTTTTTGGATATAAAAATTATTACTTTTATAGGATTATACTCCAACCAGAGTAATAGAACAATGATGGCTTGTATTTTTTTCCATACAGGTTTTTTGTTGCCAAAGGGAAATAAATTCCAAAAATAAATAGCCCGGGACAATTTCAAAAAAATTGATGGGGATACTATTTAGCCCGCAGGTTAGCAAGCCTGAATATTTCCTGCGAAATCAGCATTGTGTTAGTTCCGAGCTCCTGGAGATCGCAGGTAAGTACATCAAGATTTACGGGCAAGCCGTTGACCAGTTCCATAAACTCGATATAAAGCATGTCTTTTAAATTGACTTCGGGAGAACCTTTTAATTTCTTAAATAACTGTTGCGCCGCTTCCTTGTCCTGACCAATCTCAAACCGACCAAAACGTTGGGGACCGTCACAAGTCTGAATGCTGATAGCAATGTAGATAGAAGTTTCCCTATTCATGACTAATCAAAATAAAAGCCGCTTTGACAGGCGAAGCGGCTTTAGGATAAAATTACGGATTTACTTTACATCAATGGACAGCAATTTTGGCCTGGCTTTCTCATTTTTTGGGAGCACGAGATGTAATATACCATCACTATAAGTCGCACTGATGTTGGCTGTATCCACAGTTTCGTCAAGTGTGAAACTGCGGCTGAAAGAACGTTGAATGTATTCATTTCTTACCCAACCAGCTTTTTCGTTTTGCTCATCTTTTTGCTCTTGTTGGGTGAAGGAAACTGAGAGCTCATTGGCCTTTACAGCAACTTGGAAATTTTCTTTCCGGCAGCCGGGGGCGATCACATCCACTTCGTACTGATTTTCGCTTTCCCTGACGTTGACGGGAACTTTTCCCCGAGGACGGGATGTTTCTGGTTCCCATAAATTACCGTCGAAGAAACGGCGCAGGCTATGGTCAAAAATGCTATCCACGACATTTTCAAGGCCATAGTTTTGTTTGACTTTTTGCATTGCGTTTGTCATAATAACCTCCTTGTTTTTTAATAAAAAATAAGCGTTTAAAGTTGTAATTACCAGATCAGGAAAGGATTTTCACTGCTTTTATTTTTCCTCCTGATCAGTGAAAGGATCTTTTTCATAATCTTTTTTTCAAGGTTTTAGCAAGCAGGATGCCACACGGTTTTTTGCTGAAAAAATGACACCGGTACTGTTAGCTTTTCAGAAAGACTGAAAAAAAATCAGCCTGCCGGACCCCGCACTTCCAGTTAATGAAAAAAGCCCCCAGGGGCATTGATCATTCATAACAATTCAATCAAACGAACTTTACTTTCACCTGGTCGAAAAGCCCGGCGAATAGATAATGTATCCGTACGAATGCAGTGCCCTTGTACAACGCTAATAAGTTACCCTCGAACTGATTTTCGCCAGACAAATAATTCGTTCAGGTTGCATCAACAATAGATCAATTACACCAGCTCAAACGATTTCATGCACCAACGCCATATACAAACTGATATGTGTAACCGTGATCCTGTTATCGAGCTGCGCACGAACATAAAATTGATTAATAAAAAACCAGCTTTATCAATGCACACCCATTACCTTACTTTGACTATTTTTTCTTTTTTTCCAGCCCGTTATTATCCCAATCCTCACCCTCCTTCCTTTCCCTGCTCTCAACTGTCCTCTTCAAAGGGGTTCATTAACTCAATAGGAGCCTCTATATCCACACTGTTTTTTTTGTTTGACATTAGTTATTATATTGATCCCGAATTTTCATAGGATAAGGTTTAATGGTCGCCCGGTGTTTTCACACTGGGCTCCTTTTTTGTTGCCTGACGGCAACGGTGTACTTTCGGAGGATTAAACCTAATTGCCATGCTTGAAATCTCCATCCTCCTGTTCGGTCTTACGGTCTCACAGTTCATTTACATTGTTTTCTTTTTCAAAGAACTGAAGTAATTTTTTGCGTATAACTCTACATTATGTCATTTAAAGGGGGTACTTAACATAATGGACGTGTTATGTAGTAATTGTATTTGCTTTGACCTTGTAAAGAAAGTTAATTTAATAAATTGTAATAATAATGGCAGAAGAAAACCAAGAAGACCCAAAACAGGACCCAAAGCAAACTCCGCCTCCAGTTGTTCCGCCAACTCCCCCTATCCCGATTAATGAAGGTGACCAGGGTGTAAATAGCGAAGGCGGCGGCGGCACCGCCAATAATAAAGGCCAAGCCGTATTTTACACTCCACAACCATTCGTTGTTAAGGTAGAGCAGGAAAGAAAAAAAGGTATTGACACGAAAGACATTCTTTCTTTTGTGGCATTGTTAGTTAGCATATATGCGGTAATGCTGAACACCTGTAGCCTCAACAATACTACAAAGGCGCTGAATATTACAGACAGCACGTTTAAAGTTAACATAAGAAAAGATAGCCTTGCGGCTATTTCTAGCGCACGTAGGGATTCTTTGGACAGGATTAAAGATGAACAGACAAGGATAAAAGATAGCCTTATAATTGATTTGCAAAATCAATCCCTTGTAAGCACCAATAGCCAAAACAGGAAAACCCTTGACATGAGTAAAAAATCTTTGCAAGCCCAAATAGAGTCTATAAAGGAAACTCAAAATCAGTTCGAAATACAAAATATGCCTTATTTGCAAGTTGGAAATTTTAGGTATGTAAATGACTCTACTTTAGGTTATACTCTTTTTAATCTTAATCAATACCCTGCTAAGATTGCGGCAATTTCACTAGCAATCGGTGTTGTTGGTTCCATTAATCCGCTGGCTTTACAAAGACAAGCGGATGGAGGCGGCCAGAATTCGCCATTTGTACCCGTTGTTGACCCATTATCTGTAGATGTATATGTGATAAAAGAAACCCCTGTAGAACGATTTTTCAATCCACACTCCCCAATATCCGCCTACATCAATGAGAAAGCAGTTAGACTTTATGGCAGAATTTGGTATAAAGATGTAGGTACCAAAAAAAACAGAGTGTATTCGTTTAGCGTTTCTCTTTCACGAATGAATAGCAAAATGGAACATAAGTTCCATCAGAATGACAATAGGACTATTGAGGGAGAGTTCCCGGCTTTTATATACGACTATGACTAGTTTTTTATTCGCCGTTAGCTCATATTTTAATACAAAAACGGCTTGGCTTCTTTCCTGAGAACCAGATACTATCCTATTGGCAGCGAAGACTAAAAGTTGCAATTCCACATACTATCCCAAACCTTAACGGTAGGGTATTACAAAAAGAAAGGTTATGTAGGTTTTTACGACCTGTATCATTGGCGAACTGAAAAGCAGTTGAAATTATTCTGACAAACCGCTGTATGCCCACAGGCACGTACAGTGGTGTAAGAGGACAGACCATCAACTAATAATGGTGGTCTTCCTACTCGATTTATTGACCCAAAACAATCGTACTTCCTGTGATTTATCTTTTACTTTGCCGCTTAAATTTTTTTAGGGATTTAGGTATAATATACGGCCCAGTGTATCTACACCGGGCCATTTGTTATTTGGGGTTTTTCGAGGCGTTCTGTTCTTTATTCTTTTTTACTACTTTAAATACATCAGCAAAGCTGCCTTTAATAGCCAGCTTTTCATCGTACTTATCAGCACCGGGCTTTTTGGTTGCTGCTTTTTAGTTTTTGCCATGTATCAAATCTAAACAGATTTTTTTTCTCTAAAATAATAGAATAAAAGAAGTATGAAAAAGAAAGGAGACATCGAATGAAATAATTTCCGCCACTGCTTGCGCAGCGGGCTTTTTTGACATCTTTGATAACAAAGAGAGTTTGGCATCTTGACCAGTAGTTTGAAATGACCCGAACGACTGGCCTTAGAAACGCATTGAACTTCTTTAATGGAGTGTTATTTCTTTTTCTTCGAATTTTTTGTCGCAGTATTTTTTTTCTTAACCTTAATTGCAGATTTGTGCTGATTGATCTCATCAGGTGTTAGCCCGTCATGAATTAGCGCAAATTTTGAAAGGGACAAGCCAAGTGCTTCCAATATTGCCGCCCACGTTGTGGTTGCAGCATTTATTTTGCCTTGAACAATATTAACTAAAGTAGACTTTGTAATTTCTGATTCCTTTTCCAATTTTCCGAAACTATCTATTATGCTCTTATCTCTTTTGCCGGTATTTTTCTTTTTCTCTTCATTGAGCATTTTATTGGTATCCAATATCTTCTTTAGAGACAAGCCCCACCTTAGCTTAATATCATATTTGTCGTTCTGTTCCATTCAAATGGAAAAGAACAAGGATTTTATAACTTTATCGGTATGTATAAATATAGCGATGTAAAAAATAGCTTAACTTTAGAAAATAAACAGCATAGAAACTTCTTCAAAACACTTGAAGCCGCTTCTATACACTTTATTTTTGGCGAATCTTCATCTCGCAGAATTAATTTGAAGCTTTCGCTTTGAGTCTTGTCTTGGGAACCTAGGAATTTTCATTAGACACAAGATGATAAGCAAGAGCTCACGTTTAGGCGTGGGCTCCCTTATTGTGTCTAAGGGCCTCCTAGGGCCTCCTAGGGCCTCCAAGCCGGTAAGTGGAGACCTGCGCTTTTTTTGTTTCCTCTTATTGATGACTCACGGGAACGTCATCATTTTTGTACTGATAGTGTCACAGGACATACAGGGTTTAGGCCCCGACTTTATCTTAGCTTTCCGCGCCGGAGAAGAGCATGCCTTCGACAAGGTATTCCGTGTGTTCTTTGGTCCCCTGTCTTTTTATGCCAACCAGTATGTAAAGGATGAAAAGCTGGCCGAAGACTTGGTCCAGGATTGTTTTGTTGAACTTTGGCAGCGGCGAAAAAAATTGGATCATATTGAATCGATCAAAAGCTATCTCTACCGTTGTGTGTACAATCATTGCGTATCGGCGCTGAAAAAAAATAACCGAAAACTCGTAGTGATGGATGAGCTGCCGGTAGAGCCGGTCGAAAGCCATATCGTGGCGGCGGAGACGCTGGCCCAGATACTTAAAGTCATCGATCATCTCCCACAGCGGATGCAACAGGTGCTGCGTATGTACTACCTCGAAGAAAAATCCTTTATAGAAATTGGCCGGGAAATCGGCATTGATCCGGAAACGGCCCGCAGTCATCGCTACCGGGCCATTCAATTCGTCAGGAAAACAATTATTCCCGGTTGAGCAACTTTTGTATTTACAAATACCCGTTCTTCTCATTTATTTTTTTTGACATCACTCCCCAATTTCTTAGGAAATCATGACTTATCAGGGGAGCATCCTGTTTTACCTTAATACTTTCAAAATATGGATCCCCTTGACACACGCTTTGACAAACTGAACAACGCAAGCCGCACCGGGTACCTCATCGGTGGTTTCATTGCCGGAACCCTTACCATTGAAGAACGCGATGAGCTTGACGCATGGGTGCTCGAAAATGATGATAACATGCAGCTCTTTGAAGACATGACAGATGACAGCATGGTTGACAAATTCATGCAGTGGCTTGCCACACGGGATACAGAAGCAAGATTGATTGAAACCAAGCAGCGGTTGAAATTTAAACGAAAGCCGCGTATAATTTCCTGGTGGCGGTATGCCGCAGCCGCTTGTTTACTGGCCATGCTAGGTATATATATATATATAAAAACAGAAAGAAAACAAGAGCCGTCGGTCGCAAGGATCGAAAAGCAATCGGATATTCTACCTGGTGCAAGCGTCGCGGAACTGCATTTGCCGGGTGGGAAAATTGTTAAGTTGAATGGAGTACGGGATACAGTTATCAATGGCATCCATATTAATAATGGCGAAGCTATTTATGCAAACAATGAACTGGATACAGCTATACATGAGATACTGATTCCGCGCAAAGGTTTTTTTAAATTGATATTGCCGGATGGATCAAAGGTTTGGTTGAACAGTGAATCATCTATACGATATCCTGGCGCCTTTATAAAAGACAAAAGAGAAGTCAGTGTAACGGGAGAAACATTTTTTGAAGTAGCGAAGGATAAAACGAAGCCTTTCATTGTATCGGTAGGTGAGGTAAAGGTGCAAGCAGTAGGAACAGAGTTTAACATAAATGACTTCGACAAAAAAATTACACTGGCTGAAGGATCTGTTTTAATAAGTAAAAAAAATAAGGAAAAGCTATTAAGGCCGCGTGAACAAATGGATGCGGCCGCCTGGAATGTAAGTGTAGTGGAAACAGACGCAGTGCTGGCCTGGACGCAAAATAAGTTTCGCTTTAAAAATTTAACCATTGAAGAGATCATGCAGCAGGTGCAACGATGGTATGACGTAGAAGTAGTGTACGATGCAAAGATCAATGATCACCTCAATGCCGGCATTGATCGCGAAGTGCCATTATCTGCGGTGCTTAGAAAGTTAGAAGGTACGGGCCTGGTGCATTTCAACTTTGATGGTAAGACTATTGTTGTAAAAAAATAGACAAAGGTAAATCCCAAAAAAATGCCGGAAAGTGGTGGTACACTACCCGGCGGCGCCTGGGTTACCCTTGAATAAATCGAGGTAACGATTATTGTTTAACCCAAACATTGTAAAGCTATGAAATTGATTTCTGGAACTTTTCTTTTTCTCCTGACATTTTGGTTTGGTAACACAGCGAGGTCGCAGCTCATTAGTTTTTCTGTAAATAAAGAACCGCTGGAAAAAGTTTTTCTGCTGATTGAAAAACAATCGGGTTATAATTTTATTTATAGTGCGGAGATGCTGGCAAAAACCAGCCCTGTCACCCTTACTGTTTCCAACCAGTCTATCGAACCTGTATTGATAAAATGTTTTGCAGGTCAGCCATTACAGTATGCGATGGATGAAAAACATATCCTGGTAAAAGAAAAAAAACAAGAAGCGGTTGCAAGACCCCTGTCCGGAAAAGTAATGAACGAAGAAGGAGAACCGGTTCCAGGTGTTACCGTTGCTGTTCGAAATGCGGCATTGCAAACTGCTACCGATGCAATGGGTGCCTTTCATTTTACAGACGTTAAAATAAATGCGGTTTTACACGTTAGCGGGGCTGAGATTATCCCCCTGGAAGTAAATACCGGTAGCGATGCATTTGTTCTGGTAGTTGCCAGGAAAAAATTAGGATTGTTAGACGAGACAATTGTGATTGCTTATGGTAAAACAACAAGAAGAACCGCCGTTGGCAGCGTGGCAAAAGTATCCCGGGAGGAAATAGAACGCCAACCTGTTTCAAATTTTTTAGGAGCGATGGCTGGCCGGGTAACGGGTATGCAAATCACCCAGGGATCGGGTCTCCCAGGTTCACCATTCCAGATTCGTTTGCGAGGCCAGAACAGCATCGCCAACGGTAACGACCCATTGTACGTAATTGATGGAATCCCATTTCCTTCCACGCCTATGGGTAGTATAATGACGGGTTCCGAACTACAGACGCCGCTAAACTGGATCAATATTTCAGATATAGAGAGTATCGAGGTGCTTAAAGATGCGGAAGCCACGGCTATCTACGGTTCGCGGGGCGCCAATGGCGTCGTGCTGATCACCACACGGCGAGGCGCCGCCGGTAAATTAACCGTGACTGCAAAGGTCCAGGCAGGCGCCGGCAGAGTAACCCGTTTTATAGATTTGTTGGAAACACCGGAATACTTGCAAATGCGACGGGAGGCTTTTGCTAATGATGGAGCAACACCTACGATCGACAACGCAAGGGACCTGCTGGTTTACGACAGCACCAAAAATACCAACTGGCAAAAGGTATTGATCGGCCGCACCATGCACCAGTTTGATACCAGGGTGGAGATGTCAGGGGGTTCAGCCCAAACACAATTCCTGGCAGGCATTAACTATCACAAAGAATCAACGGTTGTACCAATTAAAGAATTTGGTGAAGAGAAAACAGGTGGGCAATTTAGTCTGCAGCATCACACAGTTGATCAGCGCATATCATTTTCATTGCAATCCTCGCTGATGAGAACAAAATTATTGGCTCCGGAATCCAGCCCTGTGGGCAATGTAAAATTACCTCCCAATATGCCGGATCCCAGGAACCCGGATGGATCGTTGTATTGGGATCCGTATTGGGGCAATGCTTTACAACAGCTTTTACGCCCCTCGCGTACAACGTCGGATAATTTTCTTACAAGTGCCACTCTCACCGTAAAAATAGTTCCGGGGTTGGAAGCTAAAGTATCCTTTGGTTACAACTGGATTGCCTTACAGGAAACCTCCCACATTCCCGGCTCATCGTGGAACCCTATATTTAATGCGCCTTCTTCAGCCACATTTGGAAATTCCAGTTTGCAAAATATTATTTCAGAACCACAACTGACCTATAGCCAGAAATGGAGAAAACTTAGTGCAACGATTTTGGCCGGTGCATCTTTACAAAATAACCGGCAACGTGGTTTGCTGCAAACGGGTACCGGCTATACCAGCGAAGAGTTGCTCAATAGCCTGCAGGCGGCATCAAATGTTACAACGAATAGTGAATCAAGCATCCGGTATCGCTACGCCGGCTTTTTTGCGAGAACAGTTTTTAATTGGGATAGTAAATATCTTTTTTCTCTGACTGCACGTCGCGACGGCTCCAGTCGTTATGCACCCGCCAACCGCTTTTCAAACTTCGGTTCTGTAGGAGCAGGCTGGATTTTTACACGTGAACACCTGATGAAAAATGTAAAGTGGCTAAGCTTTGGGAAACTGAGAGCGACGCTAGGCACATCGGGTAATGACCAGATTGGCGATTATCAATATTTGGATACTTACTCTCCCTACCTGTACAGTTACCAAGGTACGGTGACTTTTGAACCATTGCAGCTTTTCAGCTCATCTTACAATTGGGAAAAAGTTTCTAAGAGAGAATTGGCGCTTGACCTTGGATTATGGAAAGACCGGATGCTGGTGACAGTAAATTATTATAATAATGAAACCTTAAATCAATTGGTTTCTTACGGTCTGCCTTCAACAACAGGCTTCTCTGGCATTTTGCGTAACCTGCCTGCAAAAGTGAGTAACTACGGGTGGGAGTTCGAGTTAACGGCTGTACCCGTACTGCGAAAGGAATTTGAATGGTCGGTTTCATTCAACGTGACAGTGCCACGAAACCGGCTTGTTCGTTTCGATAACATTGCCTCGTCAAGCTATGCAAATACCTATGTAGTCGGAAAGCCTTTATTGATCACAAAACGTTATGAGTTAATAGATGTAAATCCAGAGACAGGGTTGTATCGGTTTCGCGATTTTAATGGTGATGGTCAGTATACAAGACTTGACAGGCAATCGATCGTATTTACAGGCCAGCAGTTTTTTGGAGGCATGCAGCAAAACTTTAAATGGAAGAAAGTTACAGCAGGCTTCCTTCTTCAATTTGTCCATCAAAGCCACGCTGGTAATTACCTGAATGCTTTTGATATGCCGGGCACGCTTGCCAATCAACCTTCATTGGTGCTGGGTCGCTGGCAAAAGCCAGGTGACATTACATCTATTCAAAAATTCAGTACCGGATCAGGTGGTTCTTTTACGACGTTTAACAGGCTGATCAGTAGCGATGGTTCCTACGATGACGCATCTTTCCTTCGTCTGAAGAATCTATATGTGAGCTGGCAATTGAAGCGTTATGCAACTTTGTTGGTGACCGGTCAGAATCTGTTTACGATCACAAAGTTTTCCAATCTCGATCCTGAGACAAGATCCTTCCTGCCACCGCTACGTGTGATTACGGCAGGTGTTCAAATTAAATTATAACATAATTACTATGAATTCATTTATAAAATTTCTAATCGTTACCTGTTGCTTAAACATGGTCTCCTGCAAAAAATATCTGGATGTTGGATCGCCGGATACACAGTTAACAAGTGCAACAGTGTTCAGCTCCGATGCTACGGCTACAGCAGCCATGATAGCGGTTTACGCGGGGATGGAAGCGACGGGCTTGCAGCATGACCTTCTGATTAACACCGGCATCGCGGGCGATGAAGCAATTAATTATTTTTTTTCACCTGATATGGCTGCTATTGCCATGAATGATATTGTTCCCAGTAATGCTGTCATCAGTGCTGTATGGTCGAATTGGTACAAATATATCTACCAATCAAATGCTGTATTAAAAGGAGTTGATGGTTCAGGGTCGTTGAGTGAAGTGGCAAAAAAACAACTGAAAGGAGAGGCTCTTTTTATGCGGGCTTTTCTGCATTTCCACCTTGCGAATTTGTTTGGCGACATACCGTACATTACAACAACAGAATACACTTCCAATGCGATAGCCGCTCGCGATCCCGTAGCATCCGTTTTGCAAAAGATTACCGACGATCTGCTTCAGGCTAAGGATTTACTGGCATCTCAATATGTTTCTGCAGCAAACATTTCTTCCTCTGAAAGGGTGCGTCCAAATAAATATGCGGCCGCAGCAATGCTCGCACGGGTTTATTTGTTTCGCAATGAATGGAGTAAGGCCGAAGCTGAGGCGGGTTTTGTTATCGAAAATACTTCCATGTATTCCCTTTCATCTTCACTAACTGAAGTGTTTCTGAAAAACAGCAATGAAGCTATACTACAATGGATGGCAACACTGCCCGGTTATAATAGTTATACTGGTGGATCACTGGTACCTTCAGTAAATCCTGTGTCTATTACGCTGCGCCAGGAGTTGATATCAGCATTTGAATCCGGCGATTTGCGAAAAGAAATTTGGACAAAAAGTATCACGAATGGTAGTGACACCTACGTTTATCCTTTCAAATATCAGGTTGGCCAAAGTGCTCCGTCAATCACTGAATACACAATGGTACTGCGGCTTGCGGAGTTATATTTGATAAGGGCGGAAGCGCGGCTTAAACAAAATAATCTTTCCGGAAGCACTGCCGATATTAATACCATTCGAACCAGGGCAGGTCTTGCTGCCACGACGGCAGCAACAACAGATCAGCTAATGAATGCGATCAGGCAGGAGCGTCGCATGGAGCTCTTTACGGAGTTTGGTGACCGGTGGTTTGATATGAAGCGTACAGGAATCATTGACCAGGTTATGACTTCGTTGAAACCTGCGAGCTGGACAGCGACAGATGAGCTGTTTCCTATTCCGCAAACTGAAATTGACCGCAACCCGCATCTCACACAAAATCGGGGATACTGATTAATTTCTAAAAAGCAAAAACATGAAACGAGTAATAACAGGTCTGCTGTTGGCAGTACTTGGAACTGTTGTGTATGCACAGACGATTAAGAAGGGAGACATATTTTCTTTTAATAGGAAACTAACTTTTGAATATGGTCACATTGGCCAATATACCATCCCGGATTTGAAAGGGCAGCATGTTATCATTGACTTGTTCGCATCTGGCTGCATCGCTTGTTTCAAAGCCATGCCAAAGCTGGAAGTGCTGCAACAACAATATAAAAACAGGATTCAATTTCTATTCATTGGTAAAACGGATCAACAGATTCGGACTATCTATGAAAGGATCAGTAAGAAAAATAAACTTACCCTGTCGGTGGCATTTGATTCAGTAATTTTCGATCAATTGGGTGTGGAAACAGTGCCGTTATGTATTTGGATCAATCCGGACGGCAGCGTATATGCCGTTAGCACAAGCGCCGAGGTGAATGTCGGTAATGTAGAAAATTTTTTATTGGGCCGCTCGTTCAGGTCGACACGCGAAATCTCACCTATTCCTTTTGACCCTGAAAAACCTCTGCTGATGAACGGAAATGGGGGACCTGATTCTATATACCTTATGCGCTCGGTGCTATCAGAATTTGTACAGGGCCAGAGAATCTATGGACCTGTAGCTATACCGAAAGGACTACCTACTTTTCAGGTCACGGGTATTCCATTTACACAAATTTTTATGATGGCTGCGGTAGGTGCGTATGATTGGTCTTACAATCATCCCTTTCATGGTAATGTATGGCCGCAGCCGCTGATTAGTGAGTCGGACTCTTTGTTGTTACCGGCAAAGTGTTATAATTACAGCGTAACAGTGCCTGATGCGGGGCAATTGCAAGAGGTGATGCAAAACGATCTCGAAAAAACATTAGGTTGGAGGGCACGCATTGAGAAGCGACTAATGCCATGCTGGAAGCTTGTTCTGAAAGAAAAAGACACAATGTCAATATCTTCAAATGACAAGTATATTTATAATGATGTAAGTATAGGAGGTATGGACGTAAGGGGTTATTCTATTAATGAAGTGATGAGTGCGTTGGAACGTTTCAGTCAGCCAGGGCCTCCGCTTATTAATTCAACGGGAGTTAAGGGAAATATCAATTTGCGTATCAATGCCCTGATGAGCGATATGGAACAAGTTAGAACGGAGCTAAGAAAAA
Source organism: Chitinophagaceae bacterium (assembly GCA_040007815.1). GTDB lineage: Bacteria > Bacteroidota > Bacteroidia > Chitinophagales > Chitinophagaceae > Terrimonas_B. The sequence continues at coordinate 47,242 of JBDTUH010000014.1, forward strand.
AAGGCTTGGATCTGGTGAAAGGAAAACGACTAATGACGGTGGTTATTCTGGAACCATCGGTAAAAAAACAGGTGGCGGCGGTTACCCGTCACCTGTTTACTCATTGAACGGTTAAATTTCATATTTCAGCCGATCGTTGTCTAATTGAGATTTGCATACTTTATGCGAAGAAGTTTCTAAAAAGATCGCAAATCCCTAATCGTACTTCAACGGATCGTTATCATTCTGAGATTTGAGTACCGTTACTTCGCCCACACCCGGCTGTGTACGTTTGCAGATAAGGTGGGTACCAGGATCGCAGGGAGTTCCTGTGAAAATTGCATAACCGCTGGAAGTTTTGTAATAATAAGTTTGTACCGCTTTTTTGTCAGGTGTAAATGCGCTAAGGGCGATGGCAAAGCCACTGGCCAGCATCACTAAAAACATTTTTTTCATAATCATGTGCTTTAATAATTGCTAAATTGTTGCCTACTATGATTCGCAGGTGTTCGGCTTCTCCGTTTGATCGCGACAAATCGTTTAGGGTAAAGGAACCAGGATATAAGGCTTGTAATGATAAAGAAGGTATTGAACCAAAAATGCTGCTGCCAGTTCATTTTTTCTATAATGCCACCGCAAGTGCAAGGAAGTTTAGGGGATGTTAGTATCATGTAACCAATATAACAGGTAAAAAAAGATAGCAATATTGAACTTGTCAGCAGACCGAACCGACGGGTGATTGGCAGGAAGAGGAAGACAGCGATGATAATTTCGATGATCGGAACCAACCAGCTTAAAATAATCGCAAAAGAAAGCAATGCTGGATTATCCTGGAGGCTCCTTATAAAAACTCCATGATCTTTTAGTTTCATAATAGCTGTATAAAGAAAGAGCAATACCAAAAGTGCCGCAGTTATTTCTACAAAAATGGAACGTATAGTTAGTTTGGATCCCATTATATAAATCTCCGACTATAGTTAACCATTTTGATTGCGCTGCTGGTAATAAAACTTGCTGCCAAAAAAATAGTGATAAATACAGCAGTCATAAATTTGGAGCGCAACAATTACTACCGGTTGAGTAAGTTTTGAAAAGAAGAGTCCTTGAAATTTGGAGGTTATGAAACGCTTGCTGGACTTTTTGAATACGATACACCCTTTAAGTGCGGAGCTGATGGAGCACCTTCTGGTCGTCGTCAGGTATCGCGAAATAGAGAAGGGCAATTTTCTTTTGAAGTCAGGTCACCTTTGCCGCGACATTCATTTTATTGAAGCAGGTTTGCTGCGTTGTTTTTATCGAAAGGGTGATACCGAAGTGAGTTCCTGGTTTATGAAGGACGGCGACGTGATCGTATCGGTCGAAAGTTTTTTCCAGCGCAAACCTTCCTACGAATGGATCCAGGCATTGGAAGATTGCAAACTCTTTTATATCTCGTACGAGGAATTGTACAATATTTACAAAAGATACCCCGAATTCAATTTTGTTTCCCGCGAACTTATCCAGCACTATTACATCCTCTGGACGCAGTTGCTTTACGCTATCCGCATGAAGAACGCCGAAGAAAAATATGAATGGCTGCTTGAACGCTTTCCCGATTTCATCCTCCGCATTCCCGCCAAATACCTTAGCTCATGGCTATCTATATCCGAAACACATTTCAGCGATGTTCGGAGAGGTAGGCATAAGTAAGGTATAATAGTTGAACAAAATGTTAGAAGTCAGGGTAACCGGAAACAGGCTATTGGAAATGAATTTTTTGTAGTAAATTGCATAAAGATGTTTAACACTTCAACCATAGATTTGACAAAGGCCATCATTGATGTCCTTGGCCAGTTTGACCGACCGGTTGGTCTCGATGAAATCTCTTTTCGAATCCGGTCGACACAGTCACTTGTCGACAGTGCACTATCTAAGCTAAAGGTTGCCAATGTCGTGAAGATGGAAGGCAATGCATACAAGCTGAACAGAAACGAACAATACCGGCTGAAAAGCCTGGTGGCGTAATCAACTGATATTACCCAAACCTTTCTTGCATGATCTGGATGCTCCTGCTGGTAACTTTCATTACCGCTTTTATCTTTACATACATCAACGTTTTCAATAGCAAAAAGTTTGGTAATTACTTTTTTCTGATACGTAGTGCATGGTCTGTACTATTTTACTGCTTCATTTATGGCTTAATCGGTATGTTGTTGTTCGTGATATTGAAAGAAGGAGTCATAAGCATCGATACTAATAATACAAAAGCTTATGGTCCCTACCTGACGGCTTTTGCCACCGGCGTAGCAACAAAAGGAGTGGCAGATATAAAATTCTTCGATATAAATATTCAAGGCGAACCTTTTCCGATTGGTCTGCGAAGCGTCACCCAATTTTTAGATAACCAGTTCGATAAGCAGTTTGACTCGATCGGCTTTACCCGTTTTCTGCAATTCATCACTCCTTTTCAACAGAAATACGAACAAACAGATCTTGCCCATTTTAAACAACGAATTATTGATGTGCTCGCTTCTCATCCATCAAATGATAAAGTAGCAGCTTTTACAACGTCTGTAATCGAGCCAGCCGGTAGCACGAAGGAAATTTTAGGAGGAATTTTGCGTGAATTTGGTAAGGGTACACTGAAAGCCATTGATCATAGCGTACCTGCTATTCTTTAAATATAGCCTGTTGGCATATCAAAGGAAGACATTAACCAATCTGCGGTTTGGACAACATAAACATTATTATATTCGATTTTGGCCCTAACTTCTGGAAAAGGAACAGAATGAAAAGCGGCAAGGAGATTGACCGGGCTTCGCGGTCAAAATATACCTTCAAACTCCAAAGCGATTGATAAAACAATTTCCGATAATTGTATTGTCAGTCACAAATCAACCGATCTGAGAAAAATATCCTATCAATCTGCCAAAACGGTTTATCGCCTTGGAATGTGTTTCGTCACGGCATTGCGAAATTATTCCGGGGAAGTCAGGCGAGATCACAAGATCGGTGCGACTTACCACTTGAATTGGACAACCGAGAACCCGGAATGCATCCGCATATTGGAATGGTTCATTCCTGATTTTGAAATTCCTGATGAATGCATGAAAACACTACAGCGGATTATCAATGAAGGACGTTCCTTCGGAATTCTGGTATCTATTTTCAAAGTTCGTGATTATTGAATGTGGATGAGTGTCCCAACGAAGATGGAAAGTATCACTCAATTTTGGAGATACTCAGTCTATGCGAGCTTAAGCGGTTGAACCCGCAACCACTTGATGCGAAAGGATTAACTTCTGCACATGAGTATGGGCTGACTCCGAAAGGTCGCCAGAAGGCAGATAGGTATTTATAATGTAGCTGTGTGGTGTATTCGGCCTTTCGGTGGATGAATTCCGAAGGCAGGCAAAAATCTATGTAATTCCATGATTTTAATTAATAGGAAACAACCATCTTCGGCGGACATTTTTCCGAACCTTTCCCAACTACTCCGAAGGTACCTGGCCTTTTCCAGTACATTTTCTGAATCCAGGTTGGGCACTGGCAAGAAAACCTAGCTTCTCACCGGACAAAAATGAACAGATCGCCAATAAATACAATGACTGTTTTATATATGCCTCCGCAACATTTACTTCCACTTGGATAATTTTTTCAGCATTCATTGCTGGTAATTTGAAACGATAGCAGTACGCAATTCTTTTCTTCGGAAATCCGAATTACAATCGTTCCACTGCGCTCTTATTTTCGATTCATAAAAATTTATTACCATGCAACGACTATTAATTATTCCACTACTGATGGTTGTATTGTCGTCCTGCCAAAAGCAAACTGCAACAATCCAAAATTTAAATGAATTTCCCGGTTTGAAACAAAGTCTTCGGGACAGCTTATCAATGGCCGATTACAATACGCTTGATTTTTCCCGTGTAGCAAGTGCGGAGCACGACAATGGCAAAACGGTTTTTCTGCGTATCGCTTTTAAAGAGACTAAAATGGCAGACGCATTCGTCCTCGTGGATGTAACACGAACAGGCCGAATCAATAAAGGTCGTATCGTTAACCTGGCAACGGAGCAATCTCAGCCATCGTTCAGCGGCACGATGATCGTGCAATCATTAACACGCCAGGTGATCAGGGACAAAACTATTCTGAACGGTTATGCAAGCAGTTTCGCAATGACCCGCGAGGCGGCAAAGGTGGTGCCTGATCCCTACGTTGAATTGCCAGAAGTAATCGTATCGGCTTCTTATGGATCGGGTGGGGGCGACGTCAGCTTTACTAGCTGGATCAATCTGGTTTCTGTTTTTGCCGTCAATGGCGACAGTGGATTTTATAGTCCACTTGATCCGTTTAGTGGCGGCGGAGGAAGTTCTTCTGGTGGCAGCAGTGGCAGCGGGATTAGTAATGCAACTAGCCCACATGAACCCATACTTATTGAGGAAGATGAGATAATAGAAGTGGATTTTGAATCACAGTATGATGACCCTGCAATTGAACTTGAAAAATTTATCAAATGCTTTCAGAACATTCCTGATGCAGGTGCGACTTGTTCGGTTACACTTTATACGGATGTACCCGTAGACGATGACCCAACTAAAATGTTTGATTGGAAGTCGGGTTCTCCCGGTCATACATTTCTTAGTTTCACAAAGAGCAACGGTGGTAAGACCTCAACGCAATATCTCGGCTTTTATCCAAAAAAAGGGTGGAAAATTTCATTGACCAATGCGGCGATGCCCGGTAAATTTGTTGCGAACGACCAGCATGAATTCGATGCTTCGTACACGATCACCGCAACGCCACAGAATTTCAACAGCGGTTTGGTGGAAATGATGCACCGGAAAAGCATGCAATACAGCGTCGAAAATAATAACTGTACGGATTGGGCGCTTGCAGTTTTTAAAACAGTATTGCCGCCAAACCTTTGGTTTACGATTCCTCAGTTTCATATTCCCGGTGCTGTGTCACCGGGTTCAAACACGCCACAGGGATTATATGTAAAGCTGGCGGAGCTTGCCAAAGCTGGCCAGGCGGGTGTTCAAAAACTTGTTGTGGGTTGGTCAGGTTATAGTACCGGACCTTGTAAATAATTAAAAAATTAGTGCTATGAAAGTCATTTATATTCTAACACATCCGGTGCTTGTACTATCCCTGTTTTGCACGATTATGATCAATGGCGAGTCGTTTGGCGGTCCATACTTGCTGTATGTGCTCATGGCTATTCCTCATGGAGGTATCCATGCTATACTGGCATTGACCGGAGCAGGAATAATTTTATTTGGTTATGGTAAATACCACCGCCAGTCAAAATTTATTATTGATCCTCTGCTGAATATTATTGGAACATTCAGCTTATACCTGTCATTATTGTTTTTTTTCTATAGAAGCTGGGATTATAACGAAGGAACTTTTGCGCAAACAGTTCCACTCCTAAGTATTGCGTTATTCGGCGCCGCTTCATTTGGATCCCTTATCTGGAGCGTCACCCGTTTTGCGAAGACAAAGCCAAACGAATTACCAGCTTACTAACCCAAGTGGATTTTGAATCTTGTGAGTTGCACTTCCGCCCTGACTATCCGGAAAAGTGGCGGGGCAGGAAGTGTATTGAATAATCAAATGTAAGCCTGACCCATGAAAAAGCGACAAACCGCGGTACGCCCAACTTATTGGTTGGCTGGTGCAACACTCATTAAAAATGATCAGTATCTTTTTCAATATTACAAAGGGGACTTCTTCACCCTTTTTTTGACGCAACCGCGGAATGAAACATTACACCATCAATTAAAAGGAAAGCATTTGGATCCGTTCCATCCTGTTCGCCTTTTGTACACAGATGAATTCGTTTTTGAAATCTTTCTTGACAGGGCTTGTATCGAAGAGTATAAAGCGTTTTGCCCCGTTATGAGCAATACTGATGATCTCGGCATACTTATTCCTTTTTGGTCAATCGGTATGGAGCAGGCCGTTAAAGCATTTTGTAATTCATCATTGAAAGGCCCACTTGCGGACCGCTTCATTTATGCACGGGTGATTGATTTGCTGATCCAGCTGGTGCATCACATCAAAGAAATTAATGAACGGCCTGCGATAGATGAAGCAACAATTAAGTACGCTGAGAAAGCTAAACAAATTATTCTGGATGATCTTTCTAATTATGATACAGTTGAACGGGTGGCCCGCAAGGTCGGCATCTCAGAATTGGATTTGCAACTTGCTTTCAGAAAGCGATTCGGAATGACAGTTGGTAAGTTTTCAAAAATTGAACGCATGCAGTTTGCTCATGACATGTTGGAGAAAACCGATGATATTTTATTGTCCGTCGCACTGGCGGTTGGCTATAATGATCCGGGCAATTTCTCTGTAGCTTTTAAAAATTATTATGGATACTCTCCGGGTTATATCCAGCGTAAAAAGAAGCTCTTCAATTCACAACAACGTTGTACCGATTCAGAATAAACAATTAGTATCGACGGCGCAAATTTGTACTCGTCAAATACAATACTATGTTTCAATCAATTTCCTGGTCCCAGTACTTTAATTTTTTACTGATCGCATTACTCATTTATTATCCCTTGATTGGTTTGGTTTTCTATAGAAAAGAATTGGCGTCAGTCATTAAAAAAAGAAATGCTGATAGCGTCGATTTGCCGGGAAGGACAGGGTTATCTTTTGTTGAAGAAACCGATGATAAATTATTGGATGAGCTGCGCGAAGTCCATCATGCCACTACGCATCGCGAATTTCCAAAAGAAGAGCTCATGCTAACAATCATGCAAAGAGTTAAGCAATACAGAGGCCTCAATAAAGAATTAATCAATCAATTTATGAAGGAAGCTTTCCCACAACTGGAAGAAAGCGACCGCCGCCGTATCTGGCAATAATTTTCTCAATACTAAAAATTATATAAGTGAATAAGAAAGTGTGGATGACATCAGCACTTGTGTTGCTGGTATGTGTAGGACTGTATGCCCAGGATGGCAATGCCGGTATCAACGAAGCCAATACCAAGGTGAGAAGTTATTTCGCCGCTGGCACGAATCTGATGTATGCTGTTGGCGCGATTGTCGGTCTTATTGGAGCCGTGAAAGTTTACCAAAAGTGGAATTCGGGTGATCCCGATACCGGCAAAGTTGCCGCGGCCTGGTTCGGTAGTTGCGTGTTCCTGGTCGTAGTGGCCACTGTAATCCGGTCCTTCTTTGGAGTATAAGCCGCCAAAACCTGGTACTATGGGAACAAGCGTCTATACCGTTAATAAAGGCATCAATAAGCCTATCGAGTTCAAAGGACTAAAAGCCCAATACATTTGGTACCTGGGAGGAGGATTGCTGGCATTGCTCATTCTATTTGCGATTCTTTATATCTGTGGTGTGAATACTTTCTTATGTTTAGCGATTATTATTATTGCGGGAACTGCACTCTTCATCCATGTCTATAAACTCAGTCATAAATACGGGGAACATGGTATGATGAAATCCATAGCTAAGAGAAGTATTCCACAGGTGATCAAGAATTATTCCCGTAAAACATTCACGCACTTAAAAAAGTAATTATTTCTTTCACAATTGCGGAGCGCCTTTCCATACGCCGAAACCTTTGCTGCCAGGCATCTTTGTATTCTAAACGAAACGAATGGCTGGTGCAAGAGAATTAAAGGATGTATTGCCAATCCTTGGAGTGGAGAAAGATTGTATCCTGAGTAAGCAGGGAGATATAACAGTTGCGTACGAAGTAACACTACCGGAATTGTTCACCTTAAGTGACCAGGAATACGAAGCCTTTCACCAGGCGCTGATTAAAGCGATTAAAATTTTACCGAAGCATTCCATCTTTCACAAACAGGATTGGTTTGCCCAGGCTAAATACAGGGCGGATTTTACTAAAGAAGATAAAAGTTACTTATCCCGTGCCAGTGAACGATTCTTTCATGAAAGACCTTACCTGGATCATCAATGTTATATAATGATAACGAAAAAGCCTGTGGGCAGGAAACCGGGCAGTTCGCTGTTCAGTAACCTGCTGCGCAGGGCTATCGTACCCGTGGAAACGTTAAAACCGCAGATCCTGCAGGATTTTATGGATAGTGTCGGACAGGTAGAGCGCATCCTGCAGGACTGTGGTTTTATGCAATTAAAAAGATTAACCAATGATGAATTGAGCGGTGATACAAAGTATTGTGGATTAATTGAACGCTATCTCAACCTGCAACCGAATGAATCTTCTTTCCTGTTACATGATATCTCTTTTGATAAGGGTATTAATGTTGGACCCAACGAATGCCAGCTATATACTCTGAGTGATGCGCAGGATTTACCATCCTATTGCGGTTCGAGAATCAATTTCGATAAGTATTCCACTGACAGGACAAAGTTCAGCGTCGGGTTTGCATCGCCATTAGGACAATTGCTATCCTGCAATCATATCTATAACCAATACATTTTTATTGAAGATGCGCAAAAAACGATTCAAAAGTTAGAGAATAAAAGATTGCGATTGCAATCACTGAGTGCCTATTCACGCGAGAATGCCATATCACGCGATGCGACAAATGAATTTCTCAATGAAGCGATCAGTCAGCAACGTCTGCCGGTCAAAGCGCATTTCAATGTATTGGTGTGGACTGATCAGAAGGAAGAGGTAAAGGACCTGCGTAACCTGGTATCATCCGCCTTAGCCCAGATGGATTGTGTACCCAAACAGGAACTGGATGGAGCGCCGCAGATTCACTGGGCTGGCATACCGGGTAACGAGGCAGACTTTCCGATGAATGACAGCTTTGATACGTTCGCAGAACAGGCATGTTGTTTTTTAAACCTGGAAACAAATTATCGTTCAAGCATTAGCCCTATGGGAATCCGGTTGGGTGATCGCCTTTCCGGTAAACCGGTTCATGTCGATATATCCGATGAGCCCATGAAGAAAAGCATCATCACCAACCGTAATAAATTCATTTTAGGACCAAGCGGAAGCGGAAAATCATTTTTCACCAATCACATGGTGCGTTCTTATTATGAACAAGGCGCCCATGTTGTACTCGTAGATGTAGGGCATAGTTATAAGGGTTTATGTCAGATGGTAAATGGGTACTACTTTACTTATGACGAGAAAAACCCGATCCGTTTTAATCCGTTCTTTATTGGTGAGGGCAACGTACTGGATACCGAAAAGAAAGAAAGCATCAAAACACTGTTGTTAGCCCTTTGGAAAAAGGACAATGAAACTTTCAATCGTTCTGAGTATGTCGCCTTATCCAATGCCTTGCAACTGTATTATGAAAAGCTAGGAAATGATACCAATCTCTTTCCCTGCTTCAATACATTTTATGATTTCCTGCAGGAGGATTTTGTAGAAGTTCTTAAAACGGATAAAGTCAAAGAAAAAGACTTTGATGTTTCCAATTTCTTGTATGTGCTTCGACCATATTATAAAGGAGGTGAATTTGACTATTTACTCAATGCTACGGAAAATCTTGAATTATTGCAAGAGCGGTTCATCGTCTTTGAGTTAGACAATATAAAGGATCACCCGATACTTTTTCCCGTTGTTACGATCATTATCATGGAAGTCTTCATTTCCAAAATGCGTAAGCTGAAAGGCATCCGCAAAATGATCCTTATTGAAGAAGCCTGGAAAGCCATTGCCAAAGAAGGAATGGCTGAATACATCAAATACCTTTTTAAGACAGTTCGAAAATTCTTTGGGGAAGCTATTGTCGTAACACAGGAAGTGGAAGATATAATTTCTTCTCCGGTGGTAAAGCAAGCGATAATAAATAATTCTGATTGTAAAATATTATTAGACCAATCCAAATACCAGAACAAATTTGACCAGATACAGGAATTGTTGGGGCTTACGGAAAAAGAAAAAGCCCTGGTGCTTTCGATCAACAAAGCTAATGACCCAACTAAAAAATATAAGGAAGTTTTTATCAGTCTCGGAGGTATGCTCTCAAAAGTATATCGCACCGAAGTATCGTTGGAGGAATACCTGGCCTATACCACAGAGGAAACAGAAAAAGTGAAATTGATGGCAAAAGCTGAAAAGTTTGGAGGTGACATGCAGAAGGGAATTGCAGCAATGGCTGATGAACTTAGAAACACATAAACTAAAAAAATATGAAACTGATATTATTTCTTCATATCGCAGCCCTGCTGCTTATTTGTTCCTGCAATAGCTTTTATACAAGGGATGAGGTACAGGAACTTATTCCCGGTATGTATATCCGGTTCTCACAACACGAATTCGGGACAGAGTATGACACGCTGGTCATCACCTTACAAAACAAAACAGCCAACGAGTACAAGATTCTCCGCAAGTGGAAATATGAACGAATGATGGATGGCACTGTCATCGAGCCGGAGTATAAGCGGTTAACCACTTCAGGAATTTATAATATAAAGCATAAAATCTTACAGGAAGCCGAGACCGGAGATGTATTTTCTTTTGATGTTAAAAAGAAGCTGCTCTTTTCCGGGCTGACTCAATATAAAAAGATAAAATAAAGCAATATGAAAAAACTATGGGTAATGACGGGACTCATGTTGTGTTGTATGATACTGCCCGTACAAAAATCAGAAGCTCAGATACCTGTTCTGGAAATTATCAAGCAAGGCATCAAAAAAGTCATTAAGGCCGTTGACCTGAAAATTCAACGGTTGCAGAACAAGACCATCTGGCTGCAGAATGCGCAAAAGACATTGGAGAACACCATGTCTAAGCTGAAGCTGGATGAAATATCGGCTTGGGTAGAAAGGCAACGGAAATTATATGCTGATTATTATGATGAACTGTGGAAAGTAAAAGCAGCGCTGACGTATTATCACCGGGTAAAGGAGATCATACAAGGGCAGGTGCAGATGGTTGGTGAATACAAAGCTGCCTGGGCTTTGTTCCGGCAGGATAAGAATTTTACGGCGGATGAGCTGGACTATATAAATAATATCTATACCGGTATGTTTGATGAAAGTTTGAAAAGTATTGATCAACTCTTCCTTGTCGTGAACGTCTTTGCTATACAAATGAGCGATGCCAAAAGACTGGAGATCATCAACAATGTTTCGGATAACCTGGAACAGCAATTCCTGGATTTGAAAGAATTTAATACCCAGAATAAAATGATCAGCGTGCAACGGGCTTCAGAGAAAGGAGAAATTGAATACGTCAAAAAACTCTACGGACTATGAAAACAACCTTTATCTTATTGCTTTTAAGTGTTTCACTTTTTGTTGGTGCTCAAAATTCGCAGGAGTGGACGCAGCAAAGGAAAACTCAAAAAAAATACCTGTTACAGCAAATAGCTGCACTCCAGGTTTATCTGGGTTATGTAAAAAAGGGTTATACCGTTGCAGGTAAAGGGTTAACTACTATCCGAAATATCAAAAACGGCGACTTCAATCTGCACCGTGATTTTATTGGTTCATTAAAGCAGGTGAACCCGAAAATTAAGAAGTACACAAAGGTGGTCAATATTATCGCTTACCAGGCCCGGATCATTAAAGAAACCAAAAAGACGTTGCAGGGTATCCGGGAAGCCGGACAATTCACCACGGATGAACTGGATTACTGCAAAGTGGTCTTTGACAATTTGCTGGAAGAATGCCTGAAGAATATGGATGAACTGTTTCTCCTTATTTCTTCCGGTAAGTTGGAAATGAAAGACGATGAACGGATAAAACGAATTGATGCGCTATATGCTGACATGCAGAATAAATATGCGTTCAGTTCTTCTTTCAGTGATGAAATGGGGCTTTTATCTGTGCAGCGAATAGGGGAACAAATAGAAATCAACCGTTCTAAAATATTAAATGGATTGCGATGAAAAAGATATTGATAATACTGCTGATGATTGCTGTAAATAAAATTTCTTTTGCCCAAAGCCAGGAAGCCCAGCAATTACTTTTGAATGTAGAAAAACTGGCACAGTTCAAAAAAATACTGCAGAATATGTATGATGGCTATAAGATCATACATAAAGGCTATACAACTGTCAAGGATTTGTCTGAAGGAAATTTCAGCTTGCACAAGACGTTCCTCGATGCCCTCATGGAAGTAAGCCCTTCGGTAAAAAAGTATAAGCGGATAGCTGACATTATCAATTACCAGCTTCGGATAGTGAAAGAATATAACGGGGCTTTTAATCAATTTAAAGAAGACAAGAGTTTTACCGCTGAAGAAATTGACTACCTGGGCAAAGTGTATGTCAATCTTTTCGATCAGAGCCTGAAGAACCTTGATGAACTGGCAATGGTGATCACAGCAGGTAAATTAAGAATGAGTGATGATGAGCGATTACAAGCCATTGACCGGATTTATTCTTCAATCGACGATCAGTTTACTTTTTTGAAGGAATTCAATAATAATACAGCTCTTTTGTCATTACAGCGAAAGAGTGAACAGGCAGAGATCATGATGTCAAGAAGGATTCGTGGTTATCAGGATTGATTTAGACTATTAAAAAAATTGTGTGTATGAAACTGTGTGTAAGGATTGCTTTAATAGCAATAGTGATAATGTTAGTGCCTGGCATGGCTGAAGCGCAGGGAATGGCAAACAGTATAAGAAGCCTGCATGAAGTACTGGAACAGCTTTATGACGATATGATGCCGATGTGCAGCCGGTTGATTGGGGTGGGTCGCGGTATCGCTGGTTTTGCGGCTACCTGGTATATTGCTGCAAGGGTTTGGGGGCACATAGCAAGAGCTGAAGCCATCGATTTTTATCCCTTATTCAGGCCTTTTGTCTTAGGCTTTGCAGTGTTGATCTTTCCATCCGTTATTGCCATGATCAATGGGGTAATGAAGCCAACAGTAACGGCTACCGCCGCTATGGTAATTGATTCAGATAAAGCCATAGTGCAGCTCCTGCAAATGAAGGAGGAGGCTATTAAAAAAACGGCTTACTGGCAAATGTATGTAGGATCAACCGGGAGCGGTGACCGGGATAAATGGTATAAATATAATTATGGTGATAAGAGCGAAGGCTTTTTTAAAAGTATCGGCAATGATATCAAATTCGCATTTGCCAAGGCTTCTTATAATTTCCGGAATTCTATCAAGCAATGGATGGCTGAAGTATTGAAGGTATTATTTGAAGCGGCTGCCTTATGTATTAATACTATCCGGACATTCTATATGATCGTATTGGCTATACTGGGTCCTCTTGTTTTCGGTATAGCTGTCTTTGACGGTTTCCAGCATACACTGACGGTCTGGATTGCCCGTTATCTCAATATCTTTTTATGGTTGCCGGTGGCTAACATTTTCGGCGGGATAATGGGCAAGATCCAAGAAAATATGTTAAAGGAAGACTTGCAACAAATTGCTACCAACGGGGATACTTTTTTCAGTACAACCGATACAGCCTATCTCATTTTTATGATCATTGGCATCATTGGTTATTTCACTGTCCCAAGTGTCGCTAACTATATTATTCATGCTGGTGGTGGGAATACTTTATTATACAAAGTGACCAATATGATGAGCCCCTCCGCCAGGACAATATCCGGTGGCGGCAGTTCTATGGTCAAAGATGTATATGGAGATATGGCAGGTAAGGTGCAAAACAGTTTCGCAGATCAGGGCACGTCGGGCGGTTATTTCAAAGATAAAATCAAAGGAAAATAAGATGTTTCAAAAGACAAAAAATATAGATACGGCTTTTCGTCATATCCGGTTATTCTCCATTGCTTTTATAGCGGGGTGTATCATCATTTCTGTATTTATAGCTTACAAAAGCTATGTACTTGTTGCTCAAACCCAGCAGAGAATTTACATTCTGGCAAATGGAAAAGCATTGGAAGCATATTCGGCGGATCGAAAGGATAATGTGCCAGTAGAAGCAAGGGATCATGTAAAAATGTTCCATCATTATTTCTTTTCCCTTGACCCCGATGATAAAGTCATACAATCTAATATTATCAAAGCCTTGAATCTGGCTGATGGTTCGGCCAAACAGCAATATGATAATTTAAAAGAGAATGGATATTACTCAAATCTCATAGCCGGGAATATCAGTCAGGAAATGGAGATGGACAGTATTTGGATCAATACTGAGGTATATCCTTATTACTTCCGGTATAAGGGACAGCAAAAGATCATCCGTCCCTCGACAATAGTTATACGTAGCCTGGTTACAGAAGGTTATTTGCGAAATGTTTTCCGGTCCGATAATAATTCGCATGGGTTCCTGATTGAGAAATGGAAAACACTGGAGAATAAAGACATCAATATTCAAAATAGGTAGTATGTGGTTTTTCAAAAAAGGAAAAGAAAAGAAAGATGAAGCTGCTAAATCTTCTGTGTCAGATAAAGTAGCAGGGAAGATCGCCAGTGTTGGGATAAGGATACAAACAAAAATTACGGAAAATATGAATAAGCTGTTTTCAAATATGCCGGTGAAAAAATTAAAAACGATATTGATCGTCTTTTGTCTCGGTTGTGGTGGATATAGCATTTATCTCGTAGCAAATGCCATTTTTAGTTCCGATAAAAAGCAACCTTCCTTTAAAGTTGACCAGGTAGATGTCCCGAAACATTTTGACCGGGCGGGTGATGAGATGATCCAGCTTGAAAGTTACGTTGATGAGGAAACGTACCTGCAGATAGAAGGGTTCAAACAATACATGGATAGTCTTCAAATCAATAAAAGCAATCGTTATGACAGCATCATGATTGCAAGACCCGGTTTGATGGATAGTGTCATAGTGCTGGAAGAGATTTATAATTCACAAAAACTAAAATGAAGTATATGAAACAAGTGCAGCAGTCGCGGGCTTTCCTGCGCAAACGAAAGTTGATGCTGGTATTGCCTTTGCTCGTCATTCCTTTTTTAACAATGGCTTTCTGGGCAATGGGCGGTGGTAAAGGCGAGCAAAACAAACAAACCACGAACCTTCAGAGTTTAAACCTGAATCTTCCTGATGCAAATCTCAAGGAAGATAAACTTTCGGATAAACTTAGCTTTTACGACAAAGCCGATAAGGATTCGATGAAGCTGAAAGAATGGATGCGGAGTGATCCATACTATAAAGAAATTGACAGCAGCAGGCCGGCGATGAATGAATTGGAGCAAATGACTGAAACAACTGCTTCAAAATTTAATCAGCGATTGAATACCTCTCCGTATGAAAGGTCCGGTAATAATCCCGAACAAAAGATCATGCAAAAGCTGGCTCTATTGGAAAAAGAAGTAAACAAAACTCCTGAAAAAAATGATGATATGATTGCTGAAAAGGGAGGGGCAGATGACCGGGCTTTCTCTGGAGAGGTGGATCGTCTGGAAGATATGATGCAAGTGATGAATAATGGAAATGAGAATGACCCGGAAATGAAACAATTGGAAAATACGCTGGATAAGATACTCGACATTCAGCACCCCGAGCGGGTAAAGGACCGGATCAAAGAAAAATCACAACAGAATAAAGAATCGGTTTTTGCTGTCAGTAAAGAACCAAAGGAAGAAAATATCAGTTTGCTGGATACGATGAAAAAAAGACAAGTACCGGAAACAGGATTCTATGGTTTACATGAAGAAGAGAGTATCAATGACGAATCATCCGCCATTGAAGCAGTCATTCACGAAAACCAAACACTGGTCAATGGTGCAGTGGTGAAGCTGCGTTTAATAAATGATATTTATATCAATGGTTCACTGATCCCGAAAGGAAATTTTGTGTTTGGTATTGCTTCGCTGAATGATGAACGACTGGAAGTGGAGATCAATTCCATTCGCTGCAATCAGTCACTATTCACGGTTAAGCTGCAAGTCTATGATATGGATGGTCTTTCCGGTATTTATATACCCGGCGCCATTACCCGTGATATAGCCAAACAATCAGCCGATAACAGCCTGCAGTTGATGGAACTCTCTACAATGGATCCATCGCTAAAAGCACAAGCGGCGGCAGCGGGTATCAGCACTGCAAAGAGTTTGCTAAGTAAGAAAATAAAACTGGTTAAGGTAATGGTAAAAGCAGGTTATAAGGTGTTATTGAAAGATAAGAATGTTCAGCAATAATTTTCTAACTACTAAAAACAATTTTATGAAACGATTTGTGTGTTTGATTTGTGGATGCTGGCTATTCGTTTTCGCAATGGCGCAAAATCCATCCTTATGTATTACAACAAATAAGACGACCAGCCTGATCTTCCCCTTTACCATTCTTCATGTAGACAGGGGAAGCAGGGACGTCCTTGTTGAGCAAGTTAAGGAAGCAAATAATATTCTATTAGTTAAGGCTGGCATCAAAGGTTTTATAGAAACGAATTTGAGTGTAGTTACTGGTGACGGCAGTGTTTATTCGTTTGTGGTCTGCTACGATAGTAAGCCACCGGAATGGATCTACCATTTGCCGGTAAATCAAAAAGCGACATTGGCTACTTATGCCAATGGCATTTTAGATAATCCCCTCACCATGCATGGCATACGTGATCATAGCTGGGATATGCTTGCAAAAATCGTAGGGATATACATTAAAGAAGATGTTATCTATTATCAACTGCAGCTCAATAACCAAAGCCCAATTGACTATGATATTGAACTGCTTCGCTTTTATATCCGGGATAAGAAGAAGGGCAAGCGAACGGCTGCACAGGAAAACGAATTAAAACCTTTGTACGTGGCCGGGAATACTTCTAAGATAAAAGCAAACAGTCAAAATGCTATTGTCGTGGCTCTCGAAAAATTTACGATACCTGATGCCAAATACCTGGCTGTTCAGGTTATGGAAAAAAACGGAGGTAGGCATTTGCTGATGAGGGTAAATAATAGCAAGATCATCAAAGCTGTAGTCTTATCTGATCTGCGATGAACCAAGAGCATGTTATATCCGGTGAAGTGTTCGAAATTATCCAATCGGCAATAGGACGAAATGAAAACTGGATGGCGTACAATAACTCACTTTATTTCATAGATAAAGAAGATGTACAATTTTTCAAGGACAAGAATGCCGCAGAAGAGTTTGCATCTGATAACATCAGCGATTATGACCATTTCAATATTATCTATGTGCAGTCAATCACGGATGTGTTGCGGCAAGTCCCTCACACGAAAAATCTCAACAGGCAATTAACCGATCCTGATGCAAATGGATTATATACTGCCGATGGGAATGCTTTTACAGATGCCCTGATTGAACACATGGAGTGGAAGCAGAATTTAAAAATTAAAAATTTGTCAATTATGAATGAAAAAAACTTCGAATACTTAAAGGATAACCTTAAATACATGGGCTTTGGCGAAAAACAGCACGAAGCGCTGGAGAAAAACCTAAAAGAAGGAAAGGAATCCTTCCAATTGACATTTACAGCCGAAGTAAATAAAAAGCCTTTTGAGGCAATCTTGCAATTCCGTAAGCCTGATAACTCAGATATGTATTTCTTTAACAGCTATCATGCTTCGCTGGAAAGAAACAATGGCGAAAAGATGGGGCAAACTATATACCTCAATAAAGGTAAAGGGGTTACTGCGAAGGAAGCTTATAACTTGCTGGAAGGACGGCCCGTTTTCAAAGAATTCAGCAACAAGAAAAATGAATCCTATAAAGCCTGGATTCAGCTTGACTTTGAAAAAAAAGATAAGAACAACAATAATGAAGTGAAGCAGTACCATGAAAAATATGGTTACGATCTGAAAGCAGCTGTTGGAAAATATGCGATAATTGAATTAGATGGCGGCGAAAAGGAAAAGGCTTTGCTGCACTCATTGCAGAAAGGAAATGTCCAGTCTGTCAGCATTGAAAAAGAAGGTACCACTATGAAAATGTTTATCGAAGCCAACCCGCAGTATAAGACTGTTACGCTGTATGATGAACAGATGAAACGGGTTCAAAAAGAATCGTTGGGACAATATCAATCCGTCCAGCCTTCGAATGGAAAAGAAGTCGAGCAATCTTCGCAGCAGGAAGTAAAGCAAGACATGAAAGAGGAGAAAAAAACCAGACAGAAGAATAAAGGTGATGAAGGTGACAGCCTACTTCCTAAGCAAAGAACCCGTAAGAAGAAGGGTTTAGGGCTTGGTTAATCATTAATAATAGTAATAATGAATATTCAAAATATTGGATCGCTTGCAAACATGCTGGTAGCAACAGGTTTTGAAAAAAGTATTGGTCAGCGACTACTACAACGTATCTGCTTTAAACCAGCAGATTTTGTATTAACGGAACGGTTGGTAAAAGGAAATGATGTGCTGACCTGTTCGGTTTTCTTTGAAAGAAAATCTGAAGAATACTCCTGTAATTATTATGATGCTGCTTTTTTGAAAGCAATGGAATTGCCTGATCTTAGTTTTCATGGTATCCATATCCGGGAGCTGGATAAGCGAATGGGTGATATTGACTGGGCATTAATTAATAAAGCTGGTATGGTTTTAAATCTGAATGATGAATCAACCTGGCAGCGGGAAAAGCAAATCGAAAAAATTGTAAGTGATTTGTTGCGGTTGTCCGTAGTAGAAGAAGGCCGGTATTATGCCGATAGCCTGAAAGTAAAATACTGGACCGCTATTGTCGCTGTGAATGAAAACCTCAATACTATCCGGTCAAAATTTGAAGTGTCGCAGCGTTTTTATTTTTTCGATGGCCAGGGTATTTCTATTGAGGAAGCGTACCGTTTCCTGCTGAACCGGTGGCTGGAAAAAAAGCTACATTCCAGGAAGAAGAATACCGGTGCAGATAATGCAACCGAAGAAGCCGGTACCGGCGATAAAAGCCTGCTCCAGAAAAAACGGAAAAGAAGAACACAAAAAATAACGAAGTAGTGCAGCAACTGACCGATTTTTATGAAGCTATAGCCGATGATCTAAGAATAGGAACCAGTCATATCTGTGTGTATATAGCTTTGCTGCATGTTACTGATCCTGCTGAATCAGTAAAAGCAATTGAAATAGATCGGAATACCGTTATGAAAAATGCAAAGATTAGCAGAAAGACGTACAATAAATGCTTGAGTGAACTACAGGAGTACGGATATATAAAGTACGAGCCATCATTGAACCCGTTAGTAGCAAGCAAGGTTTATTTGAACCGGTTGTGAGATGAATAACTTTATGTGAGCATGAAATAGTGAAATATGGAAATGTTTATTCCAACGGAAGCAGATTTCAGAAAATGGATAAAGGAATCTGTGCAGGAAACTTTTGCTGAGATGATGAGGGACGGGAAAAAGGGTTATAAAGATGAGTCCCTATTAAGTCGGAAAGAGATTGCAGCGGTATTAAAAATTTCATTAGTCACACTCACTGACTGGGTGAAGAGGGGTTTACCCTGTCATAAACAAAGAGGGAGAGTATATTTTTTGCGAACGGAAGTGCTGGCTTATCTAAAAGATCATTCATTACAACGATTCAAATTTTCCAGTCGTTTTGAGAAGAACGATTAGTATTAAATTTCACATTAGCATCATGCCTGTTCACTATGCGGACGGGCATTATTTATTCGGGTAAAAGTGAGTTAAAGTATAATAATGAGTTAACTTTAAGATAGAATTTTAGCTCTTTTCTTCTCTGAATTCAATCCTGCAATTGGGAATTAATGTTTGTAGTAAAACTGTTCGCAAATTGTTCGCAAACTAAAAAAGACCCCTTATAGGAGTCTTTCTAGTTGATTGATAATCAAGTGCCCGGGACTGGAATCGAACCAGCACATCCTTGCGAACGGCAGATTTTGAGTCTGCTGCGTCTACCAATTCCGCCACCCGGGCTTGTAGAGTTTTGATTTCTTTAATGTTAATAAGTTAAGGCAGAAGCTGCGGTTCAACTTAAGAACTTAAAACTAAGAACTTTCCTTTTGGGGTTGCAATATTACGTTTTTCTACCTGATTGATGGCAATTACGGCTCAAGTATTTTTTTAAATAGTAGCACTTTACCTGCAGCAGCTCTTTTTCGGCAGTAATACCTTCCTGACAATGCTCAACAATTTCCTTAGCAGGTTCATATATTTCGTTTGAAGACTGGTAAATTTTTAGTGGAAAGGTAGCCAATCTTTGGGTTATTCGTTCATTGAGACGTCCGTTAGATCCCCGTTGGCCTCCCGTTCATGGCTTTTGCGATAATAACTCAACTTTTTATGAATAAATATTGCTTAGATTAGGTTACAAAATTGTTTTTTAAGTTTACCAATCTACGAATTAAAGCATGGAGGTCTCTCTAAAAACCGCTGATGCAGATCTGTTGAGGGAGCTGCGATCTGGTGACAGAATTGATGTTGCGATAAAAACTATTTACCGGAGTTATTTTGATAGCCTGGGTTGGTATGTTATGAATAACAACGGCAGCCGCCAGGATGCTGAAGATGTTTTCCAGGAAGTAGTAGTGAGCTTTATTGACCTGGTTCAGAAGAATAAGTTCAGAGGGGAGTCAGGTATAAAAACATTTCTATTCGCTCTTAACAGGCATGCCTGGCTAAATGAGCTCAAAAAAAGAGGCCGTACTCTAAAAAGGGAGGAGAAATACAATAAGGGGCAAGAGTTAACAGAGACAAACGTATCGGATGTGATGATAGATCGGGAAGACAGAATGCAGATAATAAACTTGCTGGAGCAACTGGGTGATACCTGCAAAAAAATATTGCTGCTTTTTTACTATGATAACTTTTCGATTGCTGAAATACTGGACAATCTGCATTATGAAAATGAACAGGTAGTTCGAAATAAAAAATCCAAATGCCTGAAGCAACTGCAACAAATAATCAGGGAAAAACCGGAATTAAAACAAACCTTAAAAAACTTATTGAATGGATAATTCTACACCTGGTATGACGGAGATGTTGATAAAGTATATGGATGGTGAATTAGGCGGCAGAGAACGGCAGGAACTGGAACAGCGGTTGACCTCAGATACGACGCTGAGGTCGGAATATGAAGAATTTTTGTTGGCCAGGGAAGCCGTTGGGCAATATGGACTGCATCAGAAAGTTGCCGGTATTCATCAGCAAATGATGAATGAGTTAAAAACCCCGGTAAGAAAAATAAGCAAGGTAACCCGTATCATTCGTTATAGTATGGCAGCTGCCGCAGGAGTATTGCTTTTAGTTGCCGGCATTATTGTTTATAATAATTCTAAATTATCACCTGAAAAAATATTCGCTGCTAATTACCGATCATATGAAATCAGTGCGATGAGGGGCGAAAATGAACAACTGGTTTCCAGGCTTGAGAAAGCTTATAGCGAAAAAAAATATGCTGAAGTAGTAAATATTGTTTTTGACAGACCTTATAGTATTCATGAGAACTTTTTAATAGCAATGGCCTGGATGGAACTCAGAAACACGCAGAAAGCCATTGACCAGTACAAAATAGTCATTAAAGAAGCCGGTCCTGCGAATTTACTGAGAGAAGAGGCTGAGTATTACCTGGCGCTGGCTTATATCAGTAATAAACAGTACTCCCTGGCTTTGCAACAAATGGAGGAAATTCAAAAAAAGCCGGCGCATCTTTATTATAGCAAAATCACACCGACTTTCATCAGTCAGGTCAAAAAGTTGAATAGTCAGTAATATCCCTTTATTTATACGCTGGTGATGATCCTCTTTTTCTAATAAAAGAGGATTTTTTGTTTTGATGGTTACAATCACCTTAGCTGCGTTGACCAATTAGTATAAAAACAACAACATGAAGACATTCTTTCAATTTTTTCTGCTGACAGGTAGCCTATTTATGTCAGTTTCCTGTAGTCGCAATAGCAATGATATGGTAACAAATCCAGGGCAAACCGTCGTATCAGGCGCATGGCGGGTATCGTTGTTTTCAAATAGCGGTAATAATGAGACAATCGATTTCACGGGATACGTTTTTACCTTCAATACCGGGGGCGTGGTAGCGGTGGCAAAAAGTAGCACCATTCAAAACGGTACATGGAGCATCAACAACAGCTCCACCAAATTCAGTGTTGACCTTGGCGCCAAGCTAACAGGCAATCTCCCGCTCGGTGAGCTAACGCATGAATGGAAAATCCTTTCCAGCAACGCCACAGAAATAAGACTTGGGGATGATAATCCTTCAAGCAACGAGTTTCTAACTTTTACAAAAAACTAAAAAATAAAAGCGCTATGAAAAGTAAAATCAATTTGACATTACTGTGTTTACTGGCAACAACTGTAATTTTTTATGCCTGCCAGAAGGACGTTTCTGGTGACACACCCACAACAGATTTGAGTAAACCCCATTCAGTCAGCATCTACCTGACAGATGACCAGACGCCTGTTTTTGACAGCGTGTTTATCGACTTGCAGCAGTTGCAGGTTAAAGTGGAAGATGATACATTATCCAACGATGGGTGGATAAGCGTTAATATTAGGGCAGGTGTTTATAACATACTCCATTTCCGCAATGGACTTGATACGTTGTTTGCGAGTGGTACATTGCCTAATGCTAAGGTCAAAAAGATAAAACTGGTATTAGGCACACGCAATAGTGTGATGAAAGATGGACAAAGTTTCCCCTTGAAAATACATGACAATGACAGGGAAGTGGAGATTAATCTTGAAGCGGGAAATTTTGATATTACTTCCGCAGGACAGGTATTATTTTGGATTGACTTTGACGCCGGTCGTTCTATCCAGGTCGACAACAGCGGTTCCGGAAATAGTAATGGATTCCGGCTAAAATCTCAAATCAGATTATTTGCTAAAAGTAAGTCCGGCAGTATTGAGGGACGGATATTGCCTGCTGCTGCCGATGCCAGAGTAATGGCCATCAATGGTACGGACACAACAACAGCGATACCGGAGGATGATGAAGGCGAGTTTAAGATCGTAGGATTGAATGCTGGTACCTACACTGTATTTATTGACGGGCAAAATAACTATCGTGATACAACTATCACCGGCGTACTTGTTAGGAATAATGAGGATACACACTTATCAACTATAACCCTTAGCCGATAAAATAGTTTATCGCTGAAAGCCAGCCTGGTCAATTAATTGACCAGGCTTTTCTTTTGATAATATAACTGGCTATTAAAATGACGATTATTGCCGCGGCTATCCACCACCATGATTTACTATTTTGTTGCGGTTGATAATTACCAATAAAAAGAAGATGAGCCCAATAATCGGGAGTTTTAAAACGTGGGGCTATTTCATCGCTGTTGAGGAGGTCGATTTTGGCTTGTTGCAGAGCTTTGTCTTTGCTATATCCTTTGTCCATATAAATGTATAGCCGTTGTATTAGAAAGGCTGTTGTTTTATCTTCCGCCTTCCATAGCGAAGTAATAATATTAGGGCAACCCGCATAGGCAAAGGCACGCGATAAACTCATAAGACCTTCACCCTTTATTAGCCGTCCGGTTCCGGTTTCACATGCACTCAAAATAACAAGATCCGTAGAGTCAAGCTGGAGGTTATATATTTCCTGTAAAAATAATTTATAATCTTCCGTATTGGGATAAAAGGCGATAAAAGAATGAGAGGGTTCGTTATTATTCACACCTGCATGAGTTGCCAGGTGAATAATATTATAATGATTAGCTAATAAAAGAAAATTATTTTTCGTGGCGGATGTATCCATAAAAATTTCCCCTTTGAGTGTACTGACTTCTTCTTTTGATGCCGGTAAACTGCTTAAGGAGTAGCCTGATGAATCAGTGTAGCTTTTGGATGCAAAGGGTGCGAATGCCAGTGTGGTCAGTAATATATGTTTTGTCGCCTCTTTACCGAGAAGCGTAGTTGCATAACTATATTGAACAGAAATTTGTTCGATAAGGTATTTTTTGTTTTCATTTTGCAAAGCTTCAAATGGGAGGTAATGCAATTCATCGTCGGGAATTACGATCAGCCTGCTTAATGTTGATAAAACGGGAGAAAACGGGGAAATAAGTAATTGGTATAATTTGATCGAGACTGCCTCGCTGTTATACCGGCGTTCTACTGAAGTACTTTGTAATGCATGTTTGAAAGAATCTATATCCGTTAAAAGCGTCTTGGTGAGCGGTGATTTTTTATATTCAAACCTTTTATCCGAGATAAAAAAAATTACCAGGTCACTGTCAGATAAATGGTATGAGAGAATGCCTGTTTTATCGTCCAATCTTTCTTGCAGTTGATTGATTGAAGGTATTTGTTCTCCTGGTTTTTTTCTTTCCCAAACGGGGTCAGTATTTATTTTCTCCCGTGTCTTTTCCAGGTCGATCTCCTGGTCAAGGATAGTATTGTTGATTTGGACAAGGCTGATGCTATCTTGTGTAGTGGATGCCTTCAATAGTAACCGTGTGATACCTGCTTTCAGGGATCGTTCTTTTTCAATTAGTGGATTGGCCACGGCTAATTGATCCCTGATTTCGTTCTGCAACAGGTTGAGAGAAAGGATAGAAGCTTTATTCCGTTGATCAAATAAATAGGCTTCCTCGAGGTATCCTTTTTTCCCGGTAAGTTCAAAAAGCTCCAGGCATAAATTGATAGGTTTGTTATGAATGTTGTATTTTATCTTATTCAGAAACAATCTTGCTTCATCAGAGTTGTAGGTTTTTTCTACATGATCGGCAAGTTTAAATGCAGCCTGGTAACTGCTCAATCCTGCTTCAAGATTTCTTAAATCCTTTCCCTCCTTGTACAAATATTCCAGTGTTTCAGCCTTTGCCGTAAGGCTGTTAAAAAGATTGATATAGGAGAACACGGTGCTGAATTGAGATGGATTCTTCGTGATGTCTGTATCATTGAAATTATTGTCAAATTCAATAACAGCCTGTTGGTAAAGGACCGCTGCTTTGGTATAGTTTTTTTGTTGGACCAGTTCATCAGCCTGGAATTTACGAATCAGGCCGGCTGAAATATTCTTTCGTTGGCCATTCCATCTTTGATTTTCTTTCAGTGCTGAGTCAATACAAAAAGAAGATGAATCAGGTCTGTTTAAACCGGACCAGGCTATAGCCATATGATAATACCAATCAATATTTTTAGGATCATCCGGATATTTTACCCTACGTAAACAGGCAATCGCCTGGCGATAATTTTTTTGCGCCAATGCAATGATCCCGAGGTTATGATATATTTCGTTTGTATAAATGTTGTAAGCAAGCAGGCTATTGTAAATGATTGCCGCCTGGGGATATTCTTCCAATTTGATCAATATCGAAGCGATATTGATTTTATAATTGGCCAGCAGACTTAAATCCCCGGTATTAGTCAGTGTGATGGCTTTCTCAAAATAATTCCTGGCCTGGCTGTAATTTCCTGTTTCGTAAAATATTACTCCAAGGCGGTTATACAGACGCTGAGATTCATTTAATGGGTTTTTATAAAGATCATTTACCCGTTCAGCTTTTTTATAATAGTCCAAAGCGGAGTCAAATTGGTTTTGCACGTAATAAATGCCGCCGATATATAGATAAGGGGTGAATAAAACTGAATCCGGAATGGCCGGTAATTTTTGTTTAAGGGAAATGGCCTCGAGATAATTTGTTTTAGCAATTAGGGTACTGTCAAGATAATACCCGGCAAATCCGGCTTTCAGCCTTGCCTGGAAAAGTAATGAGTCATCACCAGCTTTTGTTGATGAGTTAATAAATTTTTCAAGTGCAGCCAGCGCCGCATTGTACATAGTATTGGCTGTTTCCTGCTTAGTCTCATCTAATTCGGCTTTACGGGCAAGCTGTCCTGCCTGTTGAAAGAGGCTATCAGCGATATTATAAAAGAGGCCCGTATTGTATTTAGTTTGAGAAAAACAAAATAGAAGTAAGCCTGCCAGTAATATGGAGAGGAAAAGCCTTGACATGGTGATAAACGACAGAATGCTTATCAAATTTAAAGGCTATGACGCATTAACGGGCTATAATAATTATGCAAGGAGGTCTTGGTTTGGCGATCCGGGTAAAACCCAGGACTGATGCTCCACGCAGGAAAACCCCTTGGTCTAGCCTGTCCTGCAACGTTTCAAGGAGGTCAGGAGCAACATTAGATATCGAACTATAATAGTAAAGTTTAACTCTCAATTTATTTAATGCCTTATCACTGCCATCATTTAGCCTGTAAACAATATCAATTTCTTTTTTGCTATCATCAACCGGGTTACTGCCAAATAAGCCATCCCGAATCGATTGCGCCAGGTTAATCTGGCCGTTCACGGTTTGAACATCACAACCGGATAATTGGGCTCCCCCTCCATCATCAAATACCGAACCTGTTAAGGGCAACGCATTTGATTCTTTGGCGTTGTAAACAGGAAAAGCGATACTGTCGTTCAGCGACAGGTTGTAATATTTGTCCCGGAATGTTATGCCAGATAAGACAACCGTGGTTGTTGACTCTTTTCCCGCCGGATCTGTATGAGTAATAAGATAGCGCAGGCCGGTCTCACTTTTTGATACATTGATGGCACCTGTCGTTTCATCAATTTGGATACCCTCAGGAAACCCGGTGTAGGTTCCAGGACTTGTTTCTATCGGGGTTACAATATAATCGCCCCCTGAAGGCTTCATGTATATGATCGAGTCGCCATAACTGAGAGAATAGGGCCCAGGCTGGTCAACGACCGACTTTTTGCAAGAAAATAAGACCGATAATCCCATCAGCAACAACAGTATGGGGGCAATATGGCAAATTTTTTTCATGAAGGTCCTTTTTGATGAGTCAACTCTAAACGCCGGAGTGTAACCTCGTATTTTCAGTTATTTTAATTGTTTAAAGTTATAACATTTTAAAAGCCCATTGCCTGAGATAAATCATGTTTGTTTAGAATTGGTATAAAAGGCAACTTTGCGGCCAGAATAACGATAAACGCCTGAATAAATGACAAAAGTAGGATTAATTAAAGAAGGAAAAACTCCCGCAGATAACCGTGTGGCGCTGACACCGGCGCAATGCAAATGGATACATAAGAATGCGGCTCATGTAAAATTGGTGGCACAGTCATCTCCGGATCGGTGTTTTTCAGATAAAGAATTTATATCAGCCGGTGTGGAAGTAAAAGATGATCTCAACGATTGTGATATTTTGTTAGGAATAAAAGAGGTGCCAGTTGGGGAATTAATTCCTAACAAGACGTACCTCTTTTTCTCTCATACTAAAAAGAAACAGCCATTCAACCAACAATTGCTGCGTGCAATACTGGATAAAAATATTCGCCTGGTAGATTATGAATGCCTGGAGCATGAGGATGGGCAACGCATCATTGGCTTTGGTTTTTTTGCAGGTGTAGTTGGTGCACATAATGGAATAATGGCCTATGGTAACAGAACGGGATTATACAAACTGGACCGGGTATATAAACAACGAAGTTTCCGCGAACTGATCCATAATTATTTTGGATTGCGTTTGCCGAATGTAAAGATCGTGGTGGCTGGTTCGGGACGTGTGGCGCACGGATTACTGGAGATCATGAACCTGATGGGTATTCATGAAGTGGAGCCGGATGACTATCTGGTTCGCCGGTTTTCTTATCCTGTCTACACCCAACTGAAAGGAGCTGACCTTTATGTAAATAAAAAAACGAGAAAATATAGCCGCATAGATTTTCATGAACATCCCGATGAGTATGCCTGTAAATTTTTGCCTTACGCCTCGCAAACAGATATACTGATGAATGGTGTGTATTGGGATAAAACGGTACCAAGATTGTTTGAAAAGGAAAATGTGAAGGCAGAGGATTTTATTATTCGAACCATCGCCGATGTGACAGACGATAAGGATGGTTCTGTTCCTATCAATGCCGGTGATCAAAGTATCGAAGATCCGATCTATGGAATAGACAGAAATACCTTGCAAAAAACCGATCCTTACTTGCCGAATTCTATTGATATAATGGCGGTGGGTAATTTGCCCAACGAATTGCCAAGGGATGCTTCCCGTTATTTTGGTGAGCAACTTATAAAATATGTATTGGATGACCTGATAAAAGGGGGCTCACCGATTATTGAAAGGGCAACAATGACAAAGGACGGCCGATTGACAGATCCGTATGTATATTTAAAGGATTATGCGGAAGGCGTTTAAACTCGCAGCATTGAATTATAGTTTGCTTTTATGTACTAACTATCTCCGGCCATCGATATTTTTTCCTTATTTTCTTCCAGGATCAAACTCAATGACATACACGCCAAACTGCCATAAAGCTCCGGGCAGCTTATTTGTTTCAACTACGGGGTATTAATCCCGCCTACTATTTCCCATTTAGTTTTCTTTAGTCATGGCGCTAAATGAAACAGGCCTAAATTATTCAATGTGTTCAAACTTTTCCCGGAAAAAGAGAATTCCTTGGAAAGGTTACAATTCATGAAGTTGAATTGACTCATTTCTAAACACACCATGAAATACGTATCGACAAAAAGTTTTAAAGCCGTGCTGTCTGTCGCCATCCTTCTTTTTTCAGCGTCAAAATCCTGGTCACAGGCTGAATTTAAAAACTGGAATTCAGCGCAACTAAACCTTTCGCTTACCAAAAAGGTTGATTTGAGGTTTTCGCATCTGAGAGCTTTTGATATTAGCCAGGGATACAAAAGCGATTTTAATCAATCGTCCGTACAAATGGGTTATGATTTGACCAAAAAGACAAATATCGCCTTAGGCTATACTGTCAGCGGCGCCGGCTCGTTGACAGATGGTGGCAACCGTATATCGGCTAGAGCAGGTTATAAAGTAAACATGTTGAAAGTCCTGAGCTGGTCCAATTCCATTCAGGGTGAACTTCATTCAAAAAGTGAAACAAGATACCATTACCGGATCATATGGAATACAAGGATATCTCCTAAGAAAAGACTGGACTTCCTTAATTTATCTCCTTCAATCAGCTATTCTCTTTTTTATAATATTGGAGGTGCTTCCATACAATACTACGATAAAACGGGGAGTCGGGCGGTCAGGCAAACACCGGACGGCTTTCACAGGGGTCGCCTGGTGTTCAATCTGAATTCAAAGGTGACGCAGCATTTTTCGGTTTCGGTATATTATATGATGCAAAAAGAATTTAACCTTTTTACTAATGGATATCGAAGGATAAATATCACAAAACCTACGACCGGAAGAGTTGTAAGAGCCTTTGACAATTTCAATGTAATTGGCCTCAGCCTGCTTTACGATATTAACCTGTATTCAAAAAAATAATAAACATTTAAATCACTTTAAAAATTAAGTATATGCAAAGCCATATTAAAAAAACCTATATCTGTAAAGATGTCTTCAGTCCAATTATCAATTTCGACACCGATATTTCCTATAAGCCACGGGTAGGTGATGTGGGAATATTTGAGGTTGTCAAACTGGGCAAACATAAAAATATGCAAAACGATACCAAACGAAATGTAATGATCCTTCCGGGAGACAGGATCATGGCGGCGTTTGGTACGAGGTATGCAACCGCTCAGTTTGAAGGATATGTGCCGGACGATTGTGATCGTGAATTACATATTCTGGGGGCAGGAGGTACAGTAGGGGTTATTGAGAGTATGCATGAAAAATTTTCAGACATGGGCCCAACCACGCTGACATTTATTGGTACTGTTAATGACAAGCAAGGGCAGGTGGTAAACACCAAAGCCATGTACAATAAACAGATCACGCAGTTCAGTGGAGTGGCAGCCAGTGCCACGAAAGTAATTTTGTCTGTTGGCTCCGCCATGGATAGTGGCAAAACAACCTCTGCGGCCTACCTGGTAAGAGGTTTAAGAAGGGCCGCTTATTCAGTAGCATTTATAAAGCTGACCGGCACTGTTTATACAAAGGATTGCGATTTCAATTATGACCTCGGTGCAAATATGACAGCGGATTTCGGTGATTTAGGGTTTCCGTCCACTTATATGTGTGGTGAGTCGGAATTGCTGAACCTGTATGAATCCCTTTTAAGAAAGGTGTTAATAGTAAATCCTGACTATGTCGTGATGGAAATTGCCGATGGTCTTTATCAGCGGGAAACAAAATTGCTACTTAATAATCATAAATTGATTGATACTGTTCATGCTGTACTTTTTTCTGCGGGTGATAGCCTGGCTGCTATTAATGGAATCAGTGTGTTAAACAACTGGGGCATACGTCCGTTTGCTATTAGCGGATTACTTACTGCCAGTCCTTTGTTGATTAAAGAAGTACAGGAAAACAGCAGTTTACCTGTCTATACTATTAATGACCTGTCGGACAAGGCTAAAGAAATAGTGGAAAGAAATGAAAGTACTTTGCATTTTCCTCACCGCCGGTTAGAAAAAGCTTGCTGAATCAAAAATTTAATATGATAAAAATTAAAAGCCATCTGGCAACAGAGTATATCTGTAAAAACAAAGCAGCACTGGTCGTCATAGTTGTTGTCGGTGTGCTGCAAAGCTGTATCACATTTCTATTACCTGTTTCCATAGGTGAATTTTTTTCGATTCAGTTTCATGCAGGAAGCAGCAAAGGCCGCCTGCTCGAATTGTTAGGTATCCACTTCACTTCATTGGCGGCATTTTTTGTTTTTTTTTTCGGGGTATTAGTGTTGAAGGCCGTTGTTTTTCAGGCAGAGCAATGGTTAAGTTTGAAGGAAGGAGAGAAGTTTGTTAAGATGACCCGCGAAAGATTATTTGCAGAGCAACTCAGGCAGGAGGCAATAATTTTTAAACGAAAGGGATATGGAAACTACTTATTGCGGTATAGTAATGATCTTAAAGCTGTCAAGAATTATCTGCTTACAGGAGTTCTATCGCTGTTTAAAAATTCAATATTCCTTCTTATTGGCTTTGTATTGTTGGGTTTGATTCATTTTCAACTGGCAGCCTATCTCGTTATTCTTTTTTTGCTGTTGCTTACCGGCATTTTTTTTCTTGCAAATTATCAAAAGAAATTTATTCAGAAAAGCAGGGATAAACGGAGCAACCTTTTGACATTTGTTACAAAAAGTTTTGGTCGTTATGCAAGGATTAAGGCGAATAGTAATGAGCAGGATACCATCAGCCGTTTTAACGAAAAATCAGATCAACTCTATGAGGCCAATTTAAAAAATAATCAATTGGAAAGTATTCAGCAAAGCCTCATTCCTTTTTTGCAATATGCTATGCTCGGAGCATTATTGTTTTTAAGTACTATCGTTTCTCAACGTTTAACTCATGAAAATGCCCTGGTTTTTGTGCTGGTAACGTTAATGCTGTTTTCCTCTATGAGGAAAATTTTAAAAGTGCCGGGAACCTTAAACAAAGGGAATATTTCACTTGTGAAAATTGAAGAACTGATTCAATAAAAGAGGTTGGAATTGCGTATTGCTTTTTAACATTCCCGGGCTCAACCATTATTGATCGGGCATCCAAAACGAGGGATGACCAACTGACAAAAGACTACGACTACCTGCAGAACTATGCCAATGGGTTGGTTGAATAATTTTTATCGCTGTTTTAATATTGCGGGGAACAACGAATGGGTGTGAATGATCATTTCTCCAAAGAGCGTATTGGCCCAGGCAAACCATTTGCGGGTAAATTTTGATGCATCGTCTTTGTGAAAAGATTCATGCATGAACCCGGTGCCCGCATGAGTTTTTACTAATGTATCAAGACAGGTTTTAACTTCTGCTTCATTTACACTGGTGATCGCTCTTAAAATAATACTCATCGGCCAGATAGTATCAGCGCCGGTATGCGGCCCGCCAATTCCTTCACCGGCTTTTCCTTTATAGTAAAATGGATTATTGGATGATAATACGACTTTGCGGGTATTGAGATATAAGGGATCATTGGGTTTAACAGCGCCGAGGTAAGGTAATGATAGCAGCGAAGGAACATTTGCATCATCCATCAGGTGAAAACTTCCAAACCCATTTACTTCAAAAGCGATGATTTTTCCAAACTTTGGATGATGGATAATGCCGTCCTGGTTTAAGCCATTCTTTATTTGTTGCTGCAATTGTTTAGCATTGGTCGCTATTTTGTTATCCGCAATGGCAGGCAAAGAACATAATTCCGCCAGTTTTCCCAACACGTCGATCGCAAACATATTGCTGGGTATCAAATACGGGAAAAGTGTACAATCGTCGCTGGGTCGGAAAGTGGAGCATATCAGTCCATTTGGTTTTACAGGATAGCCATAGCCACTTAATGGTACGCCATCCGTAGCCCAGGCCGTTGTTCGCTGGAAACTGTAAGGCCCTTTGCCTGTAAGCCTTTGCTGTTCGGCAAAAGTTTGCAATACCAGTCGCATCGCTTCTTTCCAGTCACTATCAAATAAACTGGTATCGCCCGTTTCTTTCCAATATCCATGTGCAAGCCTAATGGGATAACATAGACTATCAATCTCCCATTTGCGCTCATGAATGCCGGGTTTCATGGCAGTGAGATCGTCTTTCCATTCACTTATTTTATTGAAGTCTTTGTAAAAAGCGTTGGCATAGGGATCAAGCAGGATACATTTTGTCTGTCGGTTAATTACTCCCGCGATGAGCTGTTGCAATTTTTTATCTGTTTTGGTCAATGGCAAATAAGGCCATACCTGCGCGGTGCTATCCCGTAACCACATAGCATCTATATCGCCGGTAATAACATAGGTATCCGGCCTGCCATTGATTATTTCAAAATCCACCGTAGTGTCTAAAGTATTGGGAAAACAATTTTCGAATAGCCAGGCCAGTTCTGGATTGGCGATCTGTTTTTTTAATTTCAGAATGGCAGATTCAACGGCTTCACTGGTGAACTTCCGGTCCGCCAGCGGTGGACGTTTGCTTTCAAAATCCATAGGATTAGACGCAAAAAGACCGGAAGGTTTTACAAAAAATGCTGTCGCTAATACACTGCTGGTTTGAATAAATTTTCTACGGGATCTCATGATTTATTTTATTTGAAAGCGGGGGGAAACGTATTTGTTGTTCTTACATATAAAGATAGTAGTCTTTTAAAAGCGCTGTAAATTCTTCGCTGTATTCGTTGTTTTTATTTTTGATAGATATTTCGTTGGTCATAGTATTGGCTGTTTTTTCAAAACAACCTTCGATCATAAAACGAAAATAATCGTGATCGTCAGATTGGCGGACAAAGATTTTTTGGATAAGAGATATTTTTTCCTGACCAAATAGTTTCAATACTTCCTCGTGTCTTTTGTAAGGTAACAGGAGATAAAATCTTCCTTCTGGTTTTAAACTGGCAGAAATAATATCGATCAGATCTCTGAATAACAACTCGCTGCTATGATGCGCGGCGTTTCTTTTTGAATTTCCGGAGGGCCATTCATTCTCGTAAAAAGGAGGATTGCTGATGATGATATCGTATTTAGCCGGCGAAATAAAATCTTTTAGATCCGCATGGAAGATGTTGATCCGTTCCTTCCATGGTGACGCGTCAATATTTTCCGATGCCTGAATGAATGCTTCATTATCAATTTCGATAGCGTTGATTAGAGAATTGTTTTTTTGCGCAAGCATCAGGCTTAACAAACCAGTGCCTGCTCCAATATCAAAAATGCTTCTTACTTCCGACCCGGGACCTATCGGGGTCTTACTTTTGACGTCGCCTGCTACCCATGCCCCAAATAAACAACTATCAGTAGTTACTTTCATTGCGCAGCGACCCTGTTGAATGATAAATTGCTTGAATTGGAAATAATTGTTAGCCACGAATTACACAAATTAGCACGAACAAATAAAAGCGGAATGTTATATTATTGATCTAACTTCCCTCACCATTCAGCTCTTGCCGTAGCGCTGACTGACAGATCCGCAAATTGACCCGCTAAATATTTATAATAACCAGTAATAGCGATCATCGCGGCATTATCCGTGCAATATTCAAATGCAGGAATAAAGGTTTTCCAATTGTTTTTTGTACCCAGTTCTTCAAAGGCTTTTCGCAAACCACTATTCGCTGATACACCACCCGCAAGACATATATTGGTTACCCCTGTTTGAAGCACCGCTTTTTTTAATTTGTTCAATAGAATAGAAATGATACGCTGTTGAATGGAAGCGCAAATGTCAGCCATGTTTTCATGGATGAATTGTTTTTTTTCATCTTCGGTTGCTTTGAATTTTTCTTTATAAACAAGGCTGGTGCCTGCATTCTGTAAGAAATACAGGATGGATGTTTTTAAACCGCTAAAGCTGAAATCTAATCCGGCTATCTGTGGTTCCGGAAATTTAAAACGTGTCGCATCACCCTCCTTTGCATATTTGTCTATTAAAGGTCCACCGGGATAGGGAAGACCTAATAATTTGGCTGATTTATCAAAAGCTTCTCCGGCAGCATCATCAATCGTTTCACCAATTACTTTCATTTGTACAGGTGATTCACACAATACAATCTGCGTATGACCACCACTTACAGTAAGACATAAGAAAGGAAAACCTGGTTTCGGATCGTCTATCAAATTAGCCAGCACATGCGCCTGCATGTGGTGTACGCTGATCAGCGGCTTGTCAAGAGCCAGTGAAAGTGATTTTGCAAATTGAGAGCCAACTAATAAGGAGCCGATCAGACCAGGTGATTGGGTAAATGCAAACGCATCAACAGAAGATAATTTGCAGTTCGCGGTTTGCAGCGCGGTGTCAACAACAGGTACGATATTCTGCATGTGTGCCCGGCTTGCCAGCTCCGGCACTACGCCGCCATATTGCTCATGTACTTTTTGCGTGGCGATAATATTGGATAATATTTTTCCATCACGACAAACTGAAGCCGATGTTTCATCACAGGAAGATTCGATAGCAAGTATAGTTGTCATATAATTCAAATGGGTCAAAAAGGTCAATACAGTTACAAACTTAATGACTTATATGACTAACGGGGCTTTAGTTATACAATGGGCTTTTATTAACTCCTTATCGCCACTACCGGGTCCATCCTTGCGGCCTGCCTGGCGGGAACAAAACCTGCTACAATACCAACAACAATACAGATAGTGATCGCCATGATCATGTTATCTATAGAAATATAAACAGGGAAATCCAATACCCTGCTTAGTATTTGGGTAAGAATAAATACAAGAGTCAATCCTATTAATCCGCCAATTATGCAAAGAAAAGCGGACTCAAGTAAAAACTCAGTCAGGATGACACGGCTTTTGGCGCCGATGGCTTTTTTCAGACCTATCTGGCTGGTTCTTTCACGAACGGTGACAAACATAATATTAGCGACGCCAAACATCCCGACTATCAATGAAAGGGCGGCGATGGCCCAGCCTCCAATATTAAGGCTGACAAAAGCTACACTAACTGATTCTGTAAGATCATTAATATCATTTAATGCAAAATCATCATCTTGTTTCGGGTTCAGTTTATGAATCGCCCGCATGGTCCCTATCAGATCATCCTTTAACGCTTTGCTGGTAAGATTATCCTGACCCTGTACCATGATCACCGGATCAGCTCTTAATTCATTCATAATGGTTCGTGCAAATCTATAAGGTGTTACCAGGCTCTGATCAAAATCCCAACCACCGATCATTTGTTTACCCTGTTTTTTGATCACACCAATGATAGTTGCTTTCTTACTGCGTGTCGTTATTTCTTTGTCAACAGCCAGTTCAGCCGAGCCAAATATTTTTTCCGCTATGTCATTGCCAATTACGATCACATTTGCTCCTCTCTCGAATTCTGATTCGAGAATGTATCGTCCGGCCGAAATTTCCAGCGGCTGAATGCCATCAAAATCTTCTGTGATACCATAATAATTGATATTGGAAAGAGAGCTCCCCTGGTAATCAACCTTGTCCCGTACCGTTATGCGGAAAGCCGCATATTTGGCTGAACCTGTTCTTTCTTTTATCTGTTTTAATTCTTCGTATTTAGGAGAAGGCCGGTTTACATATTTCCACCAGGGATAGTCAGGGCCGCCGGTATACACCCATTTATCAACATAAATTGTATTGTTGCCCAATGAACTGACTTCATTTTTGATATTTTGTTCCAGGCTGTTGACAGTGGCGAGCACACCAATAATGCAAAAGATACCGATGGTAATGCCGAACAAAGAAAGAAAAGTACGGAGTTTGTTTTTCCACAATTCCTGCAAAGCCATTTTAAAACTGTTACCAATGATTTCAATTGTCCGGCGGATCATGGTTCAAAATTACGGGATAGGAGATGAGCCGGGTAAGATTTTATTTAAGTGGTCACCGGCTACAGTAAAACAGGTGATCACATCAAGCGATCAACGGCGCTGATCAAAGTTCCGTTCGTTTATGATCAATGGGCTTACTGAAATTTATGCTGCTACTGTTTTTCTACTTCGTGTAAATCTTCGCTTTTAAATATACCAGGCTTGTTTGTAAATAAAAAAGCTGCTCTTTTGGAACAGCTCTTTCATTGATGATTTGATTATTTATCTTGGTCCACCACCAATACATACTCCCAGTTTAATACCAAGATAACCATTCTTAGAAGTTAATGTAGCGGGGTCGCCATTATTGTCAAGGCCTGCAAATTTGGTTTTCGGCACAAGGTTGTATTCAACGCCTAAACGAAAATGTGACATTTCAATACCTGCTCTGATCATTCCTCCGAATTTAGTTCCGCCTGAAACAACTCCTTCATCTGAGTTGGTTTCGGCACTGGCCAATGAAAAGATACCGGCACCAGCACCAGCAAAGGGACGGAATGAATAATTGTCGGTAAAATAGTAATCACCAGTCGCCAGGTAAGACCCAGCCGCCTTTACACTGGCATTGTTAGGGTAGCCGTCTGCATCGTATCCGCTAAAACGGGCGATCACGGCCGCTTCCATGCGTAAGCCGACAGAAAGTTGGCTCATTACCGCATACTTTGGTTCAACTGCGAATAAAACACCTCCTTTGGCGCCAGAGCCACCCGGGATAGCATAGCCAAGACTTACATCTACTTTAAACGGTTTTAAATCAGAACCGGACTGAGCGATCGCTGAAAATGATACAATAGTTCCAAGGGCAAGAATCAGAAAATTTTTGGTCATAGTGCTTGTTTTGTTAATAAAATTTGAGACGAAAGTATAGTGCGGATTTAGCAATGCAAAGCATTTTAGAAGGTATTCAGGCATCGTATCGGAGAAATACTGATTAGAATTTTTGCTTTTACGTTAGTTGAAATGTTATTATCATATCACCATAAAAACTAAGTGTTTATTCATTAAAAGAGAGAATGAAAAATTATGTATCCTGAAATAATTTGACTACTGCTTCGCTTTAATCCAGGTTGGTAAATGCTAAAAAATGCAAATCGCGAATTGATCGACAGACAGAAATAAATCCGTTCCCGGTGCATCTTCACGTGACGACTAAATTTCCCTAACAGTCAATCCTTATAAAATCCTGTTCAAACGTTACCTTTGCCGCCCAAAAGGACGATCAAACAATAAAAGACTTAACAAGTCAGCTTTGGGATACAGGGGTATGAAATATCACAACGAAATACAAAAGAGACGGACTTTCGCCATCATCAGTCACCCGGATGCCGGAAAGACCACTTTAACAGAGAAACTGCTTTTATTCGGAGGCGCCATACAAGTGGCGGGTGCGGTAAAAAGCAATAAGATCAAGAAACATGCGACCAGCGATTTTATGGAGATCGAAAGGCAAAGGGGTATCTCTGTCGCTACATCCGTCATGAGTTTTGAATATGAGGGTACACTGATCAACCTGCTGGATACGCCCGGTCACAAAGATTTTGCTGAAGATACTTATCGTACGCTGACGGCGGTGGATAGTGTTATCCTTGTTATTGATAGCGTAAATGGGGTAGAAGATCAAACCCGTCGCCTGATGGAAGTATGCCGGATGAGAGATACCCCGGTTATTGTTTTTGTCAATAAAATGGATAGAGATGGTAAGAACCGGTTCGACCTCCTGGAAGAAATCGAAAAAGAGTTGAGTATATCATTGCACCCGATGACATGGCCTATTAATAGCGGAAAGGAATTTAAGGGCGTGTACAATCTTGATGATAAAAGCCTTGTCTTGTTTGCGGCGAATATCAAAGCCAGCGATGAAGACGTAGTGAAGATAAAAGATCTTTCGTTGCCTTTGCTGGATGAAAAGATCGGGGAGAATGACGCCGCTGCTTTAAGAGAAGATGTAGAACTCGTAGATGGAGTGCATGGTGACCTGAAAGTCGAAGATTATCTTGCCGGGAAAGTAGCCCCGGTTTTCTTCGGAAGCGCCGTGAATAATTTTGGTGTCAGGGAAATGCTGAATACATTTATCCGCATTGCTCCAACACCAAGAAGTCGTGAAACCACGAAACGGCTTGTGGATGTGGAAGAAGATAAGCTTAGCGGATTTATTTTTAAGATACATGCCAATCTGGATCCCAAGCACAGGGATAGGATCGCTTTCATGCGTATCTGCGCCGGTCGCTTTGAAAGAAATAAATATTATCATCATGTAAGGCTGGATAAGGATGTTCGTTTCAGTAATCCTTATTCTTTTCTCGCCCGTAGCAAGGATGTAATAGAAGAAGCTTATCCCGGTGATGTAGTCGGTTTGTTTGATACGGGCAATTTCAAGATCGGCGACACGCTGACGGAAGGAGAAGATTTTTATTTTACCGGCATTCCTTCTTTTTCACCCGAAATTTTTAAAGAAGTAGTGAATAAGGATCCGATGAAAACAAAACAATTGGAGAAAGGGCTATTACAATTAACGGATGAAGGCGTGGCGCAATTATTTACACAGTTTGGTGGTAACAGGAAGATCATTGGTTGCGTAGGCGAACTCCAGTTTGAAGTAATACAGTATCGCTTACTGCATGAATATGGTGCATCAGTTGTTTTTAATTCGCTTCCTTTTTATAAAGCCTGCTGGCTGGCCAGTAAGGATCCAAAAAAATTGTTGGAATTTTCAAGGTTCAAGCAAGCGAATATCGCCGAAGATAAAGACGGGCATATGGTTTACCTGGCGCAAAGTGAGTGGTTCCTTAATACTGAAATAAGCAATAACCCTGATATTGAGTTTCATTTTACCTCGGA
Source organism: Chitinophagaceae bacterium (assembly GCA_040007815.1). GTDB lineage: Bacteria > Bacteroidota > Bacteroidia > Chitinophagales > Chitinophagaceae > Terrimonas_B. The sequence goes on from JBDTUH010000014.1 coordinate 86,000, forward strand.
GATACATAAGGAGATGGTGTGAACAGCCGACCCCCTGAATCCCCCGAAGGAGGGCTTGGAAGACTCCGATAATTTTAAGGTCATTTAAACAATGAAGGGATCTACTACACATATAGTATTTGAAACGGACAGACTCTTAGTGCGTCACTATACAGAAGCCGATGCGGATAATTTTTTTCTGTTAAATAGCGATCCTGAAGTAATGCGTTATATCAGGCCGGTGAAAAGCCGGGAGGATACGGATCTTTTTTTTGCAGAAGTTATCGGGTATTCAAAAAACAATCCGGCATTTGGCAGGATGGCGGTTGTTGAAAAACAATCTGATATTTTTATCGGTTCATTTGCCATCATTCCTTTAGAAAAAACCGTCCACATGCAGTTAGGCTATTCATTACTGCCATCTTATTGGGGAAAAGGCTTCGCTACAGAGCTGACCAAAGCCGGGCTTAAATATGTTTTTACGCAAACAAATCTTGAAGAAATCTTTGGAATAACTGAATCCGGGAATACAGATTCCCAAAAAGTATTGTTGAAATCGGGGCTAACACTGCACAGTACCCTTATGGAAGGAACAAAAGAATTATGCCGGTTTATTTTGCTAAAGAAAGATTTTAAAATTTAGGTGTAAGCCCTGTATAGTTATGCGGCGTGATTTTCTTCAATTCTTTTTTTAGCTCGTTTTTTATTTTTAACCCATCAATAAACTGGTGAATAGCTTTCTTATCGATCTTATTATTTCCTCTTGTCAGATCTTTTAATGCTTCATAAGGCTGAGGATAATTTTCTCTTCTCAGTACGGTTTGAACGGCTTCTGCAACAACGGCCCAGTTGTTTTCAAGATCTTCATAAATCTTCGCATCGTTGACCACTAATTTATCCAGGCCTTTTTCAATTGATTTGAAAGCGATGATCGTATGTGCAAACGGAACGCCGATATTCCGAAGTACCGTAGAGTCCGTCAGGTCTCTTTGTAATCTTGAAACCGGTAGTTTAGAGGAGAGATGTTCAAAGATCGTATTCGCCATTCCAAGATTGCCCTCGGCATTCTCAAAATCAATGGGATTTACTTTATGCGGCATAGCCGATGAACCTACTTCTCCTTCCTTGGTTTTTTGTTTAAAATATTCCATGGATACATAGGTCCAGATATCACGGGAGAAATCAATCAGGATATTATTAATCCTTTTCATGCAGTCGAAATGAGCGGCGAGGCTATCATAATGTTCTATCTGCGTAGTGAATTGCTGGCGGTTCAAACCTAGCCGTTCGGTAAATTCATTCGCGAATTTTATCCAGTCAATTTTTGGGAACGCTACATGATGCGCATTAAAATTACCGGTAGCTCCGCCAAATTTGGCGCTGAAAGGAATAGTGATAAATTGTTCTACCTGGTTTTGTATTCTTTCCGCAAACACCATTATTTCTTTACCAAGTCTCGTTGGGCTGGCTGGTTGGCCATGCGTATGGGCCAGCATCGGAATATCTTTCCATTTTTCAGCGAGCAGCCTGAATGCTGCATTCAGGTTCAGTAATCCGGGCAGGTATTCATATTCAATAGCGAATTTCCAGAGCAAAGGAATAGCCGTGTTATTGATATCCTGTGAAGTGAGACCGAAGTGTATCCACTCTTTAACCTCTTTCTCTTCGCTTTTTTCCAACTCGTTTTTCAGAAAATATTCTACTGCTTTTACATCGTGATTAGTGATATATTCTATTTGTTTTATTTCCTGTGCGTCTTCCGGGCCAAAATCCTCCGCCAGTTTGTGCAGGTGTTTGATCGTTTTGCCGGAGAGCTTGAAAAATTTTTTCTTTTCGAGGAATAAAAGGTATTCAACTTCTATCAATACCCGGTATTTCATTAATGCGTATTCGGAAAAATATTCATCGAGGTGTTGTACTTGTTTCCTGTAACGGCCGTCAATAGCGGAAATAGCGGTTAGTGCTGATAGTTCCATTCCTGGTTTATTGTTTATTGTTCAGGGTTTATAAGAATAAATATTCACTGACAAACCATAAACATGAGCTAATTATCTTTGTGACAAAGATAAAGAACACAACTTGTAGTAATGAAAGATAATAATGCTCCGCCGGTTGACCGATGGAATGGCTCTAAGATTCGTGTAGGCATTGTCAATTACCTGAATACAAAACCATTGATTTACGGTTTGCAAAGGGAGCCTGTCAGTGAAATGATCGAATTAATCGGAGCATACCCGGCAAAATTGGCTGAGATGCTGGCTAATGATGAGATAGATGTCGGTTTAATTCCTGTTGCTGCTATTCCTCAATTAGCTTCTTACCATATCGTGGGTAATTATTGCATTGGAACAGAAGGCGAGATCGCATCGGTTTGTTTGTTTAGTGAAGTGCCGATGCATCAAATAAAAAAAGTGTACCTCGACTACCAGAGCCGTTCATCGGTTGCTTTATTAAAATGGTTAATGAAAGAGTCATGGGGGATTGACCCCGAGATCATCGATGCTGAAGATGAAACTTACCGGCAAGAAATAAAAGGAACAACAGCGGGATTAGTTATCGGTGACCGGGCCCTGGAACAAAGAAAAATATCAACTTTTATTTATGACATGGGGAGTGAGTGGCGATCGATAACCGGTCTTCCTTTTGTTTTTGCCGCATGGGTAAGTACAAAGCCATTGCCTGGAGATTTTATCCAGATATTTGATACAGCCAATTCACTTGGATTGAAGCATATCGACGAGATTGTTGCCAATACACCGTTCGACCTTTATGATTTGAAAAAGTATTATACGTTACATCTCAGTTATCAATTGGATGAAAGAAAAAAACAAGGCATGAAAAAATTCCTGCAGATTGTTGATAAAAAAAATACATTTTTGCTGCAATAAGAGAAACTCGCCGGCCAGAAAAATTGCCGCGACAGTATGAAACTTATGGATCAACTATCCAGCTACAAAGTACACTTCTATTAGTACGTGAGATGTTTAAGGAATTCTTGTAGCAATGCTAAAAGTATTATTTCCAGTGCGATTATAATATTCTGCATAGCTGATAGAAGACTCAGAAAAAGCGAGATTTTCCCAATTCACCGTTAAAGGAGTCGCATAATTGATTATGAACTTTAGTGAAGTTTTTTCGCTGGCGGCAAACTCCCAGGTCATAGTAAGGTTATTCCCCCGGCAATATAAGTTCCGGATTTATCCGTATTGAATTTTATTGTTTCCGTATTAAAACTGTAAGGGTCGCTTGTTACGTCTCTTTTATAATAGGTGACAATATTACCCTGTAAAAACCTGATTTCATATAGTCTCCAGGTCTTTGATGTCAGAATTTCTTCCGATGTTTTTGTTTGCGGGGAAGTTCCGCTGTTATCTTTTTTACATGATATAATTAAAAATGTAAAGAGCAAAGCGGTTATGGCAATAGGTAATCTATTTTTCATATTTGATTCTTTAGGATGGTTTATTATTTAAGAAGTTGCCATTTAACGAAGAAATGGCCTCTTTATTTTGAATATTGGCAATAAAAAATGTCTTTTAGTGTGCCAATTAAAAGTATAACTGTCTATTTTTCATGGCACAAACCCGTGATTTTTATTTTTAAATCCTGGCAAGATGAATCTGTTATTTTTGATACCATTGAAGTCGCAATTGGTCTTCTGACCAAAGGAACGAGACTAACCGAAACAGCCTGTTACTAAAATAATTTTCTCGGTAAAAAGAAGTGCGTGGCAATTTTTAAGGAAATCAGATGATTGCTCTGCGGGCAGGTTGCGCATACTTTGGACCAAATAAAAACATCAACTTTGTTTATGATATGGGCGGTGAATGGCGACCGGTAACAGGCTTCCTTTTGTTTTGCCGGCTGGGTAAGTAAAAAACCATTTGTTAGGAAATTTCATCCAAATATGGGATACAGTAAATTCAATCGGATGGAAGCATATTGATGAGATTGTTGCAAATCCAATGTTCGATCTTTACGATGTGAAAAAATATTATACGTTACATCTTAGTTACCAATTGGGTGAAAAGAAACGTCAAGGGGTGAACGGTTTTTTATCTGCTATTGAGACGCCCGTTATCTAAAAATTGTTTGCCTGGATACCGGAACCAGAGCCGATTTTGTATAACGCATTTTCCAGAACCGGCGACAGGTATAGATTGAGGCATTTAATTCCCGTTCAGGTGTTTGTGCGGACAAGGTTTTTTGGCTATTTTGGGCGCTAAGAGTTATAGCCAAACTTCTGTCTTACCTTATGATATTTTGCCTGAGGATAGCGACCTTATTTTTCTTTTTGTTGTTTCTATCAGGAGATGCGTTATCCCAGCAATTGAATTGGGCCCATCAGGTGGGTGGAACAGATGTAGACATCTCCAGTACTGTTTACACGGACAATGCAGGCAATGTATATATCGCAGGCAAATTCAGCGGTACTAATGTGGACTTTGATCCTTCCGCCGCTGTCTTTCCTTTGTCAAGTGTTGGTTTTACTGATGCGTTTGTAGCAAAGTATACGGCTAATGGTCAATTTATCTGGGCTTTTCGTTTTGGCGGTGCCAATCGTGATGACGTAGCCTCATTGGCCACTGATCAAAACGGCAATTTATATATAACAGGATATTTCCGGGGTGCTAATATAGATTTTGATCCGGGGGCGGGTGTCGCTAATCTTACCAGTAATGGTGATGCCGGTATTGACCCGGAGTATGGGGGAGATATTTTCATAGCAAAATATAATACAGCGGGTCAATATCAATGGGCCTTTAATATCGGCGGGTTTGAACTATATGATACCGGCATAAGTATCGCCACCGATGCAGCCGGCAATGTGTACGCAGGCGGATACTTTACGAATACCGCAGATTTTGATCCCTCTGGCGGCGTCGCTTTTTTAAATAGTGCCGTGGGAGGTACCATCTTCTTAGCCAAGTATACAACCAATGGGGCTTACCAGTGGGCCTTCAACTTGGGTGATGGTACTACCAATAATTCTCCCTTCGATGTGAAAGTGGACGCCGCTGGCAATGTATACGCAACAGGTTATTTCAGGGGTCTGAATATTGACTTCGATCCTTCGGCCGCCTTTGCACCATTATACTCAAATGGCGGATATGAAATATTCGTAGCCAAATACAACACCAATGGGCAGTATCAGTTTGCCTTCAGTGTGGGAAGCACCGGGTTAGATGTTGGACGAGGCCTCGCATTGGATAACGGTGGCAATATTTACCTGACGGGTGATTTCAATGGTACAGTTGATTTTGATCCGGGACCCGGCACTGCTATGTTAACCAGCCATGGGCAGGGAGACGCTGTACTGGCGAAATATAGTTCAACCGGTCAGTATTTATGGGCCTTCAACTTTGGTGGTACTCCCAATGAGTATGGAGAGAAGGTGATCGTTGATGGAGGCCATGTTTTTGTTACCGGTAGCTTCAGCGGCACAGCAGATTTTGACCCATCTGCAAGAATTGATAACCTTACCAGTGCAGGTGGTTATGATATTTATTTAGGAAAATATACGTTGAATGGAGAATATCTCTGTTCATTCAGAATAGGAAGTTCGGGAGATGATGGAGGATACTCGCTTGTTTCCAACGCACCGAATGTATTTTACCTTACAGGCGCTTTTACGGGCGCCAATATTGATTTTGATCCGACTACTGCCACGTCCAATCTTTCTTCAGCCGGAAGCAATGATATTTTTTTAGCAAAATATACCTGGCCGGACAATGCCCGGCCAACCGGCTACCTGGCAGGCGATAATATTTGTGCAGGCATACAGGCTAAGCTTACTTTTAACGCTACCGCCGGCACAGGACCGTTCACCGTTGTGTATAATAATGGCACAGCAAATATCCAGCAGACGAATGTACTGAGCGGTGTACCGTTTAATATAACACCGAATCCGGCTGCCACAACAACCTACACTTTAGTTTCAGTGAGGGACGCATTAAGATGTTCGGAGACGAATTTTATATCGGGGACTGCAACGGTTAACGTCACTAACTGCGCACCTGATTTTACTATTCCTGACACTGTTTGCGTTAATACGCCGGTTAATATTACAAACACAACCATAGGCGTCACGAGTTATTATTGGAGTTTCTGTGCAGCGGATGCCAATAAAACGCCTACGGCTGTCAATTTAGGTAACCCTGGAGGAAGTTTATCCCTTCCTGTATTTTCTGATGTAGTAAATGACAATGGAAACTACTATGTATTCGTATCAAACAACTGGCCTGGGGGATTAGTAAGATTGGATTTTGGCAATTCGCTATTGAATGCGCCGGTTGTTGTCAATCTTGGTAATGTCGGGGGCATTATACCCAATACCATAGAAGGAATCCAGGTCGTAAAAAATGAAGGAAGGTGGTATGCGATCATGGTAGGTGGCGATTTTGCTACAGGCGGTATTCCATCAAGAATAATAAAAATTGATTTTGGTGTTAATATTACAAATCTTGTCCCTGTTGGAACCAATTGGGGTAATAAGGGAAATCTAGCATATCCCGTAGATCTCCATTTGTTTCAGGAAAATGGAGGATGGTATGGATTTACCGTCAATGCTCAGAATAATACGATAACAAGATTTAATTTTTCAAACAGTTTTAATAATGTTCCCATCGGGGTTAATTTAGGAAACCTGGGTGGCCTTAATTATCCGACCGGCATTAATGCGGTAAAAGATAATGGCAACTGGTATGTATTCATCACCAATGATGTGGTAAATTCTTTCTTAGTACGACTCAATTTTGGAAATTCATTATTGAATGTGCCTACAGCCGTGAACCTGGGCAATCCTGGCAATGTGTTGCACAAGACACGGGATATTTATGTTATGAAGGCCTGTGACAAAATAACTGCATTAGCTGTTAATGGTGATGGATACAACGATTTGGTAAAACTTGATTTTAATAACAATATCACCAGTACTCCTACGGGAACTAGTTTGGGTAATACGGGCAATATGAATTTTCCGCATTCCTTATCCAGGTTATTCAGAGTTGGCAACGACTTGTACGGTTTTGTAACTAACGTAAATAATAACACCATTACAAGAATTCGATTTGAGGGATGTACGAATAGCAGTATTCCCAATTCTACTTTACAAACCCCTCCGGCTATTACTTATTCAACTCCCGGTACGTATAACATAAACCTGACCGTCGACGAGGGGTTAGCTACGCAAACTTCCTTTTGCAAACAGATAGTGGTGAAGGATTGCACAGTACCCACTATACCGGATTTTGATATACCCGATACGGTTTGTGTCAACACGCCGGTTACGATTACCAACAAGACGGTAGGCGCTACCAGTCATTATTGGAACTTTTGTTCCGGTGATATTAATAAGACACCAACTGCAACGAATCTTGGAAATATTGGAGGATTACTTTCACAGCCGGTATTTATGGATTATGCTTTTTACAACGGAAATTATTATGGGTTTTCTATCAATCATTATCCGGGTAAATTGGTCAGGCTGAATTTTGGGAATAGTTTATTAAATGTGCCTACCGCTACAGATCTTGGCAATTTCGGTGGAATCATACCTCCGGGTTATGGATCAGAAGGCATACAAATTGTACAAAATGAAGGGAAATGGTATGCCATCATTGTCGGGGGTTATACACCATCAGGCAGTACACCAAGAATTTTAAAAATAGATTTTGGCGCTGATTTAGCTGATCCCGCGCCAGTTGCTACTGATTGGGGAAATATCGGTAATATGCTGCAACCACTCGATCTGCATGTTTTTAAAGAAGGTAATAACTGGTATGGATTAACTATAAACGCCGAAAATAATAGCGTGACCAGGTTTAGTTTTACCAATAGTTTTGATAATGTACCGACTGCCGTCAATTTGGGCGGTTTCGGAATGCTGGATTATCCAACGGGTATCTATGCCATCAATGATAATGGCTTCTGGCGGGTATTTATTACCAATAACGGGAGCAATAGCAGGCTAGTAAGATTGGACGTCGGCACTTCATTACTTAATACGCCAACCGCAGTCAATCTTGGAAGTATCGGCAATACAAACGGACTTCGCGACCTGACTATTTTAAAGTATTGTGACCAGGTCGCCGGTTTCGCTGTAAATGCTACCACAAATTCATTATACCGTTTAAATTTTGCCACACTTACAAGTATTCCAACTGTTACTAACCTCGGAAATATTGGTAATCTTAACATCCCGCATTCTATTTCAAAGTTATTTCGGGTGAATGATAATTTGTATGGATTTATTACTAATGTAGGGAACAATACGATAACCCGGCTTCAGTTCGCAGGCTGCACTAATTCTAATCCGGCCAATTCTGCATTGCAAAATCCACCACCCGTTGTTTACAATGCTCCCGGCACTTATAATATCAATTTGACCATTGATGATGGCTTGCCTACACAGTCTTCAGCTTGCAAACAGGTAGTAGTAATGCCAGCCCTGGTGCATAAGCCTATACAAAACATTGTCATTTGTGATGGTAATAGTATTAAAATTGGCAGCTCTTCCGCAATCGGCTCCTATCAATGGAATAATGGCGCTACAACTGATTCTATTGTGGTAAACACCAATGGAATTTACTGGGTGGAGGCAAACCGTTTTGGATGTGTCAATCGCGACAGCTTTGATGTCACAGTGGCTTTGCCTGTGAATGTAGAACTGGGAAACGATAAAATAGTTTGTTTGCCGGATAATCTGATATTGGATGCAGGCAATGCCGGAAGTGTTTATCTCTGGAGTAATGGCAGTACCAATCAAACAATTACGGTTAACTCAACCGGAGTCTACTATGTGAGAGTCACCAGGAATGGATGTGTATCTTCTGATACCGTTCGTGTGACTGCTTACAGTATTTCTTCTTTTGATTTTAATTATAAGCAAAATGTTTGCGATCCTTTAAGCGTGCAATTCAGCGGAATTGGCACTTCACTCACTAATTCTTATTGGGATTTCGGAGATGACATTATCTTAACCAATACCGCAAATGCTGTTCACCTGTTTCCATCAGCTGGAAATTATATCGTTAAGTACAGTATCGGAAACGGTATTTGCAGTGATACAATACGAAAAACAATTTCAATCAATACAACCTGGGATAACCTGATTCTTACGCCGGATACAACAATGTGTAATGGCGGCACTAAACAGTTACGTACTGTTCCCTCATTAAGTTTTTGCTGGTCACCCGTAACTTATCTTGACAATCCCAATTCGCCAAGCCCTATTACTTCAACACCGCAGGATATTACCTATTATTTCACTGCTGAAGTAACGGGTGCCAATCTTATTACCAATGGCGATTTCTCATTGGGCAATTCAGGATTTACATCACAATATAATTTCGCCAACCCGAATACAACAGAAGCGCAATATTTTGTCGGCGCTAATCCTGCAAGCTGGAATGCCGGCCTTAGTACTTGCAAGGATCATAGTTCAGGCAATGGAAATATGTTGTTGGTAAATGGATCTCCTATGCCAAATGTGACAGTATGGAAGCAAACGGTGAATGTTATGCCTAACACCAACTATGCGTTTTCAACCTGGATACAGGCATTGTTTACTCCCAACCCGGCTCAACTACAGTTTTCTATCAATGGAAAAGATATTGGTCCTTTAATAACAGCCAACCTGCCTACCTGTACCTGGTCACAGTTTTATACTACCTGGAATTCCGGTGATAGTACACAGGCCGTGATTTCCATTGTCAATAAAAACACACAGGTACAGGGGAATGATTTTGCACTGGACGATATATCTTTTGCACCAGTGTTTATTAAAAGAGATTCGGTGATCATCAGGGTAGAGCATCCTGTTGTGAAAACAAATGCGGATACAACTATTTGCGCCGGAACTGCTGTTCAATTAAATGCTACTGGTGCCCAAAATTACTCATGGTCTCCTGCTGCCGGTCTTACTAATACAGCAATCGCTAATCCTGTCGCAACACCCGCGGCTTCATCGCAGTACATCGTTGCAGGAAAAACAATAAACGGTTGTATCGCAAAAGATACAGTCAATATCAATGTTTTTACAAAACCAGCCATAACTACTTCCAATGATACGCTGGTATGTAAAAACGGCCCTGTCCGGTTATTGGCTTCAGGTGGCACCAGTTATAACTGGTCGCCCGCAGCTACTTTAAATAATCCTTTTATTTCAAATCCTGTTGCTTCTCCCGTTATCAATACAAAATATTATGTAGTTGTGAAAGATATTAATACCTGTGAATACCGTGATTCAGTCGAAGTAACAATAAGACCCGATGCCTTTTTTGCAGTAAATAACCCATCACCCGTTTGCCGTTTTGATTCCGTGCAATTGATAGCTTCCGGGGGAAATAAATACATCTGGCAAATCGCGGAAGGATTGAGTAACACAAGTATATCAAATCCTAAAGCTTCTCCTTCCGTTACAACTGATTACTCCGTCACAATAACAGAAAATACATGTAATGAATCAAAAACACTTGTAACGAGAGTGACGGTTATGCCATTGCCACTGGTAAATGCGGCTAAAGCAAATGATATTGATTGCAGAAATGACAGAAGCCAACTATTGGCAAGTGGTGCGACGCAGTATGTATGGACACCGGCTGTTGCTTTAAGTGATACGAGGATTAGTAACCCGGTCGCTAAGCCGGCAATTACAACGCAATATATAGTAACGGGCACTGCTGCCAATGGCTGTTCGGCAAAAGATACTTTAGAGGTAGTTGTATATCCCAAACCGGCTATTGTTACTTCTAATGATACAACTATCTGTAAAAGTACAAAGGTTCAATTAAATGTTTCCGGCGGATTCAGTTACAGTTGGTCGCCGGCCGCTACGTTGAATAATCCTCTTGTCGCCAATCCCATAGCCTCGCCGTTGGTGAGTACAAAATATTATGTCTTAGTCAGAGATCCTATTAATTGTGAATACCCGGATTCCGTTGAAGTAGCCATCAGACCGGGGGCTGCATTTTCAATTAACGGTCCGACCCAGGTATGTAAAAACGAGTCGGTTCAATTAAATGCTTCCGGAGGCGATACCTATTCATGGCTGCCTGCCGGAGCGCTGAATAATGCAGCTATACCTAACCCATTAGCATCGCCGGCGTCGACTACGGATTATATGGTTACCATTACAGAAAATACCTGTAACGAAACCACCACTTTGACTACCAGGCTGACTGTTTTGCCTTCTGTCACCATAAACGCTACTAAATCCAATGATCTTGATTGCAGTAATGATCGAAGTCAGCTTTTAGCTACCGGTGCGGATATTTATACCTGGTCGCCTGCTACAACATTAACCAATCCGGCTATTTATAATCCTGTGGCGATGCCTTCCACTACGACAGAATATATTGTGGAGGGAACTGATGCATCAGGCTGCAAGGGCTATGATACGATCGCAGTAAAAGTCGATAATACAAACAAAAGCAGCTACCTTATGCCCAACGCATTTACGCCCAATGATGACGGGATGAATGATTGTTATGGCATTAAATACTGGGGAGTTATTGACGCATTGGAATTCAGTATCTATAATCGTTGGGGAGAAAGAATATTTTATTCAAAAAACCCTGGTCAGTGCTGGGATGGTACTTATAAAGGGGTGAAGCAGAATGGTGGGGTATATGTTTATATGATCAAAGCGAAAACGAATTGTCAAAGCGGGGTTTTCCGTAAAGGCACTTTTGTATTGGTCAGGTAAGACGTCTGAAGGGGAATTTTTACACTTACACAAATCATTTTCCAAAAAGGAATTGAAATATTTTTCAATTCCTTTTCTTTACGACTTTATTAGAGGTACAAATTTTCTTTAAATAGACTGCAAGGGTATATTATTGTTGTTTATACTGCAAAACCAATTTTGGTCGTTTGGAACTTTCAATATAAAAACTAGAGCAATACTGCCTGCTGTTGTAGGTAATTTCATTCTGCAATTGCATGAAGAATCCATTATTTCCCTGTGCCAGCATATCTTTTACCAGGTTGGTGACATCTACTCCGGTGTTATTCTGAAAAGATGATGTGCTTTGTGGGATAATCACTTGATTTTGATTGGAAGAAGTTGGTTGATTGTTCCAGGTATATAATGTCGGGGAGATTGTCGATGTTATTCTGCGGATTGTAAAAGAATTAGCGGTGCCAAAATGAGCGTCTACCATATTTCCTGAACCAGGGGTCGGCATAGCATAAAGCGATAATTTGGCACTGATCAAAATAGAAGTTTCAGGAACATCAGAATAATCAAATCTTAAAAAAGACCTGGAAGTTTCAGGGCTGCCGCCATGGGTCCATGCCGCAACAGTAAGTTGATTTACACCGTTGGCGTTGTCCGTGATATAATAACTGTTAACGTAGCCTTCATTCTCATTACAGCATGACTCCAGGGTGAGTTGTACCGTATCGTGTAAATAGACGATTGTAGTATCAAAGTGATTTACGGTATCCCGGATAACCGTTGTGTCATGTAGGATTGTCGTATCACGAATAGTAGTCTCTTTTGTACACGAAGTCAGGGTCTGTGTAGTAAAAAAACTGAGCAGAAATAGTACGGCTGCGCAAAAAGAAAAAATTGTTTTCATAGTCGATTAAATAGTGACCAACGAAAATAGTATACAGGATTCATAGTTCAAAGGTAAAGACTTAAAATTCGATGATTTCCCATGATTTATAGTGTAAACTCTTAAAGAATTACATTTGCTGCAAATTTGCAGGCAGCATGAAAAAAGCCCTTATTACCGGCATTACAGGACAGGATGGAGCTTATCTCGCTGAATTTTTATTGAAAAAGGGCTACGAAGTACATGGGATAAAGCGCCGCACCTCACTCATCAATACACAAAGGTTGGATCATTTGTACCAGGATCCTCATGAATCCAATGTCAGAATGATACTGCATTATGGTGACCTGACCGATTCTACTAATATTATCCGCATTGTACAACAGGTACAGCCAGATGAAATATATAACCTCGGCGCAATGAGCCATGTTCATGTGAGTTTTGAAGAGCCGGAATATGTCGCCAACACTGATGCGGCAGGCACATTGAGGATACTGGAAGCAGTTCGTATTCTTGGCCTGGCAAAAAAAACAAGAATATACCAGGCGTCCACATCAGAGTTATATGGTAAAGTGCAGGCTGTTCCTCAAAACGAAACCACTCCTTTCTATCCCCGTTCTCCTTATGGCGTAGCAAAACTATATGCTTACTGGATCACGGTCAATTACAGGGAGGCTTATGGTATGTATGCCTGTAACGGTATTTTATTTAATCATGAAAGCCCATTGCGGGGGGAAACATTTGTCACCCGCAAAATAACAAGAGGAGTGGCGGAGATAGTATTGGGGCTGAAAAAGAAATTATGGTTAGGCAACCTCGAGGCTAAAAGAGATTGGGGACATGCAAAAGATTACATAGAAGCGATGTGGCTGATGCTGCAACAGGAGAATCCGGAAGATTTTGTAATAGCGACAGGTGTCGCTACCTCCGTAAGAGATTTTGTAAAAATGGCCTTTGCTCACGCCGGGGTCAATGTAGAATTTGAGGGAAAAGGAGAATTGGAGAAAGGTGTTGTCATGAATGTTTCTATCCCTGATATTCCTGTATGCCGGGGAGATGTAGTGGTAGAAGTTGACAGTCGGTATTTTCGCCCTACCGAGGTGGACCTCTTACAAGGAGATGCTTCAAAGGCAAAACAAAAGTTGGGATGGTCTCCTAAATATACTCTTAATGAAATAGCTAAAGAAATGGTAGAAGCGGATATAGAGAATTTCAGAAAAGAAGTCATCCTGAAGGACTCAGGATTCCGAACAATAAGGCAATTTGAATAATGGAAAAAAACAGTAAGATTTTTGTAGCGGGTCATCATGGTATGGTGGGATCTGCTATTGTGAGAAAGTTGCGGAAAGAAGGGTTTACAAACATTGTTAACCGTACTTCTGCTGAACTTGACCTTCGTAATCAGCAGGATGTTGCTGATTTTTTTGCAACAGAAAAACCGGAATATATTTTTCTTGCTGCTGCTAAAGTAGGAGGAATACTGGCCAACAATACCTTCCGGGCGGATTTTTTGTATGACAACTTATTGATAGAATCAAATATCATACATTCAGCGTATGTCAATGAAGTGAAGAAGTTACTCTTCCTGGGCAGTTCTTGTATTTATCCAAAACTGGCTCCGCAGCCACTGAAAGAAGACTATTTGTTAACCGGGTTGCTTGAACCAACTAATGAGCCATATGCCATTGCTAAAATCGCCGGGATAAAACTCAGTGAAGCATACCGTGATCAGTATGGATGTAATTTTATTTCTGTAATGCCTACTAATCTTTATGGGCAGGGAGATAATTATCATTTGCAAAATTCGCATGTGGTGCCCGCGCTTTTAAGAAAGTTTCATGACGCAAAAGTCAACAAATCAGCCTTCGTGGAAATATGGGGAACCGGTACTCCACTCCGGGAGTTTATGTATGTAGATGATATGGCGGATGCAAGTTTTTTCCTGATGATGCATTACGATGAAAAATTATTTATAAATGTGGGAACAGGGCAGGAAGTTTCAATAAGTGAATTGGCTTCTATTGTCAAAGTGGTCACAGGCTTTAAAGGAGAAATTAAATTTGATACCAGTAAACCGGATGGCACCCCCCGGAAGTTAATGGATAGTTCAAGACTTCATGCAATGGGGTGGAACCACAAGACATCGTTAACAGAAGGATTAAAAACAGCTTACAAACATTTTCTTGAAGAAATGGAGCAGAAAAGATAGTTGCGGTATCCTGCGTATTTAGGTACTTACTTGAGATCAGGCAATTATAAATTTATGGAATTGAAGAACTGGATAAAAAAAAAGCTGGCGATTCTTGGGTACAATATTATTAAAGTTCCCAGGTCAACCGGCAATATTTTAAAAGACAGGCTCAGCAGGAATTTAAAAATCGGGTATGTTCATGAAGACGAAGCTTTTGAAGCCATGCAAGTAGTTTCTTCCAATACCATGCTACCGTACGAGCCATTAGTTACACTTTTTGAACAAGTTGTTTATTGCGATCAGAATAATATTGATGGAGATTTTGTGGAATGTGGTACATGGAAAGGTGGCGCTACGGGTATGATGGCGTTAGCGACACTAAAGTATGGCCCGGTCCGGCGTCATCTACATTTGTTTGATGCATTCCAGGAAATATGTCAGCCGGATGAAGAGCATGATGATAAAGGAATAATAGATGAAGTAAAAAAGCTGGTGAAGACCAAGCAATTTGAAGAAGATTTAAAACCGTTGACAGGAGTATACGATCAGTTTGGAGGGCCGGGCACTTTAGCGGAGAATAAAAAATTATTGGAACAGGTTATCGGTTATCCGGCGGATCATTTGCATTATCATGTTGGCTGGTTCCAGGATACGGTACCTGCTGATGCGGGGAGTATTTCAAAGATAGCTGTTTTAAGATTGGATGGAGATTGGTATCAATCAACAAAAGTTTGTTTAGATCATCTGTACGATAAGGTTGTTAAAGATGGTATTGTTATTATAGATGATTATGGTTACAACACGGGATGTAAAAAAGCGGTAGATGAATTCCTGGCTGCGAAGAAGACTTTTCCCATTTTGAATTATATCAATAACACCTGCCGGTATTTTATAAAACCGTAAAGCTATAAGTGGAATGAAATTTTTAAATCTTGGTTGTGGATATAAATATGTAAAGGCGGACGAGTGGCTGAATGCTGATATGATGTCAATAGGAGACGATGTGGTTAAATGTAATTTCCTGGATGGAATACCTTTTGAAACCGGCAGATTTGATCTCGTATATCATTCTCATGTGCTGGAGCATTTCGCTAAAGCCGATGGAGAAAAATTTATTGCTGAATGCTACCGCATTTTAAAGCCGGGTGGAGTTATTCGTATCGCTTTGCCCAATCTTGAAGTGATTGCGAAGGAGTATTTAAAAAACCTTGACAGGGCCGCGGCTGGTGAGCAGAATGCGGATCATGACTATGACTGGACGATGCTGGAAATGTATGACCAAACAGTACGGAATAAAGCCGGTGGAAACATGATGGGCTACCTTACACAGGATAGAATTCCAAACGAACGATATGTGTTTGGCAGGATAGGAGCGGGGGGAGAGAAATGGAGAAAGGAGTATAGTACCCTCGCAGATACGGGAAAAGGCAGGGAAACAGTGTTAAAAAAAATTATCGAAAGGCCCTCACTCATTTTTAAAGGGATAAAGCAATTATTTATTCGTTTGGTTTTGTCTAAAAAGAATCTTCAGTATTATAAGGCCGGCCAATTCAGATTTGGAGGAGAAATACATCAATGGATGTATGACCGCTATTCATTGGGCAGGTTGTTGCAGCAAGTTGGGTTCAAAGAAATAGTTGTCCGTACGGCCACTGCCAGCTATGTTGAAAATTGGTCAATGTATAAACTGGATGATCCTACAGAAACCGCTTCTCTGTTTATTGAAGCTACCAGGTAATAATGAAAATCCTTCACTACAATACTTACGATGTCGGTGGTGCTGCAAAGGCGGTGTATCGTTTTCATTTAGCTTTAAAAGATGCCGGGCATGAAAGCAAAATAGTCGTCTTTAAAAAAAAAGAAATAACTGATCAGGATGTTATGGCTTTTACATTATCGCCGGTTCAGCGATTAAGACACTATTTGAATGAGATAAGAAGAAAAATTGCGGCACGGAATATTAAAAAGGAGTATTATTTTTTTAATGTGGATGAAAACATCGGTCTGCCATCCGGATATTTTATTGAAAATCTTCCCTTTAATCCGGATATTATTTGTGTTCATTGGGTTTCCGGTTTTGTGAATGCAAAAAATATCTATGAAATAAGCAAGGCGACCGGCGCACCTGTTGTCTGGCGGTTTAATGATCTTAATGCTTTTACAGGGGGGTGTCACTATAGCAATGGATGCATCAATTATTTTACCGGTTGCGGTAATTGCCCGGCATTGCCAGTTCCTTCTCCCGCGGATCGTTCACGGAGGAATGTTGAACAAAAAGTAAAATGGCTGGGGAAAACCAATCTTTGTTTTGTTTCCAGCACTACGGAAATTGATGAACAATTAAAAAGCAGTTTGGTGGCCAAACAGTGTAAAACGAGACTGATAATGCTGGCCTGTGATTCGAAATATTTCAAACCGGCGGATAAAAGTAAAGCAGCACTTGATTTGGGATTGCCTCACAATAAGAAAATTATTTTTTTTGGCGCCAACGATCTGTCCGACCCCCGCAAGGGTTTTAGACAACTTTTACAATCGTTAGAATTATTAAAGTCACAGCTTTCAGAAGATATGCAACGGGAAATACTTCTTGTTTTCGCAAGTAAGTCAGGGACGTCCGGGATAAACTGGCCGTTTGATCACAGGCAATTACCATTTTTGAAAGGGGAAGAGCAATTGGCGAAAGCCTACCAGGCGGCTACCGTATTTGTGTCGCCATCTATTGAAGACGCTGGTCCAATGATGTTGCTGGAATCTATGCTTTGCGGTACTCCGGCCGTTGCGTTCGCTGTAGGCCTCGCAAAAGATGCAGTCATAAATAATGTTACCGGTTTTATTGTTCCTCCATTGGATGTCAATAAATTTGCAGGCAGCATTAAAACGATCGTTCAAATGCCTGAGGAGCAATATGAATCATTAGCTGATCGTTGCTATACCAAAGCTTCTGAATTGTTTGGTAAACAGAGGGAGATACGGGAATACGAACAACTTTTTGGTGAATTAATAAAATGCGGGTAGCATGTTTGATAAAGAAAAATTCAGAAATGATATAATGACGCAGGGATATGCTATTGTCGAAAACATATTATCTCCTGAGTTTATTGTAAGGGCTAAAGCTGAGCTGGAACTTGCTATAAAGAAGGAAGTTGAGTATCATAAAACAAATCAGTATTCTGATTTTGGCATGGTGTTGCTTTGTTCTTTATACGGCGGCGCATTTATAGAATTGTTTGATAATAATAAACTCACTGAATCTTTTAATGCGGTATTGGGTGATGGCTGCATTGTGTATGCTTACACATCTTCTTCAATGCCGCCTAACAAATCAAATTATTCCAACCGCCTTCATGTTGACAGTCCGCGCCTGATTCCCGGATATGTTACCAATATGGGTGCTACCATATTATTGGATGATTTTACCGAAGAGAATGGCGCCACCTGGTTTCTGCCTTATTCACAAAATACTTTGGAGAAACCGACTGAGGAGGAGTTTTATAAGAACGGGAAACGGGTTATTGCAAAAGCCGGTTCTGTTTGGTTTTTTAATGCAAGAATATGGCATGCGGGTGGAAATAATCTGACTGATAAATGGAGGCATGCACTTACTATTAATATGTGCCGTGCCTACATGAAGCAACGGATTGATATCCCAAGAGCCATGACACACATGGATTTAAGCAATGTATCCCAACAGGTCTTGCAAAAATTAGGTTTCCTGGCACAGGTGCCGGCCAGTTATGATGAATATTATGTATCACCTGAAAAAAGAAAGTTTAAACAACCAACAGAGTAGAAATAATGGATACTAATTATCAGAAAGTAATTGAAGCGAATATCGCACTTCATTCAAAAATGAGTGACGACTATAGTACTTGTGAACCGCATTTCAGGGCAGAGAACATAGCGAACGTAGAAGGAAAGTTAAAACCTGTTTTTCAACAGACCCAGGCCAAAAAGGTTTTGGATTTGGGCTGCGGTACCGGATTTGTAATAAATATCGCCAAAAAGTATGTCAGTGAGATCCATGGGGTTGACGTTACGCAAGCCATGATGGATAAGGTAGATAAAAGTGGTAATGCTAAAATTGAATTGTTTAATCATGATACTGGATCGTTTCCGGCTGAAGAGGGAACTTATGATGTAGTGACCGCTTATTCTTTTCTTCATCATCTGTATGATGTGTTGCCGACATTGAAAACGGCTTATACGGCGTTACGTAATGGGGGAGTCTTTTATGCGGACCTTGATCCTAATTATTATTTCTGGGAAGGAGTTAATAAACTGGACCGCAAAGGAGCTTATGATGAAATTGTGAAACGTGAAATTGAAATGGTGACCTATAAGGATGAAGACATCGAAAAAAGCTTTGGTGTTGATAAGAATATTTTCAATGCCGCTGAATATGGAAAAAATATAAAGGGTGGATTCAAAGCAGAGGAGTTGGAGGGGGCATTAAAAAATATTGGGTTCAAAAAAGTCAATTTTTTTTATCACTGGTTTATCGGACAGGGAAAACTGATTAATGATGACGCCTACACTAAAGAGGAACGGTTCCGTTATGCTGATATAACAAATGTGTATTTGCAAAAGGCTTTACCTCTTTCAAAGAACCTGTTCAAATACATTGGTTTCACTGCTGAAAAATAAATACATGCAAATTGCTTTCATTGGCTACGGAGAATTAGGAAGGCAAATTCATTCCCTTATTCAACAAGCAAGCTCCGCTGGGGAAGCCATTTTTTTCGATGACAATCTCTGGCAGGAAAAAAAGGCAAATGCATTTCCTTTTGAAGCGTACGAGGATGACTTGTATAAAAATTATTCTTTCATAGTCAGCCTTGGATATAAACAGTTACCGGCAAAGCAAAAGACAATAAGAAGACTCGATGAATTGGGAAGGAACATTTATTCCTTTATTCATCCATCCTGTTTTGTGAACTCTTCCGCAGTTATTGAGAATGGAGTGGTTGCTTACCCGATGTGTAATATAGACAAGGACGTAAAGATAAGAAAGGGGGTACTCTTAAATAATAGTGTCACTATTTCGCATAATACTACTATTGAAGATTGTTGTTATGTATCTCCCGGGGCCATATTGTCGGGGAATGTTACAGTCGGGGAAAATACATTTATCGGCGCCGGTGTAATAGTGGCCAATAATATTAACATCGGTAAAAATGTTATTATAGGCATTGGTACCGTTGTTACGCAGGATATCGGCGACAATAGTTCGGTAATTGGTAATCCGATGAAATTTGTGAACAGATTGCATTTAGAATAAATATGAAGGCGGTCATTCTTCAATCAAACTATATTCCCTGGAAAGGCTATTTCGACCTGATGAATAAGGCGGATGTATTTATCATTTATGATGAAGTGCAATACACAAAGAATGACTGGCGGAACCGTAACAAAATAAAAACCGCTACTGGGTTAAGCTGGCTGACAATTCCGGTAAAGCAGGAAAAGCTGTCTCAGCGTATTATTGATACCCAGGTGCATAATAATGAATGGCGAAAGAAGCATTGGAACTCCATCAGTATGTCTTATTCCAGGGCTTCCTATTTCAAACAATACCGTTCTTTGTTTGAAGAGTTATATCTTAATTCAACTGAAACATACCTCAGCAGGATTAACTATAATTTTTTCGTAGCTGTCAACGAAATATTGGGGATCAATACAAAATTAATCTGGAGCAATGAGCTAAACCTGGTGGAAGGAAAGTCAGAACGATTAGTGGATTTGTGTAAGAAAGTGGGCGCGGATGAATATATTTCCGGCCCTGCCGCAAAAGATTATTTAGAGACGGAGCTGTTTGAGAGGGAAAAAATTAAAGTGAGCTGGATGGATTACAGCGGGTATGCTGAATACAGGCAACTTTATCCTCCCTTTGAGCATGGGGTTAGTATTTTGGATCTTATTTTCAATGAAGGACCGGAAGCATACCGGTTTCTTAAATCATTTAATTAGTCATAATGATTGCCTTTAACAAACCATACCTGGCGGGTAAAGAAACTGATTATATACGAGAGGCGGTCATGTCTGCCAAGATTTCGGGTGATGGCATGTTTACCAAAAAATGCCATGAATTTTTCGAGAAAAAGTATGGATTTAAAAAAGTGCTGTTAACGACATCCTGCTCTGATGCATTGGAGATGGCGGCTATCCTGATAGACATAAAAGAGGGAGATGAAGTGATTGTGCCGTCCTACACTTTTGTATCAACAGCTAATGCCTTCGTATTACGGGGCGCTAAAATTGTATTTGCTGACAGCGAAGCATCGACGCCAAACATTGATGTGACAAAATTGGAAGGGTTAATTACGAACAGGACAAAAGCGATCGTGCCCGTACATTATGCAGGGACGGCCTGCGATATGGATGTCATTATGGAGTTAGCGGATAAATATAATTTGTTTGTAGTGGAGGATGCGGCACAGGCTATTGATAGTTTTTATAAAGGAAAACCCCTTGGTTCTATCGGTCACTTATCAGCCTTTTCTTTTCATGAAACCAAAAATATTATTTCAGGTGAGGGCGGTATGATAGTGATCAATGATGATCGTTTTGTTAATCGGGCGGAAATTATTCGTGAAAAGGGTACAAACCGGTCGCAATTCTTCCGCGGTGAAGTGGATAAATATGGTTGGGTTGATATCGGTTCTTCTTTTCTGCCCTCTGATATCATTGCCGCTTTTCTTTATGCCCAGATAGAGAACCTGGATGCGATACAAATCCGCCGGAAAGAGGTGTGGAACAATTACAATGAAGGCTTGAAAATTTTAGAAGCAGAAGGGGCTATTGTTCTGCCAAAAATACCTTCTTATGCTACCAATAATGCACACATGTTTTATATTGTGTGTAAAGACCTGGCTGAAAGAATCGCTTTGATAAAGCATTTAAAGGCAAACGATATAGGGGCGGTGTTTCATTACCTGTCTCTTCATAAAAGCCCTTATTACCGAGAGAAACATGATGGGAGGGAGTTGCCGAATGCCGACCGGTTTACGGATTCATTATTGAGGCTGCCTTTTTACTTTGAATTGACGAAGGATGACCAGCTAAAAATTGTCAATGCCATTATTGAATTTTATAAATAACCTCACATGTTTTCCAGGTTTAAACCAGTCTTTACCTTAAACAACAGTTTGCCAACCCTTGTACCGAGCAGGTAATGCAGTAGTTTTAAACGTAACTGCCAAATTTCAAGGAAAACACTATCGCCATAATATTTTCTGTAGCTGTTTTTTATTTCTTTTAATGACCCCGAATAATAAATGCTGCTTGTACCGGCAGGCGCGAATTTTACCAAAGGCGTTTTTATAAAAATGAATTTTTCATTGGCTAGCCGTAAAAGAAAATCATAGTCCATCGCGATTTTCAATTGTGTATCGTACAATCCATATTTGTCGTGCAAGGCTTTTTTTACAAACATGGTCTGGTGGCAAATGCTACGCATTCCCCTGTACATTTTTGATTTGGCAAAAGGCTTTCCAATGATGATCCAGCTATCTCCCCTGTGGAGTTCATATTTGCTATGTAGCCATTGGAGATTTTCGTCCCGTTCAAATTCTGCGGTTACCATATTGATCACACCGGGACTGTAAAATGCATCGCCCGAATTCAGCATGACAACAATATCACCTTTTGCATTCAAAACACCCTTATTAAAAGCATCGGATATACCATCATCTTTTTCAGATATCCATCGGCGATAGGAGGGTTGAGTATTACCTTCAAGATAGCTTTTTATAGCAAGGCTGGTGGAGCCGTCAATGACCAGGTGTTCAAAAGGTAGTTTGTCCTGCATATCTACCGAATTGCAGGTGCTGATCACATCTTCCAGGTTATTAAAACAAATTGTTATGACGGTAATGCGGTTCATGCAAAGTAGTTGATTATCTCACAAATACTGTTTTCTGTAAAAACCCTTTCAGCGTAAACCATTGTGAAAAAAAGATATACCTGCCTTTGATTTCTTTTCCCTTCAGCGTGTAAAGAAGATAAAGGATAACGGCTGCACTGGTCTTAAAAACCAATTCAAAAAATTTCTTTGCTACCGTGGCGAATCCTTTTTCGGAACGTACGCGTATTTTTTCCTCATTACCTGATTTCAAAAAAAGTTTTTTAAAGTTGATGAATGATAACCGGTCGTTGTCAATATTATGATAAAGCATGGCCTCCGGCAAATAGTATATCTTATCAGACAAATCAGATACCTGGAAGAAAATAAATTTATCATCACTGCGAAAAGTAAGCTGGTTATTAAAGCCACCTGCTTTTTGCAAAATGTCTTTTGTATAAGTCATATTACATCCGGCAGGATATTTCATGGAACTGTCAAACCGTTTGGGCAAAGCGCCATAGTCCGTGAGACCCACAAAACCATTCAGGTATTTACTCATCCATTTGGGTTCCTCGCTTTCTGAATATTTAGGAATTACTTTACCGCCGATACCGACTATTGACTTATCAGCCTCCATAAATTCCACGATACTCTGAAGAAAACCCGGCGTAGCTTCCGCGTCATCATCTATATAGGTAATGACAGGTGCTTTGGCCTCCTGTATGCCCCTGTTTCTTGCGAACGATAGACCTTTATTTGGTTCCGGTACATAGCGAATATTCAATTCCTGGTGCGCTTCAATAAATTTTTTTGTGATCGTGGCAGTGTTGTCAGTACTGTTATTGTCTACGACAATTATTTCAAACAATTCGGGGGATAAGGTTTGCCTGGCGAGGCAGTTTAATGCTTCGCCAATGAACTTATCTCGGTTGTAAGTACAAATAACAACGGATACAGCAGGTTCTTTATTTATTTGCATACTTTTTTAGAAACAACAAGGCAGGGCTGCTTATATCAACTGGCTGTTAATTTAGTTTTAGTTTTCTGTTCTTTCCAGGCCATGAACAAACCACCGACTACAAATAAAAGAACAAACCAGGAGCCAATATATGAGATCGTGGTACCTTTTTTATAGATGGCTGGCTCAAAAATAAATTTAATAGTATGTTTTCCAGCCGGTATTGACATTCCCCGTAAGACATAATTTGTTTTTACATAATCCGCTTTTTTGCCGTCTATATAAGCATCCCAGCCATCGGGATAATATACTTCGCTGAAAACGGCGAATTGAGGTGTACGGCAATCAGCCGTATATTCCATTGCATCGTTGTCAAATTTCGTAAGACTTATAGAGGAGGCTGAGTCCCATTGCGGTTGTGTGACAGTTTTGGCAAAAGATTGCTGCACAATCGCTGTATCACGCAAATTGGTATTGCCTATCGTTTGTATTTCTTCCACATCATCCTTTACGAATTTTATATTTTTTACAAACCAGCAATTCCCATAAGCCTCCGGATTCGGGATTACGGACTGCTGACCTGTTTGCGGATTTTGTGCGACAATATATTTTGCATTAAGCATATTCAGCACCTGCGGATTAGGAGAACTGTATAAATATCTTTCTATCACATCCTGGTAGATTCGCAGTTTGGCCGGATGATACCCGCCTATCGCTTTGTGAAAAGCGGAAATATGAAAATCACTGGCACTAAACCTGTCACCACCGGAATTATATACGCGATAAGAAAGGGATTTATCCGCCAGTATCTGTTCATCTGATGGAGTTTTGGTGAAATTCTCAGCTTGCATTTCATCTTTTGACTGGTAGTTATCTTCATTCAGGTATTCTTTATCTATTACCAGCAGATCAATGAGTATAACCACAGCCAGTATGGTAACAATAGCGAAAGGCTTTAACGTGTTCTTTATATAAAGCCACATCAGACCCAATAATAAGGCGATATAAGCCAGTGTTCGTAAAAGCTGCCCTCCAAACATAGCGCTGCGGTCAGCTTTAAGACCCGCAACCGTAGCCCTGATAATTTCATCATTGGCCCCAGCGCTTTTTAACCGCTGCATAGCATCACCATCAAACGGCGAACTATAGTCCATAACAAGATAAATTAAACCCAATAAAGCTACCAGTCCACCGAGTGTGTACAGGATCTTTTTGAAATTGGCTTTGAGGTTTTCACGGCTCCTTTCTTCAAAAAATAATTGTTGAATAGTCAGCACTGCCATAATGGGCAATGCTAATTGCACCATAACGAGAGACATTGAAGGCGCCCTGAATTTGTTATACAAGGGAAGATTTTCAAAGAGAAAAACATTGATGCCCGGAAGGAATTTACCCCAGGACATGATAATCCCCAAAAGAGATGCTGCCAGCAATCCCCACCTTAAAGGATGTTTTACCAGCACAAAACCTATCAAGGCGAGTATGCAAATAATAGCGCCCATATAAGCTGGTCCGCTGGTACTTTCCAACCCGCCCCAGTACCGGGGTAAACTGCCAGCCACCTGGCCTGCTGTACTTTCCGGTAATCCTTTAGCGATTAATTTTTTTAACACGTTTGAATTTTCATCAAGAGGATTAGCGCTACTACCTCCAAATGCATTTGGCATCAGCGCTACCAATGGCTCTGCTTTCATGAAGCTGTATTGAAAAGCATACGAAGTATCCAGCCCCTTCGTTTTATTCGCCTTTACATTGTCGCCTTCAATACTTAAATTCTGCCCGCCCCGAATAGTATGTTTTGCATAATCCGAACCTATAAGAAAAGAAAAGGAACACGCAGCAATACCCGCCAATGCTGCCAGCACGGTAACGCCGAAAGCAATACCCGCATGTCTCCATTCTTTTGCTCTTATCCAGGCAACAACATATCCGATAGTGACAGCTGCAGCAACGATGAAAAAATAAAAATTGATCTGCGGATGGTTGGCGCCAATTTCCATAAAAGTTCCTAGGCTCGTCAAAGCAAGTCCCAACCAGTATTTTTTTTCATAAATGAGAATAAGACCGGCAAGTAATAAAGGCATATAAGCAATAGCCAGCATTTTCGTCATATGACCCGCACTAAGTATTACCGGGTTATAAGTAGAAAACGCATAAGCCAGGGCGCCCAGTATGCCAACAACAGGTTTCAAACCAAGTGAAAGACACAGGATATAAAAGCAAATACAGGCTATAAAAAAATAATGAATAGGATCGGGGAGGCCTAATGAAAATATTTTATTCAGATCGGGCAAGATGCTTTTCCCATCCAGGGCTATCTGGTAGTTAGGCATGCCGCTGAAAACATTGGAATTCCATAATGGGAAATGGCCATGTTGCTCTTTGTAATCAAAGGCATTTTGAGCTATGCCTTTCCAGCCTTTTACATCATGCTGGTTCAATACATTTCCTTCCAGCACGGGTTTGCAAAAAAGCACAGAAACTATGAGGAAAATAAGAACAGCTATAAAATGGGGGAGTATTTTCTTTACCAGGTTGTTTTTCATTCATTTTTAGTTTAAAAGAAAGCAGAAGCAGGGTTCCGGGTATTTTCACTTTCAGGCTGACAAAATAATGCTATTTTAGACGAAAATCGTTGATGCGCTGGCTATTATTTTTGTCAAGGTTGGCTTTTATCTGCGGAATTTGTTTCCTGCTTTCTTTGTCATTAAAGATATGGAACTGGACAAGCGATGAAGCCATTTCTTCCACTATCATCATTATTGGTTTTGTAATTGGTTTGCTTGTTGTTCCCGCTACGCTGATTTGCTACGTGGTAATACTGGTAAAGAAAAAAATGTTACCCGTACCTCTCTGGCTGGTGATCTCCAATATTATATTCCTGTTTATATTAATGTTCTATATCGTTTTTATCAATGTGGAAGGCAATCATGCGTCATAAGCTCGGGTGATATAATAAAGACCGGGAGCCGCTGTTATGACTGCACGAACCACTAAATTTAGTTTCATTTTTATTTATATTATATTTTTGCCCGGATGATCAACGCTATTATCAAAAACAAACCTGCGAAGTTATTTCTTGGTATTTCGGCATTTTTTGTCGCCAATGCCCTTATAGCGGAATGTATAGGAGGAAAAATTTTTTCGCTTGAGAAAATTTTCGGTTTTAATCCTGTCAACTTTACCCTGTTTGGACAAAGCGGTCTTTCTTTTACGCTTACCTGTGGTGTTTTACTCTGGCCGCTGGAGTTTATCATTACGGATATTGTAAATGAATATTACGGGCCAAAGGCGGTCAAGCGTATTAGTTACACGGCCATCATACTTATTTCCTATGCCTTCGTTATGTTTTATGCCAGCATGCAAACGCCGCCTGCCGGCTGGTGGATAGGTTCAAAAGCAGACAAAGGTATTCCTGATATGCAGGCTGCTTACAGTGGCATATTCGGCCAGGGTATGTGGATCATATTAGGAAGCCTGGTGGCTTTCATGGTAAGCCAGTTGGTAGATGTATTTGTTTTTCATAAGATCAAAAAAATTACGGGAGATAAAAAAATGTGGCTGCGGGCAACGGGCTCTACATTAGTATCCCAGTTGATAGATAGTTTTGTTGTATTATTCATCGCCTTCAAACTGGGCAACAACTGGTCATGGGCGCAGGTGCTGGCCATTGGCTGTATGAATTACATTTATAAATTCACGATGGCGATAGTATTAACGCCGGTGATATACCTGGCTGAGAAGCGGATTGAAAAATACCTTGGTCATAGTACCGCAGCGAAAATGAAAAGGGAAGCGATGGGCTATGACGAAGAGTTTACAAATATTCCGGCGGCGGGATAATTTTTTGTAAGGTATATAACTGCTTTATTAATTTTTAATATCAAATTTTATTGTATAATACATAATATTTCATTTTTCCTGATCATGGTAAGCTGACAATCGCGGTCACGTAACAAAAAAAAGTTCAGCATGGAACAAGTTAGGCGAAGCTTTCATTTTTGCCGGGTTATTGAAAAAGGGCATGATATTTATTCTTTCTTCACAATCAGATTTATATTCTTTGTGATCTCTAAAAAATCAATATATGAATTTCGACGACGCATCCATAACCGAAATAGACGAAATAATGCTAAAAGCCTGGCAGGCTTTTCATGCTTATCGTAAACTATCATTGAAGCAAAGAGCTGCCTTTATGCGGTCAATTGCGAAAGAACTGGAAGCAGCAGGCGATGAGGTAATACAAACAGCTATGCAGGAAACTAATCTGCCGGAAGCGAGATTAAGAAACGAAAGAACAAGAACAATCTTTCAACTGACCAGCTATGCCGATGCCTGTGAAAAAGGAGATTGGCTGGAAGCAAGGATAGACACGGCCATTGCTGACAGGAATCCGCCCAAACCGGATATCAGGAAAATGCTGACACCACTGGGGCCGGTGGTCGTTTTTGGCGCCAGCAATTTTCCGTTTGCTTACTCCACTGCCGGAGGCGATACGGCCTGTGCATTTGCTGCCGGATGCCCGGTCATTGTAAAAGCACATCCGGCTCATGCGCAAACCAGTGAGCTGGTAGCCCAGGCAATATTAAGAGCAGTGGATCAATGCAAAATGCCGGAAGGAATTTTTTCTCATGTTCATGGCGCGGGTTTTGAAACAGGCAGGGCATTGATCGAACATCCATATACAAGAGCTGTTGGGTTTACGGGTTCTTACCTTGGAGGTCGTCAGTTATTTGACTGGGCCAATCATCGTTCAAAACCCATTCCTGTTTTCGCCGAGATGAGCAGCATCAATCCTGTTTTTTTATTACCGGGAAAACTAAAAGAGTCCGCGGTTGAAACGGCCAGAATGTATGCTTCTTCGATTACGTTGGGTGTTGGTCAATTCTGTACCAATCCCGGATTAATCATAGGGATAGAAAGCCAGGAGCTACAGGATTTCATCCAGGTGTTGGGAGAAACAATCAAAGGAGTTGCTCCGGGAACAATGCTGCACATGGGTATATTTAAAAACTATGTGGAAAGAAGAGGCAATGCATTGTCGCAGGAAGATGTGGAAACTGTTGCCGTATCTGTCAAAGACCCGCATTTGAATGAGGCTGCGCCAACAATTGCTTC
This sequence comes from Chitinophagaceae bacterium, assembly GCA_040007815.1. Taxonomy (GTDB): domain Bacteria; phylum Bacteroidota; class Bacteroidia; order Chitinophagales; family Chitinophagaceae; genus Terrimonas_B. The sequence goes on from JBDTUH010000014.1 coordinate 114,652, forward strand.
CACAACAGGACTGGCTTTTCTAAACAATCCTGTTTTGCACATGGAAGTATTTGGGCCATACTCATTGGTTGTTCGTTGTAAGGACGTAGCTGAAATGCTGGAAGTAACCAGGCATCTCGAAGGACAACTTACTGCTACACTAATGGCTACTGCTGATGATATCAGCCAAAATGAAGAATTGATGGAAGAAGTAAAAAATATCTGCGGGCGGTTTATTTTGAATAACGTACCAACCGGCGTAGAAGTTTGTTTGAGTATGCAGCATGGCGGGCCATTCCCTTCCACAACGGATTCGAGATTTACATCTGTTGGAGCTGATGGTATCAAACGTTTTGCAAGACCAATAGCGTTTCAAAACTGGAGTAATGACTGGTTGCCCGATGAATTGAAAAATGAAAACCCGTTACAGGTATGGCGAACCGTAAATAATGAGCTGTCAAAAGAAAAAATCATTGCATGATAAAAACCGCTTTGCTGCTTCTTGCCTGTTTTATTTTTTCTAAAACTCTGATGGCGCAACAAAAGCCGTTGCCAATAAATGAAGAAATAGAAAAGGTACTTACCCAAATAAAAGAGTTTAATAAGTATGAATCAAGGCTGGACAGCATAGCGGGTCATCCTTTAGGTTCCAATAAAGAAGAAGATTTTTTACGTCGGTTCAATTTTTATGATTCTGCAACTGCAAAATTAAAAAGCATCAACAAAGAAAAACTGGGCTTTGATGACCAGGTCAACCTGGAACTGCTGCAGTATAGTATAGACGACGAATTGTCGTCCTATAAATTCAAAGCCTATCTTAATCCCATTCTTGCGGATGAGGGATTTCATACCGGTTTAGCTTCAATGGGATCGGAAGTACTGTCATCTAAAAAAGAATTTGACAACTATATTAAGCGTTTGAAAGATATTCCCCGCCATGTAGAGGAAAATCTTGCATTAATGAGAAGGGGACTTAAGCTGGGTATTTGCCAGCCGCGTTCTATTTTGAAAGGCTATGAGAATACCTACGAACAACATATTGTAAGTGATCCGGCAAAAAGCGTTTTCTGGAAACCTTTTTTACAAAAACCATTTGGAATAACCGATGAAGAATGGAAAGTCATTTCAGCGGAAGGGAAAGTAGCTGTTCAGCAATACGCTATTGAAGGATTCAGAAAGATCAAATCATTTTTTGATGAGGAATATCTTCCGGGAACAAGAACTACCATTGGTGTTTCCAATTTCCCGGATGGATTGGCTTATTACCAGGACAGGGCTAATCATTATACCAGTACTGATCTTTCGTATGAGGAAATATATCAACTCGGGCTAAAAGAAGTAGCGAGGATAAAAACGGAGATGCTGCAGGTTATCAAAGATGTAAAGTTCAATGGCGGCTTAAAAGAATTTATAACCGGTTTAAGAACCGATCCAAAATTTTACGTAACAACACCGGAACAGCTTTTAAAAGAAGCTTCTTATATAGCCAAGAAAGCGGACGGTATGTTGCCAAAATTTTTTGCTTTCCTGCCCAGGCAACCTTATGGTGTAGAACCGGTGCCCGCACACCTGGCTCCTACATATACCGGGGGAAGATATTCTGGCGCACCAGTCACAAGTAAGAGAGCTGGTTTTTATTGGGTGAATACTTATGATCTGAAAAGCAGGCCTCTTTATACTCTTGAAGCGTTAACGTTACATGAAGCCGTTCCCGGTCATCATTTACAAATCTCTTTGACACAGGAATTGAACAACTTACCCGAGTTCAGAAGAAACCTGTATGTAAATGCTTTTGGTGAGGGATGGGGTTTGTATTGCGAATACCTGGGTACGGAAATGGGTTTTTATAAAGATCCTTATTCTCTTTTTGGAAAATTGACCTATGAAATGTGGAGAGCCTGCCGCCTGGTAATAGATGTAGCGCTGCATACAAAGGGTTGGACAAGAGAACAAGCTGTCACTTATCTTTCAGACAATACAGCATTATCCCTGCATGAAGTGAATACGGAGATCAACCGGTATATCTCCTGGCCGGGACAGGCTTTGGCTTACAAAATGGGTGAGTTGAAAATAAAGGAACTCAGGAAAAAAGCGGAGGATGCGCTAAAAGATAAATTTGATATAAGAGAATTTCATGGAGTAGTCTTGTCGCAGGGCACGGTAACCCTGAAAATACTGGAAAGGATGATTGATAAATACATCGCGGAAAAATCGAAATAGGTATTAAGTCAAACAGGTCTTACCAGGCATTACCACTATCGGCGCAATAAATAAAACATATCATGCTCTTATTAAGACTGCCTGATCTTCCTTCCGGTGTTTAATCACGAACCAACCGGTAATAATAACCGACACGATAAAGTAGGCGGCAAGAATGTATTTAATAGAAGGAGCATAAGTATTTGCACCAAACCAATCATCCTGCTGGTAGAGAAAAGCGAGTGCGGATCCGCTCCGTACCATTTCAAAAATAATGGCGGTGCTGTTTCTATCGATAAGATCTGTTAAAGCATATACGCTTAAGAAAATAAAACCGCCATACCAGAAAATGTAAGACTTATCAAGGCTATTGATCAATGCGATACTGCCAAACATATAGCTGGTAAAAAAGAGAATCATGACCAGCTGTATCCAGCTCCATGTATTTAAAGCGGGAGATGTTCTTGTGTCATACTTATCAAAACGATAGACATCTTCAATTTTATAGACAGGATATTTAGCTGCTACATCTGCGGGACGGTAGCCCGTGGGTTTAAACCATAAAGCGAATTTGTCCTTCCAGTTTTTTGTTCTCCATGCATCATTCAGCAAAAGCCATACATGCTGAAAATTAATTTTGATCGGGTTCCAGGTTCTCACAGGCCTGGTGATACCATATACCGGCGGCTTATCAGCCAATTCCTCCTGGAAAGTGCCGAACCATTTGTCCCAGAAGATAAAGATCTGTCCATAGTTCTTATCAATATATTCCGGGTTGATGGCATGATGCACCCGGTGGTGCGAAGGCGTCACTATTATCTTCTCCAAAAAGCCCATCCGGTTGATATGTTGCGTATGATACCAGAACTGGGCGAATAAATGCAAGGGAGCTACCACGCCGATTACTTGTTCCGGAACACCCAGCAATGCTGCCGGTAAAAGAAAAATGGCGAAGGTTTTTACAATCGACGAAATACTTTGCCGCAAAGCGCAGGCAAGGTTAAACTCTTCGCTGCTGTGGTGAACGATATGACCGTTCCAGAAAAAGTTAGTTACATGCTGAAGCCGGTGTACCCAGTAACCGGCAAAGTCCAGTGCCAAAAATGCTATTACATATACGATTATTGTATTGGGAATATGTGTTAATGCCAGGTGATGGAGAAAAAAAGGGTAGGAGAGTATAATAAAATAAAGCCCGATGACATCTTTGGATACATTGGTAACGCCACTGCTCAGGCTGCTGATCATATCCATGTTTCGTACGGTATCTTGACCTTTTCGCCAGCCATACCATTTTTCAAACAGTACAAGCAAAAGAAAAGCCGGCATGGCGATAAGCAATATCTTTCCGTAAGTTTCCATGATGCAAGCAATATATTACGAATTTACAAAAGGTTTTGAATAGTACTGTAGACGGCGGGAAATAGATAGTGGAATCATAAAACCGGGCTTTGATTTCAGTGGAGCCTCGTTTTATAGCCAGGCTTTGAACGAATTCGTTAAAAATTTGTTGGAGGTGGACAGTATCGTTGTCATCTTCTTATTTTTATACCTGATTACAATTATGGACTGTACAGCTACTCGTTTACCTTACCGCCAGGCAGGAGTTTTCTCTAAGATCGTTCTGGACTATTTAGAACGGTCTGAATCCTTAGCACCTTTTGTCGCACATACACCATCCATCGAAGGAATTCAAAAAGCGATTGAAGTCCGGAAACAATTTCCAACAAACAGGGATATACTTGTTCTACAATTGAAGAAGCAATATGAGTTTGTAAAAATATCTTCTGCTGTACAGGAAAATATTGATGCCTTATCATCCCCGGCCACTTTTACCATCACAACGGCTCACCAGAATAATATTTTCACCGGGCCTTTATATTTCATTTATAAGATACTTCATGTTATAAAGCTCGCGGAGCATTTAAATGCGTCATTGCCAGGATGCAAATTCGTGCCGGTTTATTATATTGGTTCAGAAGATGCGGACCTGGCCGAATTAAATCATATTAATCTTGATGGTGAGCAATTGGTTTGGAATACCAAACAGACCGGCGCTGTAGGAAGAATGAAAGTGGATAGGGAGTTTTTAAAACTGATAGATGCTATTGAAGGCCAACTGGCTGTTTTACCTCATGGAGAAGAGGCTGTTTCTCTGATAAAAAATTCTTATCGTTTAGGTGAGGATATTCAAACCGCTACTTTCAAAATTGTCAATACTTTATTTGCTGATTATGGCCTGATCGTTTTGTTGCCTGACAACGCGGCATTAAAACAACAGATGATAAAGGTATTTGAGGATGACCTGTTAAATCAAACCGCATCGGTGATTGTAGAAAAAACATCTAACCGGCTGGGCGAATTATACAAAGTGCAGGCTCACCCGAGAGATATTAATTTATTTTACCTGCTGGATGATATAAGGGAAAGATTGGAAGTAAGGGATTCAAAGTACCATGTGCTTAATTCAAAGATTTCTTTTAGCAGGGAAGAATTGCTAACCGAACTGAAAGATCATCCGGAACGTTTCAGCCCCAATGTGATCCTGCGTGGATTATACCAGGAAACGATTCTGCCCAATATCGCTTTCATCGGTGGAGGGGGGGAACTGGCTTATTGGCTGGAATTAAAAGACCTGTTTGATCACTACAAGGTTCCCTATCCTGTACAGCTATTGCGAAATTCGTTTTTGATCATTGAGAAAAAATGGCAGGAGAAAATAAATAAATTAGGATTTACAACAGGCGAAATTTTTTTACCGGAACAGGAATTGATCAACCAGTTGGTGGCAAGAGAAACTAATAAAAAATTGGAGCTTAACGGAACGCTGTCCGCCACGGAGCAGTTGTATGCCTCTATTAAAGAACAGGCATCTTCCATAGATATAACATTAGCGAAGCACGTGGAGTCTCTCAAGACAACGACATTATATCGCCTGCATGAATTGGAGAAGAAAATGCTGAGAGCGGAAAAACGAAAATTTTCTGATCAGCAACGGCAGATACATTCTTTCAGGGAAAAACTTTTTGCCAGTAACGGTTTGCAGGAACGGCAGGATAACATGCTTTATTATTATGCAAAATGGGGGGCTTCCTTTATCAGCAAATTGTATGATCATTCGTTGACGTTTGACCAGGAGTTTGTTGTGCTGTCCGCCTCTGAATAATTAATAGGCGTTTTTTTCGCCTTTCGCCATATTGAATGCAGTCATCAGGATAATACGGGTATCAAGCCAGATACTCCAATTTTCGAGATACCAGATATCATATTCTACACGGTTATTGATATCCTGCATGTGTTTGATTTCACCCCTGTAGCCATGTATTTGAGCCCAACCAGTGATGCCTGGTTTTAAAAAATGGCGAACCATATAGCGGTTTAGCAGCTTGGAATAATCATCAGTATGTTTCAGCATATGAGGTCTCGGGCCAACAATACTCATATCACTCATTAACACATTAAAAAATTGGGGCATCTCATCCAGGTTGGATTTCCGTAAAAAACTGCCCAGTTTAGTAACACGTTTATCGTTTTTAGTAGCCTGCTTTTCATTCGAATCCTTGTTGACCCTCATGCTCCTGAATTTGATGCAATTGAAAGTTTTACCATTCTTACCACTTCTTTGCTGAATAAAGAAAATGGGTCCCCGTGAATCGAGCCATATCAACAACGAAACAATGGGGATTAACCAGGACAGTATGAATATGGTGACCAGTGAGCTTATCGCCAGGTCAAACAAACGTTTTTTGATCCTGTTGCCTACATCATCCAAAGGTTCTTTACGAAGCGACAGAACAGGAATATCTTTTAAATATTCGAGGTGAACCGGTTTCCGTATAAAATGATTAAAATCCGGAACAATGCGAAACCTGATACAGGCCTGGTCAGCATCGTTGATAAGTTTGTATATGCCCGATTGTTGTTCCGGGGCGATGGTAGAAAATATTTCGGTTACCTCGTGAAGCTTTGAAGCTTCAATAGCATCGCCGATTCCGCCAACAATGGGATATAGGGAAAGCTCGTTCACATTTTCTTCTTCTTCACAGAAACCAACAATCTCCGTTTTTATAGGCTCCTGCTCCAGGTAACTGGCTAATTTTTTCGCCCGGTCATTATATCCAATGATCATTACTTTTCGAACGATATGATCTTTGCTTTGAAAAAACTGCTGCATGGCCAGGTGGAGAAACCGGTTGATCAATAAACTGATGGCAAAGGAGGAAAGAATACTGATCAGGAACAGTCTTGATATCTGCGCGTCCTTATTAAAGAAAAGGTATATCATTTCCAGGGCCAGCAGATAAACATAAGCCGTCATCGTTCGCCTGGAAAATTTTTCAAAAGAATAGATATAAGTATCCTGGTATATACTGGTAGCCCAGCTTGCTGCCACCCATGCTGCATTGGAAAAAAACCATAGATAAGTGTACTGCTCCTTATTTAAGATAATGGCATCCCTGAAAACATATTGACAAATGATGAATACTAAATTTAAAACAAGCAGGTCAAGTATTACAAAACTTATTCGAAGTAAAGTGGCGAGACGTTGGTTCATGACATCTTTTTAACTGTTATACACAGGTTCGGTTAGTAAATGTAAAAATACCTTCCTGTTGCCCCGTATCCTTACTTGGGTAGGGTAGGTTTTTTCGTAAAAATATAAATCTTTTTCAGTTTTTACTATTGCTGGCAAAATCATCTTCTTTTTAGCCATCTTAACGCGGATCAAGCTGGTTAAAATCAAATTCTTGATTGAAACTAAGAATTGAGTAAGAACTGGCGGGAGTAATAGAATTAATACCACGTATAGTTTCCCCCGGCGCTTAACTTTTGTTAACATTTCCTCCATCTTTTTCCTTTTGGCAAAGAAATTGGGTAACCTTGAGCAATGATTTTCGCTGAAAAGCCAAATCATATATGAAAACCCTGTAATTGGTAATGGGAAGTTGCCAGTTAGTTTATTAATCCAGTATCTGTGAAAATCTTGTACCCATGAAGCTATTTTACTCAGTCAACCGACTGTTGGTTTTACTATTAACAGTTAGTTTCTTGATCTCTTCATCAAATTCCTTTTCTCAAACAGCACTTAATTTTACTCAAATTCCTGTCAGTGATCCCGACTTAGTGGCACCTGGCAGGGGCGCTGAACAATGGCATGATCGTACTGATGTCAATATTCCTTCTGAAGGAAACAGAACAGTACCAATGGATGTGTATTATCGTTTTGTCGCTACCAGAATAGCAACGAATACAAAGGGTGTTTATAGTTGGTCCTACCTTGATGGATTGATTAACGATGCCATCGATAACAAACAAAAGTTTTCTTTCGGCATCATGACGTTGTACCCGGAAGGCACAACAAATGAAGGGCTGGTTTCTGTGGATGGTGGTTATGCATCTTATCCCACCTGGTTACACACGCAAATGCAATCAGAAAGTGTGAAAGACTGGAAAACCGGTCCAACATGGACCCCCAACTATAACAGTGCTTCTTATTTGACCTGGTTGTTGGATCTTAACACGGCTATAAATGCGCATTTGGAAGCGACCACTTACAATGGAGTAAAGTATAAAGATGTCATTAATTGTATCGATATCAGGGGATATGGTGCGTGGGGTGAGTGGCACTCAGGTTACACACCCAATAATGTTATCAGTGATTATCCTTCCGGAACTTTTCCAACCGCAGCTACGCTAAAAAAAATAGTTGATAGTCACGTCAACACATATGCCAACTTTCAGCTTGTTTGTATGATAGCGGCATTTGATGCCAACTATCTTGGTAATACCATGAATCCTCCGGAAATTGCCCATTATATTCTTACAAACAAAGGAACCAATAAAGGCCCGATCGGTTGGCGTCGCGACCAGTGGGGAGCGCTGGATGATTATTTGAAATCCTATCTTGAAAATAATACGAGGTCCTACAACGGTGTTGTATTTAATACCCTTATCATGGACCGGTGGAAAACAGCACCGATCACGGGTGAACCTCCGGGCTGGAATCCCGGCGAATACTCTGATCTTGAACGCCAGGTCAGGCTGTATCATGCTACATCATTTGGAAATGGCAACTATGGTGGTGGCACTGCTCCAGGTCAACTATCTACACGGGACAGGGTAAGGGCGGCATCGAAAGCCTCTGGCTATCGCCTCATCCTCGAAGGTGGTAGCATGACTACTGCTATTACGACGGGCACTGCCTTTCCGCTCACATTAAATTGGAAAAATATCGGCCTTTCGCCTACCTACGATAACTGGGATATTGTATATGAATTAAAAAATTCAGGTGGCACTACGGTATGGTCAGGTACTTCAGCATTAAAGCTGAGATTATTTTTACCACAATCGAATGCAACGGTACAAACTGATAATTTGACCGTACCAACATCTGTTGCTGCGGGAACCTATTCACTTGTTTTATATATAAAAGATCCGGCCGGCTATCGTCTGCCTCTTCCGTTAGCAATAACCGGCAGAAGAACTGACGGTGGTTACGTGTTGAGAAGCAGTGTGAATGTTACCACCGGATCAGCTTCATCAAATACTCCCCCTGTTGCCAATGCAGGCGCTGACCGTGCGGTTACTTTACCCACCAGTTCTGCAAGCTTAGCAGGCAGTGGTACTGATGCCGATGGCACAATTGCCAGCTATCTATGGCAGCAATTAACAGGGCCGTCCACTTCAACTTTATCTGCTACGAATACAGCGAACATTACAGTTAGTAATCTCCAGGCCGGTACTTATACCTACAGGCTGACTGTAACGGATGATAAAGGTGCTACGGACACTGATGATGTTACGGTTGTTGTTACTGGCGCCCAGGCAAACCAGGCTCCTGTAGCCAATGCTGGTGCGAATAAAACAATAACATTACCAGCAAGCTCTACTACATTGACCGGTAGCGGCACGGATGCAGATGGAACTATTGCCGGCTATGGCTGGCAACAAGTAAGTGGACCGTCTGCTTCCACATTATCCGCGACTAATACAGCTGGTATCACGGTAAGTAACCTGGTCGCTGGCGTGTACACTTACAGATTAACAGTGACGGATAATGGAACGGCGACAGCAACAGATGATGTTACTGTTACGGTGAATGCGGCTGTTAATGTAGCCCCGGTTGCCAATGCAGGTGCGAATAAAACAATAACATTACCGACCAGCTCCACAACATTAAATGGCAGTGGTACCGATGCTGATGGAACGATCGCAAACTATCTATGGGTGCAGGTAAGTGGTCCATCGACTTCAACATTATCTGCAACCAATACGGCCGGTATAACAGTAAGCAACCTGCAGGCAGGAACATATAGCTACCGGTTAACTGTAACAGATAATGATAATGCTACGGCGACAGATCTGGTTACAGTCAGGGTGAATGCTGCAGCCAACCAGGCTCCTGTAGCAAATGCCGGTGCGAATAAAACAATAACCTTACCTACAAGCTCCACAACATTAAATGGCAGCGGTACGGATGCTGATGGAACGATTGCAAGCTATCTATGGGTGCAATTAACAGGTCCTTCGGCTTCTACATTATCCGCAACTAATGCTGCGGGTATTACGGTCAGCAATTTGCAGGCTGGTGTATATACCTACCGGTTAACTGTAAGAGATAATAATAACGCAGCTTCTACGGATGATGTTACGGTGACGGTAAATGCGGGAGCTAACCAGGCGCCCGTTGCCAATGCCGGTACAAATAGAGCCGTCACTTTGCCGGCAAACTCAACAACTTTAGCTGGTGCCGGTACTGATGCGGATGGAACTATCGCAACGTATTTATGGCAGCAGCTAAGTGGTCCTTCTGCTTCTGCATTATCGGCTACTAATACAGCTGGTATTACAGTAAGCAATCTGCAGGCTGGTACATATATCTATAGATTAACTGTAACAGATAACGACGGTGCTACAGATACGGATGATGTAACTGTCACCGTAAACAATGCACCTGCTAACCAGGCTCCGAATGCCAATGCAGGACCTAATCGTACGATTACATTACCGGCCAGTTCCGCGACATTAAATGGCAGCGGTACTGATGCGGATGGAACAATAGCTACCTACCTGTGGGTGCAGGTAACAGGTCCGTCGGCTTCAACATTATCTGCTACTAATACAGCAGTGATAACAGTGAGTGCCCTCCAGGCTGGTGTATATACTTACAGGCTGACAGTAACAGACAACGACGGAGCTACAGACGCAGATCTGGTAACGGTAACGGTGAATGCCGCGCCTAACCAGGCTCCGGTTGCGAATGCCGGTGCAAACAAATCAATTACGCTGCCTGCAAACCTTACATCATTGAGCGGTGCTGCTTCTACGGATGCGGATGGAACGATCGCGACGTATTTATGGCAGCAGGTAAGTGGCCCGTCTGCTTCTACGTTGTCTGCAACTAATACTGCCGGTATTAATGTAAGCAATTTGCAGGCTGGTGTTTATACATACAGGTTGACTGTAACAGATAATGATGGCGCTACGGATATAGATGTAGTTACCGTTACGGTAAGCGCAGCGCTTAACCAGGCTCCTGTTGCTGATGCCGGTGCGAATAAAGCAATTACTCTGCCGACAAACCTTACATCATTGAGCGGCGCAGCTTCCGCGGATGCCGATGGAACGATAGCGACCTATTTGTGGCAACAGTTGAGCGGACCTTCCGCTTCGGCTTTGTCTGCTACAAATACAGTGGGTATCAATGTCAGCAATCTGCAATCGGGAACATACATTTACAGATTAACAGTAACCGATAATGATGGGGCTACAGATACGGATGATGTAACTGTTACGGTTTACAGTCTGCCAAACCAGGCGCCGATTGCCAATGCAGGAACAAACCTCGTCATTAGTTTACCAACCAGTTCGGCCAGCCTGAGCGGTGGCGGTATTGATGTGGATGGAACGATTGCCGGGTATCAGTGGCTGCAAATAAGCGGTCCTACGGCTTCTGCATTGTCTTCTACAACCACCGCTAATATTACGGTAAGCAACCTGCAGGTGGGTGTATACATTTACAGGCTGACGGTGCGTGATAATGATAATGCGACAGGAACAGACAACGTTACAGTCACAGTGACCGCCGCAGCGGCTAACCAGCCACCGGTTGCGGACGCAGGCACTGATCAGACCATCGTCGTTACAGCTAATACTACGACACTTACGGCAGAAGGATCTACCGATCCTGATGGAACGATCATCACTTATTTATGGCAGCAGGTAAGCGGACCGGGTGCATCTGTATTCTCCTCTACGAGCGGGAAGACGGTTGATGTAAGCAACCTGGCGATCGGTGAATATATGTACAGGCTGACGGTAAGGGATAATAAGAACGCAACATCGACGGCGACGGTGAAGGTGATAGTAATTGACAACTTCAGAAACATTACTACGCCGGTTGTAGTGTATCCTAACCCGACAACGGATATTGTGAATGTACGCCTGCTGAATCCTAAACCAGGAAGGGTAACGATAAATGTGTATGATATGACAGGTAAAACCGTAGTACCCGCTACCTTGGTGAGTAAGCCGGCAGGTGCTTATTCGGCGGCTGTTAACGTTACAGGTTTGCCTCCTGGCAGCTATGTGATACAGGTGTCAACCTTTGGATTTAAAAAACTGGCGACGACGTTCATTAAGTTATAGTTTGATCCGTACTCTTAAACAAAAAGACCGCCCCGGTATTTGGGGCGGTTTTGTTTTTATGATTAGTGCTGGAATGGCTGCGTGCACAACAGGGGTGTTATTATTGAGACTTCTGTTTATGCAAATAATTATAATTTTACAAGAGGCAATAAGTTCTTTGAATCAGTTTTTAGTAAAGACTTGTTTGTGTAAAGTATAAGAGCAAATGATTACTACCCCTTCGGGTCAGTAATGCCGGGACGAAAGTTTGCTTCTGGAAGTAGTTACCGGTATGGGTTTAATGGTAAGGAAAAGTCAGATGAAATTTATGGAGATGGAAATATTTATGATTATGGGTTTAGAATATACAATCCCCGCATAGGCAAGTTCTTATCTGTTGACCCGTTAACAAGAAGTTATCCTGAGCTAACACCATATCAGTTTGCAAGTAATAGACCAATCGAAGCTACAGACCTAGATGGATTAGAGTCGCATGACTTGTATTTAGAGTTGGAGCCAGTGCGGCAACAACGAAGAATGGAGCAAACCTTTGGAATTAAGCATGATGAAACTCCTGGGGCTAAAGCAGTTGGCGTTTTTGTACAGGTTTCTTTGGGAGCAACTGTACTTGGGCCATTAATAGTTGAGGCACCAGCGTTAGCTATTTCAACGTTCTCCAGATTATTTTGGTGGGCTGCAGCAAATCCAGAGACGGCTGTAGGTGTTGCATATACGATTGTCGTTGCGGCCTCTGGATATGAAGGACCTGATTTACCTGGACCTGCGGATGATTTTGGTAGGATGGGGAGAAGAGTTTATGATAAATTGACAGCAGCCGGAATCAAAAGTGAAAAATCACTTGCCCAAGCCGCTAGAAATTCATACAATGCTATTATTAACACTATTGACAATGAAATTAAGGATATAGCTACTATGGAGCAAAAAGCTCAAAAGGCTTTTGATGTAAGAAACAAGGCAAAGGATTTTGCCAGAGAAATGTCTGGACCAGCTAACAAAGTGAAAGCTGAAGCACAAAGTCTAGAAAAACATGGAAATATCAATGGACCATCATTTGATGACTTGTATAAAAAGAATTATGATGCGGCAATTAAAAGTGGGTTAAAAGAAGATGAAGCAAAGAACAAAGCCTATCAAGCCATCATAGATTCTTCAAAACGTCCTGATCAAGAAACAAATAAAAAATTTGGAGCAAACTGATAATATTATGGAAGTTGTAGCAAGAAATAGTCACTATGAGTTAGTTGTTTTAGAAAATGCCGTTTTTGAAGACTACGAGAATATACTGAATTACCTGATGGCAGAAATGATATTGACCGATGTAGACGAGATAGATGATTTTGACAGTCACTATCAATTATTCAAATACAATGAGCAAATAATAATTTTATTCTATAGTAATTTTTTAGGCATAAGTATTTATTTTGATGATAAAACTGTTGATAACGGTGTTCAGCAAAAGGTGCTAAATGAATTCTTGGAGGTATTAAAGAAAAGAAACCAATAGATTTGGAAGAATAAGCACAACAAGGAGTACACCCCCCGGCCAATACGTTTAAAAAACTCGCCTATGTTTTAGATACTACCCTGGATTATCTGGTGAGCGGTGATAAAGACGAGAAGGCAAAACCTTCTCTAAAAAAGACGCTGAACTGCTGCTGCAGTTTAAAGCCGTCGAACAGGTTAATGGCGACGGCAAGATCGGTATCAAAAAACTCATTGATGCATCCTTTGGCGACGTGTCCGCCCCGCGAAGATCTTAAATTGGCAGACCCTGCCGGGCGAGACATCGTCGCGGGAAGAGGTTGAAAGAAGAGATACACGGGAAGAAAAAATGTTAATTTCGGACGCTCGTCGCCAAAGAAATCTAACAAGTAACTTGACGCCTATTCCAGAATAAGAAGTTTGTCAGAAAAATTAAATGTAAACTGCGATTGTTGATAATAAACATATAAATATGGGTGATAAATTTTGCATTTAACCGAATCAGTGTTTCCGCGAATCACATCTTTAACAATAATTGTTGTATCTCCCTCGCGTATCGTTAGGACCAGACTTTTAGCTTGTCCTAACGATAAATTGGTGGTAACATTAAAAGATTTGTTATTACTAACTTGTGTTTTAATATTAATCGAGTCAGAACGGAAAGAATTCATTAAAAAGACATCCATATATCTGATTTGTTTACTGTGTTGTTTAGTCAATGAGCAAGCTGTTACTAGTAATATAAGAAGTATAATTTTCATCTCAATTAATTTTTAGGGTGTTTTCTTAACTTCATCAAGTTTCTGGTCGATTTTATTTCTTTGCTTGTCGGTAAGTTGAGTACCCTTGCTTGAATTTAATGATTTAACCTTATTACCTTCCGAATTCATTAAATTATTGAGCACTACTTGCGGTTTAAATACTGGGCCTAGTCCCATTGTGTTATTAATATCCTTATCATCAGCCCCATCATCCTTGGTATCCCAAGGATGATGTAAGCCAAGTGTATGGCCCAATTCATGAGCTAATGAGCGACCCCGTGATTCAACTGAAAAACTGTTAGAAATTATCACTGGCTTACTAATTCTCTTTCCATCCTCGTACATTGTGAAATCGGTAAATAAAACAACTTTAACATGATTATTAGTTACATCACCCAAAGTTTCAGTTATCCCTCTTGCACTTATTTTTTCTTCATATAATGTACCATCACTTAATGTAGTAGTATATGATGGCTCCTGCCCTTTTTTATTATCCTGCCGAATTGCAGCAGAAACGGCTGAGAATTTGAAACTACCTTCATTATTATCGGCCCATATAATACTTACATTTATAATTGGATCATTCTTGGTTCCAACCGCATTCGGTTTTGATAGTATTCCTGAAGCAATTTCTCCTATCTGAACGAGATCATTTTTATTAGTATTCACATTTAAAAATGACTTAGCTGTGACATTTAACACTACTTTATAATCCGTCACGAACTTGCCAATAGGGGCAAGAAAATATGGTTCACCTTTTTGCCACTCCAATCCATCAAGATCAATTCCATCAATGGGTCTATTACTTGCAAACTGATAGGGAGTAAGTTCCGGATACTTACTGGTAAATGGGTCAACGCTCAAAAACCTCCCCAACCTTGGATCATATATCCTCATACCATAATCCTGCTGATTGCCTTCCCCTTTAACTTCATTATCATTCTCCTTACCATTAAACCCGTACCGGTAAACATTTCCAGCGGAAAACTTCCGTCCAGGCATAACCATCCCGAAGGGATAGTAATCGTTTTCAAAGAACTTTTCATTTCGCTTTAAAAATATATCATTTACCTGGTAAATTTTTCTTCACTTTTAAAAACACAGGAATGAAAAAACAACTGTCGATGATCTCTCTGTTTGAGATCTTTATCAAAGACACTGCAAAAGGCAAACGACGTAAGCTGAACATGCAGAAAATTAAGCCCAGCTCGGTTGAAAATTACAGGTACACGTTAAAACTGCTCAGGGAATACGAGGTTTACACAGGGAAAGAATTGCTGATAAAAACCAATACCGGGAATAACCAGCGGCTTGTCCGGCAGGAAAAAAATTATTGGGATAATTTCTACCGGCAATTCTCCCGCTTCCTTTTTTATGAAAAAGGCTACTATGATAATTATTGTGGCGATGTTTTTAAACATATCAAGTGCTTTTTCCGGTATATGAAGAATGAAAAATTCCTGCCCATTCCTGAATGTTACAAGCGGTTCTATGTAAGAAAGGAGGAAATCGGTATCGTTACTTTATTACCGGAAAGATTCTGTTTCCTGGTGATGGATCAGCAATTTAATGAGCGCTTAAACTCAATGCAGCGACGTTACAGGGATATTTTTGTATTTGGCTGTATCTCCGCCCTGCGATATGCCGACCTGTTTAACTTACGGATAAGAGATGTGGAAAAAAGAGGAGCGGATTATTTTCTGAATTACCGGTCGCTTAAAACAGATACACACGTGAAAATAAAACTTCCTGAATTTGCGATCTCCATTTTCAATAAATACAGCCGTCGTAAAAAGCCACATCAAAAACTTTTTCTTTATGTTTCGCTTAATTGTTTCAATATACAAATCAGGAGGTTGGGTAGACTTGCCGGATGGACAGAGCCGGTCGCCAAATTCAGGCGCAGGGACGGAGAACAAACTGAAATAAAATATAACGGCAGGTCATCTTACCGTTTTTGCGATCTCCTTAGTTCCCATGTAATGCGCAGAACGGGTATCACTATTTTACTGATGCTGGGTATGCCGGAATACCTTGTCAGGAAAATATCAGGGCATACGGCACATAGCGAATCATTTTTCAGGTATGTAAATTTTGCTAACTCCTACGTGACAGATGAAATAAATAAGGTGCACAGTCAGTTGGCCGGCCTTTACCGGTCTGCAGCGCAGGACGAACTTCGTTCGTACCAATCCACAGTGAGTGATTATAGTTTGGCTGCTGGTCTATGATGGTGTTGCTGGTGAAAAACACCGGCAACGGCGTACACATCCCAATGGCGTAAAATTCGGAATAGTTCCAAAAAAAAAGGACGAGCCACTTTATGACTCGTCCTTTTGTATAAAATATCTTTATAAAATTAATTCTGATCAAACTTCCTGATCAAACTGGCTGTCTCTACGATATTTCCTTTAGATGAAGCGCCAAATAAAATGGATTCAATGTTAGGGAGCTTGCAAACATATTCAATCGCATCCTTGGGCGATATAGCACCGCCACCCAATACCTGCATAGCGATAGCCCTCACTTTTCTTGTTTTAAGGGTTTGCTCATAAATATCTTTTCCTCCTGACATCCTGAAGCCCGCTTTATTGATAGAAGAGCAAATAATAGGATTTTGAACGCCTCCCTTTTCCAATACATCTAACAACTTCGGCATGTTCATAGTGATGAAACCAGCTTCCGAGTCATATTTTTTCTGGATGTACTGGTGATAAGCCACCAATACTTCATCCGCTCTCAGGCCGAGCAAAAGGTCAGTGATAACGTTCTGTAAAAAAACAACAGGTGTCTTGATCCCTTTGAACATTTTAACCTCTGAATCTATCAGGAGTTCCATGATGGCCAGGTAATCCTTCGATAAATAAGCGACACCTCCTTTAAACAACGAGCCGAAAAAGTTTCCCGGTACATATTGTTTCAATGTTCCTACGATACCGAGCTCAGTTACCGCATTGGCGTATTTATGTGCATAGGGCATACAGGGAAATATTTGAAAGTCTTTGTATTTCTCCGGGTTGGCCCTGATAATATTGCAGATATTGAGAATACGGTCATGGGTAGTACACATGAAGGTATTAATACCGGCATCCCTCGCATCATCCAGTGTTTTGATAATAGCCTGGTCATCCTTGAATTTGATGGATTGGGCCCTGGACTTTTCGTCTGAAATATGGTTAACCGCAAAAAACTGGTTATCTCCAAAAAGAATTCTTTCCATCAGGTATTATTTTGTACTGTTTTTAATGATTGATATGGCCCTGTCTGTATACCAGGCGGATTCGAACGTATTGATCGTATTCGGCACTTTTCCTAAAGCAGCTTTTACGAAATAATCTATCTGTGCTGAATATTCCTCTCCACGCAGGTAGAAGTCAACTTCTTCCGTTAGTTCAGTAATGTATTTTACATTCCAGCCTTTTGAATACCCATCAGGAATCGCGTCTTTGTAAAATACCTTTAATTCGTTAGCATCCGATATGATCTTTCCTTTGGTGCCGATGATGGTGACAGAGGTTGACATTTTGCGATAGGTATCATCACTCCAGTTTACGGAAAGAACACCGCTGACACCGGAAGTAAGTTCTAATAGCGAGTAGACGGCATCTTCCACGTTCGCGGAATAAACAGACTTCAGTAAACTTCCTTTAGATGCGGCTACGGGCGATAAAATATCGTTGATCAGGTCGATAACGTGTGAAGCATAGTCAAGCAAACAGCCACCACCTTCTGATGGATCAGAACGCCAGGTGTCTTGCTTTTTATTGGTAACAACAGGTCCGTAAGCTTCTCCGATAAAATGATAGATATTTCCTAATGCTCCGCTGTTAACGATCTTTTTTACTTCCCTGAAGGTGCCAACGAATTTATTGTGGTAACCTATCTGGTTCACCCGTTTATTAGAAGCGGCGATTTTCACCAATTCTTCACCTTGTGCTACGGTTAAGCAAAAAGGTTTTTCAGCGAAAACATGCATGTTTTTTTCCAGCAAATCCTTAATGATGGTATAGTGAAATTTTGTGGGTACGGCTACAAATACCGCATCCGGTTTTACTTCAGTGATCATTTTTTTATAATCAGTAAAGCAATTGAATTTTCCATACTTCGATAAAAAATCATTCACCATTTTAGATGTATCGCAAACACCGACTACGTCTACTTCGGCATGAGCTCCTAAAATTGAAAGATGGGAGATGCCCATCTTTCCCGCTCCGATCAATGCAACTTTTAACATTGTAATTATTTTGTTATGCTTTTTGTGAATAGTTCCAGGTACTGGTCGGTTATCGTTTCCCAACTATATTCTTTTAATACCCTTTCTTTTGCTTTGGCTGCTAATTGTAAATGTCCATTGCGGTCATTCAGTGATTTTTCCAATACTGATTTAAGCGAATCAACGTTGGATTTTTCGAATGTCAATGCATCATCCTTTACGAGATACACGTTTTCTTTAATGTTACTGCAGATAAGCGGCGTGCCCAATCCCATCACAGAAAGTATGACCGGTGACAGACCTTCAATGTCTGAAGGCTGGCAATAGGCATAGGCATTCTGCATCAGGGTGACAGTATCATCACCATAGATGAATCCAGCGAACATGATTCTTGGATCGGTTGTCTTTTGCAGCTCCACTTCAAATTCGGTAGGATTCGGAGAACCACCTACCAACACCAGTTTTTTATTGGTCGCTAATTTTTCAAATGCGGGAATCAGGTATTGCAAACCTTTGTCCGGGATGAACCGGCCGACAAAAAGAAAATATTCTTCTTTTTGCAAACCGAGTTTTTGTAAAATGTCAGTGGTTTGTACACCTTTTATTTCGCTGCCAAAGGAAATGAAATCAAATTTTTTTTTGAATTTTTTTTCAAAAAGTTCTTTGGTAAATACGTTATCAATCGCGATGTATTTGCATGACCAGACTGCAAGGTAAGCGTTGGCCAAGACGATTTTCCGCATGAGCCAGGACCATTTCTCTCTTTCGAATTCAGTTCCGTCAATACTTAAAATAACTTTCTTTCCGAATAATTTCAGGATGAAAGAGAATAAAGCGTTATTGCCCTGTACATGTACAATATCCGCACTGTTTTTGGTAATGATATGCCAGGTAACCTTGGCGGAATGTATAACGGAATCAATCCCTGATTTTGGAATAGTCTTGAAATAAACAATGTCTACTCCTTTGTAATTATCCACTCCTTTCGCCTGCCCGGGATAAAGCCGGTTGTAACCAGTTACTTTATGACCGCGTTCAGCCAGCCGGGGTAAAAACTCCAGTGCGAATTTATCAGCTCCGGCCGATCCCTTGGAGGGTGGGAGAGATCTGAAACCAAATGATGCGATACGCATTCCCATTGAGTCGGTTAAAATTTATCCTTTAAGTAATCTTTATAATACATATCAAGATATTCCTGCAATGCGACCTTCCAGTCTCTCATGATATTGATACCACGCAGTTCCAGTTTCTTATTCACCAGTCTTTCACATGGCGGACGCTGTGCGAAATAAGTGTCTTTAAAATGTTCGGAAGTTACTTCCGTGATCTTCACTTTATCTTTTAATCCCAACAGTCGTACCAATTCTTCGGACACTTCCATCCGGCCAGTCTGTCCTTTGCATACCAGGTTGTATAGTCCCCAATACTCTTTTTCAAATAATAATTTTACGTTGCGGGCGAAGTCAATGGTAAATGTCGGCGTACCATCTTTGTCATTTACGATAAATAACTCACGTTTACCGGCAACCAGTTGTTTGATCAGTTTATTAATGAATTTTTTATCCTTGTCAGGTCCGCCACCCATCATCCAGCCGGCGCGGCAGATGATATAACGATGGGCGCGGGCTTGTACATATTTTTCTCCCATGAATTTAGAGCGGGCATAATGACCCAGGGGATTGGGATCATCCCAGTCATCATATAAATCTTTCTTTCCGTCGAATATTCCCGCTGTGCTGATATAGAGAAGCGGGATGTTCAGGCTGTTTGCGATAAAGACGGCGTTTTCAACCGCCATCGTATTCGTTGCATACGTATCGTCTACATTCAATTCGCAAAATTCCAGATCCGTGTAAGCTCCCAAATGAAAAAGATAATCTGGTTTAAAGGCTTCTACATCCGCCCTGTATTTTTCCAGGTCACGGAAATCGAGGAAACTGAGCCAATCTGTATTTACATCTTTGTCCGTGCATTTTATTTCAAAATCATCTTTAAATACGCGGTAGAAAGCTTCTCCAAGCATCCCACCTGATCCAGCCAGGTAAATCTTTTTTTTCATTTTATTTTGTTTTGATAATACGTATATTAAACCAGCTCTTTATAAATATTCATTAGTTCGTTATAATGCGTTTCAGGATTAAAATGTGATCCGGCGAATGCTCTCGCAGCGGTTGACATTTTCTGATAGTCATTATTGGAAAGCAAATCGGATTTTACCAATGCATCGGTTAATTGAGACTGGTTGCCCGCTTCAAAAAGAAATCCTGTTTGTCCTTCTTCAATGATCTCGGGGATTCCGCCAATTCTTGATCCGATAACAGGCTTTCCGTGGCTATACGCTTCCAAAATAGTGAGCGGGTTATTTTCATACCACTCAGAAGGCACGATAACAAAACTGGCGTGCCTGATCAATTCTGAAAGTTCATGGCCTGACTTGTATCCTAAGAACTCGATATTTTTATAGTTGGCAGCAATATATTTTTCATAAAGACTACCGGTACCAACCACTTTCAGCCTGATCCCTGCTTTTTCAGCCGCTTTCAACAGTGTGTCAACGCCTTTCTCGCGGGATAGCCGGCCGTAAAATAGAAAATAATCTCCTTTAATTACAGTGGGGACTATTTTATCAAGATCAGGAACAAAATTGTAAAGTAATTTCTCCCTGGGCTGGTATGCGGCATTAAAGCTGATATGCTTCTTTCTTATAAAATCACTGACGAAAATGAACCGATGAATGTAGTTGATTGGATTCATACGATATTTTCGAAAATACGCATCCGCAGAGAGCATCAGGCTTTGAAAAAGATTACCCTCCGAACATTTGTTCAATGTACAGTTAAGGTAAAAGCCGTTAACGCATTTTTCACAAATTTTATTTTGCCCATCCAGAAATAAATAGGCCGGACAGAGAAGACGGTAGTCGTGTACCGTTGTAACTACGGGTATGTTTTTTTCTTTTAGTGCTTTTAAGATGGAAGAGGAGAGTTTCCCCAGGAATAAGTGAATATGGGCGATATCAGGCTTTATTTCCTCCAGTAATTGCGATAGTTTGGAATAGGCCTCCCGGTTGTAAATAAATGAAGGAGCCATTTTCATTTTGTTAACCATCGATTGACTCCGGGGATCTATACTTGCGGGGAAATATTCAGCATGTTCGTCAGGAAGGTTCTTCTCATCTTTCATGCTGAAGTAAAATACTTCATGCCCCCTTTGCTTTAGGAGCTCACCTGTATTGAGGTATACCACATCCGCACCGCCACGACGGTAATGACAACTATTTATTTGCAGGATCTTCATTTAAATGGGGTACACTGATAACGTGTGTTCGCTTGCGGCAGCCAAGATACGGTGGATTTTTGAGGAGTTATAGTAATATCCCCTTTTTTTGAAGCGAATAGTCGCTGTAAAATATTGCGTTCATTATAGTATTTTTCTATATTCCTCCAGCATTTTTTCGGCTGAGAAATTGTTGCGGGTGAAAGAGTAGATAGTATCCCGTAAAAAATTGTTGCTTAAAACCGCCGACCATTTTTTCGCGATATCGTTTTCATCCACCTCACAGACATAACCATTCAGGCCATCTTTGACCATTTCAGTGGCGCCGCCAATATTAGTTAGCACGGAAGGCAGGCCACATCCCATGGCTTCCAGGGCTGCTATGGAAAATGTTTCAACGCTCGTTGAAGTCAGCGTGAACAAATCACTTGCCCAATAAAAAGGCCTCACTTCTTTTTGCATCCCTGTAATCTTTACATAGTCCTCTAAGTTTAACTCCCGGGCCAGTTTTAATATTTCTTCTTTCATAACGCCATCACCCACCATCAATAAATAAGCTCTTTGATGATAAACCGTATGTAACAGGTGTAATGCTTTTACAGCTCCAATATGGTTTTTTTCTATGCGTAAGGCGGCCGTCATTACAATGACTTTGGCGTCACCGGGGATAGCATATGTTTTCCTGAGGCTGGTGCGGCTATTGTCATCTGATGAAGGGCGCCAGTATTGCAGGTCAATACCATTGTGGATAGTCGTAAATTTTTCTTTCGGAATACTATAATGCTCCGATGTATACTTAGCCTGGTTGGTAGATACAGTGACAATGGAATCTTTCCTGTTTAACAAGAGGGCATATAATTTATGCAGTAAATGCTCTTTCCTGGTAACATGGATAGTACTATGGTAAGAGATGATCCTGGTGGCTTTTGTTCTCAGGCCAAGCATGGCGCAACGGCTGATAAGGTAACTATAAAAGTTGATGCAAAAAACAATGCCGGGTTGCTCCTGTTTTATCAACCGTCTCAATTTAAAAACGGGCTTTAGATCAAACTTATACTTTCGCGGTAAAGTGATAAAATCAATCTTATCGTCCAGTTCAGACTGAAGTGTATTTACCTCTTTCAGGCTGATGACTATTTGTTTTTCTTTTTCCGGAACTAAAGAATTAGAAAGAAGGATAAGAAATTTTTCCGCACCTCCCACCGATAAGGCCGGAGTGATATACAATATTTTGGGGTGGCTCATGTTTTGATTGCGATTTCTTGCTGCTATAACGGTAGCGGAGACAGGTTGATTGTATTATTCTTTGGTTGATTTTGTAAAGCCAGATGTTCGTTTTCGGCAATCAGGGTGGCAACAAACAGGAATGTTATGCTGGAAGTTAGTTCTCCATTCTGGCCTATGCAATAGAAAATTATAAAAATCAGTGTAGTGACCAACGGGGGAATGTTAGCATTTACTTTTAAGGATCTTGCGATAATAGTGGCAATCAGGATGACATAAATTAATAAACCAACTAAGCCTGTTTCGATCAGAAGCAACAGGAAGCCATTGTGCGGGTTCAGGCCAGTATGCCCAAGATCTCTTACTATAAACCCCCAGTAGCCAATTCCAAAAATTTGTTCAAGGGAACTTAAATTCATAAACGCCGCGAAAGCATCCGCAGAGGCTTCTTCCCGCCAATCCATCGCTTCAAGGGCATTCGCATTGTAGTTCATGCCAAGATGTTTGTTAAATACGGCTACTGGCTCATCTATTAATCGTTGTGAAATCCGTTCTACGAAATCGCTTTCGAGGCTAAAATAGCTTTGCAGGGTGGTAAAAAGAAACAGCGACAGAAAAAGTATACCTATAGCCATGGTGATCAGCAACATGGCTTTCTGAGCTCTTTCTTTGTGTTTCAATTCCCGCACGATCAGCACAATAGATATTACAATAATACCCAGCAGCGTACTGCGTGATGTCGACATAAGAACACCAAGAAACATAATAGGCAGTAATAGCAGAATAAGTTTGTTGGGTGATTTTTGGTTGATAAAGTCATTTATTATCACTACAAAGGCTGTTCCGCAGATAAGGCCATAAAAATTGTGGTTGATTATCTCCAGGATTTTACCTTCTTCATCATACTCGATCGGGACACCCAGTAGCATGTGGTAAACCCGCTGAACCGGAAATTCTCCAAATGCTGAATAGGTATAACCAAGGTCAAGAAAGCATATCAGCGCCGCCAATATCAGGCTTATTTTGAGGTAAAATATATCACCTCTTTTCATATAATAAAAATATCCGCAATACACGGCGATCAGGGTCAGAAATGCCTGTTTAACAAATGCGGGAGTTATCAGGTCATTAAAGGCTGTAACGAGGAAGGTATATAAAGTGAATCCGATAATAAGCAGGATTTTTGGATTGGAAAGAAACCTTACCTGGCCGATATTTTTTGGGGAAATAATGGTTCGTCCAAACAACGCAAGGCCAATGAGGGCCCTTGCATTTATCGGCAGCCCGCCTAATTCAAAATTTATATCCGCTATGGTAATGGTAAAAAACAGGACGGCGATGAGTTCCGGTTTCGTTATCAATACATAAAGAAATAAAGCTCCGCAAAATATAATCAAAATATTCAAGCTGAAATATTGTTGTTAGTTAATTATGGTAATCAAAATTAATATTTTGATTGAGTTTATACGGCTGAATAATTTACCTGGTAATAACGTATTAATTAGCTGGTTAAGTATGGACGATTATTGTCCCGGATCCGGCTTTAAGAAAACAATCTTACGAAAAATGAACACCATACACAGAAGGTATATAAAGTGACCGGCGGCATAGCCGATAGTGGCTCCTTCAGTTCCATAAAAATTGATAAACAATACACTCAAACCGGCCTGGGATAAACTACTGACGAATTCCATAAGTATATAGGTCTTTGTCATTGACTTCGCTATGAGCATATAGGCCAAAACCCAACTGGCTAATTTGAAGAAATCACCAAGCACCTGGAAGGTGAACAGATTTCGCATCCCGGAAAATTCGTGTGTAAAAAGGACATTGATAATAATATCTCGTCCTGTAAACAGGATAACAGAGAAAATAAGCAATAGTGGGATGACTAATTTGAATACAGAAAAAACTTCCCTGCGTAATTCCTTAGGCGTATTCAATTCAGTTAAGCGGGGCAAATAATATACGCTTAACGAAGTGGCGAATACCATTAAATACATGTTTGAAACCCTGTTAATTCCTTCCCACAGGCCGGCATCATGCAGTGATTCGTGCCTGGAAATATAACCTCTTACGATTAACTGGCTGGCAGGCATTACAATGGCTGTTACCAAAGCCATCAGTGAGTAATGGCCCAATTTGACCGCTGCCGATTTGCTGAATTTGCGGGTAATCTCCTTTACTTTGAACCATTTTGTATTCAATACCAGCAATAAGGTCAGCAAAAAAACAACGGATTGATAGGTAACTGCCGAAATCAATGCTCCGTAGATACCAAAATTCACCGCCAGTAAAATGGTGAATAACAAACCGATCAAACTTCCCAGTATATTAGCTACTACGTATTTTCTAAATTCTTTAAATCCGTTGATGACGGATATAAGTAAAGTATTAAAAGCATATAAAATGATGGTACAGCCAAAGACATAAAATACCGCTTTGTATTGGATGTCTTTCAATATGGTTTGCGCAAAATACCCGGCGCCAAATATCAATACAAGGCCTGTTATAACTGATAAGACAGCAGTAATCCAGAAACCGGTTCCCAGGAATAGCTGGTATTTTTTTTCTGAACCCGAGTACTCAGCGACATATCTTGTTATACCATTGTTGATACCACCGTTTGAAACCGCCAGGAGGATATTTGTAAAATTATTCAACTGGCCAAGCATAGCGATGCCCATTGGGCCAGCTGGCCCGAGCAGGTATGCTACGGCTTTAATACTTACAAAACCAGTAAGCATTTTTATAAACACAGCGATGGCATTAAGAAAAGATACCTTGAAGATATCCGCTGTAAATATTTTCTTTATGCTTATCAATTTTTGCATTTGATGATAAAATTGAAAATCTCTTTTTAAAAATACCAGCTTTTTAGGAGATTTTTTTCAGGACTATTTTCCGATTGAGCAGAAATACTATTTATGCTGCTTAATCAAAGCCCTGCCAGGTTAAGAAATAAGTATTTTGAGACCGGCAAAATACCGGTCTTAAATTGGTGAAAAGTTGAAAATTGGAAAACAAGAGCAGGCTAATAATTGCTTTTAACAAACCGGCAAACCTGATCTAACCGGCTTTCATTTTTAACTCTTGTATCGACATGACTGACTCTGTATTTTCTTTGCTGATCTCAGCTACCAGCGCATAACCGAGTGAAGGCAGAATGATCTTGACAGTCGTTGTTCTTATTTCCACCACTGTTCCTTCCCACATCATCAGCGGACCGTTGATAATTCTTACTCTTTCATTCAGGTTAATGGAGGTTTTCTCCAGCCTTACGAAGTCATATTCTTTTAGAAAATTTCTTATGGTGTCAATTTCTTCCTGGCGTATTACCGCTGGCTTATCCAGCCAGTGAATGAAATTAATAACTCCATCAGTTTGCCTGATACGGGCATGTTCATCGGTTGTTGAAAATACGAAAACATACGAACTAAAAAGAGGAGATAAAGCAGCTTTTTTTCTGTCACTCCAGCGTTTTTGCGCCTTAGTTAGCGGACAGTACACCTGAACTTGCTTTCTTTCTAATAATTCGGCAACCTTTTTTTCGCACCCCGGTCGGGTGTAAATTAAAAACCACTGTTTTTTTAAATCTGTGTTCATTAGGTAGATTTGTAGTACGAAATAAATTAGTCAATCAGTGGTTTTCCAAAAGATGGCTGCGCCAATCTTACTTACAGGTACAGATAAACGAGTAGATTAAATTGTTTTGTTTTTTTAATTACGATGTTTAATAATAGTATTCTTTATTCTACTTGGTATACTTCTTTTTCCTTGTTTTGGTTTTGGTTTCATTGTTATGAATGTATCCGTAACCATAGCCATAACCATATCCGTTTTTAGTAAATCCTCTTGACTGGATACCATTAAAGACGATTCTCATATTGTTGAGCTGGTTAGCTCCGTTTTCTTCATCCAATCTTTCCAGGTAACTCTTTGGCGTAAATTTGTGTTTAACAACGTACAATGTAACATCACACATGGGTGATAATACATAAGCATCAGACAATAAACTTGCAGGCGCAGAGTCAATGACGATGATATCAAATGCTTCTTCGAGATAAACGAGTAATTCCTTTAATTTATCACTCATCAAAAGTTCTGAAGGATTTTCAGGAAGCGGGCCTGAAGGAACGAAAAATAAATTATTATTAGTGGCTGTACGTTTAATGATGTATTCGGGTTCACACTCTCCCCACAAATAATTACTTACACCTTCCTCGTAGTTGACATTTAATTTAGTACTAAGTGAAGGATTTGCCAGGTCAAGTTCAAGTAATACTACTTTTTTATCCGTTAACGCAAGACTCAATGCTAAATTAGCGGCCACAAAACTTTTACCTTCTCCCGAAAGAGAGGAAGTGACGAGAATCTTTTTCTTTCCGGAATTGCCACCCACATATCCGAGTGAAGTTCTCATTCTTCTGAACTGTTCGGCAATAAAAGTTCTTTTCCCCTGCTGGATCACTAATGGATCTTTTGACTTATCCATACTGATTTCACCAATGATTGGTGTATTGGTCAATGCCTCTATCTCAGATCTGAACAAAATTTTTCTGTTCAGGAATTCTTTAATGGAAACGATGGAAGCCGGAAGGATTATTGACAATATTAGTGCAACAAGATAGATCAGTTTTGATTTTGGTGTAACAGGTTCCAGGGAAGCCTGTGCATTATCCACTACTCTTGTGTTGGCGATATTGAGACTTGATAAATCGCTTTGATCTTTTTTCTGACGCAAAAATTCATACATATTGCTCGTGATAAGCTGCTGGCGTTGGATATCAATCAGCGCTCTTTCTTTTTCCGGAAGAGATTGCAGTGTACTTGAGTATAAATTATTGGAGCTATTCAGATTATATTTGCTGGCTTCAAGCGTTTTGCGCTGGTTGCTGATGTTTTCTAATATTCCCGGTTTTATCTTATTGATCTGGTCTTTGATAGCGAGAAGCATAGGATGATTCTCAGCCGTAGTTTGTTTTAATTTCTCATATTCCAGTTCCTGGCCTTGCAATTGGTCCAGCAGCTTTGGTAATGTTGGATCTTTTAAACCAAGCATCGAAGGGACAATACCACCACGGCTTTCCTTATCTTTTACATATTTTTCTACCTCGTTGATAGCCGAAAGTTGAAGATCTACTTCCTGCAATTTCTGACCTGCTTCAGTCGAACTTTGTAACAGCAGTTTACCTTGTGTGCTGATATCAACAGCAGACTGTGATGATTTGAAAGCCTGCGCTTTTCCTTCAATTTCATTAAGCTCCTGCTTTACTTCCTTCAAGCGGTTATCAAGAAACGATGACGTAGTGTTGGCCAGTTTCATTTTCTCGCGGAGTGCAGCCAGGTTATATACCGATATTAATTCATTCAGAATGTCTTCTCCCTGGCGTGGATCCGTATCGCGGATCTTCAACGTAAGAATAGAAGTCAGCTTACTTGTCGCCGTAGCGGTTAAACCCTCCAACAAGGAAGAAGTTGTCTTTTTAGGATCTTCCAGTGAAAAAAACAACGGACCTTCAGCTTTATTGAATTGACGCTTGTTTGGCGTAAATTTTAAAGAGCCATATTCAGTATTCACCAACTGGTTCAGCGGGTATCTTTTTGCATCGATAACTACCTGGCTGTCTTTTTCACTAAACTGGAAAAGTACTTTTTTAGCCGCTTTGACATTGTCCAGATCTGCTGCCTCTACCACAACAGGTGAAGTGGTATAAGCAGATTTCGGAGAGAATTTGCCTTCCTCCATAACAGGAGCATACAAACGCAAATTCTTTACTACTTCCGCCATCAGGCTACGGGAACGAAAAATTTCAATTTCGTTCTCCACGATTTTTTTGCTATTGATCTGCTGGATCGAAGTGACTGTCTCGCCATCACTTGTTCCTTTCTTTTCATCCTTAATCTCGACAGAAGCCTCAATCTCAAATTTCTTCGGAGTAATTCTTAAGTAGTACCACGCTCCGCAAAGGCTTATGAGGAGAAAGGCGATAAATATGGGCCAATACGGCAGATATTTAAAAAGAAGACCACCTGAGGCCGGCTTCCCGCCCTTTGCTGTTGTTTTTTGATTTGTTGAAGACATAATAGTTTGGCTTATTTAATTAAACGATCAGCTACGATGGCAGCAAGCGAAAGGCCGCTGAAGATTACCGGCAACCACTGACCAGCTCTGCTGGTACTGGAAATCTTCGCTTTGTTCGGCTCTACATACACGATGTCGTTTGATTGTAGATAATAATAGGGTGACGTAAAAAGTTCTCCTGAATTCAAATTCAACCTGGCTATGCTTCGTTGCTGGTCAGGCTTTCCCGGTACTACCTCTTCACGGATTACCATCACATTCTGACGGTTTCCATAAATTGTGAGATCTCCGGCAAGTCCAAGGGCTTCTAATAATGATATTTTTTCATTGGCGATGGGGATAACCGTGGGACGTCCTACCTCTCCCAATACCGTTACTTTAAAATTCAGAAATCGGATCGTTACGATAGGATCCAGTAACAAACCTTTGCTTTTACTGAGATTTTTGATCTTATCTTTCAGTTGGTTCTTTGTCAAACCTTCGGCTTTGATGATACCCAACAATGGGAATTGGATATTACCATCAGTATCCACCAGGTACCCGTCAACTTCTTTACTAACAGTGGCCACCGGATTCTTATTATCCGGACTGGTGGGGTTAAAAATTGCCGCTGCAGTTGGGTTTAAATCACTAACCACAATACTGAGGATGTCGTTTTTTTGTATGATTGATTCAGGTATAGACATTGTTGAAGCTATAGGTCCATTCGGCACGCCATTGAAATAAACTGTTTTCGAGGTGGTGGTGCAGGACGATAGCCAAAACATGACTGATAACAGAGCCAATCTGGTAAGGGGTACGGGTGTAAAAGTTTTCATTAACATATATTTAAATAGCACAATACATTATTATTAATTCAAAAAATAAGCCAATGCTTTTTTTTGTAACTAATCAGAAGAGCGGCGAAAATAGTTTCAGAAGAATTGGAAGAACAGGTTAGGCGGGGACTTCAATAGGAGGATGAATTAGAATTGCAGTACTAAAGTAATCTAATACTAAATGCCTAGTTTGTTCTTTTTTGTTCAGTGAGAAAAATATATAAAAATTTTTCTTCTTCTTTGTTGATAATCAAGACAACCTGTAAAATCCGGTTTCCCGGATCAGGTCTGAAAAATTAGTACTTTTTGTTTTGAAAGTAGCTACCCAATTTAGAATAGTATAGTACCTTTTGGTAAGTGGTGAAATCGACAGTACGGGATTTAAATTAGGCTTCGGGGGCGCAAGTATGGCTTTCAGTGCGGTATTTTTTTTACTATTTATCATTTTTTCCCAAAAACTGAAAAGGTTTTCATTTTCAGCGCTTTTTTTGGTGCCTGATAACCTGGATCGCCCTTTTTTTATATACTCTCGTCCTTCCGTGTAGTGATTAGTAAGAATAAGTGCTTCTGTTACAATTAGTTCAAAGTCAGAGCTCAAAATGCCGGATCTTGATATTGAAGCCATATAGTATTTGGAGGCTTCAGCCATGATCTTATCTATCGCTTCTCCTTTAATATGAGAATAATATAACCGGGCGCCGATATACCGGGCAAAAATATGAGGAGGGAAGCTATTGGTAACGGTAATTGCCCGGATTGCAGACATAGCCGTTTCTACCTGCTCGGTTTCGTAAGTCAGCCAATAGCGAAATACCTGTATTGAATTAGCAAAAATGGAGGCTTCGTTATTGTTTTTGGCTCTGAGGTAAAGCCGGAGCCCGTCTCCATAATAGCCATTTAACCTGTCCATATTCACCGCCCTTTCAAAATAATAATACTGACCCGCCGTGGTGTCGGCGATTTCCCGTTGAAACTTTTCGATCATGGAAGGATTTCTTTCTAGAAAAAGAATTGTCTGGTTGACCATTGGGTCTATAACGGCGCTATGATCTTCTTCAATATTCAGGTTTTTGAATAATGACACAAGAAAATGATGCACTTCTTCCTTATTGACAATGCTATCACCAGTGGCGTTTGATAAAGATATATTTTGAAGTTCATCAATAGAATTAAAGCCGCAATATTTTAAGAGAATAGCCAGAGTGGAAGGAGAAGCGTTATAATCTGTTTTTATCAATCCAAAGAAGCGACGAAGCGTATTCGTATTAATAGTATAACCGGTCTTCTGATAAATGTCATCCACCATTTGCAGGCAATCTCTTGACGACAGAACCTTTCGTCCGAAATTATTTTCCAATTCCTTTCGTAAAGACGGTAAAAGATCATTTTTCATGAGCGGCAGATTGGGCGTCACTATCAATTCTTATAATGCAGGTAAGTTATTGTAATTCCTCCTTCATCTTACCAAGAACGTCTTTTTCAATCATTTTCTGCGCTACCCGGATCATATTTTTAAAGGCCTTCGCTTTTGAAATGCCATGACCAATCACGACTGGTTTTGAAACGCCTAATACCGGCGTGCCGCCATAGTTCTCAAAATTGAAACGATCGAAATATTCGCTGTGCATTTGCTGACCCTGATTGATGTCATATAATGACTCCGCCAACTTCAGTATGACATTCCCTGTAAATCCTTCACAGACCATTACGTCCGCTTTATCCAATAGTAAATCCCGCCCTTCTATATTACCAACGAAATGTATGTGTTTATTTTCCTTAAGCAGGGGATAGGTAGCCTGGGCCAATATATTTCCTTTGCCTTCTTCTTCGCCTACATTTATCAATCCCACCCTTGGTTTGCTAATACCAAGGATTAGTTGGGCGTATACTGAACCCATCACGGCGAACTGATTAAGTTGTTCCGGTTTGCAATCAGCGTTGAGCCCTACATCCAGTAATAGTCCGGTTGCTCCGTTATCTTTTGGAATAATAGAAGAAATGGTAGGTCGGAGTACTCCTTCAAGTGCCTTGATAGTGAATAGTGCGCCTACCAGCATAGCGCCTGTATTTCCGGCACTGATAAAAGCGTCGATCTTTCCTGTTGCCAACAGATGAAAACCGATCGCAATAGATGACTGTTGCTTTTCTTTTAACGCCTTGGTCGGATGCTCATGCATATCAATAACCTGGTCGGCATGAACGATCTTAAAACGATCTGTTGGAACCGGGTATTCAACTATTAAAGGATCTATTTGTCCTTTGTTCCCTATAAGCACCAATGTAGCAGGAGAGTTTTCTTCTTCGAGGTATTGCAGTACACCTTTAACCGCTTCCAGCGGGGCAAGGTCACCACCCATCATATCAAGTCCGATATTCATAGTAAGCGTAAAATACGAATTCTAAAATAACAAATTCCAAATCTCACCGGGCATCAGCCCAATGGATTTGGAATTAGGTTTTTTCCCCGGAGGAAAAGATCCGGTATTACTTCACGGGTGACACTTCAGCCACCACTTTACCTTTATAGTAAAGTTTGCCTTCACTTACGTGGGCACGGTGACGAACATGTGTTTCGCCGGTAGTAGCGTCTGTAGTTAATGTAGCAGCAGTAGCCTTATAGTGTGTTCTGCGTTTAGCACTTCTTTGCTGGCTGTGTCTGCGTTTGGGATTTGGCATAACTCGACAATTAAAATCAGGTAATATTATTTATTCTAAATCTTTAAATTTCTCTAGTCCTTTCCATATCGGATTATCTTTCCTGACAGTCTCTTCAGGTTCCATTTTTCTCAAAGCGTCCAACGCTGCCTGGTTACAAGCCGGACCGTTTTTATCATTAAGGCCGCATATTTTCTGCATCGGGATGCTAAGGTTGATGAATTCATATATCCAGTCGGCCACATCAATATGACCTTCGCCACGGCTGATATAATAAACATCGGGATCGTCTTCCTGCTCATTCATCACTTCAGGCTCTTCCACTATTTTAACCACGATGTTGAACTCATCCCACAATTCCAGTGTCAGCTCATTGTTGCAACGGTCGCAATTGGCCTGCAAACTGCCGCCAATTTCAAATTTGAGTAACATAAAACTATTCTTTTTATCAAGCGTTAGTTTTACATTGGCTTTACAGTTGCTGAAATCCTGTTGCTGGAATCGCTCAAAGAACTTATCAGTTATCTCATAATCGTATTCATGGATACCGGGTTTCAGACCCACAAAAGCTATCTCAAATTCCCGACGGTAGCCCATTGATCTACTTTTAAGAGTTGGCAAAGGTAAGGGGATTTTGCGGAAAAATTATGAGCGATTTTGAATTATTTTGAGTAGTAGTGATTAATTTAACGACCTGATTTAGAACACCTTTAAAAAACTGCTTTTGCAACGTTTCCTTTCCCGACTGTTCGACCGGCTTATGAAAAGCTGGAGTTGGATTTTACTCATCTTATTAACCATCCTCATCAAATGGGCCAGCTGGTACCCGGAATGGGTTGAAAATAATTACACCTATGGGGCTTATCCAATTATCACGAAAATACAGCGACTTCTTTTTGGCTGGATTCCATTTAGTGTAGGGGACCTGTTTTACGGATTCCTGGTTCTCGTGATAATTTTCCGGAGCTTCCGTTTTTTCAAACTTTTATCGCAGAAAAAACTGAACCGCGGCTATTTTGTTATGGCCATGCAACAGGCTATCTTCTTTTTTTTGTTCGTATATGTTTTCTTTAATCTTCTTTGGGGGCTCAATTATAACCGCAAGGGAATTTCTGACCAGTTGGGCATAGAAGTAAAGAAATACTCGCTGGCTGACCTCGACACTTTGACTACTATAATTCAGAGCAGACTTAATAACTACGCTGCTTTAGTTACCAAAGAACAGAGAGATTCTGTCCGAAGGAAAAAAGATCTTTTCAGAGAAAGTTGTTTGGCGTATCAAAATGCTGAAAAAAGACTTCCATTCCTGGCTTATCAGCCGGTTTCAATTAAACCTTCCTTATTTAGCTACCTCGGTAATTATTTAGGTTTCCAGGGATATTACAATCCCTTCTCCGGCGAAGCACAGGTTAATACGACTATTCCCCGTTTCCTGGAACCTTTCGTTACTACTCATGAAATTGCGCACCAGGTCGGTTACGGAAAGGAAAACGAAGCCAATTTTGTAGCCTTCCTTGCCTGCAGGGATTACCCTTCCCCGGTTTTTCAGTACTCTATGTATTTTGATATGTATAATTATACCGCCGGGGAATTATACAGGAGAGATTCAGTCTTATACAGGTACTATCAACAAAAACTGCATCCCCAGGTAATAAAAGATATCCAGCAATTGCGGAGCTTTTACAAAAAGTATAGAAATCCGGTTGAACCAATTATCGCCTGGTCTTACGGGCATTTTCTAAAAGCCAATAACCAGCCGGGAGGAAAACAAACCTACAATGAAGTGGTGGCCTGGCTGATTGCTTATTATAAGAAGTTTGGGATTGAAGCCATCTAATGTGATGATGTACTAATTTGCTGATTTGCTAATGCGAAAAGCTGGTAATTGTAATTCGCACATCAGCTAATTAGCGAATTAAAATTTGTTCTTCCACATCATACTCTCCACAGGCTTATCTGGCTGATTGCTGTATTTAGAATTTTTTTTCTGATTGTATTTGATTTCTATTTCTCCATCTACGGGAAAATAGATCAGTTGCCCGATCGGCATGCCTTTATATACTTTCACCGGTTGTTTTACAGAAATTTCCAATGTCCAGTTGCCACAAAAACCAACATCACCCTTGCCAGCCGTAGCATGAATGTCTATTCCCAAACGACCAGTGGATGATTTGCCTTCTAAGAAAGGAACATGGGCATGGGTTTCCGTGTATTCCTCCGTAACGCCGAGATAGAAAATATGGGGATATAAAACGATTCCGTCCTCCGGTATTTCAAAATAGTCAATCTGGTTATGCTTCTTTGCATCAATCATGTGCTCTTTATAAGTGGCCAATGTTTTTCCCAAATGCACATCATATGAATTACTACCCAGGCATTCCCTACTGTAAGGCACCACTTTGATGGTTCCTTTTTCTATTTCTTCGAGTATTCGTGTATCAGAAAGTATCATTTTCTATCTTCGGTTTATATTAAGACCTTGAGCAGCAAAATAATGATGAAAAGCTGATGTATGCCGATTTTTTTTCAACATCGCATAAGCGAGACCACCCGGCTGGGAATATGGAAGATTGAGGAATCGGAAGATTTTTTCAAAGGGAATGTGCCGCAGCACAGGGATGTTACGCATCCGCATAAACGACTGCAGCATTTGGCCGGCAGATTCCTGCTGCAATTTCTTTTTCCTGATTTCCCTTATCATTTAATCCAGATCGCCGATACACGTAAGCCTTATTTGCCTGGTGAGGAATATCATTTTTCTATTTCTCATTGCGGTGATTACGCAGCGGCCATTGTCAGTAAACAAAGCCGGGTAGGTATTGATATCGAAATACCGGTAGAAAAGATCATCCGGATTCGTGATAAATTTTTAAGCGTTGATGAGAAAAGAAAATGGTCTGTGGATGGATCAGATCCTGATGCCCGGATTATTACGCTTCTCTGGAGTTGTAAGGAATCAGTCTTTAAATGGTATGGTGATGGCGGAGTTGATTTCAGCGAACAAATTCAATTGAAAGAACAGGACCCTGGAAAAGAAATCGTTAATTGTTTTTTTACAAAAAACCAATCCAGCCTGTCTGTTCATTATAGCCTGTTTGATCATCTCGTACTGGCATGGGTGGTAAGTTAAAGATCAGCCCGTTATATATCATTCTTCATCCCCCGATTCCAATAAATTCAGATCTACTGAATCCATTCCGGATATACCTTCAATAGAACCACGGACATGTGCCGCATTCAGCAATACTTTTTCCAATTGTTTTTCCCTCGCCTTCCATAGCTTTTCCATCGCATCTCTTTCTTTTTGAATGGAAAGTTTCATGCTCATAAATCCTTCACGGATGGCTTTCCACTGACCGGCGAATTCATTGCTGGTAAGATAATCATACAGCATGTGCATCTTATCACCTCTGTTCTCCTGGCTTTTTGTTGCCGTAGCTATTTTTATAATGCCATCCCGTAACATATGTACGATGGATTTCACTTCTGTAAAAGAACATATCCAAACGCCATCCTTTTCACCGAAGCGATCCATGTCTTTGGGAAATGCCTGTGTAACGATCAACGCTACATCGGCGCCGAGTACCCGCATATCCGCTTTCAATTTTTCAATCCAGTCATTGGAGAAATCTTTGGTTCTTTTACTTTCATAAATAATCTTACCACATTCCTGGCCGAAATTGTTCCGTACGGTTTGAATACAATCGGCTCCGCGTACACCTTTACCTACTTCGCTTATCACATCAAAAGGGAAAGAAGTTCTCAATATTTCTTCCAGCGCCAGTTCCTGCACTTCACCCTGCAATTGCATAGAACCCTGTTCCGCTTTCCTCCTCATTTCATCCGCTAATTTTTTCTGGTCGTCCAATTGCTTTTCCAGCTCCTTTACTTTCAGATTGAATTCGTTTTCTCTCGCAGCCACTTTTTGTTCTTCAATTCTTCTCAGTTCTTCTGAAAGTTTCTCTCTTTCACCCTGCAATTTTTTTTGAACCGTCAGTTCCAGTTCGGCTTCTTTATTTTTTAGTTCCTGCTCTTTTTGTAAAAAGGTTAATTCTTTTTGTCGTGATGTTTTTAGTTTTTCCTCATTATCCTTATTATTCTGTTCGAGCATCCGAACTTTATTTTCGAAATCGGCTGATATGTTTTTACGAAGAGTTTCTTCAATTTGTTTTTGTAGGGCAGCTTTCTCCGCAAGGGACTTTTGCTGCCATTCCATTTCTTTTTTACCCAGTTCTTCTTCTTTCACTCTTTTATATTCCACCATTTGCTGCCGCAACTCCTGTTTCTCCTTTTCAATGGCTTCTTTCATTTCATCGTTCAATGCGTCTTCCAGCGGGAATTCATGACCACAGTTCGGGCATTTTATATCGGGCATAATCCTGTTTTTGCACAAATTAAGTAAGGTTTAGCTGGATAAAAAATCAGACAGTAAAGACCTTGATTGCCGGGCTTAATATTATCCGGGATCTGGCCAAACTATTTTGAATCAGCTCATTTGCAACAATAAGCAACGGGAGCTTATTAAAAAATAAAATGATTTTTAAAATCCGTGTTAAAATGCTTACCGTATCTATTAACCGTAAGCGATCATTACCAGTTTTTAATTCCCTCCCTATTTAATTGCATTATTTTTTTTAACCAACCTGGAGCCAAAGCACTTTCAGTTATTTTTTAATTACCACAAAATTTTAATGCTATGCGAAAAAAAATTGCATTCAGCGGAGGATTTAAATTCTTCGCACTCTTTGCCGGCTTTGCCGCCTTCCTGGTTCTCCTTACCTCATCAAGTCACCGTGAAGCCCCGTTGATTTCAAACGATCCGCTTGCTGATAACACGGATTTGTATGCCTTCCGCAGTCCCGACAGGCCAGACAAGATTATCATTGTTGCCAATTACATTCCCGGTCAATTGCCCCAGGGCGGACCTAATTATTATTCTTTTGGTGAAAACATCCGGTATGAGATCCACATTGACAATGATGCCACCACTCCCGGTGATGATATTACTTACCGGTTTACTTTTCAAAAAGAAAATGAAGATCCCACTACATTTTTCAACATCAGGCTGGGTAAGCAGAATCTGAAAACTACTTTTAAGCTGGAAAAGTACACCAGGAAAGACGGTCATTTCAGGACTGTTATCAGCAAGGGAGTGGTTCCTCCACCAAATATCGGCCCCCGTTCAATCAGTTCTCCGGTAGGTTTAAATCAGCACGATTACAATGAAATAATAGATGGCGCCATCGAAACAGCCAGCACTACTGAAAGAGTGTATTGCGGTTCCGCTGACGATCCCTTCTATGTTGACCTCGGTGGCATATTCGACTTGGGTGATGCTCCCCGTACAACAGGTACCCATTCACAGGATGGATTGAAATGTTTAAATGTTTCCAGCATTGTGATGGAAGTCGGTATTTCCGTGCTTCAAAAAAATCGCAGGGAGATCAAAGAAGCCAAAAGCATATTAGACCCGAATTATGTTATCGGGGTTTGGGCTTCTGCCAGCCGTCAAAAAATTCGCATATTAAATGATAATGGAACCGAAACTCACCAGGGTGAATGGGTGCAGGTTTCAAGATTGGGTATGCCTTTGACCAATGAAGCGGTGATTCCAATTGGTAAAAAAGACTTGTGGAATGCGCAGACACCTTACCAGGATCTTGCTAACCTAAGCACTTTCGGTAAGTATTTTTATCAACCAGAGCTGGCTCTTTATATGGATGACAAATTTTTTGGTGGGGCCGTGCCTGCATTAGCGCCGCTTAGAATACAAAGAAAATCATTGGGAGCATTTGGCTTTGGAAATGATCAGCAGGGTTTATATCCTTTGAAAGGAAATCCCGCTCTTGACGGAACAGCTTTAGCTGATGCAGCTTTTGGAAATTTATTGTTAGTAAAAGATGCGCCCCGTTCAGTTGATCTCTGGCCTATTTTTCACACAGGTGTGCCTAACCTGAGACCTTACCAGCTGGCAACAGGAAAAGGCGGCAATCCATTAGCGGCAGGAAAACCTTTTATCAATAACTTTTTACCGAATGGCGGAGATATGCTCCGGTTGAACATGGCGGTTCCACCTACACAGAGAAACGATCCAAAGTTCAGCTCAGAAGGTTTGATACAAGCAGCCGTATTAGGTTTGACTGATCCGGCTTATAATGGCGATGCGAACCTCCAATTTATCCCTAACATGGATGGATTCCCCAACGGAAGAAGATTAGAAGACGATGTCACCTTGATTGAATTGCAGGCCGTGAGTGGTGTAGCCCTGGCTGCTATTGGTTTATGGTATGATGATTTTAATGGTACCAACCCTGTATCGCAGGATCTGATCGATGTTCTTACCTACAGAACAGGTGTGAATGAGAATGATGTACCATTTAAAAAGAAATTCCCTTACGTTCAAACGCCTTTCCCGGGTACATACATTTGCCCCTGCGATGATAACACATCCAGCAAAGCAACTCCGCCATCAGGTATGAGTATGCCACGCAGCAGCAGTTTAGGCATGGCGACTCCCGATGCATTTGTCACAACCTATCCTAACCCTTCGTCGAATACAAACACCGTTAAGTATCGTCTTGAAACTCCATCGCAGATAAGAATAGTAGTGATGGATCAGCAAGGCCGTGAAATTAAAGAACTGGTGAATAAAAGACAGGAAGCAGGAATTTATTCAGTGGATTGGAATACGCAAAAATTAGCGGCAGGCACCTATTTTATTAAAGTGCTTAAAAACGATAATAAAGGTCAATTGATCAAGATGATAAAAAATTAAAGCCCTATCACAAATAGAAAGTCCGTGGAAAACTACGGGCTTTCTATTTTAAATTATCCAACTACTAACGATAAAATTTACGTATGAAAAAGAATCATTTTTATTGGGTCGCCATTGTACTGTTCATTGCAGCAGCCGGTTTTATTGTTGTAAAGTATAAGAAAAATGAAAAACTAAAGACCGCGACTTTTTACCCGCTGAAAGAACGTACAGGCTCTATGGCTAATACCGCGGAAGCGAAACAGGTTAAAAAACAGTTTGCCGACCTGATGAAAGTAGCCGGAACAAATCCGGATGATATGAAGTCAAGAATATCGTTAGCTTCTTTATACATCCAGGAAGCCAGGGTTACCGGCAATTATATGTATTACGATATGGCTGCTATGAAGTATGTCAACGAAGTACTGGAAAAAGACGCGATGAACTTTGAAGCGTTGACGTTTAAATCACTGCTCTATCTTTCCCAGCATCATTTCGCGGAAGGTCTTGCAATAGCGGAAAAAGCGAAGGCGCAAAATCCTGACAATGCATTTGTACATGGTATCCTGGTAGATGGAAATGTGGAAATGGGAAATTATGACGGCGCAATTGATGAAGCGGAGAAAATGATGTCTATCCGTCCTGATATGCGTTCCTATTCAAGAGTATCTTATCTCAGGGAAATACATGGTGATTACCCCGGCGCTATTGAAGCCATGAAACTGGCGGTGGATGCCGGTCTTCCCGGCGATGAATCTACTGAGTGGACGAGAGTTCATTTAGCACGTTTATACGAGATCACCGGTGATTTGAGAAGTGCTGAAATGCATTACCTGATTGCTTTGCAAAAAAGACCTGGTTATGCTTATGCCATTGCCGGCCAGGGAAGAATTGCTTTAGCGGCCAAAGACTATAACAAAGCCATCGCCTCTTATTTACACGCTGACTCACTGGTCAATGATTATTCTTTTAAAGAAGATATAGCGGAAGTATATGAACTGGCGGGTCAAAAAAATAAATCGGATTCTATCATTAAATGGCTGGCTTCTGCTATGAGCCAGGATGCGAAAAGTGGTCAGCAGGATGATAATATCGGGCACTATGCCGACAGGGAACTGGCTTATATTTATTTGAAAACCGGGGACTATGATAAAGCGCTTGAACATGGTCTTGCAGAATACAACCGTCGTCCGGCCAATATAGATGTAAATGAAACAGTGGCCTGGGTTTATTATAACCGGAAGGAATATGATAAGGCGTTGCCTTACCTCGAAACAGCTATGAAAACAAAAAGTAAAAACCCTACGTTACTCTGTCGTGCCGGATTGATCTATGCTAAAGCAGGTAATAAAACAAAGGCCAAAGAATTGCTGGGAGAAGTAGCTAAAGCAAGTTATTGTTTAACCGAGTCATTAAAGAACCAGGGATTAACTACTTTGCAAGCGCTATAAACCCATCACTGAAGAACGAATCTGCTCTCATGCCATGCAAAGCAAATAGTATCTATTTTAAAACGGGAGCGATAATAATATGCTTATTATCAAGTCATGCTGTTTTTGCTCACACTATTAATTATGCATTGGAAAAAGCGCCGGTAGGTGACGTGGTTTGGTATTATCTAAAACTGGGCTTTCATCATATCGTTCCCCTGGGCCTGGATCATATTTTGTTCGTCGCTGGATTGTGTTTGCTGAGTACAAAAGTCAAAACGATCATCTGGCAGGCGACAGCTTTTACCGTTGCGCATTCCATTACGTTGGCGTTAAGCATGAAGAATATTATCGTGGCTCCGCCTGCTATCGTGGAACCTATCATCGCCCTCTCTATATTATTCGTAGCTGTTGAAAACATAATATTAAGTGAATTAAAACCCTGGCGGATAGCCATTGTTTTTTTATTCGGGTTAATACATGGAATGGGCTTTGCCAGCTCATTAAATGAGATTGGGCTACCTCCCAATAAATTCTATACTTCTATTCTTTCCTTTAATGTTGGGGTGGAGCTGGGGCAGATGACGGTGATCGCCGCGATGTTTTTGTTTATTATTATTCCGCTCAGGAAGAAAATAAATTACCGGAAGATGGTGGTTTATCCTTTGTCGGTTTTAATTGGAGTAGTAGCAACATATTGGACAGTAGAAAGATTATTTTTGTAAACAACAAAAGCGACATGTGTCGCTTTAAAGTTGTGCCCCGGAACGGAGTTGAACCGTTACGACCGTTGCGGGTCATCCCGATGTTAATCGGGACGTGTCTACCAATTCCCATTAATTAGGTGCTCAAGATATTTTCGGCTTTTCTGTTTCTTTAATCGCAGCTCTTCCTTTCTAGCTTCCAGTTCGGTATGAAAACATTTTGTGGCTTTGATTTGATAAGGTCTGCAATTCCTCGTAGCAGTTACCATACCTGAGTTATGTCTATCAAGTCTTGCTATTACATCTGCACTATAACCGATGTAATAGCGATCACATTTTTCAGAGTATAGTATGTAGACCCAATACATAAAACAACAAAAGCGACATGTGTCGCTTTAAAGTTGTGCCCCGGAACGGAGTTGAACCGTTACGACCGTTGCGGGTCACAGGATTTTAAGTCCTGCGTGTCTACCAATTCCACCACCGGGGCAATTATTTACAATTAACAAGAACTAAATTATCAAAACAAGTTGAACCGTTACGGCCGTTGTGTGGTCATCCCGATCTTAATCGGGGCGTATCTACCAATTCCACCACCGGGGCAAGAGGGTTTGAGGTTGAATGTTTGAAGTTCGATGTTATTGTATCAAACATTCAGAATCTCAATATCCCAAAGTTCAAAAAAAATCCTCCGCCTACCGGGCAAGAGGATTGTTGGAGCGGAAGACCGGGCTCGAACCGGCCACCTCGACCTTGGCAAGGTCGCGCTCTACCAAATGAGCTACTTCCGCATGGACACCGGAACTCTGTTCCGGTTATATTAATTATCGGAACGGAGTTCCGATTTCCAAAGAACTAAAGGGGTGCAAATATAGGCATTAGCCCTTTTGCAAAAAAAAATTTGTAGATATTATTTGTACTTCGGCGTGTACAAAGTACTCTCCTGTACAGGTACATTCGGTTTCTCAAAACGTTTGGTAGCAAGCATGTAGCAGCTGCCAAAAATCAGGGCTACGACGCATGCTATTTGCAGGTAAAATAAAAAAGCGGAAGAAGATACCCAGTTATGTGTAAAATCTCTGTCCTGTACTTTTTCGAGTTCTTGCTGGAATTCATGTGATGAAGTCGCCATGCTTAAAATATTGTGTTGCAAAAATAGGGTTTCAGTCTAAATAATTGATTATGTTTTGTTGACAATTTTGGAAAAGGTTTTTTTCTTGTTGATGAAAAACTGCCAGACCAAATTCTGTTG
The DNA here is from genome assembly GCA_040007815.1 of Chitinophagaceae bacterium. Lineage (GTDB taxonomy): Bacteria > Bacteroidota > Bacteroidia > Chitinophagales > Chitinophagaceae > Terrimonas_B. Next base: position 157,132 of record JBDTUH010000014.1, read on the forward strand.
CAAAACTCCATTTAAATGGCCTTTGCGGACAGCAGGGAACAAGCTTTTCTTTTGATAGAAAAGCAGCCAGTTTAAGAAAGCAAAATGAGCCTTAACAATGGCAAGGAAATAACCCGCATCTCCTTTCAACAAACCTCTCCATGCAGCCATGGCATCCAACGAAACACGTACAGGTAACGCCCATATTTTTTTTTCCGGCCAGTTCTTAGCCAGCATGATCAGGTTGTTACGAAAATTAAGAAAGGTCTTTTTTGAATTACCTCTTTTTAATGTACCAGCTCCCACATGATAAACAATGGATGAAGGACAGGAATAAATTTTTCCTCCTGCTAATTGTATCCTCCAGCAGAGATCGATCTCTTCCTGGTGTGCGAAAAAATATTCATCCAATCCCTTCTGTTCATTAAATACTGACGATCGTATAAACAAAGCCGCACCGGTTGCCCAAAAGATCGGCTCAGACTGGTCATATTGTCCATGGTCTTCTTCGCATATCTCAAATACTCTTCCTTTGCAAAAGGGGTAACCATATTTATCTATCCATCCTCCGGCCGCCCCGGCATATTCAAATACATTTTTATTGTGGTATGAAAGTATCTTGGGTTGACAGGCTGCTATGGCAGGATCACTTTCTAACAGTTCAACCATTGGATTTAACCAGTTAGCTGTTACTTCCACGTCTGAATTCAGCAACACATAGTAATCGGACCTGATTTGTTTTAACGCTTCATTATAGCCTTTGGCAAATCCCCAGTTTCCGGCGTTTTGAATGATGCGTATGTTGGGATAATGCGCTTTCAAAAAATCAATCGAGTCGTCACTGGAATTATTATCAACCACAATTATTTCATGATTTGAATAAGCGCTGAGTACCACGGATGGTAAGAACTGTTCCAGGAAATTTCTTCCGTTCCAGGTGAGGATGACGATAGCGACTTTGGGTAAGGGCTTCAAAGGTTATCCATAAATTTGATCAAACGTACACAAAGTTTCTTAAGAGTTGCCAACTTTTGCGGCCAATAGAAAGTTGTGTTATTCAAAGCCGGCGACTCTCTCACACTACGATATGAAGAAAAATGTGGCAGGGCCGTTTATCCTTATTAAATTCGGAGCATGTTTCAACAATTTTTGAATTGGCGGGTCGGGCTGGCTTTTATCGCTATCCTGATCGTATCAGGTACTATTGTTTATTCCCAGTATGTGTCACGCAAGATAGCGAGGGAGGAGAGAGCGAGGGTAACGGCTTTTGGTGAATCATTAAAAATAAAAGCCTTGAGTGATGATCCGAATGTGTTGCTTTTCACCAACCAGATAGCGGTGGAAAATGACGATATACCTATTATTGAAACAAACGAACGAAATATTCCCACCGGTATGTATGTTAACCTTGACTCGATGGAGTTGGTCCGGGATACAACATATCTTCAAAAAATGGTTAAAAAATTCGGGAACATCAACGACCCCGTAATGGTGGAGATCACCCGTGTTCCCATCACAACGTATAACAAATACTACTATGGCGAATCAAGATTGCAGAACGAAGTTCGCTGGTATCCGTTGGTACAGTTAGTGATCGTAGGTTTATTCATCATTGTTACTTTGTTGACGTTGCGTGGCAGTTACCGTTCCGTACAAAACCAGGTATGGGCGGGTATGGCCAAAGAAACAGCTCACCAGTTGGGAACACCCGTTTCTTCCCTCGAAGGTTGGGTGGAAATGATGAAAGAACAGCCCGAAAACCAGCCCTTTGTTCATGAGCTGGCAAAAGATGTAGGCCGTCTTCGGTTGGTATCCGATCGTTTTGGAAAGATCGGGAGCAAGCCTCAATTAGATGATATTGACATCGTGCACCAGGTAACCGATATGGTCGAATATATCAGGAAGCGTTCGCCGGGTTCTGTCAGCTTTATCGTAAATACACACAATCGTGAATCCATCAAGGCAATGATTTCAGCACCCTTATTTGACTGGGTAATTGAAAACCTGCTAAAGAATGCGCTGGATGCTATGGAAGGAAAAGGTAATATATGGATAGACCTGAAAGAGGAAAAAAAAGCCGTGATCATTGACATTGCGGACAATGGCAAAGGCATCGCTCCGCAAAATATTTCAAGAGTTTTTAAGCCAGGATTTACTACCAAAAAAAGAGGGTGGGGGCTTGGGCTAAGCCTTTCTAAACGCATCATTTCCCAATATCACAAAGGAGAAATATTCGTTAAGCATTCAGAGCCGGGAAAAGGAACTACGTTCAGGATCGTGTTGAAGAAACGGTTGGAAAGTTAACCGCTTAATCAGTCGGCAAGGGAACTATGATCTATTATAAACTTGTGAACCTTTCAACTCAGCAACTTTTCAACTTATCTGTTATATTTGCAACCCGAGGCCCGGGTGTTGAAATTGGTAGACAAGCCACTTTGAGGTGGTGGTGCCCGAAAGGGTGTGCTGGTTCGAATCCAGTCCCGGGCACAGGAGGAAAAGTCCCGACGTCAAACGCCGGGACTTTTTATTTAGAAGTGACTCAAGCCTGCTGTTAGACGTAAACAAAAAATCAAACTGAATAAAAGTAAAAAGCTCATCGCCCCAAAGCCAACCGAACAGCCATTTCAGCAGGTGAATAATTACTATCATTCCGTTCCAATTGAAATTCTTCCGCAGGAAAAAGTGGAGGCTGCGCCAGAAAGCGGGGTATTTTTCCATGATGTGGCTGACCGGCATGTACCAGGAAAGGATGACAGAGATAAATAGTACCTGCTTCTCCGGTTGCCATCAATTTCTGCCGGTTTGCAGTAATCGACAACTGCTCAGCAAGCGCCATAAATGACATTCCCTTTTTCCCTGTCGTGTATAATATCCGGGCCACATCAAGATGGGATCCTTTACGAATAAGAGTCGGGGCATCGGATTTACTAACATCAGAAAAAAGAAATAGCATCAGCAACGACCTCCCGGTCGATTGTATATTTATTCTCCATGAAATAAAATCAGCTGATTGCTGTTCCGCGTAACTTGCATCTACATGCCAACCCGTATCTCCCGGCTCTTCATTTCCGGGAAAGCGGATAACAAAAGATCCAAGACTATTCCTGGGAACCCATCGCCCTTTGCCAATTAATTGATCGAACGCCCGATGAAGTATCGGCGTATTGACCGCTTTATTAAATGGTTCCTGCGCATAGTCTCCCAGCCGGATAACTGGTTTTGTCCATATGGACATATCGTGAGGATCACAACCAGTATCTTTCCATAGAATAGCACGTCCTTCATCAGCCAGTTCACGGGGAAATGCCTTGTTGAGCCTTATATATCCATCGTGAATGAATTGCCGGATTTGATTATCAGATAAAATCTGGTTCATTTTTATACGTTATTTTTTTTTATTGATTCCTGCAGGTGCAATAAAAAATTTGTGTGACACAATTTTACGCTACCTTAAAATTCAAGTAGTATAGTTGCAATAGAGTCTTGCGAAGTAGATTACAGCATCATGTTGTTAATGTGCTAACTGTTGATGGATGTGACAATATTACAATTTTTTTGTAATACAAAAATTTTAGGACGCATGCAGGGCTTGTAATATATAGAATGCATAGAGCTTCCTTTTGTGCAGCGTTTCAGCCACAAATAAAATTCATGCAAAAAATATTCGAATATTGATTCTTATGGTGTTGCTTTTCTTACAAAAATATAAAATCATTTAGAAGTGTAGAGTGCTGCAATTTTCTTCTTATCTGAAAATCGTTGCGACAAGCTGGATTAAAATTGATTAAATTCATCACCTGATTTAGAGTTATATCACCACGCAGCCAGTTCCATTTTATGGAGGATCTGATTATAGAAAACAGTAAATAGTAAAAGATATGAAACGCAGAGACATTCTTAAAAGTTTATCCATTTTGCCTTTTGCCGGTGGAATCGCCGGAAGTATTATTCCTTTGGAATCAGTGATGGCCGCACCACCGGGAGTAAGCCGTGATATATTCAAAGAATTAGGACTCCGGACTTTTATCAATGCCGCCGGCAACTATACAGCGATGACAGCTTCGCTTATGCCTCCTGAAGTGATGGATGCTATCAATAGCAGTGCAAAAGAATTTGTAATGCTGGAGGAAGTACAGGATAAAGTGGGGGAGAAGATCGCAGCGTTATGCCATGCGGAGGCGGCATTTGTAACAGCTGGTTGCTGGTCCGCCATTGTGTTGGGAACAGCCGGTGTACTGACAGGTATGGATCCCAAAAAAGTGGCGGCACTACCCAAACTGGAAGGCACGGCCATGAAGTCGGAAGTAGTTATTCAAAAGAGTCATATAAACGGATATGACCATGCAATAACCAATACCGGTGTAACGATTGTTTCAATAGAAACAATGGAAGAAGCTGAAGCCGCTATTAACGATAAAACAGCCATGCTGTGGTTCTTGAATCGTGAAGCGCCGGCAGGAAAAATTCAACATCAGCAATGGATAGACCTGGCCAAGAAACATCAGTTACCCACTATGATTGATATGGCCGCCGATGTACCGCCGGTCGAGAATTTATGGAAGTATAATGATATGGGCTTTGACCTTGTTTGTATATCCGGTGGCAAAGCTGTATGCGGTCCGCAAAGTACAGGCATACTAATGGGAAAAAAAGAATTGATTGCCGCCGCCCGTTTAAGTGCACCACCCAAGGGAGGCAATATTGGTCGCGGGATGAAGGTAAATAAAGAAGAGATCATTGGTATGTATGTGGCTTTGGACAGCTATATCAAAAGAGATCATAAGAAAGAATGGAAGGTTTGGGAAGACCGTGTTGCTGTTATTAATAATGCCGTCAAAAGCATTGCAGGTGTCACTACTGAAGTTGTGATACCGCCTGTAGCTAATCATAACCCTTCCTTACTAATATCCTGGGATCCTCAAAAAGTGAAAATAACACGGGATGGCATGGGAGAAAAATTACGTAAAGGCAATCCGTCCATTGAAACTATTGCCTGGGAAACTGAAAACAGTATCAGGATTACTGTATTCATGCTGAAGCCAGGACAGGAAAAAATCGTGGCTTCACGGATTAAAGAAGCACTTATGATGGCTTCTGCTTAAAATGAATATAAAAAACGGAAAGAGTTTATAATCTTAATGGTATTGTCAATGCCATTATTGGAAATAAATAGATTGTGCAACAATTGAAATGATTCAGCAGTTAAATTCATTTCGTTACTTCTATAAGAAAGTATTTCCCTTCACATTGCGGTGACCTATAGAAATAATAATTGTAAAAACATTGCAAACGATTGTGTAGAAAAAAAATCTGTCGGGACTCTTTTGTATTTTTAACGCAGGTGCTTGTTAAATTTTCAGGCTAATCTTTCTAAGCAGAATGCCGGGTTAAAAAAGCCTCATTGATTAAGATTGTTTCCATTTAATATTATTGACAAAATTTTTCTTATGCGATTTTTTTTTCCGAGGCTGTCTTTGCAACAACATGTAAAGATCATTTTGATAGCTGCGGTATCCTTGCTTTTTGTACAATGCAAGCATAGAGGTTTGCCTGATGGCGACCCTGATAATGGAGGCCTGATGCTTCCCGTAAATTTTGAAGCAGTGGTAGTGGCGGATAGCCTTGGTTCTGCCAGACATTTGGCCGTAAATGATAATGGCGATATTTATGTAAAGCTCAGGGCTTCTTTTCCTGATGGAAGTAATGTGGCTATGCGGGATGAAGACAACGATGGCAAAGCGGACGTTATTAAAAAGTTTGGAGTATATGATGATCCCATGGGTTACGGAACGGCTATGCGGATAAACAATGGCTATTTGTATTACAGTTCTACCGATAAAGTATTTCGTTGTAAACTGAGGTCAGGCGAATTGCTTCCCGATACCACACAAGAATTGATTCTTACCGATGATTACAGGAATGATCCCCACGGATTTAATCATACCGCCAAAGCGGTAGCTTTTGATGATAAAGGAAACTTGTTTATTCCGTTTGGATCTCCTTCCGATGTATGCCAGGAAATAGACAGAGTGCCGGATTCTCCCGGGCAAAACCCCTGCCCGCAATTGGATGAGCATGCCGGTATCTGGATGTTTGACCCTAATAAAAAAAATCAAACCATAAAAGATGGAAAAAGATATGCGACAGGGATACGAAGTGCGGTAGCCATTACATGGAATCCGGATGATAAAAATTTGTTTGTCGTTCAGCATGGCAGGGATGAAATGCACAGAACATGGCCGGAAAAATACACGGTTTGGCAAAGCGCTTTATTACCGTCTGAGGAATTTTTACGAATAAAAGAAGGAGCCGATGCAGGCTGGCCTTATTATTATTATGATCAGATGCAAGGAAAAAAATTACTAAACCCTGAATATGGAGGTGATGGAAAAATAGTTGGAAAAGGCGCCGAGTATGAACAGCCTTTAATTGGTTTCCCGGGTCATTGGGCGCCTAACGATTTATTATTTTATACCGGGGACCAATTCCCGGCAAGATACAAACACGGTGCTTTCATTACATTTCATGGTTCTACAATTCGTGCTCCCTATTCGCAGTCGGGATATTTTGTAGCCTTTGTACCATTTAAAGATAGAAAGCCTTCCGGGCCATGGGAAGTTTTTGCGGACGGCTTTTCGGGAATGGATACAATAGTCAACACGATGGATGCAAATTGTCGTCCGATGGGACTAGCACAGGGACCTGATGGTTCTTTATACATCAGCGATTCACGTAAAGGGAGAATATGGCGTATTATGTACAAGGGAGATAAAACTAAATTTAATGATGAACAACTGGCGGGCATGGAAAAAAGAAAAATGAGCGCCCATATCAGAACGCCGGATGAAATAGCAGACAATTTACAAAAGGACGTGGTGGTAGGAGGCGAGCAGGTATATAGAACATACTGTGTGGCCTGTCATGCATATGATGGAAAAGGAGATGGTAACCGGTTCCCTCCATTAGAAACCTCAGAATATGTAACAGGCTCTTCGAAAAGCCTGATCAACATACTGCTTAATGGAATGCAGAAGCAAATTACGGTGAACGGCAAACAATTCAATGGACTGATGCCCAGCCATAGTTTTTTATCGGATAAAGACCTTGCTCTCGTGTTAACTTATGTAAGGCAGAATTTTAATAATAGTTCGGGTGAAATAACAGAAGAAGAAGTTGCGAAAGAGAGAAAAAAGCCAATCTTAAAAAAATAATGTCCATTTAAGACTTATCGCCTGGTAAAGGATGATGTGAAATAGCTGATAATTTTTTTCGCCATGGCAGTTCAGTTACTTCTATTCAAAAGTATATGCATACTCGATCCTCCCTGTCAATTCCTTTTGTTTGTTAAAAAGGGCTTCTTTTGTTTTCAATCCTTTTTCATTGAACAGATAACGCCAGATAAGATAATCAGGATTGTTGGTGGATAGAATGGTCATTTTTTGAATGATCCTGTTTGCTTCATCATATTCAAACATTAAAGTGGGAAGTAATTTTTTGGCTTTCTTGTTATATCGTACAATATCAGTCAACCTGTTTTTTTCATCATAATAGTAATAGATAGGATCAATGCCAACCCCTCTTCTGTAGAGTTGTTCGTCCGCCACATTTTTATTTTCCTCCAGCGAGAAGCGATATTCACTGCTGTCAGTTCCATTGATAATCTGCCATAATTTTTCGGGTTTGCCAGATGAATTATACAGATACTGGTGTTCTACCATTTCATTGAAATCCTGTAAAGAATCTTTCGTGGTGGTTTTTATTAAGATAAGATTACCGGCTTTATCATAGTTATAACTGGTAGTACTTTTTATATCACCGGAAGAATCAGTGATGCTTACCAGTTTAAACTGGCTGTCAAATTGGTAATATTGACGGTTTAGCTGTTGACCGTTGCGGGAAGTGATCGTCAGCATTCTCTTTTCCGCATTTATTTCCTGCCATTCATTGAAATCAGGTGTTTTCGCGCCATTGGCATCGTAGCCGGTAGCAGTGATTTTCTTTACTTTCTGTAGGGTGTAATTTTTCATTCTTTCACCTGTTAAACGGGCATCGAATATATCATTGTAATAATATTGGCAGAAGGAAGTAGCGGGGAAAACCAGGATAACGGCCATTAATATGTTTTTCATTCTTGTTGTGATATAGATTAGGCGCAAAAGTACTTGAATTATACAGTAACGAAAAACAAGCCGGTTCTTGTCTTTTTGTACTTATTTTTAGAAAAATTTTGCATGTCCCACCGCCATGAAAGAAAAGAAAAAGATTGTCTTAACTGCGGAACCACTGTACAGGGAAAATTTTGCCATATCTGCGGACAGGAGAATGTTGAACCGAAAGAGACTTTTTTCGGCATGGTGACCCACTTCTTTAGTGACATTACTCATTTTGACGGGAAATTTTTTATTACACTGAAAGACCTGGTATTTAAACCCGGTTTTTTATCTGCGGAATATATGAAAGGGAGAAGAGTGAGTTATCTGAACCCCGTAAGAATGTACGTATTTACTTCAGCTATCTTTTTTTTGATTTTTTTCAGTATCAATAACCCCAAAGATACTTTCAAAATAACTAAGGGTAATGAACCCATGAGCCAGGCTGAAAGAGATTCTGCTATTCAACGGGCGGAAGAAAGACTTAAAAAAGTTCCGGGAGATGATAATGTTATTAAACAGCTGTCTTTATTAAATGATACATCAAGACAGGTATCAGAATTGGATTTGTTACCATTTTCAGATGATTTTGTAGCTATTGGTACCATCGGCGGTGATTATAAAAACAGGAGAGAGTATGATTCTTTACAAAAAGCATGGCCTTCTGATAAAAGAGATGGTTGGCTAACCGCTCTATGGAACAAAAGGGCCATTGGTCTCAATGAAAAATACCGGTATGACAAGGATTTTTCTATGCAGGAGTTGGGTAATTCAGTGCTGCATCGCCTGCCTTATTTGCTGTTTGTTTCGCTTCCTTTTTTTGCTCTCATTTTAAAATTGCTTTATGTACGCAGGCGAAAGCAGTTTTACTACGCTGATCACGGGATCTTTTCCATACACCATTATGTTCTCAGTTTTATTCTTCTGTTATTTGTTTTTCTTTGGGATAAAATGGATAAACTGACGGGCTGGAGTATATGGCAGATATTGATGGGCGTTACACTCTTTGCGTGGCCGGTTTATCTTTTTTTAGCGATGAAGCGGTTTTACAGTCAAAGTATCGGCAAGACGTTTATAAAATTTATCTTGCTTAACATTGCCGGTCTTATTTTGTTGGCGATATTATTGGTATTCTTTTTCCTTTTTTCTGTATTTCAACTTTAATTAATACGACGAATGAGCGATAATTTAAGTGAATCTTTTTTGAACCTGGTAACTATTATGGATGACCTAAGGGAAAAATGCCCATGGGACCGGAAGCAAACTATTCAAAGCCTCCGGCAATTGACTATTGAAGAAACGTATGAACTGGCGGATGCCATCACGGAGGAAGATTGGAAAGGCATAAAAGAGGAATTAGGGGATCTGCTTCTGCATATTCTTTTTTATTCTAAGATCGGCAGTGAACAAAAGCAGTTTGAATTGCAGGAAGTAATTAAACAGGTAAGCGAAAAGCTCATTTTTCGCCATCCGCATATTTATGGTGATCCCGCTGATAACGGAAAGTTGGTTGAAGTAAATGATGAAGAGGATGTAAAACGAAACTGGGAAAAGCTAAAGCTTAAAGAAGGCAAAAAGTCCATTTTGGGAGGAGTTCCAAAGTCATTACCTGCTACTGTGAAAGCTATGCGCCTGCAGGAAAAAGCCAAACAAGTGGGTTTTGAATGGGAAAATAAGGACCAGGTTTGGGAAAAAGTGGAGGAGGAAATAAAGGAGTTGAAGGAAGTGATCGGTACGGGTCAGCAGGAGAAGGTAGAAGAAGAATTCGGGGACGTGATATTTTCAATGATCAATTATGCACGGTTTTTGCAGGTGGATGCCGAAAACGCACTCGAGCTAACCAACAAGAAATTCATCCACCGCTTCACCCAGATGGAACAACTGGCTTTAAAGGAAGGAAAAGACCTGACAAAGATGAGCCTGGGAGAGATGGATAGCATCTGGAATAGTATTAAACAACAAAGGGATAAGTGAAGCCAATCATAAGAAATAACCTGATCTGGAAATTTAGTTTGCTATTAACGGCGGCCTTCCTCTTTGTTCTTTCTTTTGTTTTCAATAAATTATACACTAACCGGTCTTCTGTTGCAGAGGAGGTAAGGCATGCAGAAGAGTATTTACATCAGCAGGAAAGAGATTTTGACAAATTTCTAAAGGACACTTCCTTTATAGGCAGGCTTGTTGAAAATAGAGAATCAATCAATGAGCTGGAAAAATTTTCCGCTAAAAAGTATGGTGTTTTTATTTATCAAAGTAATAATTCGGGCAGCCTTTCCTTAAGTGTATGGAACAATCAGTTGGTCTCACCGCCATCAGAAACATTTTCGGCTGGTGATATGGACCAATTAATGCATCTTTCAAACGGCTATTATTTTGTTATAAAAAAATCTGTCGATCTTTCATTATATCCGGTTGTAACATATGCGTTGATCCCGGTTCGATCCGATTTTTTCCTGGAGACGGAATATCTTCCACAGAAGTTTGTGTATAGTAGCACTGCCGACAACAGGGTGACAATGAGTACGTCTGTTACTGAGTTCCCGGTTAAATCTTTATCTGGTAAAGTTTTGTTTTACCTGGATAAAAAAACATCCGGTGCGGTACCTTACAATAATCGTTTAACCATTATACTTCGCTTCAGCGGATTATTGCTGCTATTATTGTTTATACACCTGGTGGCGGAGTCCCTTGCTGGAAGAAGAAAATGGAAAGGGATATTATTTCTTGGTCTAAGCTTACTTATTATCCGGTTGGTTATTTACTTTATCCCGGGGTTGTTAAACCTCCGGCAGTTTGAGTTATTTGATCCTTCTATTTATGGGTCCAATATGATTCAGCGATCATTAGGTGATCTGTTAATGAACTCATCTTTCTTCTGCTGGTTAATATTATTTACCTGGTATAAGGTGCAAAACGTAAAAAATTTCCTTACACCTTTGCCTGCCTGGCTTAAGTGGGTGGTTGGCATATTATCGCTATGCCTGCTCATTTATTCTACGTTTATTCTTTCTTCTGTTATCAGGAGCATCGTAGCCGATTCAAAAATATCTTTTGATGTAACCAATTTTTTCAGCCTTGACCGGTATACGGTCGCTGGGTTTATTGTACTGGCTACTTTGTCTTTATCTTATTACTATTTTACACAATTATTATTCCGGGCCATTTTTCCACTCTTCAGGGACAATATCTGGTTGGTATATTTTGCAATCGCATTTTCAGGATTGGTTTATCTCAGTATCAAATCTGGCAACCCTGCTGTTCTGTTTTATATACCCGTGCTTGCGTGGTTGCTGCTTTATACATGGATGGTTAACCGTGATGGAGTGATACTGAACCGCATTCGCGTTAATATTGCTGGCATCCTTTTTTGGATATTCGTATTTTCAGTATCCATCGCTGCGATTATGCTCGCTGAAAATAGAAAAGCGGAATGGGAAAGAAGAAAGTTTTATGCGGAGAAGAAGGCCGTACAGACAGATCCTTCCAGCGAAAGACTCATGAATATCGCATTGAAGTATCTCGACAATGATTTTTTTGAAGAAAATTTTTACCGGTTTAAGGATAGTGTAAATAACCGCTATCTCAGGGATAGCATCGTGGCCGGCAACTATAGCGCCTATTTGAATAAGTATGATACACGACTATATGTGTATGATTCCAGCGGCGCTCCTTTGTTCAATGATGAGCCCACAACGTTTGATGCATTGAATACGATTGTTACGCTGCAGTCACATCCCACCGGCACGCCGGACCTCTATTACTACGAAACGGCTTTTGATAAGTACACCTACATCACTGAGCGGATAGCCAATGATTCATCAGGAAAAAAAATGGGTTATTTCTTTCTTATCTCAAACCCTAAGAAATACAGCAGCGATGCATTACTGCCTGAATTTTTTAAGCAGTATAAAAGTGATGACCCGGAGAACTCACCCATTTATTCTTATGCGGTCTATAGCCAGAAAAAATTGATCGCTCTGTCTGATAAATACCCGTTTGCCACCAGGCTTAATGATAAAGATATTCCCGGAACGAAGGAGTATGAAAGAAAAACCCGGGGCGATTATGATGAGTTATGGTACAGGGCCGGTAATGAAAAAGTGGTGGTGATGTCGAGGAAAGAGGATACGGTCATTGAGACCATTACCCTGTTTTCCTATATCTTTTGTTCTTTTCTTTTCCTGGTTTTTATCGTACAGGTGCTATCCTTATTATTGAAAGCCGTGTATGACAGGCAAGGGTTTAAAAGTTTCTTCCATTTCAATATCCGCAACCAAATACATAGTACGATCATCTTTGTCAGTATATTCTCCTTCATTATCATAGGTATCGCTACGATTACTTTTTTTAAAAACCGTTATAACCGGAACAATAGCGAAAAATTGAGCCGTACAATGAAGATCATGGTGAATGAAATGCAGAAACGTATTGATAGCAACAACCCGTTTGGAATGGATAGCGTTGGGCAAACAGGGGATTCTGTAGTTTCTAAAAATTCAAGTTTAGATGATTTGGTAAAGGAGGTTTCAGGTATTCATGGAGTAGATGTGAATGTATTTGACCTTAATGGTGACCTGCAGGTTTCTTCGGAGGCCAGTGTGTATGCAAAAGGCGTGTTAAGCAAAAAGATGGAGCCAGTTGCGTTTTATCGCCTGAGCAGGCTAAACCAGATAGAACATGTGCAGGAAGAACATATCGCTAATCTTTCTTACCTCAGTATCTATGCACCGGTAAGGGATAAGGATGGAAGGGTATATGCCTATTTAAGCATACCTTATTTTACTTCCCAACCCGAATTGGACCAGGAAATATCAAATTTCATCGTGACAGTTATTAACCTCAACGCATTTATTTTACTGATCGCCGGGCTCATTGCCTTGTTTATAACCAATCGGATTACACGGTCATTTTCTATTATAAGTGATAAAATGAAGGAAGTAAACCTGGGCAGGATGAATGAAGAAATTATCTGGAACCGCAATGATGAGATTGGTGATTTGGTAAAGGAATACAATAAAATGGTGGCAAAACTGGAGGAAAGCGCTGAGGCCCTGGCCAAAACAGAAAGAGAAGGAGCCTGGCGTGAGATGGCGAGACAAGTAGCGCATGAAATAAAAAATCCATTGACACCAATGAAACTCAGCATTCAGTATTTACAAAAATCTATTAACAGCAATCATCCCAATGTAAAAGAACTATCTTCTAATGTAGCTAACACATTGGTGGAGCAGATAGATCACCTATCCAAAATCGCCGCTGATTTCTCACAGTTCGCCAATATCAGCTATACGAATATGGAAGAGTTTGACTTGCATGACGTATTAAGGTCTCTCCAGGAATTGTACCGCTCCGATGGAAATATAGAAATCACATGGCGACCAGTTCTCGGCAGGGCAATGATAAATGCTGACAAAACCCAGATGAACCGGCTTTTCACTAACCTCTTAGCGAATGCAGTGGAAGCCTGTGAAGGACGACTTTGCAAAATCGAAATAAGTGAACAGGTCCAGGATGATAAACTCCGGATAAGCATAAAAGATAATGGTGAAGGAATTCCTGAAGAAATGCGAGCCCGGATATTTATACCCAATTTCACAACCAAGTCATCCGGAACCGGTCTTGGTCTCGCCATGTGCAAAGGGATTGTAGAACAGGTAAAGGGCAAGATCTGGTTTGAAACACAGAAAGGCAATGGAACAACCTTTCATGTAGAGTTGCCCCTGGTAGTCTAAATGCCTTTTTGTTTTTTTATTTTAGAAAGATATTCTTCAAACTGTTTTAAAGAAAAACTACTAAGGTTCATGTCTTTTGTCAAGCCGCCTTTTTGTGCTGCCAGTACACCATATTTTATGTCGGTGTAACCGTCAAGATAATGGGCGTCGGGGTTTATGGATAATAAAACATTTTTTCCCATAGCATAGTCTATCCATCGCCAGTCAATATCCAATCTTCGGGGATGGGCGTTTATTTCAATTGCCACCCCATTATCGGAACAGGCATCAATAATCTTTTTATGGTCGACAGGATAGCCTCTGCGGCTCAATAGTAGTCGTCCGGTCATATGACCAAGAATAGTGGTGTAGGGATTGGTGATGGCTTTTAATAGTCGCGCCATCGCTTTTTCCTCGGTCATTTTCAGATTGCTGTGTACCGAAGCAATAACAAGGTCAAAGGTCGCCAGTACATCATTTGAATAGTCAAGGCTACCATCATTTAGAATATCACTTTCTATACTCTTAAATATCCTAAAGGGTGCCAGCTTATTGTTTAGTTCGTCAATATAACGGTGCTGCTCCCTTATTCTTTCTTCGTTAAGCCCTTTGGCGTAAACAGCGGTTTTGGAGTGATCAGAAAGAACGAGATACTCATATCCTTTGCTGATGCATTCTTTGGCCATCTCTTCAATGGTATTCGCACCATCACTCCAGTTGCTATGACTATGGATGACTGCTTTTACGTCAGTTGGTTCGATAAGAACAGGAAGTGAATGTTTTTTTGCTTTCTCAATGACTGAAGCAGTTTCTCTCATGCAGGGTTGAATATATTGAATGTTGGCATTGGCAAACACTTCTTCATCTCCATTACCTTTATTGCCTTCATAAGAAATATTGCTAAACTCTTTCCGAAAAGCGTCAATGAATTCTGAAGAACCGGTTGTCGTAAATAATTGTTCAGTCCTGTTTTTAACACCGGTATAAAGGCGAAGTCTTAATCCATTACGCAGTTTATACAGAAGACTTGTTTCTGTTTCTTCCAGTAATTCGGGTGGTTGTGCTGTTTGAAATTTCGGCTTAATAGTATCCTTATTTTCGAGGACTAAGTATTCCAATTCATCAATAGTAGGCTCCTGTCTTCTGAATGCACCTGTGACAGAAACTTTTTCCGGAGAAAACAGTTTTTTCAGGTAATTATCCACCTGCGGGAAGATTTCTTCCAATTGTGCGTATAAGAAGCTTCCCTGGTTTTGGAGATAATATTCAATGCCCTCCTGTATATTTTGTTGCGTTTTTTCACCAAAACCTTTGAATAAAGTAAGCCGGTTTTCATTACAGGCATATAATAATTCACCCAGCGATTCTATCTCCATTTCTTTCCAAATGGTATGAATTTTTTTTGGACCTATTCCTTTTACGTTCAGCATTTCAATGACACCGGGCGGCGTTGAAACAATGTATTCATTCAGTATATTCAGGTGGCCCCCGTCCAGCATTTCAATCACTTTTTCACCTACACTTTTACCAATTCCCTGGATGCTAAACAAGTTTTCCCTGGCTGTATCTTTTAGCTGCAAAGGAAGTTTGTCTATGTTGTAAGCCGCTATGGAGTAGGTTTTCGTCTTAAACGAGTTTTCACCATGAATGTCCATGAGCTTGGAAAGTAGCGAAAAATTTTCGGCGATAGCTGCATTATCCATTTACGCAAGTTAAGACAATACAATAATTTTTTTTGATGGCGGAAGCCATGAAAAGTATGTCGCAAAAAAAAGTCCCGATCAGATCGGAACTTTTTATAACTTCTAAGAAATTAAACTTATTTCTTTTTAGCTGCTTTCTTCTTTGGAGCTGCTTTTTTAGCTGCTTTTTTCTTTGGAGCTGCTTTCTTAGCTGCTTTTTTTGGAGCCGCTTTTTTAGCTGCTTTTTTCTTTGTTGCCATTTTTTTAGAATTTAATGTTTAGTGAAATATGGGTTATCGTTAGTAAAAATAATAATTATTTTATACTACCCAAATTTTTTTTCCACAAAAATGACAATCCGGATGATTATGCTTCAGCAATTGCAACAGACACGTATGTTCTATCGTTGCGTCCTTTGCGAAATTCAACTACTCCATCATTCAATGCAAACAAAGTAAAATCTTTGCCTACTCCAACGTTTTTACCAGGATGATAAACCGTACCACGTTGACGAATGATGATAGCTCCTGCAGTTGCAGGCTGACCACCAAAAATTTTTACACCAAGACGTTTGCTTTGTGAATCGCGGCCGTTCTTAACACTACCTTCACCTTTCTTGTGTGCCATATTATTTAGTTTATAAATTTGTAAGCTTTAAGTTGATCAGTTATTCATAAACTTTTCAACTTGTTAGCCAGTTAACAGAATTATGCGATGTTAGTCACTTTGATTTTTGTATAAGCAGTACGATGTCCTTTCTTTTTGTGAAATCCTTTTCTTCTTTTTTGTTTGTAGGCGATCACCGTATCACCTTTTACCTGGTCAAGAATTTCCGCCGACACTTTTGTTTTCAAAGAAGAACCAATGGAAACTTTGCCATCAGCTTCTGCCAGTAACACTTCAAGACTTACTTTGTCACCAGCGCTGCCCTCTACATGGGGCACATATAAGGTCTGATCTTTTTCCACTTTAAATTGCTGACCGGCTACTTTTATTACTGCTATCATAATCTGAAATTAGGGATGCAAAAGTAAGGGAAAAACTTTAACTACCAAGCAGAACACCAAACTTTTAAAAGCAGGATCAACGCTGTTTGGCCGGGCTTCCTTTATCTTTGCGGCTACGAGCTCACCATTATTTAGAAAGGGACTTCAAAATGAGCGGCAAACATCTATAAAAAGCTTATTTTAACGCCCTTATTTTTTTACAGTTGTTCTCAACTGGCCCATAAAATAAATACTAACAGTTGAAAATCAAGTCATTCTTAGCAAAACCGTTTGCTTCATATATATATAAAGGTATCAGAAAGGGTATGGCGACTGCCGTAGCGGATCAGGATGCCATTCTAAAAGGCCTGATTAAGGTGGGTCGCAACACGCAATTTGGTAAGCAAGCTGGTTTGGAAAAGGTCAATAACTACGAGGAATTCCGCCAGGCTGTTCCTATCCGGGATTACGAGCAGATGCGTCCTTATATTGATCAGATAAAAGAAGGAAAGCATAACGTACTTTGGAAAGGAAAGCCTATCTATTTTGCTAAAACCTCGGGTACCACCAGCGGCACCAAGTATATTCCAATTACGAAAGAATCAATTCCCAATCATATCAATACGGCCCGTAATGCCTTGCTTTGTTACATGGCTGAGACGGGAAATACCCAGTTCGCCAATGGGAAGATGATCTTCTTATCAGGGTCACCCGTGTTGGACAGGATTTCGGGAATTCCTACAGGGAGGTTAAGCGGTATCGTTAATCATCATGTCCCGGGATATCTTCGAACAAATCAGCTTCCCTCTTACGAAACTAATTGCATCGAAGACTGGGAGACCAAGCTGAATAAGATCGTTGATGAAACGATCAATAAGGATATGACCCTTATCAGCGGCATTCCGCCATGGATGCAAATGTATTTTGACGAGTTAGTCAGAAGAAGCGGGAAGAGCATTAGTGAGTTGTTTCCTAACTTCAGCGTTATGGTGCAGGGCGGTGTAAATTTTGAACCTTATAAGGCTAAGTTATTTGAGAGTATTGGAAAAAAAATTGATAGCATTGAATTGTTTCCTGCCAGCGAAGGCTTTTTTGCTTTCCAGGATTCGCAAAATGCTGAGGGGCTTTTGCTGAATTCAGATAGCGGTATTTTTTTCGAGTTTGTTCCCGCTAATGAAATAAATAACGAGAACCCCGCGAGGGTGTCGTTGCGTGATGTAAAAGTGGGAGAGAACTATGCGCTTATTATTAATAGTAATGCTGGCTTATGGGCCTATAATTTAGGGGATACGGTGAAATTTGTATCTACTAACCCTTATCGGTTAGTTGTAACAGGAAGAACAAAGCATTTTATTTCCGCTTTTGGTGAGCATGTTATTGGTGAAGAAGTTGAGTATAGTTTGCTAAAAGCAGCGAAGGAAGAAAATATCCAGATCACTGAGTTTACGGTCGCCCCCTATGTAAGTGAAGGAGAGGGCAGATCTTATCATGAGTGGTTTGTCGAATTTGAAAACAAGCCACTCAATATGCAGGAGTTTGCGAAGAAGGTTGATGAGAACCTCCGGCAAAAGAACGTATATTATGATGATCTTATCGGGGGAAATATATTGACACCTTTGAAACTGACTCCTGTTAAAAAAAATGGGTTTATTAACTATATGAAATCAGTGGGTAAACTAGGTGGACAGAACAAGGTACCCCGATTGAGTAATGACAGGATAATAGCTGAGGAGCTGGTGAAATGGAAAGAGAATTGATTTTTTATTTTTATTTGTTGATTCAATGAAGAATGACCAACCCACAAGACGCATTGCTATATTTGGTTCCACCGGCTCTATCGGTACCCAGGCATTGGAAGTAATTGCTTCCAATCCTTCTGTTTTTACAGCTGAAGTGCTTACTGCATTCAATAATGAGGACTTGCTGATTGAACAGGCCCTCAGATTTAACCCCAACATTGTCGTTATTGGCGATGAAAAAAAATACCAGAAAGTAAAAGACGCTTTATCGTCTGCCGATATCAAAGTTTTTGCAGGTGAAAAAGCATTAGAAGAAGTAGCCGCTATGGATTGTTATGACCTTATGCTGGCGGCTATTGTTGGGTATGCAGGATTAAGACCAACCTTGCAGGCCATTGGAATTGGTAAACCAGTAGCATTGGCTAATAAAGAAACGTTAGTGGTGGCTGGCGATATCATTATGCGCAAAGCGGTAGAGAACAGGGTGCCGGTGATCCCGGTTGATTCTGAGCATTCCGCCATCTTTCAATGCCTCGTTGGTGAAACAAGAAACAGGATTGAAAAAATAGTTCTCACTGCTTCGGGCGGACCATTTTTAGGAAGAAAGCCTAATTACCTTGTCAATGTAAAAAAAGAACACGCCTTGCAGCATCCTAACTGGAACATGGGCGCCAAGATTACCATAGATTCTGCTACGTTGATGAACAAGGGTCTTGAAATGATAGAGGCGAAATGGTTGTTTAATTTGAAACCTGAACAAATACAGGTCGTCGTCCACCCACAAAGTATTATTCACAGCATGGTGCAATTTGAGGATGGCAGCATAAAAGCGCAAATGGGATTGCCGGATATGAAACTACCTATTCAGTATGCATTGGCATTTCCAAAACGAATAGCAAATAATTTTCCCCGTTATGATTTTAAAAAAGTGAACACTTTAACATTTGAAGAACCTGATCTGAGAACATTCAGAAATTTGGGTTTGGCTATGAATGCATTGAACAAAGGTGGAAATCTTCCGGCAGTGATGAATGCGGCGAACGAAATCGCTGTGTATGCATTCCTTCGTAACCGGGTAAATTTTCTCGATATGACGGATGTAATTGAAAAGACTATGCAAAAAGTAAGTTTTATAGAGACGCCAACATTAGAAGAATACTTTGAAAGCGATGGAGTGGCCCGGAACTATGCGGCTGATCTGATCAAGCTCTAATTCGTTCATGACCAATCGGTTTTAAAACACCAGGTATTCTTAATAAAATCAAATAATTCACCAGCGGCTTTAAAAGGACAGATATTTAGCAGATATTTGCGCTTCTTATTCTTAGAAATTTTAAAAATATCCTGAGTGTATATGTATTTATTAGCAATTAATTGGGCTTCGGTAAGTGTGCAGGCAGGACAGTTGTTGCTGGCCTTATCCCTGTTGATCATTCTCCATGAATTTGGTCACTATATAACAGCTAAATGGTTTGGCTGCAGGGTAGAAAAATTCTTTCTTTTTTTCGATCCCTGGTTTGCACTGGTAAAGAAAAAAGTGGGTGATACGGTATACGGAATTGGTTGGCTGCCATTGGGAGGATATGTAAAAATATCCGGTATGATTGATGAGAGTATGGATAAAGAAGCGATGAAGCAACCAGCAAAGGAATGGGAGTTCAGGAGTAAGCCAGCCTGGCAACGACTTATCATTATGCTCGGTGGTATTGTCATGAATGTATTGGTGGCATTTGTTGTCTATGCATTTGTATTAATGATTTGGGGTGAGAAAAAAGTGCCCGCAGCTTCATTGAAATACGGCATACAGGTAACTGACAGTACGCTTTACAAGATAGGTCTCAGAAGCGGAGATAAGATACTGGCTATTGATGGAATAGTGGTGGATGATTTCGAAAAGACATTGAAAAAACTGATCGTTGCTGATGAAACCATCACGTTGGAAAGAGAAGGAAAAAAAATGGATCTTGTTATACCACGTGATTTACTGGGGCAGTTGATTGAAAATAAAAAAAAGGGAAAAATAACACTTATTGAACCCCGCATTCCTGCTATCGCTCTTATTGTTCCGGATACTTCCAGGATATACAAAGCGGGTCTCAGGCAAAATGATCAGTTGATTGGCGTTGACTCAACCAGGTTTTTCTTTTTTGATGAATTAAAAAATCAGCTTGGCGCCAAAGCTAACAAGGACGTATTATTAACGGTAAAAAGAGACGATAAAGAAGTTCAGTTCCAGGCCCACGTTAATCCGGATGGAGTGCTGGGCTTTTTGCCTTATGGTAAAGCCAACTATCCGCAAATGGATAGTTTGGGATGGTTAAAATTGAACGTAACAAAATATAGTTTTGTAACAGCCTTTCCCGCGGGTGTAAGAAAAGCCGGGGGTGATCTCTCTTACTACCTGGAGCAATTTAAAAAAATTCTTAACCCGAGCACGGGAGGATATAAAGGGCTGGGAGGATTTAAAGCTATCGGAAATGCATTCCCGGGTGTATGGGATTGGGAGTCTTTCTGGAATATCACAGCTTTCTTGTCCGTCATTCTTGCTTTTATGAACCTGCTTCCTATCCCCGCATTGGATGGGGGACATGTAATGTTTACATTATATGAAATGGTTAGTGGAAGAAAAGCGAATGAAAAGTTCATGGAATACGCACAGGTAGCCGGGATGATTTTATTATTAATGTTAATGCTATACGCCAACGGAAACGATTGGTTTGGTTGGGGTAAATAGATCAATAGGCAATTGGCAGTATGCAATTGGCGGTTTTCAATAAGAAGACTCTGATTGCCAATTGCTGATTGCCAATTGTAAAACGGGGCTGTACCGGTTTTGACAGCATAGATCTTTGAGAGTGTAAGCATGCCGTGCGTTGGATAATTAGC
The DNA here is from genome assembly GCA_040007815.1 of Chitinophagaceae bacterium. Lineage (GTDB taxonomy): Bacteria > Bacteroidota > Bacteroidia > Chitinophagales > Chitinophagaceae > Terrimonas_B. Next base: position 178,265 of record JBDTUH010000014.1, read on the forward strand.
ACGATAATCTGAATATTCAAACTTCAAATGGCAATACACAGTATGCCATGGCTGCCTAATCAGTGATTAAGTAGTCATTAGGGCCGCTTGAGCAGGTTGGTCTGTTACCAGCTCCGCCGCCGACTTAAAACAAATACGGAATGCTGTAACCGAAGGCTGTGACGGTTGCTTAAGACTATCCAGCTAAGCGATGAATTGGTTTGTTCATTTCCTGTTCATCGCCGACAAGCAATAATGAAATAAGCATGTAGAAAGCTTTTGACGAATATGTTTGGACAGGGGTTCGATTCCCCTCAGCTCCACCTGAGGGGACAACTCTAAATTTTTAAAAATTTGTGTTGTCCCCTTTTCGTTGAAACCCTTGTCTGTGGTTAATAGTAGCCGAACAGCTTCATTGATTTTTAGAGTTCGACTTTTATTTTCTTCGAAAATGAGTTTTTCTGGGAATATCGAACTCAAAAGCCGCATCCGGGATATCAAATCCGTTGATACATAATAATTTTTAAGGTTACTAAGCAGGTTGATGCCTGATTTTAAAAATCCCTTATAGTCGGTTTGTTTTGCTTCATTTTCCTTTGTTTCCAGTTGCAATGCCCGAACTTTTTGGCGGTAGCGTTCAATCGAAGTGTTGTAGTCTTCCAGACTTATTTTCCTATCCGCATAATCATCCTGCAGATTGATCATTCGTTTTTCATAAAGGGCTATTTCGTGTCTAACGGATTCTTCGCTATTTTTTCTTTGCGGTCTTTTTTCCTGAAAATTTTTTTTCACCATCAGCTTGTAGAGTTCGTTAGCGTTCTTTGAAAAATTAATTTCAGAGATAATGGATAATATCGTTTCATGCGCTTTATCAGCCCTGAACCGAATTTTGTGACAATGATTACAATGATAATAATTATGCTTGTGACCTGTCTTGCTTTTTGAAGCGCTACCAGTCATATTATTGCCGCAATTAGGACAAAGCAAATGGCTCCGCAGGTAAAGCTCCTCCTTAATAGTCTGCACCTTTGGCATATTTCGCTTTTTCTTATTTCCATCTAATAGCAACTGTATCTTTTCAAAAAGTGCAGATGATATGATAGGCATGTGAATGCCATTGATATAATAACCCTTGTCATTTTTTTTATCACGAACCAACACTTTACCTATGTAGGCTGGATTAGAAAGTATCCGGGAAAATTGAGATTTGCTGATTGCGGGGCCAAGCTTTTTGCATTCAAGTCTTATTTCGACCTGAGTTTTCCCTTTACTAAAATCTGTAAAGATTTTCTTTACTATTTCTGCCTTTTCATCCGGTACAATGATTGGTTTATTTGTTTCATCCCGGGTATTCTTATACCCATAAGGTCCTTTTCCCGACCAGCGACCGGCTTGTTTGGCTGCTTTTACTCCATCAAATATTTTAATTCCCCTTCTCTCGTTTTCGATATGTGGATAGGACAGATACATTGCCAATAAAAGCTTGTTTTCCGGTATTGCGAAATCAATATACTGTTCTGTTGCTTGAACTTCAATATTTAGCTTGTTTAATTTTCGAAGCATTTCATATGCATCGGTGGTATTGCGTGAGAAACGATCCCAGGTGGTGAAAAACAAATAATCAATTTTAGATTTTGCAGTTTTAACAAATTCCAGGAGCTTTTTAAATTCCGGCCTGTTAAAAGTTTGAGCGGAATGATCCTCGCGATATACGCTCACGATTTCAATATTATTTCGATTGCAATAATCCCGGAGACTTTTCTCCTGTATATCCAGGCTATAACCCTTGGCTTGCTCATCAGAGCTTACTCTTACCATCAGAATGGCTCGTTTCATGGTTCGTCGGTTTTGATTGATTCAAAAATAAATCTACAGTTAACTGGGCATACTCCCATAGGAGATCAGCCATCAATTTAACTTGTTCTTCTGAGTAGTGGCCACCATCCTGCTCCAGAACTTTCCGGCAAACGTCGTAGTCTATCATACAACAGTCGCTTATAGCTCTGTGTCCTGTGGTTCAGGTAAACAGAATGGTGAGCAATACAACCCGTTTGATACGGTATGTTTTTCATTTTATTATTATTTTTTCAATTTCATTTATGTATGAAACTTTTCCTTTCTCAGTTTCAAGGGTAATGCGACTATACTTATTTTTAGCAATAATTCCCTTGATTTCTTCTATTACGTTTTTTGCCGGTTTTTTTCTAAGCACTTCAGCGTAAAACTCATTTCCATCTTTTAATGGTATACAACCTTTCGATGCTCAAAGCAGGCTTGCATTGATGGAACTCATAGAAGACAGGCACGGGAAAGGAGCTTTGATCATTACCTCACAGGTACCCGTAAACAAATGGTATGATATTATAGGAGAACAAACTATTGCAGATTATCCTAATAATTTTATTATGCGAAGAAATTAACCAGAATAGCTATCCAATA
>JBDTUH010000015.1:0-172057 GCA_040007815.1 Chitinophagaceae bacterium
TTCACGTACGGTTCTGTGAGGAGCAGGGGGTGCAATCCCCCTTGCTTACTCGACTTATTCGCTGACTATCGTCATAGCTACCCGGTTCCATAGCTTCCATATCAAAAATCATTTTATCTATGAACCGGATGACAATATGACCATGCACTTTTTTTTCCGCAAGAACTTCCAGCGCGGTATCGATAAGATGTACGACAGCCATTCCTGAATATGCATGTAATATCTGATCCAATAGCTTGATACGAAATTCATGAATGTTCTTGGCCATATTGACTTAGTTTAGAATTTCCTTCACCGTTTGATCCTTCAGTTTTATTTTCTCGTCGTTTGCATTATGCTCAGCGCTACACGAGGACACACTGTACAACGCCTTGTTTATAAAGTCATCGGCCCAGAAATCAATATCATAATGCCTTACCTGCTCGTATAAACGTTCCATCCGCATATTTTTTTCTTCGGGTTTCATCCGGAAAGCCTGCAATAGATTTTCTTTTAGTGCCTTCTGGTCATATGGATTAGTAAGGAGTGCATATGAAAGCTCAACTGCAGCACCGGCAAATTCAGATAAGATCAAAACCCCTTTATCACCCGGTATTTCTCCCTGCACCGCAATATATTCTTTTGCCACCAGGTTCAAACCATCCCGTAATGGAGTAATCCACGCAATATCTGCCGCTCCATAGTAAATGAGTATTTCATTAAAAGGCAATGACCGGAAGAACAGGTGGATTGGCGTCCAGTTTAAATCAGCATATTTACCATTGATTCTGCCGACAGCCTGTTCCAATTCGACTTTAATTGAATCATATATTTTCATTCCTTTAGCAGGAGGTGTACAGATATTAATTAATTCTACTTTTGCATGATACTCGGGATATTCTTCAAGAAATTGTTCAAAGGCAAGTATCTTTTCCAATGGACCTTTTACATAATCCAATCGTTCGGCACTCAGGATCATTTTTTTCCCATTTAATTGCTGCTTTATCTCTGCGACTTTCTTCAACATAGCCTCGTCTTGAAAGAACTCCTGAATATAAACAACATCGATTCCAACGGGAATAGCTCCCAATCTCACTTTTCGGTGATCAGTTTCTATGGTTGTTGTCATCTGATTGACGCCCATCGCCGCACTGTAGGTAAGAAACCTGGGGGCGCAATTTATTTTTTCACATTGCTTCAGGGGAAACAGACTTGCAGCGACGTCGACAAAATTTTCGACATAACGCGGGATGTGAAAACCAATAAAATCACATTGCAGCAAACTGCTGACAATTTCCCGCCGCCAAGGCAAGATATTGAACGTATTTGCCGCCGGAAAAGCCGTGTGATGGAAAAATGCGATAATAAGATCAGGGCGTAACTGTCTTAAGATACCCGGAACAAGCCAGAGATTATAATCGTGTATCCAGACGATGGCTCCAGGGTCGGCCTGCTCGGCGGCTTTTTCGGCAAATTTTCGATTTATATCTACGTAGTGATCCCAATGATCATGGTCAAATTTGACCTTATCAATAAATGCAAATATAGTAGGCCAAAAAGCTTCCTTGGCAAAGGACTTATAAAATATTTCCACTTCTTTTTTTGTGAGCCCTATGCGCGACGCCATAAGGTTTGGATATTTTTCTTTGTCTATATAAATATTGCGCAATAATTCTCCCTCGCATTCTACTTCTTCCCAGGCAATCCAGACTCCGGAACGACGGTTGGAAAAAAAACCCTGTAGCGTCGGAATGATGCCGTTCGGGCTTTGAGGCGTCACCCTCGCTTTTCTGCCATTCACTTCAATCTTGTCATAAGGCAAACGATGATACATCATAATTAGTTGCTGGTTGTTTGTGCCTGCCTCGGGAAGTATTTCACCAGTTAGAATTTTTGCTTTCTCTGAAAATTCGGGAAAATAAAAAAGTGCTTCGAGAATGCCGCCCGCACCGGCGGATTCGGCATGGAATACCCCATCTATGTCTTTAGTGGTTTTAATTAACTTCTCTTCAGCATTTCCCACCACTACTCCCTTGTATCCGCATTGATAAAGTGCCAGATCATTTAACGTATCACCTGCTACCAAAACCATGTTGGCATCTGTGGCCAGGTATTCCACCAAATTGGTAAGCGAGGCTCCTTTATTTACTCCACGGGGAAGAACGTCAAGAAATTTGCCGGCGGAATAAATGACATCGCAATCCAGCGCATTTACCCGAGACCTGATCTTGTCAACTATTTTTTCATCTTCAACAAAAAAAGAGCAGCGTCTTTGTTGTGGTACCTCCTGGTAAGTCAGGCCGGAAATGTCCTTCAAGCATTCTACGATTTTTAGACGACCCGGCCAGCTCCTTTCAACCCTGGCTTGCAGTTTCGCTACCGGTTCAAGGGTATAACCATTCACAATGGTAGAGCCAACGTCGCATATAATATAGTCCGGGTTGGGAATAATAGGGTCATTTAAAATTGGGATGACCGACTCAAGCCCTCTGCCGGTAACGAAGACCAAAAGAGCACCCATATTTTCCCTGATGAGGCGATATAATTGTTGCTTGTGGAGACTCTTTCCACCTAAGAATGTGCCATCAAGGTCGGTAGCTAGTAACATATTCAAATTTTATTCAGGTCAATTGCTTTTCCAGCAACTTCGTATAGCTAAAACTTCCTGGCCTTCGATCACGCTACTAAAAACCTATATTAACATCACTCAGTACAAAGGCTCCATAAGAGTTGCTTACTTATATCTGCAAATCTACTGTTAGGGCCACCGCATGTCATTAAACCCCGATTAGATTAGTATTAGAAACTCTTTTAACCATAGTTTATCCTGAAATGTTTAATGCCTCATAAATCGCAGCATGCAGTCAATGTCAATGTCAAAAAGAGTAAACATTCTGATAACATTTAGAAACAACTATGCCCGCTGGGCGGGCAAGTTGCTTTTAACCGAGGAAAACCACCATGAAAATTATTTATTACTGGGTACTGCCAGTTTCATTTTTAGCACATGATTCAAGATTCATTTCAACCGGGTGTCACAGCCAGTACCTGGGTTCTTGAATCAGCAGGCAGGAGATCAGAAATGTGACTGTTTATCCATACGCTCACCCGCGTTTCGGAGCCAGGATTTACTATCAATACGTCGGCGCCAACCTGGCCGCAATAGACTAAAAGCGCTTTTGCTCTGTTGCTCCCCGTTAATATTTCATAATTGACCTGATTAGCTGACTTGCTTTTTAAAGTTTGAAAAGTGTTCAACAAAGATTGTTTTGAAAGAGAAGAATCATTTTTATCACCCGAAAAGACAACGAGACGAATTTTCAGCGATGCATTCTTTTCCAGGGCTTCAAGTACGTCCAATTTGTTTCCCGGAAAATGAACTCCAACAGGTATCACGACTGTTTTTATTTCTGTATGTAAAGAACCTGGTTTGGCTGTCAGAACAGGGACACCGGATATGGCAGCCAGCCTGCTTGGAACAACGGTATTTAAAAAGGGCAGTGTGGAGTGATGTGAATGCTTTCCAAGCAAAATTAAATCAGCGCCAAGACGCTTGGCTTTTTTGGCAATAGCTTCTTCTACCGGTCCTCCAAAAGTTACCCAGGTAAAAACGTCTATATCCTTCCTTACATCTTCAATAACTGACTTTAATTTTGACAATTTTTCGGCTGCTTTATTTATACAAACATTGACATCGTGGCGTGAAAAACCTGTTATATAATATTGCAGTTGTTGTAGAAAATTAGGTAAAATGATTCGTTGTACATGGAATAAATGAATACTGCAATTCCCACTTTCAGTCAGTCCTAAAGCTTTTGAGATAGCGATATCCGTGTTCACAGAAAAATCGACAGGAATTAGTATGGTGCCGAACCGTTTAGGCATAACATAAAAATCGTTTGTCAATCTTAAAAGCCGGTTAGCCTCACATTAGAAGAGGATTAGAATAAATTACATCCAGCCCAAATCGCTGAAAGGAGCCTATACATTGTACCTTGCAAACTTTATCAATACTCACGATATGGATGACATTCGTATATTATTGGTGGAAGACGAGCCGCGCATTGCCGATACGCTACGCTTCGGACTAGCCGAGAATGGCTACTTGGTAGATGTAGCTTATGATGGTAATATTGGTTACCGTCTTTTCCAGAAAGGCAGTTTCAACCTTGCAATATTAGACATCAATCTTCCCGGTATCAATGGATATGACTTATGCAAACTCATCCGGGCTGCTAATGTTAATATACCTGTTATTATGCTTACTGCACTGACTACTCTCAATGACAAGATTGAAGGGTACGACGCTGGTGCGGATGATTATGTAATTAAGCCATTTGAGTTCAGGGAATTAATGATGAAAATGCGTGTTTTGCTGCGGCGGACTGCTGGTCACCATCTTCCCGTTGGTAATATACTTCATGCCGGTGATCTCCAGATGAATCTTGATAAAAAGGAAGTTACCCGTAATGATAAAGCCATTAAACTGACGGCAAAGGAGTTCCAATTACTGGAATACCTGCTTAGGAATAAAAACAGAGTAGTATCAAGGGCCGATATTGCCATTAATGTATGGGATATAGATTTTGATACCAATACGAATATTATTGACGTATATATTAATTATGTACGCAACAAGATTGATAAGCCTTTCCCGGAAAAACTTATTCAAACACATGTGGGAATGGGTTATGTATTGAAAGAAAATTAAACTTTATGCCTATCCGGTTACGCATTACTTTCCTGTTTACGTTTGTTGTGTTTATCATACTGGGAGTTGTTTGCCTGTCTATTTACTATTTTTCTGCATCTTCAAGGGTTTCCACCATAAAGACAAGGTTGACGAACAGGGCGATCACCACAGAAAGATTGTTGCGTCAATCGGAACTGTTTGACAGAAATTTGATTCATCGCATAGATTCATTAACTACACTTTCTTTAAAAAATAAGTCGGTCCGGGCGTTTAATAATTCAAACGACGTAATATATAATTATAATGAGGTGAGGAGTAGTAGTCTTGTCATCGGTAAAGAAATACTGCAAGAGGCAAGAGAAAAGGAAATATTTTATTTTGCAAGAGGGAAAATGGAGGCTGTTGCATATCACAATCCAGACAATAAGGAAGGCGTTGTAGTAATTTGTGCGGCAGAAGATGAAGATGGAAATAATATCCTCCATCGCCTCAGAAAAATCCTGATTATCAGTTTTATTGGTGGCACTTTCCTTTCCTTTGCAGGGGGGCTCTTTTTCTCAACGGGATTATTGCAACCGGTACGAAAGATCACTATTGAAGTAAACGACATCTCCGCCTATAACCTGGATCGACGCATTCATACTGGCCAAAACAAAGATGAATGGTACCAATTGTCTGTTACGCTTAACCAATTACTTGATCGTTTAAAAGATAGCTTTGAATTACAACGGCGGTTTATATCAAATGCGTCGCACGAACTTTCTACGCCACTCACCCTGATTTCAAGCCAGCTTGAGATCTCTCTTCAGCGAAACCGGAGCGAGGAAGAATACCGGAAAGCTATGAGCCTTGTTTTGCAGGACGTTCAACATATGAATAACCTTGTTCAAACATTGTTGAAGTTTGCTACTGCATCAGGCAACGACGGAGGTCTCGATATTGACCTGGTTCGAATCGACGAGATATTAATGCGCCTTCCCGGTCAGATTCAGAAGCAGGATAAAGAACACAGTGTATCGTTGCAATTCAATGATCTGCCAGAACAAGAGGAAAAATTATTGGTTTTTGGAAATGAAGAACTATTGTTTACCGCGGTTCAAAATATAGTCGTTAATGCCTGCAAATATTCCCCGGATCATCACGCCGATGCTGCTTTATACCTAAACGAAAATGGATTTTCTATCACCGTAACAGATAAAGGAATTGGCATCGAGGAAAACGAACTAAAAAATATTTTTCAGCCGTTTTACAGGATAGGGGAGAGTAGGACGGCTAAGGGAGTTGGCCTGGGTTTGTCTCTTGCCAACCGAATTATTAAACTGCACAAAGGAACAATAACAGTGGTTTCCAAACCAGGATTGGGAACTACATTTACCATAGAACTGCCCGCCGGGCATACTCTAACAACATTCTAATCTATACTTGGTCAGGCTGTAATTCGCTTATACGACCTTTGCGTATCGTTATATTAAGCGTGTATTTTTCCATGAATTCATTTTTGGAATTCCGCTAAGGGATTGGGATACACCATCGAGATCACGGAATTCCTTAAAGGATGTTTTTGCAGGTCTTAGCAGCTTTTTAAGGTTTAATCTCATAGCAAAAAAAATACAATCTTGAATGCTTTCTTCGATAAGTTTAAGTTAAATGCCGAGAAAGAAGAATTAAAAACTGTTATCGCAGCTATAGAAAATGGTGTGGCCTTCCGCGGTACGAATTTATGGATACTCATTTTCGCTATACTTGTGGCTTCGCTTGGGTTGAATGTAAATTCTACAGCCGTTATTATTGGCGCCATGTTAATATCGCCATTAATGGGACCCATAATGGGTATTGGTCTTGGATTGGGGATTAACGATATAAGTTTACTGCGGAGATCCATATCAAATTATTTTGTTGCAACCGGCGTTGCTTTAACAGCTTCGACTTTTTTCTTTTTGGTATCGCCGTTAAATGACGCACATTCAGAAATACTCGCCAGGACTTCGCCTACCATTTATGATGTGTTAATAGCGCTATTCGGAGGATTTGCAGGAGTAATAGCTACCTCCTCTAAACAAAAAGGAAATGTAGTGCCGGGGGTTGCCATTGCTACGGCCCTGATGCCCCCGCTTTGTACAGCTGGATATGGACTGGCGACTTTTCAATTTACATTCTTCTTTGGCGCCTTTTACCTGTTTATCATTAATACGGTTTTTATTTCGCTCGCGACGTTACTTATTGTTCGCATATTACATTTTCCATACAAATATCAACAGACAAAAAGAGCTGAAAAAATAGCCCGGCGAATTGTATGGCTCGTCGTTTTGATGACTTTGTTGCCAAGCCTGTATTTTGGATATGATTTGGTACGCCAAAGCCGGTTTATAAAAAGGGCGAATTTTTTTGTAGCCAACGAAGCACATTTTCCTAACGACTTCTTACTAAGTAAAAAAATTGACCCTCAAAATAAAATTATTACACTTGTTTTTGGAGGGACGGAAATTCAGTCCGAAGAAATTGCGCAACTTAAAAGCGAAATGAAAAAATATAATTTGGAATCGGCATTGTTAGAGATAAAACAAGGATTTTCGTATCTGACGGATGTAGCTGATGTTAATCAAAAGGAACAATTTAATGAACTGAAGTCGGCTCTTGAAGATAAAGAAAACACCAATAAGCTTCTTTCTTACAAACTGGACAGTATTAATAATAAATATCACCTGAATCAACAAGTGTATTCTGAACTAAGAGCCCAATACCCTGAGATTAAAAGTGCCGTCATACAGCAATCGAACATAATTACTGACAGTTCAGTTTTTAAACCCATTTATCTGGTTTTATTATCCGTCACTAGAAACCTGTCAGCAACGGATAAGACTAAAATCCTAAACTGGTTAAAAGTCCGGTTGAACGAGGATAATTTTAATTTAATTATACAAAAATGATTACTGTTATCATCCCAGCCTTAAATGAAGAAAAAACAGTTGCCCGGGTGGTAAAACTGGCCAAAGAGTCGCCCAATGTGACGGAGGTAATCGTGGTAGATGACAAGTCAATGGATGAAACAGTCAAAGAAGCCAGGAATGCAGGCGCATCAGTAGTAACAAGTACGAAACTTGGAAAGGGGACATCTATGAAGGATGGTGTATTAGTGGCCACGAATGAAATAATCGTGTTTTTGGATGCAGACATCGTAACATATCCGGAAAACGTGGTGATGATTTTGACTAACCCGTTGATCGGAGATGAAGCGGATTTTGTCAAATCATTTTTTACAAGACAAGCGGGAAGAGTTACTGAACTGGTGGCTAAACCACTACTCTCCATATTATACCCTACTTTTCCAAATTTTAAGCAACCACTCAGTGGAATGATAGCCGGAAGAAAGACGCTATTTTCTAAATGCGAATTCGAAGAAGGCTATGGTGTGGATATAGGCGTGCTGATTGACATGTATCACCTTGGCGCAAGGATAAAGGAAATAAGTATTGGAAATATTGAAAATAAGATGCAGCCGCTTGAGCAATTGGGAAAAATGAGTCGTGAAGTAGCCCGGACAATTATGAAAAAATCAAAAGGGGTTGAGTTAAAAAACCTTGAAACGTATGAGAATATACAGGTCATCAGGGAACAAATGGAATTTGCGATACACGAAAGCCTGATGTCCTTAAAAAAGATAGCCGTATTTGACATGGATAATACCATCCTCCGTGCCAGCTTTATCAATACGGCGGCTACTCATTTTGGATTTGCGAAAAAACTTGGAGAAATTGTCATCGGTAATCAAAGCCCCTTTATTCGGACTAAATTAATTGCATGGCAACTTAAAGGCCGCACTATTGGTGAATTGCTCTCATTGGCCGATAACATAGAAGTAACACAGAATCTGGAAGAAGTATTGCTCACACTAAAGACCCAGGGATATATCACCGGCATTATCAGTGATAGTTATGATTGTATCGCCAATCACCTTAAAAATAAGTTCGGTTTTGATTTTACCATTTCTAATGAGCTTGAATTTTCAAAAAGCATTGCGACAGGCGAAGTAAAAATTCCTTCTTTATTTTTACCGGGCGAAAAAAATCTATGTAACCATGATTACTGCAAATTACATGCGCTTATAAGGATTTGCCTGCAATATAATGTTGACTTAAAAAATACATTAGTCATTGGGAACGGTATAAATGACATTTGTATGATTGAAAAGGCAGGAATAGGTGTATCGTTTTGTTCTTCAAGTGCTCAAGTGGACTCGGCGGCAGACTTTGTTATCAAAGAGCCGGATTTTAATTTATTAATTCCTATCCTGAACTAAATGGTTACCACATTACTTATTATCGTCTTTGTTCTTGGTTACCTGGTCATTGCATTAGAACATCCATTACGATTAAATAAAGCTGCCTCAGCACTGATGACCGGCGTATTATGCTGGACGATTTATGCCGTTCAAAGTACTTCTGCTCATATAGTAACTGAAGAATTACTTCATCATTTGGGCGAAATTGCCTCGATCGTATTTTTCTTATTAGGCGCGATGACAATTGTGGAGCTAATTGATTCCCACAATGGGTTTGATTTAATAACCAGAAAAATAGAAACAAAAAGTAAAGCGTACCTCGTTCTCATAGTAGCGTCCATTACTTTCTTTCTTTCATCATTGTTGGACAACCTAACCACGGCAATCGTAATGACCTCTTTATGCTCAAAAATTTTAAATAGTAAGGAGGATAAACTTTGGTTTGCAGGGATGGTCGTTATAGCAGCCAATGCGGGAGGTGCATGGTCTCCGTTGGGTGATGTTACAACCACAATGCTTTGGATTGGTGGCCAGATTACCGCTTTTAGCATAATCAAACAATTGATTCTGCCAAGTATTGCGGTTTGTATTATTCCCGCTTTGCTGATTGCCTACAGGTTTAAAGGGCAGAAAATTTCGGAGATACCAGAATCTGTTTGCACGCCGAAAGAAAAAAGGGACGGAAAATTCGTGCTTATAGCAGGTACGGTATTATTGGTTTTTGTTCCTGTATTTAAGACAATTACGCACTTACCTCCTTTTATGGGTATGTTTCTTGCACTTGGTTTTATATGGATCATAACCACCATCATTCACAAAGGAACTGAACCGGAATTGGCGTATAGATTTACTGTCGCAAGAGCGCTGCAAAAAGTGGATACGCCCAGTATTCTTTTTTTCCTTGGTATTCTCCTGGCTGTATCCTCATTAGAATCCTATGGCCTCTTGAAAAATTTGGCTGCATTACTTACAAACAATCTTAAAAATGATTACTTAATTGGCGCTTCGCTGGGCTTGCTGTCTGCTGTAGTAGATAACGTTCCTTTGGTAGCAGCATCCCAGGGCATGTATGACTTATCCTCTTACCCGACAGACCATCCTTTCTGGCAATTTTTGGCTTTGACAACAGGAACAGGTGGTAGTGCAATTATTATCGGTTCTGCAGCGGGTGTTGCCGTGATGGGGATCGAACAGATTAATTTTATGTGGTACCTGAAAAAAATTACATGGTTGGCATTGATAGGATTTTCCGCGGGCATCCTTGTTTTTCTTTTGCAGAAATGAAATACGTCAAATTGCAGAAATCTTTCGAACTTTCAAGAAATGATATTTAAAACAATATTTCAGACAAGTATGCAATTTCTGCGTACAAAGCTTACAAGAGCCCAATTGATCATGCTTATCGCTTCATTAGTAGGATTTGCTTCTGGAATGGTTGCTGTATTACTAAAAACACTCGTACACTATCTACAGCATTGGATCGAGCATTTTCCGGGTAGCCGCTATACGTATTTGGTTTTCCCGGCAATTGGTTTGATAATTACAGTTCTTATTGTTAGATATTTTTTCGGGGGTCAAATTGAAAAAGGAATTGCCATGGTTTTAAAAGCTATTGCCCGTAAATCTTCTTTTATACCTTTAAGCCATACCTATCTGCATGTTGTAACGAGTTCTATCGCGGTCGGACTGGGAGGGTCAGTAGGTTTGGAAGCACCGATTGTTGCGACCGGTTCGGCAGTTGGTTCCAATTTATCCCGATTAATTGATTTGAACTATAGGGAACGAACCCTGTTGATTGCTTGTGGTGCGGCAGCTGGAATCTCAGCTGTATTTAATGCTCCAGTTGCCGGCGTAATTTTTGCGGTTGAGGTGTTATTAGTTGAAACTGTTGTAAGCTATTTTATTCCTTTAATTATCTCCTCGGTAATTGGAGTGCTTTGTTCAAAAATTATTTTACAGGAGGCATTTTTATTCAATTTTATACTTAAGCAAACTTTCAACTATAGAAACGTTCCATATTACATATTGCTGGGTGTGCTTTCAGGATTTGTTTCTTTATACTACGCCCGGATGTTTAAAAAAACTGAGAAAAAGCTAAACGGGTTAAAAATAAATAACTACAAAAGAGCCTTGCTGGGTGGGTTTTTATTAGCAGCAGTATTTTTTGTTTTCCCGCCATTGTTTGGAGAAGGATATAATAGTGTAAAGTTAGTAGCTAATGGAACTTTTCAAACCTTTAAGGACAATACGGGACTATTTTCGTTATTAGATGAGAACTCGGCGATCATACTCTTTACCCTGATGATTGTTTTGTTAAAGCCAATAGCAGCAGGAATAACTATAGGTAGTGGTGGGAATGGTGGCAATTTTGCTCCGTCACTATTTGCGGGATCATATCTCGGTTTCTTTTTTTCGAAGTTGCTTAGTAATGTACCCCGGATCAATATACCTATGGGAAATTTTAGCCTCGTAGCTATGGCGGGTGTATTAAGTGGGGTGATGTATTGCCCGTTAACTGCTATTTTTCTAATAGCGGAAATAACGAATGGATACGAACTGTTTATTCCTCTGATGATAGTTTCCTCTATTTCTTTTTTTATTGTAAAATCCTATGAGCCTTACTCTATGGAGACAAAAAAACTGGCCTTGGAAGGGCAAATATTTACACACAAAAAAGAAAAAAATATTCTTACATCTATCTCCCTTGAAGAAATGCTTCAGGATACATTCGATAGTATCCGGATGGACAGAAAATTGAGAGATTTGGTAGAAATAATTAAGAAAAGTGAAAAAAATATTTTTGCCGTCACTGATAATAAAAAGCGGTTTACAGGAATTATTGAATTAAACGACATAAAGCAAAAGCTTTTTCAACCCGAACAGTTTGACAAAGTAATCATTGGATCCATTATGAAAAAGCCGGCGGCTATTTTGCAACATGAGCAGGACATGCATACAGTGATGGAAAAATTTGATATTACCCAAAGTTGGTACTTACCGGTGCTCGATAGTGACAAAAAATTTATTGGGTTTATTTCCAAGACAAAGCTATTCAATAAGTACAGGGAGATTTTGGCGTCGCAGGTAGATTTGTATGAGGACTCCTGATATTACGTAGATTGAGTATTGGCTTTGAAGGAAAATACCTTATTTTTTTTTAACGTCTTTGACTTTTGTCGATATTTCGAATCCTTCGACAATTTTAGTTCTAAAATGTCAAGCCAGGTATTAGTGATTCTGGTTAAATCTATTTTTTCTTTTTTGACACCTTCACAATTTTATTATATTCAAGTGTCAGTTTAATCCAATATTCTAATGCTGTTTTTGTGTTCAATGCTCTAATGTCAACAAACACAAATCCTTTCATTACTTTGCCGGTAAAATCCATAGGCTTGCAACCCTCTTTTTCTATTACTTCATCAAACCTGGCAGGATCAAGCCGAACCATAAGCCGATCCTTCTCCACGCCTACACACATTTTCTCATTTACAATGAAACAAAGGCCGCCAAACATTCTTTTCTCTTCCACTTTTTTGTGAGTGATGGAAATGATTTCTCTTGTTCTGTCTGCCAAATTTTGATTGTAAGCCATTGTAAGTATTTTTAATTCTTCCTTGTTTAGTACATAGGCGAACCTGTACAATTACCTCAACTAGATAATTTAAGACCGGAGAATTAAGTTGGCAAAACTTGGGGCGTGAAAAATTTACTGAAATGATAACGGAGTCAATAAGCTAAAAATAAAACAGTATGAAACAAAATGGCAATGAAATAACTTACTGATTTGTCGGGCTTGCTTCGATTACCGAAACCGTACGAACTCAAGATGTCAGGCAATACAACTGAACCCGGTTGTTATCAGAACACCGAAAGCCACATAAAAAACCCGGCAACTGAAGCCAATTTACTTTTTGGTCTTTACTTCAGTAACAATTAATGCCTGTACGCCATTTTTTTCTGAAACAGTTCCGGTGACGGTTACCATTTCGCCTGCGTGCTTTTTCGCTTCTTCAAAAGCAACTGAACCATTTTTGCCTTCAATCAGAAGATACACTTTACCGTCGTCTGCCAGGATACCCATCGGTGCGCCACCTTTTATACAACTAGCTGCGCAGTCTTTATGGCCTTCCCCGCGTTCACCGGAGGTCATATAACATTTCATATCCAGTATTTCACCGGTAACAGTCTTAGGGTCACCTTTTTTACCGATGAATGACGCCAGGGTAATAAAGAATAAAACAGGAAGAGAGAGTGTGGCAATTTTTTTTAAAAGATTCTTTTTCATATGAGAAATTTTAGAAGTGAAAATTGCATGTAAAGAACGGGCAACTCAAGGTACACCTTAAAAGTAAATCAATTTCAAATCCAGCATCAGAAAATTCAAACTCCGGCCTGTCATGACTACAATTCAAAAGGTAAACATACCAGCATCCACCAGATTTCATCTCCAACTTAATCTGAATCCTTGTTAATGGGTCTAACACTGCTGCCTTGTCAGGTGCGGAATAATATCTGATTCAATTCTCAATCAAAAAGTTTGCACCCTGAACCATCGGGACTATAAATATCCGTTTAAAATGGATAGCAAAGGAAGAAACCCTTTTACTTTATTACGCATTATTTATCCTGAGCTTCGCGACAATGCCGTAGTCAGCAACGATAAATTGCTTTTTCCCTGCTTTTATGATGTGCAGGGGTGAAATAAAAATATCTTCGCCTTCCGTTGTTAATTTTATAAAGCTGCCAGTTAATTTATAAAGAAATTACTTATGACAATTAGTAAAAAATTCCTTTTATATTTTTTCGGTATTATTTATTTTATTAGCTCATCCAACAATTGTTTTACCCAATCCATAAAAATCAATAATGATAGTAAAGAAAAAATAGTAGTATTTGGCAATGAAAAAATGACTGTTACGCTTGACTATTATAAAAAGGCGAACATTTCCCTGGTAACAGTAAACGGCCAGCAGGTAATAAAAAGCGATGCCGGTATCTATTCAACCATCAGTACGAAAGAGACGACTTATTCAACCTTGCATTTGGTATCAGACCCTGCCATAAAAGTATCTGACAATACTGTTAATATCATTGGCATCAGGTATGGCGATAAGAATCTTGCCATAAACGAAACCTGGACATTCACTATCAGTAAGAGTAATATCAAGTTTGATATCGATAGAACTCTTTCAAAGGCAATTATAGCGGAACGGGCCAGTCTCCCGGTTTTTATGTTCAACAGTGTGGCTACCTGGGAAGGAGCTTACCAGGATTACGGTGGCCTTGCCTGGTTCTATCTTTTTAATAAAAAACTGGACACTTATGGAGTGCATAGCAGGTCATCCTGGTTCTGGAACAGTAAAACCGGGAATGGTTTGATGATAGATGTTGATGCTCCCGGCAAACAAGTGGCGATGGATTATAGTCGCGCAGCGGAAGATAAATTGGCATATAATATTGGTATCTCGCAAAACGAAATAGTATCACGTTTTGATTCAGGTACTCATAGAAGACGTTATGTACGCGACACGGCTGATGTATGGGCGCCAATTAAAATCAGCGCCGGTAAAAGCCATCAAACCATTACGCTTTCTTACTTCGATTTTAATGAGAAATTCGGTCGTGGAAATTTGATTGGTATAAATGAGGAACAGGTAAGTGCGGTCTTAAATACGATTGCGAGGATAGGCGTAATCGACAAGCAGCATTTCGGAGGCAACAGCTGGCATACACCTTATGGCCCTATCTGCCTGCATGAACAATACATCGCACAAATGGGTCTCGCCATCAATGACAATACCTATTTAAAAGGGTATCAGCAATGTCTTGATTTTTACAGGGACAATGCCATTAAACCGGATGGAAGAGTGTGGCCGAGATGGGCTTACAGCAATGAAGACGCTATGCCGCAAGGATATACGGACAAAGGATTTTATGAAGCTCAATGGGGATACCTGTTGGACTCTAACCCGGACTTTGTAACGAATGTAGCAGAATTGTATGACCAGAATGGTGACCTTAAATGGGTAAAGACTCATCAGTTGTCATGCGAAAAGGCATTGGATTGGATAATAAACAGGGACGGCAATGGCAATGGGTTGGTAGAAATGATGACCGATAGTCATCAGCAAAAAAGAGGAAGCGACTGGATCGATATTATCTGGGCGGCTTATGAAAATGCTTTTGTCAATGCCAAACTATATCATGCACTTGTTTTATGGGCGGATATAGAAAAGCAATTAGGCAATACAACAAAAGAAAAATATTATGCAGCGTTCGCCGAAAAACTAAAGACAAATTTTAATAAACCAACTTCAGCGGGAGGGTTTTGGGATGATGAAAAGAAATGTTACATCCATTGGAGAGATAAAGACGGCTCTGTTCATGGAAACAATATGGTTACACCGGTAAACTTTATGGCCATCGCCTATGGTATTTGCGATAATGATAGCAGAACAAAAACGATACTGGACAATATCGAGGTACAAATGCAAAAGGAAAATCTTTTCTTTTGGCCGCTTTGTTTATACAGTTATGGTCCCGGTGAAGGCAATGACTGGCAATTCCCTTTTCCGAATTATGAGAACGGTGATATTTTTTTATCCTGGGGATCAGTGGCTGTAAAAGCCTATGCTTCTTACAAACCCGAGCTGGCTTTGAAATATGTAAAAAATGTACTGGCACAATATGCAAAAGATGGCCTTGCTTTTCAACGGTATGGACGTGCGAAGCAAGATGGTTTGGGAGATGATATTCTTTCAGGCAACAGTCTTTCAGTTGTCGGCTTATACCAGGCAATATACGGTATCAATCCCCTGTACAATCGTTTCTATCTTGATCCTCATATTACCAAAGAGCTGGCCGGCACTCAGGTAAAGTATAACTACCGGAATCAGCCATTGACAGTCGATCTTGAAATGAATAAATACGCTGTATCGAATAGCAGGTTTAAGATAATCGCTAAAACAGATTTCGGATTTTTCAGTACTGATAAAGAACTTTTATATTTCAACGGCAACATCAATAAACCTTCTTTAAGAGTCACGACTATGGCTGGTAGCAAACTCTCGCTTGAGATTGATAAGTGGACACCGGATGAAAGATCATTGATACAGGGTTCTAAAGATGAAAGCTCAAACAAGCTGGTTTACCAGGTCAATGATCTTAAACACGACAGTTATTATACAATCCAGGTAAATGGCAAGATGTTGAAACGGATAAAGAGCAATAAAGAAGGCACTTTGGTATTTGATTATAAAACAACTAAAAATTCAGACGAGATCGTCGTTTTGAATAAGTGAGTAAATAAGAAAATCTATAACAGGCCTTTGCCAGGATATCCTTCAAAGCGAAAAGAGTTGAAGGATGTTTTATTGGCACCCAGGCTTACACATAAAACTCTTTCAGGTTTTGTTTGAATTTTGTAAGAGATTATTTGGATTCTATTGGTTTTGAACCGCCTGCCCGTTTAGCTTTGCTTTAAATTTGGAAATTGGTGAATAAGCTTTGATCATTCCTGTGTGAAGAATTTAAGGAATATTCATTTGTTATACAGCTATAAGCCAATTACTAAAAGACTTTCAAACAAAAATACCCATGGACTTTATCAATAAGAGTTTTAAAAAAATATCTCTAAGGTGGTTGACATTTGCCGCCTTAGTTCACTTTAGTTCGCAGGCAAATATCGTTTCCGCACAGGAACATAAGCAGATGATGCTCTCCGAAGCTATATCCACTGGTATAAATAATTACCAGGGCATTCAGGCCAGGCGTAATTATTTAAACGCCTCTTCCGCACTCGTACAGGATGCAAAGAACCGCTATCTCCCGAATGTGATCGCATCCATGCAGCAGGCATATGGAACAGTTAATGGACAATACGGGCCGGTGATTGCAGCTGAGGGCATGGGTATAGCATCTGCAGGCCCCATCAGCCCTTCGCAAAGATGGGATGCGGCTTTTGGGGGATTATATCTTATCAATACCAACTGGGAGGTTTTTACATTCGGTCGTGCCAAATCAGGAATAGTACTGGCGAATGCCGCTGTTAAAAGAGATTCCGCCGATTTGCTCCAGGAGGAGTTTATACAAAGTGTAAAAATAGCAGGCGCCTATCTCAATTTACTGACTTCGCAAAAGTTAGTTCAGAATGCGCAGGCAAATCTTCAAAGAGCAATGTCTGTTCAGCAGTCAGTATTGGCAAGAACCAGGTCCGGCCTCATTGCCGGTGTTGATTCCTCTATTGCCAATGCGGAACTGTCAAAGGCTAAATTGGCGTTGATAGATTCAAGAAATAACGAACAGCAGATCAGTACCCAGTTAGCACAATTATTAAACATCCTGTCTGATTCATTTTATCTTGACTCAACTTTCATTGGTAAAATTCCAGAAGAGTTCAAAACGGCGGCTTCGATTGAACAAAATCCCCAAGCAAAATTTTATCAAACACGTATCAATGAAAGTAACGTTGCCGCCACCTATCTTAAAAAAAGCATTATGCCGGGTGTCAACTTGTTTGGTGTTTTTCAAACAAGGGGCTCTGGCTTTGATTATAACTATGCTGCCGCCACGAATTATAAATATTCTTCCAATTATTTTGAAGGTATTAAACCGCTGCGCTACAATTACGTCACCGGCGTCGCTCTTGCATGGAATATAATGAGCCCTTTAAAAATCAAGCAACAGGTAACAGCTCAGAAATTCATAAGTGAGGCTTATAAAAATGAGTATGATCAGGTAACCACTCAATTAAAAAATCAGTTACTATTGGCTGATGACCGTATAGAAAACAGTTTGCAAATAGTTCATGAAGTGCCTTTACAATATAAAGCGGCTGCGGACGCTTACCTGCAAAAATTAGTCTTGTATAAAAATGGCCTTACCGATATTATCGATCTTCAACAGGCGCTGTATACCCTGAACCGGGCAGAAACAGATATTAGTGTGGCGAATATAAACGTGTGGCAAGCCTTACTTATAAAAGCCGCGGCGTCCGGTGATTTTGAATTGTTCAGAAAACAAGTCCGGTAAACAAGGAATAAAAAAGTAATTTATGAATTTAATCAGGACGGCATTACGGAAGCCTATTACAATAATGGTACTTGTTGCAGGTCTTTTCTTTTTTGGGATCAACGCCGTGCGGAATATTAAGGTTGATATTTTTCCTGATTTGAATTTGCCGGTTATTTATATTTCTCATCCCTTTGGCGGGTATACACCCACACAGATGGAATCATTTTTCGGTAAGCAATATGTCAATCTCCTTCTTTATGTATCCGGTGTAAAAAGTATTGAGACCAAAAATATCCAGGGGTTAACGCTCATGAAGCTTTCTTTTTATGAGGGTACGAATATGGCGCAGGCCGCAGCCGAAGTAACCGCTTTTTGTAACCGGGCGCAGGTTGTTTTTCCACCGGGTTCTCAACCGCCGTTCATCATCCGTTTTGATGCATCCACTTTGCCGGTTGGTCAATTGGTATTGCGGAGTGAGACACATTCCAACAATGAACTGCTCGACCTTGCCAATACATATATCCGTTCTTCTTTCACTTCTATACCCGGTTTGATTTCACCTGCTCCCTTTGGTGGTAGTATACGGAGCATCGTCATAAAAGTGGACCCCGCTTTGCTGCAGGCTCATAATCTTACCGCCGACCAGGTGGTAACTGCTTTACGTGTCAATAACCAAACATCTCCATCAGGAAATGTAAGAATAGGTGATTACAACTATATAACGCCAACCAATACCACCATTAAAACATTGAAAGATTTTGAAAATATTCCTTTGTTTAAAGGTGGTGTGCAGAATATTTTCCTGCGGGATATTGCTACCATCGAAGATGGTGCGGATATAACCACAAGCTATGCACTGGTCAACGGCAAACGTTCCGTATACATTCCTATTACTAAGTCCGCGGATGCATCGACATGGGAAGTGGTGCAGAGCCTGAAAAAAGCATTGCCCCGCTTTCAGGGCCTGTTGCCGGAGGATGTAAAACTTTCTTACGAATTCGACCAGAGTGTATATGTGATGAACGCCGTTAAAAACCTGATGACGGAAGGTATTATCGGCGCTATACTTACCGGGCTAATGGTACTTTTGTTTTTGGGTGATACAAGAGGGGCGTTAATAGTTATCCTTACTATCCCGTCCTCTATTATTTCAGGCGTATTGTTCCTGTATTTGCTCGGTCAAACGATCAACATTATGACATTGAGCGGCCTTGCACTTGCCATAGGTATTTTAGTTGATGAATCCACCGTAACGATTGAAAATATACACCAGCATCTTGCCATGGGTAAACCCAAAGCGCTGGCGATATGGGACGCCTGTAAAGAGATCGCATTTCCTAAACTACTCATACTGCTTTGTATTTTGGCGGTATTTGCGCCGGCATTCACCATGAAAGGAATTCCCGGCGCTTTATTCTTTCCGCTTGCTCTTGCCATCGCTTTTTCAATGCTGACTTCTTACCTCCTTTCACAAACCTTTGTGCCTGTTTTGGCTAACTGGTTAATGAAAAGTCATTACAAAATGTTTGGCGGACAAAAGAATTCAAAAGAAAATATAGTGAAGGAAGAGGAGGAGCATAGTATCTCAGATGAATTAGCGGCATCCGAAGATGATACCTGGGATCAAAAGAAAATATTATTGGAAAATAAAGGCAATAGTCTAACGCGGTTTGAAAAGTTCCGTAACCGCTTTATTCGTTTTTTGGAAAGAGTATTTCCTTATCGCAAGGTAATTGTTGTGGCGTACGTAGTTTTTGTTACCGCCGGTGCTATATTATTACTGAAGAATATTGGCCATGATGTTTTGCCTAAAGTTAATTCAGGACAGCTCCAGTTACGGCTTCGTACGCCTGATGGTACACGAATTGAACGTACGGAAATGGTATTACTTAAAACGCTCAGTGTTTTGGATGACGTGGTCGGCAAACAAAATATTTCGATTACTTCTGCCTTTGTGGGACAGCACCCTCCGTTGTTTTCCACAAGCCCGATCTATCTTTTCATGAGCGGGCCACACGAAGCCGTACTGCAGGTTCAGCTTTCTCACGATTATAAAGAAGATATAGACGATTTGAAAGAAAGGATACGAAAGCATATGCAGGAAGTCTTGCCTGCTGTGAAAATGTCGTTTGAACCGATTGAGTTAACGGATAAGATTTTAAGCCAGGGTTCTCCCACACCAATCGAAATACGGATATCAGGAAGAAATAAGCAACTGAATGAGCAGTATGCTTACAAAGTAATTGATAAACTAAAACAGATCAACTATCTCCGTGATGTGCAATTGGGTCAGCCGATAAAATATCCTTCCATTAATATTACTATCGACAGGATACGGGCCGCACAACTTGGTGTGGATGTGTCAGACATTTCCCGTTCGCTTATCGCATCTACCTCTTCATCCCGCTATACGGAGAAAAATGTATGGGTAGATGAAAAAACCAATTTGACATACAGCGTGCAGGTAACCATTCCGGAGAACAAAATGACAAGTATCAGCAGCATCGGGCAGATACCTGTATTAAACAATGCCTCGCGGCCGGTACTGAGTGACGTCGCTACTATTCTCCCCGATACTACTTATGGTGAGAATGACAATCTTGGAGCGCTGCCGGTACTTACCGTAACAGCAAATCTCCATAAAACAGACCTCGGAACAGCAACGGGTGAGATTCAGTCTGCCATAGCTTCATTGGGAACATTGCCACGCGGATTAACGGTTGAAGCAATCGGCTTAACCAATGTATTAACCGAAACGCTTGACAGTTTGCAAACCGGTTTATTAGTCGCGATCATAGTCATCTTTCTCATGCTTGCCGCGAACTTTCAATCATTCAAAGTGTCTTTGGTGATACTCGCTACCATCCCTGCCGTGTTGTTGGGCTCCTTGTTGCTGCTGTTGTTTACCGGCTCTACACTCAACCTTCAATCATACATGGGAATCATTATGTCAGTGGGTGTGTCCATTGCCAATTCAGTTTTACTCATCACAAATGCCGAACACCTCCGAAGACATAATAGCAATGCCCTTGAATCCGCGAAAGAAGCGGCGGCACTTCGTTTGCGTCCGATTCTTATGACAACTGTTGCAATGGTAGCGGGTATGATGCCAATGGCGATAGGTATGGGGGAAGGAGGTGACCAGGCATCACCGCTTGGTCGTGCGGTGATCGGGGGTTTAATTGCGTCAACATTCGCGGCTCTCTTTATTTTGCCACTTGTCTTTGCATGGATGCAGGGCAAAGCTTCCACACGGTCTGTTTCACTAGACCCGGAAGACAAAGACAGCAAATACTATGTAGCAATACCACATCATGACCAACAGTAAAAGAAAATATTCCAGAAAATGAAAGGAACAAATTTTATCAGTGCTATAGCGGTTTCAAAAATAAACACTTCGCTTCATCGTCTTTCAATTGTTACGCTATGGAGTTTAATAATAGTATGTTTATTGCAAAGCTGTGGTTCAGCAGGCAAAGAATCACCCGGGAAAACGGATAGTACTTCTGTTGCGGTGAAAACAGAAGTATTCGCCGTACAGAAAGGACTGCTCACTACTTCTTTGCAAATACCCGGTGAGCTGGTCGCTTTTCAACAGGTGGATATATATGCCAAGGAAAATAGTTTTGTAAAGAAATTATATGTCGATGTTGGCTCCGAAGTAAAAACCGGTCAATTACTGGCCTCCATGGAAGCGCCTGAAATAAACTCGCAATTATCCGCAGCCGCATCAAGACTCAAATCGCAGGAAGCTGTATACATAGCAAGCAATGCAAACTATGACCGGTTATTAGAAACCAGTAAAACACCCGGCACCATTGCACCCAACGATCTTGATATAGCACTGGCAAAGAAGAATTCTGAATATGCACAGTGGCAGGCTGCAAAGGCGGCGTACCAGGGAGTAGCTGACACAAGAAATTATCTTGAAATAAGAGCGCCTTTCAGTGGTGTTATCAGTTTACGCAATGTAAATACCGGTGCCTATGTAGGCCCTTCTGGTAAAGGCTCTGAATTACCGCTCTTCACTTTACAGGAGCAAAAGAAATTGCGGTTGGTTGTTTCTGTCCCGGAAGCTTACACCAGCTACCTGCATGGAAACGATACCATACGTTTTACGGTAAATGCATTCCCCGAACAATCATTTTCCGTCAATGTAAAAAGGCTGGCAGGTACATTGGATGAACGCTTACGTTCACAAAGAATAGAAATGGATGTGATGAATACGGATAAGAAATTATTACCCGGAATGGTGGCCGATGTACATATTTCCATGTCGGCGAAAGACAGTGTCTTTATTGTTCCTAAATCAGCAGTAGTCAATTCACCCGAAAGAATATTTGTAATAAGAATTACAGACAATAAGGCGGAATGGGTGGATGTTAAAAAAGGCAGGGAGCTCCATGGGAACGTGGAGATTTTTGGCAATTTAACCCCGGGTGATAATTTGGTGAAAACGGCAAGTGAAGAAATCAGGAAAGGTTCTGCGATGGGAGAAGTTAAACAAGTAAATCTTCATTAAATAGTTTGTTTCTCTGAGATAGTAAGAGTATTGCATTAAACCCAATTCTTAATCTTAACTTATTCGGGCCGATTCATTTTGCGATATTATTTTTTGAAAGCCCAACCGGGCTTTTGTTATTTTTATATTTAATTCATGTTATGCAAAGCGGTTTTATTCAATACGTCTATCTTATCCTGATTATTCTTGGATTGGTTATGGTAGCTAACAAAATTCGGTTGGCATACCCCATTGTGCTGGTAATAGGCGGATTGATACTCAGTTTTACTAAGGCGTTTTCAAACATTGCTATCGACCCGGAGCTGATATTTTTTATTTTTCTCCCGCCTTTACTTTACGAGGCTGCCTGGCAGGTTTCATGGAAAGAATTTTGGAAATGGCGACGGGTAATAACCAGTTTTGCTTTTCCAATTGTGATTATCACTTCCTGTGTGATCGCATTGGTATCTTCCGCACTTATCCCGGGTTTTACATTAGCACTTGGATTTTTATTAGGCGGTATCATTTCACCACCGGATGCTATTTCCGCTACAACGATCATGCGTCGTGTAGATGTTCCGAAATCGATGCTGAGTATTATTGAAGGAGAAAGTTTACTCAACGACGCTTCTTCACTGATCGTATTTCGTTTTGCATTGGCGGCCGTCATTACAGGTCAATTTCATTTCCGGGAAGCAGCTGCCAGTTTTTTTCTTGTCATCTTCATGGGAATATTGATTGGACTTTTAGTCGGGCTTGTTTTTTATTCCATTCACCGTTGGCTACCTACCACCCCAAGCATTGATATTGTTTTAACCTTTGTCACTCCGTATTGTATGTATTATTTCGCGGAGTATTTTCATTTTTCAGGTGTGCTTGCGGTGGTGAGTGGCGGGCTTCTTTTATCAAGCCAGCGACATAGCATGCTTAGTTACCAGAGCCGCATACAGGGAGTTAATGTTTGGGCTAATATTGTCTTTGTATTGAATGGCCTGATCTTTTTGCTCATCGGACTTCAGTTGCCTTTGATTTCACAACAGCTCGGCGATATAAGTTTAGCTACGGCGATTGGGTATGGGTTGGCTATTTCTGCATTACTTATCATAACACGATTGATTTGCACATTGGGTGCTTCGCTGTTTACCCGGTTCATGAGCCGGTTTATTACAGTGGCGGATAATAACCCCGGATGGAAAGGGCCGGTTATTATTGGTTGGGCCGGTATGCGGGGTGTGGTGTCATTGGCCGCCGCACTGTCCATTCCATTGGTAGTCGAAGCAGGTAAACCTTTCCCCTACCGCAACCTGATCCTCTTTATTACTTTTATTGTTATTCTCGTCACGCTTGTTTTGCATGGATTGACCTTACCCTGGCTGATCAGGAAAATAAAGCTGGAAGACAGGTATAGCCCGATACCCGCCAATAAGCAGGAAATGATCATTCAAAAGAAATTAGCGTTAACCTCACTGCAATTACTGGACGAGAAACATATGGAAGATCGCTTATCCAATAAGCATGTAAATAATTTTTATGAGAGACTAAAACTGGATCAGCATTTTTTTGAAAAGGCGCTTGATGAAGTAAATCAAACGGAAGACAGTTCATTAAAAAACTATCAAACTATTTACCTTGCTTTATTGGAACAGCAACGACACTTGCTCAATAAAATGAATCAGCGTTCTGAATTTGATGAAGACCTGATCCGGAAATATCTTTCATTAATCGACCTTGAAGAATTCAAGATCCGGGAAAAGCAAATAGGGGAAATCAATTCTATTTAGTTGAACTTAACAGGCAGAAGCAACAGGTAAATTTCAATACCCGGTTTTTTTTAAATTCAGAAAATAAAATAATATGAACATAAAAGTAACAGGACTACTGCGTTTGATTCTTATCACCGTCATACTGACTTTTATTTGTAATGCCGGCACTTTCGCGCAGGGAAAAACCCAAATGGTGCGGTTGGCAAAACTTGTAATAGATTCCACACAATTGGAAAGTTATAAAGCGGCATTGAAAGAGGAGATCGAAACTTCTGTGCAACTCGAACCGGGTGTCCTGACATTATATGCGGTTGCTGAAAAGAATAATCCTACCCATATCACCATTTTAGAAATATATGCAGACACTGTTGCGTATAAGGCGCATTTGCAAACACCACATTTCATAAAATATAAGACTATCGCCAAAGACATGGTTAAATCGCTCGAACTAGTTGAGACAGTTCCCATCGTGCCGGGTATGAAGATAAAGTGATGATAACGCATCTTATGGCAATTCGTTCTCATTGCCGGAAAAGCAAACTGTATTTTGATGGGAGTAAGGGCTAAATACTTTTATAGCTTTAAATAATATGAGCACTAAGAAAGGGAATAAAAATTTCTATCTTATCCTGGTACTCGGTATGCTGACAGCTATCGGGCCTTTTTCCATTGATATGTACCTGCCGGCATTCCCGGATATTGCCAGGAACCTGCATACCACGGTTGCACAGGTGACGCTATCGCTATCCAGTTTTTTTATTGGTATTTCTGCAGGGCAATTATTATATGGCCCTTTACTCGAACGCTTTGGCAAGAAGAAACCTTTGTATACCGGGCTTTGTATATACCTGGTAGCTTCATTGGGTTGTGCCTTAGCGGCATCAGTGAATGCATTGATCCTGCTCAGGCTTTTGCAGGCATTAGGCGCTTGCGTAGGGATGGTAGCAGCAAGGGCAATGGTGCGTGACTTATTTGAAGTAAAAGAAAATGCGAAAGTATTTTCCATGCTGATGCTGGTGGTTGCGGTGTCACCCATCATTGCGCCAACGTTGGGAGGCTATGTGACGTCGGTACTGGGTTGGCGTTATGTATTCGCCATGCTTATTATTGTCGATCTTATCATTCTTACCGGCATTTATTTTTTATTACCCGAAAGTAAAAAGCCCGATCCAGATTTTTCATTGAGGCCGATTCCCATTATTAAAAATTTTGCAGGCGTTATCCGGCATCCGCAATTTTACACGTATGCATTAACGGCGGCTGTTTCCGCAGCCGGGCTATACGCTTATATCGCCGGCTCGCCTTATGTGTTCATGGAAATATATAAGGTGAACGAGAAGCAATACGGATGGATATTCGCGCTGATCGCGATGGGGCTTATTGGCGCCAGCCAGATCAACAGCGTGTTACTGAAAAATTATACTAGCGAACAGATCATCAAAACAGCATTAGTTTGCCAGGGTATAATTGGAGCTACGATGGTAACCATCAATTTTTTTGGTTGGAACGACTTATTCATCACCATCTTCCTCCTGTTTATTTTTTTATGCAGCCAGGGTTTTATTTTTCCCAATGCATCAGCTCTTTCATTGGCTTCATTCGGACATAATGCCGGCAGCGCTTCGGCATTGTTGGGTGCTATTCAAATGGGCATTGGTGCCGGCACATCGGCGCTTGTCAGTGTTTTACAAAACCACACCGCTTTACCTATGACAGGTGTGATGGCTTGTTGTGCGTTGACCGCATTGGTCTTTTTCTCATTGGGCAGAAAGATTATTATCCGGATGGCAAGCATTGAGGAGGTTGAAAAGGAAGATGTAGAAATGATCAGCACATTATAGACTATCAATTAATTGGCGTAACTATTTTTTAATTGTGTGAAACGGCTAGTGAGTTCGAAACTTTTATCAACTTATTATTTTAGTATCTAAAAAGCTAGCTATGGGTATGTCGGAAAATCAAAACACTTTATTTCCAAAAGGAGAAAATGCACCTGCTGATTATTTCACCGGTACAGCATGGGTAAGGATGTTAGTTCCTAACGACCCTGTATTAAATTGCCAGATAGGCAATGTGGTGTTTGAACCGGGAGCGAGAAATAATTGGCATACGCATCCGGGCGGACAAATCTTAATTGCTACGGATGGTACCGGGTATTACCAGGAAAAGGGCAAACCGATACAACTATTTTGCAAAGGAGATGTGATTAAAATCCTTCCCGATACAGAACATTGGCATGGGGCTTCTCCCGATAGCGAGTTTACCCATATTGCCGTCAATACCAATACCGCAAAAGGAATAGTTGTCTGGCTGCAACGGGTAACAGATGAAGAATATGCCAGCTTCAAATGAGATTTCGGTGTTTGTTTTTTTTGACTTTTCAATCCGTTTTAATGCAGTCTTCGTACCTTCTATTTGAGAACAGCTTTTTTATTACCAAACTAATTCGTGAAGTCTACCGTTGCATATTACCTGATGTTGCTTTACGTAACAGTAATGCTAAAGCCGTTGATTCCGATTGTTAGTGATTGGTGGCAGCATGAGTTTAACGAAATGGAACACCTGTCTCAGGTTCATGCGATTTATGGAAACCAGCATCTTCAACAGGGAATAGCAGATACAGGGGCAGACAATGATCACAGTAAAAATCAAAGCACCTTAAATTCAGAAGACCAGGTTGCCTTTCACCTGTTGGTAGCTGAATACAAAAATGATTTTAATTCAATTGTAGCTGACAAACAATTTGAGTCGCTAAAATATCCTAAACCTTCATCTGTTCTTATAGCCCCGGAAGGCCCGCCTCCCCGGTTTGCCTGATACCCCGTTTTATTTTACTGGTCAAATTTTTATTTCAGCAAACGCCTTGCATCTATAGCTTATTATTTAAAGCACATCAGCCTGCGAGTGTATGTAGCATAATAGTATAGACTATTTACAACGATCAGCATAAATTTTTGCAAAACAAATATTATCAGGTAATAGTTAGCTCCACATATTATGAACGCGATAAGCCCGGTCAAACAGGGTGTTAATTATCCAACGGTCTTTAGTAAAGGCAGCAGGATAAAGAAAAAATACCTTTATACTGTTTTTATCTATCTTTTTTCATTTGTAGCTGTTGCGAATGCTCAAATCGTTGTAACAGGCAAAATCATAGACGCCACAAGCAGGCAACCTCTGGTCGCGGCAAGCATTATGGAAGAGGATAATCGAAACTATTCCGCAGTAACCGACCAGGATGGCAACTTCCTGATCAGGGTCAGTAAGGCTGATTCAAAATTGATAGTATCTTTTATTGGTTTTCAAACTACCAGTATAGACGTTGCGGGTCAAAAGAACATGCGCATCGAAATGCAGCCGGGTGTAATAAACCTGGAGGCTGTCGTTATAGACAATAGAAGTGTACAACAAAAATTCGCTACACTCGCAAAAGTGGATCTGGATTTGCACCCGGTCCGAAACACGCAGGAATTAATGCGGATAGTGCCGGGCTTATTTGTCGCCCAGCATGCGGGTGGCGGAAAGGCGGAACAAATATTTTTGAGAGGTTTTGATTGTGATCATGGTACAGACATACAAGTGAGTGTGGATGGGCTACCAGTAAATATGGTGTCTCACGCTCATGGACAAGGTTATGCC
Organism: Chitinophagaceae bacterium; assembly: GCA_040007815.1. Lineage (GTDB taxonomy): Bacteria > Bacteroidota > Bacteroidia > Chitinophagales > Chitinophagaceae > Terrimonas_B. Next base: position 27,867 of record JBDTUH010000015.1, read on the forward strand.
GACTCTCATTTTATTATTCCTGAAACCATCAACAATATAGATTACGGTACTGGACCTTATTATGCTCAACAGGGCAACCTCAATACAGCGGGCTATGTCAGCTTTTCGACTTATAATAATATCTCCAGGAGCCAGGTGCAGCTGGAAGCAGGGAGATATAACACGTTTCGCACGATGGCCATGATTGACTTGCTGAAAAAAAATAAGGATAAGCAAAGCGCTTATATCGCCGGCGAATTTAATTATACCGACGGGCCAACCATCAACAAACAAAATTTTAACCGTTTCAATCTTTTTGGAAAATATAATCTTGCCATTTCTGCAAAAACACAATTGACAGTTTCAGCTTCAGGGTTTAAAAGTAAATGGGATGCATCAGGCCAGGTACCTGAAAGAGCGGTTATTGATGGAACGATTGAGCGTTTTGGTTCTATTGATCCTTCGGAAGGTGGGCATACCGAAAGACATAACGCGAACATTATTCTTTCTCATGCTTTTTCCAACAGCCTTTCTTTGGTGAACCAGGCTTTTTTTTCCAGGAATATTTTTAGCCTGTATTCGGATTTTACGTTTTATCTAAACGACCCTGTAAATGCGGATGAAATAAACCAGGCAGAAAAGAGAAATATTTTCGGCTATAACTCACAACTCATTAAAAAACATATTTTCAATAGCTTGTCTTTAAATTCTACTTATGGCGCCGGGCTTCGTTATGATGCCACTAAAAATTCATTATTGGCGCATGCGGTGAAGCGGGTATTTCTTGATTATGTAAAACTGGGTGATATAAAAGAAGCCAACGCCTTTGCATTTATAGAACAACAAGCGACTTTTAATAAGTGGGCTATTGATGCGGGTGTCCGGCTGGATTATCTTCATTTTGATTATTTCGACAAATTGCAGTCAGCACAGTTACCAGCACAAGGCAAAGCTATTGTAAGTCCTAAGTTAAGTGTTCAATATACGGTTACACCCCGGGTACAGGTATATGCGAAATTGGGCAAAGGATTTCATTCAAATGATACAAGAGTGGTAGTAGCCAATAAGGGGGAAGAAATTTTACCGGCTGCTTATGGTGCTGATTTAGGTGTTATCCTGAAACACAATAGCAACCTTATACTTAATATCGCCGCATTTTATGTTCATTTAAACCAGGAGTTTGTGTATGTTGGTGATGACGGAAATGTTGAACCAAGTGGTAAAAGCAGGAGAACGGGGGTTGATATAATCGCCCGCTACCAGTTTACAAAAACCCTTTTTGCAAATGTAAATATCAACATTACAAAACCACAATCTATTGATGAGCCAAAAGACGCGGATTATATTCCTTTGGCGCCCCGGCTTACCAGTACAGGGGGAGTGTTTTATAAAAAGAAAGAGGGTTTCAATGGAGGATTAACGTACCGGTATATTAAAGACAGACCAGCCAACGAAGACAATTCGATCATTGCTAAAGGTTATTTTTTATTGGATGCATCCATTAATTATTCCAGGCCGAAATACGAAGTGGGTTTTGCCATAGAAAATATTTTGAATACAGAATGGAATGAGGCGCAATTCGCCACGGAGAGCAGGCTTAAAAATGAACCCGCACCTATAACCGAATTAAACTTTACGCCGGGTATACCATTTTTTATACGGGCGAAGTTTTCGATATTTTTTTAGCTATAGCACGTGCCGGTGGTAACAAATGATGAATTGCTTAAAGAATATAAAAAGTAAGCGTTGCTGTATAACACTGATACAATAATTGAAGACCAGCTCTCGTCGAATGAAGTAATTAAATCGGCGGGGTCTGTAACAGGACACTTCTCTCCTCTCTAACCTTCTTTATTTCAAGTTTGCTCTGACGACTTGTGGAGGAGGAGAAACCTTTACCCAAAGATCTATCTTAAGATTTATTGTTTGTTTCAGGGTTCTCTTTTTTATCATTTTTCGCATCCTTGAATTCACGGATGCCCCGTCCTATTCCCCGAAACAACTCGGGAATTTTGCGGCCGCCAAACAGAAGCAGCACAATGGCCAGAATAAATAGCATTTCCCTTACGCCTAAAGACCATAGGAGAATTGGCTGCATCATATTTTCAATTTTTGTAAAGGTACTTACTTAAAATGCCCCTGATATATTACATGTATGCTTTACTTTTCAAAAATTACCGATTCAGGATCAGCACCCAGTTCGGTTAATATCCTGTTGATGTCGCTTACCATTTTATCAGGTCCACATACGTAAAAAGGTTTACTGAAATCTTTGATTTCGTGCACTAAAAAATCTTTGTTTATATGTTGTTTTGCTGATCGTGAATCATTGTTGCTGCTAATAATGTAGTGAGCATTTTTACCTAACATATCATCCAGCTCCCGGTGCAGAATGATGTCATCCTTCGTTTTATTGCTGAAATAAAGCTGGTTCCCATGAATATTGTTATCCTTTTTCAATTGCCGCAATATGGCGATGAATGGTGTGATGCCCGCTCCCCCTGCAATAAAATATCCTTCGCCCTTGTATGCAATAGCTCCCCATACATCGCGAATGATCAACTCGTCATCCTGTTTTAATGTGGCTAATTCATTCGTAACGCCTTTATGATCATGATAAGATTTAATAGTAAACTCGAGGTATGGCCCATCATTCAAACTGGTGAAAGTAAAGGGGCGCTTTTCTTCTTTCCAGCCTTCTTTGTTAATGGATACGTCGGTAGCCTGCCCGGGTTCAAATGAATACCCTGCAGGTTTGGTAAACAGGTAAGCCCTCACATTATGAGTTACATTCTGAACGGATAATATTTTGACGATATGTTCCATAGTGCAGAAGTATCAAGGGAATTAATAAATTTTTTCATTTTCAAATTTACCGAAATAGATTACAACAAGTGTAGTCCAATCTGACTACTATTCACCGGGATGCTTTAACTAAGGACTTCATATTTCGCCCGACAGTTTTATGATTCCATATATTCTGCCTATTTTCAATTTTCTATACAATGATATCTGTTTACAATGGAAAATTAAAAAAATGGTAAAGGCTACGAATACTGAAAACCAGGCAACATTAAAGGCAGGACGGATAAGTGGTAATGCAATGGGTTACTTGTTACCTCTTATTGTACTTGCCGGTGCGTTGCTGCTTTGGTTTTTCATTTCTTACACCAACCTGTTCCCGGCTTATGCATTGCCATCGCCGGCAGATGTACTAAAGAGTTTTAAGGAAGAACTATTGGCAGGACGATTGATCAATGATATTATCGCTTCACTGTGGAGAGTGGCTGTAGGGTTTGTTATCTCTGCTACACTTGGCATTCCAATTGGTTTATGGCTGGGTCAGCATTTGTATGCCAGGCAGGCTTTTGTGCCCATGCTTAATTTCTTTCGTTTCCTTTCTCCGCTTGCCTGGATACCTTTTGCTATACTCTGGTTTCATATTGGTGATAAACCCGCTGTATTTCTCATTTTCATGGCGACGTTCTTTCCTTTGGTATTAGCAACCATGTCGGCAGTGGCTACTATACCCAGCATTTATTTTCGTGTAGCACAGGATTACCATTATAAAGGCATTGAGTTGCTAACCAAAGTTACTTTCCCTGCCGTATTACCACAGGTTATTACTGCGCTTCGTGTCAGCTACGGTATATCCTGGGTCGTTATTGTTGCCGCGGAAATGGTAGGCTGCCAGGATGGATTGGGCTATGGTATCTGGGAAGCAAGGAATGGTTTACGTCTTGATTCCGCTGTTTGTTATATGATCGTTATTGGTTTGCTCGGTATGGGTATTGATCGCCTGCTCACACAATTAACTAAACTACCTAATGTACGCTGGGGCTATGAAAGATAAATCCATGGATAGCCGGCTTGTATTGAAAGATGTTTCGCATAATTACGGAGCCATTTCTGTATTGAATGACATTAATCTCGTGGTGAATCCCGGTGAGGTAGTAGTGTTGGTGGGCCCATCCGGTTGTGGCAAAACCACCATATTGAATTTATTATCGGGGTATATTGAACCTGTTTCAGGATCAATACACCGGGAAGGAATTATACGCACGGTATACCAGCAAGATGGTCTTTTTCCATGGCTCACTGTTTCCGAAAATATTACGATAGGATTGCGATCCATGATGGATGCCGCACAACGTAAAAAGGAAATGCGTGAATTGGTAGAACTGATTCACCTCGAAGGTTTCGAACATCATTATCCGCATCAGCTATCAGGAGGGATGCGGCAGCGGGTAGAGCTGGCAAGAGTGCTGGCCGGTGATTCAGACATCTTATTGATGGACGAACCATTCTCCGCATTGGATTATCAAACAAGGCTTCGTATGAGGAAAGAGCTTGTGCGCATCTTAAAGCAAAGACCAAGGACCGTTGTCTTTGTTACACATGATATCGAAGAAGCCGCACAGTTAGCTGATCGGGTACTCGTATTGTCCAATCGTCCCGCCACGATCTCCCGTGAGCTACAAATAAATGCAGAACGACCGAGAGATCTTACTGATCATGCTGTCATCGAAGCCATGAGAGCGATACTGACAGAACTTGGGTTGCAGGCATAGAGCTTTGCATGAGTTCATATTTACTTCGTTCATCGTTTATCCAGCCGATTTAATCCGGTATTAAACGATTAGATTTTATCAGCGCAACAGGAATTGGATTAAATTGGGGGTTCTATTATTATGAAATTATCCTTTGGCCGTATTATAATAAGTGTCGTTCTCGGGTTGACTATACTGGGTTTGCTTCGCTATCGCCCATGGAACAGCAAGGGTGCTATCAATGCCCGTGATGTAATACACGAAGGAGACAACAAACAGGCAACCCGTGAATTGACTGTCGGGTATCTGCCGGTCACCTGTCATCTTACTTGCCCTGTTACTGATTTTGCGTCCAAGACAACGCAGACCAATACGAATTTTAATTCCCGTATATTCTCTGATTTTCCCACCGTGGTAAGCGCATTGGAAGCAAAACAGGTGCAGGCTACTTTTATGATCGTACCTCTTGCGATGAAATTGCGTGAGCAGGGAGTGCCGGTAAAGATTTGTTATCTCGGTCACCGCGATGGTTCTGAAATCGTAGTGGGAAAAAATAGCAGGATCAGGAGTCTCAATGATCTGAAAGGGAAAAAGATGGCTATTCCAAGTCCATATAGCAATCAGAATTTTGTTGTGCATAAACTTATGGAAGAATATGGGATGAAGCCGGATGATATCAGCTTTGTTGTGCTACCTCCGCCTGATATGCCGACCTCGCTTGCTTCCGGCGCCATTGATGCCTACTTTGTCGGCGAACCCTTTTGCGCAAAAGCGGAACTGGATGGTATCGGGCGCATTCTTTATTATGCGAGGGATATATGGCCCAATTTTATTTCCTGCGCATTGGTGGTGCATGAAGACCTCATAAAAGAAAACCCTGATGTGGTGAGCGACCTCGTGCGTGGTATCGCACAGTCAGGCGCCTGGGCGGAAACACATCGTGCGGAGGCAGCGAAACTGGTCTCACCCTATTATCGCCAGGATGAGAAAGTGCTCAATTATGTTTTGACGGCCGATCCCAAACGGGTAAGCTATTTGAAACTTACACCAACCGATGAAGACCTGCAGCAAATACAGGACCAGGGAATAAAAATGGGGTTGCTGACAAAGCGGGTACCGATGAATGAGCTGATTGATCGTGACTATGTGCCGCAGACAATAAACCCGGATCCCATTGATGCGGCGAAAATTCCGGAGTCTAAAAAACAGTAATTCCTGTGGATTAACTTACTATTTTATTTACTCCAATAAATATGATTTGAAATTGTATAACTTTAATTCATTCAAAAATTATCAACAAGAACCTTTTTCTTAATTTTTAAAACCAACAATAATGGATGAAAATCAAAGCAACGAACTCGTTGTAAATAACCAGGAAACTATCAAGGGCAACCAGGCGACCATTAAGAGTAACCAGGAAACGATCAAAAGTAACCAGGGGGTAATAAAAGGCAACCAGGGTACTATTCTGAAAAATCAGGGAGCCATCAAGACCAACCAGGGGGCGATCAAAACCAACCAGGGAGCTATTTTGAAAAACCAGGGAGTGATCAAATCAAATCAGAAGATCATAGTTGATAACCAGGGATCATTAAAAGGCAACCAGGCCACGATCATTTCTAACCAGAAAGCGATCATCAACAATCAAAAGGTCATTCTCAAAAATCAAAAAACGCTTGACCTGATTCTTAAGAATCAGCAAAGGATTTTGAAACTCTTGAAAAAATAATACAGCATTTATGTTATGCAGGTATGGGGGTTGTAAAACGGCTCCCATTTTTATTTTAGTCAATGAAATTCATTTTCCTTGTCAGGCTTTTTTTAAACTTTATTATTCATGCGTCAGCTTTTTAAGCAACTCTTCTTTTTTATTTTTTGAAATATAAATGTGCGAGCCATCACTCATCACGAGATAACCACCATCAGCTTTCACATATTTTTCAACTTCATCAAGATTCACCAGGAAGGAACGATGTACCCGTAGGAAAGAATGATCCTCCAGCAATTCTTCTATTACTTTCAAGGTGCAGGATATGATAATTTTTTTATTGTTCTTCAGAATGAGGGTAGTGTAATTGTCATCGGCTTCGCAACGGATGATTGCTTCCACCGGAATCATTTGCAGCCCTTCCATTGATGGCAATGCAATTTTACCGGAAGAAGCGGAAGGATGCTGTATTTTTTCGAGTATAATCTTTAGTTGTTCAGGCAGCGGAGCCACCATGCGGTTTATCACTTTTTGCACCGCTTTTTGCAGCTCTTCACGGTCAACAGGTTTCAGCAGGTAATCAATGGCACTGAACCGGATCGCTTTTAATGCATAGGCGTCGTAGCTGGTAACAAAAATCAGGTGAAAATTAATTTCATGCAATTGTTCCAGCATTTCAAAACCATTCATCTTTGTCATTTCTACGTCAAGAAATACCAGGTCAGGTTTTAATCGTCCTATAGCTTCCAGCCCTTCAATACCATTGGTACAGGTTGCCACAACATTGACCTCCCGACAATATCTTTTCAGCAGGGCCTCCATTGTTTTATAACTATGGGGTTCATCGTCTACAATAATTGCATTGATCATCCGATTTACTTTTTATGCCGCTTCTTCAATAAGTTTCTTATATGCGATCTTTAAAATTACCCTTGTTCCGGTACTTTTACCATTTTCATCAACAAGATCTTCCATTTCAAAATTTGCTACTGCATTATTTTCTTCACTAAATAATGCCAGTCTTTCACGGGTAATTTCAAGCCCCAGTGATTTTTCCTTTTTTGCTGATTTTATCTTGAACGTGGCTGCCTGTCGCCGACCGATGCCATTATCCGTAATTATACATTCCAGCATATCGTCCTCTGTCCGGATGTTTATATTTATATTTCCTTGTCCTTCCTTGTTCCTGAAGCCATGCCAGATAGCATTTTCACAAAATGGCTGAAGCAGCATGGGAGGTATGGAGACAGTTCCGGCTTCTGCGGCATTCGTGAATGTAATACTATAATCGAAAGCATATTCAAAACGAAGGCGCTCCATATCAAGATATAATTCCAACATCTTCAATTCATCTTCCAACGGTATCATGGGCTTCTGCGCATTCAATACCATTCTCATCAGGCGGGAGAACCGGGTAAGATAATCTGAAGCCGTATCCTTATCATTTTCCATAATAAACCAATTGATAGAGCTAAGGCTATTAAATATAAAATGCGGGTTCATCTGTGCCCGCAATGCCTGCATTTGAAGATCAGATGCCTGTCGTTTTAGTTCGGCATATTTCTTTTCACTTTCAAGCCGCTGCACAGTTAATTTACTTTCTAAACTTATCCTTTCATTTTTTCGCTTCAAATAAATACTTCGGTAAACAAAAAATCCAGTCAACGCTAAAGCTGACAGGAGAATGAACAGGAAGTTTTTTTGCTGGGCTTGTTGTTTGAGTTGACCGGTTTTTAATTTATTATCCTTGTCCAGGAGCATTAGCTGCGCCTGCTTCTTTTCAACCTCTGCGTCTTTTTTAGAATTATAAATCCTTAATAAAAATCGTTTGTTCTGGATAGAATCTTTGATGGTATTATGTTTTAATAAGTAATCGTAGGCTTCGGCATTACTGCCAAGATGATGATACACCGTTGATATCGCCTTATATGCATCCATAATAAGCGGACGATTATTTTTTTCTTCGGCTAATTTCAGTCCATCCTTCATAAATTGTAAAGCGGTTTGATAATTTTTCTTGCCGTCATAAGCCTGGCCTATTTTTATCAGCCAGGGCGCTGTTGAATAAATGGTGTCAGGCATGTATTTTACAACCGTATCATGAACCCTGGTAAATTCCTTTATCGCCTTATCATATTCATAAGTGCCATGCAGGTAGATTTCTCCTAGCAAAGCTGACCGTCCGGGGAATATGCCTACCGGAACAAAGGTATCCATTCGGTTTGCGATGGTAAGTGCAGAATCATACCTGCCCATTGAGCAATAAAGATTAGCTATGTCCCCGTCAAAATTTTCCCAGCCTGTTTTATTTTCTTTTCCATAGCGTGCATTTTCTAAAATATAATTCATGGCGGTTTCATAATCGCCAGCCGTAGTGTATAAACCAGACATGTCGCTTAGTACAGCTTGCACATTGTATTGCTTCCAGCTGAGTGAAAAATCAGTTCCGCTTTTTTTTGCCAGGTCAAGGCTTTTCCTGGCATAGTCAAACGCATGTTCATAATCGCCCATTGTACTATAAGTATAGCCTACCTCGGCGGTAAGTTGAGCAGCGAACAAAGTATCTTTTGCTATTAAAAAATTATCGATGGCTTTATTGTAATATGCTAGTGTATTACCAGGATTATTTTTTGTATAAGATTGCATCCCTGTAATTCCATATTAACACCACCCAAGCAATTCATGATTATTTATCTGCTGTGCTATTTCAAAGGCCTTTCTAAAATAGCCATTCTTCAGTGCGGTATCTCCTGGCATGTTCATGCTGGGATAAAAACTGGTGGCTGAAAGTGTAAGTAGCGCCCTGGCTATACCGTCTTTGTAATGAAGCCTTGTTGCTTCCTGCAGGGCTTCCGAAGCATATTTATATCCAATGGCCAGCCTCGTTTCATGCGATAAGATAAAAGTCGTTCTCGCCGCAATCGAATTCAGCAAATCTACTTTTGCACTGTCTTTTAAAAGCTTCATGGCATTCATAGCATTGTATAGGCTCAGGCTATCGGTAACAGCGGAGGAAACAACCTGTGAAGTTGACTCCAAAGCGCAACTGCATAATAATGCAGCAATTAATAAGTATTTTTTCATAACGAAACTGAAGCCTGTTTTGGTAAGAGAATGTATAGGTAATTTATTAAATCTATCAGGCGTTCAGCGATATAAAAATAGAACAGCTTTTAACGCCGTTCTTTCAGAATGAGTGAGGAAATACCCCAGCTGGGTGAATAGATGCATTGGACAAGTGAAAGGAGCTTTAACCCAGGTGATATTATTATTATTGGGAAGCAATTTTTTCAACAGCTCCTCCTTTTTATTTCTTGATACATCTATCGTAGAACCATCGCTCATGACAAGATAACCGCCCTCGCCCCTTACGAATTTTTCCACTTCATTCAGGTTAACGAGATAACAACGATGTACGCGGGTAAACGAATATTCTTCCAGTAATTCTTCTATGTCTTTTAAATTTGCGAAATGCAGTGTTCAATATGACCTTTAAATTAGCGGCAAGCTGCATTGCCAACTATAAAATTTTAATAGAGGCAAGTGAGTAACTGATTATTTTTTTTCAGTGACGATAACCGGGTTTGCCAGTCCATTCAAATCATAAACAATTTTTCCTCCTTTGATCGTCATTTCACATTCGAGTTTTTGAGTGCCTTCAATTTTGTAGCTGGTATAATCGAAATACCCGAATTTACCCTGGTGTAAATTTAAAATTGTAATATCAGCGATGGATCCCTCTGATAAATTTCCTAATTCTTCTCTCTTGATTTCACGGGCGGGGTTCCATGTAGCTGCTCTTATTACATTAGCCAGGCTCATACCCATTGTTAAAAATTTGGACATCACATTCAGCTGATCTTTCATCGCATCGTTCATACTTCCCGTATGGAGATCAGTACTGATCGAGTTGGGATAAAAACCGTTCCTGATGGCGGGTATCGCCTGTGAAAAGGAAAAACTAATCCCTCCATAACCGACATCAAATACAATTCCTTTTTTCTGCGCTTCAATCACAAAAGGTTTTACTTTTTTTGTAATGGTATCAACGATGGCTTCCCTTGTTTTCAATTGTCCAAAACAATGGGTGAAAATATCTCCCGCACGAAGATGTTTAAAATACAATTCTTCTATGGAAAGAGGCGGATTGCTTCCTCCAAAGTCAACCATCACTGGTATATCTGCCTTCTTACCGGCTTCTGCCGCCCGGTCCGTTGGCGTCCAATCAGGTCCTGAAAAATGCGCCAGTTTAATACCCACAATATAATTCTTGTTCTCTATGGCGACACTGGCTGTTAGTTTTGAATCCATGTCGGCGGTATTCTGTTCATACGGGCCGCCCCTCATTCCTTCTCCAACAATATTGAGAAAAGCCAGCACCCTTGTCTGTGATTTGTCGATAATATTTTTTTTGAATTCAGGAAATGTGCGCCAACCCGAGCTACCTGCATCAACGATTGTTGTTACACCTGTACGGAACGTAAATCCATCGGGAATAACTCCACTGGGTCCGTTCATATAAGTTTGGTCAGGGTTTGTTCCAACAAAATTGTGCGTATGAATATCAATTAAGCCTGGAGTTACATACAAACCTTTGGCGTTAACCACCTGCCTGGCCTGGCTGGCATCAATATTTTTGGCGACTTGTATAATTTTTCCATCACGGATGGCGACATCCATCACCGCATCAATATTATTTTTAGGATCTAATACATGACCGTCTTTGATCACCAAACTAAAAGTTTGAGACCATAACGGATTCGTACCAAGCAAAAGGGAAAAAAGAAATAAAAATACTTTTCCCATAATTTAAATTTTAGAATTTTTAAAAGGTATGTTTCGTTTTTATTTTTGCAATGGAATTCATCGGTAAAACGATCTTCCAGATATGTCCTTCCTTACCGCCGTATTCAATAATATAAACCGTATTGCCAACCATTATAGCATCAACCGGCTCCCTGAATCCTTCTATAATCCTTGTAGTCTTCGTAAAATAATTATCCGTTATTTTATCATAAGCCATATCAAGATGCAGTAGATCTGATCCCTGGTTGGTAAAAGGTCCCATCATTGAAGATCTTGCTCCTGATGAATAGCGGAGTACAAAACCATCACCTTTAAATTCGTCGGTTAAAATTTTTTTTGTATCGAAAAATAATCCAAGCGGACAACAATGGGCTGTAAACGTGCTTACCGGAACTCCTGTCTGATCACCATCCTGAATTTTCCCTGAATGTCCCCTGTATTCATTCGCATCGGGGCCAAGATTCTGAACGCCCGGTGAAAATTTTATACCCGCTGGTTTGGCTGGGAATTCAGCATCGCTGTAATAATATTTTGTTCGCCAGGAATGAGACGACTTATTAATGAATGGATCCGTATCGGGGCTGGGCCGCCAGTCGCTGTATTGCTGCGGATTCTCTAAACCTCCCATTACCCAGGGAAATCCATAGTGATGATCCTGTCTTATCCAAAACATATCTTCGGGGTAATCATAGTCCGCTGAATTGGATACACCAAATAATTGGCCATCCGGATCGAAATTGATGTCATACGCATTACGTATCCCCCGTGCAAAGAGATAACCATCCGCTTTTAGCTTTGCCTCATCATCAGTCAACAACAAATCTTTTGCATCTGCAGGGAACCTGAAAATTTTTGAAGTAAGCGCATTATCTCTTGCTTTGGGATATGCGCCGCCATTGTCCTGGATCTCGCCATGATCGGTTCTGGCACCACTGTTAACATAAATAAACTTATTATCCGGGCTGATCGCAAGGGCATTCCAGCCGTGATCATAAATTGTTTTATTAGCAGGATATTTTACTGTATTAAATACCGCGGAGAGCTGGTGTTGCTTTGCTGAATCCAGGTTAAAGCGAACCATCCGGCCAGCAGTGGTTTTTTTATTGTCAAAATAAACATTGCCACACAAAAAAAGACTGTTGTTCAAAAAAGCCGCCCCCTGGAGTGTGCCAATTCCATGATCGTTCGCGGAAAAAATCTTTTCAGACACCGGCTTACCGGTATTCGAATTTTTTATTTGAAATACATTCCCGTCAAATGTGGTATACCACAGATCTCCTGTTTTAGGATTTTGCAGAATTCGCACGGCCAGTGAGTCAATGGTCATAAAAAGCTCCACTTTTATATCGGGGCGCAATGCAACAGGAGTCTTTAGTTCGGCTTTGTCAGGAATATTTTGAATGTACGATACCAGTTGCCAGCGTTGCTCTTTGGATAAAATTTTTTCGAAAGAAGGCATATCCTTTCTTCCCGTACTCAATTTCCAAAACAAATCTCCGGCACTTTCGCTTTTAATTTTTTCCTGGTGGAAATTCGCGGGTTTTACTCCAAGAGGTCCTCGTGCAGGACCGTTTCCAAAACCCAGTTCACCATGACAGGATGCGCAATAAGAATTGAATAACTGTTTTCCTTTTTGAAATTCAGCCGGATTACCTGCCAATGGATTTATCAATTTATGGGCATCATCGGGAGCTTGCCATTCTCCATTTAATGGTTCAGGAGAATTACAGGAAATAAATACTGAAGACAGGAAGACAAGCAAGACGCTGCTGTTAAATGAAATAGTAAGGAACCTTTTATTATTCATGATTCGGCAAATAGTTTTTTAAGACAGATCTGCTTTGATGAGTGTTTAATTTTTTTGAATAACCTGGTAAATTTTTATTTGGATTGTAATAAATACCAGGAATATCAATAAGGTGGAAATTTAAAAATTATAATTGAGAATAGACTCTTTTATTTTCTATTAAAAATGAATAGCAGTTAATAGAAGACGGGAAATCATTTAATGAAATAAATAAAACCCGCCTGTCAAATCCGAATAATATCTTCTGATCAGGGAATTGCGGACAATGGAAAAATAAAAAAAGAGTAGCCGGCAAAATAGTGGTGTATCCGTTTGAATTTTCGGGGTTTCAGCATTTTCTTATACTGCTAAAATATAGGCCGCGGATACACGGATAAATATGGTAATCCGTGCATCTGTGGCTTAAACTTTTCAAATCCGATAGCTATCGGATGATACATTACCGGTAAAATAAGACAGGTAGTAATAAAATTTTTTGCGTGTAACTTTAAATAAAAAATGGAAAATAAAGGACTGCTTTTTATTCCTGATATAAGTGGTTTTACCCGGTTTGTGAATGAAACGGATATTGAGCATAGCCGCCTTATCATCCAGGAATTGCTGGAACTGCTGATCAATTCCAACGAGCTCGGCCTTACTGTTTCTGAGGTTGAAGGCGACGCCATTCTTTTTTACAAGTTTGGCGAAGCGCCGGCTGCGGAGGAAATATATCAACAGGTGGAGAAGATGTTTTGCGAATTTCACCAGGCGCTGATCGTATATGATCAACGGAAATTTTGCCAGTGCAAAGCGTGTATATCGGCCAGCGGGCTTACATTGAAAGTAGTTACTCATTACGGCGAATTCGCTGATTACAATGTCAAAAATTTCAATAAGCTCATCGGTAAAGATGTGATTGTCGCCCATCAACTGTTGAAAAACGATATCGATCAGCATGAGTACTGGCTCGTAACGAAAGATCTGTTACCTGACGACCCCGCCGGTTTTAGAACCTGGATGAAGTGGAATAGCAGTACCAAACAAACTGAAAATGGGGAAATAAACTTCCATTATACACAGTTGGGTCCATTAAGAAATGGAATCAAACCAGAACCGCTTCCGCAACCGGACCTGTCAAAAAAAGTTAAGGTAATATCGCTTACAAGAGAGTATGAAACGGACATGATCACTTTATTTCATGCCAGTGGAGATTTTAACTACCGCAGTCAATGGCAGGAAGGAGTGAAAAAAGTAGAAGAGGTTAGTCATTTTTTGCCCCGTGTCGGCACACGAAGCCGTTTAATAATGGACAATGAAGAAACGGTTATCCAGGCAACAAGCTATTCTTATAGTCCCGAAAAACTTTCATTCAGTGAAACGGATGAGGCTACAAATAGTACGAAATATTTTTACCTCGAACAAGCAGCAGACAACAAAATGAAACTGACGCTTGATATTTATATAGTGAAAAAAGGAAGCAGCCATATACTCTTTAACCTGTTCCGGAAAAGAAAAATGGAAGCATCCTTCCGGCGGTCTTTACAGAATCTTGAAAAAGTAGTCAGGGAAATAAGATTACCGGTTAATGTTGAATAGAAGAGAAATATTTCGGGGGTAAACATCCGGGTATGGTAAAAAAGTGTAACTTTTATCAACAAAACGATTGCATATGCGCCACTTGCTTTTACTGCTCCTGCCTGTTATTATCTCCTGCGGACAAAAAAAAGCCAAAGACATCATTGTCGGAGGTGTGAAGACCAAACCGATACCTGGCTTGACCGCTTCGGTAATACATGATGATTTTGCAAAAAAAGGATTTAAGCTGGGTAAAACTATGGACGGGGACCTTTCAGTCTGGACCTCTACCGAGAATAATGAAATGCACGAATTTAAAGTAGCTACCAGCAGTACAAGCACCAATGTTCTTATTTCGGTACAGGCTTCTGTTGTTTCGATGCTGACATTGGACCAGGCGGCAAAGGATTTTATGGGCAATGTAGCATCCCTGCAATATAAATACTCGGATCCTCAAAAAGCGAAAGACTGGGTGATGGCTAACCTGGATAAGGGCGGAAGCACAACTATCGGAGATGTTACGTTCGAGGTTGCTGTCAATAACGAAACGAGCAGAACTTTGAAAATTTACGCACAATAAGGTTTGATCCCTGCCAGAATTTTTCAAAATGTATAATTAAGCTTCCCCCCGGTTTTTCTTAAACATGTTTTTATAATAGTGTCAGCTCATTTTCCGCTGTCTTACCTTTAATGGGGAAATTATTACCCACAGCCGGCCATTACTTTATTGACTATCCTATAAAGCTCCGTATTGACGGGGTTTTATAATAATTATTTAATGGCCGAAAATTTGAAATTAAGGCGGAAGAATATATGAAGCCTGAGTATAAAATCAACATTCACCTTTTTTTACTTTCTGTTATATCGTTGTATTGTCATACGCGGGATAAGGGGGCAGTTTTAGTAAACCCGGATGGGTATGATATGGCAAAAGCCGCGCAGCTTAAACTACCATTGGAGCTGGATGAAATATCCGGTGTTGCTTACTATCCTGTTGACAGTTCCGTCTTTGCCATTAGTGATGAAAAAGGGTGGCTTTATAAAATTAAAAAAGGAAGAGACATTCAGCGCTGGAAATTTTCAAAAGGCGCTGATTTCGAAGACGTGGTTTTGCTGGACAGTATATTTTATGTACTGCAGAGCAATGGCAATATAATGAGGTTATCTTTTGGATCACAAAATTCCGTGGCTGTTCAGCAATTCAATTTTACGCAGTCAGGAGAGAGTAAGAATGAATTTGAAATACTTTATTACGATATAGGTAAAAAAAAGCTCATCCTTATCTGTAAGGACTGTGAAACCGATAAGAAAAAAGCACTCACTACTTTTTCATTCGACCCTTATTCCGGCACTTATAACGACTCTTCGTTTTCGATCAATGTAAAAGAGATTGCAGCTACGGTGGGTGAAAAAAGCCTGCGGTTCAAACCTTCGGCGGCCTCCATTAACCCAAAGAACGGTTTATTGTATATCATATCGGCGATCAATAAACTGCTGGTAATAACGGATGTCAATGGAAATTTTAAGAATGCATATAAAATAGATGAAACTATTTTTAAGCAGCCGGAGGGCCTTACTTTCACGCCGTCGGGCGGGATGATCATTTCCAACGAAGCGGCGAATACGGGTGTGGCCGATATACTTTACTTTTCTTATAATAAAAAATGACTATGCGGTCTTTTGTTTTCATAATGGTATTGTTAGTATTCAGTCTTTCCGGGATATCACAAAAGGATTCTGTAAAGACAAGAGTGATACTGGTAGGTGATGCCGGAGCATTGATAAAAGGACAGGCATCTGTATTAGACGCCATTAAAGCAAATATTAAACTGGATAAGAAGACAGTAGTAGTGTACCTCGGAGATAACCTGTATGACGCGGGCCTGCCCAGCGAAACCTATACCCAATATTCTTATATCAAAGCCGCCCTGGATTCACAGATCAATTTACTCATAGGCACTGAGGCGAAGGGATATATGATACCCGGCAACCATGATTGGGAAAATGGGAGACCCGGAGGTTATGAGGCCATTGTCCGGCAGGGAGTGTACGTAGATCAATTTGGCGGAGGCAAAATTGAATTTTATCCCAAACAGGGTTGCCCCGGGCCTGTAGAAGTGGAAATCGGAGAGGATGTCGTTTTGGTGATGATGGATAGCCAATGGTGGATACATCCGAATGATAAACCGGGTATTGAATCGGATTGTGATTATAAAACGGAGGACGAAGTGATAAGTGAACTGGAAGATATTTTAAACAGGAATTATAAAAAATTAGTTCTCCTTGCTACACATCATCCGTTCAAAAGCAATGGACCGCATGGCGGATATTTTACCTGGAAGCAGCATATATTTCCCTTTACCGAAATGCGGGAAAACCTCTACATTCCTTTGCCCATTATTGGATCAGCCTACCCGATTGCACGCAGCGTTTTCGGCACGCCACAGGATATAAAACATCCGAATTATACCAATATGATCAACCGGATCATGGAAGCAGTGAAGACGCATCCTCATGTAATCATGGTGGCCGGTCACGAGCATGCATTACAACTCTTAAAGGATAGCAGTTATAATTATGTCATCAGTGGAGGGGGCTGTAAAACCAGCCGTTTATCCCCCGGTCGTAAAGCTGAATTTACCGCCCGCTCATTGGGCTTTGTCAGCCTGGATATCCTGAATAATAAAAATGTCAGGGCCAACTTTTATACATTAAATAAAAAACCGGGTGATTCATTAAAGCTGGCTTACTCCAAACGGATACTCGATTTTTCAAAGCTGCCTCCTGTAGCAGCGACTGATACTGTTAAAGCTGTTGCTTATGTTTATAAAGACTATGTGATAGCCCCTGCCAGTTCGCAGTATAAAAAAGCAACCGGCGTTCAGCGCCTCTTTAATGGAAATAATTATAGAAAAGAATGGTCAACCCCTGTTAGTCTCAAGGTATTCAATATAAATAAGGAGAAAGGAGGGTTTACCATTGAGGGAGTAGGAGGTGGAAAGCAGACAAAATCGCTTAAACTAAAAGACAAGAAGGGAGTAGAGTGGACATTGCGAACAATTGATAAAGATCCAACTGCGGCTATTCCTCAAAATTTCAGGCAAAGCTTTGCCTCTAATATCGTGCAGGATCTTATATCGGCAGCGCATCCTTATGCACCATTGACCATTCCAACATTGGCTGATACAACGGGTGTGCTCGTTTCAGCGCCGGAATTTTTTTATGTTCCCGATGATCCCACATTAGGTTATTATAAACCTCTTTTTGCCAATAAAATTTGTGCGCTGGAAAAGAAAGATCCTGATGATGGTAACGACAGTAAAAGCAGTTTCAAGTTGTTTAATAAAATGCGGGAGGATAATAATCATACGGTGGATGAAGAAGCCGTACTGAGAGCCCGCCTGCTGGATATGCTCATCGCGGATTGGGACCGGCATTTTGATCAATGGAGATGGGCTACGAAAGATACAGGCCAGGGTAAATTGTATATACCTATTCCCCGCGACCGGGACCAGGCATTTTTCTATTCAGACGGTCTTATTCTTAAATATATGTCAAAGGGACGTATTCCTTTTTTGAAGGGATTGCAGTTTGGTATAAAGGATATTAATCGTTTAAATACTGTATCAAAAGATTTCGACAGGATGTTCCTGAATAACATTGATGAGGAAGCCTGGAACAAAGTCGCCACCAGTTTTACCAGCGAGTTAACCGATGAAAAGATCCGGGCTGCCATCCAAAAAATGCCGCACGAAATATTTGCTATCAGCGGTCAAAAAATTATTGATAAGCTTGTCAGCCGCAGAAATGTTTTAAAACAGGAGTCATTGAAATATTACAAATTTCTTTCGAAAGAAGTGGATATACTGGGCAGTAATGAAAATGAAAAATTTACTATTACCGCGGTTAATGACAGTGTAATGCTAACCGTATATTCTTACAGAAAAACGGCGGACACCAATTTTGTCATGTACCAGCGTGTTTTTGATCAAAGGGTGACAAAAGAAATAAGGTTATACGGGTTTAACGGGGAAGATAAATTTGAAGTGGATAGCGGAATGCATTCATCCATTCGTATCCGGATGATCGGCGGAAGAGGGAAAGATTCTTTTTTTGTGAAGGGTCGGTTGAAAACCTTCGTTTACGATAATGTGAATGATACTAATTTCCTCGCTACCTCAGCCCGGACAAAAAAGTATTTTAACAACGATCCCAATATTAATGAATTTAAGATTAAACATTTCAACTACCCGATCACCAGGTATCCGCGAATAGTATTGGGCTTTAATGAAGATGACGGAATGATGATCGGTACAGGACTCTGGTTAACGAGATATGGTTTTCGTAAAGATCCTTACGCCAGCGATCACAGGCTGTCTGCTCTCTTTGCCGTAATGAGAAAGGCGTTCCAGGTAAAATATCATGGCGAACAGATCCATGCATTCCGCTCCATGGATCTCATTTTTAATGCACAGGTCAATAACCCGGTACTAAACAATTTTTTTGGTTTTGGTAATGCAACCACATTGGATAAATCCAGGCCAATAAGATTTTACAGGGTTCGGTACAGGTTCGCAGAGGCGGATGTTTTATTGAGAAAAAAATATTTTGGTAAACTCAGCCTGCTGGTTGGTCCAACCTTTTATCATTATTGGAACAAGTACAGCAACAACGATGAATATATACTTGGTAAACCATCCAACGCCGGGCTTGATTCGACTTCAGTTTATACGACAAAAACATATGCAGGCCTGAAGGCCGCGATCGAATTGGATAACCTGAATAGTGATCTCTTTCCCACCCGTGGTATTCGTTGGGTAAATAAATTAACGTCACTGCAACCGTTAAACAAGTTCAGCAGATCCGTCACCAAGCTTGAATCAGACATGATCATTTATGCGAGTTTGAAAATTCCGGCAAGAATTATAGGAGTGATTAAAATGGGTGCCGGTCATATTTTTAATGATAGCATTGAGTATTTCCAGGCATTATCGTTGGGGCAGAATAACGAGCTAAGAGGATTCAGAAAAAATCGATTTTCAGGAACCTCGATGGCTTATGGAAGCCTTGAGCTCAGGATAAAATTATTCGATAGTAAATCATACGTTTTACCGGGACAGGTGGGTCTTGTTGTGTTTAATGATATTGGGCGTGTATGGTACACGGATGAGGAAAGTAACAAATGGCATTATGTAGCAGGGGGAGGGTTTTATTATAATCCTTTCAACCTTTTGATACTGTCTGCTACCATGGGCTATTCTAAGGAGGAAAGAGTTTTTAATTTCTCACTGGGGTCAAAGTTTAATATTACGTTTTAGGGGGCTCCTCCCGACCTCCTCCAAAAGAGGAGGTCACCCTGGCACAGCCCTTGCTTTTCGCAGACCCTGATTATAATCGGGGTCTGCGAAAATGTTGAGTAGAGAGTTAAAGATGATGTGGTAGTTATGAAGGTTGGATTAGTAAGGCAGCACCGCTTCTTCTCCTTTGGAAAAGAAGAAGGATGATGAGGTCAAAAAAATTGTGTACAAAAAATATAAAAGCATCCCATGAAAAATAATGACAAGCAAATTATAAAGCAGGCAGAGGAGAAAATTACCAGCCTGTTTGAATCAGCTTCTCCTGAAAACCTTTTATACCATAGTATCGAGCATACAAAAAACGTGGTGGACAGGGCGAATGAGATTGCTGCTCACTACGAGTTGTCGGTGAGAGACATCATTGGATTGAATATCGGTGCATGGTTTCATGATGTGGGTCATTTATATACCGATCCTTCTTCCCACGAACAGAAAAGTGCGGAATTGATGCGGGAATGGTTGGCGGACAAAGGTGAATATGCAGGACTGGCTAATGAAATCGAAAGGGTAATACTGGCTACCAAACTGAGCGTCTCGCCACAGGGATTGGTACAGGAAATCATTAAGGATGCGGATACTTATCATTTTGGTACTCCAGAGCTGAAGAAGATGGACAAGTTGATGAAAAAAGAAATGTCCTTGAGAAACATGCCTGTAACGGATTGGGAAAAAAACACCCTGGTTTTATTGGATTCACATCAATTCTATACATCTTATTGCAAGGAACTTCTGGAAGAAGGGAAACAAAAGAATATAGCTAAGATCAAAAAGAAAATTGAACTGGGTTACGGAGATAATTCAGGTAAAACTGTTCTTCCGGCAGAAGAAAAAAAAGATAAGGGGAAGGGAAAGGACGACAAAACTGGCCAGAGCGGATTCATTACGAAAGGAATTCAGACCATGCTGCGTCTTACTTCAGAAAATCACATGCGGCTGAGTGAAATGGCCGATAACAAGGCGAATATTCTTATCAGCGTAAACGCGATCATTATTTCGGTGATTTTATCCGTACTCATCCGCAAAATTGAAGTAGATAAACACCTGGCTATTCCAACCTTTATATTTTTAGCCTCCGCATTGATAACGATTGTGATATCCATTCTGGCGACAAGACCCAAGATTACGAGTGGAATTTTTACCAGGGAGGATATATTGAATCGTAAAACCAACCTGTTGTTTTTTGGAAATTTTTTTAAAAGTGAATTGACGGAATATAAATGGGGAATGAGTACGATGATGAAGGATCCCGAATATTTGTATGGGGCGTTAGTAGATGATATTTATTACCTCGGTAAAGTATTAGGAAGAAAATATAATTTGGTTCGCCTGGCTTACGGTGTTTTCATGGTCGGAATTATTGTTTCCGCCTTCGCCTTTATTATCGCTATCTTATTTCATCAGACAGCTCCTTCTACCGTGATCATAGAGGGAAGTGGTTCGCCGTTTTAAATATTAATAGGGATGTATCACAACAGGGATATAAGTTGGCTGGGATTTAATCAGCGGGTTTTGCAGGAAGCGGCAGATGCTTCCGTTCCGTTATTGGAAAGAGTAAAGTTTTTATCCATTTTTTCCAGCAATATGGATGAATTCTTTCGTGTGCGTTATCCGGTTATAACGTTTTACTCTTCCTTGAAGAAAAAAACATTACATAAAATAGCACCGCCGTACGATAAGAAGCTGGCGGAAAAAGTTCAGGAGATTATCGCACAGCAACTGGACGAGTTTGGTTCCATCATCCATACGCAGGTATTACCAGCGTTAGAAGCCAATAAAATAATGTTGTATTACAACCAGCCGGTACCGGATCAGTATGCTTCCCAGATCAGGGAACTTTTTTTTTCAAGGATCCTGGCATTTATGCAACCTGTCTTTATGGATGAATCGCTTCAACAGGATTTCTTCCCGGAAAATAACAAGATCTATTTTTTTGTATTGCTGAAAAAGGAAGGCAGGGAGGCCCTTACTCATGCGGTGGTCAATATACCTACCGGCAAAGTCGCAAGGTTTATTAAATTAGAATCGGGTAATGAGGAACAACCAATCGTTTTCCTTGATGATATCATCCGTGATAATATGAATTGCATATTCGCCGGCTTTACGATTCATGCCTGTTACAGCTTTAAAATCACCCGCAATTCAGAACTTTTCCTGGACGAAGAAAATATTGAAGAAGGCTTGATGAAGGAAATGGAAAAAAAACTGGCAAAAAGAGATATGGGAAACCCCACCCGGTTCTTATATGAAAAAGGAATGCCATTGAGTGTGCAGAATTTTTTAGCACAGTCATTAGGATTAAAACCTGAGGAATTATACGAAGGCGGAAGATATCATAACCTGAGCGACCTGGCTTCACTGCCTGTAAGCAGGAAGGATCTTGAGTATGCTCCCTTACAACAACTAAAGCCTGTAGGGCTGGAATATTGCGGAGACATATTTCGCCAGATAGAAGAAAAGGATATGTTGCTGCATTTCCCGTATGAAACTTACAATCCTGTTCTGGCTTTTTTTAACCAGGCTGCGATTGATCCGGAAGTGGAATCTATCTCTATTACATTATATCGTGTAGCTACTGAATCACATATCGTAAACGCATTGATCAGCGCGGCGAAGAATAAAAAGGAAGTACAGGTTTTTGTGGAACTGAAAGCAAGGTTTGACGAAGCCAATAATATAAAATGGAGTAAGGAAATGGAGAAGGCGGGAATAAAGATCATTTATAGTATACCACAGATCAAGGTACATTCAAAGATAGCGTTGGTCGTTAAGAAGAGCAAAGACGGAACAAAAGGATACGGTTATATAGGTACGGGAAATTTCAATGAGAATACGGCGAGATTTTATACCGATCATGCTCTCTTTACTGCCCGCCACGAAGTGACAAAAGACCTGAAACATCTATTCGGCATTTTGGAAAAGAGAAAAAGACCGGAAAAAAATGCTGTATCTGAATTTAAAGAGCTGTTAGTTTCTCAATATAATATGGTTCCTGTCTTTGAAGAAGAGATCGTGAAGCAGGTAAAGCGTAGGAAGAAAGGTATGGATGCTCTTATCAGGATAAAGTTGAATAATCTTGAAGATATCTATATGATCGACCTGTTGTACCAGGCAAGTAAGGCAGGTGTAAAAGTGCAGTTATTGATCCGGGGTATTTGTTGCATTTCACCGGGCAGGGAAAATCTGAGTGAGAATATTGAAGTGAAAAGAATAGTGGACAGGTTTTTGGAGCATAGTCGTATCCTTATATTTGGTGATGGTACCGACAGTACCATTTATATTGGTTCGGCTGACTGGATGACAAGAAACCTGCAACAACGAATTGAGGTCTGCGCACCTGTGGCAGAGGAAAAATTGAAAGATCAATTGATTAATTATTTTGATATACAATGGAACGATAAGGTGAAAGCCGTAACATTAGATGCTGAACTAAACCAGCTGAGGCAAAGCCATTTGCCGGAAGACGATCTGACATGCCCGCAGGACAAGATTTACGAATACTTAAAACAGCGATAATGGGCTGGATTCAGAAAACGCTAAGGATCACTTCACCGATAGCGCGGTATCGCCTTCGAAGGATCCTGGTGATCAGTATTGCGTGGATGGTAATCGATCTTTTTTTATACCTCCGTAATGTTACTTCGGGGAGTGATATTGATTATCCTTACCAGGAAATCAGTTTAACAGCCTGCCTCTTGCGGGCCTCCATCGTTTTGATATCTGGTTTTTTAATGTCCTGGCTGTTATTGAAGGAATTAAAAATTGTGTTCAGGAATAAAACATTACTAACCGGCTGGCTGATAAAAGTGTTTTTACTATTGCTGATGGCATTGGCGGTAAATGCTCTTATTTTCTTTTTTCATTTTCTTATCATTAAAGGAGTAAATTTTACAGAAACGATAAGCCAGTTTGAAAGTTTTTTTTTACATACCAACATAGTCACGAACAGCCTGTTGTTTTGGCTGATAGTGCTTTTATCAGCCCAGATCGTTGTGGAGATTGATCAGAAATATTCGCCGGGTGTGTTTTGGGAAATTTTGACGGGTAAATATCTTAAACCAAGAAACGAGAAGCGCATCATTATGTTTTTGGATCTGAAAGATTCTACTCCAATAGCAGAACAGCTGGGACATGAAAAATACTTTTTGTTCATCAGGGATTTTATTTATTATGTATCCAAAGCGGTATTGGAAAATAATGGCATGATCTACCAGTATGTCGGCGATGAAGTGGTGGTAACCTGGCCGTACAATAAACAGAATATTTTAAAATCGGTGAACACTGTTATCGAATCCCGGAGAGCCATACAACGAAAAGCGGATCATTTCCGCAGGGAGTATAATGATATAGTTCCTGAATTCCGGGTAGGTCTTCATGCCGGAGAGGTTACGATCGGCGAGATCGGAATCATAAAGAAGGATATTGCGATCAGCGGTGAAGCTATGAACACCGCCGCCCGTATCAGGAGCGCCTGTAATGAGTTAAATCAAAAGTTTATCGTATCAAAAGAATATTTTGATACCGGGATTTTTAAATCCTGGCAGGGGGAGAACCTGGGTGAAGTTTCCTTGAAAGGAATGGATGAATCTATAGAATTGTATGCGCTGAAGATATAGGTATTATAATTGTAATTAAAGAAATGGCTTTGTGTTATTGCAGCCGGTACCTGCAGAAGAAAGCCTGGGTTATAAATGGGAAACTCTCTATGATACAAGATGTTGGTCAGAAAATAATGTACAAGATCGTATTAACAATTCTATTGATTGTGCTGTGCTACGCCGGCCAGTCACAAACTTATATAGTAAAAGATTCCCCATTTATAAAAGGAACAACGGTAGTTATTCCCGGCAGAGAGTATAAAAGATCAGGCTGGCATAATATTTTTTGGGGTAAACATTATCGTAAGGAATGGAATACAGCCTTTCGTGTAAAAAATTTTTACCTTGATACAGCAACAGGCGGACTCAATCCTATGAAAGAAGGAGGCGGAAGACAATCGAAAAGTTTACGCCTGGAAGATAAAAATGGAAAAGAATTCGTCTTACGCAGTGTAAACAAAGATTTTGGAAAGGGCCTGAAGGACATGGATGGAACCTTTATCAGTAAAATAGCCAAAGACCAGGGTTCGTTTGGTCATCCCTATACGGCCATCACTATTACGCCGATGGCTAAGGCGGTGGGAATTTATCATACCGTGCCTGAAATAGTTTTTGTTCCCAAGCAAACCTCATTGAAAGAGTTTTCAGAGGAATATGGCGATCAATTGTATTTGTATGAAGAAAGACCGGATGGTGATCAAAGCGCGTCGGATAATTTTGGAAATGCTAAAAATGTTATTGGTAGTGAAAAATTAATGGAGAAAACCTACGGGGATAACGATAATCGTGTTGACAAGGTGGCATTTGTCAGGGCCCGATTATTCGATATGGTTATAGGCGACTGGGGCCGTCATCCTGATAACTGGCGATGGGCTGAATTTAAAAACGAAAACCAAACTATTTATAAACCGGTTCCGAGGGACAGGGACCAGGCTTATACTAAAATAGACGGTCTTTACCCGGATCTTGCAGGAGCCGTTTTACAACAAATACAAGGGTTTAATAAAACCTTAAAAAATGTTGGGTCATGGAATTTTCCCGGCCGACCACTGGATAGAAAATTTCTCAATGCGCTTTCGCTGGATACCTGGCTGGAACAGGCTAAACAGCTGCAACATATTCTTACCGACAGCCTGATAGAAAGCAGCATACGATTAATGCCTCCTGAATTGTTCAAAATTTCCGGTGAAGAGATCATCCATAAATTAAAATCAAGAAGAGACCAGTTGCATAAGTATGCAGGAGATTATTATTATTACCTGTCAAGGCAAGTAACCATTTTAGGTTCCGAAAAAAAAGAACTCATCCGGTTGAATGTTGCCGGGGAAGATGAAGTAAGGGTAGATGTTTACAAAATAAACAAGGAAGAAAAAATTATTGACACACCCTTTTACTCCCGCAAATTTAGTCCCGTTGAAACGCAAGAGCTTTTTATATACGGATTGGGCGGCAAAGACATTGTCGAAGTAAACGGAAAAGCAAAAAGCAAACTACATATCCGTGTGATCGATCCTGAACGGGAAGATTCCGTAGTAGTATCTGCGCCAGGTAATAAAATAAAAGGAATCAAATTTTTTAAAGGAGAAAAGTTTGAGTATGATAGCCTGCATGCGAAAAAAATTAAAATAGCCGTTATTCCCGTTTTTACTCCTCCGGCCTACAATGTCTTTAACCATGATCCATTGGATCTTTTTCCAAAAACGGGAATTAAAGTAAGTGCAGGTGTTACATTTACTCCGCAACCCTGGCGTAAAAATAAATACCAGGTAGTGCATTCAGTGAATGCGCTGCTTGGATTTTTGCGAACATCGTTTAATGTGGGTTATGTTGGTCGTTTCGGACATATGGCGGGTAAATCGGACCTGGTTCTTAAAGGAAGGTTAGACGCCCCGGCCGTAGAAAATTATTTTGGTGCGGGAAATACATCCGTGCTGGCCAATAAAACAAGAAATTACTATAGAACATTCAGTCAGCGTCTGTATGGAGGCATTGGCTTCGAGCGAAATTTTGAAAAAAAGCATCATGCGGAGGTATCGGTGGTTTATCAATCCGTGCAATACCGGAAAAGTGGTGATCATTATATTGGCGGTGTTGCTCCTATAGATCCTTCTGTCTTTAAACAGAAGCAATTTGGCGGAATAGAAGCGGGGTATGTCTACGATCACAGCAATGGATCAATTTATCCCACTAACGGATTTGTCTTCAGTTTTAGCGGAGGCGCATTGAAAAATCTCGCTGATACAGGATCTTCATTTGCAAAACTTAATTCCTTTGCGGCTATTTATCTGCCAGTCAGCAGGACCTTTACTTTTGCGATGAGAGCGGGTGGCGGTACGCTTTTCGGCAATCCGGATTTTTATCATTTAAACAAACTGGGAGGAAATACTGAATTGAGGGGATATGACCGGGAGCGGTTTTATGGCAAGAGTGTTTTCTATACTAACACAGAGATCAGGTGGTTAACCAATACCCGTAATTATTTTTTCAATGGAAAAATTGGATTGGTTGGTTTTTATGATATCGGGAGAGTCTGGATGCCAAATGAAAAATCTTCTTTGTGGCATGATGGATATGGAACCGGGCTTGTGCTTATTCCATTCAACAAGGTTACCTTAACGGCCATGTATGGTATATCTTCAGAAGGTGACAATATCTTTTTCAGGGCAGAGATGTTCTTTTAAGATCAACATTTGGAGAGTCTTTAAAAATTCCGTTATTTATTCTAACAATGAACCAAAATTAACCTGTTAGGATAATTTGATAGCCAATTTGCAGGAGATAAGGGAAAATCATATATCTTTTGCCCTTAAGACCATTTCAAAGGTTGAGCTATATGAATAAATCTAACAAGTATCTTTTTCCCTTTATCCTTGTAACTAGTTTGTTTTTCTTCTGGGGTCTCATACATAATATTGATCCCATTTTGATTGCTCATTTGAGAAAAACATTTCAATTAAATACGCTGCAGTCTTCACTGGTTGATTCGGCAGTTTATATAGGTTATTTCCTCATGGCGATACCGGCAGGCCTGGTAATGAAAAAGTATGGTTATAAATCCGGGATCATTTTTGGTCTCCTGCTTTTTGCTATCGGCGCTTTTTTATTTGTTCCTGCTGCTAACACGCATCAATATATTTTTTTCCTGGGCGCTTTATTTATAATTGCCAGCGGACTTACTTTCCTGGAAACAGCCGCAAATCCATACGCCACGATATTAGGTCCGCAGGAATCGTCGACCCAGCGTTTAAATTTGGCGCAATCTTTTAATGGCCTTGCCGCGGCGTTAGCGCCACTGGTGGGCAGATACCTAATACTCTCAGCAGATCCTTCTTCCAATGAACAAATTACGGCTATGACTGAAGAGGCCCGCTATGCCTATGTTCAGGCTGAAGCAAGCAGCGTTAAGCTTCCTTTTATAATACTTGGCTCCATCATATTAATAGTGGGTATCATTTTCTTTTTTACAAAATTGCCTGATGTAAAGGACGAGGAAGAACCTGAAGGATCAAGGGGGATTTTTAATGCTTTTAAACACAGGCATCTTTCCTGGGCCGTTATAGCGCAATTTTTTTATGTCGGCGCACAGGTATGTGTAGGAAGTTTTTTTATCCTGTTTGCTTCCAGGGCGGCTGGAATTACTGACAGGCAGGCCGCGGTTTATCTTTCAGCATACGGTATAGCATTTATGATTGGAAGGTTTGCGGGTACATTCCTGATGAAGTATGTGCAGCCGCCTAAATTGTTAGCCATTTATTCGGCTATTAATGTAGCGTTGACCCTGGTGGCCATATTTGCCGAAGGGATGATTACTATTTATGCGCTGATAGGCATTGCTTTTTTTATGTCTATTATGTTCCCGACAATTTTCGCATTGGGTATAAAAGACCTTGGAGCAGACACCAAATCTGGGTCCAGTTTAATAATTATGGCAATCGTCGGCGGTGCTGTATTACCTCTTTTGCTTGGGTTTATATCCGATAAAAGCGGTAATATACAAAACGGTTATATTGTTCCCTTGATCTGTTTTCTTGTTGTGCTTTACTATGGATTAAAAGGGTATAAACATAGCGAGAAAGCCGCTGAAATTTTGCATTAGTCTAAAAAAGAAAAAGATGAAACGCTATTGCCTGGCACTGGATCTTGTCGATGACCACCAAATGATCAAGGAATATGAGGCCCATCACCAGCAGGGACGGCCGGAAATAAAAAAGAGTATACTCGATGCCGGTGTCGTACAAATGGAAATATATCGGTTTTCCAACAGGCTTTTTATGATCATGGAAGTAACGGACGAGTTTAACTTTGCCGAAAAATCGGCGGCAGATGCGGCCAATCCCAAGGTACAGGAATGGGAACAGCTGATGTGGAAATATCAGCAGGCGATACCCGGATCAAAACCTGGTGAGAAATGGGTATTAATGGATAAAATATTCTCGCTGGTATAAAAGAATAAAAAATTATATGTTCAGTTTAGCAGGTAAAAGGGCGATCATTACGGGCGGAGGAAGTGGTATCGGCCGGGCGATAGCGTTACTATTTGCAAAGCAGGGTGCGGAAGTTCATATCCTGGATTTTGATGAAACCGGTGCGGCCAATGTGGCAAACGAAACTAAAGAGAATGCACATGCAGTAAAATGTGATGTAAGTAATCAGCAACAGGTAAATGATATTATTACAAACATCAACGGGAAAAGTAAAGGCATTGATATATTAGTGAATAATGCCGGCGTAGCGCATATAGGCAATGCGGAAACAACCAGCGAAGAAGATATCACCCGTTTGTTTAATATAAATGTAAAAGGGGTGTATAACCTGTTGCATGCAGTTATACCATATATGAAAGAAAAAGGCGGGGTTATTCTTAATATGGCTTCTGTCGCTTCGTCGGTGGGAATTCCGGATCGCTTTGCGTACTCTATGACCAAAGGCGCTGTAGTGGGGATGACTCTGTCAACCGCTAGGGATTATATCAATCATAAGATCCGCTGCAATTGTATTTCCCCGGCCCGTGTGCATACTCCTTTTGTAGATGGGTTTATCAGCAAAAATTACCCGGGAAAGGAAAAGGAGATGTTTGAAAAATTATCAAAAACCCAACCTATTGGTCGTATGGCGGAACCTGGTGAAATCGCTAACCTTGCATTATTCTTATGCAGTGATGAAGCTTCTTTTATTACAGGTTGTGATTATCCTATTGACGGTGGATTTATTAAGTTGAATAATTAGCCTGGCCCCGAAGGCGGTATTAAATAAATAAAGCAAAAAAAAATGAAACTAATACGTTTTGGTGAAGCCGGAAAAGAAAGACCCGGAGTTTGTATAGATAATGAGCACTACGATGTGTCAGGTTTTATACAAGACTATGACGAAAGATTCTTCGCAAATGGCGGACTTATGCACCTGGCCTGGATGACTGAGCAAAACAAAACTATACTAAAGAAAGTGCCCCAGCATATTCGATTAGGTTCACCGGTGGCAAGGCCATCCAAGATTGTTTGTATTGGTTTAAACTATGCCGATCATGCGAAGGAAACAGGCGCTACACCACCATCAGAGCCGGTGATATTTATGAAATCAACCACCGCCCTAGTTGGACCGAACGATAATATCGTGATCCCCAAAAATTCGATAAAAACGGATTGGGAAGTGGAGCTCGCGGTGGTGATTGGAAAAAAAGCAAGCTATGTAGAAGAACCGGAAGCGTTGGATTATGTAGCCGGTTATTGTTTGCACAATGATGTAAGTGAAAGAGAGTTCCAGATAGAGAGAGGTGGTACCTGGGATAAAGGTAAAGGCTGCGATACGTTTGCGCCGCTAGGTCCCTGGTTAGTTACAAACGATGAAGTGAAGGACGTGGACAATCTTCGCTTGTGGTTAAAAGTAAATGATAAGCAAATGCAGGATGGTACTACAGCGAACTTTATTTTCAAAATACCATTTATCGTTTCTTATGTCAGCCAGTTTATGACACTGCTGCCGGGGGATATCATTTCAACCGGCACACCCGCAGGAGTGGGATTAGGATTTAATCCACCGGTATATTTAAAACCCGGAGACGTTGTGGAGTTAGGTATTGATGGATTGGGAACTTCAAAACAAACTTGCATAGCGTATAGTAAATAATGGAAGAAACAGTTTCCATAGCAACTTCTTCAAATATTCCATTACAGGATATGGCAATTGATACGCATGTTCATTTCTGGAAGTATGATAAAATAAGGGATGCATGGATTACGGATAATATGAAGACCCTGCAGCAGGATTATTTGCCGCAAACTATTGCCGGCACACTGCGAAGGAATGGAATCAACGGTTGTGTAGCAGTCCAGGCTGACCAGTCGGAACTGGAAACTTTGTTTTTAATGGAGTTGTCAAAATCTCATGACATTATCAAAGGGGTTGTCGGTTGGGTGGATCTGCAAAATGAAAATATAGCTGAACGCCTGCATTATTTTTCTCAATACAAAGTTATCAAAGGATGGAGGCATATAGTACAGGGCGAGCCGGATGATTTTTTACTAAGACCAGCTTTTCAAAGAGGGGTTGCTGCCTTACAATCGTATAATTATACCTATGATGTACTGATTTATCCCAGGCAATTAAAAGCCGCATTGGAATTCGTATCAAAATTTCCGGATCAAAAAATGGTGATCGATCATTGCGCCAAGCCAGAAATCGGGACAAAAAAAATAGACGAATGGGCTATAATCATGAAAGAAATCGCGAAGCTTCCCAATGTGTATTGTAAACTATCCGGCTTATTCACGGAAGCGAAGTGGAAACAATGGAACCCGGCGGAATTTTATCCTTATCTGGATGTAGTATTTAAAGCATTTGGGACAGGAAGATTGTTATTCGGGAGCGATTGGCCGGTAGTATTACTTTCCGGTATGTATGTGCAATGGAAAAGTTTATTGGAAAAATATATGGAGAACTTTGACAAGGAAGACAAAGAAAAAATATTTGGGGGCAATGCTGTAAGATTTTACAATTTATAGGTTTAAAAAAAGCCACGGATGCACGGATAAAGTCTTTAATGCAAGCACGTCTTAATAATTTCATTTTTAAAAGAAAAATGTCTGAAATAAGAAATGAATATTTCCCATTAAAGGACGAAACAGATGCTATTATTCGCCTTGGTTTTGAAGTTTACACTGCGTTGGGTTTCGGCTTTTTGGAAGTAGTATATAAAGATGCGATAGAGTATGAATTCAGGCAAAATGATATTTTGTTTGAAAGAAAGAAAGAATATATTGTTCATTATAAGGATACATTATTAAAGCACAGATTTTTGCGGACTTCATTGTGTTTAATTCTGTTATTTTAGAAGTGAAAGCCAAAGAAGGTATTGCGAATGATGATATGTCAAGAGCGATCAATTACTTGAAATGTTCTAACTGTAAAGTTGGATTGATACTCAATTTTGGTAGAAGTAAGTTGGAAATAAAGAGGATTGTTTTTTAAGAAGGGCATAAACTACAGGTTAGGTTTTTATCCGTGTGTCCGTGGCAATAAATAATTTGTAAAAAATAAACGTATGGATCTGCAATTAAAGGATAAAGTCATCATTGTTACAGGTGGCGCCAAAGGAATTGGTGAAGGCATCGTGAAGGCATTGGCGAAGGAAGGCGCTTTTCCTGTAATCGTTGGGAGAAGCCAGGAAGATAACCTGGCTGCCGTTGAAGTGATAAAGGCTGAAGGAGGAAAAGCTGGCCAGGTGGTTGCAGAACTTTCGGTGGCGCAATTGTGCGAGTTTGCTGTGAAGGAAGTAATCAGGCAGTTTGGAAGAATAGATGGATTGGTCAACAATGCCGGTGTGAATGATGGAGTAGGCCTGGAGAATGGCAATTACCAGAACTTCGTGGCCAGCCTGCATAAAAATGTAATTCATTATTACCTGATGGCACACTATGCTTTACCGGAGTTGAAAAAAAATAAAGGAAATATTGTAAACATCACTTCAAAAACCGCGGATACCGGGCAAGGCGGTACTTCAGCTTATGCGGCTTCCAATGGTGGTCGGAATGCACTGACAAGAGAGTGGGCGGTTGAATTATTGAAGTACGGTATACGGGTGAATGCTGTTTCGGTAGCCGAATGTTATACCCCGTTATATGCAAGATGGGTTGAATCACTACCCAATCCGCAGGAAAAATTAAAAGAGATAGAATCAAAAATTCCCCTCGGTAACAGGATGACAACTGCCGAAGAAATCGCCAATATGGTCGCCTTCCTGTTAAGCGAAAGATCCAGTCATACCACCGGGCAGATCATTCATGTAGACGGAGGATATGTTCATTTGGACAGGGCATTGGCAAACGCATAGACAATGAAAACATTAGTGTGTACAACGCCGGGTCATTTTGAATATGCCGAGAGAGATAAACCTTTATCAAAAAAAGGCAATACTATACTTCGCATTCAGCGAATCGGTATTTGTGGAACCGACCTGCATGCTTTCGAAGGCACTCAACCCTATTTTCAGTATCCAAGAGTATTAGGTCATGAACTCGCCGCGACAATCGAAGAAACGGATGCGGAGGGTTTTAAAAAAGGGGATGTGGTGACGATCATTCCCTATTTCTATTGCAGTGCGTGTATCGCCTGTCGCAATGGTAAAACCAATTGTTGCGTATCCCTTCAGGTCTGTGGCGTGCATATTGACGGAGGGATGACAGAATATTTTTCAGTGCCATCCTATTCGTTGTTGCATAGTGAAGGACTAAGTTTTGATGAACTGGCATTGGTAGAACCGTTAGCCATCGGTGCTCATGCTGTAAGACGTGCTGCCGTATCTGCCAATGAATTTGTACTGGTAATGGGAGCCGGACCCATTGGTTTAGGCACTATGGAGTTTTGCCGGATAGCGGGGGCGCAAGTGATAGCGATGGATATTAATGAAGACAGGTTGAATTTTTGTAAAGAGAAATTAAAGATGGAACATATTGTCAAAGCTTCATCAACGGATGTTACTGATCAACTGAAGAAAATTACCTATGGCGATATGCCAACGGTAGTGATAGATGCTACCGGAAACCTGGAAGCTATCAACCAGGCTTTTCAATATTTATCACATGGTGGCAGGTATGTATTAGTTGGGTTGCAAAAAGAAAATATAATGGTCAGCCACCCGGAGTTTCATAAAAGGGAGGCTACACTGATGAGCAGCCGTAATGCTACAAAAGATGATTTTGTACATGTCATTAACAGTATGAAAAAGGGATGGGTTGATCCGGCAACTTATATTACTCACCGGGTGAATTTTGCCGATGTGAAAGATAATTTTAGTGGATGGCTTGATCCTGCCAACAAGGTGATCAAGGCGATGGTAAGTATGTAACCAATTTATTTTTTCTTCCAGATCGTTCTTTTCAATACGGCCGTCTTAAAAAAATTCTCTCCATTGCAGAGATTGACTGAAGGACCTCCGAATCCTCCAACATGACAGAGAATGTTGCAATCAGCATCTTTAATGGTGGTGGCGCCATCAGCAATACTTTTTTCATCCGGCTGAAAAGCATATACCAACTTATTTTGAAACTGGTATTCTTCAACTCGTCCGATCATCCAGTCCTTGTTATTTTGATTATGGGCAATTTCATTATAAATGCAACGGGGAGTGCCTGCAGCTATTTCACGACTGGATTTGCAGGAAATCGAAAGTATCGACAGTATGCAAAATGCGATAATTAATGTTCCTTTCATATTCATTTGTACACCATGACGGATAATAAAACTGACCGATGCGTCAGGCATAAATCCTTTCAATGGCGTCTTTATATTTTTCAGTAATAACTTTTCTCTTCATGGAAAGTTTGGGTGTCATTTCGCCGGTATCAACGCTCCATTCATAGGGAAGCAACTCAAATTTTTTTATTTGCTCTACATGATTGAAATATTTATTGAAGCTTTCAATGATATCCCTGTATAAAGCCAGCACTTTTTCATTTCGTATCAGTCCCTCGGGGTTGTTATCAGTAATATTATTCTGCCTGGCCCAATCCTTTAAGTTTGGAAAAGAAGGGATGATCAATGCGCCTACGAATTTTCTCTCTGGTCCTACTATCATCACCTGTTCGATGAATGGAGATTCTTTTAATTTATTTTCAACCGGCAAAGGAGCCACATATTTACCACCGCTTGTTTTAAACAATTCTTTTTTTCGATCCGTTATCTTTAAAAATTTATTATTCGTTAGCATACCAATATCGCCGGTATGAAACCAGCCATCTGTTATTACTTCGTCGGTGAGATCAGGCCTTTTGTAGTAGCCCATCATAACATTAGGGCCTTTGCAAAGAATCTCACCGTCTTCCGCGATTTTCACTTCTACGCCATCGATCAATGGCCCCGTAGTTCCAAACATTCTTCCATCTTCCTGGAAGCGATTCACCGCAATAACCGGGGAGGTTTCTGTAAGACCATAGCCTTCCATGACAATAACTTTAGCCGCGGTAAATATGCGGATAAGCCTTACCTGGCAGGCGGCGCCACCGGTTACAATACATCTTATATTATTACCCAGCGCTTCTCTCCATTTGTTAAAAATGAGCTTATTGGCCAATTTTAATTGCATAGTGTACCAAAGCCCCTGATTCGCATTGAGCTCAAATTTCTCCGCTAAGCCATGCGCCCAGAAAAATAATTTTCGTTTTACACCGGTTAGCTCATTACCCTTTTGCATAATGCGATCATACACTTTTTCTAAAAGACGGGGAACGGTAGTGAACATGTTCGGCTTTACTTCTTTCAGGTTGTCGCCGATCGTTTCGAGGCTTTCTGCATAATAAATAGACGTACCATTGAACAGGTAGAGATAGCTTACCATTTTTTCAAAAATATGGTTCAATGGTAAGAAACTAAGAGCCTTCATATTTTCTCCCGGCGGAAAACAGGGAATACAGGCCATTACATTGGAAAGGATATTTCTATGACTAAGCATTACACCTTTGGGCGTACCGGTTGTACCGGAAGTATAAATGATGGTAGCGACATCTTCATAAGCGATTTTGCCGGCAATAGGTTGTATCCGGGCTAATAATTCAGGTGTGGCTTTATCAGATACTTCTTTCCAGTGTTTGGCATTGGGTGCATGTTCAAACGTATAGATTTCTTTCAGGCTGGGTACACGTTCTTTCAGGCTTAGTGCTTTTAGGAAAAGATCTTCATCGTTGACAAAAGCCAGTTTTACCTGTGCATCATTCAATACAAACTCCAGTTCATTCACATTGATGGTAGGGTAGATGGGAACTAATATGGCGCCGATTTGTTGCACGGCCAAATCAAGCATCAACCACTCCGGTCGGTTCTTACAAAGAATAGCTACTTTATCCCGGCCAGCTACGGTCATATCATTGGGTCCGATACCCAGGCTTAATAAACCGGCGCTTAGATTGTTTACGGTAGTAGCGACGTCTTTGGTGCCGTATTTTTTCCATTGGCCGCTCTCCTTACCCGCCAGCATTACATCCAAGGGCTGTCTTTCCAGGTGCCAGGCGAGGCAGTCGAATAATCTTTTGGGTTCGTTCATGTTGCAAGCGTTAAAAGTTCAATCAGCCAGGTTAATATAGTAAGTATAACCCATTACCGGCAGACAAAATAGTAAAAAAAAGTAAAAAAGCCCTGATTGAGCAGAATCAGGGCTTCAGATGAGTTGCTATGTATAAGAGATCAGGTTTTACTGAAGGGGTAAAGAGTTTGCAGGTGCAAAAAAATATGATACGCTTAATTCACTTGGTAATATTGTCCGGGGGGCATTCTGAATACCCGGTTTTTTTGAAAATTACTGAATGCTTCGTATTGATCAGTATGTGTTTTTGACCAGCTATCAAAAGCAGCCAGGTCTTCTACGGCGCCAAACAGCCATTGGTTATATGCTTCAAACATACCTTCTTTTAAAAGCTGCTGCTGGTAGTCAAACAAA
Source organism: Chitinophagaceae bacterium (assembly GCA_040007815.1). Taxonomy (GTDB): domain Bacteria; phylum Bacteroidota; class Bacteroidia; order Chitinophagales; family Chitinophagaceae; genus Terrimonas_B. Next base: position 64,146 of record JBDTUH010000015.1, read on the forward strand.
CGAAGTGGAAACTTTGTCGCATTAGTAGTATACCAGTCTAAAATAAAACGGGTGCGGATCATTGTCAGAGTTTCCGCAGTAATACCTTTATTGGCGACTGAAGATTGCCTGGCCATTGTTTGCAGGAAAGCTTTAGCGAACTCACTTTTATTTTTTTCTTCGCCTTTCATCAGGTCGGCGTCGGCGAATAATTTTTCTTTATAAGCTTTTAATAGTTGCTGCTTCATCGCTAAACCTCTTTGTGAAAGGCTTTCCATGTTCACAAAAATTTCACCGTAGATCAGGCTCCATACTTTATCCTTCGTGTAGAAATAATACAGGGCTGCATTGTAGTAATTGCCACTATAAGCCGGATCAAGCTGAATGCCTTTTTCCCATAGATTAATGGCAGAATAATCTTTCATCGCCCAGAGTAATTCGCCATACTCACTGTATAATGGACCACTCTTTGGAAATTTCTTTAACCCTTTCTTATATGCTTTTTCACATTCTTTCGTTTCTTCCAAGGCTTTATAAACGTTCCCGGCAAGCTGAAAACATACTACATCCGCATCATCTCTTTCTGTTAAAGCTTTAACTCCGTCCAATGCTTTGGAATAGTCTCTTTTCAGGTAGTAACTCATCACCAGGTCCTTTTGCAATTCAAGATTTTTTTTATCCTGTTGCAGGGCGCGGGTCAATACAATTACAGCATTGTCGAAATCACCGGAACGCATAAATGTCTTTGCCGTTTCATGCAGTGTTTTTACATCATCCTGCGCTAAGGATGCAAAACTGATGGAGAAAACTATTAGTAGAGAGAATACTTTTTTCATCCGTTATTTGTTTATAGCTCAATTTGCAAAATAAGGAAATTACACAGAGAGATACAGCTACTTTGTCAAGATTAACAATTCCAATTTTATAAGAACTTTTCTAAGCAGCATGTCCTCGAAAATCCCTTTAGGCTCCGATAGCTATTGGGATAGAGTGTGTGTCAATAAACCATCCCGCAATTTCGGTTCAAACCAGGTACTTTTTGGAGGCATTACATTGCCGCTATCCGCAATATCAAATAACTGCTGAATAGTAACCGGGTACAAACTGAAAGCCACTCTCATTTCTCCGCTATCCACTCTTTTTTCTAATTCCTTCAAGCCGCGGATCCCACCGACAAAGTCAATACGTTTATCCGTACGCTGATCTCTGATACCAAGAAGCTTATCTAAAATATTATTTGATAAAATGGTGACATCCAAAACACCGATAGGATCATTGGAAAAAGTATCCTTTCGGGATGTAAGAATATACCACTGTTTGTCTAAGTACATGCCAAACTCATGCAAGTATGCAGGCCTTACAGGTTCCTGGCTTTGAGTCATAGTAAAATCGTCATGCAAAGCACTGATAAAATCATCGCTATCCAATCCGTTAAGGTCTTTTACCAGGCGGTTATAATCCAGTATGGCGAGTTCGCTGGCAGGGAATATGGTTGTCAGGAAATATTTTGCCGCCTCACTCTCCGGAAACTCCTTGCTTACTTTAGCTGCTGATGCGGCACGATGATGACCATCGGCTATATAAGTAGCAGGTACTTTTTCAGCAAACAAGCTGGTGATATCAGCAACAGATTTATCGTCATCAATCGGCCAAACAGTATGCTTAATACCATCATCGGCTATAAAATTATAAGCAGGCTGATGTGAGTTTTTCCAATTGTAAATAATGGAATCTATTTCAATAACGTTATTATAAGCCAGGAAAACATTGCCCGTTTGTGCCCGGATCGTTTTCATGTGCTCAATGCGATCTTTTTCTTTTTCGGGTCTGGTGAATTCGTGCTTTTTGATCACATTTTTAAAATAATCATCCACAGAAGAAACACAAACCAAACCCGTCTGGCTTCTGCCATTCATTATTAATTGATAGATATAATAGCAGGGCTTTTCTTCCTGGAAAATGATGCCTTGCGTCAAAAATTCCTGAAGATTATCTTTTGCCTTATTATATACAGCCTGGCTATGAAGATCGATATGGTCCGGCAGATCAATTTCCGCTTTAGTGATATGTAAAAAAGAAAAAGGATTTCCGTTTGCTTCTACTTTTGCTTCAGCGCTGTTCAAAACATCATAAGGTCTGGAGGCTACTTTATCTGCAAGTTCTTGTTTGGGTCGTAGTGCCTGGAAGGGTTTAATAATTGCCATTAAATCGTAAATATGTTGAATTAGTTGATTAAATATTATCCATGATATTGTGCGAAGTCTTTCATCAGCTGTGTAAGTACTATTACACTTTCAATAGTTAACGCGTTATACATGGAGACCCGGAACCCGCCGACACTGCGATGCCCTTTTATGCCATACATTCCTTCCTTTTTACAGCGATCAGCAAATTCTTTTTCCAGGGAAGTATCCTGCATTACAAATACCGCATTCATTTTACTGCGATCTTCCTTCGCAACGGGTCCTTTGAAAACGGGTAAACTATCAAGGGTGTCGTAAAATAATTTTGCCTTGGCATCATTTTCTTTTTCAATAGTGGCAACGCCACCTTTATTCTTTAACCAGCGAAGCGTAAGCATCGCTACATATACAGCGAATACGGGTGGCGTATTCAGCATGCTTCCTTCTTTGATATGATTGCGGTAATCAAGAATGGTAGGAATAGCCCTGCTTACTTTGCCCAATATATTTTTATTAACCACTACAAGATTTACGCCGGCAGCACCCATATTCTTTTGCGCACCCGCATAGATCAGGTCAAACTTATTGAAATCAAGCTGGCGGCTTAAAATATCGCTGCTCATATCAGCTACCAGCGGAACTCCCCGGTCATAAGGCATATTGTGCCATTGTGTACCAGCGATAGTTTCGTTGGTGGTAATATGCAGGTAGGCGGCCGTCTGGGCGACAGTAAGATTTTTAGGAATAGTGGTATAGTTAGTTTCTTTGGAAGAGCCCCCTATTTCAACATGCCCAAACAGCTTTGCTTCTTTGACAGCTTTATTAGCCCAGGTGCCTGTTTCCGTGTAGACTGCGATATCATTTTCATTCAGCAGGTTCATGGGTATCTGCATGAACTGAGTAGTAGCGCCACCATGCAGAAATAAAACTTCATGATCCGAATCGAGTTGCATCAATTCTCTTACGATAGACCTGGCTCCTTCCATCACTGATTCAAACAGGGAAGTGCGATGGCCTATTTCTAATATCGACAAACCGGAATTATTAAAATCAAGAATAGCATGACTTGCCTCTTCAAATACTTCTTTGGGCAAAACAGATGGCCCCGCATTAAAATTATGTATCATTGACTTTTCAGACTCTATCATTGTTTCCCGCTTAAAATGAGGCTGCAAAGTAACGAAAATACGCCCCAATAAAAAAGCCGGGAAAACTCCCGGCTCTTAAACCAGATACTACAATCTAATCTGTCACCACGAACTTTTTAGCCTGGATTTTAGAGTTGCTGTCTCTATATCGCAGAAAATAAACACCGTGATGTAATTGATTGGTTTCAATAGAAAAGGATCCATTGAATTTATAGATTTTTATGACCCGGCCGCTCACATCTACTACAGCCGCTTCTATAATTCCAGTTGCCTGAACATTAATAGAAACTCCCTTTTTAACAAATGAGGGGATCATATTTAATGAAGTCAAAGGTTTTGAATCAACGGCAACCGGGATATTTGACCTTCTTAGCCCGCTGTTTATCGTTACATTGAATATGTCATTTACACAACCCGTTCCATCGCTAACCGTATAAGACGAATTAGCTACCGGAACAACGGTTATTGATTTTGAGGTTTCGCCGGTACTCCAGGAATAATTACCATTCCAACTGGCTGTTAATGTGGTAGCCGCTCCGGAATTTACAGAAAGGTTAGTCGTTTTGCCGGCATCTTTCATAATAGTGAACTGGTCAAATACAACCCCCGTGCGCCGGATAAATTTCGCATCCAGCCGGTTGCCCTCCACTTCAAAATACATCATTCCTCCATCATTTACAGACCAGGGCATCGCATTGTGAGGGTAACCTGTTTGTATTCCGCCATTCGCACCAGCTGATCCGGAAACTATGTATACCGTGCCATGATTGACCTTACCGGGAGCAAGCAGATAGGGGCAGGAATTAGTACTGCCATCATATTTGCCGCTGCTGGTACTTGCTGCGTGTGTAGCCGGATTAAAACTCGCTTCCGTTCCGAAATAATTTTTTAATAAATAAGAACGCTCATAGTCGTGGCTATGCCCGCAAACAATGACATCCACTCCATATCGTTCGAGGATGCGGATAAAATTCTGTCGCATATTAATGAGTTCTGTTTCTGAATCTGAATTATGACTTCCCATGGTGAATGGCGGATGATGCCAATAGGCGATCACCCACGGCCGGGTATTGGCAGCCAGGTCGTTCTTTACCCATACAGCCTGCGCACCGGTAGTATCATACAACCGGGTAGTTCCTGCATTTTCCTTTCCGTAGGAATCAAGGGAAAGAAAATGAATATTGCCCCAGTTCCATGAATAATAAGCTTCAGTGCCGGAAGGTACACCCCCACATTCTGCAGCGGTAGGATTGGAGAAAATGGAATTGTAAGGAATATTGTGATCAGCCTGGCGGCTGACGTTATTAGCATAGTCATGATTGCCGGGTGCAGGGAACAATTGGTGATTTTTCAGGATGTTGGAACTATAAATATCGAAAAATCTGCTTTGATATTCGCTGTCCGTTCCGGTCTCGTACGCATTGTCGCCAAGCAAAAGCAACACTTCTGCACGGTTGTTGCCAATATAATTCTGATATGAACTTAAGGTGCTTGATTGATACAAATTATCATTGCGGCCACAATCGCCAAAAGCCGCGATACGAATTTTTCTTGTAGCAGACAGCTGCGGCGCGGTAATAAAGTAATTATCTGTTCCCTGTTGCAATGCTAACGTGCTGCTGCCAAAACGGTAAAAATATTTTGTATCGGGGTTTAGTCCTGTGACCCTTACTTCGTGTTCAGTACTGGATACGGAATTGTTGAATACGTTCGTATAGCTACCAAAAGAAGTACCCACTTCTACTTTGGAATTGGTCGCCATATCTGTTTTCCATCTTAGCGTGACCGCGGTTTCATTACCCATATTGAGATAAGGCCCACGGGTCAGCAACGCAGCATTAGGTACAGTTCCTATTAATTGCAGATCAAAACTGATATCAGTACTGTTAGCTGCATTTTGATGTATTTCTACGGCAATAACATTGGTGCCGCTAACGAATGAAGAAGGACTAAATGAAAAAGTCTGTGCGGTCGCACCGTCGTCACTGGCGAGAGTAGCCAGTGTTGTGTAGCCCGCTCCCGCGGTAAGGTTATTCCGGTAGACTTCTGTTCCGTTTAGATAAATCGCAATCCCATCATCTCTTTTTACACTACCCAAAATAGAAGAGAAATTTAAAGGATTAGAAACAGAAATTGTTTTGCGGAAATACGTAGTAATATACTTTGCCGTAGAGCTGGGGCCATAACTTACAACCGTAGCTTCGTCACCGTCGCCATATCCCAATTGTGCATTACCGGTTGCCCAAGATGCATCATTAAATGAAGTCGCTTTCCATGCAGTGCCCTGGTTGGTTCCCTTGTCAAGATATTTCCAGGAAGTCCCAAACGTAACTAATGTTTGCGGGCCGGAAGGGGGAGTTGCAGTATTAAAATTCCAGGTGAAAGCGTCGGTTATACCGGCATAATTATTATTGGCCAAATCCTTGAAAGCCCCGGCAGAAATTTCAATATTTACCGCCGCACTATTAGTAAAATCCGAGGGATTGACGGTTACTGTATTTCCGCTAACTGTTACTGTGGCAGATGTTACGTCAATGGTTTGTGTAGTAATACCTCCTTCTTTTATGAGAATATTGCCGCTCCCTTTTTGGACAGTTTCACTAAAGGTGAGAACAAGATTGCTGTTGATGGCGGTATTTATTGAATTGTCCGCAGGGGAATAGTTACTGACGATTGGTGAAGTAACATCCAAATCAATGATTTTAAAATTCCAGGTAGTGGCATTTGTAATGCCGCCATAATTATTATTTGAGAGGTCTTTAAAAGTGCCGGCGGCGATCTCAATATTTACGTCCGCACTGTTAGTAAAATCTGTCGCATCAATGGTAACTGTATTTCCTGCAACAGTAACAGAGGTTGATGTCACATCAATTGTTTGAGTAACGACGCCACCTTCTTTTACTAAAATATTTCCGGTGCCTTTTTGGATGGATTCACTGAAAGCAAGAACGAGATTGGTTGCAGGAGTAATATTCGTGGCATTGTCAGCAGGAGAATAAGTACTTACTGTTGGTGCGGTAACATCACCTGCAGCTGTTAACTGGAGATCAAATGAAATATCAGAACTGGAGGCGGTTCTTTGGTGAACTTCAACCGCTATTACATTTGTCCCTGTTGTTAAAATGCCGGCAGCCAAAGAAATAGTTTGAGCAGTATTGCCATCATCGGCAGCATCGGCAGCGGCCTTGGTGGTATATGATATAGTCCCTATTGGCATATTACTCCGAAATCTTTCGACACCATTAATATATACAATAGCACCATCGTCACGTTTTAAACTAATCGTAAAGCTAGTATAGACTGCAGCGTTAGCAACCGAAATTGATCTCCGGAAGTAGGTGGTAGTATATTTATTGCTGGCATTGGAACCATAGCTAACGACGGTGGCTTCATCGCCATCACCATATCCTAATTGCGCATTGCCACTTAACCAGGACGCATCATTAAAGGAAGAAGCTCTCCATGCAGTACCCTGGTTGGTGCCATTAGCAAGGTATTTCCAGCTGGAACCGTAAGAAATTAAGACGGTTTGAGTAAAAACAGAAGTAGTAAAAAAAAGAACTGCAAGCAGTAGAATCGGTTTCTTCATGGCAAAAAATTAATGTGTATGAAATAAGGGTGGTGATTGATCAAAGTTACAAGCCACCGGGCGGTGGTTACATAGCATTATTAACTTTGATCTTAGTTGACAAATGTAAGTAATATGAAATGTGTAACCGTGATGTTTTTTGCCTGGTTGTAAATTATTACAGGTTTATTGGAATCATGGGATTATTCATGTTCACGGCCCTTTAAAGAACTGTTTTTCCAGGCGCTATTGAGACTTTCGAATTCTTTCAGGTCATCCGTTGTAAAATTCTTGTTGCTTAGTTTTGTTAAGTCCGGCTGACCCGCATTTACCCAGGCGGTGTACCAGAAAGAGGCTACTGCAAAAATGGATTGGCGCATCCTGCGTTCTACCATTCCTCTTATTTTTTCATTATACATTTTGGAATAAGAAGAAGAATATTGCCGGATCATTACGCCGTTGCGGTCTTCAAAAGCGTATCGCTGATCAGCCGGAACAGAAAGGGAAAGTTCTTTTTCAAATTTTAAAACCGTGTCCGCTGCCGCCGCACTTTCCATCACTCTCGCCCAGATAAAGTCAGGGGGATTTTTGATAAACTCCGCTTTACCGATAAAAAAATCCCATTCTTTTTCGGCGAGCAATTCGGGAATGCGGCTTTCCCAAAAACCATGTATGCCTTTCTGATCCGTGTATTGACCATTATGATTTTTTGTCGCATGAAGAGGAACATGCGAATCGGCGATATAATGACCAATCTCCGCAGAGAGTTTTAAGATTTTAGCCTGGTTTTTTTCCTTAAATGCAGTGGTCAGCCGATAAAGCATAGTTTGCAACCACCATGGAACTATGCCATAAGCATTCAATGTATCTTCTGAATATTTGGCAACCGCATCATTCCATTTGCGGGGTAATGAATCATGAGGAGAAACGGCGTAATGATCAATGTCAATATAATGCCGGGGTCCTTCTTCGGGAATGGCATATCTTCTTTTGTCCGGATCAACAGCATGCTCTTCCAAAAAATTAATGTTGGATTTATATAGAACCATCATCTCCGGTGGCAGCAGGAATACGGCATACTGGTTGATCTTGCGGTGGGCATAAAATCCCCAGCAAAAACTCTGCTGAGTTAAAAAGAGAAATAATGCCAGTATAAGAATTTTTCTCATGGCCAATCGATACAATTAATGATGGGTTGATTCCATTTCAGGCTCAGGTTTTTCTTCATCCAGATTCACTACGCCACCCGTTACAGCATACTTCATGGCTTCCCCGGAAGTAATGCCCTCTATTTTACGAACCCGATCCCTTGGTAAAATATATAATTGCCCGGCAAAATTGTAAGCTTGTGGCACATATACGGCTACTTTATCCGAGCCCATTTCAAATTTTTCCATTTCTTCATCCGTTAAAAAACCAATGATCCATACATCTTCAGAAAAAATGTTGGCCAGTACCGACTTGCTGAATCTTTTTTTATCGCCGGCAAAAGCTTCAAAAAAATCCTTAGTGGATGAATAAATGAATTTGATAACCGGGGTCCGTTCCATCCATTGATCGAAAAAATTGATAGCGCTGCCCATGAGAAAATTGGAACTGATCCAGCCGACGAATACAACAAATGACAGGATGATCACAAAACCCAGACCCGGGATATTCACATTAGTAATAGCATAAACAGCAGGACGAAGAATGCCATCTACTTTTTCAAAAAGCCAATACATTACATAGGCGGTGATCCCGATAGGCGCCAGTATTATAATACCCTGGATAAAATAACGAAATAGTTCTTTCGCCGTTAGTATTCGCCTTTTTTTCAACTTATTACTCATGCCAGCTAGTTTTGCCAATCAAAGGTAACGGAAAACGACCGGCTGTCTTTTTAGCCTGAAACCCGCTCCAACCCTAACAGCTGTTCGGTTAATTAATTGTTAGGAACGGAAAAAAATAGAGATGGAAACTTTGGCAACGAAAAAAGTTTCCATAGTTTTGCCCCTCAATCTGAGAATAAGATATGGAGGCCAAAGAACGAATCATGATTAAGGCGGAAGAACTGTTCATGCAGTTTGGCATCAGGTCGGTATCCATGGATGATATCGCCAATCACCTGGGGATGTCTAAAAAAACATTGTACCAATATTATGCCGACAAAGACGAACTGGTAGATGCTGTAATCGGGGATCATATAAATGAGATAGAATCTGAATGTTTGGACTGCCGTACGAATGCCAAGGATGCCATTCATGAAATATTCCTCACTATGGAACATATTTTGGAGGAGCTAAGCAACATGAATCCCATGCTATTATATGACCTTGAGAAATTTCATTACCGGTCATTTCAACGATTTAAAGAATATAAGAGCAAATTCCTGGCGGATATGATCAGTAAGAATATTGAATGGGGTATCAGGGAAGAATTATATCGTCCCGAAGCCAATGTAGACGTAATGTGTAAGTTCCGGCTGGAATGTATTATGATACCGTTCAATGTAACTGTATTTCCACCGGGTAAATATAACCTGGCGTTGGTATCGCAAGAGCTTATTGAACATTTTGTTTACGGTCTTGCTACTATTAAAGGACATAAACTGATTCAGAAATATAACCAACAGAGACAAAAAAACCTTAATCATGAAGAGAATAAAAAATAAACGAAGGGAATGGATCCTCATACTGGCTTTATTCCCGGTTTTTGGTATGGCACAGGGAAGCGGTACTGGCAATAGAGATACTGCGAAAATTTCAAAACATGAACTTTCCGTTCAGCAGGCAATAGATTATGCAGGGAAAAATAATGTGCAGGTGAAAAATGCTTTGCTGAATATACAGATACAGGAACAAACAAACCGTGAAGTAACTTCCGCCGCTTTACCACAAATCAGCGCCACTGGTTCATTTGTGTATAATGCGAAATTACCGATCAGCCTCATTCCTGCGGAACTATTCGGGGGAACTGCCGGGACATTTCAAAAATTTCCTTTTGGTGTTAAGTATAACATGACAGGAGGGGTGCAACTGAACCAGATACTTTTTGATGGGCAGGTTTTTGTTGGCCTCCAGGCAAGGGAATCTGTGTTGAAATTTCAGCAGAAAAATTTAGAAGTAACAGAGGAGATGGTAAAGACCAATATTTATAAAATATATTATCAGTTGGTCGTAAGCAAACAACAAATAGAATTGCTGGATGCCAATATTGACCGGTTTGAAAAGTTATTAAAAGACACAAAAATCATCCAGGAAAATGGATTTGCGGAGAAACTAGATGTTGACAAAGTAAACGTTGCTCTTACCAATCTGCAAACTGAAAAAGTAAGAGCATTAAACCAGGTCGAAAATGGTTACCTAGGGTTGAAATTACTGATGGGAATGCCAGCAAGGGATGAATTGGTATTAACGGATTCTATTAGTTATGACCAGGTAAAAGATGGAGTGCTGGATGCCGGCAATTTCCAATATGGGGATCGCAAAGATTATCAATATGCCGAGTTGGGAATTAAGTTAAATGAATATAATATCAAACGTTATAAGCTAAGCCGTTTACCAACACTGAATTTTAATGCTTACTATAATAAAAACGCACAACGAAATAAGTTTGATTTTTTGGGTAACGGTGATTGGTTCAATGTTTCTGCTCTTGCGTTCAATTTAAATGTCCCGATTTTCACCGGGTTTTCTACAAAAGCAAAAATTCAAAAAGCAAAACTTGAATTGGAACAAAGTATTAATCAAAGGGAGTATCTGAAAATTTCCATTGATGGTGATATAGAGATTGCAAAAAATAATTTCCGTTCCTCCATTTCAACGCTTGATTTCCAGAAAAAGAACATGGAGCTGGCTGAGAGTGTTTACCAGCAGACTAAAAAGAAATATGAAGCAGGGACGGGCTCGCAAACTGAAATCAATACGGCGCAAACAGATTTGAAAACGGCACAAACCAATTATATCACCGCATTGTATGATGCCATCATTGCTAAAGTTGATTTCTTAAAAGCAACCGGCAAACTATAAACTAACAACAAAACCATGACCTGTAAAATAAAGAATATGCAAAAGATACTGAACATAACAATGGCTGCATCGCTTGTGTTGCTGATAGCCGCATGCGGAAGCAGTACGAAAGATAAAAAAGGCGAAGCGGCTGATCTGAAAGTAAAACTGGAGAAATTAAAAAAGGAAAAAAATGGGCTGGATGCCCAGATACGCCAGGTGGAAGAACAGCTTGGCAAAGTCGATTCTTCAGCGGGAAAGGCGCAAAAACTGGTAAGCGTAGACACGGTGACCTTACAGGACTTTACGCATTTTATCGAGTTGCAGGGAAAGATCGATGCGGATAATGTAGCGTATGTAGCTCCTGCCGGACAGGGCGGAATAGTAAAGGCTGTCTATGTAAAATCCGGCAGCCAGGTCAGGAAAGGGCAAGCAATCTTAAAGTTGGACGATGCTGTTGCAAGGCAAGCGGTAATTGGCGCACAGCAACAAGCCGGCGTACTTAAAGCAAGACTATCACAAGCCGAAACTATTTATGAACGATACCAGAATCTCTGGAAGCAAAATATAGGTACAGAAATAAATGTAATAAACGCCAAAGCGGAAGTAGATGCTTTACAGAGCCAGTTAAGAGCAGCCGAGGCACAGGTGAGAATGGCGCAGGAACAAGCCAATCAATCGAACGTAACCGCACAGATAAGTGGTGTGATAGACCAGGTGAATATAAAAGTGGGTGAATTCTTTTCGCCTATGAGTGCCGCTGATCCAAGATCGGGTATTAAAATAGTGAACAACAACAGTATTAAGATGGTCACGGAAGTACCGGAAAATTATGGTGCCCGTATAAAGAAGGGTGATGCTGTGGAAGTAGTGGTAACCGGAACAGGCAAGCCTCCCTATAAATCTACGATTAGTGTTGTTGGCGCGGCTGTTAATCCCACCTCACGGTCGTTTAATACAGAAGCTAAGCTGCCCGCTGATCCTATTTTAAAATCTAATCAATTAGCTACCATGAGGATTTTGGATTATGAAGCTAAGGCGGCTGTAACAGTGCCGATAAACGTGGTGCAATCAGATGAAAAAGGTAAATATGTGTATGTAGCGGAAAAGTCAGGTGATAAAATTATAGTCAGAAAAAAAATAGTGGTAGCCGGTGAATCATTTAATGGTGTGATGGAAATAAAAAGCGGGTTAGCTGCAGGAGATGTTATTATTACCGAAGGCTATCAAACAGTATATGATGGCCAGTCTGTTTCGGTTAATTAATATGACCAGGTTAACGTTGATGAAAAGGGATGCTGTAAGAATTTCCCTTCCGGAATCAAAATCAATTGACGAATAAAATATTTCCAGATGAAAATTTTAGAGGGAGTAACGAAAAAATTTAAGCAATTCAGACCTACCAGCTGGGCGGTGGATAATAAAACCGCTATATATATCATTGCCATTATTATTTCCATATACGGATTGATACAATTCAACGGTATGCCCAAGGAGCAATTCCCGGATATTGTTGTGCCTACCATATCTATAGCTACAGTGTATGTCGGTAATTCGCCCAAGGATATTGAAAATTTGGTAACGAGACCTATCGAAAAAGAATTGAAAGGCATCAGTGGCGCCAAGGTCAATAAAATTCAAAGCACCTCGCAGGCAGACTATAGTCTCATTGTAGTGGAATTTGATACGGATGTAAAAACGGAACTGGCCAAACAAAAAGTAAAAGATGCGATTGATAAAGCAAGATCCGAATTGCCAACAGATCTCACACAGGAACCCGATGTGCAGGAATTCGCTTTTAGCGAGATGCCCATCATGTTCGTGAATGTAAGCGGCGATTATGAAGGAATCAAACTTAAAGAGTATGCGGACAGGATGCAGGATCGTTTTGAAGATCTCAGTGAAATTACAAGAGTTGAAATAGTAGGAGCACCGGAAAGAGAAATACAGGTAAATGTAGATCCTGGAAAAATGGCGGTGTCACGTATCAGTTTTACGGATATTGAAAACGCTATTTCACGGGAGAACATGGATATCACGGGTGGTTTGATAGAAACCGGTGAAATGAGACGGACATTAAAAATAAAAGGCCAGTTCTCCAGCGTCGAGGACCTTAAGAATATCGTGGTAAGAAGCAGTGCGCAGGGTGCTTCCGTATACCTGAGTGATTTTGCTGAATTAAAAGATACTATCAAGGAAAAAGATAGCTATGCGAGATTGGATGGAAAGAATGTTGTTACGCTCAACATTGTAAAAAGAGCAGGGGAGAACCTGATTGAAGCGGCGGATAAGATAAAAGCCGCTGTAAAAGAAATGCAGGATAAGGAAGACCTGCCCAAAGATCTGAAAGTGGTTATCACGGGAGATCAAAGCAAAACAACCAAGACTTCTTTCAATGAATTGATTAATACGATCATTATTGGTTTTATTCTCGTATTGATCATCCTGATGTTTTTTATGGGTGTTACCAATGCATTCTTCGTAGCGCTGAGTGTTCCATTGAGTGTGTTTGTCGCATTCCTTTTTTTACCGTTGGCGGATGCCATTATCGGTACAAGCGTTACGCTCAACTTTATTGTTTTGTTCGCTTTATTATTCGGCCTGGGTATAATCGTGGATGATGCTATCGTGGTGATTGAAAACACCCACCGTATTTATAATAATGGCAAAATACCCATTGTTCGAAGTGCGAAGGAAGCAGCCGGAGAAGTATTTATTCCGGTATTGGCCGGTACAGCCACTACATTGGCTCCGTTCTTTCCTTTATTATTCTGGAAAGGATTGATCGGTAAATTCATGATCTACCTGCCCACGATTTTAATTCTTACACTGGCGGCATCATTGATCGTCGCCTTTATTTTCAACCCGGTATTCGCGGTAAGCTTTATGAAACCGGAAGGAAAGGAATATGAAAAACCAAAGAATGCGGTATTCAGAAATAAATGGTTCCTTACTTTCCTGATAGCGGGTATCTTATTGCATTTACCGGGTATGCATGGTATGGCTAATTTCCTGCTGTTGATGGCGATCCTGATGGTGCTTAATTCGTATGTGCTAAATGATCTTATTCATGCTTTCCAGAAAAAAGCGTTACCCGGAATAATGAATCGTTATGAAAAATTATTGCGCTGGGTTTTGAAAGGCAAACGGCCTGTATGGGCATTCGTTTCTTTATTTGGTGTATTTGCTATTGCACTTGGTTTATTGACGCTGAGTATGAAAACAGGCAGGACTAAACAAACGTTTTTCCCCAGCGGCGATCCCAATTTTGTATATGTGTATTTAAAGCTGCCTGTTGGCACGGATGTAAAACATACGGATAGCATTACCCGATTATTGGAAAAAAGAGTACTGAAAGTTTTAGAAAATGAAAAGCCCGGGGTGGAAGGAAGTATTGTGGAGAGTGTTATTTCCAACGTGGCTGTAAGCGCTAACAATCCAAGGGATAATAACCGCAGTGTTCAATCCAACCTGGGCCGGATACAAGTTTCATTTGTTGAATATGAAAAAAGACATGGCAAGAGCTCGATGGTTTATAAAGATGCTATCAGGGAAGCTATGAAAGGTGTTCCGGGAGCCAGTATAGAAGTAGCGCAGGAAGATGGCGGACCTCCTACTGATCCCCCGGTAAATATCGAAGTAGCGGGTGATAATTTTGAAAACATCGCTGCTATCGCTACCCAGTTGTATAATTTTTTAGATACCAATCGTATTGATGGTATTGAAAACCTGCAGCCCGATGTTGACCTGAACAATCCTGAAATAACGATCAATGTTGACAGGGAAAAAGCGATGATAGAAGGTATAACGACCGCACAGCTTGGAATGGAAATAAGAGCCGCTGTTTTCGGCCGCGAGGTAAGCAGTATAAAAGATGGAGAGGATGAATATAAAATCCAGGTTCGTTATACTGACTTGCTGCGAAATAATGTAACTGACCTGTTGAACATGCGCATCACCTTTTTTGATATGAATACCATGCAAGTGAAGGCACTACCGCTTAGCGCTGTGGCAAAGATTGATTATACCAATACGACAGGAGGAGTGAAAAGAAAAAATGTCAGGCGAACAATACAATTACAGAGTAATGTAATGGATCCAACTATGGTAGCGCCAATCAATGCGCAATTATTAACCAAGATCAATGAATTTAAAAGTAAGGTGAAAATACCTTCCGATGTTACCATCAGGCAAAGTGGCCAGAGCGAACAGGAGGCGGAAACCAATGCATTTTTGGGAACCGCATTTTTAATTGCAATCGGACTTATCTTTTTGATCCTGGTATTGCAATTCAATTCAATGAGCAAGCCCTTTATTGTTGTTACTGAAATATTCTTTTCTGTAATCGGTGTATTGATCGGGTATGCAGTGACAGGAATGACCATCGCTACTATCATGGTGTTGGTAGGGGTAGTAGGCTTGGCAGGTATCGTTATTAAAAACGGGATCCTTCTTATTGAATTCACCGATGAATTGAGAGGCCGTGGTATGAGGACAAGAGAAGCGGCTATACAGGCGGGCAGGATCAGGATCATCCCCGTATTGCTGACAGCTGTTGCCACTATACTTGGGTTGTTGCCGTTGGCTGTTGGATTTAACATTGATTTCGCTGGCCTCTTCCAGCATCTTCGTCCCAATATTTTCTTTGGTGGTGATAGCGTGGTTTTCTGGGGACCACTGAGCTGGACGATTATTTTCGGATTGATCTTCTCCTTCTTCCTTACCCTGATGATGGTGCCGAGTATGTACCTGATTGCAGAGCGGTTAAAAAGGCCGATGGAAAAATTTTATGGGACCCGGTTCATCGCTTTACTCGGTTTTGCGGGGCCATTCTTTTTCATTTTTGTTGGCGTCATGTATTTTGTACGCATGCTGCAGGGCAAAAAAGTATGGTTGGGAAAATTAAAACAGCCTCCTGGAGCCGTATCATAGATCAATAAACACTAATTTGTCGCACTGTAAATGAATTATTTATAATAGTTAAGCGGGAAGATACTTTGGAAGTCTTCCCGCTTAACTATTATAAGCAAAAAAAATTTTCGGCTTTATGCAGCATCCTGAAATTTCTTCTTGTCTCTTTACCGTAAGTTCCCTGAGTCTATAAATTTCACTGATTGACTGCTAGTCAAAACATGTCTTACATTGTTGGTTTTGTATCCGCCTCACTAACTGCTTAGCGGAAAAACGTCCCGGTTCTGCCGGGACGTTTTGTTTTAAGTGCTTTCCGGGAATTTAAAGTTGCCAGCTTATAGGTTCCTTTAATTCGTTTATTTATTAAGATATTTTCCAACCTTGGCAGGGTGAGTAAGAAACAAGAATATATATTTTTTTATGGTAGTTATTAAAACTCATAATAAAATAAAAGAAAGTTGACAGTCATTGCATTGCCAGTAAAGAACACTTTTTATTTAATTCCATGCATCATCTTTTGCAATCTCTTGGAAAGTACAAGCAGAATAATACCTGCAAAGCCTCCCATGAACACAAATAACATAAAGAAATCATACAGGTTGTTCATTTTGTAGCCAAGGAAATCTTTTTCTATAGTGAAGCTTGCTTTTCTTACCTGCAAATCGATGTCCTCCCGTAATTTGTCTCCTTTGATGCCGTTATAAATTGAATCTTTTTTTATTGAGCTGTAGTCTAATGCTTCTATTGAATAAGCTTTTTTGCCTTTGTAATCAACAACCTTTGCGTCTTTTCTTAGGACGCTGATATTGTTGGATGATTTAATACTATCTACTACTTCAATCGGTACAAGGGGTTCGGGATATAGGGCACTGAGTGTTCCGGCCATTTTGTTGCCACCGGCATTGCCGAGAAACCATACGGCCATTAATAAGGACCCGAATCTCAATGGAGATAATTTATTAAAAAGAGAAAGACCGATAGGCGAGAGGCATAATTCACCCCAGGTATGCAGCAGGTACAAACCAGTAAGCCAAATGATACTTACTTTGGATGTTACATGCAGGTCCTTAACCCCATAGGCGATCCACAGATATCCCAGGGCCAGTAATAATAATCCTATGCCCATTTTAAATGGAGAGGAGGGCTGATTTTTTCCCATTTTAATCCATATCCAGGCGAAGATGGGTGCAAAAATGATAATGAAGGCGGAATTAAATGATTGGAAATAACTCGGAGGCATCTTATAGGTTCCCCAAAGATTAAGATTGGTTTGCTGGTCTGCGAATACGCTTAGCGAAGCGCCTGTTTGTTCGTAAGCTCCCCAGAAAAAGATCACGAAAAAAGCGATAATCACCATCACCCATATCCGCTGTTTTTCATCACCGGTAAGGTTCTTATCTGAAAATATAACGGCGATAATAAAAATAAAACTGGCGGTTAACAGGTAAAACAAATAGTTAACCCTTGTATCAAGATACAAAGCGCCGATCATAAGCGCTGCGAATGCGAGCATGCCAATAATGATGACAACCGGATTGAGTAGAATTTTGGGAGGCGCTTTTACAATTTCATGTTCACGTCCGATCATAGAACCAGTTGTATGGTCGTCTTGTCCTGGTGTGCGGCCTAAAATCTTTCCTTCTGGTGACCGAACATATTTATCATGGTAAAGTTTCTGTATAATAACGCTGATAATCATACCGGCCCCACCTACCAGGAAAGCCCATTTGAAATCGGCAGGATTGCCGGTGTCACCTACTGTACCGCATAAAATTGGCCCCAGCCAGGCGCCCACGTTGATACCCATGTAGAAAATGGTGTAGGCCGGATCGATTCGCAGATCACCCTTTGGATAAAGTTGGCCTACCAACGACGAAATATTCGGCTTAAAAAAACCATTTCCTGCGATCATGAATCCAAGTCCTGAGAAAAACAGGATGTTAGATAAACCTGGCGAGGTAGTATAAATGGAAGAGCAGATAAAAAGAATAAGTTCCCCCATAGCCATCACAAGGCCACCTACCAGAATGGATCGTTTATTGCCCCAATATCGATCCGCTATGTACCCACCTACTAATGGAGTGAGATATAAAAGGCTGATATAGCTTCCATATAAATTAGATGCAAAATCAACTTTAAAAAGCAGGGCCTTGGTCATAAAATAAAGGAGGATGGCCCGCATTCCATAATAATTGAACCGCTCCCACATTTCGGTGGCAAACAGTACATAAAGACCTTTTGGATGTTTGCCGTTTTGCGCGGGTTGGTTCATATCAGTTGATTTTATTTTTTAGATCACAAAGCTTAACCTGTAATGATGAACAAAATACAGAAATTTGACCACTCACAATTTTTTCAGAACTATCTTTATCAAACGTAGCGATATTCGCAATTCCTAAAACCCGACGAACAACCAAGATGCGAATTTTATTATTAGGTTCTGGAGGCCGGGAAAATGCCTTGGCCTGGAAGCTTAGTCAAAGTGTTTGGACTAATCCTCTTTTTATTGCTCCCGGTAATCCCGGCACTGCCAAATACGGCGTAAATGTTAATCTCGACATTTCAAATTTTGATGCCATTGCCAAATTCTGTCTCTATGAAAAAATAGAAGTATTGTTCGTAGGTCCGGAAGAGCCTTTGGTGAATGGTTTGTATGATTATTTCAAATCAAGAGAAGACCTGAAAGAAATTTATTTTGTCGGCCCTTCAAAAAAGGGAGCGCAATTGGAAGGAAGTAAAGCTTTTGCTAAAGCGTTTATGAAGCGGCACAATATTCCAACAGCAGGATACAGGGAATTTACTTTGGAGAGTTATGAAGAGGGAGTAAAATATCTTGAAAAACAGCCACTGCCGATTGTATTAAAAGCAGACGGGTTGGCTTTTGGTAAAGGCGTTGTCATTTGTCAGAATCATCTGGAGGCAGTTGCCGAGTTTGAACTAATGATTCAGCGATCCAAATTTGGAGAGGCCAGCAAAAAAGTAGTGGTGGAAGATTTCTTAACAGGCATTGAATTAAGTGTGTTCGTATTAACGGATGGGAAAAATTATTTGATATTGCCAGAGGCAAAAGACTACAAACGAATCGGAGTCGGAGATAAAGGCCTGATGACGGGTGGCATGGGAGCTGTAAGCCCCGTTCCCTTTGCTACGCCGGGCTTCATGCATAAAGTTGAAGAACGTATCATAAAACCAACAGTAGATGGTTTGTATAAAGAAGGAATCGAATATACCGGGTTTATATTTTTTGGCCTGATCAATGTAAATGGTGATCCTCATGTTATTGAATACAATTGCCGCCTGGGTGACCCGGAAACAGAAGTGGTAATACCCCGGTTAGAAACTGATTTGGTCGGACTATGTGTAGCCGCCTGTAATAAAGAGCTGCATATGGTAGTAGTAAGAACTGATGAGAGAGCCGCGGCGACTGTTGTGGTTGTGAGTAAAGGCTATCCCGGTTATTTTGAAAAAGGGTTTGAAATTTCAGGGTTGGAAGGTAAATATGGGAAACAATCCCTCGTATTCCAGGCAAGTACTAAAGAGCAGGACGGTAAGATCATTACCAATGGGGGCCGTGTATTTTGTGTTACATCATTTGGGCACGATATTGAAGAAGCGGTGAATACCTCACTCGATGTACTGGAATACATTGAATTTGATGATATGTATTATCGTAACGATATTGGATACGAGTTTATGCCCCAAACTCCTAAAGGGGTGTAAAAGAAATACAATGCGCTTATTTTTGCGCAAATATTCGCTATGCCAGATGTCCATTATCACGAGTACCTGCAATTAGATAAGATACTCAATGCGCAATTACCGGAAAGTGATAAGCAAGCTTTGCCCGCACACGATGAAATGTTGTTCATAGTTATTCACCAGGCATACGAACTATGGTTTAAACAACTCCACCACGAAGTGGATTCAGTGGTAACGATTTTAGCAAGGCCATCTTTAAATGATAATTCTCCCGAGTTGCAAACTGTAGTGCATCGGCTCACCCGCTGTGTTACGATCCTGCGGGTGTTGGTTCACCAGATAGATATCATGGAAACAATGACTCCTATGGATTTTTTAGATTTCCGTGATATGCTTCGTCCGGCATCTGGTTTTCAAAGCTGGCAGTTCAAGGAGTTGGAAGCTAAGCTGGGATTGAAGTTTGAGCATCGTCACGGAAAAGAGTATTACACCGCTCAATTAAGCAGCGAACACGTAGAAGTGATTAAAAAAGCTGAAAGCAATAGGTCGTTGCTGCAATTACTAAATGGCTGGCTGGAAAGAATGCCTTTTTTTAACGAAAAGGAAAATTGGGGTATAGCCTTTTCAGAAACGGGAGAGAAGGGTCATCCATTCTGGATTGAATACCGTCAATGTTACACGGAGAGTTTGGATTCTGCGGAAAAAAACAACCTGGCCGCTTTTGATGAAATCTTTTTAAATGATCATTCATCAAACCAGGAAAACCAGGCACTGTCTTCAAGTGCAAACCGCGCCGCTTTATTCATTATGCTTTACAGGGGTTATCCAATACTTCAACTGCCTTTTCAATTGCTGAATAGTTTACTGGAGATTGATGAGCAATTAAGCTCATGGCGCTATCGTCATATGAATATGGTGCACCGGATGATCGGTACAAGAATTGGTACCGGGGGAAGCACGGGTAAGGACTATTTGAAAGCAGCCGCTGACAAACATTATATCTTTAAAGAGATAGCGCAACTCAATAGTTTCTTAATTGAAAGAAGAAAGCTACCGGCATTACCCAACTATATGGAAGAAAAACTGGGTTTTGTACATCAATAATTTTCAGAAGAGTCTTTGATCAATTTCAAACTTCCGGTAGGGTTTTTTGAAAAATTCTTCCACCTTTTTATTGAATTCGTCAGCATACTTTATTGGTGTGCTATGACCAGAACCAGGCAGTATCCATAAATAAGCTTTCGGAATATTATTAAAGATTTCCATGGTGTGTTCCACTTTTATTACATCATGATCACCACCTATCACCAACGAAGGACAACTGATCTTTTGCAGATCAGCATCAGGAATATGCGGTTGTTCCATAATCATCCGCACCAGTTTGTAGCCGGCATTTTCTTCTGCATTTCTGGCTGTTTTATTTTTTAAGCCGTTATAGGCTGGTGCTATCAAATCCAGTAATTCCTGGGGTACGGCCGTATTATCCGGTCGAAGATTTGCACCGGTTATCGCCAGTTTTTTAACTTTTTCCGGGTGATGAATAGCCAGTAATAATCCATCTATTCCGCCATCACTCCATCCCACTACATAAGCCGAATCAATATTCATCGCGTCAAGTAAAGCCGCATAGTCATCCGCCATCATTTCATAGGTTAGTGAATCACCCGGATCGGCTGATTTTCCCTGCGACCGGCTATCCGCGATTATTACTTTATACTTTTTTAAGAAGTAAGGGACTTGTTTAAAAAAATTGCGTCCTGAACCTCCATTACCATGTATGAATAAAAGTGGTTGTCCCTGGCCATATACTTCGGCATACATTTTAAAACCCCGGATAGTATAGTATTTCCCAACTGCCTTGTTTTGACCGTAAATACTGTTAGGGTTATTGGCCATTTTTTCGAAATCAATCATGTTTTGTTCGAAACCATCCTGGGTAAAGGCAAGAAGACAAAAGAATTGTATCAGTGCGGTTAATACAAGATTTTTTTTCATAACAGTGGCTTTATATCTAAAGCTATACTCATTCAGTATATAAAACAAAAGGAAAGGCTAAACTAGATGCTCCTTTGCAAGTATGACTATTAAATAAAAAAGATGATCCCGTTTTACCGAGACCATCTTTCTTTTGCTGATAGATCGAAGATATATATTAGAATGTGTAACGGATTCCCAATCCACCCCAGCCACCATAAAAGCCGCGGTTATCGCCAAATTCAAAAGATGGCTGCCAATCTAAGGATACATTGATAGGCGCACCGCTAAATTTGTAGTCTAAACCCAATACGCCATCAATACCTCCAAAAGAACCATCACCATATTTGGAGTTATAAAATCCAATATGTGCGCCGGGTCCGATATACCATCTTAGCCCTTCCGCACCAGTTATATCGCCGTGTATTTCATATAAACCGGTAAATCGCACGCCATTTCTCCAGAAATACCCGATCAATTCTCCTGCGTTCCTATCGTTGAAAAAATGTTTTAATGTAATGCCTCCGCCGTCCCAGATTTTTACTCCTAATGCTGTTTTGTAGGTGCTGCTGTTGGTGCTCTTGCTTTGTGCCTGGATGGCTGATACGATAAAAAGGAAGATAGCTGCTAATAATGCCTTTCTCATAGTTGATTTTTGTTGTGGAAGACTGTTGCTGATAGCTTTTCGTTGCTTGGTTGCTATTTTTGTGCCAAAAATGATTGAAGCTGGCGATCCCGTCCCTTGTAATTCAGGCGGAATTACTGTAGAAAATAATCCTCAAAGAAAAATTGTTTAATGATAATAGAAAGTAAAGAACGACGTTTACAAGGTGTAAAGAAAAATCAAGGAAAAACCAATTTCGAATAGTAGCTTTTGAGAGATTGAAAAGTAAGAGGTGGCGTATGATGGCAGTGGTTGGAGCGATTACCTGAATAAATCTTGCCTGGCGAGTGTTCGCTTTGATATTTCGGATTATTTCCTCCAACTTTGCACACATTTAATCCAATAATATAGAATGGGACTTTTTAACTGGTTTACACAAGAAATAGCGATGGACCTGGGTACTGCCAACACCCTTATTATACACAACGACGAAGTAGTAGTAAATGAGCCGAGCATTGTGGCCCTCAACCGAAATAACCCCAAAGAAGTGCTGGCCGTGGGAAAAAGAGCATTAATGATGCACGAAAAAACCCATGAGAGCATCCGCACCGTCAGGCCGCTGAAAGATGGCGTAATTGCCGATTTTAATGCGGCGGAGCTCATGATCAGGGAACTGATAAAGCTGGTTTACCCGAAAAAGCCCTTATTTCCTCCCAGCTGGCGGATGATGATTTGTATTCCCTCAAGCATTACCGAGGTAGAAAAACGTGCCGTTCGGGACAGTGCTGAGCAAGCCGGCGCCAAAGAAGTGTACCTGCTTCATGAACCTATGGCGGCAGCCCTGGGTATTGGCATTGATGTGGAGGAGCCGGTAGGAAATATGATCATTGATATTGGGGGCGGTACAACTGGCATAACGGTTATCGCCCTGGCAGGTATTGTTTGCGATCAATCCATTCGTATCGCCGGTGATGAGTTTACAGCAGATATTATGGAAGCTTTGCGTCGCTATCATAGCTTACTCATAGGAGAACGTACTGCCGAGCAGATCAAAATACAAGTAGGTTCTGCCATGAAGGATCTTGATAATCCTCCCGATGATATACCTGTAAACGGCCGTGATCTTGTAACAGGTATTCCTAAACAGATCATGGTAAGTTACCAGGAGATAGCCGAAGCATTGGATAAAAGCATTTTTAAAATTGAAGAGGCGATACTTAAAGCATTGGAGCAAACCCCGCCTGAGCTGGCCGGAGATATTTATCGTCGCGGACTATACCTCACCGGCGGTGGCGCTTTGTTAAGAGGCCTTGACAAAAGATTAAGCCAAAAAATAAAATTACCTGTTCATGTGGCTGACGATCCGCTTAAAAGTGTGGTTCGTGGTACAGGTATTGCATTGAAGCATTATGACAAGTATCCGTTTGTAATGAGATAAAAAAAGGCACAAGAGTCAAGGCACAAGGTACAAGTGCTTTCTATAGTATCAGGTCTTTTGCCTTTGATTAACCTTGTATCTTATTCCTTGCACCTTACACCAGATGCGTAACATATTCTTATTTATCCGCCGATTTTTTACTGTAATTGTGTTCCTGGTTTTGCAGGCGGTGGCTTTGTGGTTTCTCTTTACTTACAACAAATTTCATAAAGCAAAAGGTTTGGGTGTAGCTAATGAAGCTACCGGCTGGTTCAATTCAAGATACAATACGGTAGAAGACTTTTTTAAGATGAAAGAAGAGAACAGGCGGCTATTGAAAATGAATGATTCCCTGATGAACCTGTTGCCCTCCAACTTTATTAAAGCGGATACCTCCGTACTAATCAAAAAAGACACTATCCCTTTCGATACATTAGGCAACTTTCGTCACTATGCATGGCGGGAGGCACAAGTAATGTACAATACGGTGAATGCAGAAAAAAATTATGTACAGATAAACAGGGGCTCTAACCAGGGCATAAAAGATAATATGGGTGTATTCAGCTCTGACGGCGGGTTGGTTGGCCAGGTGGTGAATGTCAGTCCCAATTTCAGCCAGGTAATGAGCTTGCTTCATGTACAAAATAAGGTTAACGTATTAGTCAAAAAAACGAATAGCTCAGGTACACTTTCCTGGGATGGAATAGACCCAGGATTTCTGAGCTTAAGCAATATTCCCAAAAGTGATTCGCTGGTAAAAGGGGATACAATAATTACTGGTAATTATTCATTGAGTTTTCCTCCGGGTCACCTGGTAGGAACGGTAGCGGAAATAATCCCCGATATCTCCACCAACTTTTATGTTTTAAGAATAAAACCAGGTGCTGATTTTGAAAACCTGCAACAGGTAATGGTGGTAGAAAACCTGCAATATGAAGACCAGGATAAGTTATTGAAGGAAACCAAAAAGAAGATTGATGATCCTAAAAAAAGTAACCGTTGAGTGATTTTTTAAGAAATATTGTCCGCTTTCTTTTGTTCATTTTGGTGCAGGTATATGTGCTGAATAAAATTCCCCACCTTCACCGGTTTATAACACCCTATGTTTATTTTCTTTTCCTGCTTTGGTTACCCTTCAGTATATCACGCATCGGCTTGCTTATTATTGGTTTTATGGCGGGCATGGCACTTGATTTTTTTACCATGACGCCCGGTCTTCATGCCGCAGCCTGTGTTTTACTGGCCTATGGCCGCCCTTTTGTTATTAATATCCTTACACCCAAAGACCCTACGGAATTCAACTATCGCGAACCTTCTCCAAAAGCGATGGGTTGGACGCCTTACCTGGTGTATGCTTTTGTTTTAACCTTGTTGCATCATGGCTATTTAACCTTATTGCAATGGTTGTCGTTTGGAACCTTTCTCGAGTTTCTTATTAAAGTAGTGGCGACTACTGCTATTAGTATGCTGCTTATTATTACGACTGAATTATTATTTCCAAGAAGAATGAAATTCCGCACCAACACCGCGTAAGAGACCCCGGCAGAAGTAGAAAATTTTCTTAAAAGAAAAATATATTATTCTAAACATTTGGAAACCGCGGGAGGGTGTTCGTACTTTGTATTTACTAATTAATATTTATCCTTTCTTATATCTCGTACTTGACCCATGTCTGTGTTCAACCAATCAAGAAGCCGTATCATCCGCATCATTTTTCTTCTTGCTTTTCTTATCATTATAGCGCAATTATTCAACCTGCAGATTGTTTCCGGTAAGTATAGTAAACTGGCGATGGACAATGCCGTTTTTCCAAAAATCATTTATCCCGAGAGAGGAATAATTTATGATAGAAAGGGAAAAGCTATTTTGAACAATGCAATAATGTTCGACCTGATGGTAACTCCTGCGGAGGTTAAAAATTTTGACACGCTTTCTTTCTGTCGTTTATTAGAAATTGATACGGTGGAATTCAATAAAAGAATAAAGGAGGCTGCTTTTAAGAATACAGCCGTTCGGCCGTCGGCATTCCAGGCTTTGCTTAAACCACAGATGCAGGCACGGTTTGAAGAGAATAGCTGGAGGTTTCCCGGTTTCGCATTGGTGGAACGGCCGATCCGGTTATATCCTTATAATGCAGCTGCTCAAATGCTTGGTTACATTAATGAGGTTTCACCTGCTGATATAGAGCGGTCAGGTGATTTTTACCGGATGGGTGATTACATGGGAAAGAACGGGTTAGAAGCGACGTATGAAAAAGTGTTGATGGGTCAGCGGGGGGTTCAATATATAATAAAGGATAATCATAACCGTCTTGTTGGCAGTTACGAAAACGGAACCTTTGATACAGGGGCTATCGCCGGTCGGGGTTTAAAAACTTATCTCGATATAGAACTACAGGAAATGGCGGAGAAAATGATGACGGATAAAGTTGGTGCGGTAGTAGCCATCGAACCAAAAACGGGCGGCATATTAGCGATGGCTTCAGGCCCCGTATTCAATCCTAATGATCTGACCGGGCCTGATAAGAACAAAAACTATTCCCGTATGGCGCTGGATGTGGCGGGTCCTTTATTAAACAGGGCTATACAAGGTCGTTATGAACCCGGTTCTACGTTTAAACCATTGGGTGCATTGGTTGCGTTGGACGAAGGATTGATAACTCCTTCTTTTGGCTATCCCTGTTTTGGCCGATACACAGCTTGTGGTAGTGGTAAACCAGCCTGTACCCATTCAAGCGCGGGTCATGCCGCCAATCTGCGACTGGCAATCGCTAACTCGTGCAATTCATACTTTACTCATATATACAGGATGGCGGCCGATAACCCTAAGTATCATAATGTAGGAAATGGGTATATGAAATGGAAAGAATACCTGAATGCATTTGGTTTAGGTACAAAACTGGGTGTGGATCTCCCAAGTGAAGACCGGGGATTTATACCGGATACCTCCGTTTATAATAAAGAATATCGCGGGAGCTGGAGCTCCTGCACCAATCTTACATTGGGTATCGGGCAGGATAAAATGGGTGCTACACCACTTCAGTTAGCCAATGCCATGTGTATTATCGCAAACAAAGGATATTACTACACCCCGCACTTTGTAAGAAAAATAGACGATGAAACAGAACAGGATACCGCCCTCATGAATAAATACCGGAAAAAACATGAAGTGCTGACCCATATTTCTGACGATATGTTTAATGCGGTAATGGATGGTATGGAAGCCGTGGTAACACAAGGCACAGCCCGTGTTGCAAAAATAGAAGGGATTAATGTATGCGCTAAAACAGGAACCGCTGAAAAATACGCCATATTAGATGGGCAAAGAATTAAGCTGGAGAATAATGCCATGTTTGTAGCTTTTGCTCCCAAGGAAGACCCTAAGATAGCCATAGCTGTTGTGGTAGAAAATGCAGGATTTGGCGGCACCTGGGGCGGACCAATTGCGAGAATATTAATGGAAAAATATTTAAACGATAGTCTTACCAAACTGAGTAAAGCTGATTATGAAAGAATTTCAACCACCAATAAAATGCCCAAGCATTTGGCACGCCTGCAATATAAGGAGGATTCTATTCGTGCCCGCAAGTGGTTTGATATGACAAAAGATAGTAGTTATATTGAAAAATATACCGGTATCAAACCCACAACAACTCCCGGAAAGAAAAAGGAGATTCCTGAAAAGCAAAGACAACCTGAATTAGTGGCGGTGTTGCCCAATGAAAAATCATTATACAAACAACGGCTTTATTTCTTTACTATTTCATGAGTCAGCATAATCCCGCTATATCAAAAGGAATCGACTGGAGCCTTGCCTGGATTTATTTCCTGCTGGTAGCCATTGGCATCATGTCTATATTTGGCGCTACCTATGTAGAAGGTGACCCGATACTACAAAGTTTTATTGGTTTTAAAACGGATTACAGCAAGCAGTTGTATTTTTTCATTGTAGCATTGGGTATCGGCCTTCTTATTTTGCTTACCGATAGTAAATTTTTTCCGGCTACCTCCAATATCTGGTATGTAGGCGGTATAGTTCTTTTATTGCTGGTATTTCCCTTTCATACAAGAGTAAGTGGAACAGAGTCCATCATCCGCATAGGAGGTTTCCAATTTCAGCCGGCGGAGTTTTGTAAAATTTGCGTAGCGCTGGCGTTGGCAAAATATCTGTCAAGACCAGATACTGACTTTAGTAAAACCCGTTCACAATTAATAGCCGCAGGTATTGTTTTGTTACCTGCTGCCGTGACCATCATGCAGAAGGAAACAGGCCTGGCGCTTGTATTTTTTGCTTTCTTCCTGGTCATGTATCGTGAGGGATTGCCATCTGCCGTACTTATTGTTGGTTTTGCGGTGGCGGCATTAGTGGTGGCTACATTGTTATTAGAAAAAAATACACTGGCTTTGATCCTTACGGGTATCGCTTTATTGGTTGCTTATTTAATGCGTCGACAGGTAAGCAGGGATAAATCGTTGCTAATTAAAATTGTTATTCTTTGGGTTATATGTGTAGGGATACAAAGGTTTGGCGTGCCAATTATTTTCAAAAATTTATTGGCTAAACACCAGGTAGAAAGGATCTACAGTACGATCGGAAGAGATGTTCCGAAAGAGTACATGAAGGGTGAATCATCAACGACAGCCTCAGGGAAAAAAGTTGTGAATACAGCGGATTATAATGTAAAACAATCGAAGATCGCTATTGGTAGCGGTGGTCTGGCTGGTAAAGGACTACTGAAAGGAACGCAGACACGATACGGATTTGTACCGGAGCAACGTACTGACTTTATTTTTGACACTATCGGGGAAGGGTTTGGTTTTGTCGGGAGTTTTGTGCTGCTGAGTATTTATCTTCTTTTATTATTTCGCATTGTCGCTGTGGCGGAGAGACAGCGAAGCGTATTCAGCCGTTGCTATGCGTATGGAGTAGCGGCTGTTTTCTTTTTTCATATCGGTATCAATGTGGCTATGACTATTGGGTTGGCCCCGGTGATAGGCATTCCTCTTCCTTTTATAAGTTATGGTGGTACTTCTTTGCTGACATTCACGGTACTTCTTTTTATCCTGATAAGATTGGATGCAGACAGGCAGATGGTCCTACGCTAATACCCACCAAATTGATGCTAATTAGCACGAATTAGTGCAAATTCGTGTTATGAAAATTATTCCACTATCAGAA
Organism: Chitinophagaceae bacterium; assembly: GCA_040007815.1. GTDB lineage: Bacteria > Bacteroidota > Bacteroidia > Chitinophagales > Chitinophagaceae > Terrimonas_B. The sequence goes on from JBDTUH010000015.1 coordinate 92,796, forward strand.
GGCACTTTCACTATTGACAAGACTAAATTATTTGTCCCATTTGATGAAAGAGCGGATGACTTACAAGCAAGGCCAGTTGGCAGCCTGCTGGTAGAAATTCAACCCTTTGTCGTTATAACATCCAAAGACATTTTATTGCTTGATACCGGTCTTGGCTTTTCAGATAGTGATGGAGAAATGCAAATACATAAAAATCTTGTTGCTGCCGGCATCAATCCGGCTGATATCACCAAAGTATTGATGACGCATTTACATAAAGATCATGCTGGCGCCGTTTCTGAAGACAGGCATCGTAACCAGCTTAGTTTTCCGGGAGCTACCTATTATGTGCAGCAGAGAGAGTTTGATTTCGCTTTGAAAAATGGATTGCCATCATTTATACCTGAAGAATTACAGGCTCTGAAAAATGCTGATCAGGTTATATGGCTGCGGGATGATGAAGGAGTAATTGATGACTATATTCGGTATAAAGTTACCGGGGCCCATTCACCTTTGCACCAGGTATTCTGGATAAAAGAAAACAATGAAACCATTTTTTTTGGAGGCGATGATGCCCCGCAATTACAACAAATGAAACATCGGTTTTCCGCCAAGTACGATTTCGATGGAAAGAAAGCTATGGAACTAAGAAGAGAATGGTGGGAACTTGGAGAGAAGGAGAAATGGTCTTTTCTTTTTTATCACGATATTAAGACGCCAATTTACACGAAGGAATAACGCTAAGCTGCACTAATAGAACGCTAATAAGTACAAATGACTCTTTTAAAATTTAGCCTTCTCCAAAATTTATCAGTAGACCCAATTTTACTTGTGACGCCTTAAGGTAATTCAATGTTTGATTGAAGTTATCAGGATGAAATTGATATGAAGCTTTTATTTCAAGAATAATAGAATTAAAGACAAAAAAATCAGCATCAAAACGATGGCGGAGAATTTCATTTTCGTACTCTATTTTAAATGATTTTTCTCTTTCATAGGGGATTTTATTGTTTATAAATTCAATTTCCAATGCATCCTTATATACAATTTCTTTAAAACCTCTGCCAAGTTGTGAGTGAACTTTCATGCTTAAACCAACGATCTGAAAACATTCTTCTTTAAAGAGTAGTTCTTGCATCATTAGCGTTAATTCGTGGTTTATTCGTGGAATTACTGTTGATCAAAAGGCCCGCCCTGAAAAGAGCCGGCCGTTGCTAACCTATGAAAAACACCAAGGTCAAAGATATATAGTAATATTTATTTGCATGTTATGGGCCTCGTCGCAGTGGCCTGTCTCCGAGACGATCCCGTCTGAGATCTCTTAATTCCCTGATAAAATTATCCTGCTGATTATATACCTGGTTGCCTCTTTTTTCTCCTACTATCTCGCGAAACTGCGTTCTGTAGCGGAGCCGGAGATCAACGATCTTCTGTTGCAGTATAAGTTTGTCTCCTTTGTTCTCTTTGATAGTCTGACGCCATTCTTTGAAATAACGAAGAAAAACCGGGCTGAATTTTTTGGCTTCATCGTCTGAGAGATTGAGTCGTTTTTGAATGTATTCATTCATTTTATCCCGGATCTTTTCATTACCGCCATCATTATCCTCCTCCTCCTGGGCAAAGAGGGCAGGACTGGTTATAAACAATAAGCTTAGTATGAGTAAAAATCTTTTCATTTATTAATTGAGTATTAGATCATCGTCTGTGTCTGGTTCAGCTGTTTGCGTATCGTTTAAAAAATCCTGTATCTCTTTATCAGAAACATCTTTCAGCAAATTATTTATCTCTTCTTTTGTATCCGCTTTAACTACATCCGGAGTTCCGGCGTTTGCTAATTCTACAAATTGATTGATCTCAGCAGTAGAAACTTTTTTCATATTTTTTTGTATCCATGCGAAAGATTTATCGGCCGGATCAATTGGATCTTTTTTAGTTAGAAACAAAAGACCCATAGTGGCAACAAACCCGATCACTAAAGCGGCGGCTGCATAGCGAAACCATTTACGGCTGGTTATTGAAATTACTTTGGTTTTCGTATCAGTACTTTCATTGATAACAGGTAGTTGTAAATTTTCAAAATATCCTTCCGGTACAGTATAGGTTGTTTGTTTTTTAAGTTGACCCAACAAAGGAGAAATACTTTCTATCTCTTCCTCCGCTGTTTGATCTTTATAATTTATAATTGGTTGCTTCAATTTTTTTTCAAGAGTATCAAAATATCCCACTGGTGCAGTATAAGGAACCTGTTTTGAAATTTTGCTTAATAGCGGAGATAAGCAGGCTAATTCATCAGCCACATTACCAGGTTCGGAGGTCTTTACCCTTTTCAGTATTTGTTCCGGCAGGTTATCAAAATATCCTGCTGGCGTAGAATAAGGAATCTGTTGTGAAAGATTATTCAATTGAGGTGATAAAAAGCCCGTCTCTTCAATTTCATTGTCTGACTCTAAGGCCCTGACCCTTTTTAATAGTTCCCCGGCCAGACCATCAAAATAGCCAACAGGAGCCTGGAAAATGTTTTGCCTGCTGATAAAAGCCAGCTTGCTTTTCAATTCCAGTAATTCTTGTAATATGTCGTCTTTTTGTGTCATTGCTACGGTATTGAGACGCTATTTGGCTGTTCAGGTTTAATGATTTGTTATATAATCTTCAATTTTTTTGACGGCATGATGGTAACTGGCTTTCAAAGCCCCCTCGCTGGTATCCAGCACCCGGCTCATCTCCTCGTAGGGCATCTCGTCATAATAACGTAATTGAAACACAATTCTCTGTTTTTCAGGAAGTTGCTGGATACCTAATTGCAGCTTCCATTCCAGTTTATTAGCGTCAAAATTCTGGTCAGCCTTTATTTTATCACTCAAGCCCGTCTCTACGTCGCTGAGGCTCACGGTGGACCTTTTTTTTTGTTGTTCCAGGAAGGTCAGGCATTCATTAGTGGCGATCCGGTAAAGCCAGGTGTATAACTGGCTGTCTTCCCGGAAGTTTTCCAATCCTTTCCAAACCCGGATAAATACATTTTGAAGCACATCGTTGGCGTCGTCATGATCCACTACCATCCGGCGGATGTGCCAGTATAGCTTTTCCTGGTATTTTTTTATAATAGCGGTGTAGGCCTTTTCCTTCGTAACAGGGTCACGAAACTGGATCAGTAATTCGGTATCAGTCAGGGCGGTTAGCGACATTTTTTGACTTTAGCATGGGTTAGAAGGATATCGGAAAACGATGTTTAAGAACACAAGTTATAAAAATAAAAAAGCAGGTTCACTTTTTAGGGAGAACCTGCCTGATATTCTGGAAAAAAACTAGCTATTTTTTCTCTTCATTACTTTTTCGGCCGCGGCAACAATGTCCGGTATATCCAATCCATATTTTTTCAACAGATCGGTAGGCTTGCCGCTTTCGCCAAATGTATCTTTTGTACCCACATATTCAATAGGAATAGGCAGGTTCTTTGCAGCACATTGAGCGATTGCATCTCCTAATCCGCCAATGATATTGTGCTCTTCGGCCGTAACAGCGCATTTGGTTTTGCTGATTGATTTTAGTACGGCTTCTTCATCCAGCGGTTTGATTGTATGAATATTGATCACTTCTACGCTGATACCTTTATCCTGCAAAATGGCACCGGCCTGTATCGCATTCCAAACCATGTGGCCGCAGGCGAAAATGCTGACATCAGTGCCTTCAGAAAAAATTTGTGCTTTACCAATTTTAAAATCCGCTTCTTTGGTAAATATGGGCCAAACAGGGCGGCCAAAGCGTAAGTAAACAGGGCCATCGTATTCAGCAATGGCTTCAGTAGCCGCCTTGGTTTGTGCATAATCGCAAGGAACAATAACCGTCATACCCGGCAACATTTTCATCAGGCCGATATCTTCCAATATCTGGTGCGTAGCGCCGTCTTCGCCTAAGGTAAGCCCGGCATGGGAAGCGCAAATTTTTACATTTTTACCACTGTAGGCTACCGACTGCCGGATCTGATCGTAAACACGTCCGGTAGAAAAATTAGCAAAGGTGGTAGTAAAAGGGATTTTTCCGCCAATTGTCAACCCGGCTCCAATACCGATCATATTGGCTTCGGCGATACCAACCTGTATAAAACGCTCGGGGAATTCTTTGATGAATTGATTCAGTTTCAGTGACCCGGCAAGATCAGCCGTAAGAGCAACTACATTAGAATTTTTACGGCCGGCTTCTACGATGCCATCACCGAAACCACTGCGGGTGTCTTTATTTCCGGTTGACTGAATTTCTTTTAATAACATACACTAAAATTAGAGGGGCAAAAGTAAGGGTCAATGAGCAATATGCAATCGGTAATGGACAATTGGCAATTGTCCATTAAGCAGCTCATCGTAGTTGCTTGTTACCAATTATCAATTTAGTTCCTTGGGTTTTCCGCTGAATATGGTATCATCCGCCTTCAGCCTTTGTTCCCATTCCCAGGCAGTGTGCATCATTTGATCCAACGAAAATTGAGGATTCCAACCGAGCTTTTCCTTTGCCAGGTTATTGTTAGCATAGATAGCGATCACGTCTCCGTTGCGTCGCGGACCTATTTCGTAATTCAGCTTTACGCCGCTTACTTTTTCAAAAGACTGAATGGCTTCCAGCACGGTTACACCATTACCAGTACCCAGGTTAAACACCTGGCATAAAGCATCAGTTTTGTCTTGTTCCAGGTATTGAATAGCCAAAGTGTGTGCGTGGGCTATATCGCTTACATGTACATAGTCCCGGATGCACGAACCATCTCGTGTATCATAGTCATTGCCATATACAGTCATTTTTGGAAGTATGCCAATGGCTGTTTGCGTGATCGCGGGCACCAGATTTTGTGGTCTGCCTATAGGCATTTCGCCGATATGTATAGATGAATGTGCGCCTACGGGGTTAAAATAGCGCAAAAGAATGCATTGCGTACCCGAGCTTTTGGCGAATTCATTGATAATTTGTTCTCCCATTTGTTTGGTGTATCCATAAGGCGATTCTGCAGGTTTAGGGGGTGTTTGTTCCGTCACCGGTATTTGATCGGGATTGCCGTATACAGTGCAGGAGGAAGAGAAAACAAAATAAGGAGTTTTAAACTCCTGGACACATTTTAAAAGATTGATCAGCGAGTTAAGATTGTTTTCAAAATACATCAGCGGCTTTTCCACCGATTCGCCGACTGCTTTGAAAGCGGCGAAATGAATGATTCCTTCTATATCTTCATTTTCCTGGAAAATGGCGAACGTGTCATCAAAATTGCAAAGGTCTACCTTATAATTCTTTACCTTCTTGCCGGTGATTTTTTCAATTCCTTCCAGCATGGCCGGGTTAGAGCGACTATTATTGTCTACGGAGATCACATTATAACCATTACCTATCAGATCAACGATGGTATGCGAACCAATATAGCCAGAACCTCCCGTTACAAGTATGGTAGACATAAGTAGTAGCCTGTTTTTTGTTGCAGGCAAAGGTGAAGAATATCAGCCAATTCAGAAAGAAAATAAAGGAATGCCGATTTTTATAGAAAAAAGTGGACTATATAATAAACCAGTGCAGCCAGCGCCCCACTTACCGGAATGGTGAGTACCCAGGCCCAAAGCAGGTTCACGGTAACACCCCAGCGCACTGCTGATAATCGTTTGGTAGCGCCTACGCCAATAATGGAACCTGTAATAGTATGTGTAGTACTTACAGGGATCTTCAATGCTTCTGTAACAAATAGGGTAATAGCACCGGCTGTTTCTGCCGCTACTCCTTCAAAGGGAGTTACTTTGGTTATGCGGGTTCCCATTGTTTTTATGATTTTCCATCCGCCACTCATCGTACCGGCTGCTATGGCCGTGTAACAGGCAAGGGGAACCCATACCGGCATTTGATGAAAATCGGTAATGTTGCCTCCCGCTATTAAAGCAGCGGTAATGATACCCATTACTTTTTGGGCATCATTGCCCCCATGGCCTATGCTAAAAGCAGCAGATGAAACCAGCTGCAATCGTTTAAACCACGAGTTGGCCCGGTGGGCATTAAGTGTACTGAGAAAAAAAGTAAAGCAAGCCATAACAGTAAGAATGAAGGCGAGCAGTATCCATTTAAAATTCTTAGAATAAAAGATTAACTGGGAGATATAAGATTTGTAATGGGTGCCTTTAGCAATTTTAGCGGGATCAGTCTCTATACTAAAGTATAAGAAAATGGCTACGCAGATCAATACGATGGTGGCCAATATTTTGGGCGCACTACCTTTCCTGAAAGAGTGAATGAACCAAAGAGAAATAATAAAAGCCATGATCATGCCCACTAGCGGAGCTATTAAGATAAAAGCCGCTGTTTTAAGAACTACAGCCGAATTTACCGCTCCAAATCCTGCACTCGCTACAGCCGCGCCTGCGAATCCGCCAATCAGTGTGTGTGAAGACGAGGAAGGAATGCCAAACCACCATGTCAAAAGATTCCAACTTATTGCTGCAATCAAACCGGAGAAGATGATCACCATCATTTCATGACCTGCAATGTTATCAGGTTTTACCGTTTTGGCAACCGTATCCGCTACGCCATGGTCTTTAAAAATAAAGAAGGCGACAAAATTAAACAGTGCCGCCCAGATTACTGCCTGGAAAGGAGTCAATACCTTGGTAGAAACAACCGTAGCGATAGAATTGGCGGCATCATGAAAACCATTGATATAATCAAAGATCAGGGCTAAAGCAATGATGACGATGAGGAATGTGGTCATAAAAACAAAGTGAAAATGTGCTGATGAGCTTATAAGCTGATTTGCTGATGTTGGAATGATTATTTCGTCATTGGCAAATCAGCACGTTAGCATATTAGCTAATTGGTTTTAAGCGTATTTAATTATAATAGATTCTATCACATTACTCGCATCTTCACATTTGTCGGTCACGATTTCCATTACCTGGTATATTTCTCTTTTCTTGATCACTTCTTTAGCATCAGGCTCGGTAGCGAAAAGTTTTTCAATGCTCATATCAAAAATATCATCAGCCTGGTTTTCTATGCTGTTGATCTTTACCAATGCCTCGGTGATATTGCGCATATTTTTCATATCCCGCAATTCAGCTACGGCAATGCGGACCTGTAAAGCACCCTGTTCAATCAACTCAGCCATTTTCTGCATTCCCATGTCATTAGGGTTCACCCGGTAAAAGTTGATTTTTTTCGCTGCGGCATAGATGTAGTCGGCGATATCATCCAGCGAAGTAGCAAGATAATGAATGTCTTCCCTGTCAAAAGGGGTAATGAAATTGCGGCCCAGTTCTGTAAATACATTATGCGTCAACTCATCATTGGCATGCTCAAGATCTTCTACCTGGCTTATCAATGAAGCTCTCTTGTCAAAATCAGTTTCTGCAACTACCGCTTTTAGAATACCGGCCATTATAGAACCGTTGTCAGCCATCTTTTCAAACAGCTCAAAAAATATTTTAGTCTTTGGGGTAAATAATTTCAGAAAAGAGTTAAGTCCCATAATATGTTTTTAAGTCCCAATACCTATCGGGAGGTTTGCGAAATTACCGGCTTGAACCGGCCCCGGATTGCCAGGGCAGAGAGTTAATAATTATTTAATATAGAGATAATAATTAGATAACGTTGGGGTAACATGTATTACATATGCGACTGTTGTACCTTGCGTCCGTTTTAAATAAAGGTTATTTTAATATTATCAAATGGTAAACAGAATATTACGGGGTGTGATTCTTCTTGCCGTCGCACTATTGATGTCAATACAGGGGTTTTCCCAACGATACCTTGCCGAGCTGGATTCCTCTTTATTTATAAAGGATACGGTAAGACCTTTTTTAAGACGGTTCGAAAATTTAAGATTTACGGGCTATATCCAACCGCAGTTCCAGGTGGCGGAATCAAAAGGGGCTAAAAGTTTTGAAGGTGGTGATTTCTCTCAATTTTCGTCAAGCCGGTTTATGTTAAGAAGGGCCCGTATCAAATTGGATTATTTTATTACCGATGCAAAAAATAAATGGGCCCGGGCATTGTTTTCTTTCCAGATCGATGCTACTGAAAGAGGAGTGAATGTAAGGGATATGTTTGTCAGGATATATGATAGTAAGGTTCACCTTTTTTCGTTGACAACAGGATTGTTCGCAAGACCCTTTGGATATGAAGTCAATCTTTCTTCGGCTTTCAGGGAAACTCCCGAGAGGGGAAGAATGTCACAAATACTAATGCCAACTGAAAGAGACCTTGGCGCCATGATTTCATTTGAACCGCAAAACCGGAATCAAAAACTGGGGTTTTTAAAAATAGATGTGGGCTTCTTTAATGGACAAGGTTTATCAGGCACGACGGAGTTTGATAGTCACAAAGATCTTATCAGCAGGGTTGCCATCAAGCCCATAAAAATAACACGCTGGGAACTCAGCAGTGGCCTGTCGCTCTTGTTAGGCGGATGGCGGCAGGCCACAAAATATGTTTACGATGTAAAAGAGGATGCCGGGGGAACCAGCGTTTTTGATGTGGACTCATCCCTTTCGAACGTCGGAAAAATCAGCCCACGCCATTATTATGGCGCCGATATACAAATAAAATTGAATCATGCCTGGGGCGCCACTGAATGGCGGGCGGAATACTGGATGGGTAAACAATCGGGTACTTTAGTAAGCTCTTCCAACCCCGGAACCCTGCCACTAGTACCTATATACCGCAGAGATTTTAACGGTGGGTTTTTCTATTTTCTGCAAAACATCGTCAACGCCAAACACCAATTATTGTTAAAATATGATTGGTACGATCCTAACACGAAAGTTGAGGAAAAGGAAATAGGATCTAACGGAACTAATTTTTCCGCCACTGACATCAGTTACGCTACTATTGGAATAGGCTATGCCCATTATTACAACGATCACATAAAATTTGTCCTGTATTACGAAATTGTTAAGAACAAAGCCACCGCTCTAAGTGGGTATACTACGGATTTGAAGGATAACATACTGACCTGCCGCATGCAATTCCGTTTTTAAAAGGCCAGTTAACATTGTGGTAACATTGCGGTCACAATTCTTTAATCAGCGGGTAACATGCCGGTAATATTGCAAGCACACCTTTGCCGCAAATCACCGCTATGCATTTAAGGCTGAAGTCAGTATTTTTCGTGTTGTTCCTGGGTTTATCTTCTTTCATTTTTGGTCAAACAAAACTTACGGGTAAAGTTGTTAATAGTAAAAATGAACCCGTTGCCGGAGTGTCTGTAAAAATAGTAGGGACGTCCGGGGGCACTATTACTGATATTGACGGACGCTATTCGCTAAATCTTTCCCCCGGAAAAAAGTATGAACTTGAATTTTCCGCAATAGGATACCAGGCAAAAAATATTAATGAAATTGATATTGCAGATAAACAACTGAATGAATTAAACATCACTCTTGCATCCGCTTCAAAAAATCTTGAAGGTGTAATTGTTAAAGCGCAAACATCAACCGCCCGCCGCGAAACAACGGCTTCCGTAATTGCTTTTCAAAAAAATACCAATACAGTCGCTTCGGTTGTTTCTGCCGAAAGTATCCGCAGATCTCCCGACAAAAATACCGGTGAAGTATTAAAACGTACGCCCGGTGCAAGCCTGATAGATGGAAAGTTCCTGGTGATCCGCGGGTTGGCTGATCGTTATAACCAGGCGATGTTGAACGGCGTGTTGCTAACGAGCACCGAGCCTGATCGCAAAACCTTTTCATTTGATATTATTCCTGCGCCTATGATTGATAATATCATTATCAATAAAGCGTTCGTCCCCGAACTTCCCGGAGAATGGGCAGGGGGTTTGATACAGGTAAATACAAAAGATATTCCATCTAAAAACTTTTTCAACATACAAATTGGTACTGGTTTTAACAGTCAAACAATCGGTAAGGATTTTTATAAAGCTAAAGGCGGTAAAACGGATTGGTTAGGTATTGATGATGGCACAAGAGCTTTACCTAATAGTTATACTACCAAGTCCGGTTTTAATTTATTGACACAGGCTGAGAGGAATGAAATTGGAAAGGGAATGAGTAATAACTGGGCAGCTAAAGCTTCCAGTGTTTCTCCCAATATTTCTTTCCAGGCAAACGGAGGGTTTACAGGAACGCTTTTTGGAAAGAAACTGGGAGGTATTCTCGGTATTAATTATAGCAAGACGAATCGTTACACTGATATACTCAACCGTATCCAAACACTTGAAAATGGCATATTCAGCCAGCAATATAGTTATGATGATGACCGCTACACACAGGAAGTTACTGTAGGTGCTTTAGCGAGTTTTTCTTTACAATTAAATCCGAAGAACAAGGTTTCTCTAAAGTCGATCCTCAATGTGAACACGAACAATTATGCGATACAACGTAAAGGAATCAACAACAACGCCGGCGATGATGTTTATGGCGGTGAACTGACCTTTAAAGAAAATACCTTCTTTACTACGCAAATAACCGGTGAGCATAATATCGCTTCACCATTAAAATTAAAATGGTATGGGTCATTTAATATTTTAGATGGTTATAATCCTGATCAGCGTCGTTACCAATATACAAGAACTACTGGTACACAAAACCCTTACCTCTTCCTGGTCGGTAATTCATTGGCACAGGAAAGCGGTAGCAGAGTTTTTCAAACTTTGAATGATTATATCTACACAGGTGGTGGTGACCTGGCTTACAATTTTGATTTGTTTGAACAAAAGCAAACCGTAAAAGTTGGGTATATGTTGCAGGTAAAGGATCGCTTGTTTGACGCCCAACTTTTCGCCAATTATCTGCCAAGAGACAATGCCGCGTTAAGACAATTGCCCATTGACCAGATATTCGCTCCCGCGAATTTTGGAGATGGCTCCGATAACAGCAATTTGTTTTCTTTTAATTCAATTAATAACAGGAATTTTCGGTACCTCGCCAATACCATTCTAAATGCTGGTTTCTTACAGTTCGATAACCAGTTCTCGGATAAAGTACGTGTAGTTTGGGGATTAAGAGTAGAGAACTTCGATCAGTTGCTGGGTTCTGTAAAAAAATGGGATGATCGCCACAAGCATACGGAGCAAACAGATTATCTGCCTGGCGTAAACGCTACATTTAAAATTAATACTAAGACCAATATTCGTTTATCAGGTTCTCAAACAGTCATACGCCCTGAACAAAGAGAGCTTGCTGCGTTGACCTTATATGACTTCGAACTTAATTCAGCCGTCCAGGGTAATCCTGATCTGCTGCGTACTAAAGTAACCAACCTGGATCTGCGCTATGAACTATATCCCCGTTCCGGAGAAGTATTTACCGCCGGTGTTTTTTATAAATATTTCGATAAACCAATCGAGCAAAATCTGCAACAAGGCGGCGCTATATTTCAATTCCAGAATCCTGATAAAGCAACTGCTTATGGAATAGAAGTCGAATTGCGTAAACGCCTCGACTTCGCAGGTGCATTGAAAAACTTTACCGTACAGGCCAATGGTGCTTATATAAAAAGTGAAGTGACCGATGAAGTAAGAAATATTAAAAGGTCACTGCAGGGACAGTCTCCTTATTTGATAAACCTTGGGTTGATGTATGATCTTGAGAAAGCCGGGTTGAATGCTACTTTACTGTATAATCAGATAGGCAAACGTATTTACCTGGTAGGTGATATTCCTTCCAGTGGCGGAGGCGGCGCGCCTGATATCTGGGAAGCGCCAAGACCCGTTCTTGATTTTCAATTGGGAAAAAAAGCATTAAAGAACAAAGCTGAGATACGGTTGAATGTTTCTGATATTTTAAACAGGACTCAGTATTTCTATCAGAATAAAGATGACAATACAGGGTTTCAAAAAAATTCCGACGCCTATCGCTTCACGAGAAAGTTCGGTACTACTTACAGCGTAACCTTCAACTATTCATTATAAAAAAGTATAAAAACAAAAAGGGAAATATGAAAAAGTACATTTTTTACGTGGCTGCTATAACTTCCATAAGTATTACAGCTTGTCGCAAAATTGAAACAGATGGCGAGCCATTTATAGTGGAAGTGCCGGCTGGCGGCGGCGGTGGTCCTGTTACAGGAAAAACGGTCACGTTAAGTGGTCACGTTACTAAGGATACTACATTGCTGGCTATTGATAACAATATCTTATCCGGATTAGTATACGTAGATGCAGGAGTAACACTCACCGTAGAAAAAGGTGCGACTGTAAAAGGCGCTTATTCCGGCTCGAATACCGCTGCTTTGATAGTAAAGCGTGGCGCCAAATTAATGGCTGTAGGAACCCAGGAACAACCTATTGTTTTTACTTCCGCATCACCCACTCCTGTATCGGGTGACTGGGGTGGTATAGAATTATTGGGTAAAGCGGCCATCAACTCAAGCAATGGCGGAGCACCGGGTCTTTATATTCCAGAGGGTGGTTTTAATACTGCAGCGGGAGATGGTTTAGCTGGTTCAGGCGATGCCATAGCCCCAACACCTGTAAACGATGATAATTCCGGTACGCTGCAATACGTACGTATAGAATATGCAGGATATGCGTTTTTACCCAACCAGGAAATTAACGCATTGACGATGGCTTGTGTAGGAAGTGGTACTACCATTGATCATATACAGGTATCTTATGCAAAAGATGACGCTTTTGAATGGTTTGGAGGTACGGTTAATTGTAAATACCTGATTGCTTATAAAACACAGGATGATGATTTTGATACCGATAATGGTTTTAGCGGTAGTGTACAGTTTGGTTTGATCGTTCGTGATTCTTTGATCGCGGATGTATCCAAGTCAGAAGCTTTTGAAAGCGATAATGATGGTACGGGCAGTGCGTTGTTACCACAAACAAAGGCCGTGTTCTGTAATGTAACAGCCTTCGGTCCTTTGGCTACGCCTAATAATATTGGTAACAGCAACTACCAGGGTGCTGCCGTGCAAATAAGAAGAAATTCTTCCCTGTCTATTTTCAACTCCGCTTTTGTAGGTTGGCCTAAAGGCATTTTGATTGATGCGGGTCTGGGAACTCCCACAGACTTAAATATTACAGCCAATACCTTGCAATTGAGTGGTGTCATACTGGCAAGCTGTAAAACACCATTAGCTTATACGGCAAGTAATTCTGCTCCGACAGGTGCAAGTGAGGCAACCATTACAACCTGGTTTACCGACAATGCCAAAAATAAAATCCTTACACAAAATAGCGAGCAGGCTATTTATACCAGGCCTTTTGATTATATAAATCCTGATTTTGTTCCTTTTGGTAATTCAGCTGTTGTTATTCCCAGCGCATCCAATACTTACTTTGATAACCCTATTATTACTGCACGTCCGTTTATCAAGAAAGTAGATTTCATTGGCGGAATCGCTCCTTCCGGTCCTGATGGTAACTGGCATAAAGGATGGACGAAATTTGCAGGTAACTAATTATAGCACATACAAATATTTTATAAGCGTCTCACAACTGTTGTGAGGCGCTTAATTTTTTATGCGATACTAAGTGAGTATGTTATCATTTATTTTTTGGCGTATAAGCATACACCACTTCGTAAGCCTCATGTTTAAGCCCCGGTATTTGCTGACCCATATCCAGGTCAATCTTTTGTGGCGTAGGTTCACATACCGAATATTTCCTGCCATTGTATACGATAGGCGTACCGACAGGTTTGTCAAATTTTACGGCAATCGTGATATGTTTAGGGTATGATAAAACAACCATAGGCAAGTCATAAATCTCTTTTACAAGGCAAAAAAATAACGCAGCCCTGTCTTCGCAGTCACTATGATCATAGAGTAAAGTCTGCTCGGGTGTCAAACGTTTTTCTTTGCCAAAATTTTCCGAATCCGATTCAAACAAAAATGCGTAACGGGTAAACCGCATCAGGTAGTCGATCCCGTTTTTGGTATTCATTCCCTTTATATTTTTCTTAAGCTCAGGGATAAGCGAGCTGTAAGTTTCTTTACTGAGAGGAATATTAAAATAAGATTCATAGTCAACTACCGGGTAGTTGGCGAAAATGGCTTTTACCTGTGGGTTTAATTTTATTTTAAAATGATAATCGACCTGGTAATAATTGAACGAAAGATCTTTTTCAACATAGTCCCGGGGATTGAAGCCCGGTAATTGGGTTACCTTGTAGGAGAAAGGCTTCTGTGCCTCCGGGTTACGGATCGCTATTTCCGAGAACTTGGTTTTCTCAAAATCAATATTCCCATAATCGTGATAGTTCAGGCAAACATATTGTTTGCCATCACGCATACGATAAGGTATGTTATAGATATTTTCATCACTCTGTACATAAAAGAGTATTTGATCTCCGGCTATCGCCAGTGTAGCATCATACCCTGATTTTGATAAAAGAAACCATTTGTAAAGTGTATACCGCTGATAATTCTCCGCTTTGGGACTTATTTGCTGGACGGTTTTGCGAATAAGCTGGTAATAAAGCCAGTCATCAGGTTTATGCTGTTCTTTATAGGCCAGCAGAGCATTTATAACGGTCGTATAGTTGGCGGTGCTTATTTTTTTGTAAAAAGTCTGAATGGACTCCGCCGAAAGCGGATCAGTAAAATCAATGCGGGAAGCAGCGTCAAACTCAAATTCAACCGGGTCGCCGTAAAAATCGAAATGAATAGTGGAAATAGCATCCTGTGCCGGCAAACTAATGGGGCGGATGCACAGAACAAACAGAAGGAATAATATGGCGGCTTTTATTTTCACAGGCCAGTTAAGCTTTACTAATGTACAAAACTTAACAATAAGGTAATATTAAATTTTTTATGACTTAACGCAACTTCCTTATTGGTTCTGATTTTAGCCAGCCATGCCGGAAGAAGGGAGACTGAATTAATGGAGTGGTAACCTTGCGGTAACGGTGTTATAATATGCCGGCGGCATCTTTGCCGCAGTTCTTTCCTACACGTCGTTAGAAGCAGAAGATGGGTTAGCAGTTACCCGTCCAGACATTTCTCATGTAGTTTACCATCCCGGAAAGCAAGCGCCGGGATGGTTTTTTATTTGAAACAGACTTTATCGTGGAATACTGTTTAGCGCTGATGTATATACGCTCAGGCCATTTTACTTTATGCAATCTCTTCAGCAAAATCCTGACTAAGTTCTTCAACAGGTTCACTGGCAAAAAGAAATTCCAGGCATAGAGGTATAGTTTGACTATAATCCATTTTGATGATTTTGCCTTCATTCATCCAGTTATACAAATAGGTTTCAAAATCGCTGTCAATACTTTTTAGTTTCAATACACCCAATTTTTCTAAGGCGGCTGCATTGCATTGTTGTTCATATTGGCTGCGGATCGGGATGGTTATTATTTTCTTGCCAAGGTGCAACGCTTCTGCCGGTGTTTCAAAACCGCCACCGGTAATAATACCCGTACAGTTGATAAGACTTTGATTGAACAATTTTTTATTGACCGGCAAAAAGCTGATGTTGTCAAGTGTTTTTGGCTCTTTGGTTTGTGAGGAGAATATCTCAAACCGGATATCGCCGAATGGTTGAAAAATATTGATCAATTGCGGTTCACAATAGGAAGGAAGGTACACGGTAATATAATTGCCATCTGCAGGTCTTGCTTCCAGTATTTCTTTTTTAATAACCGGTGTGAAAATAAAATTATCATACGATTTAAAATGCAAACCTATATACCGGGTTGCTTTTGCATAGTTTTTTAATACCCACTCACCGGCTGTGCTTCTGGTTGCAGGTCTTGGTGTAAGTGCTGACTGAAAACTGGCCTGGTGACCAAAATTTACGGAAGGAATTTTTTTTTTGGCACAGGCCAAGGCGGTGATACAATCAAAATCGTTGATGACAAGATCGTATTTTTCAACCGGCAAATCTTTTATCTCCTGTTTTAAACGAAGCGGTTGAAAATCTTTGGCCAGTTGCCAGAAATCAAGCCCTCCTTTACAATTGTAGTATAAACTGAGTCCTTTACTCCGGTACTTGATTGGTGCATCAAGAGCAAGATGACTGTTATTGCCGCTTAAAAAAATATCTACGGAACCATATTGCTGCAGGTGGGGTAACAGTTCCATCGCCCTGCTGATATGTCCATTACCTGTCGCCTGTACGGCATAAAATATTTTCATGTGTGAGAATTTTTATACGGTTGAATTTTATATAACGGCTGGTTGATGCGCCAATGAATGGAGATAGATAGCTATATCGTTAGTCATTACTTCCGGTTGTGGTTTGGGTGATTGCACATGCACGGAATTCATCGTTGATTCATCGTATGAATAAATATTCCAGTCATTGTCATAGTATTCCAACGCAGTTAAATGTTCTACCCAATCCCCGGAGTTGAGATAAGTGACGGTTCCATCATCTGTTTTAATATTTCTTTTCTGTGGCTGATGAATATGACCACAAATAACACTGTCATATTTTTTCTCAATAGCCAGCTCGGCCACCATAGTTTCAAATGCATCGATATTGATCATCCTCTTATTAAACTGCTCCATTATTCTTTTTGAAAGGGATAATTTTTTCTTTCCCAACAGATTCAATAGTTTATTGACAAAACTGTTGAAAGCGAGCAATGATGCATAGCCATTGCTCCCGAGCTTTGTCCAAAGCTTAGCCTGTCCTTTGGTAGTATGATCAAATACATCACCATGAAAAACCCAGGTCATTTTGCCATTGATCTCAATAACTATTTTATCGGTAAGCTGAAAATTGCCAAGGTGTACATCAGAATACCGGCGTAATATTTCATCATGATTACCGGTGATATAAATAACTCTTGTACCGTTGGAGAGAAGCTGAAATATTTCCTGTATAACGGCCATATGTACTGTTGGAAAATAATGTTTGCTGAATTGCCATCCGTCTATAATATCACCATTCAATATCAATAGCCGTGGAGATATACTTTTAAGATAAGCGAGAAATTCTTTGGCGCGGCAGGCGTAGGTTCCCAGGTGGAGATCTGATACAACTACAACATCAACAAAACGTTTTTGCATTCCGGAGGTTTGACAAAGATTGTCATTGTATATAAACTAATCGTTACGGTAGTGTTAAGCCTTTGTGATTAAAAAGCCAGGATAACTTAACAGAAACGTCACTGCTGGTTAACGACTTGTTCATACAGCTTTTCTTTCTTTGCAAAACCTCCGTCAATGAAAAATATTCTTACCTGCCTTATTCTTTTTTCGTCATTACCATTAGTACAAACAGAAGAAAACAGTTTCATTCCGTTAACAGGAAAAATAAATCTGGTTTTGGATGGGAAACCAGCCGGCAATCTGTTTATCATTACTATTGATGGTTTCCGGTGGCAGGAAATATTTACAGGAGCTGATGCTACCCTTATCAATAATGTAGAAAGTACGGCGGACACGGCTACGATGAAAATGCTCTATTGGGCAGATAGTGAAAAAGAAAGGCGTCAGAAATTGATGCCTTTTTTTTGGAACATCCTGGTACAAAAAGGCCAGCTATATGGCAACCGTCATCTTAATAACAAAGTGAATACAGCTAATATTTACACTTTCTCTTATCCGGGCTATAATGAAATGTTCACCGGCAATACCGACCTGACGGTTTCTACTAATAAGAAAAAGAATAACGCTAATATAAACGTGCTGGAATATTTGAACAGTAAAGAAAAATTTAAAGGCAAAGTGGTAGCATTTACATCCTGGGACGTTTTCCCTTTTATATTAAATGAAGAAAGAAGTGGCATGCTGATCAACAGTGGCTATGAAAATGTAGAGGAGGATTCTGCATCGGAGAACCAAATATTGCTTAACAAGGTGCAGACGGAGGCCGTGTATAATAAAGGAGGTACCCGGCATGACCAGCTTACTTTTTTAACAGCGAAAGAATATATACAGCAACATCAGCCCAAGGTAATGTTTCTCGGCCTCGGAGAAACAGATGAGTATGCACATGGTGGACGCTATGACCTGTACCTGGAACAAGCCAATAAAGTAGATCGTATGCTGGCTGAACTATGGCATTGGGTGCAAACTACGCCAGGTTATAAGGACAATACTACATTACTGATCACTACCGATCATGGACGAGGACGCCTGGATAAAAACTGGACATCACACAGTTCATTTATCCGCGGTTCTTCACAGACCTGGATTGCTTTGATAGGACCCACGATACAACCACTGGGAGAAATAAAGGAGGATCAGCAATTGTACCAAAGACAGATTTCGGATTTGATTGCAGGGTTGGTAGGAGAGAAATTTGATCCTGCATTTGCCGGCAGGTGAAAGAGTGTATTCTGTTTCTAATCTCAAATGACTAATTAGTTTCTTTAAGCCATTTCACAATAGGGTCAATCCATTCTTTGTATCCTTTGTAAATGAAACCATGACTTAATCCGGTGTTTAGAGTTATCTCTTTATAGCTTTTAACCTGCTTTCTTTTTTCAAATATTTTACAACAGGTGCCGTGCGGGTCACTTGTTTCAATGATCGAAAGAAAATGGCCGTATAGTTCAATGGGCAGATAGTCTTTGTAGGTGTCGGGCCAGCATCCTCCCATTATCACGTATTTCATTTTATCGTTTTTTAGTTTGGCCGATACATTTATAACAATGTCTGATCCCGCAGATGCCCCAACAATCAGGATATTTCGTGGATTTACTCCTGCTGTAAACAAAGTATCAATTTGGTATGAAATTTTATTTACATAAAATGAATCCGGAACAACCTCCTTCCTGTTTTCACTGATGATATTAAATCCACGTCTCCGCAATGAATCCAATATATTTAAATATTCATAAGGACCCCATTCCGGCACTGATTGATTAATCGCATTGTTTCCAAGAACTGTCACTACGCCGCCATGCAGGTAAAATAAATATTTTTCAGATCGTTCTATCTTTTGTGGAAGAGAGGAAGAAATTGATTGTGCTACTGCCATGCAACAGGGCAACAAAACAATAAACAGGATTGAAACATAAACCGATTTCATAATTATATCTCCTAATTGATATTGCGCGACGAATTGATGAAAGGAACAGCTTCTGATTGCATAGCCATTAATCCTTTTTCCTGTCTAAAGTAAAACCGATAGTAGTTCCCACATCTTCACGGCTGCGTACATGTATAGTTTGGTCATGGGCTTCAACAATGTGTTTGCAGATGGCGAGACCAAGTCCGCTACCGGTGGTGTCGAGGCTCCGGCCAGTGTCAGTTCGATAAAAGCGTTCAAAAATGCGGGGCAGGAATTTTTCAGGAATGCCGATGCCATCATCGCTGATCTCCACTAAAATATGTTTACCATCCGTGTTATACATACTCGCCGTGATGCTGCCGTTTTGTTTACCGTATTTAATAGAGTTTTCTACCAGGTTCACTAACACCTGCCGAATTTTTTCTTTGTCGCCGAAAACCATCAGCGGCGACTCGCAACCTTTTTTTATGGAACAGCGGATATTTTTTGGTTCCGCCATAATAGAAATACTTTCAAATGTTTCCCTAACCAGCTCCTGGATAATGAAGTTTTGTTTTATTAAATGCAATTCTCCTCTTTCCAGTTTCGATATTTCATCAAGGTCATTCAGCAGGTTGGTAAGACGTTCCACATTGGTAGCCGCTTTTTCTAAAAAACGCCTGTTCACGGATGGATTTTCCAAAGCGCCATGCAGTAATGTGTCAACATAACCCTGTATAGCGAAGATGGGTGTCTTGAATTCGTGGGAAAGGTTTTGTAAAAACTCTTTTCTGAATTGTTCGTTGGTGCGAAGCAGGTCTATCTCCTCTTTTTTTTCACTGGCCCAGGCTTCCACATCTTCTCTTACTTCGTCAATACCTTTTTTAGGCAATATATATTTATAATATGTCTCTTCCCGTTTGGTGGCTTTGGTTTGGTAAATGAATTTATAGATGAGTTTAATTTTCCGGAAGATGAACCGTTCCAGCACGAAAGAGATAAGAAAATAGCTGCCAGCAAAAATGATCGAAAAATAGATAAGCCCGGTGACCCATTTTTTTTCAACGGCTCCTAACAATAATCCGATAGGTACCGCTAGAGCCAATGCGGTAAAAAAGGAAAGCTGCCGGGGAGAAAGATTTTTGATGGAAAACATAATACGAAGGTACAAGAGAGACAAGGAACAAGGATCAGGAATACACGGTACAAAAAAAGGAATTGACCAATGAATTAAATCTTAATTATTCGTTTATAAAAGTCTTTGCTTATTTAAGACTCTCTTGTGCCTTGTTCCGTGCATCTTGTGCCTTTCTTTATAGTTCAAATTTATATCCAACTCCCTTTACTGTAGTGATACAATCAATGCCGAGTTTCTGGCGGATCTTCCGTATGTGTACATCTATGGTCCGGTCGCCAACGATGACATCATTACCCCAAACCTGGTTTAATATTTCATTGCGGAGAAATACACGGCCTGGTTTCTGGGCAAGCAGGTGCAGTAGTTCAAATTCCTTTTTTGCCAGCACGATATCATTTTTATCTACCTGTATCATAAAGCGCTCCGGGTCTATCGTAATATTATCAATCTCCAGGACCTTGTTTTCTGTTTTATTCAACCTGCGGAAAAGAGCATTTACCCTGCTTAAAAAAACTTTTGGACTAATGGGTTTGCTTACATAATCATCGGCTCCTGTTTCCAATCCTTTAATCTGCGTCCCTTCATCATTGACGGCGGTAAGAAACATGATTAAGGTCTCTTTAAAAGCGGGTTGTGTGCGCATGATCTGGCAGACCTCTACACCGGTTTTGCGGGGCATCATTATATCGAGGATCACCAGGTCAGGCATCGTACGGCGGGCTTTTTCAAGGGCTTCATCTCCATCTTTTGCTGTCACTACCTCATAGCCCTGTTCAACGAGGTTATACTTTAGTATTTCTAAAATATCCGGTTCGTCATCCGCTATCAGCACTTTTCGCGACTTGCTTTCCATACCATTGAAAATTTGCGCAAACCTACTTGGATTTTACAGCACCGGGAAATTTAGTGGTTTTGTTCACGCAGACTTAATGATAAGTTAATGTCGGGCCGGTTTGTCCTGCAGTTTATGATTTTGATAGTGACAAGGCCACTTTTACCGGATTGAAGCCGTCATTAACTATATGGCAGGCAATAAAATATGAATCCTCAATTCTGCGTATTAAATTTGCATATCTGATTCTTATGATAAAAACGATACCCAAATATCTCATGCTTGTTGCCTGCGTGCAGTTTATCTCCTTTTGCTTACCGGCGCAGATGATGGATGATACCAATAAAGCTAAAATTTTAAGACCTGAGTTTCGCAGGCTCATCAATCACGAAGCCATTGATAAAGAGCAAAGCAGCATCCTGGCTGCGGACGGAAGAACAGACGATCAGTTTGTCGCATCTTCCAATGAAGAGGTAAACATGTTGCTGACTAATACATTGATAGGTGAGGTTGATGAATTTCAGTATAAGACAGAAACCGATTCCCTGCTCGATCACCGGTTAAAGGTGAATAGCCTGGCAGGAATGGGCAACCTGTTGAAGTATATCCGGCTCAACTGGCATAGTAAAAGAGTAAATGTGTTCCAGGTGCCTGCTATCATTAATGCATATGAGGCTTCTGTTAAACTTGACCAGGCAGGAAAAAGTATAGAGCCTGTTATCCAGGCCCTTTCATACGATGCGGGAACGGCTGTTTTGGCCTGCAATATTTTTGAAAAAAACACGGGTTATAATGCGGCAAAAGACCTGTTGATATTAAAGTATTGTACATTGAAACCCGCTGAGACTTTTGTCACGTTAAAGAATAATCCCAATGTTCCTTTTGCTGATAGCCTGGTAAAAGTGGTAGCCAGGAGATATCCGGCCCAGCTATATAATTACTCGCAGGCCAGTAATAAATTAGGAACTATCATCCGGAATATTAGCGATGACGATTTTATAAAAGCGGTGGTCCGCATGTCAAAAAGTAAAAGCGGCCAGCAATATTTTCCATTCCTCGACAATGTAGTAAAAGGTAAATTATCAATTGAAGATATAGATGCTGCGGAAAGCGACTCTATAAAGTATTATCAATTGCTGGTAAAAACCCAACTTGACTACATGGACAGGGTTTTGGATAAAGACACGGCCATTGCATTCAGGGAATTAACGGCAAAGCTGGAGAAAAAAGCCAAAGACATTTTCGTTACTACTATTAACGGACTGCATACTGAAACGGATGCTGTAAGGTTCAAATGTATTCAATCCTTAAGTGCACAGGAATTGTATTATCTGGCGGTATTGACCGACGGGCTTATTTATACTTCCAGTTATACCAACGGTGTGTATCCCCTGATGATGAAAAAGATCAACAACCGCGGTGATTCATTGCTGATGAGTTTGCGATTTGATCATTACCGGAAATTTATCAGCCAGGCTGCCGCTTATAATACACTGGGGAATTTTCTTTCCAGTTTTCCCAGTCATGAAGATGCTACCAACCTGATGAAAGCATTTGTAGGTGGATTGGAAAAAACCGAAGGGTTGGAAGATGGTGTAGATGTAGCTGATTCCTATGCCAGCATTATAGAAACAAATAAAAAACTGGCTGCCGAAGTACTAAACCTGGTGCAGGAAAATTATAAACGGAATGTTAACGAAAACAACAAGAAGGGAGTTGTTATCTATAATATCCTGAACAAACTTTTTTTATCTGCTGATTCTACCAATAATATAGATCTGACAAAAGAACTTGGAATTCCGCCTGTTTATAACGTTCCGTTCTCATCATTGACCAACGCAAAGGGAGAGGTTATCGCACAGGTTTTCTTTTACGGCGATAAAGACGGTCAGGGCATATTTACCGGATTTCAAAATATGTTTGCCGGTGGCAATTGGGCTATTGACCGCAGCAACCCGCAATGGATCGTTATAAAATCTATAAAGGGGAGCCCGGTTATTATATATGCTAATAAGCCCTTGCCGGAAGAAACAGGAGAAGATGATAAAGCGCAACAGGCCTTAAACGCCTACCTCGTTAAAAACAACCTTCAGCCTACTGTTACCATACATCGTGGACATAGCTATTTTGCCAGTTCTACTATTGGTTATATGTCTCCTTCGTCCCGGATTGTATTTATGGGTTCCTGCGGTGGTTTTCATTTGATTGATTCTATTTTGCATAAATCAAGTGACGCACATATCATTGCTTCCAAACAAATAGGGAAAACAGCTATTAATAAGCCTTTCTTTTTGTTGCTGACAGAAAAATTAAGAAATGGCAGTGGCATCGACTGGATACCTTTCTGGCAGGAGTTTAAATCAAAAGCAGCGGTGGAAGGTTTTGAAGATTATATCCCGCCGTATAGAAACCTGGGTGCTATTTTTATAAAGGCATATCGAAGGTCAATGGGGGATGAAAACAATGATGATGAGAAAGCCTTTTAATGTGATAGTAAGGCTCCTTATTCCAGCTCTTAACCTTCTTTTTTCTTTTTATCTCTTAGCTTTGCCGACTCTTTAATTAAAAATCTTGTCAGAAGCCAATCCTAAAAAATTTGATCTTGTCATACTGCGACGTGTGTTTCGCTATGCATCGCCGTATAAGAAAAAATTTTACCTGTCTGTCGCCCTCGCAATTCTTTTAGCCCTGATCACGCCGGTCCGGCCATTACTGATTCAATGGACCGTTGATGAACCGATTTCAAAGCATAACTTATATAGTGATGCGCCCCGCATGATTATTGTGATGACGCTGATCCAGATTGGTCTGGTGCTGATAGAAACCCTGATGCGTTTTTGGTTCTCTTTTATCACAGCATGGTTGGGCCAATCCGTGGTAAAAGATCTGCGGATATCCGTTTACAAAAAAATATTGGGATTGAATCTTTCCCAGTTTGATAAAACGCCTATTGGCACCCTTACAACAAGAACGATAAATGACATTGAATCCATCAATGATATTTTTGCGGATGGCCTGGTGCCTATCATCGCCGATCTTCTTTCAATTGTCTGCGTATTAACTTACATGTTTTGGGTTGACCCGCAGTTGACCCTGATTGCGCTGATTCCATTCCCGGTAATGATCCTTGCTACATACTATTTTAAAGAGAGTATTAATGTTTCTTTTTTTAAAGTGCGTAACGCAGTGGCCAGTTTGAATGCTTTTGTACAGGAACATTTGACCGGTATGCAGGTAGTGCAGGCTTTCGCATCGGAAGAAAGGGAGTTTGAAAAATTTAAAACGATAAACAGGCAGCATCGCAATGCTAACATTAAAGCCATTTTTGCCTACTCTATTTTTTTTCCGATCGTAGAAATAGTACTGGCCTTGTCTATTGGCCTGGTAGTATGGTGGACAGCAGGTGAAGCATTGCACTTGAAACAGAGTGAGCAGGGAGTTGTTATCTCATTTATCCTTTGTTTAAATCTTTTGTTCCGGCCACTGAGGGTATTAGCGGATAAATTCAATGTTTTGCAAATGGGAGTGATAGCCAGCGAAAGAGTTTTTAAAGTACTGGATAATGAAGATTTTATTCCTGAATCAAACGCTGTAGCCTACAGACCCACAGGTATCCTGGAAGGAAAGGTTGAATTTGATAAAGTTTGGTTTGCCTACAGTAATGAAAATCATGTGTTGAAAAATATCAGTTTTACCATTAATCCCGGGGAAACGATTGCTATTGTTGGTCATACCGGGAGCGGTAAAACAACGATCATAAGCTTATTAAACCGGTTGTATCATATTCAGCAGGGCGCTATCAAAATTGACAATGTGAATATTGAGGATTTTGATCTTGATTTTCTCCGGAAAAATATCGGGGTGGTATTACAGGATGTATTTCTTTTCTCCGGCTCAGTATTGGACAATATTACATTAAGGAACACTGAGATTTCCCGGGAAAAGGTAATTGAAGCGGCTAAGCTGATTGATATGCATGATTTCATTATGCGTTTGCCGGGCGGTTACGACTACAATGTGATGGAGCGGGGCGCCACGCTTTCCATGGGCCAACGGCAATTGTTGTCATTTATCCGTGCTTTACTTTATAATCCTTCTATACTCATCCTTGATGAAGCCACTTCATCCGTAGACACAGAAAGTGAGCAGCTCATCCAGCACGCTATTGATACGTTAATAAATGGCAGAACGGCCATTGTTATCGCCCATCGCCTCTCGACTATCCGGAAGGCCGATAAAATAATAGTGCTGGACAAAGGAGAAATTAAAGAGATGGGTAGTCATGAAGAGCTGCTGCAGACCGGCGGATTTTACAGCAAACTGCACGAAATGCAGTTTGAAAAGCACCCGGTAAAAAGCTTATAATAATTACACAAATCCGCTTCAAAACAAAAATACCGGACGGAAATAGGAGCTTATTTTTTTGCGTAATCGATTGCTATATTCTTTTTATAACAGGAATCTCCATTTTTTGGGGAAATTGTTGTTTTCAAACCCTCCCTCCTTATCTTTGCGGCAAATTTCGGGATAGACATGATAGTTCAGCGTTTCAAATCCTTTACTGTAGCGGCTTTCAGCATTTTTTCCATTTTATTTTCTGTGCCTTCCATGGCTCAGCCTCATGAGGGTGATAAAACGCATGAAACAGCCGGACAAAGCGACGGAGGACATGGTGCCGAAAAGAAGGAAAAACTGAACATTGGAGAGGTGATTTTTGAGCATGTACTGGATGGCCACCAATTTCACTTTTTTGGTGTTTCCATACCGCTTCCCGTAATGCTATATTCTCCTCAAAAGGGGTTCTCAGCTTTTATGTCTTCTTCATTTCATCATGGCGAGAATGAGCATGACGGGTATATGATCCTGACCCCTCATAATATAGAGAAGTTAGGTCTTGACCCTAAGACTTTCAAGGCAGAACAAATTATTGGTGTTGACGAGAACGGGAAATATGATGCTTCTGTAAAAGTGTACGATTTTTCCTTCACACGCAACGTGGTACAGATGCTACTGGCCCTAACCATTTTTGTAATCATAATGTTGCGGGTCGCCAAAAGATATAAAAGCGGTGTGGGAGTTACTTCAGCTCCTACAGGATCTCAAAGCTTACTGGAGCCTGTCATCACTTTTGTAAGAGACGAAGTGGCAAAACCCAATCTGGGCCATAAGTATGAAAAATATTTGCCTTACTTACTGACCGTTTTCTTTTTCATTCTTATCAATAACATTTTTGGGTTGATTCCCGGTTCAGCCAACGTGACAGGTAATATTGCTTTTACCGCTGTGTTGGGTTTGATATCTTTTGTGGTAATTATGTTTAGCACCAATAGTCACTACTGGGGACATATTTTCAATCCGCCGGGAGTGCCGCTGGGTGTTAAATTCATCCTGGTGCCCGTGGAATTTTTGAGTGTATTCATTAAGCCATTCGCACTGATCATTCGTCTTTTCGCCAATATGGTGGCGGGTCACATTATTATTATTTGTTTGATTTCACTGATATTCATTTTTGGCCAAATGAACCCAATTGCAGGATGGGGTGCTTCTCCATTATCCATAGGGTTTACAGTGTTTATTTATTTAATCGAAGTACTGGTAGCTTTCCTGCAGGCATTTATTTTCACCATGCTGACAGCAGTATTCATCGGTCAGGCATTTGAAGGCGGTCATGATGATGTAGCTCATCATGAAGAAGCAATTATCGTTTAGTATTGTTTTTTTAATTATAAACTCAAGTATCATGATGGATTTATTGAATGTATTGTTAGCCTCACCGTTAGGTAATGCAGGCGGAGCAATTGGTGCAGGTCTTGCCGCTATCGGTGCCGGTATTGGTATCGGTCAGATAGGTAAAGGCGCTGTAGAAGCTATCGCCCGTCAGCCAGAAGCGTCTAATGACATTCGTGCTAACATGATCCTGACAGCCGCTCTTGTAGAAGGTGCGGCATTGTTTGCGATCATCGTAGGCTTCCTGGCAATGGTATTGTAATATCATCGCCGCAAAAATTTACTGCATCCAATGCACAGGGCGGAGGATGCAGTATTTAAATCTTGTTTAAAAAATTGAATTAACTAATATGGAACTGCTTCTTCCGAAATTGGGGTTACTTGTCTGGACCCTGTTAGCATTCTTGATCGTATTCTTTTTATTGAAGAAAATGGCGTGGCCCGCTATTATCAAAGGTCTTCGTGACCGGGAGCAGGGCATTGCAAATTCGCTGGCTACCGCAGAAAAAGTAAGGGCGGAAATGGCGCAGCTGAAAAACGAAAATGAAGCATTGCTGGCTCTTGCCCGGGAAGAAAGAGCCCAGTTATTGAAAGAGGCGAGAGAAACAAAAGACAGGATCATCGGCGAAGCCAAAGAGCAGGCGAAACTGGAAGCTAACAAAATCATCACTGAAGCGCAGCAGGCCATTGATACGCAAAAAATGGCTGCGTTGACAGATGTTAAAAACCAGGTAGGAAAACTGGTGATTGAGGTAAGTGAAAAAGTATTGAGAAGAGAATTAGGAAATAAAGAATCCCAGGAAGCACATATCAGGGGATTTGTTGATGAGCTAAAATTAAATTAGAAACAGCTATTGGCTATTAGCTGTGAGCCGCGAACCTTTGGTTCGTTTAAGCTCGGAGCCAAAGCCCGGAAGTCAGAAGTTTTAAAAATATGCTTAATCCACGTTTAGCATCCCGTTACGCCAAATCATTGCTTGATCTTGCCATTGAAAAGGATCAGCTGGAGTCAGTATATACAGATATGCAGGTCTTGCAGCAGATATGCAAAGGCAACCGTGATTTTGTAAACCTGTTACGAAGCCCGGTTATTAAGGCCGGTGTTAAACGTAAGATCATTGAAGCGGTTACGAATGGTAAAATATCCGCATTAACTACGTCATTCAATGCTTTGCTTGCAAGCAAAGGAAGGGAAAGTAATTTACCTGAAATCATTACAGCCTTCATCAGCCAATACAAACAGTACAACAATATTCATACTGTAAAATTGACGACTGTAGTTCCGATCAGTGCTGCTTTACGGGAAGCAATAATCAACCAGGTTAAAAAGGCTGGTAATTTCCCTACCATTGAACTGGAAGAAAAAGTGGACGAGAGTCTTATCGGTGGATTCGTTTTGCAAATAGGTGATAAATTAGTTGATGCCAGCATCTCCTATGATCTGTATACTATCTCCAGGCAGTTTGAGAATAATGACTTCATATATAAAATCAGGTAATAAATTTAAAACGATAAATAGTTTTCTATGGCTGATATTAATCCAGATGAAATAAGTGCGATACTGCGCCAGCAGTTAAGCAATTTTAACGCCAGTGCCGACCTGGAAGAGGTGGGTAATGTATTACAGATCGGTGATGGTATTGCCCGCGTATATGGTTTGGGTAATGTTCGTTATGGTGAGCTGGTGGAATTTGAGAATGGTGTTCGTGCTATTGCGCTCAACCTTGAGGAAGATAATGTGGGTGTGGTGTTGATGGGTGGAAGCGGTGACATTAAAGAAGGCGCCAAGGTTCGCCGTACCGGCCAAATCGCTTCTATCAAAGTAGGTGAGGGCATGGTAGGCCGCGTGGTAAATACGCTGGGTGAACCGATTGATGGAAAAGGGCCTATTGCAGGCGAACGTTATGAAATGCCATTGGAAAGAAAAGCTCCCGGTGTAATTTTCAGGGAGCCGGTAAAGGAACCATTGCAAACAGGTATTAAAGCGATTGATGCGATGATCCCGATTGGTCGTGGTCAGCGGGAGTTGATCATCGGTGACCGTCAAACTGGTAAAACAGCGATTGCGATAGACACCATTATCAATCAAAAAGAATTTTTTAAAGCAGGCAAGACTGTTTATTGTATATATGTAGCTATCGGACAGAAAGCATCTACCATAGCAGGTGTGATGCAAACATTAACGGATGCGGGTGCAATGGAATATACAACTATTGTTGCGGCGTCCGCTTCTGATCCCGCTCCTTTACAGTTCTATGCTCCTTTCGCCGGTGCGGCTATCGGTGAGTTTTTCCGCGATACCGGTCGTCCGGCGTTAATTATCTATGATGATCTTTCAAAACAGGCTGTTGCCTATCGTGAAGTATCCTTGTTGTTGCGTCGCCCTCCGGGACGTGAAGCATATCCGGGTGATGTATTCTATCTGCATAGTCGTTTATTGGAAAGAGCTGCAAAAGTTATCAGCGATGATAAGGTAGCGAAGAATATGAACGATGTACCTGACAGTATCAGGCATTTGATAAAGGGAGGAGGTTCATTAACAGCATTGCCGATTATCGAAACACAGGCGGGCGACGTATCAGCATACATTCCTACGAACGTAATTTCTATTACGGATGGGCAGATATTCCTTGAAACAAATCTTTTTCTTTCCGGTATACGTCCTGCTATTAACGTAGGTATCTCGGTTAGCCGTGTGGGTGGTAATGCGCAGATCAAATCAATGAAGAAAGTGGCGGGTACATTGAAATTGGATCAGGCTCTTTATCGTGAGATGGAAGCGTTCTCTAAATTCGGTGGTGACCTGGATGCAGCGACAAAATCAGTTATTGATAAAGGCGCACGTAACGTTGAGATATTGAAACAACCTCAGTATGCACCTTTCGCAGTAGAAAGGCAGGTAGCTATTATTTACCTTGGTACGAATGGGTTGATCAAAGATGTGGCTGTAAAGAGAGTAAAAGAATTTGAAGAGCAATTCCTGATGGAAATGGAAAACAGGTTACCGGATGTGTTGGCGGAATTTAAAGCGGGTAACTTACCAGAAAGCGGATTAAAGAAAATGGTAGCATTGGCCAATGAATTGATACCACAGTATAAAGCATAATTTTAATTTAGAAAAAATGAAAAAGCGGATAGCAATATGCATCCGCTTTTTTTATTTTACCGATGATTGATAATAATAAGTATATCCACATAATAAATTCCGTAAACATCCGTTTCCATTTATCTCCACTGGCTAATTAATCAGTATAAGTAATTATACTGCTATCACCGTCGTACATACTACATAAAACACCACGTGATTTGCGAAAAAATTCTCGCAAAACTTGCAAGTAAATAATCTGGGTATTATGTTTGTTGTTGAATTCAATATCCTAAAGAGACACTGTAATCCGATTTGTGAAACGAACCACGTAGAAGTTATTCCTTCCTGCTTCTATTTTTTCTAAATCGCATTTCATTGTTATCATAGGGTAAATGCTCAATAGAACAGAGCTATGCACCAAGAATCTTATACCTGAAATGAAAACAATGAGAAGCCACCCCATCCTAACTAACACCCATCAATCGGGCTATACTGATCTTTTTACTTCGAAGATCAGGACTTTAGTAAAAATTGTTTTTCTTTTTTCCTTTTCAACAATATCGTCTGCTCTGTTTGCGCAATTGGGAATTTATGAATTTACCGGGTCCAAAAAATGTCCTACACAGAATCCTAATGTAACCACACAACCTTCCAATGCTGTCTTCAGTAATTTTTCTACCGTTAATGCAGGTTGTAAGGATGAGGACAATGTTAGCAATAACGAAAAATGGAATAAGGCGGCTACGATTGATCTTAACGAATATCACCAGTTCGCGATAACAGCTAATACCGGTTATTCATTACTTCTTACTTCCTTATCATTTACCAATTTTGTTAAAGATGAAGGCTCAGGAAATACAAAATGGATTCTTCGATCAAACATTGATAATTATGCTTCAAATATTGCAACCGGCTCGGCTCTTGAAGTTTCCCAAACACCTTCCATTAATCTCACAGGAGGAAGTTTTACCGGAATCAATACCGTAACATTCCGGATCTACCTAATAAATTCGAAAGATGACAGTAATGAATGGACGGTTGATGACGTAGTCCTGGATGGTTCTGTCCTTAAGGCTCCGGCTGATCCGGCTGATCCGATTTCGGATTCTCCGCAATGCGCCAATCCTGGTGTTACGCTTAAGGCGGATGGTACGCCGCCTTCCGGTGAGACATGGTATTGGCAAACAAGTGCAACCGGTACAAACACGGCTAATTCAGCATCGACTTATGTAGTTACTGTTTCAGGAACTTATTATATAAGATCACAGGACAATACTACATTGGCCTGGAGTAATGGAGCAGGAAGTCTTGCTGTAACTGTCACACCAAATGTAAGCACACCTGTTTTTGTATTGGGAGCCGGTTCTACACGTTGTGATATAGCCGGAAGTATTACGTATACGGCCAATGCAGCGAATAGTACTTCTATAACATACAGTCTTGACGCAGCGAGTACAGCAGCGGGTAATTCTATTGATGCTTCAACGGGTAAGGTGACATATATAGCAGGATGGACAAGTAATTCAGTTATTACTGCTAGCGCAGATGGTTGTAACGGGCCTGTTACCGCAGCGCATACTGTTACCGTTAATCCATCCGTTACCGTCCCCGCTTTTGTATCTGGTTCCAGTTCATCGCGATGCCAGGGAGCCGGAACAGTAACCTATACAGCTTCAGCGACCAATACAACAGGAATCACATACAGTCTTGATGCAGTCAGTTTAGCTGCCGGCAATTCTATTAACTCAACTACCGGTGCTGTAACTTATGTGGCCGGGTGGAGTGGAACAACAACGATTACTGCATCTGCAGCTGGTTGTAATGGTCCTCAGACTTCAACACATACGGTAACAGTTAATCCACCAGTCAGCACACCTGTTTTTGCATTAGGAGCAAGTTCTATCCGTTGTGCGGGTGCATCAACAATAACTTATTCGGCTACGGCACTCGGATCAACAGGAATTACATATAGCCTTGATGCGACAAGTTTATTAACTGGTAGTTCGATTAATTCAGCTACCGGAGCGGTAACCTTTTCCATATTAACACTAACAAGCTCTACTATTACCGCTACAGCAACTGGTTGCAGTGGTCCAAAAACATCGACACATACTGTTACAGTTAATGCATCAGTTGGTACACCAACATTTACTCTTGGAGTAAGTTCTAATCGTTGCCAGGGGGCAGGAACTGTAACTTATACAGCTACTGCAAGCAATACATCAGGTATTACTTATAGCCTGGATGCTACAAGCATTGCGGGGGGTAATATTATTAATTCAGCTACAGGTGCGGTTACTTATACTGCGGCCTGGAGTGGTACCTCAACCATTACTGCCAGTGCGGCTGGTTGTAACGGGCCGAAAACGTCGACACATACAGTTACTACCAATGAGCCGGTTATTGCTCCTGTATTTACATTGGGATCAAGCTCATCCCGATGCCAGGGTGCAGGAACAGTAACCTATACGGCTACCGCTACCAATGCATCTGGTATTACTTATAGTTTGAATGCTGCGGCTATTGCTGGCGGTAATTCCATCAACTCTTCAACAGGTGTTGTAACTTATACAGCTGCCTGGACTGGCGCTACAATTATTACCGCCAGTGCAGCAGGCTGCAATGGACCTTTGACGGCGCCTCATACGGTGACGATTACACCATCAGTATCCACACCGGTTTTTGCATCAGGTGCAAGTTCCACCCGTTGCCAGGGAGCCGCAATAATAACTTATGCAGCTACCGCAACAAATACTACGGGTATCACTTATACTATTGATGCAACCAGTATTGCTGCTGGTAATTCTATAGATGCATTAACAGGCGACGTTACTTATACGGCCGGATGGAGCGGTGTATCAACAATTACCGCCAGTGCAGCAGGATGCAGCCCCAAAAGCTCAATACATACAGTTACGACCACCGCATCAGTAGGTACACCTGTATTTACATTGGGTGCAACATCTACCCGATGCCAGGGCGCCGGAAACATAAACTATAACGCAACAGCAACAAATAATACTGGATTAGCATATAGCCTTGATGCCGCCAGCATCGCAGGAGGTGTTACGATAAATACAATAAACGGGGTAGTTAATTATTCACTGGGTTGGAGTGGTACTTCGATTATCACTGCTACTGCAACTGGATGTAATGGCCCGCAAAGCTCAACCCATACAGTTACTGTTACACCATCGGTAGGCACACCAGTGTTTACATCAGGGTCAACATCTGCCCGATGCCAGGGCGCCGGGACGCAAAATTATGGTGCTGCCGCAGCGAATACGACTGGCATCACTTATTCACTTAATGCCGCAAGCATCGCCGGTGGTAATACTATCAACCCGGCTACCGGAGACGTAACTTATGCAGCCGGATTTAGCGGCACTTCAATTGTTACAGCCAGTGCTGCGGGTTGTGGTGGTCCAAGAACTTCAACACATACTGTCACTGTTACTGCCACAGTAGGTTTGCCCGCATTTACATTGGGTGCCAGTTCCACCCGTTGTGAGGGAGCAGGAACGGTAACCTATATAGCAACCGCTACCAATAACACAGGTATTACCTATAGTCTTGATGCGGCCAGTACTGCTGCTGGTAATTCCATTGATGCTATTACCGGTGCTGTTACATATACAGCGGGTTGGAGCGGGGCTTCCACTATTACAGCCAGTGCCACTGGTTGTAATGGACCAAGAACCTCCAATCATACTGCAACAACAACTACTACCGTGGGTACGCCAGTGTTCGCATTAGGATCAAATTCTACCCGTTGTCAACGGGCAGGAACCGTGAGCTATACTGCTACAGCTACTGCGGCAACAGGTATCACGTATAGTCTTGATGCTGCAAGCCTGGCCGGTGGAAATACTATTAATGCAGCTATTGGCAACGTTACATATGTAGCGGGCTGGACAGGTACTTCAACTATCACTGCTACCGCAGCGGGTTGTAATGGTCCCCAGGCATCAACGCATACCGTTACAACGACTCCATCGGTAACTACGCCCGTGTTTGCAATGGGAGTAAGTTCTACAAGATGCCAGGGTGCAACAATAGTTACTTATACAGCTTCATCCACTAATACTACAGGTATCACCTATAGCTTAAATGCGGCAGCTATAGCCGGAGGCAATACAATAGACGCCGCAACAGGTGAAGTTACTTATGCAGCCGGATGGTTTGGTAGTGCTACTATTACCGCAAGCGCGGCGGGCTGCAATGGTCCATTAAACGCAGCCCATACTGTAATAACCACGGCTACAGTAGGTACACCAATATTTATATTAGGTGCAACTTCTACCCGCTGCCAGGCAGCGGCAACGGTAGCGTATTCGGCTAATGCAACTAATAATACCGGTATTACTTATTCGCTGGATGCAGTAAGTATAGCTGCAGGTAATACTATTAATACCGCTACGGGTTCGGTAACTTATATAGCAGGATGGAGCGGAATCTCTGTTATTACCGCCAGTGCCACTGGTTGTAATGGGCCTGCAACATCAACCCATACGGCTACGACCACTCCAACTGTGGGAACACCGGTATTTGCAATGGGAGTAAATTCTACCCGTTGCCAGGGTGCCGGACTGGTAACTTATACAGCATCTTCGACTAATACAACCGGAATTACTTATACCTTGAACGTGGCAAGTTTAGCAGGAGGTAATACGATCAATGCATCTACAGGTGACGTGACTTATGTGGCAGGATATAGCGGTGCTTCAATGGTTACCGCAAGTGCGGCAGGTTGCGGCGGACCAAGAACTTCAACACATACTGTTACGATCACTCCTACTGTCGGCTCGCCAATATTTACACTAGGAGTAAGTTCAACACGCTGCCAGGGAGCAGCGACAGTATCGTACACAGCTACTGCTACGAATGCCACAGGAATAACTTATAGCCTTGATGCAACAAGTACTGCGGCTGGCAATTCTATCAATTCAGCTACTGGTGATTTAACTTATGCAGCAGGGTGGAGCGGCACATCAACCATCACCGCCAGTGCGGCAGGATGTAATGGTCCAAAAACTTCAACACATACAATTACGACTACTTCATCTGTGGGGACACCCGCATTTTCATTGGGTATAAGTTCAACCCGCTGCCAGGGCGCAACAACAGTTACCTATACTGCAACCGCTGCTAATAGTACTGCTATCACCTATAGCCTTGATGCGGCAAGTATAACGGGAGGAAATGTCATTAACACGAATACAGGTTTTGTAATCTTTGCGGCGACATGGAGCGGTACATCAACCATCACCGCTAGTGCGGCAGGTTGTAACGGTCCTACAACATCGACACATAAGGTTACAATCACACCCACAGTAGGTACCCCTGTTTTTGTTTTAGGAGCAAGTTCAACTCGTTGCCAGGGAGCAGGACCGGTCACTTACACGGCAACTGCTACCAACGCAACCGGTATAACTTATAGTCTTGATGCAACAAGCATAGCGGGAGGTAATACGATCAATGCAGCTGCAGGCGCCGTAACTTATACTGCAGCCTGGACTGGTACATCAACAATTACCGCTACTGCTGCAGGATGTAACGGCCCTAAAACTTCAATACATACGATTACTACTACCGCAACCGTAGGCGCACCATTTTTTACACTTGGGTCTGTTTCAACACGCCTTCAGGGTTCGGGTACCATAATTTATTCGGCTAATGCGACAAGTACTTCCGGTATTACTTATTCTCTTGATGCGGCAAGCTTAGCTGGAGGTAATACTATCAATTCGTCTACAGGAGCTGTGACATATACGGCAGCATGGGTCAACCCAACGGTAATTACTGCCAGCGCTGCAGGTTGTGGTGGTCCCAAAACTGTAACACATACGGTTACCGTTAACTCTGCGTCAGTAACAAAACAATTATATCTTTCTGATCCTTCCCAGGCACTTGACAGGGTTGACCCTGTGAATACAGCAGATGCAACAACTGCCAGCACCGGGCTGCTTAGTACAACGGGTACTACGTTTACTACATTCACGATGGCGCCTACCTTGTGTAGTGATTTAATCATAAAAGCAGGTACTATCAGTGTAACTAATTATATCACTGTATCCAGTGGTACAATGCCTGCTAATCCATCTATCACGGCTCAACTGCGATATGGAGCAACTAATATTATTACACTTACAAACCCGATTTATAGCGGAGGTCTTTTAACCTGGAGCGCTGCCCTTGGAGCAGATGTGACTATACCTGCAGGCCAGGCTATCACACTCCAGATTACTACTGCCCAGGCAGGTATTATATTCAGAATAGATTTTGATAGCCAGACCAAGCCTTCAAAAATAAGCTTGCCCGTATCTACTTATCTGAATGTTACATCATTGGATGTGTATTCTGCTGCATACCCGGGGGGAATACCGGTTATAAGCGGTGTTGGCGGTACTACTAAATATATCCGCGCCACTGTAACAGATCCCTTTGGGTTCGCTGATATTACCGGAATGAACATTACTATTACTCCTACCGGCAGTACAGTTGCCGCTGCATCTGTAGCGACATCTGGCTGCACCAGGACTTACGAATATGCATGGACCACGCCTGCTGTTTCCGGAAATTATGCTATTGCAGCAGTAGCGAGAGAAGGATTTGAAAATACAGTTACGCATACAAAAAATACAAATTATAGTATCTGTGCTACCTGCGCTCCTGTAGCGGTTAATGATAATGCTTCCGGTGCGGGTGGTACACCTACTCCTGTAGATGTTCTTGCCAATGACTATGATCCTAATAACAATATCAATAACGCCTCGTTATCGATTGTTACCATGCCGAACAATGGTTCTGCCTACATTTCAAATGGTATGATCGTTTACCTGCCGAATGGTAATTTCCAGGGCAAGGACACTATTATTTACCAGATTTGTGACCTTACATCGCCGACGCCATTGTGTGCTACTGCGAAAATTTTACTTACAATTGACCCGCTCGTAATTGATATTTGTGGTGATGCTACAAAAACGCATACCTACTATGTGCCCTATCCGGAAGACCAATCTTTTATAGCGTTGGAAGCTTCGGGCAGCCCCGCCAACCCAAGCAATAATATACGTACCGTGATAAGTGTCAAAATACCTTATCCTGGAATGACCGTAGTATGGGATGAATGGGAAGATGGATATGAAGTCAACTCGTTAAATCCAACGCAGGCTACCACCAAAGTATGGGGTGATGGAAATCCCTTCAACGGTATAGCGCCGGGTTATCCCAGCGATATTATACCTGCGGGAGGAAGTATTGTCCTGGATAATACCATGAATGCAAATCCAAGGAATCCGGCGAGTATTTATTACGATGGAAAAGACAAGATTGTTTCCAGCGGCCAGATAGCTATGACACAGGTATCCGGTGAACCATCCATTATGTCTGTTCAGTCTATTAAAACAAATATTACATCTGTCTATGACTTTGGACAATCCTTCACCATTCCTTTAGGCCAGGATTTTCCAAGCCAGGATTTCAGGTACACGGCTTTGTTTATAAGGGCATCGCAGAATAATACCACCGTCAATATTGATAAGGATAATAATGGTACGTTTGAAACAACGGTTACATTAAATGAAGGAGGTTCTTATTTAGTAAACGGTGGGGTGCTTACAGGTGCAACTGTTACCAGTAACAAACCAGTAGGCGTGGAGTTGAATGCCGGTGGGGTCGACAACTATTCAATTCGTAACGCACCGATATATCCTGCCACCTGGTATTCTAATACCTATTACAGCCCCGTGCCAACTTCTGACAATCCCGGAGACAATCCGAAAGATTCATCAGTAGTAATGTTCTATAATAGTCTTAACAGGGCTATTAATATCAACTGGTATTCCGGTGCACCGGGAAGCGGTGTTATTGCAGTTCCCGCAAAATCTGCTGTGCGTTTTCCTTTGGCTTACTCGGCTACCGCTGCTTATAAATTTGTTAACCTGACAGGTGAATCGTTTACAGCGATTGAAATAGTCAACTCTTATTCACCCGGTGGCGGAGGAACCATTGGTCAATCTTATGACTGGTCGTTCAACCTGATCTCCGAGAGTCGTTTAACTGATTATACCACAGTTGCGTGGGCTCCCGGTGGCCTTGACCTGGTGGCCCCTGTAGGTCCCGATGTGAATGGTAACCCGATTTGGGTAACGCCTACGGCCAACACCACGGTATACGTAAAATATGATGGTAATATTAGTGGCACAGCGGGATCGCTTAGCCCTTGTGGTTTGCGATATGACGTATCTTATAATGTAAATGCCCTTAACTATATAAAAATAAAAGACCCTACTGACAATGACCAGGGTGGTATCGCGGTCTACACTTGTAATGGCGCCAAGATTGCAGCCGCCTATGGAGAAGATCCGCAAGGATCAACCGCAGGCAATACTGCTTATTGGGATGTGGGATCCACTATACAGCCATTCTGCAAAGAAAAGATTGTAATTGCTACAGATGATTATGCCACTACATTGGTTAGTCGGCCTGTTACGATCTCAGTATTATTGAATGATTTTGGTTTTCTTGGCACTATTGATCCTTCAACTGTTTCGACATTAGGTTTGCTGCAACCCAAACATGGTACTGTAACGGTGCATATTAACGGAACAATTCTTTATGTACCTAACACCGGGTATTCCGGCATGGATACTTTCGAGTACAGGGTTTGTTCTACACCGACACCGATTGTATGTGATGTAGCTCTGGTAGAAGTTAAGATCAGTACTTGTCCCTCGAACGGGAATCAAAATATTATTTCAGGACAGGTATTTATAGACAGGAACAAAGACGCATTGAACAACGATGGCGGTTCAGGTCTTGCCGGGATAAAAGTGTATTTATATACAGATGGAAATTGCAGCGCCACCATTAATGCTAATGAGTTAACAGATTCTGTCACCGTGGACAGTTCAGGCTATTACCAGTTTACAAAATCTCCCGAAAAAACGGTGGAGGATAATTTTGATGACGGTCTTGGAGGCAGAACCTGTAATAATGGTACTGATGGTGATTCTCCATGGGCTGGAAATTGGGTGGATGCCAACGATAATTCAGCAGGATATTGTAATAATTCTCAAACTGCAGCTAATACTGACGTCGATATCTTTAAGGATGGTGCATTTACGTATGCCCTGCGGTTGAAAGATAATGATGTGTCGGCTACCCGCTCTGTCAATCTTAGCGGAGCTACCAAAGCGTTT
This sequence comes from Chitinophagaceae bacterium, assembly GCA_040007815.1. Taxonomy (GTDB): domain Bacteria; phylum Bacteroidota; class Bacteroidia; order Chitinophagales; family Chitinophagaceae; genus Terrimonas_B. The sequence continues at coordinate 131,637 of JBDTUH010000015.1, forward strand.
TTAAGCTTTTCATATCGCAGAAAGAGTGCTACATTGGCTTCAGGGGAGGATGTTTTAGTTCAGGCATCTTCAAATGGTTCAGCTTTTACAACTATTTATACCATTTCCGGGACCGGGGCTGCTGATGCGAATTATGTAACAGTTTATAACCAGGATATTACTTCCTATGCATCCGCAACATCTGCTATCCGGTTTCTGACAAATGGTAGTGTTGATGATGCTGATACTGTTTATATCGATGATGTTTCCATCAGGTTTCTCAAATATCCTCAATGCTATATAACAAGCTATAACACGGCATCGGTGCCAGCCAATTACACGCTAACCACGGCGGCACAAAAAACGGTGACGATAAACAGCGGTGGCAGCTGCGTTTCTCAATTTGATTTTGGTTTTGGTAAACCGAATGTAACTGTAAGCGGAACATTACGTAATGATCTGAACGGTTTGATAGATAACCTGGTTAATGGAACAGCCGTCGGTTCACCAGACGGAGCTGCGGTTTATGCTTATCTTACCGATGCTTCCGGCAATGTAGCGTTCAGGATTACCGTAAACAGCTCAAACGGCACCTACTCGTTCCCATTGGCTGAAATTCAGACTAATTATATGTTAACGCTTTCGACAAACCTCGTAGTAGTCGGCGCTCTTCCACCTGCTTCCACTTTCGGGTCTTCATGGATTAGCGTAGGCGATGCCTATGGAACAAATAATGCCGCAGGTACTGGTATCAAAGCGGGAACGCCCAATGCTACCATTGCCATCAAAACAGGTATGAGCAATGTGACGAACGTAGATTTTGGAATTGAACGGTTACCCAATTCAGACAATCACATCAAGTCAATTAACCAACCAACCGTTAATCAGGTGATCATATTGAACGGCCAGGGGCTGAATCCGCCGGTTTTAAGTGGGTCAGATCCGGAAGATTGCGTATCAGGTTGCGTTATTACAGCACGTACTGTAATCATTGATACTGTTCCGTCAAATTCAGAGCTGTATTATAAACGTGTATTAGTTACTAACGGACAAAAGTTCAGCAATTTTAATCCGGATTCACTAAGTATCAAAGTAACTGCTGCTACTATGGGTGCAATTTCGATGGTATTTAAATATTCCTATGTGGATGCTGCCGGCATGAAAGATCCAACCCCGGCCACCTATACCCTGGTATGGCTTATACCATTACCAGCTGAGGGTCTTACAGCTTCAGCCAGCCTGGACGATGATATTGCGAAGGTGAAATGGAGTACCATTTCAGAACACAATACAAGTTATTTTGAAGTTCAGCGAAGCATCGATAATGTTAGTTTTGTATCAACCGGAAACCGGGTACAGGCAGCCGGTGAGAGTCAGTCCAAGAAGGAATACCAGATGAATGATAAACTCCCTGGCCAGATACGTAGCGATGTTATTTATTACCGGATTAAATTGGTTGACCAGGATGGTAAAGTGACATACAGTAATATCGTTGCTATCCGAATTTCAAAAAAACCGGGCGTAACTGTATGGCCAAATCCGTTCCAGTCATATGTAACAATAAGCATCACCACGGAAAAGGAAACTGTCATTGATGTAAATATGATCGACGTCAGTGGTAAAGTGCTCAAGACAAGTAGTCAGAAAGTGCCAAGAGGTATTTCGCAGATCAATGTAAAAGATCTCGATCAATTACCTGCTGGTGTTTACCTCGTTGAAATTGTAGATAAAATGGCCGGCACGACTTATCAGAAATTATTAAAGAACAGTAAATAGTTAGCCGGTAATAATTTAATAATATGGCCTCAAACTCAGGTTTGGGGCCATTTTTATTTTTAAAAAGTCTAATGCAGAGTATTGTAAATCAATGCCATTAGTAAAAATACTACATAAAATACGGTATTTTATACGAATAAATGCGTGAAAAGATTGCAAGTATAAAAACCAGGTAGTATGTTTGTACCAGCAACGAACAAACCCTAAGAAAGCAACCAAATCTGACTATGAAACAAACTTCTTATGCTACGGGAATTTACTCCCAGCCTGTTTCTCTCCTTCAATCAGCCAGCTTGCAATCTTCGGGAAAAGTTCAACTGAACAAACTTAAATTATTCCTTTACCCTAAAGCAACAGCTATGAAAACGATCTTAACACTGGTATTGGCTCTTATTATTAAAGTGGCAGCTTTCTCACAACTTGCTTCTTTCTCTGCTATTTTAAAGGCAGACAAAATAGACCTGAACTGGTCAGCTTCTAATAAAAAGGATATAAACCATTTCTCAATAGAGAAAAGTACCGATGGGAAAAGCTTTAGCCAGGCAGGAATTGTATTTACTTATAGCCATACCTCAGAGACGATGAATTATCCGTTCATTGATAAAAATATCAATACCAACCAGGCGGGAGTTATCTATTATCGTATAAATGCTGTTGATGTAAATGGTAAGACTGAATTGGTACAGGTACAAACAATCAGGATCGGAAAGGATAATCAGCAACAGATGAGTATGCTTAACTTATCAGACAGAGCTACTGATAAAATATAAAGCAGCATTTCATACGGACAATACGACTAAAGTCATTTGCAAAATAATTGACGGCAAAATCAAGGTAAAAAATCAACACTTCAAAAAAAGATTCTTCCACTCAATAACACTATCAGCAACAGGCACCCATTTTCAACATCGAAAAAACTGCCTTAGAATTTTGAGCCTTCCCATCCGACTTTAATCACATAAAGCTGCCTGCTACTCACTTCACTAATTAATCATTCGAAATCTCCCATCAATTATGGGTTCTGGCTTCAGAACCCACTTCTTTTAATGTCCCTCACTGACCAAAGGCAACTATGAAAAAGAATCTCTGGTAAATTTTGGTTTATATTATAAACTACTTTATGTTTGTGTTGAAAATGGCTATTTATTATGAGAAAGTATTCACTGATTATTTTGCTGCTTATCCTGATAACCAATACTGACAAGGCTTTCAGCCAGGTAACAATAAGCGGAAAAGTTTTTTCAAAAAAGCAGCCGGTACCCGGTGCGAGCATTACCATAAAAGACACTTATGACGGAACTACAACAGACTCATCGGGTAATTTTAAGTTTACTACCACCGAAAAAGGAGATCATACCCTGGTTGTAACAGCCGTAAGTTATAAACCCTATGAGCAAAAAATAACGCTTTCCAATCAGCCTGTTTCTTTAGATATAAGCATGAAAGAAGAGGTGACCGAATTAAACGCCGTCATGGTTACGGCCGGAACTTTTGAAGCCGGGGATAAGAAAAGAGCGGCGGTTTTAAGTTCAATAGATATCGCTACCACGGCTGGCTCCAATGCGGATATCACAGCTGCATTGAAAACATTGCCGGGAACTCAGCAGGTAGGGGAACAGGAAGGATTGTTCGTGCGGGGTGGTGCAGGATATGAAACCAAACAATATATTGATGGCAATCTGGTAAACAATCCATACTTCTCCAGTGTGCCCGATATAGCAAGCCGGGGGCGATTTTCACCCTTTCTTTTTAAGGGCACTGTCTTTAGTACCGGTGGGTATTCAGCCATGTATGGTCAGGCATTGTCGTCCGTATTATTACTGGAGTCGATCGACCTGCCTGAAAAATCTGAAATAGACGCTTCATTTTCTCCGATAGTACTCGGAGTTGGTACGCAACAGCTGGCAAAGAATAAAAAATCTTCTTTTGGGGTCACTTATAATTATGTGAATGTAGGGTTATACTTCGCCTTGGTAAAACAGACTCCTGATTTTTTTACCATGCCGCAATTTCATAACGGTGATGCAAATTTCCGCATCAAAACAAAAAACGGGGGCATATTTAAGTATTATACCACCTTTGCTTTTAGCAACCTTGGATTAAGAAGACCAGATATCGACAGTAGTTATTTGAAAGATGCGTTTTCAATAAAAAACAGGAACTGGTATAATAATCTTAGCTACCGGGAAAATCTCCGAAATGGATGGAAAATGACCCTGGGCGCCAGTTTCAGTACCAACCTCGATAAAATACAACAACAGGTACAGGATAATGGTAATCAACCGAAAGAGTTTTCTTCAGCGGAATACTGGATGGATTCAAAGAATTTTACACTTGATAATTTACAAACACTTACACTGGGAAGAGCCGTGTTTGAAAAAAGACTCGGAGGGCTTAGCGCCTTAAGAGTGGGCAGTGAATACTGGCATACCAAATACCAGCCAAAGTTCAATGATACATTATTTAAACAAATTGACAACTATACGGCGGCTTTTGCTGAAGCAAGCATTTATATCTCCAAAGAGCTGGCGGCGCAGATAGGTGCACGATTTGAACATTCATCCCTTATCAACAAGTCAGATATCGCTCCAAGAGTATCGCTTGCTTATAAAACAGGCAAAAACTCACAAGTATCTGTTGCCTATGGTATCTTTTATCAAAAACCGGAGAGCCAGCAGTTGTATTCCTCCACCAATGTTGGGTTTACTAAATCCACCCATTATATCATGAATTATCAAAAAGTATATAATCAGCGGACTTTACGGATCGAAGGTTATTATAAAAAATACGATGAATTAATTAAACAAGTACCCATTGGTTATAATTATTATTCCTACAACAACACCGGGAACGGATACGCAAAAGGCATTGATGTTTTTTTCAGGGATAAAAAAACGATCAAGGATTTTGATTACTGGATAAGCTATTCCTTTATAGATACTAAACGTGATTACCTGAATTATCCTGGCCAACTGCAACCGAATTTCGTGGCCAGGCATACGGCCTCTGTTGTAACGAAGAAGTTCTTCATGGATATAAAATCAGGATTTAACCTGACGTATAGCTGGGCTTCGGGCAGACCTTACTATAATATTATGCCGGGCGCGGGTAATAAATTCTATATAGCCGATCAGGGAAAGACGAAAGATTACAACAGCCTTAATTTCAGCGCTGAGTGGGTACCCAGTATCGGGAAAGAAAAAGCGAAATCATTTATCGTACTATTCGCCAGTGTCAATAATATATTAGGCACTAACCAGGTATATGGCTATAACTATTCTTACAACGGTGCTTTTAAAAACCCGGTCACACCTACTGCGAAACGATTTTATTTTGTTGGCTGTTTTATCAGCTGGGGAGTCGACAGAACGCAGGATGCGATCAATAATAATTTATAACAAGTATTTAATGTACAACTTGAATTGCAAAAATTAATAGAAAAGTAAATCAATCAATTTTAAAAAACCTTTAAAAAGGAATAAAATCAAGCACAATGAAAAAGTATATGTTCTTCTTACTGGCTGCCATTAGTTTACAAACAGCGGCCTTTTCACAAAGTGATAAATACATTGCGGCCATGCAAAAAAACCTGAATCTCTTTGATTCGGCAAAAACGGCGGAGGATTTTACCAAACTCTCCAATACATTTGAACGTATCGGCGATGCGGAAAAAACACAATGGTTGCCTTACTACTATGCCGGTCTGGCATTGACTACTTCCGGATGGACACCAGCGGTAACAGATAAAGATGCGAATGCAACAAGAATTAATTCTTTTTGCGATAAAGCTGAATCTATTGCTACCAACGACGCGGACAAAGCGGAAATTCTTACTCTTCGCAATATGGCCGCTACCCAGCAAATGATAGTTGATCCGCAAAACAGGTGGATGACGTATGGCCAGGCTGCTGGCCAGGCTTTGGAAAAAGCGATGAAACTAGATCCGAATAATCCAAGATTATATTATTTAAAAGGGATGAGTTTGTTTGGAACACCAGAACAGTTTGGTGGAGGAAAAGATAAAGCGAAACCCGTATTTGAAAAAGCTGTTGAACTATACAAAGGACAAACACCCAAAGAACTTTATCCGCGCTGGGGTCAGAAACAGGCGGAAGATATGATTGGGCAGTGTAAGTAAAGCCGGATTATAAAGCCTGTATTTTTATACGGGCTTTATTGTTTCAATGCATTGTATAGTACAGGCGTACCGATAATTCTATTATGATAGACTACCCGCCGGGTAAAGCCCATAAAAGAATTAAACAGGCGGACAAAGTTTTTATATCACTTATTACTTAAATACAGCGCCATGACCGAAGAAAATTTTTCGCCACAGGAAAGTATCCGGCTGATACAGTCCATGATCACGAAGACAAAGCAGGATATCTCTGATAAAAGTATTTATTTCCTGATCTGGGGCTGGATCACTTTCATAGGATGTACCGGCCAGTTTGTATTGAAGCATATCTACAATTATGAAAAGCATTACCAGGTATGGTGGCTCACATTGGTAGGAATTGTTTTTTCTATCTGGTACAGCAGGAAGGAAGAAAAAAACCCCCAGGTCAGGACCTATATAGGTGATAGTATCAAATACCTGTGGGTAGGGTTGGGCATTTGTTATTTTGTACTAAGTATGATTCTTTCAAAGACGGGATGGGATAATGATGTATTCCCCTTCTTTATTATGCTGTATGGCCTGGGTACATTTATTTCCGGTAATATCATTCAATTCCGGCCATTGGTGATTGGTGGAGTTTTAGCCTGGGCACTGGCTATCGGATCTCTTTATGCTAATTATGATTACCAGATGTTATTTGGCGCAGCGGCTATCTTAGTAAGCTATATTATACCTGCCTATATGCTGAGATTAAAAAACAAATATTTAAAAGGATAATTTACTACTATGGACCAGCCCGAAAAAAAATTGACCGAGCAGGAGAGTCTTCAGCTCATTACCGAAATGATCCAGAAGGCGAAAGCGACTATTCATGAAAGGGGCACCAGTGCTATTATGTGGGGGACTGTAACCGCGATTGCCGGACTGGTAAGTTTTTTTGAAGCGTATTTTGAATTTTATATTGGTTTCGATATCTGGCTGATAGTATTGGCTGCGATTGTTCCTCAAATATTAATCTCCGCGAAGGAAAACAGGGAAAGAAAAGTTCTCACGCACGTAGAAAGAGCTATTGATGCTACCTGGATCGTTTATGGCATTAGTATAAGTTGCTATATTTTTTTTATCAATGTAGTGCCTGGTGTGTCGGCTAAATTTTTCGCGGCTGAACATGGAGCCGGGTCGCTGGAGAATTTTCCCCGCTATATTTTTAGCGCCGCATCGGTATTCTTAATTCTTTACGCCATTCCTACGCTATCTACAGGGATAATTTCCAGGTTTAAGCCAATGGTCATCGGGGGTATCATTTGTTATATATTCTTTTTTATCTCCTGTTATACATCCGGTACCTGGGATATGTTGTTGCTGGGGCTTGCCGGAATTATTAACTGGTTAATACCCGGCCTTATACTTCGCAATCGCTATTTAAAAGGAAAGCCTTGCTGATGTTTAAAGATCTGGATCCCATATTACATTCACAACTGCGGCTGGCGGTTATCTCACTTCTTATCAGCGTAAAGGAAGCCGAGTTTACTTTTTTAAAAGAAAAAACAAATTCAACGGCCGGCAACCTCAGCGTACAAATACAGAAACTCAAAGAAGCCGGTTATATTGATGTGGTCAAACAATTCAAGGATAATTACCCGCAAACAATTTGTAAGATAACAACGGCGGGAATCAAAGCTTTCGAAGAATATGTGCAGATACTGCAAACCTATCTTGGAAAAAGTGGTTAGGAGATAAATACATATACTCAGTAAAGCTCATTCATATTGTCGCAGCGATTATCTTTCTCTTTAATAGCCTGTCTGCTTCAACGATTACTTCAGTTTGTTAAATAAAAACAGCCCTTTAGAAAAAGGGCTGAATCTCTCTTGGAACTCTACGTATAAAAAGTTGGAATGGTGAATGGTGTCTTATCTCCTGATTCTGTAAGGCTGCAGGATCAGTTGTGGAATCGTATTTTGTTGTTTATCAGGAAAAGCTTTTTTCAGGGCTTTTTTTAAACGATTGTATCCTTCCTGCAAGTTTTTTTTAATTACTTGTGACATGTGTGGTGGTTTGGTAAGTAACGGGTGGCTGAAAGATTTGCTTAGGGAGTAACAATGGCTGAGTATTGGGCGCTGTTATCTTTGTTAATGATCTTTACACGATAAAAGATCTTTCCTTTCTTTGCCTTTTCGTAAAAGTAATAGTTGTCGGTGTCCTTCTTATCGGTTCCGAATACCAGGGCGGCCATGGTAAAATTCTTTCCATCAGCACTTGATTCTACTTCTATTTGATTAGCTGATTGGTTATTGTCTACGGTCCAGTTTAATAAAACACGGTCGTTTTTAATACTGCAGTTTAATTGATTGACTACAGCGGTTGTTGGAGAAGCTGAAGCCGAAGAGACTGTAACAGGAGCTATATTATTTTGGGCGTATAATGAGTCTGAGTTAGTCAGCATAATGATGCTTACAAAGCAAGCCAGGGTAAAAAATTTCATTTTCAGGGGTTTTGAACGTGATTTCAAATGGCCCACAGAAAATTGGATGACGAATTGCGGTTAGTTAAACAGGATTGGTTCCAGAAAGGTTGGTCACAATTTCAATATATACCGGGGAGACGATTGGGTTGTAGTTACCCGGTACGGATTTAATAGTAAATCTTCGTGAGAAGATGTTGTTTTCTGAATACAGGACAAACCTAATAACTCCTTGCTTCATTTGCAAGCCTTTTAAAAAGAAAATCTTAAAAAAAATCAAATCCCTCACATACAGGAATAAACCTTAATACCTTTGAAAACAAATTCCATTGATGTCCGATATTATCAGGGTAACTAATCTTACAAAAGACTTTGGGAGAGGGTTTAAAGCCGTTGACGGATTGTCTTTTACTGTTCCCGGTGGGCAGGTGTATGGTTTTCTTGGGCAAAACGGGGCAGGTAAATCTACTACTATACGAATGTTATTGACACTGATCAAACCCAGTTCAGGAGACATTGAAATATTCGGCATGAACCTGGCAAAACACCGTAAAGAAATTTTGCAAAAGACAGGCGCTATCATTGAGCGGCCGGACCTGTATAAATATCTTACCGCACGGGAGAACCTGCGGATATTTGCCGCCATGAGCGGTATTACTGTTTCTGAAAAAAGAATGATGGATCAATTGGAAATGGTTGGATTGGCGGAAAGAGCGCATAGTAAAGTGAAAGCATATTCGCAGGGAATGAAACAACGTTTAGGAATCGCAACCGCACTGATACATGACCCGCAGTTAATCATTTTAGATGAACCCACTAATGGTCTTGATCCGCAGGGGATCGCTGATATGCGCAATCTCATCCTGCACTTAAGTAAGGATCTGAAAAAAACGGTAATGGTATCATCCCATCTTTTAAATGAAATGGAACTTATCGCCGATTCAATGCTTATAATTGATAAAGGGAAAAAAATAGTAGAAGGTAAAGTGAGTGAATTGTTTGATCCGGCTGAAACAATTGTAGAACTAAAAACAACGGATATTGACACTGCCTGGGAAAAGCTGCAGTCATCTGTTTTCAAAAAAAGTACAGTAGAGAAAAAAGCGGGTCTTATCCAGTTGAAGTTGAATCGTGATGAGTTGCCTTCAGTAGTAAAAGAATTAGTACAAATGGATATAGAAGTCCTTTCTTTTTATTCCAAAAATTCATTAGAAGATTATTTTTTATCGTTAACATCCGGCCATCAGCATGTGGAAACTTTTAAAGCTTGAACTATATAAGATATTCAAACGACCAAGAACGTATATCGCCTTCGGTGCGATTGCGGCTATTGTAATACTGATACAGGTTGCTTTAAAATTTGATGGCAAGTCGTACATTGACCTGCTGTTAAATAACCTCGAAGGATCCTTTGATTTCACTGATGAGTTCAAATCAAAATTGCTGAATGGATATCTTATTTGTTTTATTATCCTGAATACGCTGTTGATACAAATGCCCCTCCTTGTAGCATTGATTGCCGGTGACTCCATTGCCGGTGAAGCGAATATGGGTACCTTACGATTATCACTCACCAGGCCCATCAGTCGTACGCGATACATGACGGTGAAATTTTTAGCCTCTGTTGTTTATACGGTTATGCTGTTGGTTTGGATGGCGATACTGGCTTTGTTTGGCAGCATGCTTCTTTTCGGGACCAATGATATGATCGTGCTCCGTTCAGAAGGTATTGAACAAATGCTGCGCTTTGATGTGTTGTGGAGATATTTCGCCGCTTTTGGTTATGCGGCTGTGGCATTAACGACCGTAGCGTCTCTTGCTTTTTTGTTAAGTGTATTCGCGGAAAACTCTATCGGCCCTATTATTGCCACTATGAGCATTGTGATAGTATTCACGATCCTGTCAGAAATGAATATTCCTATTTATGATAATACGGTAAAGCCTTATTTGTTTACATCGCATATGGTGGCCTGGAAAGGTTTTTTCTATGTAAAAGCGACAGAGGACGGTACTACGATAAATGGATCCATTGAAAACCTGCCGGCCATACTGCGGAGTCTGCTGATATTATTTATTTATACGGGATTATTCTTTTCAACGGCGGTTTGGGTTTTCAGGAGGAAAGATATTCTCAGTTAAAAATAATAGTTTATGATGGTTAGCTTTTTTGAATTTTTTTTTAAGTATGGCAAAGCAATTATTCTATTGTCGCTGATCCAGGCCTTTTTCACAATAGGTTCGCGGGCGCAAACCGCCGGGGATATCATTAACCAGGTAAGGGCAAAGATTGCAACGGTGAATGACTATGAGGCAAACGGGAAAATGAAAACCAATGTGGCTTTTATTAAAGCCCCCCTGGCAAAAGTGAAAGTGTATTTTAAAAAACCCAATAAGCTCCGGGTGAAAAATGAAAGCGGCATTTCCTTTATTCCCAAAGGCTCTGTCAACATCAACCTCGGAAATATTTTCGCTACTTCTGGCAACTATGATATCATAGATGTTGGGAAAGAAAGCACGACTGGCCTTCGCATCATTAAGTTGCTGCCGCAGGATGAAAACGCTGATGTGGTGCTGTCAACACTCTATATTGATGAAAAGCAATTATTGGTAAAAAAAGCAAAAACTACCACCAAAGAGAATGGTACCTATGAACTGGAAATGACCTATGGAAAATATGCTGAATACGGTCTTGCCGATAAAGTGATATTCTCCTTCAATACCAAAGATTACAAGTTGCCAAAGGGAGTTACGTTTGACTATGATGATGGCAGCGAAAAAAAGCCCGGTCCCGGGAAAGTTAAGGGTAGAAAAGGAACCGTGGAGATCAGCTATTCGGGCTATGTTATTAATAAAGGAGTGCCGGACACTGTTTTTCAATAAAGAAATATTACTGCTTCACTTATCAGTACCTACCCGGAACAGGATTAAAAGTTTCCGTTCGGGCATAGTTTCCCGGGATAGTTATTGCCGCGAAATGAAATTAAAAAACTCCCGCTCTCCGGATAAAGACACGCTGTTGTTAATTTCTTTAATTGCCTGAATAAAAAATAAAATCTAAATTAGAAATGCCTTTCCCTATCTGAAATTTACATTCCGCACTTGAAGAAAAGACAGATCGCTTACTTACTCCCTTTTTCCGTCCATTTGAATACCGGTTGGATAACCAGCTTTAGTCAGTATGATTCTCTCGCACCCGTTGAGAAAAATATGTAGTTAATACCCGGATAAACCACATGGAATGAAAAATCTCTACCTGTTTACTATCCTTTCTTTTTTTTGCAGAAATATTTTAGCCCAGAGTTTTCCTGATCAAAATTTTTCAGTTTCAACAATAGTTTCCGGGTTGACGGAACCAGTCGGCGCCGCTTTTTCAAAAGATGGAGAAAAATTATTTGTTTGGGAAAAAGCAGGTTTTGTTTATGTATGCAACAAAAGTGGCGCAAGCTATGTTAAACAAACAACACCGGTGATTGATCTTACTGCGGAGGTGTTGAACTGGAGAGATCATGGATTGATGGGATTTGCACTGGATCCTGATTTTGCTACAAACGGCTATATCTATCTTTTATACATAGTAGACAGGCGCTTCCTGATGAACAATAACAGCATCGCTGTTGATGAAGGTCACCAGGCTACTATAGCAAGGCTGACAAAATATAAAATAGTAACCAGTGGCGGTAACCTGGTTGTTGATCCTTCAACAAGAACGATATTGATCGGTGAATCTCCTTCAACTGGTATCGCCGTGGTACATGAATCGCACGTAATAGGGTCACTGGCTTTTGCCGCTGATGGCACCCTGCTGGTATCAACCGGTGATGGCGCCAGTTATTATTTAATGGATGCAGGATCTGATAGTGACACCTACTGGGACCAGGCAATTACCGATGGCATTATACGGCCGGTGGAAAACGTAGGAGCTTTTCGTGCCCAGATACTGAATTGCCACAATGGTAAATTGCTCCGGATAGATCCGAATACCGGTAATGGCGTTTCAAGCAATCCTTATTATTCTGCTGCTGCACCCCGTACCGCCAAATCAAGAGTGTGGGCGATGGGTTTTCGCAATCCCTTTCGCATTTTAATACGGCCGGGAACAGGTTCTACTAATCCCGCGGCAGGCGATATCGGGGAAGTATATGCAGGAGATGTAGGCTGGAGTACATGGGAAGAGTTCAGCATTATCACCGGTCCTGGTATGAATTGCGGCTGGCCTGTTTATGAAGGACATGAAATCAATAGCCAATACAATACAAAGGCTGCTACTTTACAGAATATGGATGAGCCAAATCCTCTGGCTGGTCAATCAGGATGCACAAGACCCTATTTTACTTTCAGGGAATTGATTAAAGACCCTACCGCAGATGAAAATAAAACTATTTATAATCCATGCAATAATTCTGTGGCTATTGGTACAGGTCCCCGTTATGTTCATCGTCGTCCGGCGATTGACTTCAAACATGAAGTCGCAAGTTCAAGAGTGGGAATATTTACTGGTAACACCGCTGCGTTAGCAGAAATCGGCACCCCGGCATCGGGTGTAGTGGGAACTCCTTTTGCGGGCAATTGTTCATTGGCCGGTGTCTGGTATACAGGCGATAATTTTCCGCCGGATTATAAAAATACTTTTCTACTGGTTGATGAAACCGCAAGGTGGATAAAGCGTTTCACTATTGATTATACTGATGTAATAACAAGGGTAAGTGACCTGGTAATGGTATTTGCCAACATTACATCACTTGCTGAAAATCCTATAGATGGTACATTGGCCGCCGTTGACATAACTACAAATTCAGTAAAAAAAATACAATACGGCGGAAACCAGCCTCCTGTCGCTGTGCCAAAAGCTAATGTTATATATGGAACTTCTCCTTTAACGGTGAATTTTACAGGTAATACTTCCTATGATCTTAGCCCGGGAGGAAGCATTGCTTCCTACTCGTGGAATTTTGGAGGAGGCACTCCCGCTACAAGTACAGCAGCTAATCCTGCAGGGATTGTATTTACAAATGCCGCTGGCGCCAAAAAATTTGTAGTGAAACTAACTGTGACGGACAATGGAGGCGCAACAGATATTGACAGCGTTATTATATCAGTTAATAATACACCACCTTTTGTCAATATAACCAGCCCGGTTAAGAATTCTACTTACCCGCTCGGCGGAGATGCTGTTTATAATTGTACCGCTACGGTAACAGATAACGAACATACCGCCGCCCAGTTAAAATATGAATGGCAAACTATTTTACGGCATAACAATCACGAACACCCGGAAGCGATAGATAATAATGTAAGCACTACCACAAGAATCTCACGTATTGGCTGCAATGGCGATACTTACTATTGGTTGGTAAAACTTAAAGTAACCGACGCCGCAGGTCTTTCCGGATTTGACTCATCTAAAATATACCCCGATTGTGGTTCAGATAACATACCACCGGTAGTTACAGCTATTACCCCTGCAAATGGAGCAACAAGCGTAAGCGTCAGTACGGCAGTATCCTCTAATTTCAGCGAAGCTATTGATGCTTCAACCGTTAACGGTGTTACTTTTCAGTTGAAAAATGCAGGCAACAACATAATTACCGCGCTGGTAAGCACTTCTTCCAATCAAATTACCTTAACACCATCATCGGCCTTGCCAGGTTCTGCAGTTTATACAGCTACGATTAAAGGAGGTTCTTCGGGTGTAAAAGATTTAGCAGGCAATGCATTGGCCGGTGACTATAGTTGGTCGTTTACTACCGTAGCCGTGGATAATATTCCACCAACCATAACATCGGTATTGCCTGTAACCGGAACAACGGGAATAAGCACGGGAACAACCGTAACAGCAAACTTTAGTGAAGCTATTAATCCATCAACTGTAACGGGTAATACCTTTCAACTAAGAGATGCTGGTAGTAGCCTGGTCAGTGCTACTCTCAATGCGTCCGGTAGTCAGATCACTCTAACGCCATCAGCTATATTGGCGGGTTCAACGGTTTACAACGCGACGATCACAGGCGGGTCGACTGGTGTAAAGGATTTAGCGGGCAATGCATTAGTTAATAATTATAGCTGGTCATTTACTACGGCTGCTGTGGATATTACAGCTCCAACCATAACATCTGTATCGCCGGTAAATGGAGCAACGGGTGTGAGTACCGGTACAACAGTAATAGCAAATTTCAGTGAAGCTATCAACGCATCAAGCGTTACTACCTCTGCATTTCAGTTAAGAAATTCAGCCAATACACTTATTACTGGTGCTGTTAGTACATCAGGCAATCAAATTATATTAACACCATCGTCTGCATTGGCGGGTTCAACTGTTTATACTGCTACTTTTACCGGGGGAACGTCTGGTGTAAAAGATTTATCAGGGAATGCACTGGTGAGTAATTACAGCTGGTCATTCACTACAGCAGCTACAACATCTGCTTCCCCTGTATCCATACAGAGTTTTAATCCTAAAACAGGAACAGCACCAACAGTGCATTCGTTGACGGCAGTACCTGCAGGAGCATTATTAGTATTATCTACCACAGCAGATGCAGTTGTTTCTAATTGCATTGTTACGAGCACCCCCTCACTGACCTGGACAAAACAAGTAGATGCAGGAGCTACGAATAGCGATAATGCTGAAATATGGACTGCTGTTTATACGGCGGGAGGTTCCATTACGGTAACCAGTAACTGGGGTGCGGGCAATAGCCAGGCAAGTGTTTGCTATATCGTTTTAAATGCGGAACCAACTTTAGGTGGGGCTTTTGGAACTGCTACTTTGCAAGCTTCTCCTTCCGTTACTATAACCACCACCAGGGATAACAGTATCATTTTTGGTTGTACAGCAGACTGGAAATCCATAAATGGAGCTACCAGGACATTAAGAGATGGAGCTACAGAAGCATTATATTTTAAAGATGGTAACTATGCTACCTATCATTATACAAAAGCGGCGGCAACTATAGCAGCCTATTCAGAAGGAGTAAGTCTTCCAGCAGGTCAGCAGGCCAGCACGTCTGTATTGGAAATAAGAGGTGCCGCAGCGGCTACCAGTAGTCCGCTGGCTGTAACGACACAACCTGCTTCGCAAACAAGATGTGCAGGTGCGAATGCCAGCTTTAGTTCAGCTGCAAGCGGCACACCAACACCGACTGTGCAATGGCAGCAAAGTACTAATGGAACAACCTGGACCAATATCACCGGAGCAACAAGTGCCACTTTATCTTTTGCAACATCCACTGCAGACAACAATAAACAATACCGTGCTGTATGGACAAACAGTGGAGGTCCCGTAAATTCTAATCCCGCTATATTAACCGTTAACCCGATACCTGTTTTATCAGGCAGCCTGACAGCGACGGCTGCCAGTGGTACTGCTTTCTCTTATACTCCAACCAGTGTAACTACAGGAACAGTATTTACATGGACACGTGCCGCTGTTACAGGAATCAGCAATACAGCGGGTAGTGGAACAGGGGCGATCAATGAGACACTTGTGAATACAACAACTTCAGCTATTAATGTTACGTATGTGTATACATTAACTGCCAACTCATGTACGAATATTCAGAGTGTAGTTGTAACGGTTAATACCGGCATTGTTTCTCCAATAGTAACAACACAACCTGTATCACTTACCAAATGTGCCGGTGCAAATGCAAGTTTTATTTCAGCTGCAAGTGGCACACCAACACCAACTGTGCAATGGCAGGAGAGTACAAACGGTACAACCTGGACCAATATCACCGGAGCAACAAGTGCCACTTTATCGTTTGCAACATCCACTGCAGACAACAATAAACAATACCGTGCTGTATGGACAAACAGTGGAGGTCCTGTAAATTCTAATCCCGCTGTATTAACCGTTAACCCGATACCTGTTTTATCAAGTAACCTGACGGCGACGTCTATCAGTGGTACGTCATTTATTTATACAGCTACCAGCTTTACTACAGGAACAGCGTTTGCGTGGAGCAGGGCAGGCGTAATGGGGATTAGCAATGCTTCAGCTAATGGCATTGGCAATATCAATGAAACATTGGTTAATACTACTACATCGCCTGTTAATGTTATATATGTTTATTCATTAACGGCCAACTCATGTACGAATACCCAGGATGTGATTGTAACAGTTAATGCTGAGGAAGAGATTCCGTCCCCGCCAACAGTAACAGCACAGCCTTCATTACAAACTAAATGCGCTGGCGCAAATGCAAGTTTTACTTCTGCTGCAAGCGGCACACCCACACCGACGGTACAATGGCAGGAATCTACCGATGGAACATCGTGGTCAAACATAACAGGAGCAACCAGTGCCACATTGTTATTTGTTACAGCAATTGCCGATAACAATAAACAATACCGCGCTGTATGGACAAACAGTGAGGGTACTATAAATTCTGATCCTGCTGTATTAACCGTTAACGCGATACCTTTTGCGCCTGAGGTTTCCGTAGTTGATAATTGTGGTAACTCTGTGCTGACAGCCGGTTTCTATTCCGGATCATTATTATGGAGCACGGGAGCAACGGACGAAGCCATTACTGTAACAACAATTGGTACCTATTCAGTAAGGCAAACGGTGAACAACTGTACCAGTCCGGCCGGCGATGGCCTGGCCGCACCAAAACCAATACCGGCATTATCCGGCAGTTTAACTAGTACGGCAATCAGTGGTACTGCTTTCGTTTATACTCCAACCAGCTCTGCTACCGGAACAATATTTAACTGGACCCGTGCTAATGTAAGTGGAATTGAGAATGCTGCAGCCAATGGCAATGACAATATCAATGAGACACTGATTAATACAACGACTTCGCCGGTAAATGTTATCTATGTTTATACATTAACCGCCAACTCATGTACGAATACTCAGAATGTAGTTGTAACGGTTAATACCGGCATTGTTTCTCCAACAGTAACAACACAACCTGCTTCACAAACCAAATGTGCCGGCTTAAATGCAAGCTTTACTTCTGCTGCTAGCGGCACACCAACGCCGACTATTCAATGGCAGGAAAGTACTAATGGAACTAGCTGGACAAATATTACCGGAGCAACGAGTTCCACTTTATCATTTGCAACATCCACAGCAGACAATAATAAGCAATACCGTGCTGTATGGACAAACAGTGGCAGTAGTGTAAATTCTAATCCCGCTGTGTTAACCGTTAACCCCATACCCGTTTTATCAAGTAATCTCACGGCTTCAGCAACCAGCGGTACCGCTTTCTCTTATACTCCAACCAGCGTCACTACAGGAACAGTATTTACATGGACCCGTGCCGCTGTAACAGGAATTAGTAATGGTTCAGCCAATGGCACAGGTAATATCAATGAGACATTGATTAATACAACAACTTCAGCGGTCAATGTTACCTATGTTTACATATTAACCGCCAACTCATGTACGAATATTCAGAATGTAGTTGTAACGGTTAATACCGGTATTGTTTCTCCAACAGTAACAACACAACCTGCTTCGCAAACAAGATGTGCCGGAGCAAATGCAATCTTTACTTCTGCTGCAAGCGGTAGTCCCGCGCCAACAGTGCAATGGCAGCAAAGTACTAATGGAACTAGCTGGACAAATATTACCGGAGCAACGGGTTCCACTTTATCATTTGCAACATCCACGGCAGACAATAATAAACAATACCGTGCTGTATGGACAAACAGTGGCAGTAGTGTAAATTCTAATCCCGCTGTGTTAACCGTTAACCCCATACCCGTTTTATCAAGTAATCTCACGGCTTCAGCAACCAGCGGTACCGCTTTCTCTTATACTCCAACCAGCGTCACTACAGGAACAGTATTTACATGGACCCGTGCCGTCGTTACAGGAATTAGCAATACCGCAGGCAGTGCAACAGGGGCGATCAATGAGACTCTTGTGAATACTACAGCTTCAGCAGTCAATGTTACTTATATGTATACGCTGACAGCTAATGGCTGTGCTAATACACAAAACCTTGTTGTAACTGTAAACCCCGCGGCAACGGTGAATTGTGTGATCAACGGATCGATAACATCAAGCTTTAACTCAACAGCTATACCGGCCGGAAGATATATCTGGTTTAATAGTTCATTTAATCCGGGTGGTCTCGGTAGCGGAACAGCTACGGTAACATTCAATGTTTCTAATAGCAAGATCACTTTTACTGCAAACAGCCAGGTGTATACATTGAATGTTCCTAATTCCCGTATTCGTTTTGATAATACGGTCTCATCGGCAACGACTCAGTTCATCAACAATGTATGGGAAACCGTAGTGCCCCGTAGCTACACCAATTATGTATTTATGGGAGGGCTATCATACCTGGTTCCGGTGAGTCTGCCCGGCAGCATAACCAATGTAAAATGGACAGCGGATATTAGTATCGATAGAACAGGCAGATCACTTACCTGGAGATGGTCTGCGGCAACATATACCAGTTTCGCTGCGCATGCTGGTCTCAATATAAAACCAATTAACAGCAGCACCCAGAACCCTTATCAAAATTCTGACAATGCGGGTACGCCCGAAAACTTTAAACCAAATGTGGTTGCGGGTGCAAAGGGAAGCGGAGGAACAAATTATACGGGTACTTATAGTTCTACAAGTACAGCAACCTGTGTAGTAACCGCGCTTCAGCGATCATCACCACATACACCAACGACTCTGCAATCATCCGGAAAACAAATACCGGAGCTATTTGTCGAAGATTTTTCCAAAGAAAAACTGCAGGTTAACGTGATGCCTAATCCAAGTTATACATACTTTAACCTGGTGATTCGAAGTAATAATAGCAATCCTGTGCAGGTTAGAGTAATAGATATTACGGGACGTGAGATAGAAATACATGAAAATATTGCAGGCAATGTTGTTCTGCGTATAGGGCACCGATGGGCAAGCGGCCCTTATTTTGTTGAAGTAATACAAGCTGATCAAAGAAGGTTTGTTAAGATCATCAAAGTCAATTAAAAATATATTTCCAAACTTATTCAAAGCAAAGCGAACACGACTCTTTGAATAAGTTTGCTATGTGATACAATAGATTCTCATTGCATCTGAAAGTAAAATTGAACTTAAAAAATAAACCTATGGTAAAACTACGATAGGTGAAGTGTATGAATAAATTAACTACAAGAGGATTCAGGTCACACTATTAAATCAATTCCTTCTTAACTCTCTATTTACCAATATTACTGACAGGTATTAAAGACTTTTGTTTTATTGAAAAATGGAAAAACAAAATCAATTTTTAATAAAGAAGTTAAGCGTCAATAGTTGCTGATAGTAGGATTTTAAAATTTATTTTATATATTGCGAACGATCTCGCCCCTATCAATACTCAGAAGCTTCAATTTTTATCCATACTTCAAAGGTTAAAAATTCCAGCACGCTATTTCCTCCAATCTATGCTGAGTACCGCAGTAAAGCGTTAAACTGCTTTCAACAATCCTTTCATTTATTACTATTGAGCAGCCGTATTTTCTATTGTTTTTAATAATAGTTACTATGAAACGATTATCCCTACTGCTCGCAGTAAGCCTCTTATTTTTTTGTCAGGTAGCCCGGTCACAGACCTTACCTTCCGGTTTTTCCGCTGCTACTATTGGTTCTGGTTGGAATATGCCTTTAGGCACTGCATTTACCAGTGACGGTCAAAAAATGTTCGTATGGGAAAAAGATGGAAGAGTTTATGTATGTATCAGGAATGCAGCAGGAGCCTACATTAAGCAAACAACTCCCGTATTAGACATATCAGAAGAAGTCGCCAATTGGGGTGATCACGGATTGATGGGCTTTGCTTTGGATCCTAACTATTTAAGTAATGGTCTTATTTATCTTTTATACGTGGTAGACAGGCATTACCTGATCAATTTCGGCACGGCGTCTTACAATCCGGCCACGAGTTCAACCGGTGCTACGATAGGCAGGATTACGAGATATAAAACAACTACAAATGGCAGCAACATCGTTGCTGACCTGAGTACGAGATTTATTTTATTGGGAGAAACAAAGCAAACGGGAATTTGTATCATGCATGATTCACATGGCCTGGGAACCCTTGCGTTTGCGGCAGATGGAACGTTGTTGGCAACAGCTGGTGATGGCGGCAGCTATTACCTGGTCGATAAGGGCAGTGATACGGATACCGATTTTCAAACAGCGTTGAACGATGGCATCATCCGGCCTGCAGAAAATGTAGGGGCGTTCCGTGCACAGATATTGAATTGCCACAATGGTAAATTGTTGCGGATAGATCCTGTTACGGGCAATGGTGTTTCAAGTAATCCTTTTTATTCTGCAGCACAACCCCGTTCTCCCAAATCAAGAGTATGGGCGTTTGGTTTGCGTAATCCATATCGCTTTTCCATTAAGCCGGGGACTGGCTCTAATAATCCGGCCGCGGGTGATGTGGGTGAGGTTTTTGTCGGTGATGTTGGCTGGAATACATACGAAGAAGTAAGCATCATCACCAGGGGAGGCGTGAATTGCGGATGGCCACTTTTTGAAGGATTGACTCCTCAGCCAGGTTATACGAGTGCCGTTACCGCCAACCTTGATGAGCCTAATCCATTATACGGGATCGGTGGTTGTACCAAACAATATTTTAATTTCCAGGACCTGGTCAAACAGGTCACTGCCGATAATAACAAAACAATTTTTAACTCATGTAATGCTGCAACTCCTATCGGAACCGGGGACAGGTATGTTCATTATCGTCCCGCTATAGAATGGAAACATTTTACCAATGAAGCCAGGGTAGGTACATTTTCAGGAAATACAGCCACCGTTGCCATTATTGGTACACCGGAGTCCAATGTTATCGGTGCGCCTTTTCCGGGTAACTGCTCTACAGGAGGTCCCTGGTATAATGGCAGCAACTTTCCTGCTACCTATCAAAATAAATATTTCGTTGCCGATCATGACGGACAATGGATAAAATGTTTCAGCGTCGATTTTACAGATGTGGTAACAGAAGTTAAAAACTTCGGAACTGGATTTTTAGGTACGGTCAATGTTAACGTGAATCCTCTTGACGGGACCCTGGTAGTGGTAGAGCTTGGAAATTTTTCTAGCATAGGCCCTGCTATCAAACAAATAACCTACGGGGGAAACCAATTCCCGGTTGTAAGGATGAGTTCTGATAAAACATTTGGCCCATCCCCATTGAACGTAAATTTTACCGGTAGCACTTCTTCTGATCCTGATGGTACCATAGCAAGCTACGCCTGGAATTTTGGAGATGGCGGAACGAGCACGTTAGCTAACCCTTCGCATAATTTTACCGCAGCCGGCAATACTCCCACCAGGTATGTTGTCAAGCTTACGGTTACAGATAACCTGGGAGCATCATCCCTTGACAGTATTATTATTTCTGTAAACAATACGCCGCCTGTAGTAAATATCACAAGCCCGGCAAAAAACTCTTTGTATAAAGTTGGCCCTGATACGTTATATACCCTGGCAGCTACCGTTACAGATGCAGAACCGGGAGCATTGAAATATGAATGGCAAACTTTTTTAAGACATAATAGCCATGTGCATCCTGAAGGAATAAGTACAGCGGTAAGTCCAACTTCCAGCATCTCACGTATAGGATGTAATGGAGATACTTACTATTGGTTTATTAAACTGACAGTTACTGATGCGGCCGGTCTTTCGACTGTTGACTCATCAAAGATATTTCCGGATTGCAGTGTGGGTGCCGATATTACACCACCTATCGTATCGTCTGTATCGCCATTGAGTGGAGCAACGGGTGTAAGTACAGGCACTGTCGTTTCAGCTGTCTTTAATGAAACAATCGATCCTGTTTCTATAACGGCCGCTACATTCCAACTGAAAGACGCGGCTAATAATATAATACCGGGGAGTATCAATACTTCTTTCAACCAAATTACATTCACGCCATCCGTCACACTTGCGGGTTCAACCGTTTATACAGTCATTATTAAAAGCGGAGCGTCCGGTGTAAAAGATTTGGCGGGAAATGCATTGGCCAGCGATTATAGTTGGTCATTTACCACGGCCGCAGTGGATAATACGCCACCGACGATAACAACTGTATCTCCCGTAAATGGAGCAACAGGAATAGTTTCGGGTACAACAGTTACAGCTAATTTCAATGAAGCCATTAATGCAACGACAGTAACAGGTTCTACTGTTCAGGTAAGAGATGCGGGTAATAATCTTATAGCCGCTACGATAAATGTATCGGGAAGCCAGGTCACATTGACACCATCGGCCGCACTGTCGGGTTTAACGGTATATACAGTGACTATTACTGGCGGAACATCAGGAGTAAAAGATTTAGCAGGGAATGCCTTGGCAAATAATTACGTATGGAGTTTTACTACAGCGGCTGTTGATAATACAGCGCCAACAGTTACAACTGTATCTCCATTAAATGCTGCAACCGGTGTAGTGGTTGGTACAACAGTAACGGCAAACTTCAGCGAAACAATCAATGCATCAACGGTTACTACTTCAACATTCCAGTTAAGAGATCCGGCCAATACACTTATCGCAGCTACTGTCAGCTTATCCGGTAATCAAATTATATTAACACCAACGTTAGCATTGGCAGGATCAACGGAGTATACAGCTACGATTACAGGTGGTGGGTCAGGTGTAAAGGATTTGGCGGGGAATGCATTGGCAACAAATTACAGTTGGTCATTTACTACAGTCGTTTCATCAACACAGCCAGTCACGATACAAAGTGCCAATACGAAAACAGGAACAGCAGCGACTGTACATGCATTAACAGGTGTACCTGCCGGTGCGTTACTGGTATTAACGACGACGTCGGACGCGGTAGTTTCAAATTGTACGGTTACCTGTACACCTGCTCTCACGTGGACCAAGCGGGTGGATGCCGGAGCAACCAGTAGTGACAATGCTGAAATATGGACTGCTGCGTTTACAGCAGGCGGAACGATTAGTGTAACCAGTAATTGGGGAGATGCAAGTCAGACCAGTGTTTGTTTTGTAGTATTAAATGCGGAACCCACTTTAAGCGGAGCATTTGCAACAGCCACTTTACAAACTGCTCCCTCCGTTACTGTAACAACCACAAGAGACAACAGTATTATTTTTGGTTGTACGGCAGACTGGAAAGCAGTCAACGGTGCAACGAGAACATTAAGAGATGCTGCTATAGAAGCATTATATTTCCGGGATGGTAATTACGCTACCTATCATTATACAAAAACGGCAACATCCATTGCAGCTTATACAGAAGGAATAAGTCTTCCAACGGGTCAACAGGCAAGTACCGCATTATTAGAAATAAGAGGCAATGGTATTATTCCTCCAACTGTAACAACACAACCGGCTCCGCAAATAAAATGTGCCGGAGCAAATGCCAGTTTTACTTCTGCCGCAACCGGTATACCTGTACCAACGGTACAATGGCAGGAGAGTACCAATGGAACAAGCTGGACAAATATAACAGGGGCGACAAGTGCGACCTTATCATTCGTAACAACAATTGCTGATAACAATAAACAATATCGTGCTGTATGGACAAATAGCGGGGTTCCTGTTAATTCCAACCCGGCTGCGTTAACAGTGAATGCAATACCTACCACGCCTGCAATAGACGTAGTTAATAACTGTGGAAATTCCGTATTAACTGCATCAGGAATTGCCGGCTCACTTTTATGGAGCAACGGAGCGACAACTTCGTTTATTACAGTAACAACAGGTGGAACTTATACAGCCACACAAACCGTGAATGGTTGTACCAGTGGTATAGGAAGTGGTATAGCGACACCTCTATCGACTCCTTCAGTTCCGTCAATAGATGTTGTCAACAATTGTGACAACTCTGTTTTAACAGCATCAGGATTTACCGGCTCGTTATTATGGAGCAATGGAGAAACAACAGCTTCTATTACGGTAACAACGGGAGGAACGTATACTGTAACGCAAACAGTGAGTGGTTGTGTGAGTGCGAATGGCAGCGCTGTTGCAGCTCCCAAAACAAACCCACTTGCTCCATCAGTAAGTGTAGCGAATAACTGCGGCAATTCGGTATTGACAGCTTCAGGGTTTACAGGTTTATTACAATGGAATACCGGAGCAACTACTAATTCTATTACAGTAACAACCGACGGAACTTATACAGTAACACAAACAGTCAATGGATGTACAAGTGAAACAGGTAGTGGATTGGCTGCGCCATTAAATTCAGTTGTTGCAACGCCAACAATAGCAGTAGTGGATGATTGTGGAAGTTCGACCTTAACAGCCGAAGGGTTTACAGGAACATTATTGTGGAGCACGGGAGCGACGACCCCTTCTATTAACGTAACAACAGGTGGAACTTATACCGTAACGCAAAAAGTTAATGGTTGTAATAGCGCAGCTGGCAACGGAATAGCCGCGCCGAAAGTAGTTCCTGCTAAACCGATAGTAGGAGTTACCAATAATTGCGAAAGGTCCACGCTAACTATATCAAATGTTAACGGATCATTATTGTGGAATACAGGAGAAACGTCGACATCAATATCAGTAGTGGCAGCCGGAACCTATACAGTCACACAAACTTTAGATGGCTGTACCAGCACAACCGGTAGTGCCGTTGCTTCACCCAATGCCATACCATCCGCACCGTTAGTAACTGTACTAAACAATTGCGGTAACTCAGTACTGACGGCTTCAGGTTTTACGGGTTCTTTATTGTGGAGTACAGGGGAAACAGCAGCTTCTATTACGGTAACAACCGGAGGAACATACACGGTTTCTCAAGTTTTAATTGGATGTACCAGCGCAGTAGCCAGTGTTATAGCAGCACCACGAGTTGTTCCACCTGCACCAATAGTAACAGAACTGCTTAACTGTGGCAACTCTGTATTGACAGCTTCAGGATATACAGGTTCTTTATTGTGGAATACGGGAGAAACAACTGAATCGATATCCGTAACGGTCCCAGGGAACTACCTTGTAACGCAAACGGTGGATGGATGTCAAAGTAACATGACCTTTTTTGGAGGAGTTAATCCAAGAATCATTCCGCCGGCGCCGATAGTAACAACAGTCAATAACTGCGGCAACTCCGTGTTAACCGCTTCGGGATTCACCGGTTCTTTATTATGGAGCACCGGGGAAACGACAAGTTCGATTACTGTAACAACGGGAGGAACTTATTGGGTCATGCAAATAGTCAATGGATGTTCAAGCCCTGTGGGCAATGGAGTAGCAGAGCCAGTGAATTCTGTGGTTGCTACACCAACTATTATGGTAGTTGACAACTGTGGTCATTCAGTATTAACAGCAGAAGAATTTACCGGAACATTATTGTGGAGCACAGGAGAAATAACGCCATCCATCACCGTTACGAATGCAGGATCATATACAGTAGTACAAAAAGTGAATGGATGTTCAAGTGCTCCTGCTAATGGCATAGCTGTACCTAAAATAATTCCGGCAGCTCCAGTAGCGGAAGTTGTAAATAATTGCGGAAGCTCTGCATTAACAGCATCGGGTTTTACAGGATCATTATTGTGGAGCACGGCAGAAACGACATCGGCTATTGCAGTAACTATTCCCGGGACGTATACAGTAACGCAAACTCTTAACGGATGTACAAGTAGCGAAGGCAGTATAACAGCTTCGCCTAAAATCAAACCCGCGGCACCGTTCGTAACCGTGGTTAACAATTGTGGTCATTCAGTATTAACAGCATCAGGATTCACCGGATCATTATTGTGGAGTAATGGAGCTACTACTTCTTCTATTACGGTTAACGTAGCCGGAATTTATACCGTCACACAAACAATAAGCGGATGTATCAGTGACAATGTAAGCGGAACGGCCGCGCCATTCAATGCGGTGGTTGATCCGCCTGTTATAACGGTAGCTGACAATTGCTCAAATTCAATATTGACTGCAGAATCATTTACCGGTTCTTTATTATGGAGCAACGGTGCTACCACTTCATCTATTACAGTGTCAACTCCCGGAACATATTCTGTAACGCAAACTTTGAACGGATGTACAAGTGCGGCAGCCAATGGCACAGCAGTTCCGTTGAGTTCAACTATTATAGCACCAACGGTAAGCATAGTTGATAATTGTGGTAATTCTGTATTGACAGCATCAGGATTCACCGGAACATTATTATGGAGCAATGGAGCTACTACTTCCAATATCACGGTAGCAACAGCAGGAACCTACACCGTCACTCAAACAGTGAATGGTTGTACCGGTGCAACCGGAACTGGCATAGCGGCAATTAAAATAATTCCATCAGCACCCAATGTATCAATTGTAAATAATTGCGGTAATTCTGTATTGACAGCATCAGGATTTACCGGTTCTTTGCTGTGGAGCAATGGAGCAACAACTGCATCTATTACAGTTACCACTGGAGGGACTTACACAGTTACCCAAACTATTAACGGATGTACAAGTGAAACAGGTAGTGGTGTAGCCGCTCCAAAAGAAATTCCAACTGCGCCGACAGTTTCAGTAGTTGACAATTGTGGAAACTCAACATTGACAGCTGGACCTTTTGCAGGTTCCTTGTTATGGAGCAACGCTGCAACAACAAACGCCATTACTGTAAATACAGCATCGACGTACACAGTTACTCAAACCTTAAATGGATGCACAAGCGGAGCAGGTAGCGGTGTTGCAGCTCCAAAAGCAATTCCTGTATTGTCCGGTAGCCTGGTGGCTACAGCCACCAGCGGAATAGCATTTACCTATACCGCTAATAGTTCTGCTCCTGGAACAACCTTTGGATGGAGTCGTGCTGCGGTAACAGGAATTAGTAATTCAGCTTCAAGCGGAACGGGCAACATTAATGAAACACTCGTCAATACATTAAGCACTCCGGTAAATGTCACTTATGTGTATGCATTAAGCGCAGATGGATGTACCAATACCCAAAATGTAGTTGTTAGTGTAAGCTCCGCTCCAGCAGTTACATCTGTATCCCCGGTAAACGGAGCTACAGGAGTAAGTATAAGTTCTCCGGTGACAGCAAATTTCAGTGAAGCCATTAATGCAACAACAGTAACCGTAACAACCTTCCAATTAAAAGATGCAGCCAATAATATTATTCCTGCAACTCTTAATACTTCATCCGCCATTATTACCTTGACACCATCATCTGCTTTGATAAGTTCAACCACCTATACGGTGACGATCAAAGGTGGGGTATCAGGAGTAAAAGGTTTAGCTGGCAATGCAATGATAAACGACTACACCTGGTCATTTACGACGGCGACCGTAGTATCTCAACCTGTAGCCATACAAAGTTCTAACACCAAAACCGGAACAGCGGCAACCGTGCATTCATTAACAGGAGTGCCGGCAGGTGCATTGTTAGTATTAACTACAACGTCAGATGCTGTGGTGTCTAATTGTACTGTTACAAGTACTCCTTCCCTAACCTGGACCAAGCGTGTAGATGCAGGGGCCGCCAGTAGTGATAATGCTGAAATATGGACCGCAGTTTATTCTGCCGGAGGTGCTATTACCGTAACAAGTAATTGGGGTGCGGTAAGCCAGGCCAGTGTTTGTTATGTGGTATTAAATGCGGAACCCACCTTAAGCGGAGCTTTTGCAACAGCCACTTTACAAGCCGCTCCTTCCGTTGCTATAACCACGACGAGGGATAACAGTATCCTATTTGGTTGTACAGCTGATTGGAAAGCGATCAATGGGGCTACGAGGACATTAAGAGATGCAGCTACTGAAAGATTATATTTCAGGGATGCTAACTATACCACTTATCATTATACTAAGGCCTCTGCATTAACAGGCGCTTATACTGAAGGAGTAAGTGTACCTACTGGTCAACAGTCCAGTACTGCTGTATTAGAAATAAGAGGTGTTTCAACGGGACCTGATCTTATTGCACCGACAGTAACTTCCGTCAGTCCGGCAAACGGTGCAACAGGCGTGCTTGTTGGTTCTGCTGCGTCGGTTCTCTTTAGTGAAGCAATGGATGCTACTACTATCAATAGCTCAAACATTGAATTGCGTAATGCTTCCAATGTGTTAGTCACGGCTTTTGTATCATACAATGCAGGTACAAGAACAGCATCCATAACACCGTCAGCCGCACTCGCTAATTCAACTGTCTATACAGCAAAAGTCAAAAGCGGGACATCAGGCGTAAAAGATGTAGCAGGTAATGCTTTAGCGACTGATTACAGTTGGTCATTTACTACAGAAGTCGGTGATATTATTCCACCAACAGTAACTTCTGTTACTCCGTTAAATGGAGCGACGGGGGTATCCATTAGTACAGCCGCTACAGCGATCTTTAATGAAGCAATGGATGCAACGACTATAAACAGTTCAACTATTGAATTACGTAATGCGTCCAATGTATTGATCACTGCCACCGTTTCATTCAATGCAGCTACGAGAACGGCAACAGTAACACCGTCAGCGGCACTATCTATTTCAACGGTATATACGGCAACGATTAAAGGAGGTGCGGCCGGCGTAAAAGATGTAGCAGGTAATGCTTTGGCAGTTAACTACAGCTGGTCATTTACTACAGCTAACACGACGTCGGCGCCTCCTGTAATCATACAAAGCTTTACAACCAAAACAGGAACAGCAGCAACGGTACACTCATTAACTGCAGTGCCTGCGGGAGCGTTATTGGTATTGGCAACGACATCTGATGCCGTGGTATCCGACTGTATTGTTTCAAGTACTCCCGCCCTTACCTGGACCAAACGGGTAGATGCAGGAGCTACCAGTAGTGACAATGCTGAAATATGGACGGCGGTTTATACGGCAGGGGGTTCCATTACGGTAACAGGCAACTGGGGAGCGGTAAGCCAAACCAGTGTTTGTTATGTGGTTTTAAATGCAGAACCCACTTTAGGCGGAGCTTTTGGAACAGCTACCTTACAAGCTGCTCCGTCAGTCACAGTAACGACGACTAGAGACAACAGTATTATTTTTGGTTGTACAGCAGACTGGAAAGCTATAAATGGAGCGACGCGGACATTAAGAGATGCGGCTACTGAAAGACTATATTTCAGGGATGGCAATTACACAACTTATCATTATACGAAAGCGACAACAACGATAGCGGCCTACACCGAAGGAGTAAGTGCACCCACAGGTCAACAGGCCAGTACGGCACTGTTAGAAATCAGAGGCGCTACCACATTGCTAACAAGACCTGCTAATCCCGCTTTAGTTCCTGCATTAACTGGCAGTGATCTTTTGGAAGTTAAAGTAATGCCTAACCCAAGCAATACATTCTTTAGTTTAGTTATAAAAGCTAATAGTAATAATCCCGTGCAGGTAAGGGTGACCGACCTGTTTGGACGTGTTGTCGAAAGGTTTGAGAAGATTGCGGGCAACACAACTTTGCGGATTGGACACAGATGGTCAGCCGGTTCTTACTTTGTTGAAATAATACAGGCTGATCAACGAAAGTTTGTGAAGATCATTAAAGTCAATTAAAATAATGTGTTACAAATTCAAAAGGCCCCAACGGGGCTTTTTGAATTTGTGTGATAGGGCATAAATTGTTACACCCCTTTGTTTTCAGCCACCAAAAATTAGAAAGCAATCAGATAGTCCCTAATTAAAAAATCGGATCGCAAATAAAAATCGATTTTTATCCAGCTCATTACTAACATATTCCATGTGATACCGGGTATCAATACAAATAAAATAATGGAATATTTTATTTTTTTACTGCGGTTCTACGCCTTAAATTGTATATTCAAGTTATCCATTCTTCCTGAACAGCCAGAACCAGTATTACCATTTTTCTTTTCCTGTCCCTTAATTACGCTTCCGATTCCTGGCTCCCCTCGAAAGCTTACGCAGAATATCTGCATTAGTTGGCTCCAATAACATTTGTTGAGGGACCCTCCATTTTATTTACGTAGTATTAATTAATAACAATGAAAAAGTTAATTCTTTTCGCATGCATTACTATTTTGTATACCCATGCGTTCTCCCAGACTCTTCCCACTGGTTTTTCTTTGACGGACGTTAGCAGCGGTTCCACCTGGACGGCGCCTGTAGGAGCTGCATTTTCAAAAGACGGGCAAAGGCTTTTTGTTTGGGAAAAGGATGGAAGAGTGTATGTGTGCAACAGGCAGGGAACGAATTATGTAAAACAATCGCAGGCCGTGCTTGATATTTCCGGCGAAGTCGGTGGCTGGAGGGATTTTGGTTTGTTGGGTTTTGCGCTGGATCCGAATTTTGAAAGCAATGGCTATATATATGGATTATATGTAGTGGACCGGCATCATCTTATGACGGGTGGGTTGACAGCAAATGGATATAATGCTGCTACCAACGAATATTTTAACGCTACTATCGGCAGGGTCACCCGGTACACTACGGCAATGAGTGGCAGCAATCTCGTTGCCAATACAGCAAGCCGGAAGGTTTTATTGGGAGAATCTAAATCAACCGGCATACCCATACTACATGAATCACATGGCACAGGCAGTCTTGCATTTGCAGCAGACGGTACGCTGTTAATCACCTGTGGTGACGGAGCCAGTTATAATATAGAAGATGGGGGAAGCATTAGTCATACCTACTATGCACAGGCTTTGACAGATGGAATTATCAGGCCACAGGAAAATGTCGGGGCCTTCAGGTCCCAGATGCTAAACTCTCACAACGGTAAACTGTTGCGCATAAATCCTGAAACAGGTGACGGTGTCAGCAGTAATCCTTTTTACGATGCTTCAGCGCCCCGATCCCCCAAATCAAGAGTATGGGCTTTAGGTTTTCGTAATCCATTCCGGATGTCTGTCAAACCGGGTACAGGATCTACCAATCCGGCTGCTGGTGATATCGGGGAGATCTTAGTAGGGGAGGTCGGCTGGTCTACCTGGGAAGAACAGAATGTAGTAACAACACCCGGTACCAATTTCGGATGGCCTTTGTATGAAGGGCAAACCGTGCAACCAGCTTACATGGCTTTGGAAACACAAAATGGTGATGAGCCCAATCCGTTTGGTAGTTGCAGTGGTCGACCTAATTTCAGGTTTAAGGATCTTTTGCGCCAGGATAATGCCGCGAAAAATAAGAGCGTTTACAATCCATGTAACGCTTCTCAATTAATAGGAACTGGCAACCGTTATATACACAATAGACCATCATTGGACTGGCAGCATGGACAGAATGTCGCAAGGGTCGGAAAATTTGATGTTGCGGGCAACGCAACAAATCCAACTATCGGCACTCCGGAATCACAAGTAGTAGGTTCTCCTTTTGCGGGTAATTGCAGTGCGGGAGGTATTTGGTATACCGGTGCAGGCAATACTTTCCCTGCGGATTATAAAAATACTTTTATTGCGGCTGATTATGGCGGCACCTGGATACGCCGTTTTTCGATGGATTTTACCGATGTGGTAACGAGGGTTGACAATTTTGTTTCCGGTGTAGGTGCCGTTGTTTGTTTGGTTGAAAATCCAATCGACGGATCAATAGTTTGCGTAAACGTAGGTTCTTCCACTGTAAAGAAAATTTCATTCGGTGGAAATATCCCGCCTGTGGCAAAAATAACGGCTGATAATTATTACAGTCCGTCAACCAGCTTAACAGTGAATTTCAGTGGCACCGGATCAACCGATCAGGATGGCAGTATTGCCAGTTATTCCTGGAACTTTGGTGACCCCGGTAGTACCGGCAATACCAGTACATCTCCAACACCCAGTCATCAATTTACCACTACGACAGGAGCTAAGAAATTCATAGTTACATTAACGGTTACCGACAATGGGGGTATTGTTTCGGCAGTGCAACAGTTTATTGTATCGGTAAATAACACCCCTCCGAATGTGAATATTACAAGCCCAATAAAAAATTCATTTTATACGGTAGGTCGTCCTGATACACTTTATACCTGTACTGCAACTGTTTCAGATGCCCAGCATACTGCAAGCCAGCTGACTTATGAATGGCAAACTTTTTTGCGGCATAACAATCATGAGCATGCCGAAGCAATAGACAATAATGTAAATACTACCACCAATATTTCCCGCATTGGGTGCACTGATGAATATTATTGGCTAATAAAACTAAAAGTCACAGATGCCGCCGGGCTTTCCACCAGTGACTCAGCGAAAATTTTTCCTGATTGTGGCGGTGGCGTTGATAATACGCCTCCCACCGTATCAAACGTATCTCCGGTAAATGGCGCTACAGGTGTTGGTACAAGCACAACTGTCACGGCTACTTTTAATGAAGCTATCAATGCATCCACGGTTACATCTTCTACAGTTCAACTAAGAAATTCAGCAAATACGCTTATCGCCGCGACACTAAGCACAGCCGGAACACAGGTTATATTAACACCATCAGCTGCTCTTGCCACTTCCACTTTGTATACGGTAACTATTACCGGTGGTGCGTCGGGTGTAAAAGATTTGGCCGGTAATGCATTAGCAAATAATTACAGTTGGTCATTTACTACCGGGACCACAGCATCTCAGCCTGTAACCATACAGACTGCCTCTGCTAAAACAGGAACAGCAGCCACCGTACATACATTAGCAGGAGTACCGGCAGGTGCATTATTGGTACTAACTACAACAGCTGATGTTGTTGTGTCTGATTGCGCCGTTTCAAGTTCGCCATCTCTTACCTGGACAAAACGTTCTGATGCCGGAGCGACCAGCAGCGATAATGCTGAAATATGGACAGCGGTTTATGCAGGTGGCGGTTCCATCACGGTGACAAGCAATTGGGGTGCGGAAAGCCAGGCAAGTGTTTGCTATGTAGTTTTAAATGCTGAAGCTACATTAGGTGGTGCTGCGGCAACAGGTGTTTCACAAGCCGCACCCTCCGTTACCATTACTACGACGAAAGACAACAGTATTATTTTTGGTTGTACCGCTGACTGGAAAGCAATCAATGGAGCGACAAGGACATTAAGAGATGCTGCAACGGAAAGATTATATTTCAAGGACGGTAACTACACCACGTATTATTATACCAAAGCTGCGACAAGTATAGCAGCGTATACGGAAGGAGTAAGTCTTCCAACAGGTCAGCAGGCCAGTACGGCTTTGTTGGAAATACGGGGCACAGGAATAGTTGCACCTGACAATACACCACCAACAGTATCGTCAGTTACCCCGGTGACTGGAGCAACAGGTGTACCCGTTAGTACAACTCCTTCGGCCATCTTTAGTGAAGCAATGAATGCGGCAACTATCAATAGTTCAACCTTTGAGTTGCGTAATGCCTCCAATACGCTGATAGCAGCTACTGTTTCTTATAATGCCGGTACAAGAACAGCAACGTTAACGCCATCGGCTGCGCTTGCTAATTCATCTGTCTATACAGCAAAGATTATAAGCGGAACAGCAGGTGTAAAAGATGCGGCAGGTAATGCTTTGGCAAGTGATTACAGTTGGTCATTTACCACGGAAGTGGGTGATATTATTCCTCCAACGGTATCTTCCGTTACACCAATAAACGGAGCTACGGGTATATCCGTTAGCACAACTCCTTCAGCCATCTTTAGTGAAGCAATGAACGCGGCAACTATCAATAGCTCAACCATTGAATTGCGTAATGCTTCCAATACACTGACAGGAACAATTGTTTCGTACAATGCCGCTACAAGAACAGTAACATTAACACCAACAGCGGCATTGACTATATCTACCACTTACACTATTAACATCATTGGCGGAACTTTGGGAGTAAAAGATCTTGCCGGTAATGCATTAGTAAATAATTATAGCTGGTCATTTACTACAGGCAGTTCAACAGCACCGCCAGCTGTAACCATACAAAGTGTTACTACAAAAACAGGAACAGCCGCAACGGTACATTCATTAACCGGAGTACCGGCAGGTGCGTTACTGGTATTGGCTACAACGGCTGATGCTGTAGTGTCTGATTGCAGTGTTTCAAGTTCACCTGCACTTACCTGGACAAAACGGGCGGATGCGGGAGCCGCCAGCAGTGACAATGCGGAAATATGGACCGCCCTTTATTCTGCCGGGGGTTCAATCACGGTGACAAGCAACTGGGGTGGTGAAGAAAGCCAGGCCAGTGTTTGTTATGTTGTACTAAATGCAGAAGCTGTTTTAGCAGGCGCTTCGGCAGTCGCCACTTTGCAAGCGGCTCCTTCCGTCACTATAACTACGACAAGAGACAATAGCATTATTTTTGGTTGTACGGCAGACTGGAAAGCGATCAATGGAGCTACTAGAACATTAAGGGATGCCGCTACCGAAAGATTATATTTCAAAGATGGTAATTATACAACCTATTACTATACTAAAGCGGCAACATCGATCGCGGCATATACAGAGGGAGTAAGTCTTCCAACGGGTCAGCAGGCCAGTACTGCGTTATTAGAAATAAGAGGCGCAGGTGCGGTGTCAGCAAGATCTGCTAATCCTGTTGTTATTAATGCTCGTTCAAGGATTCAAAACCATAGCCTGGGTCAGAACTATCCTAACCCTTTTGATAAAGGAACCAAAATACCATTCACATTGTCGGGAGCTGAAAAAGTAAACTTAGTATTGTTCGACATAAATGGCAGAGTAGTGAAAGTGCTGGTAAACGCTTCAAAAGATGCGGGCGCCTATACTGTCAACTTCAATGCCGGATCATTGGCAAAGGGAATTTATTATTACAGGATCCAGGCCGGTGATTTCAACGCTGTAAAAAAATTAATTATCTGGTAATTTTTTTTGATTGTAATAACCAGGCTCTGCTTTTTTAGTGGAGCCTTTTTTAGGAATAGTCAGAATAGTTATTATGGCCAAAGGATCAGGAGATATATGTTTGATAAAACTGGTTGCCCCGCAATTATCAATTCAAAAACCTTGTACGAATGCTGCCTATTGGTTCTTTATTTTTCCAAAACTAAATCTCCCGGAAACACTTTTTCGTATGTAATTTTTTTATCAGGCAACGACAATCGGGTAAATTTTTATAATATAGGATGATTTATTTTCATGATTTCAGCGCTTGTTAACCGATCATTAACCGGATAATAACCAATTCCATGTTTCACCTATTGACAGGGAATCAAATTTTATTTACTTTGTGCTCTGATTTCAATTTTAAAATTTCCGGAATAATCACCGGGCTTTACGGGATTTAACCGTAAAACTATTTCCCTTCCAATTCTCCTGAATACCCAACTAACCTGATGATTTCTATCAGTTAAACTCCATTTATTACTAGTTAGCCCACCTATCATTAAGCTAAATAATTCGTACGTGAAAAAGTTTTTCTTTCTTCTCGGAGCCGGTTTGCTATTGTTATGTTCTGCCGGCTCGTCTCAAACCATCCCCGCCGGTTTTACAACTTCTGTCATTGGTGCTGACTGGAACCTTCCCCTGGGTACCGCTTTTACCGCTGATGGTCAAAAGCTTTTTGTGTGGGAGAAAGATGGGAGGGTATATGTCTGTAACCGGGACGCTTCCGGCAACTATGTCAAGCAAACCACCCCGGTATTGGATATTTCAGAAGAAGTAGCGAATTGGGGTGATCATGGACTTATGGGATTGGCTCTTGATCCCAACTACTTGAGTAATGGACTTATTTACCTTTTATATGTCGTAGACAGGCATTACCTGATAAACTTTGGCACACCCAATTATAATCCGGCTACAAGCACACGTGGTGGTACAATTGGCCGGATCACCCGTTACAAAACAGTAACCAATGGCAATAGCCTGATAACTGACCTGAGCAGCAGAATGATTTTGTTGGGTGAAACCAAATCAACAGGTATTGCACTGACACATGACTCTCATGGTTTGGGTACACTTGCTTTTGCGGCCGATGGTACTTTGCTGGCGACATGCGGCGATGGCGGCAGCTATTACGCTGTAGATAAAGGGAGTGACCCGGATACTGATTTTGATCTTGATCTTATCGACGGTATCCTTCGCCCTGAAGAAAACGTAGGTGCTTTTCGTGCGCAGATGCTGAATTGTCATAATGGTAAACTGCTAAGAATAGATCCGGTTACAGGTAATGGAGTAAGCAGCAATCCATATTATGACCCATCGGCTCCCCGCTCACCTAAATCGAGAGTTTGGGCATTTGGTTTAAGAAACCCTTTTCGTATGTCCGTAAAACCCGGTACCGGTTCAACTAATCCGGCCGCGGGCGATATTGGCGAAGTCTATATTGGCGACGTGGGTTGGAATACTTATGAAGAGGTAAATGTCATTACTACTCCCGGTGTCAATTGCGGATGGCCGCTTTTTGAGGGTTTAACGCCTACACCAGGGTATACCCAGGCCATAACTGCCAACCAGGACGAGCCTAATCCTCTATATGGAATCAATGGTTGCAATCAACAATTTCTTAATTTCCAGGACCTGGTTAAACAGGCTACCGCTGACAACGATAAAACAGTTTATAACCCCTGTAATCCGTTAGTATCAATTGGTACTGGAAACCGGTTTGTTCATCACCGGCCTGTTATAGATTGGCAACATTTCGTCGATACTGCCCGGATCGGAACTTTTTCAGGTAATAATGCTGCTACTGCATTGGTTGGTACTCCGGAATCAGGTGTTATTGGTTCACCATTTCCCGGAAATTGTTCCATCGGGGGACCCTGGTATTCCGGAACTAGTTTTCCTGCTGAATACAACAACCGCTATTTTGTGGCGGACCATGATGGTAAATGGATAAAGTGTTTTAGCGTCGACTACACTTCTGTGGTTACCGAAGTCAAGACTTTTGGAACAGGGTTTCTTGGTACAGTCTGTTTGACGGTGAATCCTCTTGATGGCAGCCTGGTAGTTGTAGAGCTTGGTAATTTTACATCCATTCTTCCTTCTATTAAACAAATTAAGTTTGGTGGAAATCAATCCCCGGTCGTCAAAATAACTTCAGATAAAATATTCGGACCATCTGCATTGGCGGTAAACTTTAACGGCAGCAATTCTTCCGACGCAGATGGCACTGTTACTGGCTATGCCTGGAATTTCGGCGACGGCGGTACAAGTACTGTCGCTAATCCTTCTCATAGTTTTACAGCTCCGGCAAATACGCCAACAAAATTCGTGGTTAAACTTACGGTTACTGACAACCTTGGGGCTTTCTCGACAGACAGTATCACCATATCGGTAAATAATACACCACCTGTGGTGAATATCACAAGTCCCGTAAAAAATTCATTGTATAAAATCGGACCGGATACGGTGTATACTTGCCGGGCTACCGTTACTGATGCTGAACCGGGCCCGCTGAAATATGAATGGCAAACATTTTTACGGCATAATAGTCACGTTCATCCCCAGGTAATAAGCACCGATA
Organism: Chitinophagaceae bacterium; assembly: GCA_040007815.1. Classification (GTDB taxonomy): domain Bacteria; phylum Bacteroidota; class Bacteroidia; order Chitinophagales; family Chitinophagaceae; genus Terrimonas_B. The sequence continues at coordinate 169,221 of JBDTUH010000015.1, forward strand.
CTGTTACAACCACTAATATTGAGCGGATAGGATGTAATGGAGATACCTATTATTGGTTGATTAAATTGACTGTTACTGATGCCGCCGGACTTTCTACCGTCGATTCATCAAAGATATTCCCGGATTGTAACGTTGGCCCTGATATTACACCGCCAACAGTATCTTCCGCATTGCCAGTAAACGGAGCAACGGGTGTGAACGCCACTACCTCTGTGACGGCGATATTTAATGAAGCGATAAATGCTTCAACTGTAACCAGCACGACATTTCAACTGAAAAATGCCAGCAACATTATTGTGCCGGCAACTATCAACATACTATCCAACCAGATCACAATAATACCATCCGCAGTATTAGCTGGTTCCACTGTTTACACAGCTACCATCAAAGGCGGTGCATCGGGTGTGAAGGATGTAGCAGGTAATGCATTGGTAAATGATTATGCCTGGAGCTTTACTACAGGTGTAGTAGATAATACGCCTCCGGTAATAACAAGCGTCACGCCGCTAAACGGAGCAACAGGTGTAGGAACGGGTACTTCCGTCATCGCCAATTTCAGCGAAGCCATTAATCCATCGACAATAACAGCGACTACCGTTCAATTGAAAAATGCAGCTAATACTTTAATTGCAGCAGTCTTAAACATAGCAGGCAACCAGGTAACGTTAACGCCATCGGCAATACTAACCGGCTCTACCGTTTATACGGTCACTTTAAAAAGCGGTACTTCAGGTATTAAGGATTTAGCGGGTAATGCTCTGTTGAGCGATTATAGCTGGAGCTTTACCACTGGCGCGGCGGATAATACAGCACCTGTTGTATCGTCTGTATTACCACTGAACGGCGCGACATCCGTAAATACCAACACTACCATTGCTGTCAATCTTAGCGAAGCTATCAATCCGGCAACTGTAAATGCCAGTACGTTCCTGTTGAAAGATGCAGGTAATATTATTGTTCCCGCCACGATCAGTACTTCAGGCAATCAACTTACACTATCCCCTTCCGCTATATTGGCCGGCTCAGCCGTATATACTGTTACTATAAAGAGTGGTGCATCGGGAATTAAAGATTTAGCCGGGAATGCATTGGCAGCAGATTACAATTGGACATTTACGACGGCTGCCAGCAGCGGTGGAACATTTTCCACTATATTCCTCGAGACGGATGAACCGACAGATCCCTTGAATAATGACGGGGAGGCCATTGAAGTAGGTATGAAATTCAGGGCATCACAAAACGGTTTCATTACGGGCATCAGGTATTATAAGGGTTTGAATGCAACTGGTACAAGGAGCGGGCATTTGTGGAGCAGTACAGGAACCTTACTGGCGACAGCGACCTTTACAGGAGAAACGGCTTCTGGTTGGCAGCAGGTGTTATTTAATTCACCCGTGGCTATTACAGCCAATACAACGTATGTGGTATCTTATTTCAGCAGCACGGGTTACTATGCTTCGTCAAGTAATTATTTTACTCAGCCGGTGATTAAAGGTTCATTGAAAGCTCTTGCCAACGGTGAAGACGGACCTGATGGACTATATCAATATTCAGCAACAGCAGTGTTTCCTTCCAATAGCGCCAACGGAGCTAATTATTGGGTAGATGTCATGTTTAATTCAAGTGCTGGTAACTTATCACCGGCTGTTACAACCCACCCCGCTTCACAAACAAAATGCGCCGGAAGTAGTGCCAGTTTTACTACCGCTGCCACCGGCACTCCAGCGCCAACCTTGCAATGGCAGGCAAGCACCAATGGTACATCCTGGACTAATATTAATGGCGCGACGAATAGTGTTCTCACATTTGTTACGGCAATCTCAGATAATAATAAACAATACCGGGCGGTATGGACGAATAGCGGAGGCTTTTCGAATACTAACCCTGCGACACTAACAGTGAATTCCGTTCCGCAGTTATCAGGTGGCTTGTCAGCTATAGTAACCAGCGGTGCCGCATTTACTTATACTGCTGCAAGCACTACTGCAGGAACCACCTTTGCCTGGAGCCGTGCAGCGGTAACAGGTATCAGTAATGCTGCTGCCAGTGGAGCAGGTAGTATTAATGAGACGCTTGTCAACACAACCAGTTCACCTGTGAATGTTGTATATGCGTTTACCTTAAACGCTAATGTTTGCACTAATACCCAAAACGTAGTAGTTGCTGTCAATCCGGCTTCGACAGCGGCCTGCGTGATCACTAGTTCAGTATCAGCATCCAATTTCAGCGGTACAGCTATACCGGCAGGAAGGTATATATGGTTTAATAGTTCATTTGACCCGGGCCCATTACCTGCGGGCACAGATCCTGTTACGGTAACTATCAACAACGGAGTTATTTCTTTTACGGCTAATAATGTTCCTTATACACTGAGCGTACCCAATGCACACATCCGTTTTGATGCAACGGCAACATCGGCAAGCACTCAGTTCATAAACAATGTATGGGAAACAGTGGTCCCACGTGCTTATACCAGTGATATATTCATGAGCGGGTTGTCCTATTTGGTTCCGGTTAATTTCCCCGGCAACTACATGAACGTAAAATGGACGGCCGATATAAGCCTTGATAAACCTGGTATATCCCTGGGTTGGCGTTGGGGAGCCGCGGTCTATACCAGTTTCGCGGGTAATGCGGGTGTAAACGTAAAACCGATAAATGGCAGCACTCAAAATCCTTATGCCAATACAGATAGGGCGGGCACTCCTGAAAATTATAAATCATTTGTAGTGGACGGAGCGAAGGGAACAGGGGGAACCAATTATACCGGTAGTTTCACTATCGTCAATACGGCAACCTGTACGGGTGGTGGTAATACCATTCCCCCATCACCAACA
>JBDTUH010000016.1:0-164285 GCA_040007815.1 Chitinophagaceae bacterium
ACAACGAAATCCATAAATAATAAAAGGCTCTGAATTTTCAGAACCTTTAGTGGAGGTTACCGGCCTTCTATCGAACCGCTTCGTAAATTTTCTTTCGCTTGTACAGTCTATCAAAGTGGCATAAAACCACATGAATGATTGACGCATTTCCTCTTCAATGGCCCATCGGTTATAAACGAACCGTCCCTGGCCAACGTAAAAGATCTCCCTTTAAACAAACAATGGATCGGGCTCAGCGATTCCTCCGGGATGAAATAGCAAGGCTCGGGGGCCGTGAACTTGTCGTTAGCTCTGATATTCCTGTTAGAAATGACGGAATGTTTTATGCGGACTATATGAAGCGGAGGATTGATGATCCAGGAGTAGCTATATATTTCAAATACAAAGGCAAAGACGTTTCTATGTGTTGCGATCAGTATAATACTGTTTGGGAAAACGCCTATGCGCTTGGTAAGGGAATAGAAGCACTGAGAGGAATGGAGCGATGGGGAGTGAGTGAATTCCTGGATAGAGCATTTACCGGTTTTAAAGCCATTGAGGAAAAGAGCACGGCTATTGATATCGTCTGGTGGGGAATTCTAAATATCAGCCCTCATTCAAACCAGGAAACAATCAAATCCGCATATCGGCGCCTGGTTGCACAATACCATCCGGATAACAAAGAAACCGGCAATGCAGAAAAGTTTATTCAGGTAAAAACGGCTTACGATCAGGCAATGAACAGTCAATAAGATTTTATAACAATGAAAAGAAAACGCCTAAAATTAGAAACCAACTTCAATCACAAATTGCATTGTGATAAATTCCTGCATATCGCCCTGGCTCCAGTGGCTAATCCTTCGGTGCAGGATATGGAGGAAACTATTTTTGAAATAAATGTGGCTGATAAGTCACACCCCGATGTGCAGGTGAAGCTGGAATTTTATAGTGTGGCAAGGGTAGCCATGCTTTCAAATATTCATACCTGGGCCAGTCATGGGATGACAACTACTGAATTCATTAACTGGTTATTCTTAAAACACCCGGAGCTTAATCGCGATTCGCATATCGGAGTTTACTACTATGCGAAAGTTAAAGCCATGGCAGCAGCTGCTTGACTGAACAAAAAAGAACAATTTTCTGTATCTTCGATCCATCCTATTAAATCTGATGCAGAAGCCGCTGAGTAAGTACACGATCAAGGTGCCCACGAAGATTTATTTGCGTAAATATGTTACCGCAAAATATGGTCATCCCCTCCCCTTAAATTACAATAGCACATTAGGAACGCTGATCATCTGCCTTTTGGATAAGTCTCCTTTTTCCATCAACATGAATAAAGAAAAAAAGGATGTCAGGCTATCTTACATGAATGATGTAATTGAATGTACGGCGGCGGCTACACAAATGCGATATAAGAACTATTCCCTGGATGATGACAAGATCATTGCCATAAACCGGTTTATTGAAAATGAATTTGTCGATGAGCTATATGGCTGGTGTGTCGATAAGATTGAAAAGCGGCTATGGCGGCCCGGAATTGATAAGGCCATTAATTCTTTTGCTGATAACTACGGTATAGTAGTAGATATCGATATCACTTTCGATGCATTGAAAAAAGCCGAATACCGGCACCGGAAGCGCAAAGAAAAAATCTTTCAGACTGTTGTCCACTTACCAAACCGGCCATCATCCATGTTGGTCTGGTGTTAAATAATACACACAATTCACTAATATAAGTTGGCGGCTGATCAGCTCCCCTGCCTGTCCTTTCACTCCCGGACAGTTTAGTCAACATTTGCCCAATGTTTCAAACCTCTTATTTGGGCATTGTACCGCTACATCGCAACGATACCTATGTCGGAGGTTTCTGCCAGTTCTTTTATATTCCTATTGAAGACATTGATGTATTTCCCAGGATCAGCTCCTCTACACAGCAGTTAATTGCCGAACCTTCCTTAAAGGCAGGAAAGAGTTGGTATGGCCCCATCAAAGTGCCAAGAGACAAGATGGGTTTTACCGAAGTTCCAAAGCGGACAAAAGCAGGCCCATACTATGAAATAAAATTTTCAGGCATGCAAATCGGCGATAGCCCTACCAACCGGGTAAACCTGGAGAATATGGCCTATCACCGGTATGTGTTAGCAGGCCAGGTAAGAGCAGGTGGATTTTATTTATTGATAGGATCGCCGGACAGTTTCCTGCAGTTCGTAGCGGATTATACCAGCGGCCTCGGGCCGGGTGATACAGCACAATCGCAAATGTCTTTTTCAACGGAGCAAATCACCAAGGCTTTAATAATGCCATCGTTTGCTGCTGATAGTACAGCGCCAATTGATGGCGGTGATGATAATAACACTGACCCCCCTATGAATAAGAAAGAGATCATACCATTTGTAGCTACGCCCAACATCAATATTCCCTGGACGGATGATCGATTGGGCAAGTTTGGAACATATCCATTGATACAGGTATGGATACTTGACGATGGCGAATACTTCCTGCACACTGCAGGCGAAATATATCCGGATGCTCCGGCACCGGCATTTACTGAATTAACGGTAAAACTTGGCGGCAATCCGACAGGCTTTATCGTAATAGCATAATTCGAACTATGAAAAAGTTACTATTACTCCCGATCATATTCTATAGCCTGGCATCATTCAGCCAGGTTACAAATCGTATCCAGGCTGATAGCGTTAAAATGTATCAGAGCGGCGGAGCAAACGCTGAATTGATATTGGAAAACGGTAGCAGAAATCTTACCGGCGCTTTCCTAAAAAACAAATTGAATGGCCGCACTGTCTTCGGATATGCATTGGATAGTGTATGGAGTCAATCGGGATTTCTGAAATTTCGTTACGGCCCCACTACTCTTTCATTCACTATTGCAGGAGTTACACAACAGGCTTTAGATGATACAGCCGCAGCATTACGTGCGGCGATGGTGGATACTATCCCTCTTCCCAATGCATTACTAAGCGGTGGATCTATCTCATATAAAGGAACCGGTTATAATTTTTATATCCAGGAGGCTTATTATCGCCTCACCAATGTATATTATAATAGCGATAGCGGATCTGTTACACTGGGAGCAAGCGATCCTACTTATGATCGTTTCGATCTCATTTATCTTGGCGCCGATAATCAGTTTCATGTTAGACCTGGCACTCCTGCAGAAGCGGCGGCCATTCCCCAGGCGGAGGGAGACGAATGGGCATTAACTGCTATAAAGGTGCCAGCCGGATCTACAGCTCCTGACTTTAGCCAGATATATGTTTACAATGAAAATACAGAGGGGTGGACTGTAACCAATATTGGTACTACCACAGATCCTAATGCTACAGGCAATGCATGGATAGGAACAAAATCTATTAATGTGACTACCGTAAATAACGGTGACGTTATCGGCATTAAGCGTGGAGCTGGCCCGGTCAATGTGGCGAATGCTTCTGCTTTTTCGTTGGCTATTAAATTCAAATTGCCGTTACTGACAGCCGCGAGTGTAAGAGCTACCTTTTTTGGCAACGGCGTAGCTGCAAGCAATGAAGTGATAATACCGGTGAACAAGAATAGTATAGTATTCCAGGCAGTCAGTATGCCTTTGGCTTTGTTCAATATTCAGAATTATAACATTGACAGTATAAGGTTCAGGTATCTCAGGAATGGCAGTACCGCAAGCCATCCGGGCTTTCATATTGATGCTGTAAATTTCATTACCGGTTTTACACAACCGGGAGCTGGCCAGGCAGTAACAGGTATTGCAGTTACTGTTCCACCTGCATTGAATGCTAATGTAACTCCTGGAACAGGCAATGTCAATATTGCTATCACTGCTCCGGGTACATCGGCACAGATCATTCATGGCGATGGCGTAGCAAGAACATATACAGCGGCCACAAGTGTAGGTACATATAATACGCAACCGCACAGCCCCAATGGTGCTGTTATTACCGCTCAGCAATTATTCAATCAGCCTGTTACGGATAGTATGCCGGGCCTTGCCACTCCGGCATTGAAAAAAGATGTTGATACACTGAAAGCATTAACAGCGGAAAGCCTTGGTGATGGAGTTCCAATCATTAAACAAATTGATGGCTTCCGCACTGGTTTCCCATCTTTTAAAAATGGCACGAATACAACAGTTGAAAATGTTGGTGATACAGTTATTAAAATACACACAACAGGTACACTCGGGAAAGCTGCAGAGGGTTTGCAGGTTTCATCTGATACAGTAAAATTTGGAGGGCCTGTTTCTGCTCCCGCTTATATAAGCACGAATAGGAATATTATGGCAAATAGGAAAGCTATAATATTTGGCAACGGCGTTGAGGGCGCAGCACTTTGGCAATTTTCGGACAGCGCATATTCTCCGTTTCAATTTTTAACTAAAGACACTATCACATCAAACGATGCCAATCCATCCTATGCGAGGCCTTTGTCTGGAATATTTGCACGAAGAGAAATTTATTTCACAAACGGTATATACCGGCAAAATAAATCTTATGGTCATAGCCTGTCTCAAATATATAATTGGCAGGACAGTGTTGTTGCAAGAACAGACGGTGGTGACTACACACAAGCCGTTCACTTGGAAAGCAGATTAAAACCAAGAGGAACAGGAACGCCGCAAGTATTAAGGACCGGGCATGGTACAGGTGATCAGAATAGATTATTTCAGGGCATGGCGACTGTCGTTTCTAATACCTATATGGATAGTAATGGAAGTGACCGGTTAAAAATAAACGGTACCCTTGTAGGTTTCTTAGCTTATTTGGTTCACGCTAATAATGTAAATGATACCATCAACAATTACATTGCTTATGGAGTTGGAAATCTTCAAACTGGTAAAACTTTAAAATATTACGGCCTAGCACCTCAACTAAGCTACGCAAATATAGATTCAGCGTATTTGGTTTACGACACAGCGAGCAAACCGAGAGTTCATTGGCGGGGCAACTCCGTATTTGGATATGGGGCAACTCAATCAAGTTCTGATAAATTAAGAGTTTATGGAAATGTAAACGTGAGCGATTCGCTTATTGTTGGAACGCAAACTACCGTTACAGATACATCGGGTATGGATATAGTGCTCAGGAGGAGAAGCGACGGTAGTTATGTTAAAATTAGGCCGGATTTGTTAGGTCTTGGAGGAGGCTCTTATTCTGTATTCAATACAACAACGAACGGGTTAGTTCCAATGTCAAGCGGAGGCAATTTAACTCATGAGTTTTTGCGTAAAGATGCTTCATGGGGTGTACCAACGTTACAGGACGTTCTTGATTGGGGAAATGTAAGTACGGCTACTAACATATTTATGTCAAACGCCTCGAGGCTTTTATTTGACTGGTATGCCACTCCCGGTGCTGTTGGCTTTTCCAGTGGCACATCTCAACCAGTTTCAAAATTAAACACATGGGAAGGTTCATTGCTATATGACAGTTCCATTGTGTTCAGGCCAGCTGGTGGAACCGGGCTTTTTCACTTAGACGGATCATTAATTACAGCTGGAGCAAATCGTCGTTTGAAATTACCGGATCAAAGTGGAACAATAGCTTTATTGTCTGATATAGCAGGAGGTGGATATACACTGCCGGCTGCTACCGGATCAGTACGGGGCGGTATTGTGGTTGGAACTAATTTAGGAATATCAGGAGATGTTCTTTCAGCACATTCTTCAGTAAGAAAAAATACAAGCGGTACTACATACGAAGCCAGTAGGTTTAATTTGATAGAGGGTACTGGCATATCTATCACTTTAGGTAATAGCTCCGGAGATAATGATGTCACAATAACAGCAACCGGTGGTAGTGCACCAAGTTTAACACAATACAGGTTAGCGGTAGGGGATGCTTCAAATTTACTAAGTAGCGGATCGGCAATAACCGGTAACAGAGCTTTGATAAGTGATGCAAACGGAGTACCCACTCATTCAGCAACAACAAATACTGAGCTTGGATATGTAAGCGGTGTTACTTCTGCTATACAAACTCAATTTACGGGTAAGGCAAGTACATCGTTAGGTAACCTGTCCAGCGTAGCAATAACGACTCCTTTACTTCCATCTTCAGATAATGCTACTGACTTCGGCAGTTCCTCTTTTGGTTGGAAAGATGCTTATATACGCCGTGTATTAATGAAAGGCAGTACATCAGGAACAGCGGAGATAAAGAGCGGGCCTTTGGCGCAGGTCGTTCAGGCGACAACCTTAGATGGAACCGGAAATATTCAGAGCAACTATGATGTCTTTGTAAGATCGGACGAAACGCTTACCAATACTACTTCCGAGCAAGATATGTTTTCGGCTTCGGCGCATAATACTTTCGCAGTTTTAGCCAACACAACCTATAGGTTTAAAATATCCGGAAGGGTTACACATAATAGCGGAACATCTCACGCTCTGGCTTTCGGTATGGTTCCAACTACAGCAACCATAACAAATATTCAATACGTAACTGGTTCATGGACTACAGCTGTAAATGTATCAAGTAACGCTGCTAATTGGCAAATGAACGAAACGACTACTACCGCTAATAATTTATTAGGTGCACATACTTTAGGCACTCAACAATTCACAGCCGAAGGTTGGTTTACAGTTGGAGCTACAGGTGGTTTTATAACACCGAGATTAAAATTCAGCGTTGATCCAACAGGGACTATTCTTTTAAAAACAGGGGCTGAGGCGGTTATTTGGGTAGCTGGTAATAACACTTTTACCGAGACAGCACCGTGGCAATAGTCAATGAGAAAGTTATTTTCCATACTATCCATTATCGCAATCCTCTGGTCATTTGTACCAGCTGATACTACTTACAATATTACTACCACTGTATTAACCGGTGACTATGCAAGGCCAGGTGCTGGTAATGAAAGATGGAATGAAAACAGCGGAAGTCAAATTGTAACCGGAGCTCCTGCACAGTTAGATTATTACAGGCGATTCACCATCAAAGATATTGAGGGAGATATAGCAGGTAGCTACGACTTTACAAAGTTTGATCAGAAACTTCATGCTGCTATGGATGCAAGGCAGAAGTTTTCTTTCGGCATCATGCAGCAATTTCCCTGGGGCGATGGGAATTTTAATTGGCTATCAAACTTTACTGGTACAGATCAGCGTACTGGTACCAGTAAGAATGGTAATTCTGCGTATCCATTGTCGTGGCATACTTCCATGCAGGGAGAGACCATTAAAGACTGGATAGGTGATTCGGGGGATTGGGTTCCTAATTTTAATAGCTCTTTATACCTGACAAAGTGGAATGCGTTACACGCCGCTATAAATAGTCACCTGCAATCAGGAAGCTATCAGCCTTCCTGGGCAGCAAGTCCTATTCCTTACAAAGATGTTATTGGGTACATTGACATACGTGGCTTTGGAAGCTGGGGTGAATGGCATGTTTACGGAACTGCGCCGGGTAATAATTACAATAATTTCCCCGCCGGTACTTATCCCACTGTAAACACATTTAAAGGCATCGTCAATGCTCAAGTAAATAATTACCAGGATTTCAGGTTAGTAATTATAACAAATGCCCTCGATGCAGCAAGGCTGGGTAATACCGGTACACCTGCAGAAGTTGCTGCTTACATATATACAAGGACAACCAATAAAGGATTCGTCGGATTTCGAATGGATCATTTTGGGGATCATACAGGAGATAACGAATTAGCTGATGATAGCTATGATGATTACCAGTTACAAAAAAATTCAGCGTCGTTTGCAGGGTTTAGACTTGACACGGCATTCAATAATCGATACAGGTTAGCGCCTTTTTATGGTGAGCCACCAGGAGGGCCAACATCTTCATTTGGTATCGTACAGGGTGTATTCCCAAGACAGGTAAGAAAGTGGCGGGTGGCAATGGTTGGAAATGGAAACTTTGGCCAGGGAAACACTCCAACGGGGCAGGCAGCGGACAGTGTGAAGCAAGGATACAGGGAGGCGGGATATCATTTACGAATCACCGGCGGCAATGTTATTGTTGGCAGCCAGCTGACCACTAATGTTAAATGGAGAAACTACGGCCTTACTCCAACGTATGAACACTGGACAGTACAATATAGTTTACGCAATGGTGCCGGCACTACTGTTTGGACAAGTAACAGCGCCTTCGATCCATACCTGTTTTTACCTGACTATGGTGAATTGACTAAAACAGATGTATTTGCTCTGCCTGGTATTGCAGCTGGTAATTATTCATTGTATGTAACAATCAAAGATCCGGTTGGCTATCGCTTACCATTACCATTACAAATTACCGGTCGTGATGCGAATGGTAGTTACTTGCTAACTAACATAACTATTCCCACTGGTACGGCTAACAGACCTCCGGTTTCCAATGCCGGGCCAAATCAAACTATTATCGCTCCTGACAATGATGTAGTTTTATCCGGTTCGTTATCATCAGATCCGGATGGCACGCTTGCCACTTATTTATGGAGCCAGGTCAGCGGGCCATCAACAGCAACTATTACTCCTAATAATACTTCAGGAACTACGGTAAGCGGATTGATGCCCGGCAATTATACATTCAGGCTGACAGTAACGGATAATAACAGCGCTACATCGACAGATGATGTTACCATCACTGTAAGCCCTAACCTGGTACCCGTCGCCGAAGCCGGAAATAATCAATCCATCACATTACCGGATGATGATGTAGTGGTAAGTGGCAGCGCTACGGATGATGGAACAATAGTTTCCTATCGATGGGATTATGTCAGCGGGCCAAACAAATGGTATTTCTCAAATCAATTTGGTGCTACCACAACTATTGATAGTTTACTCGCGGGAACATATCGCTTCAAACTAACGGTAACGGATAATGGCGGGCTAACAGATACGGATACGGTAACTATCACCGTAGCTGCAGGCAACCAGGCGCCGGTATCAAATCCGGGTTCACCACAAACAATACAACTGCCACTTGACTCAGCAACGGTCAGCGGATCAGGATCTACTGATGACGGGACTATTACATTGTATGCCTGGACGCAATCAAGCGGACCCAATACAGCCAATATTATTTCGCCCTCTTCAGTAAACACAAAGATCAAATCATTGATTGCCGGAGTGTATTCATTTCAATTGACGGTAAGCGATGGATCTCTTACAAATTCCAGGACAGTTCAAATAACGGTATTGGCAGTTCCAAACCTTGCCCCTGTTTCTGTAGCGACTGCACAGTATTATGAAATGACATTGCCGCTGGACAGTTCCAATTTATTAAGCACCGGAAGCAATGATGATAATGGAATAACCGGCTATGCCTGGACGCAGATCGGCGGACCAACTACCGCGACAATAGTGAATGCAACCAGCTCAACGGCGAAAGCAAAAAACCTGCAGCCTGGCATTTATATTTTCCGGTTGACGGTAAGTGATGGATCATTAACCAATGCGGATGAGGTAACAATTACTGTAAGCGCTGCAGCCATATTGCATCAGCGGTATCGGTGGAAAAGAAAGTACGTAAACCATTAAAATATAAAAAATATATCATGAAAAAGCTAAGACCCTTTTTACTTGTATCAGCTATCATTGCATGGGCGATGATACTTGTGAAGTGCAGCAATGCGCCTGACAAATCGCCGGATGAAATGAAATTTTCAGCAGGAATTACTCCTTCCTATTTTATTGACAAGGCAACGGGGGATACCATTTACCTGAAGGATTCAATAATTACTAACAGTTACACTACCACTTTTAAAATTGTCAGGCATTTTATTCCAAAGGATACAATAGTAAATCCTCCGGGTAATATTCCGCCAACAGCTAATGCAGGGCCGGATAAAATATTACAGCTGCCAACGAATAAAATATTTTTCGTAGGCGATGGAGGAGATGTGGATGGGCAATTTACAGTACAATGGAGTAAGGTTAGCGGAGCCGGTGTTATTGTAAACGGTACTACTTTAGTGAATGCAAGTTTAGAGCAGCTCACTACTCCTGGTGTAACTGTCCTTCGGTTAATAGTAACAGATGATAAGGGAGCTAAGGCTACAGATGATATGACTGTTACTGTCATTGCTGCTCCTGTTGATCCTGGTACAGGAAGTACAACATCTTTTAATGTCGCTCAGATTCCTTTTTCAGATCCGGATTTAAATGCTCCTGGTAGAGGTGCTGAGCAATGGCATAGCCAAAACACTGTAAACATTCCGAGTGAGGGAACTAATACACAACGGCTGGACGTATATTTCAGAACAACCTGGTGGAAACTTGAACCAACTAAAGACGCTTATAATTGGTCATATTTTGATAGTCAGATTAATACAGCTATAAATAAAAGACAGAAAGTATCTTTTGGTATAATGTCCGTATATCATGACAACGAACCGGATATTGTTACTACTTATGATAATGGGCGCAGTTCCTATCCTCAATACTTGCATGCTCTTATGCAAGCAGAAAGTGTTAAAGACTGGAAAACTAACATGGCGGAAAATGCAGCACCTACTACTGGTTTTGGTGGCTGGGTTCCTAATTACAACAGCTCTAATTATTTAAATCGTTTACGTGCCCTTAATACTGCTATTTATAATCATATAATGACTACTTCATTTAATGGAGTAAGGTATCAGGATGTTATTAACAGTATTGATGTTCGTGGGTATGGTAATTATGGAGAATGGCATAATGCAGGTATTGTGACAACAGCTGGCCAGGAACCTACAGGTACTCGGGCAACGGTTGCGACTTTAAAATCCATCATTGATGCACATACACAAACAATCCCAACAATACAGCTCAATATTATAATGACCGCCTTTGATGCTGATTGGCTTAATCATACTAAAACTCCCACGGAGGTAGCCTATTATGCATTGACTACCCGTAACACTTACGGACCGTTAGGTTGGAGGCGTGATAATTGGGGCGCCACAGACGACTATATTAAGGATCTTCTCGAGAGAAATACAAGATCATTTAACGGAGTTGCGTTGAACACGCTAATAATGGCTCGTTGGCAGACGGCGCCGATTACAGGAGAACCGATGAACAGTACCTCAAATGAGTTTGCGGACTTTGAAAGGCAGGTAAGATTATATCATGGGGCAAGTTTCGGAAACGGCAATATAACAACCAGTCCGGGCGCAACGGTAAAGAATAATTTCCGGGCTGCAAGTAAAGCCGCTGGCTATAGATTGTCAATTAGCTCTGGCAGTATCACTACCGGGGCGGCAGGTAAGATCACACTGAACTGGCAGAACACTGGCATTGCACCTACTTATGAAAACTGGAATACGGTTTTTGAATTGAAGTCAGGTAGTACAGTTGTTTGGACGGGTACCAGCAAGTTTAAAGCAAAACTATTCCTGCCAACTACTGCACCGGTTGCTGTTGTTGATGATTTTCCAAACATACCAGTAGGCAATTATACTTTAACGGTGAAGTTGGTTGACCCTACAGGATACCGTGCGCCGTTGGTAATGGCAATAAAGGCAAAGAATGCTGATGGCAGCTACACGTTGAAATAGTAATAAAAATGGATTTTTTGCAAATAGATAAGATTACATCCAGCTATATCGTACCGGTAATATTATTCCTGGCTGCACACACCGTAATCTTTATTACGGCGTGTGTGACCATCTACGTACGTGTAATGACCAGGCTCAGGGAGCTGGAAATCCGGATCAATATGGTTGAGAAAAATGAATCCGAAATATTTGAAAAGCTGGATAAGCTGTTGGAGTCAAGCCATAGAATTGAAATGAACATGTTGAATAAAAAAGATCGTGATCAAAAATAAAACTACCAATGAAAAAAGAACAGTTCTATAATATCGTTACCGGACAAACCCCGGCTTATTTATTCGTCGGATTTATATTTTTTGCGGTTATCGGGATAGCGTTATCCTTATTATGGCAAACTAATAAAAGAGATGTCAGCAGCCCGCACACGCCTGAAAAGTTTAGCTTCTGGTTTATGATGCGGGACAATGCAAAGCGTTTGTCCGCAACTATCCTCACAGTATATATAGCTCTCCGGTTTACTCCTGAAATATTCAATGTTCAATTAACCAATTTTTGGTCGTTGTGCATCGGCCTCGGGCTGGATAAAATCGCTGAGATTGTCAAAAGCAAAACATCCCTATTGGATGTAAAACCTAATGCAAATAATCCATGAGCATGAAAGCATATACCTGGTTGTTTGTTTACATCTTCGCTATCTTCTTAGCGTTGCTGTTCCTGACATCGTGCAACCCTGTTAAAAAAGCCGTTGAAACTTTTGATAAGCATCTGCCTGCAGCTGCATTGTATTGCGCTGATCGTTTCCCGGCAAAAGATTCCATTATCATCCGCGATAGTGTGCGGCTGGATACGCTATGGGAAGACGGTGAGATCGTTCGTGTATTAGTCCCATCTTCTCCGGATACCGTAATAGTAAAAGCCCAGTGCCCTCCGCACAAGATCATTACCAAAACAATTCAGCATGATTCAATCATCATTCGAATTGATAAAGCGAAGGAAACGGTATTACTCAACCAGGTAAACCAGTGTAATGAAGATCTGCTCAAAGTCACCACATCACGGGATGAACTGAAAGCCCGGGTAAAAGGTAAAGTACTGATCCCCTGGTGGATCTTACTGATCGCCGCTCTGCTTACCGGCGGATTTATTTTCCTCCGGATCAAAAAAATTATATCACCAATTAAACTATAAAAATATGTCTCCTGCAAAAAAATGGTTCGCTTTCATGACAGTATTCGCCTTTGCGTCTGTCATTTGTTTCTTTAATATCAACAGCTATTTTGCCGACACGCATAAAATAAACTGGCTGTTCATCCTATTGGGAATCGTGTTTGCCCTGGTTGCTATTTATGGGTTGAAAAAAGTAAATGATATCGCCGGCACTAAAGGAAGCGATAGAGGCGTATGATATTCGCCAATACCATATACCCGGTAATGACCGGCATCATACTGGTGATCGCAACCATTTGCATCGATCTGTTTACTGATATACGATTATTCTATAAAAAGAAAAAAGTAAATCATACCAGGGGAGCATTGCTGCGGCTGATCGGGTTGATACCAGCCGTTTATTTCATGGGTTGGTTATCCATTCCCATGATCGGGTTTTGGTATATGGTTTTATTCAATGGCATCTACAACATCTTTATTGGTAAGCGGTGGGAATTCGTGGGGGTTACTGCCCGGCTTGATGTAATACAGAGAAAGCATCCGTGGCTTAAGTATGTAAAATATATCGGGCTGATACTATCAACAATTTTATACATCCTTTTATGATACAAGAAAGCATCCAAAACACAAGGCCGATTAAATACCTGGTAGTTCACTGCACGGCGGGCAATCAAAAAGAAAGCATTGATGATCTGCTGGCCGGCTTCCGGGCCAGGGGATGGAAGAATCCCGGTTATCACTATGTAGTGCAGGCCGACGGTAATGTAGTACAGCTATTCCCAGAAAGCCTTGTAGCTAATGGCGTATTGGGATTTAATAAAAATAGTATTCACATCAGTTACCTGGGCGGCATCGATAATACCGGCAAACCAGTGGACAACAGGACACCCCATCAAAAGAATGCGCTGGCGGTATCATTAAAGATCCTGAAACAAAAATATCCCGGTGCCGTGATCATGGGCCATCGTGATTTTAGTAAAGACACTAACGGCAATGGCAAAATAGATGTATGGGAATATATAAAATATTGCCCCTGCTTTGATGCGATGATTGAATATGCAGGGATAAAGTAAGTTTTCATATGGCAAGCAATACGTTTCAAACCCGCTGTTTCTACAGTGGGTTTTTTGATGCTTTGCCCCCTGTCCTTTCACTCCCGCCTGCAGGAATTTAGGTTTGTGTTTCATAATACTTTTTACCGAAGTGAAAACAAAATCATTAATCATGAAAAAATTTATCGCGGTATTCATCTTATTCAGCCTTACCCTGGCTACGGTGATTACTCCCTCGTCTTCCGCCAAAGCGCAAATAGTAAGTAAAATACCCATTGCTTACGCAGATTCGTTGCTGACCAATGCCGATACTGCTTATGTCACCCTCACCTTTGATGGTAGTTTCAAAAGCTTTGAAGCCATGATCACGGAGGTTGGCGGGGTAACCGGTGGAAAAGTTTGGTTCCAGGGATTGAATCTACATACCACGGCGTCTGATTGGGTGGATCTTGATTCGCTCGCATTGACGGATGTGGCCACGGCACAATACAAACTCTTTAATGTGCCGACAGTCCGCATATATAAGCAATACCGGCTAAAAGCGATAAAATCCGGAACAGGTACAGCAACGTTCAAAGGTTGGTACCTGCGATACACCGGCGGAGCCATACTAAGGTCTGATCCGTATAATGGATTTGCATCGTTGAATTCCATTGATAGAAATAAGCCTGGCTACTTGTATATAAATAAGCAGCCTGTATATGCAATATTAAGTCGCAGGGAGGTTTAACTCCCTGTCCTTTCATCCGTACCCGCATGAAAACATCTTTGTACAGTGAATTTCAGAACAGCAAGCAACATATTCAGTAAATCATGGCTGATAGAAAGCCAGGCCGGCTTGAGATGCCTGGAGTTGCTGCAGGACATGAAAAATGGTAAGGATGTTTTCTCCTGGAAAGATGAGGAAGATGAAGAAAACCCGGAAAGTATTTTCCAAAAGCTCTTTGCAAATGCTGATGTTATTACAGCTCCGTTAGATGTTTACGAAGCGAGAAATCATCCAGGCTACGAAGGGAAAACCATTGGCATTTTGCCGGTAGTTGGCCCTATGATGAAGGAAGATTTTTGCGGTTGGTTCGGTACGGCTTCGCTGCGTAATGAACTGGCAAAAATGAAATCGTCTCAGAGCATTAAGGCGGTGATCATGTACATGGATTCTCCCGGCGGCACAGTAGATGGCACTGAATCATTAGCCAACGATTATGCCGATGCCGGTAAAACCAGGGAAACGATCACTGTGATTGATGGCATGATGTGCAGCGCTGGTTATTGGGCGGGATCGGGAGGCGGTAAAATAGTAGCGAGTAATAAAACGGATATCATCGGGAGTATTGGTACCATGATAGCCTTTTATGACAGGAGCCAATATTACGAAGAGATGGGATTAGTACTTCGTGAATACTACGCCACCAAATCGAAAGACAAGAACAAAGATTTTCGTGATGCGAGAGATGGTGATGGTAAGCTGATCATTGAAACCACGTTGAACCCGATGAATGATGTTTTTCTCAGTGCCGTGAAAGTAAACCGAGGTGATAAATTGAATGAGAAGGAAACATTAACCGGCAAAACATTCCTGGCAGAACGATCCCTGGAGCTTGGATTAATAGATGAGATCAGCAGCATGGATACAGTAATAGGCACCCTTGTACAAAAACATAAAATAAATTCTTTAGTCATGAGTAATAAATGGACAAAATTGAAAGCGTTTTTCACCTTCAAAGCGGATGAGAAAATTGAAATGAAGGATGAACACCTGGATAAAGTGGAAACCCTGGTAGCAGAACATGAAACGCTTACTGGAAAAGTAGTGGAACTGGAAACTGCAGCTACTGCTGATAAAGAAAAGATCACCGGCCTGGAAGCGCAAGTGCAAACATTGACTACTGAGAAGACAACTGCGGAAGGAAAGATAGTAACACTTACTGCGGAAGTTGAGAGGCTCGGCAAACTGGATGCCGGCAAGATCAGTACTCCAGCAGCTGCTAACGACAGGCAGCCTGATGCGGGAGGTGCAATCGAATTGTCAGCATCACAAAAGGAACTGAACGAAAAAATCAAAGATTTCTAAAAATATTTTACAAACCCTCTTATCCCAACCCTTAAAAAAAGATACCCATGGCAATCGATGTAGCAGACGTAATCACCGACTTTGGTGCATACTATAAACCAGGTTCTGACAATCAAAAGAACCTAAGGACAATGATCTACAAGCCCGGAAGAACGGCTTCGTATTTTCAACTGCGTCCTACGGAGGATACCATCTGGAGAGGTACGCTGGCTTCTCTCAACAGGATCGTTCAGCCCTTTCAAAAGACATTCAGCCCAATAAGCACTACAAAGTTTACTCCCAACCATTTTGATCTTTTCAAATTGAAGATCGATTTACAGGAAACTCCTGATGATTTGGAAGCAACTTACCTGGGCTTTCTGGCTGCATTGCCTGAAGCGGACCGTGCCCAATGGCCCTTTGTAATTTGGTGGCTAAGCAACCTCATTCCTCCTGCTAAGGAAAGGGATCTGGAATTGAATGAATATTTCGCCGGTGTTTACCTGGCTCCTCCTGTGCCTGGTACTGCAGGCGCTGTAAGTACTGCTATGAATGGTATCCGCAAAGTAATTCGTGGATATAATACAGCAGGTCGTTTGAACCTGGGCAATGGACCGTTCGCATTAGGCGCTTTCCCTGGTGCTGATGCTGACTTCTGCACTTACATTGAAACTTTTGTGGAATCTATCCCAAGTGAGATCCGCCCTTTCATCAAAGAAGTATTCATGGATACCGATTCAGCTACCAGGTATAAGAGAGGCAAGCGGGATAAGTACAAGCTGAATATAAATTATATGGAGGGATCTGGATTGCAAACCGTGGAAGATTATCCATCCGTTTCAGTTGTTGGCCTGGATTCTCATTTGGGTAGCCAACTTATCTGGACATCTTTTGCTGAAAACAGGATTCGCCCGGTTAAAAAGATTGGCTTAAAAGACACCATGAAGGTGCAGCAATTTGCTCCACGTGTGGTGAGTGCCTATACTGACTGGTGGGAAGCATTGAATTTTGAAGTGCCTGAGTTTGTTTTCTGTAACGACCAGGACCTGGCTTAATAAAAACCATTATTAAAAATATAAAGGGCCGATGATATCCTGATGAATCTGTCACCGGCCCTTTCTTTCAAAAAATAAATTATGCCTCCTAAAAAAACAACAGTTGATTATTCAACATACACCCCAGAGCAATTTATTGCTGAATTGGAAGCTTCTCAGAAAGCGGCTGCTGATAATTTAGAACTTGCCGGGTTGGCTGAAAAGAAATGTGAGGAAACTGCCCAGGAGATCACTGTATTAAAATCAAAATTGGCAACTTCCGAAAACGACATCCAGATACAGGCAGAAGAACGCCGATCTTATGAGAAAAAAAGTATTGAGTTATCGGACGAACTTGCCATCGTTTCCAAAGTAAACGAAGAGCTAAGCATCACCATTGAAAATTTGACTAAGCAACTTGACGCTAAAAAAACAATTGCCGATGCTGCGCAGGAAATTGCTGAAAAGAAAACTCCGCCAATACCAACATCGTCATTTACCGTAGATGGCAAATCATATAAGTTCATCAGCCCGGTTTTTGTATATCAAAAGCAGCGCATTGTTGCTGCTGACGCTATCAATAACCAGGATCTTTTAAATGAACTGGTAGCGGCTAAGGTTGGATCTATTGTATCGGTTTAATAATATTTTCCGAAAACCCTGTATAAACTTTTTTAATTCTTACAAATGGCAAACAAGTATAAAAATTATCGCGAGGTTGATATCCTGAATGCATTGCCTGGCTACGCCAATAATGCCTGGTTAACGCCAACCGATTTTATCGACACATTTGCAGAGACAGTAGGCACTGCGGCTATCGGCAATAAGTTCACCATCGATGACAGCATTGTGTACAAAACCAACAAAGGATCTCTTGCCATTTACTGCGCTCCCAAATCAGTAGAAGGTGACGGCGAAGTAGTAGGCGAAACACATGCAAAGCGTTTTCGCTGGACGCCTAAAATCATCATGGTAGGCGACGGACCTGAACTACTGGAGATAGTCAGCAATATTTTAAACACTACTTTCTTACTGCATGTAACGAATGGCGAATGCGAAGGCACGCAAAAGTTGCAGTTTGGCAGCAAGTGTACGCCATGCGTAGTAGATGCGGGATCATTTAAAAGCGGTAACCTGGGCGATGGACGTAAGCAATATGAATTTACCATGGAAGCATTCAACAAATACTTCTATAACGGAACGCTTACTGATTACGATCCAACGTTGGATGTATAATTTGCGTCCGGCTTCGTGTCTCAATGACGATATTTTTTAATCTACAAAATAGTGTTTATGCCAAAAGTTAATTTAACCAGGCCCGAAGTTGCTGACAGATTTGACTGTAACCTGGAGAATGATCTTATTATACATACAAACGGATACAGTGGTAAGATTAGTAAAGTGAATATTACCGGCGCTGAAAACCTGATAAAAAGCAAAACAGGATATCTTACAGAAAAGACTCTTACAAAAAAGACTGATAAGCCTAAACCGGGCGAGACTACATAAAGTATTTTTTTAGTTGTATGAATTTAATGAGTTCCCGCTGTGTCTACAGGGGGAATTTTTTTTGATTACTGTCCTTCCACTCCCCTTTCTGTCCGGTTAATTTTACTACAAACGCAACCCTATGTTTCGACCCGAAGACCTGGATAAATTAAATGCTGATGTAAAGGCCTGGGCTAAGGATACAAAGGATAAAGCCATTAACGAGCTGGATGCGTTGGGCGTGCAGGCGAGCAGCCAAAGCAAAAGCCCTATACCGCTAAGGAGGGCATTGCGTACAGTAGTAACCCGGAAGGACGGTATTACTAACCGTATAAGTTTTAAAATACCCCGCTATGCTATATTCCTGCACAAAGGCGTTGGCCGCGGTACTAAGATATCGGAGGCAGGATCTGGTAAACGTGTGGCCAAACAATTCCTAAATCCTCCAATAGAAAATAACCTGGATAAGCTGGCAGATATAGTCGCGGATAATCACGGTACCCTCATTGTAAACGCATTAACGATACGATAATGGCCAACGAACTAAAGGCGAAGAGTGTTAACATTTATATTGATGATCAACCGGCCAGGGAAGCGTATGACCGGTTGACAAAAAAGGCCGATGGCTATAATAAAACCATTGATGAGGCAAAGAAGAAAGCGGAACTCCTGGGTAAGGCCATTGAAAAATCACTGGCCGCCGGCGGCAAACCATCGGCGCTGGATAAAGAACTGAAAAAAACTAATTCGACACTGGCCACTACCGAAAAAGCATTAAAGAAAGTAACGGATGAGCAGGAGAAATGGAAAAAGCAATTAGATAACGGCACGGGGCCATCACTCAGGCAGCAGCAGGCGCTTGTCAATAAGCTGGCCAATGAATACAAAAATCTTTCCCAGGGCACTGCTGAGGCTGAGGTTAAATTAAAAGAGCTGGGCAATGCGTCCAGGGTATTGGATACAATGAAAGACCGGTTGAACAGTGTGACCAATGCACAAAATGCAACTGCTAAATCAACGGGATTTCTTGCATCATTTTTCGGTAACCTTGCGGCGAACCTGGTATTGAAAGCCGGAGCTGCAGTGAAAGATTTTTTTACTGATGCATTCAGCGAAGCGCTTGACGCCGAAGAGTCAACCGCCCGGCTGCACAATACGTTGGATAATTTAGGCAGGACGGACGTATTTGACAGGATGATCAGGAAAGCCAATGAAATGGCTGACCGGTTTAAATTTATTGACAATGATGATGTAACCGGTGTGTTCGAACACCTGATTGATTTTGGTAAGTTGACAGAAAGGCAAATGGATGATCTATTGCCTGTCATTATAAATTTTGCGGCAAAGCAGAGAATATCCCTGGATGAAGCAGCTACTTCCATCACAAAGTTTATTGAAACCGGCAAAGGATTAAAGGGGTTTGGCCTGGATACAAAAAATGCAACTACAGACACCGAGAGATTAGCACTTGTAATGGGCGACCTTAGTAAAAAGGTTGAGGGCGCCGGCGAAGCCTTTCTCAATACAACATCGGGTGGAATAGCTGCAGCAAAACAGGATTTCAAAAATTTAAAAGAGGACTTAGGAAATGAACTCATTCCTGCATTCAATACATTCCTGGGATTTGTAGCCGGCGCGATAAAAGGTGTAAGACAGCTTGCAAAAGATGTAAAGGATCTTTTTACATTAAATGGCGATTCAAAAAAATCATTGGATGCTGAGGCTTTTAAGGAAAATGCAAAAAAGTCCTTTGATGAAGACCAGGCGGCTACCAAAAATTTTACGGACGAACAGAAAATAAATGCGACAAAAAACCGCATTGATGACCTGAATAAAAGAATTGCTAAAGCAGAAGCTGACATTGAAGAATCAAAATTTGCAGGTACGGGCAAGAAAGTGCAGGCTCCACTTAATGATTTCATTGCATCCAGGAAGGAGGAAATAAAACTTAACGAGGATCTGCTGGCCACATTAACTGATATAAAAAAAATAGGAGTGAGCAGTGATGCCCCTGATAATGCCGCATTAAAAAAGGCAGCTGATGAGGCTGCCCGCAAAAGAGAACAAGAACTAAAAAAGCTGCAGGAATTTCTTGAAAAAGTAAACAAGATATATACCGAAGCCAATATATCCACGCTATCCGCCATTGACAGGGATACCGCAGAGCTAAATAATAAATTCGCAGAGCTACGTAAACAAGCTGCTCAAATTGTAAAGGATGATGATCTCCGGTTGCAGGTAATGACAAAATTGGAGGTGGCTTACCAGATTGGCCGGGCGCAAATCATATTGAAGTATGGCAACATAGCCAAAGAGCAATATGAAAAAATGAATGCGGAAATTATTAAACAGCAGGATGAGCAGTTTAAAAAAAGTATTCAGGCATTACGGGAAAATCAGAAACGCCTGGCAGATGATACGAGGGGAAATGCAGCGGGTGCTAATGATAAAAAAGACAGGGGCCGATTGGCCTCAGCTGAGCTGGATGTATTAAAATCAAACGGGCTTAAAAAACTGAAAGCGGAAAAGGATCTGCTGGATGAACAGAAACGGCAAGCCCTGGATAATACTAACCTCACTGAACAGGAGAAGGCGCTGATAGAAGAGCAATACCGGCAAAAAAAAATGGATGCAGAATTGCAATTCTGGACCAACCTGCTACAGCAAACTCTGTCAATTTTTCAAACCATATCCTCTTTATTTGGCAGCAACCCGGAGGAAGAAAAAAGGAAGGAAGATGAGGAGCTGGCCAGGCTGCAGCGTACCAATGATAAAAAGAAGGCAAGCGATCAGAAATTATTAAATAATAAACTGATCAGCCAGCAGGAATACAATCGCCGGGTAAAAAAATTGGATGATGACTATGATAAGTTGGCGGCTGATCAAAAGAAAAAACAATTTGAACGGCAACAAAAAGCGGATATCACTGCAGCTATTATAAGAGGGGCGCAATCTGTGCTATCAGCATTATCCACCCCTCCATTTCCTCTTGGTTTGATACTGGCCGGTGTAGCGGCATTTAAAACAAAAAAAGAAATAGATACTATCAAAGCACAGGAAGTGCCGGAGTTTGCCAGGGGAGGTTTTTTAAAAGGCCCATCTCATAAGCAGGGCGGCATCGATATGGTTGATAGCCGAACAGGTAAAAAAGTAGCGGAGGCCGAAGGCAATGAGGTAATTCTTAGTAAGAAAACTGTAAGAAACAATCCCGACCTGGTAGGAGCTTTGCTACATGCCAGTTTGTACCGCAATGGAGAGAATATACAGCCCGCATTCAGGCAAAGGCCATACGTTGGTATTGACTATTCAGGCATTGTAGCGTCGTCCAGGAGAATGAAATATTTTGAAAGCGGAGGTGTATTGGCGGAAACGATCAATACTACAAACAGTTCTATACAACAGCAACCGGTAATAATGCCAGCTATATCACCCGAACAGGAAGCATTGATGAATCGCCTGGATAAAAAATTAGATCAGCCCCTCCGGAGTTATATCGTTTTTAAGGATATTACTGATGCCAATGATAAAATGAATAGTATACTTGATGATGCTATTTTTAAATAAGTGACGGCCTCCCCTGTCCTTCCACTCCCCTCTTAGTCCTTCTACTTTCGTAGGGTGGACACAATCACTTTAAAGGATGTATTAGCCGCTATGGATGCCGGACAGGTATTCCAGATTTCGTTTATTACCAGCGATGATCAGAAAGGCACCGGCGGTGAATTAATATCTGTAGCAAGAGCCAGGAAACATGGATGGCTGAGCCCGGCGGAACGCAAGCAACAACAGCGTATGCAGCCATCAAGCAACCTTTTAAAAAAAGATCCGCAACATTTTGCCAACAGTACCCGCAACATTCAATTGTTGAACAATAGTGATATTAGAAAGATTCATATCCGCCTTATCCGAAAATTTAATCACAAGACCGTACTATGAGTGTAATATTTAAAGATGGAATAGGTTATAGCAACCGAACAAAAACGGCTTATGTAGTGCCCACGGGAGGCCAGGCCGACGGTAAAAAAATTACTGTTCCGGAAGTAAAAGATTTTGGTTTGGCCCGTCCCTGGGCTGATTGGGGAACGACTAATGATCTGCCCATTAAGATGGCAAAAGATATAGAGGAATGTGGCGTGTTAAGCGCCGGGCTGGATGGTAAGGCCCGGATAGCTACAGGCAAAGGACCAGCGCCTTTTCTACTGGTGAATGTTGATAATGATGGCAAGGAAGAGCTGGAGTATGTAAAAGATCCGGAGATACAGGACTGGTTTGAAATGAATGATAGTTTCAACTTCAGTTTTCTTAGCAGCTATGATTTATTCAGCTATGGATGGAGTCCCACGCAAATGATGCTTAGCCGTGACAGAACGAAAATAAACCGTATCAAAAGAACCGATGTAGTAACGGCCAGGTTAGAAAGAAAAAGTAAAATCAGCGGGGAGATTGAAGGATTATACCTGAATGCGGATTGGCAATGTAATTACACTTATCCTTCAGAATATATAAAAAGAGTTCCTGTATTGGCAGAGGGCGGGGAACTGCAGGATCTGCTGGGCCGCACGGGCGCCTACGAATTCGCCATCATCAACCGGCAACTAAGAAATGGTAAACAATACTACCCTCCACCACTTTGGTATAGTACCAAAGCATGGGTAGACATCGCCAAAGCCATCCCAGCCATGAAAATGGCGATGTTCAATAACCAGATGACGATAAAGTATGTCGTCACCATCAGCCAGAATTACTGGACAAGGATACATAAGACATGGGCCAGCATGACATCAACGCAAAGGCAGGATATCATTGATAACAAACTGGATGAAATAGATAAGTACCTGGCCGGAAATGAAAATCAATACAAGAGCATATTCGCTAACAGCTATATAGATCCGGTAACAAAAACAGAAACAGCGGATATTAAGATTGACGTGCTGGATGATAAAGTAAAGGACGGAAAACTATTACCCGATGGATCTGCGGCTACGAGTGAAATACTTTTTGCATTGATGATAAACCCCGCACTGTTTGGCGCCGGCACTCCCGAAGGAAGCTATAGCAAAAACCCGGGTGGCAGCAATATAAGGGAAGCTTACATGGTGCAAATAATGATGCTGGAAAGTGAACGCCGCATGAATGCAAGGCCGCTTAACATCGTGAAGCATTATAACGGTTGGGCAAAGAGGTTGGAAACAGCGGAAAAAAGATTAGTGTTCAGGTATCCGTCGGGATTGCTGACAACGCTGGATACAGGAAAGAGTACTAAACCAGAGATAGTTTAGAGTTTAGAGTTAAGAATTAAGAGTTATCAACTATGAGTGTATTAATAAACGATAAGGAAACAGCCAGGCAATTTGTACGGATCAATTTTATTAATGACGTTAGCAGCCTTCCGGATTTTGACCTGGCTGCAGCAAGGTACCTGATCCCGATAACAGGTCAGGATCTGTATGATGATTTGGTTGCCAATATCACCGAAGCTGGTTACGCTGATCTCTTAAAATTGTGCAGGGCCGTCATAGCTCCTCTTGGCTATATGATGGAGCTGGCCACGATACAGACACAACTAACGGATGCCGGCTTGCGCAGTATCAGCACCGAACATTCGCAAGCGGCACACCGTTGGGAATACAATGAAGTAAAGAATCACCTGGAGGATAAAGGCGCCTATGCAATTGAAGCTTTGCTGAAATATCTTTTTGAATTGAGTTATGCTTTGTGGACAGACAGCGATGAATATAAAGATATCAACAGGCTGATATTTAAAACGGGTATTGATTTCCAAAAATATTTCTTCATCCGTCACCCGCATCGTGTATTCTGGTCGCTGAAGCCGCAAGTAATGGAAGTGCAGGATTTTTATATTAACACTACTATCGGGGAAGAGTTCTTTTTATCACTTAAAAACAATGCAACCCCATCAGCAAAAGAAAAAGTAGCGATCGAACTGATAAAAAAAGCAACCGCACATTTTACCATTGCTACTGCCATAGAGAAACGTTCAGTTGAACTTACCGAAAATGGTTTTTCTGTAATGCTCTCCGCGGGAAATAGCGATAGCGCAAATGCCGGGGACGCTGAACAACGGGACCCACAAATGGATTTGCTTTATAAAAGCTGCACCCGTACCGGTGATGCCTATTTACTGCAGCTGAAAGAATACCTGGACAAAGAAGCAAAAGCGGATGTGATGGAAGGATATTTTTCAAGCGACTATTATTCGGCGCCAACAACAACAGTGAGCGACAGGAACAAGTGCAGGAAAATATTTGGATTATGACCACTATCTTTTTTAAAAATAAAAGTATAATGACGCTGCCGGAGTATGCACATGAATTAACGACTACGCAATTCATTGGCCTGGCTCCTATCCTTTATAGCGATGGCGATGAGGTAACTTTTAAAGTACAGGCCTTATGGGTACTATCAGGCCTTGGCGTATATCGGTGGAAATTATTACCCGCCGAAGTGATCAACAGGTGTCTCCCGTTTGTTGATTGGGTGTTTGATAAGCAGGCGCCTTTGAAAATTACCAAACAACTGATAACGCAATACAAAAAATACCATGGCCCGGATAGCGATTTTGATAATTTAAAAATGGCGGAGTTTCATTTCAGCGAGCTGCATTATAAGGCGATCCTTAACGGGAATAATGAGGCGCTGAATGACCTGGCTGCAGTATTATACCGCAAGGGGAAAAAGAAATATAATAAAAAGCTGAACCCCGATGGTGATCTCCGGATTGCATTCAATGCAAATGAAATGGCGTATTACGTCAAGAAAATGCAGCAATGGCCGGTAAAAGTAAAGCAAGCCATCTTCCTCTGGTATGACGCCTGCAGGGAGGAGCTGATCAAAAACAACCCGCTGGTTTTTAAAAATGAAGACAAGGATTTTATCAGCCAGTTTGAAACAGGTCTGTATGGAATGATGCGAAGCCTGGCCGGTGACAAGCTGGGTGATGTCAATCATATTGAAAATATGTATGTACACACAGCCATGCTGGAGATAGGGTTGATGAGAGAGGAGGAAAGATATATTGAAAGCAAACTACCAAAGAAACCGTCATGAGTTTTTTCAAAACAAGAAGTGATTATTTCAAATATCTGTCAAGTGCCAATATAATTGTGGCACACGGCATCGATGTCGGCGGCGTAGTAAGAAAAAGTTTCCATCGTATTAATGATGACGAAGAGCTGGCCGCTGCGTGTGTCAACTTCGCACATTTTCCCTGCGTGGCGCATATAGGATATAATGGCCGCTATAGCGAAAGGCCGAATGAACTTAAAAAGAGAAGATTAACGAATGGCTTGCTCTTCCTGGATAAAGTACCCAACCCAAACAGCATGGATGACCGGGAGAATGCATACGACCGGGCCTTTGAAGTAATGGAGCAATTTATCGCCGCTATGCTATACGACTTTGAAAGTAAAGGACAGTGTTCCAATTTTCAAAACCTGGATCTTTCTCTTTTCAACTTCGATATGTACGGGCCGCTAAATGCTACGCTGTACGGATGGCTGCTAACTTTTGTAGATGAGCAGATGGGTATTTCTTTATTGCAATATGACCCTTCAAAATGGAACTATTAACCTATGAGCTATCAATTGACCGAAAGGCCGCATAAATTTTCTTTCTCCAAAAACCCGATCCGCTACCTGGTAGAGATCAGCAACCCGGAGGCAACCGGCTGTGCATTGGATGTAGAGCTGTACGTGTTGGCGATAAATGCTGACTATGATATCGCAGCTCCGGGTGAACTGGTAACCAGGCAAACGCTATACCCTAACCCGGATGGTAAAACATATTTCTATTGCGAAGATTTTTTAAACTCCTGGTTGGAATGGGAGCTGCCTTCCACCGGCGATAATAATATCAAAGCTTTAACCAAGCAGATAAAGAAATTTTATATACGGTACCGGCAAATAACCAAGAGTAATCCGACTCCTCCATGGGCCAGCGAATCAGATGATTTGCGGATAGTAATAAAGGGTGGAGTAGCGAAAGAAAAATTTGACAGAAATAATTTCTTTGTGAATTATCTGCCAGCGAAAAAACCGTTCCTCACGTGGCAGCCTGATAAACATTTTATTGGCCCGGAGGAAAGAAGATACCTGACTTACTTTCACTCAGATAATGTATATCCTCCACTTGTATTGAAAGCAAGAGTGGTATATACAGACGGCAGCCAGGATACAGCAACGAAGGATCTGCCGGATCTGGGCGAGTCATTACTTTTTCATTTGCCGGCAGGCCTGGATCAGTTAGGTCTATACGGATTGCAGCCATTAAAACAAATATGGTATTATGATGTAAGTGTGGAAGACGATGGCGGATCAACTGTATTTGCATCGCCTTACAGGCTTTATGCTGATTACAGAAAATATTACGATGTATTCTCTTTCATTTATCATAATAGCATCAGCGGTATTGATACGCTAAGAATAAGGGGCGATTTTGAGGAGGATATGAACCTGGAAAAAACGGAGATACAGCAAGCGACTGGTGGAGATTTTGGTGAGGTATTGCCGACTGAAAACGCTGTTATCAATATAAG
The DNA here is from genome assembly GCA_040007815.1 of Chitinophagaceae bacterium. Lineage (GTDB taxonomy): Bacteria > Bacteroidota > Bacteroidia > Chitinophagales > Chitinophagaceae > Terrimonas_B. The sequence goes on from JBDTUH010000016.1 coordinate 26,806, forward strand.
CAGAAATGAAACTTATAAAGGCGATGCCGGTTGGATGAATACAAAGGCTTTCCAGGATAGTTGTAAGGATCTGCTGTTAAGCGATAACGTTTATCGTGTAGTGTTCAACAGGTGGCTAAGAGTAGTGAACCTGCAGAAGACGCAACCCATGGGAGCCAGTGACGATACCAAGTGGAGTTTTCCCCTGCAATGGCGCTATACTTTTGATAATACCCAATACACTCCTCCGGATAAAGACTTTGGTGCAGGAATTAACGACGAAGCTCCCGGCGCTGTATATGGAACCTGTACAGCACCAGGCAATTTACTATCTGAATTTGTGGCCGAGGTTGGCGGAGTAGTGACCAGGCATTTTAGCTGGGATCAGGTATTAGGGGCTGAAGGATATGAATTGCAATACTTACCAGCTGGGGAAACTGATTGGGTAACGGTACCAACAACAGATCCGGAGGTGGATATAGATTTTGATACGGAAGCTGATTATAGCTGGAGAGTGAGAACTAAATGCGGAACAGATGATTACAGCGGATATAGCAATGGTGACGGATTTGTTGTGGATCTGACAGCATTTGCCTGTACAGCGCCGGCGTCATTGACCGTAGCGTTGATAAACCTTACCGATGTAATTGCTACTGTAAAATTCTCCTGGCCAGCAGTACCGGGCGTGGTTGGCTATGTTCTCGAATTCAGGCCAATCGGGGATACGGTTTGGGGTAATGTATTAGTGGATGCTCTTGAATTTACCTGCCCGCTATTCAGGGACGTACAATATGAATGCCGGATAAAAAGTAAATGTGACAACGCTGACAACTATAGCGGATATGTATACGGCAATAATTTTATTCCATCTAATATGATTGGCACCTGCAATGCTCCTACGGGTTTGGGAGTAGTGGTGACATCAAATCCTATATTCACGGTTGTTGGTTTAAAAAATGTAGCGTTCAGCTGGACAGCTGCTCCAGGGACTACCAGCTATCAGCTACAATTGAAATATACAGATAGCGCCACCTGGATTATAAAGGATGTAACAGGTACGACATTAAATGAGGTGGCTCTGAAAGATAAAACGATAGAATGGAAAGTAAGGAGCAACTGTACCGGAGGCGGGTTTAGCAATTTTGTTTCAGGTGATAACTTTAATACTTAGATGAATGCTTGGATTAGATATAAATGGCGAAAGGCTGGATCTGTCACCGGGGACAACCGCTCAACTGGAAAGAATATCCCCATTCCTTAGCCTGGACTCACTGGCCGGCGAATATACTCTGCCATTTACTTTTTCATACACGCCACGCAATGCCAGGCTATTGGGTCTGCCCAATCATTTTTATACCAGGAGAGTAAAGAAAACAATAGCTGTAAGGTTGTTTGATAATAATAATTTTAGCTATACGGGAGACCTTATAATAGAAGCGGCGAAGCTGAATGTAAATGATATAACTAAAAGCACTATCAATGGAAAATTTGTAACAGGTGTAAGCAGTTTTTTTCAGCCGGTAAAGAAAAAGAAATTGAAAGAACTTGTATTGGGAGGCGTACGAACTTTTGCCTGGACAAACAATAACCCAGCCAGCACCAACTTAGGATTTTGGCAGCATATTCATAAGACACTTGCCGGCACGATGGACTATTCATTCGCTCCTATCGCCAATGAGAAATGGGCGGGCAGCAATGAACCGGGCACTCCCGATTGGATGAATAAATTAGGAACGGATGGCAATCTTGATTTTGATAATAATTATAATACACTGGCTCCGCAGGTAAGCTTGAAATATTTATTGCAGCAAGTGTTTACAGAACATGGTTGGGATTTCGATTACAGCGAAATGAACGATGATCAGTGGCAAACATTATTTATTCCTTCATTTTATTCCGTAACCTGGCAGAAGATAATACAGGTAATAGCAGATCCATTTTTCGACTACGCCCCACTGAACAATATCAATATTAATTTGCAAAACCACGTGCCGCCGGATATGCTGATCACAGAGTTGCTGCTGGCATTGCGAAACAGGTATAATTGGGGATTTGATTTCGATAGCAGCAAGAGAGTTTGCAAGATGCGGCCATTGAAAAATTTAGCCAATGGAGCCCGGAAAGACTGGACAAAATACATGAACCCGAAATGGGACAGCGACTTTTCGGAAGATGTAAAAATATTCGCATTCCGAAATGAGATTGACAGTAGTGATGCGTTATCATCGAAACCTGATTTGATAAAGATAACTATGGGAGATCCTGTTCTTGATTTTGAGGATCTGCCAGCGCCGGTGGAAGCTAACTTTAACCTGGTTGTTTATTGCTGGAAGCAAAACCAATACTTTCAAAACCGGTACAATGAGGACGACCAGGTGTATGAGTGGGCGATATATGCAGATAACATCTACGATTATGAGCCAACGGGCAACAATGAGGATATAGCTACCGTGGCCAGTACGATGCCAATGTATAAACGAGAGTATCGTAACATCGGTGTTCCTTACTATGGACTATTCCCGCTCTGTGAGCAGGAGGGTAATTGGGATGGGAAGGAAGGAGATTTTGTTTCCTGGGGATTGAGATTGCTATTTCATCGCGGACTGGTATGGGAAGCAAACGCCGGCGGAACGATGGGATTGATAAAATATCCTTACCTGACCAGCAGCTGCTTTACTATCACCCAGGATGAGGCGGACCTGGTATGGAGTAATGTTTACAGGCAGGAGTTTGAAGGAGTGGATAAAGGCATTTTAAACTATTGGTGGAAGGATACATTAAAATACCTGGAGCAAAGCGACGTGATCACCGGCATATTGAACCTGCCCAGGCAGGAGCTGCTGAATTTCTCCTGGAGCGATGTGATACTGCTACGCAACATCCCGCATATAGTTCAAAAATTTACCGAAGTGATCCCGTATAATAAAACAGTAGAGACGGAGCTGAGGAGGATTGGTTAGTTAATTAATATTTGGTTATGGAATTAATAAAAAAATGGATAGCAGGTAGCCGAAACTTTTACATCGGAGTGGTATTGTACAACCAATTTTGTAACGATGCGCGGTTGAAAAAATATTTTGAAGGCAGCCCGGATGCGATCAAACAAAAAAAACTCGAGGAGGAGCTGACTGCATTACTGCAAAAACCAAATTCGATACTGCACACTCCCCTTGTTAATACTGAGTTGGATACAATGCCAGAAAGTACGGATGCTGTTCTCACCGCATTACGAAACGAATGGCACCCTCTGTATCAGCGGATGAATTATTTGCGGCATGAGCTGGATAAATACCAGGGAAACCATCCGGATGTAATAGCTACACGGAAGCCAATTGCCGTTGAGATACTTAGCCTGGAGAAACAATGCATGAAGATCTGGACCCGGCGTGACCACTACCTGGACACCGGAGGTCTGCCTGAAGTAAAGCCGAACATGGAACCAATACCAGATGATCCGGTACAGTTGGGTGTATCTATTGAGACGTTGAAAAAAAATATACGGCGGAATCGAAAGCTATTCAACGAAAACCCTGACAATACAAAATATGCTTTGAAAGTAAAAGAGTACCAGGCGCAACTGGACAGGATATTAAAAAGCATAAAGGATGGCGAATAATTTTATTGATAATAAACTGACCGGCGATAGCAACCGGGAGGTAATAGAGCATTACCTGGTCAGTGATCCCGGTACCGTGGATCTGACCGAACTGCAAAAAACATTGTTGAAGCGATGGGAGTATGCGGATGAACTGATCCGGCGGAATGAATTGAAGAGAGAAGAAATATCGCGGCTCATTATGATAAAGTTTGAAGTTAGCCGGAACACTTCATACCAGGATATTGTCAATGCGGAAAATGTTTTTGCCAGCAGCACTCCCTTAAATAAAAAATACAGGATCGGATTGCGGATTGAGTACCTGGAAAACAAGATCGCCCAGATATATGAGGGCGTAAAATTGGAAGCTCCGACAGTAGATGAGGAAGGATTGCCTTATGAAGAGGACTTGTTTGCAAAAATCGCCCGTATAGAAAGCAACAAAGAATACTATCACCAGGCAATCATGATGGAAAAAGTGCTGGCAAAATATTATGAGATGTATCCAACACTGGTACCGCCGCGATCTCCAAAGAATATTGTACTGAATATTCAGCAAAACATTTTACCTGCAGCGCCAATGACTGCAGCGGAAGCTATTGAGCAAGCGAAAAAAATAATTCACTTAAAACCACGGGAAGATAATGGTTGAGGAACGCAACCTGGTTGATGCGAAAGAATCCAATCTGAACCGATCGCAGGCGCTGATCCATATCATCAATGCGAACGTCACTTACTTCGCCGGGCCACGGGCCACGGGTAAAACATCCGGCGGCATCGGGCCACGGGTATTACATCTAAGTGAGATCATGCCCAGGTCGCAAATCGGCCTTGTTAATGATACGTATGAACGGATAGAAAAAAGTTTGTTGCCTGGATTAGAAGCGTACTGGAATGAAGAGCTGGGTTTGTTACCGGATGTGGATTATGTAATTAATAAAAAACCTCCGGACCATTGGACAAAGCCTTTATATATTCCTAAGAAATGGGATCGTGTCGTATCATTCGCTTCTGGATTTATATTAGCACAGATCAGTCTTGCGGTAGAAGGGTCCGCGAATGGGTTTAACCTGCAGGCGGTAATTGGTGATGAGGTAAAATACTGGAATGAAAAAAAATTCAAGAGCGAAGTGAAACCGGCTATTCGTGGTGGAAGGAAATATTTCGGTCACCTGGCAGAGTTTCAAAGCCAATGGTTCTTTACTGATAAATATCCCAGCAAGGGTGCAAATATTTATTGGGTGCTCGATAAGAAAAAGGAATGCAACCAGTCGCATGTTGATATTGTATACACGATGCAGTTAGAAGTCTATCGCCTGGAAAAAGAAATGGATGCTGCCAGGCGGGATAATAATATTAATGTGTACTACGACAGGAAGAGAACGATAAAGGAATACGAAACGGTGCTCAACGAAATGCGGAAGGACCTGGTGTATTACTGCGATGCATTACCGTATGAGAACATTGATGTGTTAGGCGGTAAGTATTACCGTGATCAGAAAAGAGACCTGACAACTTACGAGTATGATGTCGCCATTGAAAACAAAGATCCGGACAAAGCAATCAAACCATTTTACCCGGACCTGGTTGATCAAATTTTTTACGAGGATCCATTCGACTACGATCCAAACCTTCCGTTGATCATTGCATTGGACTATCAATTTTCAATCGTGCCATTGTGTGCAACGCAGTATAAGCAGTTGAATGATTCAGCTTACACCACTTTAAATTTTATTCAGTCATTCCATGTACTGGAACCGGAAGGCATAGAGGCGGTTGTTGATAAATTTTGTAAGGCATTTGAAACGCATGGTACGAAAGTGGTGTATTATACCTTTGATCAAACTGCCATTGGCCGGAGCCTGCATGGTAAAAGCTTTAAGGAAATTGTTATTGATTGCCTGACAAAAAACAATTGGTCTGTAACCGATATCTACATGGGCGATACGCCTGACCATGATATAAAATATGAGGCGATAAAAAAGTTACTGGCTGTTACCTCCGACAAAGCCATCAGGATAAATAAACTAAGAAATGAAAGCCTGGTAGACTCCCTGAAGTTGGCTCCTGCAGTCATCGATGCCAAAGGAAAAACGAGGAAGGACAAGTCATCGGAAAAAGAAAACTCGGGCACTCCTCCCGAGAAAGCCACCCACTATTCAGATGTGTTTGACCAGATCCTTTGGGGCGCTCTTGTCCTGGAAATTGTCCCGCTAACCGACTATCCGGGCATGGATATCATCATTGGTGCAAGAAAGTAGCAATCCAGGCTATTTTGGCCGGGACGCTGAATTGGCGGGCTTTCCTGTCAGGGAAAAAATAATTTTAATCCATTTTGCGGTTGCGATTTAGGCGATGCCTAACGAATTTTTGGCCGGACACTTTGTTTTTTGCGTGAATATGAACCATGGCGCTCCAGGGTGGGCCATATAGGGCGATGTGGGTGTCGCTATATACCTATTCAAATTCATCGGGCTTATAGTGGGAAAACATTATAGCTCCAAGAAGCGGTGTTATGAACAGCGTAAGCAGAAGTACCCAAAAGAAATTGTGACCCCGATAGTATGCTTCGACCGATACAATAATAGCGATCAAAAAGTATGCAACCAGGTAGATAGGCGTAGTGATATTCATTGATTATTATTTATAAAGATCAGTCAATGTATAGGTGGAATCCATCTCTAACTCCAGGCTATTAAGGACCGTGGCACCAATGTCATTTTTCGCACGATACTTAAGGCTAATCATAAATCCATTTCTTTCCTGATACATATTGCCAGCCACAGAAGTATCTGGTGGAGTTTTGAGCATGGTAGGAAATACATGTAGACTTACCTCGTCATAAGAACCGGGATCGTGCAATCTTGTTTTTAGATATTCTTTAACAACGGCTCTACCCTTTTCCTCGAGGCTTTCCGTTTTAGCTTTACACGACACAATCACTGCTACCCATATAAGTACTGTAATCAATACCCTCATCTTTACGATTTAATTTACAAACTACATTGTTATTATAAGTAACACAATAAGTGTATTCACTGAGAGGCTTTTTACTTGGTGTATTTACTATTGCACACCGTAGTTTCCGTTGTTACTTTAGTGATATCCCCATCCTGCTGAATGGCCCCATTTTATAACCATTATAAACCGAAGCCATCATGTTTCTATCAGAACACCGCAAGGCCTGCCGGCTTTGCAAGGAAAATTTAACGTGCCGTCTTATTCAATTACCTATGGATGATCGATCAACAGTTTGTTTAACTCTTCGTTCGCTTCCGCTATCGTTGCCCATCGCTTACCCGTACCCACCTGAGCCAGTATCATTAGTATGTCGGAAAACCGTTTCTCCAGGTTTACATCAATTTTTGGAGAATCACTTACAGTAGTTTTTTGTTTCAGCATGCTAACTAAGTCCACCTGGGATGTCGCCAATTTATTATGAGCCTCAGCCATCTCACGGTTGCTTACAGCCAAATCGGCCAGCGCCTGCATTGCCAGGGGCTGGTTTTTTTTATCATACTCAGCTTCATCTTCGTTAAGCGTTATACTTTTAGCCTCCTGCTTCCGAGAAGTTGCATTTTGCAATAATGATTCATTTAGCCGTTTTAAAGCTCCGGCTACCTTTTTGTTTCCTCCCTTGGAAAGAATTTGATCAATATAATTTTCTGAATAATCGAGCTTTTTCTCAATGTATGCTCGTGAATATCCTTTACTTTTTAAAGTGATCAGTAATGTTTCGATTTCCTTTTTGTATTCCATCTAATAAAAAGCCATGTTGTTTAATTATTATCGAAATATTGCATTTTACTACATAATTATTTGGAGTATTGCATTTTGCTATACTATATTTGTTTCAGATTTAAAAACAGTTCCATAATCAAATATAAAACAATGTTCATTCTTTCAGGAGTAGCGATTAAAGCAATTACTGACACACCCGGGCTGAAAGCAAAGTTGTGTCTGGCCTTGGTTGTTAGTGAAAATTCGATATACCGATTCTACACTACCAATGCGCCTAACAATGACCTAACCAAGTACGCCGCACTTAAAGTTCTTAGAACCGAAACAGGTTATTCTGATAAGGAGATCCTGGAGGAGGTATCAGAGGAATCGAAAGTGACCGTAAAATAACTACGTAAAATCCACACCCGCAATCGTAAAACTCCCACTACCCTGTTAATTCCAATTAACTAATCAATTATGCCGAACTCAGTAACGCTGCAGGTAACAGAAATAGACAAGATCATCGACGCATTAGTGTTCTGCAATTTTATAGGCGGTACCATCAAAATAATTGAAAAGGATAATGAACTGATCATTCGTGACAGCAATGATATGTATATCGCCAGTTGGCCGCGTAAGCTTGATGATAATACAGACGGGTAAGTAATAACGTAACGGCTGGCTCTTACCAGCGCCGTCCATTTTTTAACAATGAAAATCTGAAACCAATGACAACCCCACAATCTGACAACTGGCTACTGTATACGTCCATCGCATTGATAGCAGCCGGCACTACCCTCATTATAGTATCGATATCACTTTTATTTTAAACAGCAGATCAATGAAGATCACTAACGCATTTATCATTCGCCTGGTAAAAATGCCGGAACAGGAGCGAACTCAATTTTTGCATGAGAACAGAGATGAAATTGATTTCACTGCATTAGGTACCAGGGTAAAAGAAATGGCAAGTGAGGCATTGATGAAAGATGAATACGGCCTGGCCGATAAATTCATCGCTATAAAAGAAGATATCGTGTTATACGAATCCAGGCAACGACATCCTGGCGCCGTAGATGATGTTCTGATAGTAACGAATCCAACTCCAATGATGGCAGTGATGTAGAAATGTATTGCGTGCAGTGAGCAATGAAATCTGATACTGCAAAAATCGCCGGCGGTTCACACATATCGTTTACGTAATTATAGTCCGTCGGCGATTTCATCAAGTAGTTCTTTACATCGATCATAGCAATCGTCCTGGCCAGCTCTAACCGATCACTGGCCAGGCACATCGCACCGTAGAGCAGTCAGGTAGCTCGCTGGGCTCATCACCCGGAGGTCGTGGGATCGAAGCCCACCGGTGCAACTCATCACAACAATAAAATGATCACTATGCAAATCGAGAAAATCGCTTATCACAAAACTTTCAACCTGGGCAATTACTCCAATGAAAAGATTGGTATGGATATCACACTCGCACCAGGAGAAGATCCTTTAGATGCATTTGCCGAAGCAAAATTGCAGGTAGAGAAATCACATCGTTTTTTCCAGGACAGTCCTGCGTACGAACAGGCAAAGCATATAACGGAATTTCCTGATGACTTTACGGGAAGAGAAGTTAAACAAAGTAAGGATATCATAGATGCTTTTGAAACTAACTATAAAGAGTATCTCGCAAAATTTGCTCCTACTTCCAGGCAATTGATCCAGGGCATCAAAGATGAATTGGATTTTTAAATAAATGTCCTGTTGTACCGAGGGCTATACAAATGCCGGTGCATGGCCGCTGATTTGAAAAACAATTTTTGAATTAGATACACCATAACTCAGCGGCCTTTTTAAAAATATTCAAGAGCCTCTTAGGTGGAAGAGGATGGTGGCTTGTAAAGGGAGCCTTGGTTCGGGGCTCCCTTCTTTAAACTTTTCATTATGGATCAGCATATACAAATTGACATTACCAAAGTTCACGGCGATGGCAACCTGGTAGAAGGTGGCATGTACACCGGTGGATCATGGGTACGCATAGCCATGAGTAAAAATGATTACGAGACATTAGTGCGGGAAGGCTTCTTTATCCGCGATGGTAAATCAAAAGACAGCGCCGGAGTGATCAATACAACAAACACCTTTTACCCTGAAAAAAAAATAAATGATGCAAAACAAACACGACGCTCCTGAATCATGGGCCGATACTACTTTCAAAATATTTGTAGTAATAGTATTCTTCATTTTCCTGGCCGGTTGCGTAGTCGGCTTTCTAAATTACCTGATCAACCCACAACGATGATATCAAAAGAAAATCTTCAAACAATAGCCGACCTGCAGATCAAGATCTGCACGATCGACGGACGACTCGGGTTTCTTAGAGACTGCATAAAGCAAATTTGTTATGACAATTGCAGTATATCACTATCATTTCGAATGACCAACCGTGATATTCAACAAAAAAATGAAGCTGAACTAAAAGCATCCGGATATTTTGATGCAGAGAGATTGGCTAACATTTATGGGATACCTGTTCAATTGATGGGCATCCAGAAACCGGCACAAACAGACCCTTGTCCGCAATTCCTGGCTTCATTTACTGAAGCAAATGCTATTCTTGTTCTCAATGTCTTTTACGAACAGGAATTAGCCCTGCAGAAAAAATACCAGGCGCAGCTACAGGATCTGCTTTCCAGGCTATCTCCTGCAGTAGAAAACCCCATATTGAATTTACCTAGCTCTTAGAAAACCGCATCCATTGTTCTTACTAACCATTATAATAATGTTATTATCCGAAGTCTCTATTCAACAGGTTCGTGACGTATCAGTCACGGATGTTGTTGGCCATTATGTAAAACTTACCAAACGAGGTGCCAGCCATACGGGCCTATGCCCTTTCCACAATGAAAAAACTCCTTCATTCCATGTCACCGAAGCAAAGGGAATATTCAAATGTTTTGGATGCGGTGCCGCTGGTGATGCTATCGAATTTGTAATGCGGCATGATAAACTTGATTTTATTACCGCTGTAGAAACGATTGGTGCCAGGTGCCATATAGCGATGCAATATGAGGAAGTACCTGACAAAGAAAAATATGAGCAGGAGAAAGCATTCAAAGATCAACTCAAAACAGTATTACAATTTACCAATGATCAATACAAAAAGAATTTATGGGAGCTCCCCGGAGAAGATCCGGTTACAAAATACCTGGCCAACCGTGGCATCACTAAAGAAGTAATTGCCGACTGGCAACTTGGATGGGCCACTATTGATTGGCGCCATATAGCTCCGCAAATTATCAACCGTGATATGTTTGCACCTGCTGAGCGCCTTGGTATTGTTAAGCGGGCAAAGGACGTTGAAAAAAATTATGATGGGTATCGCAGCCGCATTACTATTCCTATTACCAATCGCTTGGGAGAATGTATCGGGCTTGCTGGCCGGTACATTGAAATAGATCCTGCTGATAAAGGCCGCGACACTGCTAAATACATCAATCCCCCTGAGAACGAGATCTATTCAAAGAGCCAGGTCCTGTTCGGGCTGAGCCGGGCCATCAAAGCAATAGAGCGCCATAGTTTCGCTTTCCTGGTCGAAGGATATTTTGATGTTATCAGTATGCATCAAAATGATGATGATAATACGGTTGGCAAATGTGGCACCGCATTTACACAACAGCAAGCCTCACTACTTAAAAAATATACCAACCATGTTGTTATAGTTGGAGATGGCGATGATGCAGGGAGAGCTGCTACCATCAAAGACTTGATGATATCTGTTAAGGCTGGTTTTCAAACGGAAGTTGCATTATTACCAACAGGCGAAGATCCTGATAGCTGGATACAGAAGCATAAGGAGCAGAAATTTGTCGGCACTGTCGAAATATTGGATGGTATTCCCTGGTATATCGATTCACTGCTTACCAACATCAATAAAGAAGATCATTACAAGCTCGGTAAAGCAAAAGAGGCTATCGTTAAATTCCTGTCGTTGATCCCTAATGATCTTATCCGCAATAACTATTTCGATAACATCATCAAAAAATACAAGTGGCAAAAAAATGATCTGCAGAAGCAATTAGTATCTATACTGGAAGAGAGTGCAGAAAGGCAGGAAACCGAAGATGACGGAATGACCAACCTGGACAGGATGCCTAAATGGATGGATAAAGAACAGTTTCTCCGGGATGGATATTGTGCAGTCAACAACGGTAAGCGTACCGGTTATTATACTTTCAGCGCCTCCGGCCAGGTAGAGATATCAAACTTCATTATTAACCCGCTCTTTCATATACGTGATGGCCTGGAGAGTCGCCACTTAATACAGATAGACAATGGACGTAAGAAAGCGGTATTGGATATCGAAAGCAAGGCGCTGATCAGCATTGACCTTCTTAATGCTCATTTGATAGGGGAAGGCCCATTTATTTTTTATGGTACCAAGCCGCAAATTCTTCGAATTGCAACCACACTACTTGCCCGTTTTCCATTATGCATCCCGGTCAAATTTTTAGGCTGGCAGCGTCCGGGATTTTTCTCTTTTGTTGATAAAGTTTACATACCAGGTGAAGGAATACGGGAGCTTGATGAGTGGGGCATATTAAAATTTGCCGATCGCAATCATATCGTGCCAGCGGCTTCTGCTGCATACAAAGAAATGAAAAGCTCCGGCAATGATCCCTACGAAAATCACCGGGTATTGACTTATAAGGAATCGGCGATCCAGTTTGAGCAGTGGGCTGGTAAAATGTATCGGGTATATAAAGAAAAAGGTCCGGTTGCTATTGCTTATGTAATCCTTACCCTGTTTAGAGATATTGTTTTCGATATCGACAACAACTGCCCACATCTATATGGCTTTGGTGAACGTAGTTCTGGTAAAAGCAAATGGGCTGAAAGTATATGCGCTGTATTCTATACTAAGCGTAGTGCCTATAATCTTAACTCAGGTACGGACTTCGCGTTCTTTGATTACATGCAGCGGTTTGTAAACTGTCCGAGCCAGCTCAATGAATTCGATGAAAAAGTAATTAAGCCGGAATGGTTTCAGTCAATCAAAGGCGCCTTCGATGGTGAAAGCCGGCAACGTGGTGTAATGGGTAACCGATCACGGGTAGAAATAATGAAGATAGAAAGTACACTGATCCTTACAGGTCAGTATATGTGTACGATGGATGATAATTCTATTGTCAGCAGAAGCATTATTGAGCCATTTAGTGAGCGTGATGTCACTGATGAGGAAAAGAAAATGTATGACGATTTAAAAGCCACAGAAGAAAAAGGGCTTAGCAATATCCTGGTAGAAATTATAAAGCACCGGGCTTTTATAAAGGAAAATTATCGCATTGCATTTAATAAGACGCTTGGAGAATGGCGCCGGAGTATAGATGGAGACACCCAAAACTTTAATCAGCGGATCATGCAGAACTGGTGCCATCTATACACCGGCTGGCAACTCATGAGCCAAAAGATTACAATGCCGATCAGCAATCAAAAGTTTGAAGATTACTGTAAACAGAAAGGAATCAAGTGGAGTTCATTCATCCGCACATCTGATACGCTCAGCGAATTCTGGAATACACTTTCCTTCCTGGCTGAAATGGGAACGATCATCGAAGGATGGGATTATAAGATAAAAACGCTTTCTACCATTCGGTTAAGAAACAGTCAGCACGTGGAGGTTGATATTCCTTTCAATGAGCCAACGAAAGTTATTTATATCCGGATGAATAATGTACACAAGCATTACCAGCAAGCGTATCGCACCAGGACAGGCAAGGAAGGGATGACCATGGAAAACCTGCAGCATTATTTCAGTAGCCGGAAATATTACCTGGGCAATAGTAAACAGAGCCAGTTCCGGCGCTTTGTTACCGAGACGCAAAACGTACCCAAACAGACAGGGTTTAATACCTCAGAAATGGTACCGGAGGTAAAACGGGTTGAGCAGGCAAAAATTACCAGCTCCTTTGTTTTCCTGTATGATCAACTCAACCTTGACCTGGAAAAAGAGCCGCTGGAGGATGGGCAAATTGATCTTTCCGGGATCAGCAGGCAGGGAGGCATTGATTTTAGCAAATATGAAAACAAGGAGCCGGAAATAACCGAGCCGGCAGACGACGTCCCTTTTTAATGAATGTCGTTCAAAAAGGCTGAAAAGTTGGCCTAACTCGGCCTAATAAGATAAGTAATTGAATTTCAGATATAATACTATAGAAAGTCGTTAGGCCAAGGCCGTTTTTATTAGGCCGAGTTAGGCCGGGTTAGGCCAGTTAGGCCGTTAGGCCAAGGATTTTCTTCAGGGAATGTCAAAAAAAAAGAGTCTTTTTTTTTATGGCAAAGAACATCGTCCACATAAAAACCGAGAAGGAACTGGCCGAAACGGTCATCCAGTTCATCCATATAAGCGTCAACATGCGCCGGGCTCAGAATTATTGGCATGAGCATTATGGCAGTCAGGCGCTAAATCAAAAGCAGCGCTGGGAATCAAAAATGGATGCCTTCCTGCTCAATCTTGGAGTTACTGACCACATGAATATCCAGAGCCTGCAGGTGCTGACTAATGGGGATACTTATGTTGAAATGAGAAATAAGAAGACAGATGCCATATAGAAATGGAAAGTTACAGAAGCATGAGACTGTTTGGACGGACGAAATGGTCGAGTTTCTTAATAAAAACTTCCATATTCTAACCAACCAAGAGTTGGCAGATTCACTTAATCTGAGACGAACAGTGACCAGGAATAAGCTTCGGGATTTGGGACTAAAGCGAATGGAGCTGGAATATTGGAGCGAAGAAATGATTGATTTTTTAAAAAAGAGCTATAAAAAAATTGGTGATGTGGAGATCATGGAATTTTTTATACGGATGTATCCAAAGGCTAAAGGCTGGAAAAGGGGGGCTATATGGAAGAAAAGAAAACAGATGGGTTTACAACGAACAAAACAGCAAAAAGAAAAAATTGAGACCTGTCATAGAAAAAAAGGTGGAAGGTGTTACACTATTGATCGCAATAGTAGCAGTAAAAATTTAGCGCCGATGTGGGTAGCCCAGCGTATTGCTTGGAGAAACCCTGAATTGCAGCGCGAGCTTATTAAATATCCGGATATCATTGAAGCGGCGAGAAAACTCATATTGTTAAAACGAAAAATAAAGCATAATGAAAAATAAGTTCACAGATCTCAATAATCATTTGTTTAGTCAACTGGAAAGGCTAAGTGATGAAAATTTAAAAGGGGAAGATTTGAAAGTTGAAATTGAAAGGAGCAAAGCTGTAGCTATAGTGGCAGATAAAATAATTGATGCGGCTAAAGTAACTGTAGAAGCAATGGCTTTGGTTGGCAAAGGAAGCTTTGAAAAAACGGATTTACCCTTATTGTTAGCTGATAGCAATGTAAACAAATGACACTCGCCACTGCCATATCATATTGTACACGCATCCTGTATCTTCTCACGCCCCACAGTGAAAGGATTGATGTAGCAGGAAGCATTCGCCGGCAAAAGGCCGAGTTGGGTGATATAGAGCTGGTATGCATACCTAAAAAGACTTTCAACCAAACAGATCTCTTCGGCGGAGGTGAATGGTTGATATCCCCGGAGTTTGAATCTGCCATAGGAATAATGCTGGATCATGTTGTCAAAGGCAATCTCAGTGGCCGGTATATGCAGTTTGTTGTTAAGGGCCATGTTAAGGTAGATCTGTTTATGCCGGTACCGGAAGATTATTACAGGCAGCTGGCAATTCGTACCGGCTCCAGGGAATATAGCAACCTGGTTATTGCCCATGCCTGGAAAAGATTGGGATGGGTGGGCGCTGGTGATCATGGTCTCCGCCGGCGGGAGGATTGCCAGGAATATATGTCAGGCGATAAACCTAAATGGAAGTTGGTAAATGCTGATGGTGAATTGCCGCCGGTATGGCAAAGCGAAGAGGAGTTTTTTCAATGGCTTGGCCTTACCTGGTTAGATCCGCGGTACCGGGAGATCAAAGAATCACTTAATAAAAATCAATAATAAACGATGCCTGCATACTCATACAAAGAACGTTTCGTGCCGATGGTATTGGATCTCTCAAAAGGCCATACTATTCGTAAGCGAAGAAAAAAGGGCTTTGCAAAAATTGGCGATACCATTTACCACTACTATGGCCTTAGAACAAAGTTGTGCAGGAAATTAGGAGAAGCTCCTTGTACAGATGTAAGAACAATTGTAATCACTGCTGATGGCTTGATGCTTCTGTTTAAAGAAAGAATTTCTGATGAGAAATTTAAATTGCTATCATCAAAAGACATCAGCAAAATCTATTTATCAATAAGAAAGACAAAGCACACAGTACTTTCTTTAAAAAATAAAAATGAATTAGCCTGGCGTGACGGTTTCCGTCCTGAAGGATCTACAGCAGATCAACCAGGCAACGCATTCGAGCTTATGTTTCGTTGGTGGAAACTAACCCACGATTTTCCATTCATCGGTGATATTATCTATTGGGACACAACAAAATTCATTCATCATAAAAAATAAACAAATGAAAACCTTAATCCTTCTTTTGTTCCTGGCCGCTTGCACAAAAGAACAACTTCCGGAAAAGACAATTGTAAAATCAGCCACTCAGCTGCATCACTACTACGACGTAAATAATAAATTAATCAAAACAGATACGATGTTCCATGTATGTCGTGTCGATGGTGATCTGCTGAAAAGTTACCAGGATGCGCCTGTAATACAACATTACTGCGACAGGAATGAAACCCTGGAATGGAAATTCGGTAAACCTTGTGCATCAAAAACCGAATAGCTTATACCCTATTATTTTTGATCTAACTCCTAAAATATGATAACAGTAGAAGGATATTCAAAGGATCCTGGCATTATACCCGAGGGCATTGCTGTGACGTTTGGCAAAGACATGATTATAGGTAAGGGCGGGCTATTGAGATTTATACGCTGGTTTGAAAGTTGTCTTAAGAGTGAAGAGGATTTTTTCATGCACAAATGTAAAAACGGTCCGAGATATGACAACCTACAGTATGTATATATTATTGTCTGCAATAGGGTTTATTATCGCTGTTATTATGGCGGCTATGAAAAAGGTGAGACCACCGGATACCTTACTCCGGACGCTGATGATAAAGCAACAATATCTTGGCCGAGAATAAACCTGGCAGGGCCTTTACTGAGGTCACCGGAAAAAATTATAAGGAAAGGCTTCCAGGGATTTAGATACACAACAAAATTATTTTAACCCGGCCGCGGTACACAGTGGCGAATAAAACATGAGTAAAAAAGTAGGAATAACGTACTTGCAAAAAATTCAAGGAAAAGTAGTGGTTGATTTAACGGATGAAGAATTCGAACATTTAACGAATGGGCAATCCGATTGGACAATTGAAGAAAAGCCCCGTTCAAATAATCAACTGGATATTTCCATTTACAAAAAAATTAGAAAGGCGTACGACCTGAACACAATCATTGACACGATAAGAGAATTAGACATTGATGCAGTGGAGGAAGTCGACGAAGATTAAAATTAGAACCGGCCACGGTACACAGTGGTAAAAAAACAATGAAAGGCGATGCAAAGTTTGATAAAGATAAAATCCACAGATACACTTTATGGAGATCATGGAATGACAACCTGCCAAAAATTCTTTTTATTGGGTTAAACCCGTCACGGGCAGATTCTGAATTCAACGATCCAACAATAAAGAAAGTCTGTGGGTTTGCGAAAAGCTGGGGGTATGGCGGTATATTTTTTGGCAACCTCTATTCTTTCCGAACACCCTATGTGAAAGGTCCAATTCCTTTAAAAGAATTATTGGAAGGATGGAAACCGTTGCTCGACAACTTAAACAGAGCCACAGATCATCTCACTGATTTTTATTTGCAATCAATGATCCAAACAGCAGATAAAATTATTTGTGCCTGGGGGAGCTGGCGGTTTACAGAGGCAAGAGTGAACGAGGTGATGAAGATGATAGAGAGGCCTTATTGTTTCGGAACAAACCAGGACGGATCCCCAAAGCATCCACTTTATTTAAAATCATCAACACTATTATCACCATTCAACCCGGCCACGGGACACAGTGGCGAATAGAATATGCAGTATAGCCCCAAATTAAAAAGAGTGATGGAAGAAATAAAAGCCATTCTAAAGCGAGAAGATATCGCTGCCTTTATAGTGATACATACGCCCGGTCATTCAGAATATTTAAACCATTTAGAAACTTCTTATTCCTGTGCAAAAATTCAATTTGATCAAGTCCGATTAAAATTGAAATCATCGGAAGTAGGACGTGAACGGGCAAAAGAAATTGCAAAAGATACATTGAATATGGTCACTCATATAGCAAAAGCAACGGGGCAGAACTCTTTGTTTTATATGGACTGCTCAAAGCTATTGAAGGATAAGTTTGGTGGCGAAGATTTACCAGGGGAAGAAACAAGTCATTCACAACAGAACAATTGAGCCAAACAAAAGCAATATCATCCCTTACCATCGTGCCGGCGCCGTCATCGCCTGTCATCGATATGCTTTCCCCGGAGGAAGAAAAATTGGTAGCTTTAATCGCAACTATAACGGTAGAACTAACATTAAAACAAGTTTATGAAGAAAGCGATCAGGTACTTGCGATTCAGCAGTGACGGCCAAAGCCAGCATAGTATCGAGAGACAGGATATTGTAACGAGTACCTGGATATCGGGAAACAGTGTATTGCTTACCGATACGTTCAAAGATGAGGGTGTTTCGGCCCGCACCTTCGACCGTCCCGATGTAAAGCTTTTATTCGACTTCATAAAAAAGAACTATCGGAATATTGATTACCTGGTGGTGGCCGAGCTTACCAGGTTCAGCCGGGAAACAGGCGATGCCATCAATATGGTAAAGCAGATCCAGCAGACCTATGGGGTCCGTATTGTAAGTGCCGGCCGAAGCATGATATATGATTGCACTGATAGCAATTCCTTTTTTATGATGGGCCTGGAGTTTCTTCTGGGTAATTCTGAAAATATAAAACGACAAACCGATATTAATGGCGGCATATATACAGCTAAAGCTGGCATTGATGGTACTGGAGGTCGTTGGATAAAGGGCGGGCCGGCGCCATTTGGTTTTATTAAAGACAGGTCAAAAAAAAATGTCACGCTCCTCATTCATACGGATCAGGCTGCAGTCATAAAATATATTTTTGATGCTTTCCTTTCAAACATTCCCCCAACTATTATTCGTCGGGAAGCTATTGCCAGGGGCCTCAGTCGTACCAGCAATGCAGCCATTAATGAAATATTGATCAATCCTCTTTACATGGGCCATCAATACGTAAAAGCCTGGAAAGATCATCCCGGCGGTCTGTTCCCTATCAAAGATCTTCCTCCGATAATTGCACCGGCAATATGGCAGCGGGTGCAGGATAAGATAAACAAACCTCAGATCCGTACTATTATTGATGATGATCTTCCGCTTAGGCAGGTGTTGAATTGTTTTTGTGGTGTACCGCTCACCGGTGCAGCCAGCAAAAGCCGGAATGGCTCCTATTACCTGTATTACAAATGCAAACACAAAGGCCATAATAATATCAGCGCCGTCAAAGCACATGATCAATTGGAGGAAATATTAAAGCTGCTGAGTATCCCGGAGAAACTGATACCGAGACTTAAGAGTAGCACCGAATCATTGCTGGATCAAAAGCTCCTGGAGAATAAAAAAATACTGATAAAAAAGGAGCGGGATTTTGAGCAGGTAAAGCACAAGATGAAAATAGTGGAGGATAAATTTTTCAATGATCAAATTAACGCTGAGACTTACCAGGAGTGGCATACGGTTCTGAATGATCAGCGTCGTACGCTGAACGGGGAGATTGAAATATTAAGCCGCGATCTTAACCAGGTCAATTTGTTATTGGAAAGAAACCTTTACCAGTTGTCCGACATGAATCACGTATATAGAACTGCCAGCACATTAAAAAAACAGGAATTGGTCCGGCAAGTGTTCGATAGCCGGTTATATTACCGGGATAGCATCTATCGAACCGCCTTTATCATGCCCATTTTCAGACATAACTTATTAATACTCAAAAAAAACCGCCTACTGTTAATAGACGGTATAAGCGAAAATTCCGGTGATGTGGAGGTTACCGGCCTTCTATCGAACCGCTTCGTAAATTTTCTTTCGCTTGTACAGTCTATCAAAGTGGCATAAAACCACATGAATGATTGACGCATTTCCTCTTCAATGGCCCATCGGTTATAAACGAACCGTCCCTGGCCAACGTAAAAGATCTCCCTTTAAACAAACAATGGATCGGGCTCAGCGATTCCTCCGGGATGAAATAGCAAGGCTCGGGGGCCGTGAACTTGTCGTTAGCTCTGATATTCCTGTTAGAAATGACGGAATGTTTTATGCGGACTATATGAAGCGGAGGATTGATGATCCAGGAGTAGCTATATATTTCAAATACAAAGGCAAAGACGTTTCTATGTGTTGCGATCAGTATAATACTGTTTGGGAAAACGCCTATGCGCTTGGTAAGGGAATAGAAGCACTGAGAGGAATGGAGCGATGGGGAGTGAGTGAATTCCTGGATAGAGCATTTACCGGTTTTAAAGCCATTGAGGAAAAGAGCACGGCTATTGATATCGTCTGGTGGGGAATTCTAAATATCAGCCCTCATTCAAACCAGGAAACAATCAAATCCGCATATCGGCGCCTGGTTGCACAATACCATCCGGATAACAAAGAAACCGGCAATGCAGAAAAGTTTATTCAGGTAAAAACGGCTTACGATCAGGCAATGAACAGTCAATAAGATTTTATAACAATGAAAAGAAAACGCCTAAAATTAGAAACCAACTTCAATCACAAATTGCATTGTGATAAATTCCTGCATATCGCCCTGGCTCCAGTGGCTAATCCTTCGGTGCAGGATATGGAGGAAACTATTTTTGAAATAAATGTGGCTGATAAGTCACACCCCGATGTGCAGGTGAAGCTGGAATTTTATAGTGTGGCAAGGGTAGCCATGCTTTCAAATATTCATACCTGGGCCAGTCATGGGATGACAACTACTGAATTCATTAACTGGTTATTCTTAAAACACCCGGAGCTTAATCGCGATTCGCATATCGGAGTTTACTACTATGCGAAAGTTAAAGCCATGGCAGCAGCTGCTTGACTGAACAAAAAAGAACAATTTTCTGTATCTTCGATCCATCCTATTAAATCTGATGCAGAAGCCGCTGAGTAAGTACACGATCAAGGTGCCCACGAAGATTTATTTGCGTAAATATGTTACCGCAAAATATGGTCATCCCCTCCCCTTAAATTACAATAGCACATTAGGAACGCTGATCATCTGCCTTTTGGATAAGTCTCCTTTTTCCATCAACATGAATAAAGAAAAAAAGGATGTCAGGCTATCTTACATGAATGATGTAATTGAATGTACGGCGGCGGCTACACAAATGCGATATAAGAACTATTCCCTGGATGATGACAAGATCATTGCCATAAACCGGTTTATTGAAAATGAATTTGTCGATGAGCTATATGGCTGGTGTGTCGATAAGATTGAAAAGCGGCTATGGCGGCCCGGAATTGATAAGGCCATTAATTCTTTTGCTGATAACTACGGTATAGTAGTAGATATCGATATCACTTTCGATGCATTGAAAAAAGCCGAATACCGGCACCGGAAGCGCAAAGAAAAAATCTTTCAGACTGTTGTCCACTTACCAAACCGGCCATCATCCATGTTGGTCTGGTGTTAAATAATACACACAATTCACTAATATAAGTTGGCGGCTGATCAGCTCCCCTGCCTGTCCTTTCACTCCCGGACAGTTTAGTCAACATTTGCCCAATGTTTCAAACCTCTTATTTGGGCATTGTACCGCTACATCGCAACGATACCTATGTCGGAGGTTTCTGCCAGTTCTTTTATATTCCTATTGAAGACATTGATGTATTTCCCAGGATCAGCTCCTCTACACAGCAGTTAATTGCCGAACCTTCCTTAAAGGCAGGAAAGAGTTGGTATGGCCCCATCAAAGTGCCAAGAGACAAGATGGGTTTTACCGAAGTTCCAAAGCGGACAAAAGCAGGCCCATACTATGAAATAAAATTTTCAGGCATGCAAATCGGCGATAGCCCTACCAACCGGGTAAACCTGGAGAATATGGCCTATCACCGGTATGTGTTAGCAGGCCAGGTAAGAGCAGGTGGATTTTATTTATTGATAGGATCGCCGGACAGTTTCCTGCAGTTCGTAGCGGATTATACCAGCGGCCTCGGGCCGGGTGATACAGCACAATCGCAAATGTCTTTTTCAACGGAGCAAATCACCAAGGCTTTAATAATGCCATCGTTTGCTGCTGATAGTACAGCGCCAATTGATGGCGGTGATGATAATAACACTGACCCCCCTATGAATAAGAAAGAGATCATACCATTTGTAGCTACGCCCAACATCAATATTCCCTGGACGGATGATCGATTGGGCAAGTTTGGAACATATCCATTGATACAGGTATGGATACTTGACGATGGCGAATACTTCCTGCACACTGCAGGCGAAATATATCCGGATGCTCCGGCACCGGCATTTACTGAATTAACGGTAAAACTTGGCGGCAATCCGACAGGCTTTATCGTAATAGCATAATTCGAACTATGAAAAAGTTACTATTACTCCCGATCATATTCTATAGCCTGGCATCATTCAGCCAGGTTACAAATCGTATCCAGGCTGATAGCGTTAAAATGTATCAGAGCGGCGGAGCAAACGCTGAATTGATATTGGAAAACGGTAGCAGAAATCTTACCGGCGCTTTCCTAAAAAACAAATTGAATGGCCGCACTGTCTTCGGATATGCATTGGATAGTGTATGGAGTCAATCGGGATTTCTGAAATTTCGTTACGGCCCCACTACTCTTTCATTCACTATTGCAGGAGTTACACAACAGGCTTTAGATGATACAGCCGCAGCATTACGTGCGGCGATGGTGGATACTATCCCTCTTCCCAATGCATTACTAAGCGGTGGATCTATCTCATATAAAGGAACCGGTTATAATTTTTATATCCAGGAGGCTTATTATCGCCTCACCAATGTATATTATAATAGCGATAGCGGATCTGTTACACTGGGAGCAAGCGATCCTACTTATGATCGTTTCGATCTCATTTATCTTGGCGCCGATAATCAGTTTCATGTTAGACCTGGCACTCCTGCAGAAGCGGCGGCCATTCCCCAGGCGGAGGGAGACGAATGGGCATTAACTGCTATAAAGGTGCCAGCCGGATCTACAGCTCCTGACTTTAGCCAGATATATGTTTACAATGAAAATACAGAGGGGTGGACTGTAACCAATATTGGTACTACCACAGATCCTAATGCTACAGGCAATGCATGGATAGGAACAAAATCTATTAATGTGACTACCGTAAATAACGGTGACGTTATCGGCATTAAGCGTGGAGCTGGCCCGGTCAATGTGGCGAATGCTTCTGCTTTTTCGTTGGCTATTAAATTCAAATTGCCGTTACTGACAGCCGCGAGTGTAAGAGCTACCTTTTTTGGCAACGGCGTAGCTGCAAGCAATGAAGTGATAATACCGGTGAACAAGAATAGTATAGTATTCCAGGCAGTCAGTATGCCTTTGGCTTTGTTCAATATTCAGAATTATAACATTGACAGTATAAGGTTCAGGTATCTCAGGAATGGCAGTACCGCAAGCCATCCGGGCTTTCATATTGATGCTGTAAATTTCATTACCGGTTTTACACAACCGGGAGCTGGCCAGGCAGTAACAGGTATTGCAGTTACTGTTCCACCTGCATTGAATGCTAATGTAACTCCTGGAACAGGCAATGTCAATATTGCTATCACTGCTCCGGGTACATCGGCACAGATCATTCATGGCGATGGCGTAGCAAGAACATATACAGCGGCCACAAGTGTAGGTACATATAATACGCAACCGCACAGCCCCAATGGTGCTGTTATTACCGCTCAGCAATTATTCAATCAGCCTGTTACGGATAGTATGCCGGGCCTTGCCACTCCGGCATTGAAAAAAGATGTTGATACACTGAAAGCATTAACAGCGGAAAGCCTTGGTGATGGAGTTCCAATCATTAAACAAATTGATGGCTTCCGCACTGGTTTCCCATCTTTTAAAAATGGCACGAATACAACAGTTGAAAATGTTGGTGATACAGTTATTAAAATACACACAACAGGTACACTCGGGAAAGCTGCAGAGGGTTTGCAGGTTTCATCTGATACAGTAAAATTTGGAGGGCCTGTTTCTGCTCCCGCTTATATAAGCACGAATAGGAATATTATGGCAAATAGGAAAGCTATAATATTTGGCAACGGCGTTGAGGGCGCAGCACTTTGGCAATTTTCGGACAGCGCATATTCTCCGTTTCAATTTTTAACTAAAGACACTATCACATCAAACGATGCCAATCCATCCTATGCGAGGCCTTTGTCTGGAATATTTGCACGAAGAGAAATTTATTTCACAAACGGTATATACCGGCAAAATAAATCTTATGGTCATAGCCTGTCTCAAATATATAATTGGCAGGACAGTGTTGTTGCAAGAACAGACGGTGGTGACTACACACAAGCCGTTCACTTGGAAAGCAGATTAAAACCAAGAGGAACAGGAACGCCGCAAGTATTAAGGACCGGGCATGGTACAGGTGATCAGAATAGATTATTTCAGGGCATGGCGACTGTCGTTTCTAATACCTATATGGATAGTAATGGAAGTGACCGGTTAAAAATAAACGGTACCCTTGTAGGTTTCTTAGCTTATTTGGTTCACGCTAATAATGTAAATGATACCATCAACAATTACATTGCTTATGGAGTTGGAAATCTTCAAACTGGTAAAACTTTAAAATATTACGGCCTAGCACCTCAACTAAGCTACGCAAATATAGATTCAGCGTATTTGGTTTACGACACAGCGAGCAAACCGAGAGTTCATTGGCGGGGCAACTCCGTATTTGGATATGGGGCAACTCAATCAAGTTCTGATAAATTAAGAGTTTATGGAAATGTAAACGTGAGCGATTCGCTTATTGTTGGAACGCAAACTACCGTTACAGATACATCGGGTATGGATATAGTGCTCAGGAGGAGAAGCGACGGTAGTTATGTTAAAATTAGGCCGGATTTGTTAGGTCTTGGAGGAGGCTCTTATTCTGTATTCAATACAACAACGAACGGGTTAGTTCCAATGTCAAGCGGAGGCAATTTAACTCATGAGTTTTTGCGTAAAGATGCTTCATGGGGTGTACCAACGTTACAGGACGTTCTTGATTGGGGAAATGTAAGTACGGCTACTAACATATTTATGTCAAACGCCTCGAGGCTTTTATTTGACTGGTATGCCACTCCCGGTGCTGTTGGCTTTTCCAGTGGCACATCTCAACCAGTTTCAAAATTAAACACATGGGAAGGTTCATTGCTATATGACAGTTCCATTGTGTTCAGGCCAGCTGGTGGAACCGGGCTTTTTCACTTAGACGGATCATTAATTACAGCTGGAGCAAATCGTCGTTTGAAATTACCGGATCAAAGTGGAACAATAGCTTTATTGTCTGATATAGCAGGAGGTGGATATACACTGCCGGCTGCTACCGGATCAGTACGGGGCGGTATTGTGGTTGGAACTAATTTAGGAATATCAGGAGATGTTCTTTCAGCACATTCTTCAGTAAGAAAAAATACAAGCGGTACTACATACGAAGCCAGTAGGTTTAATTTGATAGAGGGTACTGGCATATCTATCACTTTAGGTAATAGCTCCGGAGATAATGATGTCACAATAACAGCAACCGGTGGTAGTGCACCAAGTTTAACACAATACAGGTTAGCGGTAGGGGATGCTTCAAATTTACTAAGTAGCGGATCGGCAATAACCGGTAACAGAGCTTTGATAAGTGATGCAAACGGAGTACCCACTCATTCAGCAACAACAAATACTGAGCTTGGATATGTAAGCGGTGTTACTTCTGCTATACAAACTCAATTTACGGGTAAGGCAAGTACATCGTTAGGTAACCTGTCCAGCGTAGCAATAACGACTCCTTTACTTCCATCTTCAGATAATGCTACTGACTTCGGCAGTTCCTCTTTTGGTTGGAAAGATGCTTATATACGCCGTGTATTAATGAAAGGCAGTACATCAGGAACAGCGGAGATAAAGAGCGGGCCTTTGGCGCAGGTCGTTCAGGCGACAACCTTAGATGGAACCGGAAATATTCAGAGCAACTATGATGTCTTTGTAAGATCGGACGAAACGCTTACCAATACTACTTCCGAGCAAGATATGTTTTCGGCTTCGGCGCATAATACTTTCGCAGTTTTAGCCAACACAACCTATAGGTTTAAAATATCCGGAAGGGTTACACATAATAGCGGAACATCTCACGCTCTGGCTTTCGGTATGGTTCCAACTACAGCAACCATAACAAATATTCAATACGTAACTGGTTCATGGACTACAGCTGTAAATGTATCAAGTAACGCTGCTAATTGGCAAATGAACGAAACGACTACTACCGCTAATAATTTATTAGGTGCACATACTTTAGGCACTCAACAATTCACAGCCGAAGGTTGGTTTACAGTTGGAGCTACAGGTGGTTTTATAACACCGAGATTAAAATTCAGCGTTGATCCAACAGGGACTATTCTTTTAAAAACAGGGGCTGAGGCGGTTATTTGGGTAGCTGGTAATAACACTTTTACCGAGACAGCACCGTGGCAATAGTCAATGAGAAAGTTATTTTCCATACTATCCATTATCGCAATCCTCTGGTCATTTGTACCAGCTGATACTACTTACAATATTACTACCACTGTATTAACCGGTGACTATGCAAGGCCAGGTGCTGGTAATGAAAGATGGAATGAAAACAGCGGAAGTCAAATTGTAACCGGAGCTCCTGCACAGTTAGATTATTACAGGCGATTCACCATCAAAGATATTGAGGGAGATATAGCAGGTAGCTACGACTTTACAAAGTTTGATCAGAAACTTCATGCTGCTATGGATGCAAGGCAGAAGTTTTCTTTCGGCATCATGCAGCAATTTCCCTGGGGCGATGGGAATTTTAATTGGCTATCAAACTTTACTGGTACAGATCAGCGTACTGGTACCAGTAAGAATGGTAATTCTGCGTATCCATTGTCGTGGCATACTTCCATGCAGGGAGAGACCATTAAAGACTGGATAGGTGATTCGGGGGATTGGGTTCCTAATTTTAATAGCTCTTTATACCTGACAAAGTGGAATGCGTTACACGCCGCTATAAATAGTCACCTGCAATCAGGAAGCTATCAGCCTTCCTGGGCAGCAAGTCCTATTCCTTACAAAGATGTTATTGGGTACATTGACATACGTGGCTTTGGAAGCTGGGGTGAATGGCATGTTTACGGAACTGCGCCGGGTAATAATTACAATAATTTCCCCGCCGGTACTTATCCCACTGTAAACACATTTAAAGGCATCGTCAATGCTCAAGTAAATAATTACCAGGATTTCAGGTTAGTAATTATAACAAATGCCCTCGATGCAGCAAGGCTGGGTAATACCGGTACACCTGCAGAAGTTGCTGCTTACATATATACAAGGACAACCAATAAAGGATTCGTCGGATTTCGAATGGATCATTTTGGGGATCATACAGGAGATAACGAATTAGCTGATGATAGCTATGATGATTACCAGTTACAAAAAAATTCAGCGTCGTTTGCAGGGTTTAGACTTGACACGGCATTCAATAATCGATACAGGTTAGCGCCTTTTTATGGTGAGCCACCAGGAGGGCCAACATCTTCATTTGGTATCGTACAGGGTGTATTCCCAAGACAGGTAAGAAAGTGGCGGGTGGCAATGGTTGGAAATGGAAACTTTGGCCAGGGAAACACTCCAACGGGGCAGGCAGCGGACAGTGTGAAGCAAGGATACAGGGAGGCGGGATATCATTTACGAATCACCGGCGGCAATGTTATTGTTGGCAGCCAGCTGACCACTAATGTTAAATGGAGAAACTACGGCCTTACTCCAACGTATGAACACTGGACAGTACAATATAGTTTACGCAATGGTGCCGGCACTACTGTTTGGACAAGTAACAGCGCCTTCGATCCATACCTGTTTTTACCTGACTATGGTGAATTGACTAAAACAGATGTATTTGCTCTGCCTGGTATTGCAGCTGGTAATTATTCATTGTATGTAACAATCAAAGATCCGGTTGGCTATCGCTTACCATTACCATTACAAATTACCGGTCGTGATGCGAATGGTAGTTACTTGCTAACTAACATAACTATTCCCACTGGTACGGCTAACAGACCTCCGGTTTCCAATGCCGGGCCAAATCAAACTATTATCGCTCCTGACAATGATGTAGTTTTATCCGGTTCGTTATCATCAGATCCGGATGGCACGCTTGCCACTTATTTATGGAGCCAGGTCAGCGGGCCATCAACAGCAACTATTACTCCTAATAATACTTCAGGAACTACGGTAAGCGGATTGATGCCCGGCAATTATACATTCAGGCTGACAGTAACGGATAATAACAGCGCTACATCGACAGATGATGTTACCATCACTGTAAGCCCTAACCTGGTACCCGTCGCCGAAGCCGGAAATAATCAATCCATCACATTACCGGATGATGATGTAGTGGTAAGTGGCAGCGCTACGGATGATGGAACAATAGTTTCCTATCGATGGGATTATGTCAGCGGGCCAAACAAATGGTATTTCTCAAATCAATTTGGTGCTACCACAACTATTGATAGTTTACTCGCGGGAACATATCGCTTCAAACTAACGGTAACGGATAATGGCGGGCTAACAGATACGGATACGGTAACTATCACCGTAGCTGCAGGCAACCAGGCGCCGGTATCAAATCCGGGTTCACCACAAACAATACAACTGCCACTTGACTCAGCAACGGTCAGCGGATCAGGATCTACTGATGACGGGACTATTACATTGTATGCCTGGACGCAATCAAGCGGACCCAATACAGCCAATATTATTTCGCCCTCTTCAGTAAACACAAAGATCAAATCATTGATTGCCGGAGTGTATTCATTTCAATTGACGGTAAGCGATGGATCTCTTACAAATTCCAGGACAGTTCAAATAACGGTATTGGCAGTTCCAAACCTTGCCCCTGTTTCTGTAGCGACTGCACAGTATTATGAAATGACATTGCCGCTGGACAGTTCCAATTTATTAAGCACCGGAAGCAATGATGATAATGGAATAACCGGCTATGCCTGGACGCAGATCGGCGGACCAACTACCGCGACAATAGTGAATGCAACCAGCTCAACGGCGAAAGCAAAAAACCTGCAGCCTGGCATTTATATTTTCCGGTTGACGGTAAGTGATGGATCATTAACCAATGCGGATGAGGTAACAATTACTGTAAGCGCTGCAGCCATATTGCATCAGCGGTATCGGTGGAAAAGAAAGTACGTAAACCATTAAAATATAAAAAATATATCATGAAAAAGCTAAGACCCTTTTTACTTGTATCAGCTATCATTGCATGGGCGATGATACTTGTGAAGTGCAGCAATGCGCCTGACAAATCGCCGGATGAAATGAAATTTTCAGCAGGAATTACTCCTTCCTATTTTATTGACAAGGCAACGGGGGATACCATTTACCTGAAGGATTCAATAATTACTAACAGTTACACTACCACTTTTAAAATTGTCAGGCATTTTATTCCAAAGGATACAATAGTAAATCCTCCGGGTAATATTCCGCCAACAGCTAATGCAGGGCCGGATAAAATATTACAGCTGCCAACGAATAAAATATTTTTCGTAGGCGATGGAGGAGATGTGGATGGGCAATTTACAGTACAATGGAGTAAGGTTAGCGGAGCCGGTGTTATTGTAAACGGTACTACTTTAGTGAATGCAAGTTTAGAGCAGCTCACTACTCCTGGTGTAACTGTCCTTCGGTTAATAGTAACAGATGATAAGGGAGCTAAGGCTACAGATGATATGACTGTTACTGTCATTGCTGCTCCTGTTGATCCTGGTACAGGAAGTACAACATCTTTTAATGTCGCTCAGATTCCTTTTTCAGATCCGGATTTAAATGCTCCTGGTAGAGGTGCTGAGCAATGGCATAGCCAAAACACTGTAAACATTCCGAGTGAGGGAACTAATACACAACGGCTGGACGTATATTTCAGAACAACCTGGTGGAAACTTGAACCAACTAAAGACGCTTATAATTGGTCATATTTTGATAGTCAGATTAATACAGCTATAAATAAAAGACAGAAAGTATCTTTTGGTATAATGTCCGTATATCATGACAACGAACCGGATATTGTTACTACTTATGATAATGGGCGCAGTTCCTATCCTCAATACTTGCATGCTCTTATGCAAGCAGAAAGTGTTAAAGACTGGAAAACTAACATGGCGGAAAATGCAGCACCTACTACTGGTTTTGGTGGCTGGGTTCCTAATTACAACAGCTCTAATTATTTAAATCGTTTACGTGCCCTTAATACTGCTATTTATAATCATATAATGACTACTTCATTTAATGGAGTAAGGTATCAGGATGTTATTAACAGTATTGATGTTCGTGGGTATGGTAATTATGGAGAATGGCATAATGCAGGTATTGTGACAACAGCTGGCCAGGAACCTACAGGTACTCGGGCAACGGTTGCGACTTTAAAATCCATCATTGATGCACATACACAAACAATCCCAACAATACAGCTCAATATTATAATGACCGCCTTTGATGCTGATTGGCTTAATCATACTAAAACTCCCACGGAGGTAGCCTATTATGCATTGACTACCCGTAACACTTACGGACCGTTAGGTTGGAGGCGTGATAATTGGGGCGCCACAGACGACTATATTAAGGATCTTCTCGAGAGAAATACAAGATCATTTAACGGAGTTGCGTTGAACACGCTAATAATGGCTCGTTGGCAGACGGCGCCGATTACAGGAGAACCGATGAACAGTACCTCAAATGAGTTTGCGGACTTTGAAAGGCAGGTAAGATTATATCATGGGGCAAGTTTCGGAAACGGCAATATAACAACCAGTCCGGGCGCAACGGTAAAGAATAATTTCCGGGCTGCAAGTAAAGCCGCTGGCTATAGATTGTCAATTAGCTCTGGCAGTATCACTACCGGGGCGGCAGGTAAGATCACACTGAACTGGCAGAACACTGGCATTGCACCTACTTATGAAAACTGGAATACGGTTTTTGAATTGAAGTCAGGTAGTACAGTTGTTTGGACGGGTACCAGCAAGTTTAAAGCAAAACTATTCCTGCCAACTACTGCACCGGTTGCTGTTGTTGATGATTTTCCAAACATACCAGTAGGCAATTATACTTTAACGGTGAAGTTGGTTGACCCTACAGGATACCGTGCGCCGTTGGTAATGGCAATAAAGGCAAAGAATGCTGATGGCAGCTACACGTTGAAATAGTAATAAAAATGGATTTTTTGCAAATAGATAAGATTACATCCAGCTATATCGTACCGGTAATATTATTCCTGGCTGCACACACCGTAATCTTTATTACGGCGTGTGTGACCATCTACGTACGTGTAATGACCAGGCTCAGGGAGCTGGAAATCCGGATCAATATGGTTGAGAAAAATGAATCCGAAATATTTGAAAAGCTGGATAAGCTGTTGGAGTCAAGCCATAGAATTGAAATGAACATGTTGAATAAAAAAGATCGTGATCAAAAATAAAACTACCAATGAAAAAAGAACAGTTCTATAATATCGTTACCGGACAAACCCCGGCTTATTTATTCGTCGGATTTATATTTTTTGCGGTTATCGGGATAGCGTTATCCTTATTATGGCAAACTAATAAAAGAGATGTCAGCAGCCCGCACACGCCTGAAAAGTTTAGCTTCTGGTTTATGATGCGGGACAATGCAAAGCGTTTGTCCGCAACTATCCTCACAGTATATATAGCTCTCCGGTTTACTCCTGAAATATTCAATGTTCAATTAACCAATTTTTGGTCGTTGTGCATCGGCCTCGGGCTGGATAAAATCGCTGAGATTGTCAAAAGCAAAACATCCCTATTGGATGTAAAACCTAATGCAAATAATCCATGAGCATGAAAGCATATACCTGGTTGTTTGTTTACATCTTCGCTATCTTCTTAGCGTTGCTGTTCCTGACATCGTGCAACCCTGTTAAAAAAGCCGTTGAAACTTTTGATAAGCATCTGCCTGCAGCTGCATTGTATTGCGCTGATCGTTTCCCGGCAAAAGATTCCATTATCATCCGCGATAGTGTGCGGCTGGATACGCTATGGGAAGACGGTGAGATCGTTCGTGTATTAGTCCCATCTTCTCCGGATACCGTAATAGTAAAAGCCCAGTGCCCTCCGCACAAGATCATTACCAAAACAATTCAGCATGATTCAATCATCATTCGAATTGATAAAGCGAAGGAAACGGTATTACTCAACCAGGTAAACCAGTGTAATGAAGATCTGCTCAAAGTCACCACATCACGGGATGAACTGAAAGCCCGGGTAAAAGGTAAAGTACTGATCCCCTGGTGGATCTTACTGATCGCCGCTCTGCTTACCGGCGGATTTATTTTCCTCCGGATCAAAAAAATTATATCACCAATTAAACTATAAAAATATGTCTCCTGCAAAAAAATGGTTCGCTTTCATGACAGTATTCGCCTTTGCGTCTGTCATTTGTTTCTTTAATATCAACAGCTATTTTGCCGACACGCATAAAATAAACTGGCTGTTCATCCTATTGGGAATCGTGTTTGCCCTGGTTGCTATTTATGGGTTGAAAAAAGTAAATGATATCGCCGGCACTAAAGGAAGCGATAGAGGCGTATGATATTCGCCAATACCATATACCCGGTAATGACCGGCATCATACTGGTGATCGCAACCATTTGCATCGATCTGTTTACTGATATACGATTATTCTATAAAAAGAAAAAAGTAAATCATACCAGGGGAGCATTGCTGCGGCTGATCGGGTTGATACCAGCCGTTTATTTCATGGGTTGGTTATCCATTCCCATGATCGGGTTTTGGTATATGGTTTTATTCAATGGCATCTACAACATCTTTATTGGTAAGCGGTGGGAATTCGTGGGGGTTACTGCCCGGCTTGATGTAATACAGAGAAAGCATCCGTGGCTTAAGTATGTAAAATATATCGGGCTGATACTATCAACAATTTTATACATCCTTTTATGATACAAGAAAGCATCCAAAACACAAGGCCGATTAAATACCTGGTAGTTCACTGCACGGCGGGCAATCAAAAAGAAAGCATTGATGATCTGCTGGCCGGCTTCCGGGCCAGGGGATGGAAGAATCCCGGTTATCACTATGTAGTGCAGGCCGACGGTAATGTAGTACAGCTATTCCCAGAAAGCCTTGTAGCTAATGGCGTATTGGGATTTAATAAAAATAGTATTCACATCAGTTACCTGGGCGGCATCGATAATACCGGCAAACCAGTGGACAACAGGACACCCCATCAAAAGAATGCGCTGGCGGTATCATTAAAGATCCTGAAACAAAAATATCCCGGTGCCGTGATCATGGGCCATCGTGATTTTAGTAAAGACACTAACGGCAATGGCAAAATAGATGTATGGGAATATATAAAATATTGCCCCTGCTTTGATGCGATGATTGAATATGCAGGGATAAAGTAAGTTTTCATATGGCAAGCAATACGTTTCAAACCCGCTGTTTCTACAGTGGGTTTTTTGATGCTTTGCCCCCTGTCCTTTCACTCCCGCCTGCAGGAATTTAGGTTTGTGTTTCATAATACTTTTTACCGAAGTGAAAACAAAATCATTAATCATGAAAAAATTTATCGCGGTATTCATCTTATTCAGCCTTACCCTGGCTACGGTGATTACTCCCTCGTCTTCCGCCAAAGCGCAAATAGTAAGTAAAATACCCATTGCTTACGCAGATTCGTTGCTGACCAATGCCGATACTGCTTATGTCACCCTCACCTTTGATGGTAGTTTCAAAAGCTTTGAAGCCATGATCACGGAGGTTGGCGGGGTAACCGGTGGAAAAGTTTGGTTCCAGGGATTGAATCTACATACCACGGCGTCTGATTGGGTGGATCTTGATTCGCTCGCATTGACGGATGTGGCCACGGCACAATACAAACTCTTTAATGTGCCGACAGTCCGCATATATAAGCAATACCGGCTAAAAGCGATAAAATCCGGAACAGGTACAGCAACGTTCAAAGGTTGGTACCTGCGATACACCGGCGGAGCCATACTAAGGTCTGATCCGTATAATGGATTTGCATCGTTGAATTCCATTGATAGAAATAAGCCTGGCTACTTGTATATAAATAAGCAGCCTGTATATGCAATATTAAGTCGCAGGGAGGTTTAACTCCCTGTCCTTTCATCCGTACCCGCATGAAAACATCTTTGTACAGTGAATTTCAGAACAGCAAGCAACATATTCAGTAAATCATGGCTGATAGAAAGCCAGGCCGGCTTGAGATGCCTGGAGTTGCTGCAGGACATGAAAAATGGTAAGGATGTTTTCTCCTGGAAAGATGAGGAAGATGAAGAAAACCCGGAAAGTATTTTCCAAAAGCTCTTTGCAAATGCTGATGTTATTACAGCTCCGTTAGATGTTTACGAAGCGAGAAATCATCCAGGCTACGAAGGGAAAACCATTGGCATTTTGCCGGTAGTTGGCCCTATGATGAAGGAAGATTTTTGCGGTTGGTTCGGTACGGCTTCGCTGCGTAATGAACTGGCAAAAATGAAATCGTCTCAGAGCATTAAGGCGGTGATCATGTACATGGATTCTCCCGGCGGCACAGTAGATGGCACTGAATCATTAGCCAACGATTATGCCGATGCCGGTAAAACCAGGGAAACGATCACTGTGATTGATGGCATGATGTGCAGCGCTGGTTATTGGGCGGGATCGGGAGGCGGTAAAATAGTAGCGAGTAATAAAACGGATATCATCGGGAGTATTGGTACCATGATAGCCTTTTATGACAGGAGCCAATATTACGAAGAGATGGGATTAGTACTTCGTGAATACTACGCCACCAAATCGAAAGACAAGAACAAAGATTTTCGTGATGCGAGAGATGGTGATGGTAAGCTGATCATTGAAACCACGTTGAACCCGATGAATGATGTTTTTCTCAGTGCCGTGAAAGTAAACCGAGGTGATAAATTGAATGAGAAGGAAACATTAACCGGCAAAACATTCCTGGCAGAACGATCCCTGGAGCTTGGATTAATAGATGAGATCAGCAGCATGGATACAGTAATAGGCACCCTTGTACAAAAACATAAAATAAATTCTTTAGTCATGAGTAATAAATGGACAAAATTGAAAGCGTTTTTCACCTTCAAAGCGGATGAGAAAATTGAAATGAAGGATGAACACCTGGATAAAGTGGAAACCCTGGTAGCAGAACATGAAACGCTTACTGGAAAAGTAGTGGAACTGGAAACTGCAGCTACTGCTGATAAAGAAAAGATCACCGGCCTGGAAGCGCAAGTGCAAACATTGACTACTGAGAAGACAACTGCGGAAGGAAAGATAGTAACACTTACTGCGGAAGTTGAGAGGCTCGGCAAACTGGATGCCGGCAAGATCAGTACTCCAGCAGCTGCTAACGACAGGCAGCCTGATGCGGGAGGTGCAATCGAATTGTCAGCATCACAAAAGGAACTGAACGAAAAAATCAAAGATTTCTAAAAATATTTTACAAACCCTCTTATCCCAACCCTTAAAAAAAGATACCCATGGCAATCGATGTAGCAGACGTAATCACCGACTTTGGTGCATACTATAAACCAGGTTCTGACAATCAAAAGAACCTAAGGACAATGATCTACAAGCCCGGAAGAACGGCTTCGTATTTTCAACTGCGTCCTACGGAGGATACCATCTGGAGAGGTACGCTGGCTTCTCTCAACAGGATCGTTCAGCCCTTTCAAAAGACATTCAGCCCAATAAGCACTACAAAGTTTACTCCCAACCATTTTGATCTTTTCAAATTGAAGATCGATTTACAGGAAACTCCTGATGATTTGGAAGCAACTTACCTGGGCTTTCTGGCTGCATTGCCTGAAGCGGACCGTGCCCAATGGCCCTTTGTAATTTGGTGGCTAAGCAACCTCATTCCTCCTGCTAAGGAAAGGGATCTGGAATTGAATGAATATTTCGCCGGTGTTTACCTGGCTCCTCCTGTGCCTGGTACTGCAGGCGCTGTAAGTACTGCTATGAATGGTATCCGCAAAGTAATTCGTGGATATAATACAGCAGGTCGTTTGAACCTGGGCAATGGACCGTTCGCATTAGGCGCTTTCCCTGGTGCTGATGCTGACTTCTGCACTTACATTGAAACTTTTGTGGAATCTATCCCAAGTGAGATCCGCCCTTTCATCAAAGAAGTATTCATGGATACCGATTCAGCTACCAGGTATAAGAGAGGCAAGCGGGATAAGTACAAGCTGAATATAAATTATATGGAGGGATCTGGATTGCAAACCGTGGAAGATTATCCATCCGTTTCAGTTGTTGGCCTGGATTCTCATTTGGGTAGCCAACTTATCTGGACATCTTTTGCTGAAAACAGGATTCGCCCGGTTAAAAAGATTG
Source organism: Chitinophagaceae bacterium (assembly GCA_040007815.1). GTDB lineage: Bacteria > Bacteroidota > Bacteroidia > Chitinophagales > Chitinophagaceae > Terrimonas_B. Next base: position 62,820 of record JBDTUH010000016.1, read on the forward strand.
GCTTAAAAGACACCATGAAGGTGCAGCAATTTGCTCCACGTGTGGTGAGTGCCTATACTGACTGGTGGGAAGCATTGAATTTTGAAGTGCCTGAGTTTGTTTTCTGTAACGACCAGGACCTGGCTTAATAAAAACCATTATTAAAAATATAAAGGGCCGATGATATCCTGATGAATCTGTCACCGGCCCTTTCTTTCAAAAAATAAATTATGCCTCCTAAAAAAACAACAGTTGATTATTCAACATACACCCCAGAGCAATTTATTGCTGAATTGGAAGCTTCTCAGAAAGCGGCTGCTGATAATTTAGAACTTGCCGGGTTGGCTGAAAAGAAATGTGAGGAAACTGCCCAGGAGATCACTGTATTAAAATCAAAATTGGCAACTTCCGAAAACGACATCCAGATACAGGCAGAAGAACGCCGATCTTATGAGAAAAAAAGTATTGAGTTATCGGACGAACTTGCCATCGTTTCCAAAGTAAACGAAGAGCTAAGCATCACCATTGAAAATTTGACTAAGCAACTTGACGCTAAAAAAACAATTGCCGATGCTGCGCAGGAAATTGCTGAAAAGAAAACTCCGCCAATACCAACATCGTCATTTACCGTAGATGGCAAATCATATAAGTTCATCAGCCCGGTTTTTGTATATCAAAAGCAGCGCATTGTTGCTGCTGACGCTATCAATAACCAGGATCTTTTAAATGAACTGGTAGCGGCTAAGGTTGGATCTATTGTATCGGTTTAATAATATTTTCCGAAAACCCTGTATAAACTTTTTTAATTCTTACAAATGGCAAACAAGTATAAAAATTATCGCGAGGTTGATATCCTGAATGCATTGCCTGGCTACGCCAATAATGCCTGGTTAACGCCAACCGATTTTATCGACACATTTGCAGAGACAGTAGGCACTGCGGCTATCGGCAATAAGTTCACCATCGATGACAGCATTGTGTACAAAACCAACAAAGGATCTCTTGCCATTTACTGCGCTCCCAAATCAGTAGAAGGTGACGGCGAAGTAGTAGGCGAAACACATGCAAAGCGTTTTCGCTGGACGCCTAAAATCATCATGGTAGGCGACGGACCTGAACTACTGGAGATAGTCAGCAATATTTTAAACACTACTTTCTTACTGCATGTAACGAATGGCGAATGCGAAGGCACGCAAAAGTTGCAGTTTGGCAGCAAGTGTACGCCATGCGTAGTAGATGCGGGATCATTTAAAAGCGGTAACCTGGGCGATGGACGTAAGCAATATGAATTTACCATGGAAGCATTCAACAAATACTTCTATAACGGAACGCTTACTGATTACGATCCAACGTTGGATGTATAATTTGCGTCCGGCTTCGTGTCTCAATGACGATATTTTTTAATCTACAAAATAGTGTTTATGCCAAAAGTTAATTTAACCAGGCCCGAAGTTGCTGACAGATTTGACTGTAACCTGGAGAATGATCTTATTATACATACAAACGGATACAGTGGTAAGATTAGTAAAGTGAATATTACCGGCGCTGAAAACCTGATAAAAAGCAAAACAGGATATCTTACAGAAAAGACTCTTACAAAAAAGACTGATAAGCCTAAACCGGGCGAGACTACATAAAGTATTTTTTTAGTTGTATGAATTTAATGAGTTCCCGCTGTGTCTACAGGGGGAATTTTTTTTGATTACTGTCCTTCCACTCCCCTTTCTGTCCGGTTAATTTTACTACAAACGCAACCCTATGTTTCGACCCGAAGACCTGGATAAATTAAATGCTGATGTAAAGGCCTGGGCTAAGGATACAAAGGATAAAGCCATTAACGAGCTGGATGCGTTGGGCGTGCAGGCGAGCAGCCAAAGCAAAAGCCCTATACCGCTAAGGAGGGCATTGCGTACAGTAGTAACCCGGAAGGACGGTATTACTAACCGTATAAGTTTTAAAATACCCCGCTATGCTATATTCCTGCACAAAGGCGTTGGCCGCGGTACTAAGATATCGGAGGCAGGATCTGGTAAACGTGTGGCCAAACAATTCCTAAATCCTCCAATAGAAAATAACCTGGATAAGCTGGCAGATATAGTCGCGGATAATCACGGTACCCTCATTGTAAACGCATTAACGATACGATAATGGCCAACGAACTAAAGGCGAAGAGTGTTAACATTTATATTGATGATCAACCGGCCAGGGAAGCGTATGACCGGTTGACAAAAAAGGCCGATGGCTATAATAAAACCATTGATGAGGCAAAGAAGAAAGCGGAACTCCTGGGTAAGGCCATTGAAAAATCACTGGCCGCCGGCGGCAAACCATCGGCGCTGGATAAAGAACTGAAAAAAACTAATTCGACACTGGCCACTACCGAAAAAGCATTAAAGAAAGTAACGGATGAGCAGGAGAAATGGAAAAAGCAATTAGATAACGGCACGGGGCCATCACTCAGGCAGCAGCAGGCGCTTGTCAATAAGCTGGCCAATGAATACAAAAATCTTTCCCAGGGCACTGCTGAGGCTGAGGTTAAATTAAAAGAGCTGGGCAATGCGTCCAGGGTATTGGATACAATGAAAGACCGGTTGAACAGTGTGACCAATGCACAAAATGCAACTGCTAAATCAACGGGATTTCTTGCATCATTTTTCGGTAACCTTGCGGCGAACCTGGTATTGAAAGCCGGAGCTGCAGTGAAAGATTTTTTTACTGATGCATTCAGCGAAGCGCTTGACGCCGAAGAGTCAACCGCCCGGCTGCACAATACGTTGGATAATTTAGGCAGGACGGACGTATTTGACAGGATGATCAGGAAAGCCAATGAAATGGCTGACCGGTTTAAATTTATTGACAATGATGATGTAACCGGTGTGTTCGAACACCTGATTGATTTTGGTAAGTTGACAGAAAGGCAAATGGATGATCTATTGCCTGTCATTATAAATTTTGCGGCAAAGCAGAGAATATCCCTGGATGAAGCAGCTACTTCCATCACAAAGTTTATTGAAACCGGCAAAGGATTAAAGGGGTTTGGCCTGGATACAAAAAATGCAACTACAGACACCGAGAGATTAGCACTTGTAATGGGCGACCTTAGTAAAAAGGTTGAGGGCGCCGGCGAAGCCTTTCTCAATACAACATCGGGTGGAATAGCTGCAGCAAAACAGGATTTCAAAAATTTAAAAGAGGACTTAGGAAATGAACTCATTCCTGCATTCAATACATTCCTGGGATTTGTAGCCGGCGCGATAAAAGGTGTAAGACAGCTTGCAAAAGATGTAAAGGATCTTTTTACATTAAATGGCGATTCAAAAAAATCATTGGATGCTGAGGCTTTTAAGGAAAATGCAAAAAAGTCCTTTGATGAAGACCAGGCGGCTACCAAAAATTTTACGGACGAACAGAAAATAAATGCGACAAAAAACCGCATTGATGACCTGAATAAAAGAATTGCTAAAGCAGAAGCTGACATTGAAGAATCAAAATTTGCAGGTACGGGCAAGAAAGTGCAGGCTCCACTTAATGATTTCATTGCATCCAGGAAGGAGGAAATAAAACTTAACGAGGATCTGCTGGCCACATTAACTGATATAAAAAAAATAGGAGTGAGCAGTGATGCCCCTGATAATGCCGCATTAAAAAAGGCAGCTGATGAGGCTGCCCGCAAAAGAGAACAAGAACTAAAAAAGCTGCAGGAATTTCTTGAAAAAGTAAACAAGATATATACCGAAGCCAATATATCCACGCTATCCGCCATTGACAGGGATACCGCAGAGCTAAATAATAAATTCGCAGAGCTACGTAAACAAGCTGCTCAAATTGTAAAGGATGATGATCTCCGGTTGCAGGTAATGACAAAATTGGAGGTGGCTTACCAGATTGGCCGGGCGCAAATCATATTGAAGTATGGCAACATAGCCAAAGAGCAATATGAAAAAATGAATGCGGAAATTATTAAACAGCAGGATGAGCAGTTTAAAAAAAGTATTCAGGCATTACGGGAAAATCAGAAACGCCTGGCAGATGATACGAGGGGAAATGCAGCGGGTGCTAATGATAAAAAAGACAGGGGCCGATTGGCCTCAGCTGAGCTGGATGTATTAAAATCAAACGGGCTTAAAAAACTGAAAGCGGAAAAGGATCTGCTGGATGAACAGAAACGGCAAGCCCTGGATAATACTAACCTCACTGAACAGGAGAAGGCGCTGATAGAAGAGCAATACCGGCAAAAAAAAATGGATGCAGAATTGCAATTCTGGACCAACCTGCTACAGCAAACTCTGTCAATTTTTCAAACCATATCCTCTTTATTTGGCAGCAACCCGGAGGAAGAAAAAAGGAAGGAAGATGAGGAGCTGGCCAGGCTGCAGCGTACCAATGATAAAAAGAAGGCAAGCGATCAGAAATTATTAAATAATAAACTGATCAGCCAGCAGGAATACAATCGCCGGGTAAAAAAATTGGATGATGACTATGATAAGTTGGCGGCTGATCAAAAGAAAAAACAATTTGAACGGCAACAAAAAGCGGATATCACTGCAGCTATTATAAGAGGGGCGCAATCTGTGCTATCAGCATTATCCACCCCTCCATTTCCTCTTGGTTTGATACTGGCCGGTGTAGCGGCATTTAAAACAAAAAAAGAAATAGATACTATCAAAGCACAGGAAGTGCCGGAGTTTGCCAGGGGAGGTTTTTTAAAAGGCCCATCTCATAAGCAGGGCGGCATCGATATGGTTGATAGCCGAACAGGTAAAAAAGTAGCGGAGGCCGAAGGCAATGAGGTAATTCTTAGTAAGAAAACTGTAAGAAACAATCCCGACCTGGTAGGAGCTTTGCTACATGCCAGTTTGTACCGCAATGGAGAGAATATACAGCCCGCATTCAGGCAAAGGCCATACGTTGGTATTGACTATTCAGGCATTGTAGCGTCGTCCAGGAGAATGAAATATTTTGAAAGCGGAGGTGTATTGGCGGAAACGATCAATACTACAAACAGTTCTATACAACAGCAACCGGTAATAATGCCAGCTATATCACCCGAACAGGAAGCATTGATGAATCGCCTGGATAAAAAATTAGATCAGCCCCTCCGGAGTTATATCGTTTTTAAGGATATTACTGATGCCAATGATAAAATGAATAGTATACTTGATGATGCTATTTTTAAATAAGTGACGGCCTCCCCTGTCCTTCCACTCCCCTCTTAGTCCTTCTACTTTCGTAGGGTGGACACAATCACTTTAAAGGATGTATTAGCCGCTATGGATGCCGGACAGGTATTCCAGATTTCGTTTATTACCAGCGATGATCAGAAAGGCACCGGCGGTGAATTAATATCTGTAGCAAGAGCCAGGAAACATGGATGGCTGAGCCCGGCGGAACGCAAGCAACAACAGCGTATGCAGCCATCAAGCAACCTTTTAAAAAAAGATCCGCAACATTTTGCCAACAGTACCCGCAACATTCAATTGTTGAACAATAGTGATATTAGAAAGATTCATATCCGCCTTATCCGAAAATTTAATCACAAGACCGTACTATGAGTGTAATATTTAAAGATGGAATAGGTTATAGCAACCGAACAAAAACGGCTTATGTAGTGCCCACGGGAGGCCAGGCCGACGGTAAAAAAATTACTGTTCCGGAAGTAAAAGATTTTGGTTTGGCCCGTCCCTGGGCTGATTGGGGAACGACTAATGATCTGCCCATTAAGATGGCAAAAGATATAGAGGAATGTGGCGTGTTAAGCGCCGGGCTGGATGGTAAGGCCCGGATAGCTACAGGCAAAGGACCAGCGCCTTTTCTACTGGTGAATGTTGATAATGATGGCAAGGAAGAGCTGGAGTATGTAAAAGATCCGGAGATACAGGACTGGTTTGAAATGAATGATAGTTTCAACTTCAGTTTTCTTAGCAGCTATGATTTATTCAGCTATGGATGGAGTCCCACGCAAATGATGCTTAGCCGTGACAGAACGAAAATAAACCGTATCAAAAGAACCGATGTAGTAACGGCCAGGTTAGAAAGAAAAAGTAAAATCAGCGGGGAGATTGAAGGATTATACCTGAATGCGGATTGGCAATGTAATTACACTTATCCTTCAGAATATATAAAAAGAGTTCCTGTATTGGCAGAGGGCGGGGAACTGCAGGATCTGCTGGGCCGCACGGGCGCCTACGAATTCGCCATCATCAACCGGCAACTAAGAAATGGTAAACAATACTACCCTCCACCACTTTGGTATAGTACCAAAGCATGGGTAGACATCGCCAAAGCCATCCCAGCCATGAAAATGGCGATGTTCAATAACCAGATGACGATAAAGTATGTCGTCACCATCAGCCAGAATTACTGGACAAGGATACATAAGACATGGGCCAGCATGACATCAACGCAAAGGCAGGATATCATTGATAACAAACTGGATGAAATAGATAAGTACCTGGCCGGAAATGAAAATCAATACAAGAGCATATTCGCTAACAGCTATATAGATCCGGTAACAAAAACAGAAACAGCGGATATTAAGATTGACGTGCTGGATGATAAAGTAAAGGACGGAAAACTATTACCCGATGGATCTGCGGCTACGAGTGAAATACTTTTTGCATTGATGATAAACCCCGCACTGTTTGGCGCCGGCACTCCCGAAGGAAGCTATAGCAAAAACCCGGGTGGCAGCAATATAAGGGAAGCTTACATGGTGCAAATAATGATGCTGGAAAGTGAACGCCGCATGAATGCAAGGCCGCTTAACATCGTGAAGCATTATAACGGTTGGGCAAAGAGGTTGGAAACAGCGGAAAAAAGATTAGTGTTCAGGTATCCGTCGGGATTGCTGACAACGCTGGATACAGGAAAGAGTACTAAACCAGAGATAGTTTAGAGTTTAGAGTTAAGAATTAAGAGTTATCAACTATGAGTGTATTAATAAACGATAAGGAAACAGCCAGGCAATTTGTACGGATCAATTTTATTAATGACGTTAGCAGCCTTCCGGATTTTGACCTGGCTGCAGCAAGGTACCTGATCCCGATAACAGGTCAGGATCTGTATGATGATTTGGTTGCCAATATCACCGAAGCTGGTTACGCTGATCTCTTAAAATTGTGCAGGGCCGTCATAGCTCCTCTTGGCTATATGATGGAGCTGGCCACGATACAGACACAACTAACGGATGCCGGCTTGCGCAGTATCAGCACCGAACATTCGCAAGCGGCACACCGTTGGGAATACAATGAAGTAAAGAATCACCTGGAGGATAAAGGCGCCTATGCAATTGAAGCTTTGCTGAAATATCTTTTTGAATTGAGTTATGCTTTGTGGACAGACAGCGATGAATATAAAGATATCAACAGGCTGATATTTAAAACGGGTATTGATTTCCAAAAATATTTCTTCATCCGTCACCCGCATCGTGTATTCTGGTCGCTGAAGCCGCAAGTAATGGAAGTGCAGGATTTTTATATTAACACTACTATCGGGGAAGAGTTCTTTTTATCACTTAAAAACAATGCAACCCCATCAGCAAAAGAAAAAGTAGCGATCGAACTGATAAAAAAAGCAACCGCACATTTTACCATTGCTACTGCCATAGAGAAACGTTCAGTTGAACTTACCGAAAATGGTTTTTCTGTAATGCTCTCCGCGGGAAATAGCGATAGCGCAAATGCCGGGGACGCTGAACAACGGGACCCACAAATGGATTTGCTTTATAAAAGCTGCACCCGTACCGGTGATGCCTATTTACTGCAGCTGAAAGAATACCTGGACAAAGAAGCAAAAGCGGATGTGATGGAAGGATATTTTTCAAGCGACTATTATTCGGCGCCAACAACAACAGTGAGCGACAGGAACAAGTGCAGGAAAATATTTGGATTATGACCACTATCTTTTTTAAAAATAAAAGTATAATGACGCTGCCGGAGTATGCACATGAATTAACGACTACGCAATTCATTGGCCTGGCTCCTATCCTTTATAGCGATGGCGATGAGGTAACTTTTAAAGTACAGGCCTTATGGGTACTATCAGGCCTTGGCGTATATCGGTGGAAATTATTACCCGCCGAAGTGATCAACAGGTGTCTCCCGTTTGTTGATTGGGTGTTTGATAAGCAGGCGCCTTTGAAAATTACCAAACAACTGATAACGCAATACAAAAAATACCATGGCCCGGATAGCGATTTTGATAATTTAAAAATGGCGGAGTTTCATTTCAGCGAGCTGCATTATAAGGCGATCCTTAACGGGAATAATGAGGCGCTGAATGACCTGGCTGCAGTATTATACCGCAAGGGGAAAAAGAAATATAATAAAAAGCTGAACCCCGATGGTGATCTCCGGATTGCATTCAATGCAAATGAAATGGCGTATTACGTCAAGAAAATGCAGCAATGGCCGGTAAAAGTAAAGCAAGCCATCTTCCTCTGGTATGACGCCTGCAGGGAGGAGCTGATCAAAAACAACCCGCTGGTTTTTAAAAATGAAGACAAGGATTTTATCAGCCAGTTTGAAACAGGTCTGTATGGAATGATGCGAAGCCTGGCCGGTGACAAGCTGGGTGATGTCAATCATATTGAAAATATGTATGTACACACAGCCATGCTGGAGATAGGGTTGATGAGAGAGGAGGAAAGATATATTGAAAGCAAACTACCAAAGAAACCGTCATGAGTTTTTTCAAAACAAGAAGTGATTATTTCAAATATCTGTCAAGTGCCAATATAATTGTGGCACACGGCATCGATGTCGGCGGCGTAGTAAGAAAAAGTTTCCATCGTATTAATGATGACGAAGAGCTGGCCGCTGCGTGTGTCAACTTCGCACATTTTCCCTGCGTGGCGCATATAGGATATAATGGCCGCTATAGCGAAAGGCCGAATGAACTTAAAAAGAGAAGATTAACGAATGGCTTGCTCTTCCTGGATAAAGTACCCAACCCAAACAGCATGGATGACCGGGAGAATGCATACGACCGGGCCTTTGAAGTAATGGAGCAATTTATCGCCGCTATGCTATACGACTTTGAAAGTAAAGGACAGTGTTCCAATTTTCAAAACCTGGATCTTTCTCTTTTCAACTTCGATATGTACGGGCCGCTAAATGCTACGCTGTACGGATGGCTGCTAACTTTTGTAGATGAGCAGATGGGTATTTCTTTATTGCAATATGACCCTTCAAAATGGAACTATTAACCTATGAGCTATCAATTGACCGAAAGGCCGCATAAATTTTCTTTCTCCAAAAACCCGATCCGCTACCTGGTAGAGATCAGCAACCCGGAGGCAACCGGCTGTGCATTGGATGTAGAGCTGTACGTGTTGGCGATAAATGCTGACTATGATATCGCAGCTCCGGGTGAACTGGTAACCAGGCAAACGCTATACCCTAACCCGGATGGTAAAACATATTTCTATTGCGAAGATTTTTTAAACTCCTGGTTGGAATGGGAGCTGCCTTCCACCGGCGATAATAATATCAAAGCTTTAACCAAGCAGATAAAGAAATTTTATATACGGTACCGGCAAATAACCAAGAGTAATCCGACTCCTCCATGGGCCAGCGAATCAGATGATTTGCGGATAGTAATAAAGGGTGGAGTAGCGAAAGAAAAATTTGACAGAAATAATTTCTTTGTGAATTATCTGCCAGCGAAAAAACCGTTCCTCACGTGGCAGCCTGATAAACATTTTATTGGCCCGGAGGAAAGAAGATACCTGACTTACTTTCACTCAGATAATGTATATCCTCCACTTGTATTGAAAGCAAGAGTGGTATATACAGACGGCAGCCAGGATACAGCAACGAAGGATCTGCCGGATCTGGGCGAGTCATTACTTTTTCATTTGCCGGCAGGCCTGGATCAGTTAGGTCTATACGGATTGCAGCCATTAAAACAAATATGGTATTATGATGTAAGTGTGGAAGACGATGGCGGATCAACTGTATTTGCATCGCCTTACAGGCTTTATGCTGATTACAGAAAATATTACGATGTATTCTCTTTCATTTATCATAATAGCATCAGCGGTATTGATACGCTAAGAATAAGGGGCGATTTTGAGGAGGATATGAACCTGGAAAAAACGGAGATACAGCAAGCGACTGGTGGAGATTTTGGTGAGGTATTGCCGACTGAAAACGCTGTTATCAATATAAGCAGAAATGAAACTTATAAAGGCGATGCCGGTTGGATGAATACAAAGGCTTTCCAGGATAGTTGTAAGGATCTGCTGTTAAGCGATAACGTTTATCGTGTAGTGTTCAACAGGTGGCTAAGAGTAGTGAACCTGCAGAAGACGCAACCCATGGGAGCCAGTGACGATACCAAGTGGAGTTTTCCCCTGCAATGGCGCTATACTTTTGATAATACCCAATACACTCCTCCGGATAAAGACTTTGGTGCAGGAATTAACGACGAAGCTCCCGGCGCTGTATATGGAACCTGTACAGCACCAGGCAATTTACTATCTGAATTTGTGGCCGAGGTTGGCGGAGTAGTGACCAGGCATTTTAGCTGGGATCAGGTATTAGGGGCTGAAGGATATGAATTGCAATACTTACCAGCTGGGGAAACTGATTGGGTAACGGTACCAACAACAGATCCGGAGGTGGATATAGATTTTGATACGGAAGCTGATTATAGCTGGAGAGTGAGAACTAAATGCGGAACAGATGATTACAGCGGATATAGCAATGGTGACGGATTTGTTGTGGATCTGACAGCATTTGCCTGTACAGCGCCGGCGTCATTGACCGTAGCGTTGATAAACCTTACCGATGTAATTGCTACTGTAAAATTCTCCTGGCCAGCAGTACCGGGCGTGGTTGGCTATGTTCTCGAATTCAGGCCAATCGGGGATACGGTTTGGGGTAATGTATTAGTGGATGCTCTTGAATTTACCTGCCCGCTATTCAGGGACGTACAATATGAATGCCGGATAAAAAGTAAATGTGACAACGCTGACAACTATAGCGGATATGTATACGGCAATAATTTTATTCCATCTAATATGATTGGCACCTGCAATGCTCCTACGGGTTTGGGAGTAGTGGTGACATCAAATCCTATATTCACGGTTGTTGGTTTAAAAAATGTAGCGTTCAGCTGGACAGCTGCTCCAGGGACTACCAGCTATCAGCTACAATTGAAATATACAGATAGCGCCACCTGGATTATAAAGGATGTAACAGGTACGACATTAAATGAGGTGGCTCTGAAAGATAAAACGATAGAATGGAAAGTAAGGAGCAACTGTACCGGAGGCGGGTTTAGCAATTTTGTTTCAGGTGATAACTTTAATACTTAGATGAATGCTTGGATTAGATATAAATGGCGAAAGGCTGGATCTGTCACCGGGGACAACCGCTCAACTGGAAAGAATATCCCCATTCCTTAGCCTGGACTCACTGGCCGGCGAATATACTCTGCCATTTACTTTTTCATACACGCCACGCAATGCCAGGCTATTGGGTCTGCCCAATCATTTTTATACCAGGAGAGTAAAGAAAACAATAGCTGTAAGGTTGTTTGATAATAATAATTTTAGCTATACGGGAGACCTTATAATAGAAGCGGCGAAGCTGAATGTAAATGATATAACTAAAAGCACTATCAATGGAAAATTTGTAACAGGTGTAAGCAGTTTTTTTCAGCCGGTAAAGAAAAAGAAATTGAAAGAACTTGTATTGGGAGGCGTACGAACTTTTGCCTGGACAAACAATAACCCAGCCAGCACCAACTTAGGATTTTGGCAGCATATTCATAAGACACTTGCCGGCACGATGGACTATTCATTCGCTCCTATCGCCAATGAGAAATGGGCGGGCAGCAATGAACCGGGCACTCCCGATTGGATGAATAAATTAGGAACGGATGGCAATCTTGATTTTGATAATAATTATAATACACTGGCTCCGCAGGTAAGCTTGAAATATTTATTGCAGCAAGTGTTTACAGAACATGGTTGGGATTTCGATTACAGCGAAATGAACGATGATCAGTGGCAAACATTATTTATTCCTTCATTTTATTCCGTAACCTGGCAGAAGATAATACAGGTAATAGCAGATCCATTTTTCGACTACGCCCCACTGAACAATATCAATATTAATTTGCAAAACCACGTGCCGCCGGATATGCTGATCACAGAGTTGCTGCTGGCATTGCGAAACAGGTATAATTGGGGATTTGATTTCGATAGCAGCAAGAGAGTTTGCAAGATGCGGCCATTGAAAAATTTAGCCAATGGAGCCCGGAAAGACTGGACAAAATACATGAACCCGAAATGGGACAGCGACTTTTCGGAAGATGTAAAAATATTCGCATTCCGAAATGAGATTGACAGTAGTGATGCGTTATCATCGAAACCTGATTTGATAAAGATAACTATGGGAGATCCTGTTCTTGATTTTGAGGATCTGCCAGCGCCGGTGGAAGCTAACTTTAACCTGGTTGTTTATTGCTGGAAGCAAAACCAATACTTTCAAAACCGGTACAATGAGGACGACCAGGTGTATGAGTGGGCGATATATGCAGATAACATCTACGATTATGAGCCAACGGGCAACAATGAGGATATAGCTACCGTGGCCAGTACGATGCCAATGTATAAACGAGAGTATCGTAACATCGGTGTTCCTTACTATGGACTATTCCCGCTCTGTGAGCAGGAGGGTAATTGGGATGGGAAGGAAGGAGATTTTGTTTCCTGGGGATTGAGATTGCTATTTCATCGCGGACTGGTATGGGAAGCAAACGCCGGCGGAACGATGGGATTGATAAAATATCCTTACCTGACCAGCAGCTGCTTTACTATCACCCAGGATGAGGCGGACCTGGTATGGAGTAATGTTTACAGGCAGGAGTTTGAAGGAGTGGATAAAGGCATTTTAAACTATTGGTGGAAGGATACATTAAAATACCTGGAGCAAAGCGACGTGATCACCGGCATATTGAACCTGCCCAGGCAGGAGCTGCTGAATTTCTCCTGGAGCGATGTGATACTGCTACGCAACATCCCGCATATAGTTCAAAAATTTACCGAAGTGATCCCGTATAATAAAACAGTAGAGACGGAGCTGAGGAGGATTGGTTAGTTAATTAATATTTGGTTATGGAATTAATAAAAAAATGGATAGCAGGTAGCCGAAACTTTTACATCGGAGTGGTATTGTACAACCAATTTTGTAACGATGCGCGGTTGAAAAAATATTTTGAAGGCAGCCCGGATGCGATCAAACAAAAAAAACTCGAGGAGGAGCTGACTGCATTACTGCAAAAACCAAATTCGATACTGCACACTCCCCTTGTTAATACTGAGTTGGATACAATGCCAGAAAGTACGGATGCTGTTCTCACCGCATTACGAAACGAATGGCACCCTCTGTATCAGCGGATGAATTATTTGCGGCATGAGCTGGATAAATACCAGGGAAACCATCCGGATGTAATAGCTACACGGAAGCCAATTGCCGTTGAGATACTTAGCCTGGAGAAACAATGCATGAAGATCTGGACCCGGCGTGACCACTACCTGGACACCGGAGGTCTGCCTGAAGTAAAGCCGAACATGGAACCAATACCAGATGATCCGGTACAGTTGGGTGTATCTATTGAGACGTTGAAAAAAAATATACGGCGGAATCGAAAGCTATTCAACGAAAACCCTGACAATACAAAATATGCTTTGAAAGTAAAAGAGTACCAGGCGCAACTGGACAGGATATTAAAAAGCATAAAGGATGGCGAATAATTTTATTGATAATAAACTGACCGGCGATAGCAACCGGGAGGTAATAGAGCATTACCTGGTCAGTGATCCCGGTACCGTGGATCTGACCGAACTGCAAAAAACATTGTTGAAGCGATGGGAGTATGCGGATGAACTGATCCGGCGGAATGAATTGAAGAGAGAAGAAATATCGCGGCTCATTATGATAAAGTTTGAAGTTAGCCGGAACACTTCATACCAGGATATTGTCAATGCGGAAAATGTTTTTGCCAGCAGCACTCCCTTAAATAAAAAATACAGGATCGGATTGCGGATTGAGTACCTGGAAAACAAGATCGCCCAGATATATGAGGGCGTAAAATTGGAAGCTCCGACAGTAGATGAGGAAGGATTGCCTTATGAAGAGGACTTGTTTGCAAAAATCGCCCGTATAGAAAGCAACAAAGAATACTATCACCAGGCAATCATGATGGAAAAAGTGCTGGCAAAATATTATGAGATGTATCCAACACTGGTACCGCCGCGATCTCCAAAGAATATTGTACTGAATATTCAGCAAAACATTTTACCTGCAGCGCCAATGACTGCAGCGGAAGCTATTGAGCAAGCGAAAAAAATAATTCACTTAAAACCACGGGAAGATAATGGTTGAGGAACGCAACCTGGTTGATGCGAAAGAATCCAATCTGAACCGATCGCAGGCGCTGATCCATATCATCAATGCGAACGTCACTTACTTCGCCGGGCCACGGGCCACGGGTAAAACATCCGGCGGCATCGGGCCACGGGTATTACATCTAAGTGAGATCATGCCCAGGTCGCAAATCGGCCTTGTTAATGATACGTATGAACGGATAGAAAAAAGTTTGTTGCCTGGATTAGAAGCGTACTGGAATGAAGAGCTGGGTTTGTTACCGGATGTGGATTATGTAATTAATAAAAAACCTCCGGACCATTGGACAAAGCCTTTATATATTCCTAAGAAATGGGATCGTGTCGTATCATTCGCTTCTGGATTTATATTAGCACAGATCAGTCTTGCGGTAGAAGGGTCCGCGAATGGGTTTAACCTGCAGGCGGTAATTGGTGATGAGGTAAAATACTGGAATGAAAAAAAATTCAAGAGCGAAGTGAAACCGGCTATTCGTGGTGGAAGGAAATATTTCGGTCACCTGGCAGAGTTTCAAAGCCAATGGTTCTTTACTGATAAATATCCCAGCAAGGGTGCAAATATTTATTGGGTGCTCGATAAGAAAAAGGAATGCAACCAGTCGCATGTTGATATTGTATACACGATGCAGTTAGAAGTCTATCGCCTGGAAAAAGAAATGGATGCTGCCAGGCGGGATAATAATATTAATGTGTACTACGACAGGAAGAGAACGATAAAGGAATACGAAACGGTGCTCAACGAAATGCGGAAGGACCTGGTGTATTACTGCGATGCATTACCGTATGAGAACATTGATGTGTTAGGCGGTAAGTATTACCGTGATCAGAAAAGAGACCTGACAACTTACGAGTATGATGTCGCCATTGAAAACAAAGATCCGGACAAAGCAATCAAACCATTTTACCCGGACCTGGTTGATCAAATTTTTTACGAGGATCCATTCGACTACGATCCAAACCTTCCGTTGATCATTGCATTGGACTATCAATTTTCAATCGTGCCATTGTGTGCAACGCAGTATAAGCAGTTGAATGATTCAGCTTACACCACTTTAAATTTTATTCAGTCATTCCATGTACTGGAACCGGAAGGCATAGAGGCGGTTGTTGATAAATTTTGTAAGGCATTTGAAACGCATGGTACGAAAGTGGTGTATTATACCTTTGATCAAACTGCCATTGGCCGGAGCCTGCATGGTAAAAGCTTTAAGGAAATTGTTATTGATTGCCTGACAAAAAACAATTGGTCTGTAACCGATATCTACATGGGCGATACGCCTGACCATGATA
The DNA here is from genome assembly GCA_040007815.1 of Chitinophagaceae bacterium. Taxonomy (GTDB): domain Bacteria; phylum Bacteroidota; class Bacteroidia; order Chitinophagales; family Chitinophagaceae; genus Terrimonas_B. The sequence continues at coordinate 78,505 of JBDTUH010000016.1, forward strand.
TAAAATATGAGGCGATAAAAAAGTTACTGGCTGTTACCTCCGACAAAGCCATCAGGATAAATAAACTAAGAAATGAAAGCCTGGTAGACTCCCTGAAGTTGGCTCCTGCAGTCATCGATGCCAAAGGAAAAACGAGGAAGGACAAGTCATCGGAAAAAGAAAACTCGGGCACTCCTCCCGAGAAAGCCACCCACTATTCAGATGTGTTTGACCAGATCCTTTGGGGCGCTCTTGTCCTGGAAATTGTCCCGCTAACCGACTATCCGGGCATGGATATCATCATTGGTGCAAGAAAGTAGCAATCCAGGCTATTTTGGCCGGGACGCTGAATTGGCGGGCTTTCCTGTCAGGGAAAAAATAATTTTAATCCATTTTGCGGTTGCGATTTAGGCGATGCCTAACGAATTTTTGGCCGGACACTTTGTTTTTTGCGTGAATATGAACCATGGCGCTCCAGGGTGGGCCATATAGGGCGATGTGGGTGTCGCTATATACCTATTCAAATTCATCGGGCTTATAGTGGGAAAACATTATAGCTCCAAGAAGCGGTGTTATGAACAGCGTAAGCAGAAGTACCCAAAAGAAATTGTGACCCCGATAGTATGCTTCGACCGATACAATAATAGCGATCAAAAAGTATGCAACCAGGTAGATAGGCGTAGTGATATTCATTGATTATTATTTATAAAGATCAGTCAATGTATAGGTGGAATCCATCTCTAACTCCAGGCTATTAAGGACCGTGGCACCAATGTCATTTTTCGCACGATACTTAAGGCTAATCATAAATCCATTTCTTTCCTGATACATATTGCCAGCCACAGAAGTATCTGGTGGAGTTTTGAGCATGGTAGGAAATACATGTAGACTTACCTCGTCATAAGAACCGGGATCGTGCAATCTTGTTTTTAGATATTCTTTAACAACGGCTCTACCCTTTTCCTCGAGGCTTTCCGTTTTAGCTTTACACGACACAATCACTGCTACCCATATAAGTACTGTAATCAATACCCTCATCTTTACGATTTAATTTACAAACTACATTGTTATTATAAGTAACACAATAAGTGTATTCACTGAGAGGCTTTTTACTTGGTGTATTTACTATTGCACACCGTAGTTTCCGTTGTTACTTTAGTGATATCCCCATCCTGCTGAATGGCCCCATTTTATAACCATTATAAACCGAAGCCATCATGTTTCTATCAGAACACCGCAAGGCCTGCCGGCTTTGCAAGGAAAATTTAACGTGCCGTCTTATTCAATTACCTATGGATGATCGATCAACAGTTTGTTTAACTCTTCGTTCGCTTCCGCTATCGTTGCCCATCGCTTACCCGTACCCACCTGAGCCAGTATCATTAGTATGTCGGAAAACCGTTTCTCCAGGTTTACATCAATTTTTGGAGAATCACTTACAGTAGTTTTTTGTTTCAGCATGCTAACTAAGTCCACCTGGGATGTCGCCAATTTATTATGAGCCTCAGCCATCTCACGGTTGCTTACAGCCAAATCGGCCAGCGCCTGCATTGCCAGGGGCTGGTTTTTTTTATCATACTCAGCTTCATCTTCGTTAAGCGTTATACTTTTAGCCTCCTGCTTCCGAGAAGTTGCATTTTGCAATAATGATTCATTTAGCCGTTTTAAAGCTCCGGCTACCTTTTTGTTTCCTCCCTTGGAAAGAATTTGATCAATATAATTTTCTGAATAATCGAGCTTTTTCTCAATGTATGCTCGTGAATATCCTTTACTTTTTAAAGTGATCAGTAATGTTTCGATTTCCTTTTTGTATTCCATCTAATAAAAAGCCATGTTGTTTAATTATTATCGAAATATTGCATTTTACTACATAATTATTTGGAGTATTGCATTTTGCTATACTATATTTGTTTCAGATTTAAAAACAGTTCCATAATCAAATATAAAACAATGTTCATTCTTTCAGGAGTAGCGATTAAAGCAATTACTGACACACCCGGGCTGAAAGCAAAGTTGTGTCTGGCCTTGGTTGTTAGTGAAAATTCGATATACCGATTCTACACTACCAATGCGCCTAACAATGACCTAACCAAGTACGCCGCACTTAAAGTTCTTAGAACCGAAACAGGTTATTCTGATAAGGAGATCCTGGAGGAGGTATCAGAGGAATCGAAAGTGACCGTAAAATAACTACGTAAAATCCACACCCGCAATCGTAAAACTCCCACTACCCTGTTAATTCCAATTAACTAATCAATTATGCCGAACTCAGTAACGCTGCAGGTAACAGAAATAGACAAGATCATCGACGCATTAGTGTTCTGCAATTTTATAGGCGGTACCATCAAAATAATTGAAAAGGATAATGAACTGATCATTCGTGACAGCAATGATATGTATATCGCCAGTTGGCCGCGTAAGCTTGATGATAATACAGACGGGTAAGTAATAACGTAACGGCTGGCTCTTACCAGCGCCGTCCATTTTTTAACAATGAAAATCTGAAACCAATGACAACCCCACAATCTGACAACTGGCTACTGTATACGTCCATCGCATTGATAGCAGCCGGCACTACCCTCATTATAGTATCGATATCACTTTTATTTTAAACAGCAGATCAATGAAGATCACTAACGCATTTATCATTCGCCTGGTAAAAATGCCGGAACAGGAGCGAACTCAATTTTTGCATGAGAACAGAGATGAAATTGATTTCACTGCATTAGGTACCAGGGTAAAAGAAATGGCAAGTGAGGCATTGATGAAAGATGAATACGGCCTGGCCGATAAATTCATCGCTATAAAAGAAGATATCGTGTTATACGAATCCAGGCAACGACATCCTGGCGCCGTAGATGATGTTCTGATAGTAACGAATCCAACTCCAATGATGGCAGTGATGTAGAAATGTATTGCGTGCAGTGAGCAATGAAATCTGATACTGCAAAAATCGCCGGCGGTTCACACATATCGTTTACGTAATTATAGTCCGTCGGCGATTTCATCAAGTAGTTCTTTACATCGATCATAGCAATCGTCCTGGCCAGCTCTAACCGATCACTGGCCAGGCACATCGCACCGTAGAGCAGTCAGGTAGCTCGCTGGGCTCATCACCCGGAGGTCGTGGGATCGAAGCCCACCGGTGCAACTCATCACAACAATAAAATGATCACTATGCAAATCGAGAAAATCGCTTATCACAAAACTTTCAACCTGGGCAATTACTCCAATGAAAAGATTGGTATGGATATCACACTCGCACCAGGAGAAGATCCTTTAGATGCATTTGCCGAAGCAAAATTGCAGGTAGAGAAATCACATCGTTTTTTCCAGGACAGTCCTGCGTACGAACAGGCAAAGCATATAACGGAATTTCCTGATGACTTTACGGGAAGAGAAGTTAAACAAAGTAAGGATATCATAGATGCTTTTGAAACTAACTATAAAGAGTATCTCGCAAAATTTGCTCCTACTTCCAGGCAATTGATCCAGGGCATCAAAGATGAATTGGATTTTTAAATAAATGTCCTGTTGTACCGAGGGCTATACAAATGCCGGTGCATGGCCGCTGATTTGAAAAACAATTTTTGAATTAGATACACCATAACTCAGCGGCCTTTTTAAAAATATTCAAGAGCCTCTTAGGTGGAAGAGGATGGTGGCTTGTAAAGGGAGCCTTGGTTCGGGGCTCCCTTCTTTAAACTTTTCATTATGGATCAGCATATACAAATTGACATTACCAAAGTTCACGGCGATGGCAACCTGGTAGAAGGTGGCATGTACACCGGTGGATCATGGGTACGCATAGCCATGAGTAAAAATGATTACGAGACATTAGTGCGGGAAGGCTTCTTTATCCGCGATGGTAAATCAAAAGACAGCGCCGGAGTGATCAATACAACAAACACCTTTTACCCTGAAAAAAAAATAAATGATGCAAAACAAACACGACGCTCCTGAATCATGGGCCGATACTACTTTCAAAATATTTGTAGTAATAGTATTCTTCATTTTCCTGGCCGGTTGCGTAGTCGGCTTTCTAAATTACCTGATCAACCCACAACGATGATATCAAAAGAAAATCTTCAAACAATAGCCGACCTGCAGATCAAGATCTGCACGATCGACGGACGACTCGGGTTTCTTAGAGACTGCATAAAGCAAATTTGTTATGACAATTGCAGTATATCACTATCATTTCGAATGACCAACCGTGATATTCAACAAAAAAATGAAGCTGAACTAAAAGCATCCGGATATTTTGATGCAGAGAGATTGGCTAACATTTATGGGATACCTGTTCAATTGATGGGCATCCAGAAACCGGCACAAACAGACCCTTGTCCGCAATTCCTGGCTTCATTTACTGAAGCAAATGCTATTCTTGTTCTCAATGTCTTTTACGAACAGGAATTAGCCCTGCAGAAAAAATACCAGGCGCAGCTACAGGATCTGCTTTCCAGGCTATCTCCTGCAGTAGAAAACCCCATATTGAATTTACCTAGCTCTTAGAAAACCGCATCCATTGTTCTTACTAACCATTATAATAATGTTATTATCCGAAGTCTCTATTCAACAGGTTCGTGACGTATCAGTCACGGATGTTGTTGGCCATTATGTAAAACTTACCAAACGAGGTGCCAGCCATACGGGCCTATGCCCTTTCCACAATGAAAAAACTCCTTCATTCCATGTCACCGAAGCAAAGGGAATATTCAAATGTTTTGGATGCGGTGCCGCTGGTGATGCTATCGAATTTGTAATGCGGCATGATAAACTTGATTTTATTACCGCTGTAGAAACGATTGGTGCCAGGTGCCATATAGCGATGCAATATGAGGAAGTACCTGACAAAGAAAAATATGAGCAGGAGAAAGCATTCAAAGATCAACTCAAAACAGTATTACAATTTACCAATGATCAATACAAAAAGAATTTATGGGAGCTCCCCGGAGAAGATCCGGTTACAAAATACCTGGCCAACCGTGGCATCACTAAAGAAGTAATTGCCGACTGGCAACTTGGATGGGCCACTATTGATTGGCGCCATATAGCTCCGCAAATTATCAACCGTGATATGTTTGCACCTGCTGAGCGCCTTGGTATTGTTAAGCGGGCAAAGGACGTTGAAAAAAATTATGATGGGTATCGCAGCCGCATTACTATTCCTATTACCAATCGCTTGGGAGAATGTATCGGGCTTGCTGGCCGGTACATTGAAATAGATCCTGCTGATAAAGGCCGCGACACTGCTAAATACATCAATCCCCCTGAGAACGAGATCTATTCAAAGAGCCAGGTCCTGTTCGGGCTGAGCCGGGCCATCAAAGCAATAGAGCGCCATAGTTTCGCTTTCCTGGTCGAAGGATATTTTGATGTTATCAGTATGCATCAAAATGATGATGATAATACGGTTGGCAAATGTGGCACCGCATTTACACAACAGCAAGCCTCACTACTTAAAAAATATACCAACCATGTTGTTATAGTTGGAGATGGCGATGATGCAGGGAGAGCTGCTACCATCAAAGACTTGATGATATCTGTTAAGGCTGGTTTTCAAACGGAAGTTGCATTATTACCAACAGGCGAAGATCCTGATAGCTGGATACAGAAGCATAAGGAGCAGAAATTTGTCGGCACTGTCGAAATATTGGATGGTATTCCCTGGTATATCGATTCACTGCTTACCAACATCAATAAAGAAGATCATTACAAGCTCGGTAAAGCAAAAGAGGCTATCGTTAAATTCCTGTCGTTGATCCCTAATGATCTTATCCGCAATAACTATTTCGATAACATCATCAAAAAATACAAGTGGCAAAAAAATGATCTGCAGAAGCAATTAGTATCTATACTGGAAGAGAGTGCAGAAAGGCAGGAAACCGAAGATGACGGAATGACCAACCTGGACAGGATGCCTAAATGGATGGATAAAGAACAGTTTCTCCGGGATGGATATTGTGCAGTCAACAACGGTAAGCGTACCGGTTATTATACTTTCAGCGCCTCCGGCCAGGTAGAGATATCAAACTTCATTATTAACCCGCTCTTTCATATACGTGATGGCCTGGAGAGTCGCCACTTAATACAGATAGACAATGGACGTAAGAAAGCGGTATTGGATATCGAAAGCAAGGCGCTGATCAGCATTGACCTTCTTAATGCTCATTTGATAGGGGAAGGCCCATTTATTTTTTATGGTACCAAGCCGCAAATTCTTCGAATTGCAACCACACTACTTGCCCGTTTTCCATTATGCATCCCGGTCAAATTTTTAGGCTGGCAGCGTCCGGGATTTTTCTCTTTTGTTGATAAAGTTTACATACCAGGTGAAGGAATACGGGAGCTTGATGAGTGGGGCATATTAAAATTTGCCGATCGCAATCATATCGTGCCAGCGGCTTCTGCTGCATACAAAGAAATGAAAAGCTCCGGCAATGATCCCTACGAAAATCACCGGGTATTGACTTATAAGGAATCGGCGATCCAGTTTGAGCAGTGGGCTGGTAAAATGTATCGGGTATATAAAGAAAAAGGTCCGGTTGCTATTGCTTATGTAATCCTTACCCTGTTTAGAGATATTGTTTTCGATATCGACAACAACTGCCCACATCTATATGGCTTTGGTGAACGTAGTTCTGGTAAAAGCAAATGGGCTGAAAGTATATGCGCTGTATTCTATACTAAGCGTAGTGCCTATAATCTTAACTCAGGTACGGACTTCGCGTTCTTTGATTACATGCAGCGGTTTGTAAACTGTCCGAGCCAGCTCAATGAATTCGATGAAAAAGTAATTAAGCCGGAATGGTTTCAGTCAATCAAAGGCGCCTTCGATGGTGAAAGCCGGCAACGTGGTGTAATGGGTAACCGATCACGGGTAGAAATAATGAAGATAGAAAGTACACTGATCCTTACAGGTCAGTATATGTGTACGATGGATGATAATTCTATTGTCAGCAGAAGCATTATTGAGCCATTTAGTGAGCGTGATGTCACTGATGAGGAAAAGAAAATGTATGACGATTTAAAAGCCACAGAAGAAAAAGGGCTTAGCAATATCCTGGTAGAAATTATAAAGCACCGGGCTTTTATAAAGGAAAATTATCGCATTGCATTTAATAAGACGCTTGGAGAATGGCGCCGGAGTATAGATGGAGACACCCAAAACTTTAATCAGCGGATCATGCAGAACTGGTGCCATCTATACACCGGCTGGCAACTCATGAGCCAAAAGATTACAATGCCGATCAGCAATCAAAAGTTTGAAGATTACTGTAAACAGAAAGGAATCAAGTGGAGTTCATTCATCCGCACATCTGATACGCTCAGCGAATTCTGGAATACACTTTCCTTCCTGGCTGAAATGGGAACGATCATCGAAGGATGGGATTATAAGATAAAAACGCTTTCTACCATTCGGTTAAGAAACAGTCAGCACGTGGAGGTTGATATTCCTTTCAATGAGCCAACGAAAGTTATTTATATCCGGATGAATAATGTACACAAGCATTACCAGCAAGCGTATCGCACCAGGACAGGCAAGGAAGGGATGACCATGGAAAACCTGCAGCATTATTTCAGTAGCCGGAAATATTACCTGGGCAATAGTAAACAGAGCCAGTTCCGGCGCTTTGTTACCGAGACGCAAAACGTACCCAAACAGACAGGGTTTAATACCTCAGAAATGGTACCGGAGGTAAAACGGGTTGAGCAGGCAAAAATTACCAGCTCCTTTGTTTTCCTGTATGATCAACTCAACCTTGACCTGGAAAAAGAGCCGCTGGAGGATGGGCAAATTGATCTTTCCGGGATCAGCAGGCAGGGAGGCATTGATTTTAGCAAATATGAAAACAAGGAGCCGGAAATAACCGAGCCGGCAGACGACGTCCCTTTTTAATGAATGTCGTTCAAAAAGGCTGAAAAGTTGGCCTAACTCGGCCTAATAAGATAAGTAATTGAATTTCAGATATAATACTATAGAAAGTCGTTAGGCCAAGGCCGTTTTTATTAGGCCGAGTTAGGCCGGGTTAGGCCAGTTAGGCCGTTAGGCCAAGGATTTTCTTCAGGGAATGTCAAAAAAAAAGAGTCTTTTTTTTTATGGCAAAGAACATCGTCCACATAAAAACCGAGAAGGAACTGGCCGAAACGGTCATCCAGTTCATCCATATAAGCGTCAACATGCGCCGGGCTCAGAATTATTGGCATGAGCATTATGGCAGTCAGGCGCTAAATCAAAAGCAGCGCTGGGAATCAAAAATGGATGCCTTCCTGCTCAATCTTGGAGTTACTGACCACATGAATATCCAGAGCCTGCAGGTGCTGACTAATGGGGATACTTATGTTGAAATGAGAAATAAGAAGACAGATGCCATATAGAAATGGAAAGTTACAGAAGCATGAGACTGTTTGGACGGACGAAATGGTCGAGTTTCTTAATAAAAACTTCCATATTCTAACCAACCAAGAGTTGGCAGATTCACTTAATCTGAGACGAACAGTGACCAGGAATAAGCTTCGGGATTTGGGACTAAAGCGAATGGAGCTGGAATATTGGAGCGAAGAAATGATTGATTTTTTAAAAAAGAGCTATAAAAAAATTGGTGATGTGGAGATCATGGAATTTTTTATACGGATGTATCCAAAGGCTAAAGGCTGGAAAAGGGGGGCTATATGGAAGAAAAGAAAACAGATGGGTTTACAACGAACAAAACAGCAAAAAGAAAAAATTGAGACCTGTCATAGAAAAAAAGGTGGAAGGTGTTACACTATTGATCGCAATAGTAGCAGTAAAAATTTAGCGCCGATGTGGGTAGCCCAGCGTATTGCTTGGAGAAACCCTGAATTGCAGCGCGAGCTTATTAAATATCCGGATATCATTGAAGCGGCGAGAAAACTCATATTGTTAAAACGAAAAATAAAGCATAATGAAAAATAAGTTCACAGATCTCAATAATCATTTGTTTAGTCAACTGGAAAGGCTAAGTGATGAAAATTTAAAAGGGGAAGATTTGAAAGTTGAAATTGAAAGGAGCAAAGCTGTAGCTATAGTGGCAGATAAAATAATTGATGCGGCTAAAGTAACTGTAGAAGCAATGGCTTTGGTTGGCAAAGGAAGCTTTGAAAAAACGGATTTACCCTTATTGTTAGCTGATAGCAATGTAAACAAATGACACTCGCCACTGCCATATCATATTGTACACGCATCCTGTATCTTCTCACGCCCCACAGTGAAAGGATTGATGTAGCAGGAAGCATTCGCCGGCAAAAGGCCGAGTTGGGTGATATAGAGCTGGTATGCATACCTAAAAAGACTTTCAACCAAACAGATCTCTTCGGCGGAGGTGAATGGTTGATATCCCCGGAGTTTGAATCTGCCATAGGAATAATGCTGGATCATGTTGTCAAAGGCAATCTCAGTGGCCGGTATATGCAGTTTGTTGTTAAGGGCCATGTTAAGGTAGATCTGTTTATGCCGGTACCGGAAGATTATTACAGGCAGCTGGCAATTCGTACCGGCTCCAGGGAATATAGCAACCTGGTTATTGCCCATGCCTGGAAAAGATTGGGATGGGTGGGCGCTGGTGATCATGGTCTCCGCCGGCGGGAGGATTGCCAGGAATATATGTCAGGCGATAAACCTAAATGGAAGTTGGTAAATGCTGATGGTGAATTGCCGCCGGTATGGCAAAGCGAAGAGGAGTTTTTTCAATGGCTTGGCCTTACCTGGTTAGATCCGCGGTACCGGGAGATCAAAGAATCACTTAATAAAAATCAATAATAAACGATGCCTGCATACTCATACAAAGAACGTTTCGTGCCGATGGTATTGGATCTCTCAAAAGGCCATACTATTCGTAAGCGAAGAAAAAAGGGCTTTGCAAAAATTGGCGATACCATTTACCACTACTATGGCCTTAGAACAAAGTTGTGCAGGAAATTAGGAGAAGCTCCTTGTACAGATGTAAGAACAATTGTAATCACTGCTGATGGCTTGATGCTTCTGTTTAAAGAAAGAATTTCTGATGAGAAATTTAAATTGCTATCATCAAAAGACATCAGCAAAATCTATTTATCAATAAGAAAGACAAAGCACACAGTACTTTCTTTAAAAAATAAAAATGAATTAGCCTGGCGTGACGGTTTCCGTCCTGAAGGATCTACAGCAGATCAACCAGGCAACGCATTCGAGCTTATGTTTCGTTGGTGGAAACTAACCCACGATTTTCCATTCATCGGTGATATTATCTATTGGGACACAACAAAATTCATTCATCATAAAAAATAAACAAATGAAAACCTTAATCCTTCTTTTGTTCCTGGCCGCTTGCACAAAAGAACAACTTCCGGAAAAGACAATTGTAAAATCAGCCACTCAGCTGCATCACTACTACGACGTAAATAATAAATTAATCAAAACAGATACGATGTTCCATGTATGTCGTGTCGATGGTGATCTGCTGAAAAGTTACCAGGATGCGCCTGTAATACAACATTACTGCGACAGGAATGAAACCCTGGAATGGAAATTCGGTAAACCTTGTGCATCAAAAACCGAATAGCTTATACCCTATTATTTTTGATCTAACTCCTAAAATATGATAACAGTAGAAGGATATTCAAAGGATCCTGGCATTATACCCGAGGGCATTGCTGTGACGTTTGGCAAAGACATGATTATAGGTAAGGGCGGGCTATTGAGATTTATACGCTGGTTTGAAAGTTGTCTTAAGAGTGAAGAGGATTTTTTCATGCACAAATGTAAAAACGGTCCGAGATATGACAACCTACAGTATGTATATATTATTGTCTGCAATAGGGTTTATTATCGCTGTTATTATGGCGGCTATGAAAAAGGTGAGACCACCGGATACCTTACTCCGGACGCTGATGATAAAGCAACAATATCTTGGCCGAGAATAAACCTGGCAGGGCCTTTACTGAGGTCACCGGAAAAAATTATAAGGAAAGGCTTCCAGGGATTTAGATACACAACAAAATTATTTTAACCCGGCCGCGGTACACAGTGGCGAATAAAACATGAGTAAAAAAGTAGGAATAACGTACTTGCAAAAAATTCAAGGAAAAGTAGTGGTTGATTTAACGGATGAAGAATTCGAACATTTAACGAATGGGCAATCCGATTGGACAATTGAAGAAAAGCCCCGTTCAAATAATCAACTGGATATTTCCATTTACAAAAAAATTAGAAAGGCGTACGACCTGAACACAATCATTGACACGATAAGAGAATTAGACATTGATGCAGTGGAGGAAGTCGACGAAGATTAAAATTAGAACCGGCCACGGTACACAGTGGTAAAAAAACAATGAAAGGCGATGCAAAGTTTGATAAAGATAAAATCCACAGATACACTTTATGGAGATCATGGAATGACAACCTGCCAAAAATTCTTTTTATTGGGTTAAACCCGTCACGGGCAGATTCTGAATTCAACGATCCAACAATAAAGAAAGTCTGTGGGTTTGCGAAAAGCTGGGGGTATGGCGGTATATTTTTTGGCAACCTCTATTCTTTCCGAACACCCTATGTGAAAGGTCCAATTCCTTTAAAAGAATTATTGGAAGGATGGAAACCGTTGCTCGACAACTTAAACAGAGCCACAGATCATCTCACTGATTTTTATTTGCAATCAATGATCCAAACAGCAGATAAAATTATTTGTGCCTGGGGGAGCTGGCGGTTTACAGAGGCAAGAGTGAACGAGGTGATGAAGATGATAGAGAGGCCTTATTGTTTCGGAACAAACCAGGACGGATCCCCAAAGCATCCACTTTATTTAAAATCATCAACACTATTATCACCATTCAACCCGGCCACGGGACACAGTGGCGAATAGAATATGCAGTATAGCCCCAAATTAAAAAGAGTGATGGAAGAAATAAAAGCCATTCTAAAGCGAGAAGATATCGCTGCCTTTATAGTGATACATACGCCCGGTCATTCAGAATATTTAAACCATTTAGAAACTTCTTATTCCTGTGCAAAAATTCAATTTGATCAAGTCCGATTAAAATTGAAATCATCGGAAGTAGGACGTGAACGGGCAAAAGAAATTGCAAAAGATACATTGAATATGGTCACTCATATAGCAAAAGCAACGGGGCAGAACTCTTTGTTTTATATGGACTGCTCAAAGCTATTGAAGGATAAGTTTGGTGGCGAAGATTTACCAGGGGAAGAAACAAGTCATTCACAACAGAACAATTGAGCCAAACAAAAGCAATATCATCCCTTACCATCGTGCCGGCGCCGTCATCGCCTGTCATCGATATGCTTTCCCCGGAGGAAGAAAAATTGGTAGCTTTAATCGCAACTATAACGGTAGAACTAACATTAAAACAAGTTTATGAAGAAAGCGATCAGGTACTTGCGATTCAGCAGTGACGGCCAAAGCCAGCATAGTATCGAGAGACAGGATATTGTAACGAGTACCTGGATATCGGGAAACAGTGTATTGCTTACCGATACGTTCAAAGATGAGGGTGTTTCGGCCCGCACCTTCGACCGTCCCGATGTAAAGCTTTTATTCGACTTCATAAAAAAGAACTATCGGAATATTGATTACCTGGTGGTGGCCGAGCTTACCAGGTTCAGCCGGGAAACAGGCGATGCCATCAATATGGTAAAGCAGATCCAGCAGACCTATGGGGTCCGTATTGTAAGTGCCGGCCGAAGCATGATATATGATTGCACTGATAGCAATTCCTTTTTTATGATGGGCCTGGAGTTTCTTCTGGGTAATTCTGAAAATATAAAACGACAAACCGATATTAATGGCGGCATATATACAGCTAAAGCTGGCATTGATGGTACTGGAGGTCGTTGGATAAAGGGCGGGCCGGCGCCATTTGGTTTTATTAAAGACAGGTCAAAAAAAAATGTCACGCTCCTCATTCATACGGATCAGGCTGCAGTCATAAAATATATTTTTGATGCTTTCCTTTCAAACATTCCCCCAACTATTATTCGTCGGGAAGCTATTGCCAGGGGCCTCAGTCGTACCAGCAATGCAGCCATTAATGAAATATTGATCAATCCTCTTTACATGGGCCATCAATACGTAAAAGCCTGGAAAGATCATCCCGGCGGTCTGTTCCCTATCAAAGATCTTCCTCCGATAATTGCACCGGCAATATGGCAGCGGGTGCAGGATAAGATAAACAAACCTCAGATCCGTACTATTATTGATGATGATCTTCCGCTTAGGCAGGTGTTGAATTGTTTTTGTGGTGTACCGCTCACCGGTGCAGCCAGCAAAAGCCGGAATGGCTCCTATTACCTGTATTACAAATGCAAACACAAAGGCCATAATAATATCAGCGCCGTCAAAGCACATGATCAATTGGAGGAAATATTAAAGCTGCTGAGTATCCCGGAGAAACTGATACCGAGACTTAAGAGTAGCACCGAATCATTGCTGGATCAAAAGCTCCTGGAGAATAAAAAAATACTGATAAAAAAGGAGCGGGATTTTGAGCAGGTAAAGCACAAGATGAAAATAGTGGAGGATAAATTTTTCAATGATCAAATTAACGCTGAGACTTACCAGGAGTGGCATACGGTTCTGAATGATCAGCGTCGTACGCTGAACGGGGAGATTGAAATATTAAGCCGCGATCTTAACCAGGTCAATTTGTTATTGGAAAGAAACCTTTACCAGTTGTCCGACATGAATCACGTATATAGAACTGCCAGCACATTAAAAAAACAGGAATTGGTCCGGCAAGTGTTCGATAGCCGGTTATATTACCGGGATAGCATCTATCGAACCGCCTTTATCATGCCCATTTTCAGACATAACTTATTAATACTCAAAAAAAACCGCCTACTGTTAATAGACGGTATAAGCGAAAATTCCGGTGATGTGGAGATTACCGGAGTCGAACCGGTGACCTTTTGCATGCCATGCAAACGCTCTAGCCAGCTGAGCTAAACCCCCAATCGGGGAGCAAAAATAAGGGAATTGAGTTATTTAGACAGGGAGAAATTAATCATACTCATCTTCTGAAGAAATATCTTCTTTTCTTTCTTTGTTCTTCTTGTGCATTTTACCATTTCCATTCTTTTTTCCGGCCCAGGAAAATAGTTTGCTGACGATCTTGTCCTTGTTATCGGCAATCACATGTGAAGAAAAATTTTTCATGAAAAAAGGAAGAACCAGTTTAGTAATCCACCCGGCCCTGGAGAGAACTATTTTTTTAAGGAGAATATCTATAGCGGTATCAGCAGCAGTTGTCAGCAACCAACTAGTATTATCTTTAGTAGTGATCTTTCCGACCAAAGAAATAGCGGATTTCACCGGCGCCAGTTCCTGTTTTAATTCGTTGATATCCTGACGCACCAATTCTTTTTGAGCACTAAGCAATAGTTTTAGTCTTGCTTTCTCTTCGATCAGATCTGCGTATGAATTGATAGATTTAGTCATATACTTTGCGGATAATAAGATCTCTCACGAAGGGGAATATCGTTTTCTTTCTTAATAAAGCCACTAATAACATAATGACCAGGAAGAAAGCGGCGGTTAACAAAAAACCCCCGGTCCTGCTATTAATCATGTCTCCCAGCCACCAGGCTAATGCACAGCCAGCGAACAATAAAATAAATAACCCTAATGAGCACATCACGATCATCACTAAGGCATTTGAAACAATATTCGTCGCTTTCTGTGTTACGTTGAGAACAGTAAGGCGGTAAAAAGTATCTGCGAGATCCTCCACGTGATCAGCGAGGTCAATTGTTTTTTCTTTAAGGTCTTCCATTGCTGAACAGGTATAGTATGATAAAAACTGAAGCAGATTCTTATAAAACCTGCCTCAGTTATTTACTAATTTAGCTAAAGCTCTCTTTTGCTTTATTTACTTTTTCTTCAGCAACAGATTTGGCGTATCCAGCCTTCTCTTTCAAATCTTTGGCTGCATTCTCCGAAGCTTCTTTACCGCGGGACCATAAGTCACTCATACTCTCCGCCCAACCTTCGGCTGTTTTTTTAAGTTTCTTACGTGTGTCTTTTCCTTTTTCAGGAGCTACCAATAGACCAATAACTACACCTGCTGCGGCTGCACCCAGAATTCCGAGTAATACTTTACTTGTAGTGTTCATAACGTTTATTTTAAGAGTTAAGGAATAAAATGCTTTTCTAAAGGCTATAAAAAAATCATACCAGAATGAACCCTTACTGGCACACAGACATAATGCAAATACCAGTCCATCTAACTATAGAAAGAAAACTATTTAAAAGGTACGAAAAAAGAATGGCCCTGCCTGAAGGCAGGGCCATAAGTATATCTTCAAATGGGGTTTATTCTCCCCATATATTGTCTTCCCCTTTCAACCATTTCTTTACGAGGTCGGTGGTAACAGATTTGGGTCTTTCCAGCGCAAAACCCAAAGCCCTGTCCCAGCAAAGGCTGGCTAGCACACCTAACGCACGGCTTACGCCAAACAATACCGTATAATATTCGTATTCTTTCAGTCCAAAATGCACTAATAAAGAACCGCTATGCGCATCAACATTAGGCCAGGGGTTTTTGATCTTACCCAACGACTGCAAAATGGGCGGCACCACTTCATAAATATTCCAAACCGTATTCACCAGCTTATCATCCGGCATGTGCTTTTTGCCAAATTCCATTTGTGCGGTAAACCGTGGATCCGTTTTGCGCAATACAGCATGTCCGTAGCCGGGTACCACTTTGCCTTCTTTCAATGTTTTCTTTACGTACTCAGCTATCTGCTCTTTGGTTGGTTCATCCGAGCCTAATTCTTCCTGCATTTCAAATATCCACTTGATCACTTCCTGGTTGGCTAATCCATGCAGCGGTCCGGCCAAACCATTCATACCCGCAGCAAAACTCAAATAGGGATCGCTTAATGCAGAGCCGACAAGATGTGTAGCATGTGCTGAAACATTTCCGCCTTCATGATCAGCATGAATGGTCATGTACAAACGCATCAACGCTTTGAAAGTATTATCATCATATCCCAGCATGTGGGCAAAATTGCCTGCCCAGTCAAGCAAACCATTGGGTTGAATATGTTCACTGTTTTTATATTTACGCCGGTAGATATAGGCTGCTACACGGGGTAACCTCGCAATGAGGTCCATTGAATCATCAAATATAGCCTCCCAGTAATCTTTTTTATTCATGCCCGCGGCGTACTTTTTGGCAAACTGGCTCTCCGTCTGTAATGCCATTACCGCCACCACAAATTGCGTCATCGGATGTGTTGTGACCGGCAGCGCTTCAATAGTATCGAAAACATGATTTGGTACATGGCTCCGGCGCTGCAATACAGAAGTTACATGGTGTACCTCTTCTTCTGTTGGAAGTTCACCGATGAGCATTAAATAAAATAATCCCTCCGGCAGGGGTTCGGAACCACCGGGAACTCTTGGCAATTTTTCCTGTAATTCAGGGATAGTATAGCCGCGAAAGCGAATACCCTCCTGGGCATCCAGCAGAGAAGTCTCGGTTACCAGTCCTGTCATCCCCCGCATACCCTGGTAAATCTGTGATAGCTGCACTTCACCGATCACTTTATTTCCATGTTCCTTCAAGAGATCTTTTATCTCTGCACCCAGTTGATCGGCCTTTGCTTTAAACCTCTCTTTTAGTATTCCCATGACAGATTATTTAAAAAAAATTCAATGCTATATTCTGAAGTGCTAAAGTTAGGCAATGCCGTTTGCCAGAACAAAAAATGTTCAGTTAGTAAGAGACGCCGGATGCTGTAGTTACAGGGATCGGGTCAAAGATTCCTGCGACAATATCTTCTGATTTATTATTACAAATATTCCGATTAAAATACAGGCACCGGTTTATGAGAATTTACTTAGGCGCTCTTTTGTACATCCAGAAGGCTACGAAGGAAAATATGATATTAGGCACCCATGCCGCGAGCAAAGGAGGAAAATTGCTCTTGGTCGCAAAAACAGTTGAAAACCTGTCTGACATGATAAAAAGCGCCGCTGTAATAATGCCGATGGCAAGATGCTTACCACTTCCACCGCGGGTCTTACGGCTCGCTAATACTACGCCGATCAGCGTAAGTAATAAGACGGAGATCGGTGTGGCCGTTCGCCTGTACCGCTCCACCTTTAACGCACTTAGTCCTTCCGTACCTCTCAGTTCTTCTATTTTAATAAAGGAAGCCAGTTCGGGGGTCGTCAACCGGTCTTTTAAATAGTCATCCTTTCGCAATTCCTCGGGTTTCAGGTTTACATTTAATATCAGGTTTTCGAAAAATTTGCTTGCCTCCCCCATACTATCCACCCTTCTTTCAACCACCCTGATCAATTTCCATTTTTTTATAGAATCCACCCATTGGATCGTACTGGCACGAAGGTTATAAACCACCCTGTCATTTCTTACGCGGTCAAGAAAAAATGGACTACCCGTTTTAGTAGCCGTGTCATAGTTTTTAATGCCGAGGTAAGTGATGGAGTCTATGCGCCGGTAAAAACAGTTGCGGCAATTGCTAAGCTGGATATTTCTTGATGGATCGTTTTTATCAAAATAAGTGGCTTGAAAACTGCTGCGTATGCCGTTGGCTTTGGGAATAAGATACCGGTTGCCAAACCAAAGTACACTACCGAGGAATAGTCCGCCAACTATATAAGGGCGAAGCATCCGGTTATAACTGGTGCCGCTGGCCAGTATCGCAATGATCTCTGAACGGGATGCCATCCGGCTGGTAAAGAAAATGACGGAAATGAAAACAAACAAAGGAAAAAGCAGTCCCCAGATAAACGGAACGAAGCCAAAATAATATTGTTTAATTATCTCCTGGGTATTCAGACCTGTCTTGACAAAATCATCCGCTTTCTCACTCGTATCTACGGCTACGGCTACCACCATGAACAATAACATGCAGAACACAAATGTCACCAGGAAATTCTTCAATATATACCAATCAATTTTTCCCATCTCCAGGTTCCGCCTGCAGGCGGAGAATATTATCGTTTAAAGTTTGCAAATATCCGCACTTAACGGTTTGTTATTCCTGTTTCGACAAGCAAAGGAAAAGAATTATCAGGGAATGAAATGTGAAAGATTATTAAATCAAACCTATACGCCTGTCAAACCAGCGAATCCAAAGAAGCAGTTTCCGCTACCTTTGCTTCTTCCGGTTCAACAACTCCTGCATGATAAAAATTGGCGAATACAACTTACTGAAAGTGATCAAGGAAAAACCGATGGGTGTGTTCCTCGACGATGGCAATGAAGGCGTCTTATTGCCCAAACGTTTTGTACCCCGTGGTACAAGACCCGGTGATGAATTAAAAGTTTTTTTATACCATGATGGCGAAGATCGTGTTATCGCCACCACCTTACAACCCAAAGGGGTGTTGGGCGATATTGTAAAACTGAGAGTGGTAAGCATTACGGGACATGGCGCTTTTTTAGACTGGGGATTGATGAAAGATTTGTTCGTGCCAAAATCGCAACAAATAAGTTTTATGCGACCTGGCGGAGATTACCTCGTAAAAATTTATCTTGATGAGCAAACCGGGCGTTTAGCCGCTACGGAAAGGATTGATCATTATTTATCCAACGAAACGCTGACCGTAAAAGAAAAAGAGGTGGTGAATCTTTTGGCCTATCGGCGGAGTGATCTTGGCTTTGTTGTCATCATCAATAACGTACATACGGGGCTACTGCATTTTAGCGAAGTGTTCCGGGATATTGAGATAGGTGATCGTTTTACTGGTTTTATCAAGACCATATTGCCCGAAAATAAAATAGATGTGGTGGCCGGTAAACCAGGCTATACCCGGGTAGAAGATGAAAGCGAAAAGATAATGAGGCTTTTAAAAGAAAATGATGGCTACCTGCCTTATCATGATAAATCTTCCCCTGAAGAAATTTATTCTTTTTTCGCTATGAGTAAGAAAACGTTTAAAATGACGACGGGGGCTTTGTATAAGCAGAGGAAGATTGAGTTTACGGAAAGTGGGATTAAGTTAATTGAGGGTTAACAATATCTATCCTTATTTGTTACAGCAATTGTTATTGAGATAATAAAATTGGAACATTATTATTTCATCCCGCTGTATTTTTTAAACAGGTCTTTTCCCGCCTTTAGCTTCAGATACTGTCAAGCCTGTCGGTTGTATATGACTGGGATCCCATCCGATCTTTACATTTGCGTTCCAATCCTGTTCGGCAATAGCTTTATCAATCGCTGCTATTAATTTCACAGGAACTCCCCAGCGAATACCCGTGATTAAACCATTCTCTTCGCTTATAAATGCCAGCTTTAATAAATAACTCTTTGAAAGATTTACGGGATTATCATCATCCAGCATATCAACAGCGAGGCTTTCTTTTTCGCCATTCCGGCCCGTTACATTATGGAAACCAAATTTCAGTTTGGAATGCCCAGAATTAAAAGCAATCAATTGATCAGCCGGAGTCCTATAACCATCCTGAATACGAGGCCGGACTCCCATGGCCTCCAGATCAGTAATTACTTTGGCGATTCTTGCCCGGAATGTTGGAAAAAGTTCCAGCAACCTGTCGGCATTTCTTTGTTTGCGTTGGAGTTCTGTCATTGGAAGGTTATTTCAATTTTACTAAATAATAAAAACTCAATTCTTCTTTCCAGCGTTCTTATGACTTTTAACATATAATAAGCTATGCCTGGAGGAATGAAAATTGAGTAAGGGTAAATCTACAGTAGCGAATACCTGCCAACGTAATCCTGAATGATCAATGTTATAAAAGCTATTAGACCTGGGATCTCTTTGCAGGACTGGTATCCACTGCACACCTGTACCTATAGAGAGCGGCATATTGGGCAAACCGACAATAACATTACCACCAGGCGCAAAAATATTGGACAAGTTGATTTTGAATTTCTGACTTATTTCTCCAGTATCTGTAACAAACCTATATCCTACTACTGCTCCTATATCAATCAGGGAAAGAAAAATTGATAAAGAACCCGGGTTCTTATACTTCCAACCCAGCCCGAAATTGAATCCTACACCCACCGGAGCATATATCCCAATAGATTTGCCACCATTTAATTTTACAGTACTATCCTGACCACTTACGCCTTTGGTGGTATAGTCTTTTTTACTTGATCCATAAACAAAGCCTACATAAGAATTCAGTGAAATGGTAAAGTAATTATGTTTTTTCAAGGAAGAGCTCCCAGAGGGAAGAACAAATGATTTAATAGCTTCTTTTATGTCATCGGGATCTTTTGACAATACTACATTAGAAGCAAATGATCCGTATTTCAGGAAAGCGGATACAAATTCCTGCAAATGAGGTTTTGTTTCCAAATAAGGTTTGACAGCATCGGAAATAAATTTAAGTATACCTATCACAGCCGCATTATAATTACGTACCGCTACATCATGTGCAATCTGCAGACCTTTCGAAGCATCTGAGAATGCTTTATCCAGTTCCTTCGGAAACTTTAGACCGGCATTGATAATGTTAAGGGATGAAGCCGCACCGATAAGTTTTTGGCAGCCTTCAAAAACTAATGCATAATCAGGACCTAGGTCCGCCTTCCCTTCCAACTTATCACTCAACAATTTCTCGTAAGTTTTCTGAAGATACTTACTCTGATCGCCGATATTTGAGATATAACCGCGGAAGCCTTGTATAATATCGGGTTTTAAAATGTTTGTGATAGTTATAGGGCCAATCTTAATTCCCTGGCCATTATTCGCATTAGCGATTTGCTGGTACACCAGACCAAAATATAAATTCTGTAACACCGGATCATTAAGTAACATTTTAAATTGCTCTTCTGCAATATAATTTCTCCCAGTTTCTTCACTCTTTAAACTCAAACTGAAAATGTTAGTCAGTTGAAGACTATTCTTCAGATCTGATTCTAATGTTGCATTCCCTGAGTTTTTATAACCTAGGAGAAAATCCGGCTGAGTAACTGCGTTAAGAATGTCTGGCAACTTTTCATTTTGCAGTATACCATTACCAATGCGAGCCGCTGAAAGAAGGAACAAACCTTCATTTGTTTCTGTGAAAAATTCATGTATCTGTAATAGTCTCTCGTTACATTCGCCACACCATTTTTTACTCTTATCACAAATTTTCTCATCTTCCAATTCCTTACATTCCGCAGAGGTTAATTCTTTGAGTTTAATAAAATTTGTTAGTAATTCTTTAATATCCTTATCAAAAGCTTCCCGCAGTGTATTTAACAAATTGGAATACTCCCACGAATTAAAACTATTAATAAAAGTATTTGTATAGGGGAATAATGTTCTGAATTCAGGGTAATGATTTATAAAATCAGCAAATTTTCTGAAAAAAGCTTCGTTCAATTCTTCTTTAGTTCTTTCTACTAAAAATTTTGCAAATCCGTCTGCAAATGTTGTTACATCCAGATTACTTGCCCCACTAACCAATTTGCCTAAAAAACTTATAGGGTTTCCGCCGCCGGCGCCATACCCGTCACTTCTTTCCAATATCTGGCCGATGAACTTATTATTGTTAATATAATCTTGCCTGACATTCAAAAAATTCGCTTCAGTAGCATTTTTGTGATAGAAAGTGAGAATACTTTTTACCATCGGCACAATTTCATCATCATTTGAAAAAACAATTTTCTCATCTTTAAAACCAGTAAATATGATTTTTTTTGATGACCCATCCGTGTTTTTTACCGCAGAATCAGGCTTAAGGTAGTCAGCTCTATATTTGTCCGTTTCTTGGACACTCAGGGTAGTGGTTAATGAGTTAGATGCACCAGATGCACTCGTACTAACAACAGTAATATCCCATGTATATTGCCACCGTGTTGCAGACCTGAGTTTTGCAGCGTCATAATAAGTCATTTGTCCTTTTGATTGCGTGGCTAAAAAAAACCCTATGACTAAACATAATTGTCGCATAATTATCGATTTATTCATTTATAAATAATTCAAAATATGTTTTTGCTTCAAGGACGCCGAAACCTTCTTTTGTATCCGATTGTGCGCCTTCTTCTATTTTTTTACATGCTATAGGGAGCTTATCAAAAAAAATTTGATGCGATATTGGAAATCCTTTTCTTTTCCTGAATGAAACAATCAAAGCAAATAAACCCGCAACAAATGGTGCAGAAGCACTCGTAAATTGATGCATAGCTGGTAGATGGTCCGGTCCGCAGGTCAATATGTTTTCTCCTGGGGCCAAGCAATTCAGTTGGGTACTCTGAGAAGAAAATTCCTTTAAGATGACTCTTTGTTGACCATCCAATTTATAAGCGCCAATTGAAAAACATCCTCTAATAGATGCAGGAAATGCATCAACAATTCCCTGCGACTGACTAACATCGCCAACAGATGCTATTAATAACATATTTTGTTGTAAGCAAAGTTTAATCTCAAGTTCTAAAGCAGCATTTTTTTGAAATGTGCAAAAACTCATCGAAATAACATCTACTCTAGCTTCCCTCGCCTTTTTTAGGGCACTACAAAAATTATCAATAGTGTATCCCGCTAATGTTTCGCTCCTGTTATATAGCTGATATATTACAAGGCTACACGCCGGGGCAACTCCGAAAACAGAATTCGAGTTTTTGCCGTTTGCGCCGATAACTCCGCAACTTTTTGTTCCATGTAAAAGGGTATCCCGGTCATCAACAGTATTGTCAAACGAAATAAAACTGAAGGAGTCGTTAGTGTTAATCTGTCCTTTCAAATCATTCATGCCGGAAAGAGCACCAGTATCAATAACCGCCACTTTTACACCTTCTCCTCTTGTATTAAATTCTTTCCAGATTTTCCACACCTCCAAATCCACATTACCCCAACTGATCTTCCATTTCAATTCATTTTCCTTATCATTTTCATCAAATAAAAGCTTATTGAACGAATCTGATAGAAATTGTGCCTTTTTTGCCAGGTATGTACCTTTTAATGCTACTCCAGCTCTTGAAACAAACCGGTTCAAATTATCGGATAGCCAATGCTCATCGTCTGTACCAGCAGGAGTCTCGCCGGGAATGGGGTCTTCAAACAATTCGACTTCTTCACCCAATTTCAATGAACCAATAAAATGTTCGTCGGCAAGAACAGGGCGGTTACGAAAATTCAATATTTCCTTTATGACTATAAACTTTGCCATATCAACCAAAGGATTTTGGATTAGGAATGGCTGTCGATTGATTTAAACCTGTAGTCTTTGAAGCCCCGGCACTTTTTTTCGCTTCATCCGGTTTAGCACCGCTTACCCGCATATTCATAAACTTGTTCAGCAAATCAAACCAGAAGGGCGCACCTAGTGAAATTGCAAATGCTGTAATAATGAAACCGATTAGTCTTTTCCAGTCTGATAAACTCTCACCCATTATGTACAGTAGTTTTCCCACCCAGTTTGGTTTCCCTGGCCTTGCCGGTGCTTTGCATTTGCGAAAAAAAGAACTGTATTTGTCACAATAAGCAGCCCTGTCTGTCTTAAAGAGAATTGAATCCTTTTTGAATTGAAAAGTATCTTCCGTATAGCCATAATTTCCCCAACCAAGACCCAGCAGGTTATTATTAGAATCTAATGATTCTTTATACAATTTATTAATTTCCTCCATATACTTTTTGGCATCCGCAAATAATGAGTCTTTTTTATCCTTTTCATTTGATCTGGCTGTCCCGGACGCAGGCTCAGTTTTTTGTTCCTTAGCAATATCAGTCTTAGAAGTTGCCTCAGCTTTTTTTGTTGTATCAGACTTTTCCGTTGTATCAACTTTTTGATTTTGTTTCCCTTTATCTGTTATAATGACTTCCGGTTCTACACGGCTTTTAACGTAATCTGATGCATTTTTGACAACTGCTTCCCGGACAGTTTCATCAGTAGATAGCTTCTCTATAATATCAATCGTGCTGACATTAAATACAAAGGCAAGTACAAGTCCTATACCGAGCAATATCCTCATTGACTGTTTTTTGTACCAACCAGATACACGTTCCATGGTGGCATCGTACCAGTTTTCTGTCAGCAATTTGAATCGCTGCAGATCACCATTAGCCTGTTCAATATAAATATTCAATATTTTTTTAAGTTCCGGATTGTTGTCAAGTTTCGCGTTAACAAAAGCAGCTATATCTTTCATTAAAACTGGTACACCTGGGGAGGTGCTTTTTTTCTGGCTTAAAATATCAAGTAGTATATCGGAAAATGTATCAGCGCTTAAATAGGCGGGTTTTTTGTAAAAAAGGGAATTTTCCGCGGATCTTTTATATAGCGCATGGGTTGTGACATTGACCGTAAACAGTTCCGCTTTTTTATTGAGTTTGCTACGGATGATATAGTTTGTATCGTTTTTTTGTCTTTCAAATGTCTTAACCTGATTAATCATTCCTCTCGATTTGAATTGCTCCCATTTTTTTCTCCAAATCTTTTTGTCCGCATCTTCCGGCACATTCCGGTTGGGGTCAATTTTAATTTTCGTGTATTGAAGAAGAAATAAAATCTTGTTGGCTACTTTTTCCCACCAATAGTAACTAAAGTTTCTGCCATCGATCATTTGTTCAATCCCTCTTTCCAGCATCCTTGATCGATAAGAAAAAATAGTTGCGATGAACTCTTGTAAGGTTGTCGCGAACAGGCTATACAGCATAAAAATAAAAATCAGCCCAATCGCAACATCAAGTACAACATTATTAAGCATACGATGCCATTTTTTTTAATTTATCAGATTCTTTCGTGCCTATGATTTTTTTATTCAATCCTCTAACAGATAATCTGACCGTTATCATTCTTTTCAACCGCACCTCTTAAAACCTTTCTAATATATTTGGATATTCCTTGCGTCCTCTTTAATTGGAAAGTTTTCTATAATGGCTAATCGCTTAGTTCTTATAAAACAACATCCCGCTATCGTCATAACAGGATGTTGTTTTATAATTTAGATATTGAAATTGCCCGTTGCAACATAGCCTGCCGAGAATAATGTCCAGAAGTCGTCTGCCAACCCTTTCAGAATATAATCGTACGGCATCCATAAATAACCCCCCATAGGACCCCATAGCCCCCATGAGTTTCTTATCAGGATAGCGCCGGTGGTTTCAGGAGAACCGGGTATTGAATTCTTGATTTTTATGGTATCGTTATAGCCAACGGCGACGACGGCATGACCACCTACGAACGGGTCACCCGAAATCGCTGGCAAAGGAACTTTTCCCGTAGCCTGGGCCTGGTAGAAAGAATTATAAACACTAAAGCCAAACATGCTTGGCAACCCTGCTATAAGATTTGTTTTGATGTTGTTTAATAAAACCGGCATGGATGTTCCCGGAGGATCCAGGCGAAAATATTTTAGCGCTTTAAAACTGGCCGCAAAACTGTAGCAGAAAGCAGGAGGCTCCACATCGAAATTCGCCGTGCCCTGCGAAACATTGAAACCATCAATGTTGTAAGGCCAGTATTTTTCCGGGGGAACTCCAAACAAAACCATCGAAGCCATCGTGGTTCTCAAATAGGCTCCCGTATCTCCCGATAGTTGCATAAGGTCTCTCGTGGTTTTGTAGAGAAACAGGCGGGAGGCATTGATATGATTTCCATAGGCTCGTCTTTCAAAATATTCGAGTAATCCAACACCCGCATTGGCTGTACAGGAACCAAGTGCTCCCTGGTCTTCAACAGGCGGGCACCAGGGTCTTAAGTCAACTGATGCCGGAGCCATAGGGGCGAGGGCAGATATTCTTGATTTATCCAAACCCTTGCCCAGCTTAGTTCCTGCAAATAAAGCTTTGACTTCCTGGTGTTCAAAACTATAATCCCTGAAATCCGGGTGATCGGGAATCCATCCCATTCCTAAATGTCCGGTCATTTCAGTTTGGGTTTCAGACTGCGGAAGAAAATGACCATTTCCATTTCCGTTGGCTTTGGCTTTAGCCGGTTCTATCTTTTTGCCAGCCCGAACTTTTTCTAAAGTGTTCATAAAATAGATTTTTAGTTGCCTACTCTTTAATCCCGTTTTCGGCTACCCGGTTTTATTTTTTTAAAAAAGTTGGCAGATGATTGCAAGCGGATAACCTGTTAATAGCCCAATGCTAATCTTGCGATTTCCCATTCTTTTGCTGCTTGTAGCGGGTTAAAATAGTATAGTTGTAAAGGGCGGAACTACCAAAGAGGTATGAATAGTAGTCGTGTAACAATAATATCCGGGAAACAATCTTCTTCTAAAATTTAATTTTATCCGGGCAATTAAACTAACCTTGCCCGGGCAACTAGCTAAAAAAGAGTTTTGCGAACCGGTCCATATATCTTAAAAAGATACAGGTAGAGGAAGTGGCGATCAGGTTTTAGAGGGGAGGAATTAAAAATTCTTTTTAAAAAAATCTGCCGTTGCGAAAATGCAGACGGCAGGTAATATATCCGGATGAAGGCCCTCAGAAGTCAGGTAAGGTTAAACGATTAATGGTATTTGAAGGACCCTTGTACAAAGTTGAAACAAAACAATACCTGTGACAAGCGTTTATTAACCCAATTTTATCCCCGTTTTTTAACCCCCTTTGAACCCCGTTTTTTAACCCATTCTTGTTTTGACTCATTGGAAATAGTGTCTGCTGTTTTACCTTACAATAACAATTCACCAAAATTTTATAATATGGAAAATCAAGGACCCATTCCAGTCAGCGTTGCAAACACTATGATCCAGGACTATATCCTGTATATGCAGTCACAGGGCATAGATATGGATAAACAGACCCATAGTGTCTCCTTTACCCGTGATAAACTAATGGACTGGTTAAGCAAGACAATGCCGGACGCAGATGAATTAAGGGTATGCCTGGGCGCTTACGGCAAAGGCGATGAGAATGCTAACCGGATAACAGTCATACTATGGCCATACAAGAATGGCGAGCCAACCACACAATCTGCCTATGAGGGTAAAGATGCTCCGCCTCCACCTCCGCCCCCCACTCCTCCTTATGATGGTGGTACTTTAAATCCGTGATGAAAAATGTTACTTCCTTTAGTTTATTTGATGTCCATGCTCGCCTGTTCTATCGTTGGCTTTGTTTATTACAAAGACTTGAAGAGCAGGCAGCTTTCTTTTTTCCCGTTTTATCTTTTGCTGATATTCATCCAGGAGTTAACAGCCACTTTACTGGTCAGGCAGGATCCTTCATATTCAACCGGCTACATCTATAATGTATATAACCCGGTCAACACCTTATTCTATATGATATTTTATTATCATATTCCTTTCAATTTACCAGTTCGTAAGCTAATTGGTATACTGGTCATTGTTTTTATCACTTTAACGCTGGGTACTTTCTTCTTTGTTAAATCCATCTATGTTTACAATAGTTATCTTTCTTCGGCGTCAGGCTTTTTGATCACTTTATGCGGAATTCTTTTTTTATTTAATTATTTTAAGCTGGATAATCATACTGAAGAAAAAAAATGGCTCCCGGTTCTCTGGATCACGATTGGTCTTGTCGCTTTCTACCCAGTGGTGAATATTTCCTTCGCCTTACATAAAAATTTACTCGCTTACCAGGCGACCATCTCCGGGATAAAACTTTACCGTTTGATACCACAGCTAATGAGTATATTCATGTATGTTTGTTTTATCCGGGCGTTTTATCTATGCAGCAGGCAAGAATAGATCTTATCATATCCGTTTTGGCCGCCAGTCTTTTTGTTTTACTACTGGTGATCTCCGTATTTTTTCTTTTCAGAATTTACTTGAAAAGAAAAAATAAATTATTGCTGGAAAAAGAAAGGATGAATATTGAATTTGAACAAACATTGCTGAAATCGCAGCTGGAGATACAGGAACATACCTTTAATGATATAAGCCGCGAGATACACGATAATATAGGGCAGGTGCTTAGCCTGGTAAGGATCAATCTCAACACATTAAGAGCTCCGGATGATACTGAAAAATTAGAATTGATGGATGACCTGATGGGGAAAGCCATCGGTGATCTTCGTAGTCTTAGCCATTCCCTTGATGCAGATCATATACGAAACAGCGGATGGACGACGCCCGTAAAAAAATTATTGAATGATTTGCAGAAGTCGGGCAAATACAAAACTTTTATAACGATAGAAGAAGAGCTGCCTGCACTCGGAAGTGAGAAGCCCATCATTCTTTTCCGGATGATACAGGAAGTGGTTAACAATATTATTCGGCATGCCGGGGCAGATACCATCTGCCTGGATGCTAAAAAAGAAAATGACAATATCGAAATAGACATCAAAGACAACGGAAAGGGATTCGATGCCGGGAAAAATTCTCCGGGCGTTGGTTTACAAAATTTAAAAAACCGTTCCAAAATGATCAATGCCGGTTTATCCATTAACAGCGAACCGGGAAAAGGCACTTGTGTTACCATTTCTATAAAGACCGAAAAAAATGAATAACAACATCACCCCGATCGCTTTGGTAGATGACCACGCCTTATTGCGAAATGGCCTGGCATCATTAATTCAAAATTTTGAGGGTTATTCTGTTTTGTTTGAAGCGGATAATGGGAAAGAGTTCATCCGGCAATTACAAACACATGCTGTACCCGACATTATATTGCTGGATATTACCATGCCGGAAATGAATGGCTTTGAAACAGCCGCCTGGATAAATAAAAACGCCCCCTCCATAAAAATTTTAGTGCTCAGCATGATGGATAACGATGCGGTTGTCATCAGCATGATAAAGGAAGGAGCGAGAGGTTATATTCTTAAGGACAGTAAACCGGCCATATTTAAACAAGCCTTGGATAGCATTCGCGATACAGGGTTTTATATGAATGAATTGGTAAGCAATAAGATGCTGAACTATGTTAAACATCACGAAACCACAGGAAAAGCACTTCCCCTGATTAGCCAGTTAACGGAAAAGGAGATTCTTTTTATGCGAATGGTTTGTACGGAAATGACCTATAAGGAAATAGCAACCGCCATGCAGATCAGCCCCCGCACTATTGATGGCTACCGGGATGAACTTCTTAAGAAATTGAATGTGGAGTCAAGGGTAGGCTTAGTACTGTTTGCCGTTAAACATGGTCTCTACAAATTATAGCCTTGTCTTAAACACTTCAACCATTTCTGTTTTCCAGCCTGCAAAATCCCCCTGCTCAATATGCTTTCTCGCCTCTGTAACCAGCCATAGATAAAAAGCAAGATTATGTATACTGGCGATGGTCAGTCCCAGCAACTCCTTTGATTTCATCAGGTGGCGCAAATATGATTTACTGTAATAATTACTTACTTCGCAATCCAACCCTTCATCAATCGGCGAAAAATCAAACTCCCATTTTTTATTGTCAATATTGATAACACCCCTGGTAGTAAACAGCATGGCATTGCGGCCATTGCGGGTAGGCATTACACAGTCAAACATGTCAATACCCATACTAATACATTCCAGTATATTCCATGGCGTGCCAACCCCCATCAGGTAACGGGGTCTGTCTTTTGGTAGATGATCGCAACACCAATCGCAAATTTCATACATCACGGGCTCCGGTTCCCCCACACTCAATCCACCTATGGCATTACCGGTCGCATTTTTTGAAGAAATAAATTCACAGGAGCTTTTACGCAGTTCCTTAAATGTTCCTCCCTGTACTATCGGAAACAGGTTTTGTGTAAATCCATATTTATCATCTATATGGTGAAAACGATCCCAGCAGCGATCCAACCAGCGATGAGTCAATTCCATAGAAGTTCTGGCATACGTATAATCGCTGCCGCCCGGCGGGCATTCGTCAAAAGCCATAATGATATCACCACCAATGCTGCGTTGAATATCCATCACAACCTCCGGCGTAAACAAATGCTTTGATCCGTCAATATGTGATTGAAAAGTAACCCCTTCTTCTTTTATCTTTCTTGTACCAGCCAACGAAAAAACCTGGTAGCCACCGCTATCCGTAAGTATTGGTTTCTGCCAACTATTGAACCGGTGCAGGCCCCCTGCTTTTTCCAATACGTCGAGTCCGGGTCTTAGATAAAGGTGATAAGTATTGCCTAAAATGATCTGAGCCTTTACGTCGTTGAGCAGTTGCTGTTGTGTTACCGCTTTTACACTCCCCACTGTTCCAACGGGCATGAAAATGGGCGTTAGTATCTCACCATGATCCGTTCTGATTTTCCCGGTTCTTGCTTTTGAGTTCTGATCTGTTTTTTCCAATTGAAATTGCAAAGTTGCCATAAGTGGCGCAAAGTTAACAGGCAAGAGCCAATAGGCAATTAGTAATGAAAATTCACCAACATATCTTTTATTGCTCGTTCGGATACAGCGTTCAATAAAACGAAATGTGTAATTGACAGAAGGTCTGTCTGCTGTGGAAAGCTTTTTGTTTACTGCTTATTGCCTATTGCTTATTGCTCTCTACCTTCGCGGCCATGCCAACCATCTACTGGGGAGAGATTATTTTCTATGCCTTTGCCGCTGCAACTGCTATACAGGTATTCTATTATGCCTGGTTTTTTAGCCGTATCGCTTTTTATAAGCCGAAACAAAAAACACAAACTCAACAACATCCTGTTTCGGTGATCATTTGCAGCAGGGATGAGGATGAGAACCTGGCCCGCAACCTGCCGGGAATACTGGTTCAGCAATATCCAAGCACCTATGAAGTAGTGACGGTTAATGACAATTCGGTAGATGATACAAAATATATTCTGCAGGAATTAAAAAGAACATTCAAATCATTGAATGTAGTGGAGCTTACACACGAGGCTAAACTGATCTCAGGAAAAAAATACCCATTATCCATTGGTATACGGGAAGCTAAACATGAAGTGTTACTTCTAACGGATGCCGATTGTGTTCCCGCCAGCGAATATTGGATACAAAAAATGCAGGATGGATATGCTGAAAATATTGAAATAGTGCTGGGATATGGCGCCTATCATAAGACGTCCGGTGTATTAAACAAACTCATACGCTTTGAAACATTTCATACGGCCATGCAATATCTTTCTTATGCACTGGCGGGTGTCCCTTATATGGGTGTAGGCCGTAACCTTTCTTATAAAAAGGATATTTTTCTGCGCAACAAGGGATTTTCTTCTATCAATCATATCCCCAGCGGCGATGATGATCTTTTCATAAATAAGGTCGCGACAAAAAAAAATACAGCGATTGTTATCGATCCGGAAGCTGTTACCCGTTCTGTTCCAAAAACAACCTGGGGAGGATGGCTAAAACAAAAGAAAAGACACTACACCACCGCTAAATATTATAAACCAAAACATAAATTTTTGTTGGGCTTATATTTTATCACCCAATTTCTTTTTTACCCGTTGCTGATAGCTTGCAGCATCTTTTATGACTGGAGGATTGCCTTAGGTTTATTTGGTATCCGCTTAATGGTACAAGCCGTTATTTTTTATAATGCCATGAAAAAAATGGATGAAACAGATCTTTGGCCCTGGTTCTTTTTTTTGGATCTGTGGATGTTTCTTTATTATATCATTTTCGTCCCGGCTTTATGGAGAAAACCGGGCAAGAACTGGAATTAACCTCACCCTGACCTCTGCATAAATGGAGAGGGAAAATCGAAGACGCTGAAAATGGAGCTTATTCTCAAATATTTTTCTGATTTTACAACAAAGCAGCTTCAACAGTTTGAAGCATTAAAAGACCTGTATAAAGAGTGGAATGAAAAGATTAACGTCATTTCACGAAAGGATATTGATAGTCTTTATGAACGGCATGTATTGCATTCGCTGAGTATAGCCGCTGCCTTTGAATTTCAACCTGACGCCGAAATAATTGATCTTGGAACCGGTGGTGGATTTCCGGGTATTCCTTTAGCCGTTTTCTTTCCGGAAGTAAAATTTCATTTGGTTGATAGTATCGCCAAAAAATTAAAAGTGGTAGCAGCGGTCGCCGAAAATATTGGTTTAACCAATGTAACGACGCAACATTCCCGGATAGAAGAAATCAAAAACAGGAAATTCGATTTTGTCGTTTCGAGGGCTGTGGCGCCATTGAAGGATCTTTGGAAATGGAGTAAGCCATTGTTGAAAAGTCAGAAGTCAGAAGCAGGAAGTGAGAAAACCACTCACCAGCCTGGTCTTATCTGTCTTAAAGGTGGTGATCTTGTTACTGAAATCCAGGAAAGTGGCATCCGGCCCCGGTTGATGGAAATCAAGGATATTTTTGCCGAAGAATTGTTTACCGATAAATATATACTTTACGTTTCCCGGTAAAACTACCACTTCGTGGTATTGGTTTTTTATCGCTTAAAACTCAATTTTGCCAAATGAAGGAAGTAGCCGTTTGCATTGTTGATGACAACAGGGATTTGCGTAATGCTCTGGAAGAGATCATTGATATGTCTGATGGGTTTAAATGCGTCGGTACTATTGGTACGGCACAGGAAGCCATTGCCCAAATACCCCTTATAAAACCGGATGTGGTATTGATGGATATCAACCTGGGAACAGAGGAAACAGGCATTGACTGTGTACGTGTATTAAAAACAAAAGTGCCGGCTACCAATTTCATGATGTGTACAGTGTATGAAGAAAATGAAAAAATTTTCCAGGCGCTGACAGCCGGTGCAAGTGGTTATATTCTAAAGAAGACAGCACCTGCAAGAATGCTGGAAGCTATTCGGGAACTATATGAAGGCGGGGCGCCTATGAGCAGCCAGATTGCCCGTAAAGTTGTTGCCGCCTTTCAAAATAAACCAACACATGCGGAAGACACGGAAGACCTGGATACTTTATCACACCGGGAAAAGGAAATCCTGGAACAATTATCAAAAGGTCTGATGTATAAAGAAATTGCAGCGGAATTATTTATAAGCCCTGAAACTGTCCGTAAACATGTATATCATATCTACGAAAAATTGCACGTAACCAACCGTATAGAAGCGGTAAATAAATTTTTTGGACGTTAATCTTACAAAAAATACCACTAACAGGGTATATGACGATTTGGTAAAACCGGTTAGCTTCGGCTATTGTCTCAAAACGCTACCGTTGACCGTAAACCTTGTTGAGTAAACGACTTTTGAAGGGCCCTAATTCAAAGAAACGATCCCGCTTTGCAGCGGGATCGTTTTTGATATTGCCATTGAAGCCTATAGTTTAATCTTATTATTTTTTCTTTCTACATCCGCCATCCGCTGAGACGGATCAATTTCTGCGACAGCAATATCAGACAGCCTCCTGTTGCTTTCTATAATATAAATTTCATTCGTCCATTTCCAGGCTGGGTATACCTTCCATGTTATAGTGTCTTCCGGAGGTTTATTTCCATACATCAGGTCAAGCGGAATGTAATGCATTTCGCTACTGCCATCTTTAAATTTCAGTTGCAGATCAACCGGCATTGGTATTTGCCCGATTCTTTTAATACGTATCCTGGTCTTCCCTCCTTCTTCCCATAAACTGTCAAAGGCATAATCAATTGTTTTGATTGAAGTGATCCAGTATTCTTTATACCAGTCCAATTTTATATTACTAATCTTCTCTGCTACATGAATAAAATCATCTGTATCCGGGTGTTTAAATTTCCACAGGCGATAGTATTCCAATAAAATTTTATCTCTTGCCTGTGCTCCGGTTATATAACCAAGCTGCTCTAAGAATACAGCGCCTTTTATATAAGAAGCATTTTTATACGCATAGTTGGTAATAAAATGATCCGCATGCGTTATCATGGGTTCTTCTTTCCCGCTTTTTACCAACTGGTAGTAGGCTTTATATGTGTCGGAATGGATAAAATTAGTATCAGCCAGGATCTCAAGCCATTTGTAAATCGGTGATTCAGCATAGGTGGCAAATCCTTCATCCATCCAGTGATACAAAGACTCATTCGTGCCTAACACGCCCTGGTACCAACTGTGCATAAATTCATGAATCACCAGGTCAGGCCCCGCCCCTTTTATTAATGTTGCCATGGGATATTCCATTCCTCCATCTCCTCCCTGTATAAAAGAATATTGATTGTAGGGGTATTTCCCAAATGTTTTATCAATAAATGGTAATGCTAATGAAACCATATCAAGTAATCCTTCCCATTGAGCTTTATAATATTTTACATAATTATCCGGGTTGTTTAATAATTCCAGTTTATTGGCTGCCGGTAAATTTGTATACTGTTTCTTTATCAACTCGGGTACAATCTTATAAAAGGCATGTAACACCAGGCCATCTCTTACTTTCTTTGTGAGATGTATATAACCAGGATCGGCCGCCCAAACAAAATCGTGGACATTGGGTGCATTGAATCGCCATAATAGTTTATCGCCGACTGGCTTTGTAACTTTTGTTCCAGCCTCTTCGTAACCATAACCCACCTGGTTAGCATTTTGCAAATATCCTGTAGCGCCGATTATATAATTTTTGTCAATGGAAATGTTAACCTCATAGCCGCCCCAAACCCCATAAAATTCTCGACCGACATAGGGAGTTGGATGCCATCCTTCTTTATCATATTCGCAAAGTTTAGGATACCATTGGCTCATGCTATACCTCACTCCTTCCTCATTATCCCTTCCGCTTCTCCGAATCTGCACCGGCACCTGCGCCTCAAACTCCATCTCAAATAACACTTTTGATTTGGGAAAAATTGGCTTATCGAGTTTCACCGCTAAAATCGTTTCCAGTACTGTAGAACTTTGTGTTCGACCATTCATTTTTAGTGAAATGATTTTCTGGTAACCGGTTTGGTCGGGTTTCAGATTTAGAATGCGGTCGCGAACTCTTCCATCCCAATCCTGTCGTCCACCAACCTGTACAGAACCCTGGTGACGGCTTTGCACGTCCATCATACTGTTTGGTTGGAACGCATTCCAGTATAAATGATAAAAAACTTCGGTTAAGGTATCAGGAGAATTATTCCAGTATTCAAGCTTTTGTTTTCCTGTAAAACGGTTTGTTTCAGCATTCATGTCGATATCCATTACATACTTTACTCTTTGCTGCCAGTAACCTGACGAGGAAGTCTGTGCAACTTGTGCTAATACAAATAAAGGCGATACTATAATTAACCCGGCTATTATCTTTTTCATATACAGATCTTTATCGTATAATATTATTTATTCATCAATTTGTTGTTGAATCCCACGACCAGCTTAAAGAGATCTTCGTGTTCATTCAGCGGCAATGTTTCTGCTTTATCAAATACATCATGATACGCCTTGATACCACCCATTGTATAAAAGAAGAAAGCTGGTACTCCTTTCTCCGTAAAAAAGTAATGATCGCTGTTAGCCGCTTTACCACGGGAATTGATCTTTACAAGTAATTTACCTTCAGCATTTACCTCGTTCATCATCGCGAATTCTTTGGGAAATTCGGTAGCATTTACAATGGTGATCCCTTCATCGCCTGTACCAGCAAGATCAGTATTAATCAGAAAACGGATATTCTTTAAAGGAACTAAAGGGTTTTCGGTAAAATATTTTGATCCGATAAGACCAGCTTCTTCACCAGCGAAACAAATAAACCCGATGGAGTATGGTTGCGGATTGACAGCATAATAATGTGCAAGGTTGAGTAATAAAGAAATTCCACTGGCATTATCATTAGCGCCTGGGAAATAAGTGGTCTTGCCCATTCCGCCGAGATGATCATAATGCGCGGTAATAAAAATAATGGAGTCTGGCTTTGCCGTTCCTTTGACGATGCCGCAAACATTGGCGGCTTTAAATTTTTTCACCAGCTCATTCTCAATATTTACTTTAAAACTTCCCGGTGGCTCTGACAATGATTTTTTATTAACCTGTATAACGGTAAAATCGGCCTCTTCAGGCGCTACTGACCAGGTAAGTTTATCTTCCAATTTTACAATGACCCGGTTTTGCCGGTTTATGAATTGAACACTATCCGCCTGTTCCAGGTTTCCTTTTCCCTTTACCCCTTTGCTTTCAGGGCTTACAATGAAATCTTTTCCGGGTACAAGATCTTTGCCATTAATGCTTATTTCCATTTTACCGGGAAATGTATTGGCCGGATAATAAAATGGTTGTAAAAAGTCATTACCCTGTAGCGGCTTCAATCCATAAGATTGAAACTGGCCGACAATGAAATTGGCTGCTTTTGACATACCATCATTCGTATAACCGCGGCCCCAAAACGAGGAAGAGGTTAATGTATCAACAATTTTCCTTCCAAATCCTATATCCTGGGAAAACCCATTGTAGCCGGACAATAGGATTAACAAACCAGCTATACGTTTCATAGTCTACTTTTTTGATAAGGTAAGAACAAAAGTAATTAAACAGAGGTTGCAAATTTCGTCGAATGGTTTGATACAACTCTAAAAAGTTTGGAAAGTATTTATAAATAAAAAAACTCCTTTTAGAGGAGTTCGTTTTATTGAAAATCCTATGATTACAAAGTAACTGCTTCCCTGAGCAACCTGCCCTTAGGATTAAAATACACATACTTTTTTTCAACCCCGTTTTTCTTCGCTTTTAAACGATATTGTTCTATACCACCGGGAAGGTATAAGACAATAACATCTTCTACTGCCCTGTCGGCATACTTACTTTTGTCAAAGCCATCTTTCACTTCCTGCGGCAGTTGATCAAAGCTCCATTCCTTTTGTGTTTCTTTCCACAATCCTTTATTTGTATAAGACGCAAGCATTTTTTCCCCTTCCAGTTCAAACGACACATCCACTCTTACTAACTGATCTTTAAAATCAATATTCGATGCACCTTTATATTGATTGGCAAAAGTTTCTTCGACCGCTTTGGGTATCTCCCTGATCTGCGAAAAAGCAATCCCTGTAAATAAAATAATACTCAATGCTGATAATACAAATCCTTTTTTCATAGTCCTGTCTTTTATTTTGAAATGCAAAAATGCAAATCAATATTGTTTCTAAACCATCCAAGCCAGTTTTTTAAGTATAAATTATCATTTGTTTTTCCCTGCTACTATAATAACCATTTCACCTTTAACAGTCTTTTCAGTAAAATATCCGGCAACCTCTGTTAGCGTGCCTCTTTTATTTTCTTCAAACATCTTGGTAAGTTCCCTTGACACGCTGCAAATTCTATTGGCCCCAAAATAAGTGGAAAATTCTTCCAATGTTTTTACCAACCGCATAGGTGATTCATAAAATATCATGGTCCTTTCTTCTTCGGCTAATTGCTTCAGCAAGGTTTGCCTTCCCTTTTTTAAGGGTAAAAAGCCTTCGAATACAAACCGGTTGGTTGGAATGCCACTGTTGACCAATGCCGGAACAAATGCGGTGGCGCCTGGCAAACATTCTACTTTAATACCCTCTTTTATACATTCCCGCACCAATAAAAAAGCGGGATCAGAAATACCGGGCGTGCCTGCATCTGTCACCACCGCCATCTTTTTCCCTTCCTGTAATTGCTTAACCAGGTGCTGAACTATTTTATGTTCATTATGCTGGTGATAAGGGGAAAGCGGTCTGGTGATCTGGTAATGATTCAGCAGATGAGATGTATTACGGGTATCTTCCGCCAAAATAAGATCAACTTCCTTCAACACTTCTATTGCCCGAAGGGTAATGTCTTTAAGATTGCCTATAGGAGTGGGAACAAGATAGAGCATGAATTTGAAAATTTGAAAATGTGCAAATTTGAAAAAAAGGTCCTGAGCCGGGAACAATTTTCAAATTTTCAAATGACCACATTTACTAATTAACGGAGACTTCAAAATATTCCATTACCGGGTTTGACAACAATTTTTTACTAGCCTCTTCTGCAATTTGCTTCGCTTTTTCAGCGGAATCCGCATTTACCTGCAAGGTTATATTTTTCCCAATTCTTACATCTTCTACGCCACTCAATCCCAGGTTTTCAAGGCCACCCATTACGGCTTTTCCCTGCGGATCCAATAACTCTTTTAACGGCATTACTTTTATCTGGATGGTGAAGGTCATGCGATTTTATTTTTGAAGGCCAAAGATACAATAACATAGGCGATGAAGACCACGGGGATGGCCACCCATTTTAAAATGATCGCTGCAAGTATAGCAACGGCCGCCAATATATATTTGGGCAGGTTATTTTTCAGACCACTATCCTTGAATTTCAGGCTCATCAATCGAATATTACTCACCATAAGGTAGCTAAGCAATAGAATGATGACATAGATCAGCCATTTATTAATCAATACTTCCTGCAAATTCATCTGCTGGTAATGTATAATCAGGGGTAATGATGCGATGGTAATTCCGGCAGCAGGTATAGGAATTCCTTTAAATGAGAACTGTTGAGTTGTATCAATATTAAATCTTGCCAACCTCCATGCTCCGGCACAGGGAACCAAAAATGCAGGTAACAAAGCGGCAACCGAAACATCTAACCCATCTATTTCTTTTGCAAAACTGATACGCAACAGCTGGTAAAGTATCAAGCCCGGCGCTACACCGAAACTTACTACATCAGCCAGCGAATCCAATTGCTTACCCATTTCAGAACTGGCTTTAAATAACCTGGCTACAAAACCATCAAGGAAATCAATGAGACCGGCGGCAAAAATAAAAAAGGAACCTATAGCAATCTTCTCAGGAAGATCCCAGGATGTAAAACCATTCTGATCAATATAGACAAGGGATTGTCCTGTTTGCAGGATAAAGACAATAGCGATACAACCGAAAACAAGATTGAGTAACGTGAAGAGATTGGGAATTTGCTTCATGCCGGAAAGATAAATTTTATTTTTTCATTAGAGCCTCTATCTCTTCTACCGTAATGGGAATATTCTTCATAAGGTCCTTATTGCCATTTTTGGTTATCCAAACATTGTTCTCTATGCGTATCCCCATTTTTTCTTCTTCGATATAAATACCGGGTTCGATAGTAAACACCATACCGGGCCTGATGGGTTCTATTCTTGTTCCAAGATCATGAACATCTATACCTAAATGATGCGATATACCGTGGTACAAATATTTTCTGTAAGCGCGGTTTTCCTGGTCTTCATTTTTTACATCCGCCTTTTTAAGCAACCCGATCTTTAAAAATTGTTGGGTTGCTTCCTCGCCAACTTTTTCAGTATAGTCAGCAATGCCGGTACCGGGCTTCAGCAAACTCTTCGCATAATCATGCAGATGCAAACAGGCATTGTAAACAGTTTTTTGCCGACGGGTAAATTTTCCAGTGACCGGTATCGTTCTCGTAAGGTCCGCACAATAACCTCCATACTCTGCACCAAAATCCATTAATACTAACTCTCCATCTTTACACTCCTGGTTGTTAGAAACATAATGCAGGGTTCTGGCCCTGTCTCCACTCGCAATGATACTGCCATAAGCTTCACCCGTGGCCCGCTGACTAAGAAAGGAATGAGCTATTTCGGCTTCTATTTCGTATTCCATTACGCCTGGTTTGATGAATCTCAATAACCGGCGAAATGTATTTTCAGTGATATCAATGGCTTTCTGTATTACTTCCACCTCTAATGCTGTTTTAATAGCTCTCACATCTTTAAAGATCTTTGCGGCCCTTTCATAATTATGGAGTGGATAGCGGGATTTCATTTCTTCCGCATAGCGATAATCCCGGGTCCGCAATAAACTGGCTTTCCGGTCATTTTCATTGCTATCCAAGTAGATAGTGTCAGCAAGATGAATCCAGGGCTGTAATAATCCTTCTAATGTGTCAAGCCAAACTATAGTTTTGATACCGCTCGCTTCTCTCGCTTCATTTGCTCTCAATCTTTTTCCATCCCATTTCTCTTTCAATTCATTTGGCCGCACCAAAACAAGAACTTCTCTATATTTTGTATCAGGATTATCTGGAAACAATATTACCAGGCTGTCTTCCTGGGTAACACCACTCAGCCAATATAAATCGCTGTTCTGCTTAAATTTATATATAGCGTCTCCGTTACTCGGCATTTCATCATTACTGACAATTATAGCGATCGAATTCTTTTTCATCCTGCTGACGAATCGCTCCCGGTTTTGAACGAATAATTGAGGGTCAAGGGGTAAATTTTTCATTTTTGACTTTATGGCTTAAAGGTAAATACAGAATAAATGGCTGATTTTATCAAAATTCTGACAATTGATTGAAAATCATTTTTTTTTAAACAAACTTGGACAGCATTTGATTTTATCGAATTTAGAGGGTTTATTTTAAAAAATTTATAATTAAACAAACTCATTCCTTTAATCGGTTCAATGTGTAACACTAACACTCGTTTGTATTTAATGAAATTTGTGTGTTATTTTTGTATTCTAATCAAATTTGATTGCCCATATGTCTACTTCTGCCATCACTACCCAGGCCGCAAACCTGTCGCGGTTAGGGATCACCACCGAAACAATTCACTATCAATTATCACCCGAAGAATTAATCCAGGACACCCTACGCATTGGCGATGGTGTACTGAATGATACAGGTGCATTGATAATCCGTACCGGGGAATTTACAGGTCGTTCTCCAAAAGATAAGTTTATCGTAAAGGATAAAACAACGGCTGATACTATCCATTGGAATGATTTTAACCTGCCGATTGACCAAAAGTATTTCGACACTATTCACAAAAAAATACTCAACCATTTTGAGAACCTGCCTGAACTTTGGGTTCGTGATTGCTATGCCTGTGCTGATCCACGTTACCGGATAAATATCCGGGTGCTAAATGAAAAACCATGGAACAATTTATTTGCGCATAATATGTTCCTGCGCCCAACCGAAGAGGAGCTGGAAGTTTTTAAACCTGACTGGCATATTATCTCCGCCCCTGGATTGAAATTGGATCCGGCGGAATGCGGAACAAGGCAACATAATGCAGCAGTCATTTCCTTTAAACATAAAATGATTTTGATTGCCGGAACAGGTTATACCGGTGAAATAAAGAAAGGCATTTTCACCATCCTCAATTATATACTCCCACATGAGAAAAATGTATTGAGTATGCATTGCAGCGCCAATATGGGCGATGACGGCGAAACTGCTATATTCTTTGGTTTAAGCGGAACAGGCAAAACAACCCTGAGTGCTGATCCTAATCGTAAGCTGATCGGTGATGATGAACACGGCTGGACTGCTGATAATATTTTCAATTTCGAAGGTGGGTGCTATGCCAAAACGATCAACCTGACGGAAGAAAAAGAACCGGAGATATACAATGCTATCAGGCCCGGCGCCCTGGTTGAAAATATAACTTTCTATCCGGGTACCAATAAGATCAACTTTGACGATGGATCTATCACCGAAAATACAAGGGTCTCCTACCCACTTTATTTTATCAGTAATGCCATGGAACCTTCCATAGGTGGATTACCCAAAAATATTTTTTTCCTTACCTGCGATGCCTTCGGAGTACTGCCTCCTGTTTCAAAGCTGACACCTGGACAAGCTATGTACCAGTTTATATCCGGCTACACAGCAAAAGTAGCGGGAACAGAAGCAGGTGTCACTGAGCCTAAACCCACATTCAGCGCCTGCTTTGGGGCACCGTTTTTACCATTGCATCCGGGCAAGTATGCTCAAATGCTCGGGGATAAAATGCAAAAACATAAAGTAAGTGTATGGATGATCAATACTGGTTGGACAGGTGGTCCTTATGGTATTGGCAACCGGATGAAATTAAAATATACAAGGGCGATGATAACAGCTGCTTTGGAAGGAAAATTAAACAACGTTGAATTTGAAATGCACCCTGTATTTGGTATGGCGATTCCGAAAGAATGTCCCAATGTTCCGGCGGATATTTTGAATCCACGCAATACCTGGAGCGATAAGACTAGCTACGATGAAAAGGCAAAATTCCTGGCTAATTTATTTATAAAAAATTTCGATAAATATAAGGACGGGGTGACGGCAGAAGTTTTGGCGGCGCAGCCAAAATTATAACCCTGCTTCGATTGCTTGAAATACTCCCCTGGAATTATCCGGGGGAGTTTTTTTATGATCCTATTTAATTTTGGTTTACAACTTTTTGATAACATTTCTCGTTCTAAGTATCATGATGCAAAAAATAGTAACGCTTATTTTATTGATTGCACCCCTTGCTTCTTTCGCTCAGAACAAAAACGAAGAACTTATTACGTGGAATCAAGACAAAAAATTGACCTGGGCTGATTATAAAGGAAATGTACAAAAGGGCACAGATGCTGCCGCGTCTACTGCAACCTATCTTGGGATTGAATACAATTTTACCAGGAACGGGTTTAACTATAAGATCACCTGCAGTTTTTCAAAAACAAGATCCTGGGGACTACATAAAACGGAATATATACTGGCGCATGAGCAGGGGCATTTTGATATTGCTGAAATTTTTGCCAGGAAATTGAATAAGCAGATGGGTGAATATGTATTCAACAAGAATAGCTTCAAAGACGACCTTAAGAAAATATACATGACCCTTACTGCTGATAAAGATTCATTTCAAAACCAGTACGATGAAGAAACCAATCACAGCATCAATAAAGAGAAGCAATCGGAATGGCTTAAGAAAATTGAAGGAATGCTAAAAGAATTAAAGGCCTTTTCGAACTATTAAATATCAATCGTACAGGTTTCCATTCAGGGAATTCAGGTAATGGTTTAATATATTTACCAGCGCATTTATATCTTTTCCTTTCACATAAAGGGCTGTTCCTGGTATGATCACATTAATATACTTATATCGCTTATAAATGGACAGATCCCATTTTGACTGGTTGCCCAAACGATTTTCCAGGCTGGCAACCGTCATATTTGAAGCGGTGTATTGGTAGGTTTGTAAATCCGTCATTTTTTTTGAATCAACAACTTCTTTCATTTTTTTTAGTGCATTCACGAAAGTCTGCAGGTCTTCAATATCTACCTGCGTATTAGTGTAAGAAAAAGCAACGTTGCTAAAACTATTAGTCGCGATAAAACAAACCGATCGTTGCTTCTTGCCATCGGTCAAATCAGTAGCTGTAATTGTACCAATAGCTAAATTGCCGGCTTCGCCTAAAGTTCGGGAGCTGATATTTACAAAACTTCCAGGCTGCATGACCATTTTCTCAAGCCTGCTGTATTCAAGAATACTATCTGCTTGCGAAAAGCAATAACAAGGAATTAGCACAAAAAATAATTGCAGAAATCTCATAAACGAGTTTTCTGCAATTTATTCAAGAAGATCTTTTTGAAGTGTTAAAGAACAGCTACTTAACAAAAGTCAACATTTGTTTTTTGGCTACTGTTCTTGGCTGTCCATTGGTACCCAAAACCGGGTTTAATTGCGGAGTATCCAACGTTAATCTCATTTTTATCTGATCATCCAAAAAAGAACTTTGCGGATCAGAAGCAACACTGTTAATGTTTACCTGGCCATCAGGTTTGATCTCATAATTTATGAGAACAGAATAAGTTCCTTTCTTAATTTTTCCCGAGCTAAGCACTTCTGATTTAATGGTAGTGGTGAATGAATCGATAAAAGTTTTCCAGATTCGATTGTTGTCTTTAGGAGCTGAAGCTTTTTCAGCCGGTATTGATTCAACAGGAACAGCAGAGACAGTCGTATTAACAGCAGAGCTTGTATTTGCACCAGTTGTTATTGAATCTTTAACCGCAACGCCGGCATTCTGCTTTTCAATAGCGGCGGTCGCCTTTGCAGCAGCCATAGAATCTTTCCTAATCGAATCGGCGATCACCTTCTGTGCCATGTTTTCTCTGATCTTCAAACTATCGCCTTTCCTCAACACTGCCCCCGTATCTGCTTTTACTTTGCCGCCATAAACAGCATCTAACAACGACTGGGACTTTGCAGTGATGGATAAAAGAAATACTATAACTAATACTATCGTTTTCATACTCACAAGTTACTTTTTTTGACAGAAAGATTTGCCTACAAACAGTTAAAACAATCCATACAGCTGGGCATCTATTTTAGTAATGATCTCGCCAAAATCTTCTTCCTTCTCCGCAAATTTATTTTTGTCCACATCCACTATTAATAATGAACCCTCTTTATAAGAATCGATCCACTTATTATAATATTCATTAAGGCGTTTTAGATAATCCAGGCGGATATTCTCTTCGTATTCTCTTCCTCTTTTTTGTATCTGGCCAACTAATGTAGGAACTGAGGCATTCAGGTAGATCAATAGATCGGGGGGCTGAACCAGGGTCTTTAAAGTTTGAAAAAAATTAAAGTAATTATCAAAATCGCGTTTACTCATCAGGCCCATTTCATGCAGGTTGGGTGCAAAAATGTTAGCATCTTCATAAATGGTTCTGTCCTGAATTATAGTTTCTGTTCCTTTTTGAATTTCTACCAACTGCTGCAAGCGGCTGTTCAAAAAATAGATCTGGAGATTAAAACTCCAACGAGGCATATCCTCATAAAAATCCATGAGGTAAGGATTATGGTCTACATCTTCAAAATTTGGTATCCACTTATAATGCTTACTCAGCATTTCAGTCAGCGTGGTTTTACCGGCCCCTATATTACCCGCTACCGCGATATGCTTTGGTTTTTTAGTTTTTGCCATGCCCCTGTTCCGCCGGCCGGCGGAGAGTTTTTCTTTTTAATAATTGAATATATAAAATCTTTTCACCAATTCTCTTAAAGAATGTTTTCCATTCCCACTTACGGGGATAGGGGTTACCAATAATTCAACCCCATAGCTTCCCGTACCAATTCCATCGTGACTTTGGCGCTCTTTCTCGCTTTTTCAGCACCTTTTCCCATCACCTCTTTCAGGTAAGCAGCATCATTCCGTATGGCCTCAGCTTTTTCACGTATAGGTGCGACAAATTTTACCAAATCCTCCCCCAACTGTCCTTTCAAATCTCCATACCTGATAGTGCAGTTATTATAGTCTTCCTCAAATTTTTTTACCACATCTGCCTCACTCATCAATCTCATCAATATGAAAATATTCTCCACTTCAGGCGATTTAAGTGAATTCATTTCTTTTGGACCTGCATCCATTTTCGCCTTCATTACTTTCTTTCTTATCAACTCGTCATCATCATTTAAAAATATCGTAGCAAACTGATTTTCACTTTTACTCATTTTTCCGCCACCATCCAGGCTGGGAACCTTTGCCAGCTCACCACCATAATTAAATGCGCGGGGTTCAGGAAAAACTTCTCCATAACGATGATTGAAACGATTTGC
Organism: Chitinophagaceae bacterium; assembly: GCA_040007815.1. GTDB lineage: Bacteria > Bacteroidota > Bacteroidia > Chitinophagales > Chitinophagaceae > Terrimonas_B. The sequence continues at coordinate 123,487 of JBDTUH010000016.1, forward strand.
AAAATTGCGGGCCATTTCCAGATGCTGTTCCTGGTCCTTACCCACAGGTACTAAAGATGCCCGCTGAATAATAATATCAGCCGTTTGCAAAACAGGATAGGTCAGCAATCCGGCATTCACATTATCGGGGTGTTGTCTTACTTTATCTTTAAAGGTCACCGTTTTTTCCAATTCGCCTTTATACGCCAGCATATTCAGGTACAGGTATAATTCCGAGGTTTCATAAATATGGCTCTGACAATATAAAGCCGCTCTGTCAGGGTCTAATCCGCAGGCGATATTCTCCGACAATACCCTATGGACATTCAGCTTAAGTTCTTTGGTATCTGGATGGGTGGTCAATGAGTGGAGGTCAGCCACCATAAAATAGCACTCGTAGTCATCCTGCATACGCACATAATTGCGAACCGCCCCAAAGTAATTGCCGAGGTGCAAAAACCCAGTAGGGCGAATGCCGCTCATGACTATTTCTTTCCTTTTTTCCATAAGGCGGTGAAGATAAGAAAACCCTACAGATGACAGAAGGACGGTTACCGGGGCAATTTGCCACTTGTCAATTGCAAATTGCCCGTTCCCGATTGCAAACTATATTTGTCGAATGGAAGTAAATGATGCTATGGTGGATAAACTGGCCCATCTGGCCCGTTTAAAGTTTAATGATGCAGAAAAGCGGGAAATAAAAACAGATCTGCAGCGTATGATCGTTTTTGTAGAAAAACTGAATGAGCTCGACCTGGAAAACGTCGAGCCATTACTTCATATGAGCGGCGAAGTAAATATATTGAGAGAAGACGAAGTAAAGGGATCAGTGAGCCGCTCCGAAGCTTTGAAAAATGCACCCATCCACGACGAACAATTTTTTAAAGTACCGAAGGTTATAAAAAAATAATAACGGAAGACGGATCTCTGACTTCCGTCTTTTGACTTCCGACTTCACATTATGAATTCAATCATTCATCTCGAAAAAATCCGCAAGAACTACTTCATGGGTAAAAATGTGCTGGAAGTATTGAAAGGTGTTTCATTAGACATTAACAAAAACGAATACGTAGCATTAATGGGGCCCTCGGGCTCAGGCAAGAGTACATTGATGAACATCCTGGGATGCCTGGACACGCCTACTGCCGGTAATTATATCTTGAACCAGCAGGATGTGAGTAAAATGGAAGATAACGATCTGGCGGAAGTACGCAATAAAGAAATTGGTTTCGTATTTCAGCAATTTAACTTATTACCCCGTCTCACTGCTTTGGAAAATGTAGCATTACCATTAGTTTATGCGGGTATGGGCAAAAAGCAACGCAATGAAAAAGCCATGCATGTGCTAGGACTTGTAAGTCTTACCGACCGCAGCCACCATCGGCCAAATGAACTAAGTGGGGGGCAGTCACAACGTGTAGCGATTGCCCGGGCTCTCGTAAATGATCCGGCTATTATACTGGCAGACGAGCCAACGGGTAATCTGGACACAAAAACTTCTTATGAGATCATGGAGATCTTCAATAAAATCCATTCCGGTGGCAATACGATTGTTCTTGTCACTCATGAGGAAGATATTGCGAATCATGCTCACCGTATTATCCGTCTTCGTGATGGCGTTATTGAAAAAGATAATAAGAACGAGAAAGCGGGGATGTATACTCCTCAATGATCCAGTTAAAATTTGTTTCTCCATAGGAGATTCTTAATAAATAGAGCTATGAAGATCTATACTAAAACCGGCGACAAAGGAACTACATCACTTATTGGTGGTACTAAGGTTTCCAAATCACATCTTCGTATTGAAGCCTATGGTACAGTTGATGAACTAAATTCTTACATCGGATTGTGTAAGGATCTTTTGGAAAATGAAAACAGCAAATTTGTATTGCAAGAAATACAGGATCGGTTATTTACCATCGGCTCGGCGCTTGCCTGCGATCAGGAGAAGGAAACAAAGATGAAGATCCCTGATCTGAAGGAAGCCGATATTGTTTTATTAGAAAAAGAGATTGACAAGATGAATGATATTTTACCGGCCATGAAGTCTTTCATTTTGCCCGGAGGTCATCCTTCTATTTCGCATTTACATATTGCCCGTTGTGTGTGCAGAAGGGCTGAACGTTGCTCTGTGAGAATTGAACCGGAAAAAAATGAAGCAGAATCCATCATTATTAAATACCTGAACAGGCTCAGCGATTACCTGTTCATACTGGCAAGATATACCGGGCATTTACTGAATATACCAGATATTCCCTGGAAGCCGAGAATGTAGCAACAGAAACGATGTACTATGTCAGATATGCAATCAACTTTATTTTCATTGGTATAATTCAAACGATCTTCCCATCTTTCATATGCAGCACCCTATCGCTAAGCTTAGCTAATTCTTCATTGTGGGTGACTATCAAAAATGTCTGGTTGAATTTATCCCGGAGATCAAAAAACAACTGGTGTAGTTCCTTTGCATTGATCGAATCAAGATTACCTGTTGGTTCGTCTGCCATTACTATATCTGGCTTATTTATCAACGCTCTTGCGACAGCTACTCTTTGCTGCTCCCCACCACTTAGCTGGTTGGGCTTATTTTCCATCCGATGAGAAAGACCAAGCATAGTCAACAATCTTATGGCCTCTTCTTTTACCTCACTTTTCTTTCTTCCAGCCAACCAACCTGGAATACTTACATTTTCCCAGGCATTAAACTCAGGCAACAGATGATGAAACTGGAACACAAAGCCAATATGTGTATTTCTGAATGCCGCCAGTTTTTTCCCGGTTAATGAGTTTATCATGGTCCCATTCATACTCACCGTACCCTTGTCCGCCTTATCCAATGTACCTAATATATGAAGCAATGTACTTTTACCAGAACCGGATGGACCAACGATGGAAGCCACTTCTCCCTTTTGGATATCAATATCAACCCCCTTCAAAACCTCTACTACACCGTATTTCTTATGAATATTTTTCCCGGAGATCATGCTTTTAAATCCTTTTAAATTAGTCAAATATCCTTAAAAACCACCCGTCGGGCAAAACAGTATTATCAAACAGATTAAACTTTAGGAAATTATTCAACCCCCGCTGAACAACTAAGGATTTGGAAAATTCGTTAATACCGTTACATTTGCGGAAAATTGGGGTACTAAACCAAAGCCCCCCGATCCTGATAACTAATAAATAAACCATCCAAAATATGTTCTGGACATTAGAACTGGCCTCGTACCTTGAAGACGCCCCCTGGCCGGCTACAAAAGACGAACTGATTGATTATTCAATTCGTTCTGGTGCACCCCTTGAGGTGGTTGAAAACCTACAGGAACTTGAAGACGAAGGGCAAGATGTGTACGAAACGATTGAAGATATCTGGCCTGATTATCCTACACAGGAAGATTTCCTTTTCAATGAAGATGAATATTAGAGCAAGCGACGAGCCTTGAGCCATAAAAAATTGAAGCCTCCTTAATCGGAGGCTTTTATCATTTATAAGGTTTTGATACTATTCCTGACTTTCGAAAAGAGTAAATTCATTATCCGGTTACTCCCAGCTTTTGCATCACTTCATCGCTTACACCTGTTGTAGAATAACCGCCATCATGAAAGAGATTTTGCATAGTAACCATTCTTGTTAAATCAGAGAACAAGGTAATGCAATAATTGGCGCAATCTTCGGCGCTGGCATTTCCCAGCGGCGCTATTGAATTAGCAAAATCAAAGAAATCCCCAAAACCCTTTATTCCTGTACCAGCCGTTGTTTTCGTAGGTGATTGAGAAACCGTATTAATCCTGACTTTTTTCTCCACGCCATAATGATAGCCAAAGCTTCTGGCAATGGACTCCAGCATAGCTTTGATATCAGCCATATCCGTATAAAAAGGATAGGTTCGTTGCGCAGCCATATAAGTCAGTGCCACTACGCTACCCCATTCATTGATAGCATCCAGTTTTTTTGCTACCGCCAGCATTTTATGAAATGACATGGCTGATACGTCAATACCCTTCATGAAATAATCATAATTAGATTCGGTATAAGGTATTTTTTTCCTGATGTTCACACTCATACCAATGGAATGAAGAACAAAGTCAATCTTTCCACCCAGCACTTCCTGTGATTTAGTGAATAAATTGGTCAGTTCATCAACATTCGTAGCATCCGCAGGAATGATTTCTGATTTTGTTTTTTCCGCCAGTTTATTGATCTCACCCATACGCATCGCAATAGGTGCATTGGTAAGCACAATAGAAGCTCCCTCTTCGTATGCTTTTTCAGCTACTTTCCAGGCAATTGAATTTTCATCCAGCGCACCGGTAATAATTCCTCTTTTTCCTTTTAAAAGGTTATAAGCCATAGCTATTTATTTTTTTAAAATTTTAATTGCGGGTAAAAGTAATGATAAAAGATTATTCAGCATCTGCCAGGAAACCATAGCTTTTAATAAGTACAAACAACCCTCCCACAAACAAACCTGCATTAACTAATAGCAAGAGTAGTGAATATCCCGCCAGTTCCCAACCGGTTTCGCTTTCTTTTATTTTCCTGTTCAGGTAACGAAATGATGAATAACCTATCATCAGCATTAAACCAAAAATGATAATAAATAAAAGCAGTTTATATACCGGTGACATATTGTTAAGCAGAGTTCTGTTTAGAAACCAGAGTAACATACTTGCTGGTCGTCGCATTTTCTAATTCCCCACCATTTCTTTTGCATTCTCCAGGGCAGCCGCTGTAGGTCTTTCTCCGCTGAGCATTTTTGCAATGGTTGTAATCCTTTCTTCAGTGTTAAGCTGACGGATATTTGTTTTGACCGTATCCTTTACGATTTCTTTGTAAACAAAGAAATGTGAATCTGCTTTGCCCGCTATCTGCGGTTGGTGAGTGATGCAGATCACTTGTCGTTTAACGGCTAATTCCTTTAAAATTATTCCAACCTGTTTGGCTGCTTCTCCTGAAATACCCGTATCAATCTCATCAAAGATCATCGTGGGCAGGTCAATTGATTGGCCTACCAGGGATTTAATACAGAGCATCAAACGGCTAAGTTCACCACCACTGGCCACTTTACGAACGGGCTGAAATTGCCCGCTTTTATTCGCATCAAATAAGAAATCGATAGTGTTAAGTCCGAATTGATTTAACTCCGATTCGCTTTTAATATCAACTTTAAGCCTTGCATTTGGCATGCCCACCTGTACCAACAGTTTATTGACCTTATCTTCTACTGGCTTTGTTTGCTTTTGACGGATAGCTGATATTTTATTAGCCAGTGCCGCGGCTTCATTCATCAATTGACCACTTTGCTTTTCTTTTTCCCGGATAGCTTCATCAATATTCAGCACCGCTTGCATTTTTTCTTCCAGTTGTTGCTGTATCAGCAACAACTCGTTGGTAGTTTGTACAGCATGCTTTTTCAATAATTTATAACCGACAGATAGTTTTTCATTCAGTTGTTCGATCTTTTCAGGGTCATAATTAACATGATCGCTGATCCGGCTTACTTCGTCAGCTATATCCTGCAACTCTATTTGAACTGATTGTAATCGTTGTAATAGTAAAGGCAGATCCGGATGAAAAGACTGATATGCATTCAACTGGTTAGTCAGGCTTTTTATTTGTTGCACCAGCGGAGTTTCATTCTCCTGTAATTCAAAGTAAACTTTATTTAATATTCCTTTGATACCTTCAGCATTGCTTAGCATCTTTAATTCCGTATCAATATTCTCCAGTTCATTTTCTTTGAACCCGGCTTCTTTCAATTCATTATACTGAAACTGGTTATAATCAGCTTCTTTATCAAATTGTTGCTTCTGATTTTTTAATGCTTCACATTCCTTTTTTATCTTTTGCCATGGATGAAAAATGGCCTGGTATTCGTTGATCAAACCCGCATTTCCGCCAAGAGCATCAATCACTTCTCTTTGAAAATCACTTTCGCCTAATTCCAATGTATCAAACTGCTGATGGAGATCAACCAGTAAAGAACTTAGCTGCTGCAGCTGTGAAAGATTGACCGGTGTGTCATTAATAAATGCCCTCGACTTGCCGTTTGTTCCTATTTCCCTGCGCAACACCAGTTCTTCCTCAGCATCCTCCCGATAGCTGTCTGGATCATTTTCCTTTAAAAATTCTTTTACCGCCTTCTTATTGTCAGCACTAAAAATTCCTTCTACAATACATTTCTTTTCTTTATTTACCAAAACAGTGGAATCAACTCTGTCGCCAAGTATAAGCCCCAAAGCGCCGACAATGATGGACTTACCCGCTCCCGTCTCCCCCGTGATGATATTTAACTTTTGAGAAAAGTCAATTTCCAGTTTCTCAATAATGGCATAGTTGAGTATAGAAAGTCTTTGCAGCATGAAACAATTGAGAAATAGAATTAATGAAATTGAGGTTTAACAGGAAAGCAAATTAAGTAAAGGGCAAAACATCACCCAATAAAAAAACCTCTCGCTAAAGCGAGAGGAAAATAAAAAAAGAAAAAATATTTACTTCTTAAGGACGATATTATTTTATTTCAACATTATTACTCAACTCCTCATCTACCAGGATACGTCCGCAGTTCTCACAAACCATCACTTTTTTGTGTTGCTTGATCTCGCTTTGTTTTTGGGGAGGAATAGAATAAAAACAACCACCGCAGGCATCTCTTTCTACCGGTACCACTGCCAGGCCATTGCGATAACTCTTGCGGATCTTTTCATAACTGGCCAGCAATCTCGAATCAACATGCTCTCTTGCTTCGCCTGCCAGTTTACTGAAATGCTTTTCTTCTTTTTCATTGGCAGCAATAATCTTTTCCAGCTCTCCTTTTTTATTAGATAATGTACTTTCTTTATTAGCGATATTCTTTTTGGCTCTTTCCAACAAGATAGCTTTTTCAGCAATTTCTTCCGTGGCGTCTTTAATGTGTTTCTCGGCCAGCTTTATTTCCAGTTGCTGCATTTCCATTTCCTTATTGATGGCTTCAAACTCACGGTTGTTCTTCACATTCTCGCTCTGCTTCTCATACTTTTTAACAAGCGCTTCAGCCTCTTTAATAGCATCTCTTCTTTGCTGAATAAAATCCGTCACTCCATTGATCTCTTCTTCGATCCGGGTTTGGCGTGAATGCAGGCCCGTTATCTCATCTTCCAGATCAGCTACTTCCATCGGGAGTTCGCCTTTCAGGATATGGATTTCATCCATCTTACTTTCTATCTTTTGCAGAGTAACTAAAGAAGTCAGTTTTTCTTCGACAGAGAATTCTTTAACGTTTGCCATTGTATTATTTGAAGTTTAAAGGCTTAGAAATAATAAACCGGGTTGGTTCTTACTTCTGTTTTAAGGACGGCAAAGGTAGGGAATTTTTCCTCCAAAACTTCGTGTAGTAGGCTAATAGTGAACTGTTCGCTTTCATAATGACCAATGTCGGCAATGACCATTCTCCCGTTAGTATCAAAAAATTCATGGTATTTCATATCAGCCGTTACATAGATATCAGCAGAAGACCGCAAAGCACTGGAAATCAAAAAACTACCTGCACCACCGCAAAGAGCGACTTTCTTTATTTTTTGTCCGGTTAACTGGGTGTGACGGATCATACTAAGCTGAAAAACGAACTTTAGTTGATTTAAAAAATCGCTTTCCTCCACCGGTTGAGGAAGTTCGCCGATGATACCTGATCCGGTTTGAGGGTTTTTGTTGGACAAACCCACAACATCGTAAGCTATCTCTTCATAAGGATGAGCTGCCTTCATGGCGGCTACTATTTTCCCCTCAAGATAAGAAGGGATGATGGCTTCAATTTTTAGCTCGTTTTCCTGGTGTTGCTTACCGATTGTGCCAACGTATGGATCAGCACCTGTCCCGGCTTTGAACGTTCCTGTTCCTTCCACATTAAAACTGCATTCACTATAGTTGCCTATCTGACCGCCGCCGGCTGCAAAAATTGCGTTGCGAACTCCTTCAGCTTTATCAATCGGAACAAAAGTAAATAGCTTTTTAAGTGTGTTCTCTTTCGGGGAAAGGATAGAAAGCTTTTGCAACCCGATCATTTTTGCCATTTTTCCATTTACTCCTTCAATAACGTTATCCAGGTTGGTATGAATTGCATATATGGCAATGTCATTTTTGATAGCTGTTATAATAGCTTTCTCTACATAATTTTTTCCGTTTATTTTTTTCAACCCTCCAAAAATAATAGGATGATGCGCTACAATAAGGTTACAATTTTTGGCCATCGCTTCTTCTATTACCTCTTCAGTTGAATCCAAAGAGCAGATAATTCCTTTGCACTGCCAATCAGGGCTGCCGGTGATCAGCCCGGCGTTGTCATAATGTTCCTGTAAAGATGGATTGGCCAATGATTCAAGAAAAGAAATTATTTCAGCTATTTGCATGGCGATACTGTTTTTAACTAAGCAGGACATTATAATTCATGCTAACTACCGGTAAAGCAAGTTAACCATTTGACCACATTCACAAAAAAGCTTGAATATTTTCTTTAAGCCAGCTTATAAATGTAATGGCTGCCCACTCTTAATGATTTTTGGAAGAACAGAAATTGCTCCGGCTAAAATGCTTCTCTATTATTAATTCCCAAAAACTTTAATAATGGTGGCTTGACATCAATTTCGGTTTAACCTGTGTAATGGTAAAAAAGCCTCATGAAATAAATTCCGGTAAAAAAAGGGAGTAATTAAAAGATATCTATATTTGATCTCTATTTTGCAGTCTTTTGAAATAAAGTTGCCACCACCATTTAACCTAATTTCAAATTATGCTCAAAAGAACTAAAGGTCGTATCCTTCTCACTATGCTCGTTATTACTGGCCTGGCCGGTACTGTTAATAATACTACACTAAGCAGCCAGGAAAGGAAATTAGCTATCAACCAGTTAAAAGATACAAGAACAGATTTATTGACCAGTATTAAAGATTTATCAGAAAGGCAATTGAATTTTAGACCATCCGCTGGAAAATGGAACATAAAAGACTGTATTTATGATATAGCGCTTACTGAAAAAGAGCTCTGGGACAAGCTTGAAAAAGCTATGAAGGAACCTGCCACTCCTGAAAAACGCCTGGAATTGAAAATTTCCGATGAGGATCTCCTGAAAGTTATAAACGACCTAACAGCTAAGAATATGGCAACCGAATCCGTTGACTTAAGTAAAGTGCGACGGCCGTCAATACCGGAAGTTCTTTCTGCGTTTAAGTCATCCAGAACACAATATCTGAAATATGTAAAAACCACAACTGGCGATCTGCGCAACCATTTTATTCAGCTACCGATTGGTTGGGTTGATTGTTACCAGTCCATTATTTTTATATCCGGTTACAGTAGCCGGTATATTCAACACATCAATGAAATTATAGCCAATCCAGCTTTCCCCAAAAAATAAAAAATTAAGTAGCGTTTGGCAGTAGCCGTCAAAATAAGGTCAAAGTACTATTGCATAATCAAATAGATAGGTTTAATTTGGCGGCACAACTTTTCCTATGAAAAAAGCTATTATAGCCCTTTCACTGGTACTTGTTTTAGGAGGATGCAAAAAAACCATTGACAAGCTTAAGGAAAATGCAGTTATATCTGCAATGACTGATGGTCAATGGGTTATTACAAGTTTTGTCAACAACGGGACTGTAATTACACCAGATTTCAGCACCTATAAATTTCAATTTTATAGTAATCAAACGGTTGATGCCATCAATAACGGTGTCGTTGAAAAAACGGGAACCTGGGATGGCGATGCTTCTGCAATGACTATCACGGCCAATTTCCCAAACTCCGGGGCTACATTAATACTCATTAACGGAATCTGGCATATTGATAATAACAGTTGGACTTTTGTTGTAGCCTCGCAGAACTCAAACAGTGAGACAAGGACATTGAGGCTGGAAAAGTTGTGAATTATCGTTTATCCAAGACCTGTGACTACCCCTTTATGAAATATCTTGTAATGAATTTGTTGCAAGAATAATTTTTACCTGAAAAGGTCGTTTTAAGATAGCAACTAAACTGAAACGTACTGGAAACTCAATTACACAAGAACCTGAAGAAGACATTCCTTGTTTTCGTACTCGCTTTATCCGCAACTGCTTATGTTTTTGGACAGGCTCCTGTTGCGAATTTCAGAGCAAATGTTATATCAGGCTGTGCCCCTTTAACTGTAATTTTCACTGATATATCAACCGGTAATCCTACTGAGTGGAACTGGGAGTTTAGCAACGGAACTCTTTCAAACGTACAAAACCCGGTAGTCACATTTACCACGGCCGGAACTTATTCCGCTAAACTGGTGGTAAGAAATGCCAATGGGATCGATGAAGTTGAAAAAATTAACTACATAACCGTATTCCCCTCTCCAACTCCGAATTTCTCTGCAGATATTACCCTTGGCTGTGTTCCGGTACGGGTTAATTTTACCGATTTGTCGACGACCCCCCAGGGCACAATTGTAAACTGGGACTGGGATTTTGGAGACGGAGCTACTTCTACCGTAAAAAACCCTTCTCATAATTATACTAATACCGGTTTTTACACGATCACACTGACCGTAACAAGCAGTACAGGATGTAAAAGAACCGCTTCAAGAGGCAGGTATATTCGTGTGGTGGATGGGGTTAGTACTGATTTTAATTTTACCGTTTCCAAATCCTGCAAGCCGCCTTATTCAGTGACTTTTCAAAACCAATCAAGCGGCCCCGGAGTTATTAATTATACCTGGATTTTTGGCAATGGTCAAAGTTCTACAGCATTAAATCCCACCACAGTATATAATGCGCCGGGTACTTATAATGTACGGTTAAACGCTGTAAGTAATTTTGGTTGCAGCGGAACCATTCTAAAGACAGTTACAATTATTCAAACCAATACTGATTTTACAGGCCCCGCAAATGCCTGCCTCAATCAGCCAGTAACTTTTCAGAACAATTCCTCCGCGGTTCCGCTGGCTTCATTCTGGTATTTTGGAGATGGAACTACTTCTGCTCAAACAAATCCCATAAAAACTTATTTGACGCCCGGAACGTACAACGTTAAAATGGTCAATTTTTTTGACAATTGTACTGATTCGATTACAAAAACAATAGTAGTTCAAAACAAGCCCGCTGTTAATTTTACCGTCAACGACAGCTCATCTTGCGTGGCTCCTTTTAATACTCAATTTACTGATCTTACGCCAGGTGCTACTTCCTGGCTATGGGATTTTGGGGATGGTTCTACCTCAACACTGAAAAATCCGCCTCATACTTACGCTGATTCGGGACACTATACCGTGTCGCTTACCGTTACGACTTCGGCTGGATGTCAAAACACACTTACCAGGACCGATCTTATTAAAATTAAAGAAACTACCGTTTCAATTAACGCCCCGCAGGGAGGATGTATTCCTTTTTCATACACGCCTGTAGCTACCGTTGAAACGCTGGATTCCGTAGCTACCTGGTTATGGGATTTTGGCGATGGTGCAACTTCTACTCTTCGAAATCCGCCGCCGCATATTTATGCCGCTACAGGCAGTTATGATATTTCATTGACCATTACTACTACAAGTGGTTGCACTAAAACTGTAAGTGTACCTAAAGGCATATTGACAGGAACGCCTCCAACGGTGAGTTTTACATTGACACCATTAAATGCCTGTGCCAGCGAGATTATATTTTTTAACGGACAAGCCGTTACTTCTCCCGGAGCCGATATTACATGGCTATGGGATTTTGGAGATGGAAATACATCGGATTTACAAGGCCCTTCACATAAATTTGAGGATTTTGGTCCGTTAACTGTTACGCTGGCGGTAACCAATAACGGATGTGTAAATACAACTTCACAAGTAGTACAGGTAAAGCCGCCGGTTGCTGATTTTGAACCAACTGTTGATTGCACCACCCGCACAGTAACATTTGCAAATACGAGCCATGTCAATCCGGCATTGAATCCTCTTACCTACAAGTGGACTATGGGAGATCCTGCAAATACACAATTTTTGACCCCAACTCCTGGCGCACCCTTTGCATATCCGGGACCGGGCACTTATAATGTCACACTTATCGCGACAAATGGCACATGTGCAGACACCATAACGAAACCAGTGGTCATTATTCCTGAACAATTCGCTGATTTTTCGGTTAGCAAAAATCCAGTATGTAAAGATCAATTTTTCGCTCTCGTTGCAATAAACAGTGTTGCCGCTAATATCTCAAACTACGATTGGGTAATTGGTACATCAACACTTACCGGTGCACCAAGGGGAGTTAGTCATAGTTTTCCGGCCGTAGGCTCATATGATGTAAGCCTTACTATTACAGACATTAATGGTTGTATTAATACTAAAACAGTCGCCAACTATATAACAGTGACAGCACCGGCAGTTAATTTTACTACTGCCACCGCCGGAGGTTGTCAGAATAAAACAGTAACATTTAATGACCTGTCAACTTCCGCCACTTCAACTCTGGTGCGTTGGGAATGGGATTTCGGCGATGGATCGCAACAAGTATTTACGGCTGCTCCATTCATTCATACGTATGTAAACCCGGGGAGATATGATGTTTCGTTAAAAGTTACAGATGCAGCAGGATGTACTGATCAGTTCTCATCGCCAACTGAGTTAATCATAACTAATCCGTTGGCTGGTTTCCGTGCAGATACATTTTATTGTCCGGGAGCCGCATTGCCTTTTGTCGATACCTCCTCAGGCGCAGGATTAACCTATTTCTGGGATTTTGGAGATGGAAATACATCAACTCTTCAGCACCCTCAACACAGCTATCCGGCGGGAGATGCTGACTATTCAGTAAAATTAAAGATCACTGATATTTCAGGTTGCCAGGATTCAATACTAAAAGCTGATTATATCAAAATAAGGAGCCCAAAAGCAGCATTTGATATAATCGATACTACAACTCTCTGTCCTCCGTTACGAACAGGTTTTACTTTCCAGGGAAAAGATTATCAATCTTTCTTCTGGGATTTTGGAGATGGCGGCAGCACCACCGCTCAAAACCCCAATCACTTTTATAGTGACTACGGACATTTTATTCCTAAACTTTATCTCACCGGCCCCGGCGGATGTATAGATTCCGCACAGGCTTCTGTCACTATTTACGACCCAATGGCAACTGTCCAATTAAATTATGGACCTGTAACCACTGCTTGTAATTCTTTACATGTCGATTTTAATATTACTATTCCGCCAGCATTTAAGTTTACTCTTTTCTTTGGTGATGGTACGGCCGATTCTTCCCAACTAACCATTTTAAGTCATTTCTATTCACGTCCTAGTTTTAGTCTTCCGAGAATAGTTATTTATGATACTATTTCTGGTTGCGAGGTGGCCATTAATGGACGGACCAGGATAAATGTCTTAGGTGCAATTCCTTTGTTTGGAAAAGACAAAGAGCAATTTTGTGATCAGGGTGTCGTGACCTTCAAAAATTTCACCACTAAAAATGACCCTATTATTTCAACTGTTTGGGATTTTGGAGATGGAGCGACTTCTAATCTGACTAGTCCATCGCATAACTTTACAGCACCCGGCTTGTACACTGTAAGGCTAAATGTAACTACTCAAAACAATTGCAGCAGTTCTTTTTCCGATACCATACTTGTTTACCGAACACCAGCTCCTTCTATTCAAAGCAGGGATACTATATGCCTGAACACCACTGAAACGATAGATGGCCTACTAGCTACTGCAGACACACTTACTAACTGGCAATGGAATTTTGGAAACGGTCAGACGTCGGCACTGCAAAACAATGTTATTACATTTAGTACGGCCGGAGATTATCCCATCCGCCTGACTACTTCCAATAAGATCGGTTGTAGCGCCAGTGCCACAAAAAATATTTACGTGGTCCCTCTGCCAACTGCGGTACCGGTGCAGGATCCCATCACTATAGGCGTTGGAATGGGTACTAACCTTGCAATGAACTATACAGGAAATATTATTTCTTACAGTTGGTTGCCAAATACCCGGCTGAGTTGCGCCGATTGTCCGATGCCTTTTGCCAATCCTTCATACAATACAAAATATACAGTCCAGGTAGAGGATAGATATGGTTGCAGAGGGTCGGGAGATATGAGTATTATAGTGGTGTGTGGCAAAGAAAATGTATTTATACCCAATACTTTTTCTCCCAATGGTGACGGCCGCAATGAAGTATTTTATCCAAAAGGAACAGGGTTATTCCGGATTAAGTCAATGAGAGTGTTTAACAGATGGGGTGAAATAGTCTTTGAGAAAAAAGAATTCACAGCAAATGATCCTTCGGTTGGCTGGAATGGCAGTTTCAAGGGAAAACCTGCCAGCCCGGATGTATACATCTATACCATGGAAATTTTATGTGAGAATAATACGATCATCCCGGTAAAAGGAAGTGTAACCTTACTTAGATAGAATAAAGTAATGATAAAAAGGAAAAACAATATCAGAACCAAACTGACAGTCTTATTCTTCTGCATTCAAACTGTATTGAATGCACAGGATATACATTTTTCCCAATTTTTTGAAACACCTCTTTTAAGAAATCCCTCCTTAGCAGGAATTTTTACCGGTGACCTTCGGTTGCAAATGGTTTACCGTGATCAATGGGGTAGTGTAACAGATGGCTACAGAACGGGATCTCTCAATGGTGAATATAAATTGCCCATTGGTAAAGCAGATGATTTTTTGACAGTTGGTGGACAAGCTTTATTTGATAGAGCTGGTACGGCAGCATTGACCCAGGTGAGCCTTTTGCCAGTAATCAACTATCATAAATCATTAAGCAGTGAACATAACAGGTATTTGTCGCTGGGATTTATGGGCGGAGTTGTAAACAAGAGTTTTGATCGGTCAAAAGTAACCACGGATGATCCCAACGGTGAACCGACAGCAATCACTAATTATACTTACATGGATGGTAGTGTTGGCTTGAGCTACAATTCAAATCTCACGCAGAATGCGAATGACAATTATTATTTTGGAATCGCCTACCACCATTTTACCAAACCTCAAAATTCCTTTTTTCGTGATCCTTCCATTAAACTGAATCCTAAATGGACCGGATCAGCAGGCTTTCGTTTTGGAGTGGCAGAGTATGCCTATGTCTCCATCCTCGCGGATTATTCAGTGCAGGATAAATACCAGGAAACGGTCGTAGGCGCCCTCTACGGCTTAAAAATAGGGCCACAGCCCGATAATCCAAAGTATACCATTCATGGAGGTCTTTTTATAAGATGGAGTGATGCGCTGATACCGGTAGTAAAACTGGACTACTCTCCCTTTTCTTTTGCTTTTAGCTATGATGCTAACATTTCAAAATTGAAGCCCTATAGCTATGGCCGCGGAGGTTTTGAACTATCTGTTTCCTATGTCAAATTTTTCGACAGAGACAATTCAAGTATTAACGCTGTCAAATGCCCCCGTTTTTAATTGCTGCCGCAACTTTTTTAAAATAGGTTTGTTGTCAACTTAACAACATCATATCTTATTTTAAAATTACTGTAATGAAAATCGAGATTGGCCAGCAAGCTCCTGGCTTCAGCCTCTACGACACCACAAAAAATAAGGTCTCCCTTTCCGATTTTAAAGGTCATAATGTCCTGCTTCTTTTCTTTCCGCAAGCGTTTACCCGCGTCTGCACCAAAGAACTTTGCGATGTTCGTGATAATATTAGCCTCTACAATGAGGCGAATGCTACAATAATTGGCATTTCTGTAGATTCAGTTTTTACACTTGCTAAATTTAAGGAATCGCAACAGTACAATTTTTCTTTATTGAGTGACTTCAATAAAGAAGTTTCTTCTGCTTATGGATCTTTATATGAAAATTGGATATTAGACATGAAAGGTGTGTCAAAAAGATCAGCTTTCGTTATTGATAAAAATGGTATTATCAGGTATGCGGAGGTGCTGGAAGTTGCCGGAGAAGAGCCCAATTTTGAGGATATTCAAAAAATATTAACCGAATTAAATTAAGGAAGCGTTAAAATTGTTTTTTAAATTCTGATAATCACATGATTATCAGAATTTTTTTACTATCGTATATTTACGTTGCACATCCGAAAAAAACAGTATATTATTGATAAATAAAAGTAAATTTGTTTAGTTGAAAAGAATTCTACCCATATTATCTTTTTTATTGTTTTCAGTAATTTATTCCTCTGCCCAGGAATCGCGTAGTCCCATACCTGATGCCGCAAAAAGAATGAGTTTGTATCCCAACCCGGCGACGTCTTATATAACCTTTGATATTCAAAAAATAGATCAGAAAGGATTAACGATCGTGGTGTTTAATTTCCTTGGTAAAAAAATGGCGGAAAAACAATCCGTAAACGAAAAGACTCTTTTATCACTTACAGACTTTAGCCGCGGTACTTATATTTATCATTTAGTTGATCCGAGTGGTAAGGTACTTGACACGGGCAAATTCCAGGTCTCCAAATAATCTAACTCATTTTCTAAACTTCTAACTTACCTGTACGATCAGGAATTTAAGGTATTGTGTATTATCCATTCCCCAGATGATAGGATGGTCCGATGCCTGTGCCTGGAAAGTAACCTGCCTTATTTTTCTCCTCGCATCTCTGGCAGCCATATCTATGGTTTGCAAAAACAATTCAGGGCTTACCAGGTTTGTGCAGGATGATGTTACAAGAAAGCCCCCGGGTCTAACCAGTTTCATTCCACGCAGATTAATCTCTTTATAACCTGTAATCGCTTTTTGAAGAGTCTCCCTGCTTTTTGTAAAAGCTGGTGGGTCCAGCATGACTATATCATATTGCCTGTTTTCCTTAGACCACTGTTTTAAAACATCAAAAGCATTGGCCGTTTCAAACTGGCAGATCTTTTCAACACCATTCAGGGCGGCATTTTTATTGGCCTGCTGCACGGCATTTTCAGATATATCCAATCCCAACACAGATTTTGCCCCGTAGTGTGCTGCATGAATCTCAAATGTTCCTGTATAGGTAAATGCACCCAGGACATCGGCATCTTTTACAATATGCTGTATAGCTCTGCGATTATCCCGCTGATCAAGAAAGTAACCCGTCTTTTGTCCATTCTCGATATCGACATGAAATTTCAACCCATTTTCATTGATGATAATTTTCGTATCAAACGGCGCCGATAAAAATCCTTTTTGCTGTGGCAAGCCCTCCAATTCCCGAACGGGCACATCGTTTCTTTCATAGATCCCTTTTGGCTTGAATATTTCGTTTAGTGCATTAACAATGGCTGGCTTCCAGTTGTCAATACCCAGGGCCAGGGTTTGGATAACAAAATAGTCATTGAATTTATCAATGATAAGCTGTGGCATTTCATCAGCCTCTCCAAATACCAAACGGCAATTTTCAGTATAGCCCAGTTTTTTCCTGTATTCCCAGCATTGGCGTATCCTGGTAAGAAAGAAATCTTCATTTATTTCCTCGCCCCTTTTCCTTGTTAGCAAACGAACCAGTATCTGAGACTTGGGATTGATATAGCCCTTGCCAACAAATTTATTATCATGGGTAAAGACGTCAACCGTTTCACCTCCAGTAGCTTCACCTTCAACCTTTTCTATCTCATTATTAAATATCCAGGGATGACCATTGGCAATGCGCTGTGCGATCTTTCTTTTAAGGAAAACTTTGTTCATACTATAAAAAACTGCAAGGTACTGGAAAGAAGGTACAAGGAACAAGGTGGGCTTCCTGTGCCTTGATTCTTGCGCCTTGTGCCTTTACCCTGGGCTTCTTGTCACTTATGCCTTGCATATTGTTGCCTTATTAAGTCATTTTGTCCCAAACCAGCCATTGGCAATATTCTTGACAAGCTTACCTTTGCAAACAATTTGTAAAAAAATGGCAAAGAAAGACGTGAAAGAAGAAACAAACGGAACCATGGAAAACAATAATACCGGGTTTGGGATCAATGCGGATGAGGCGCTTAACGGATCAACTCATTTGAATGAGCCCGTAGCCGAAGAATCAGCCTTAGAAAAAATAAAAGAGGAATTAAAGGAAGCCGGGGATAAATACTTGCGCCTGGCGGCCGAGTTTGATAATTTCAAAAGAAGAAACGCTAAAGAAAGAGTAGAACTTATACAAACTGCCGGACGTGATGTAATTACTGATCTGCTGGAAGTAATAGATGATAACGATCGTGCACAAAAACAATTAGAAACCAGTGAAGATGTACAGCAAATAAAAGAAGGTGTATCTCTTATATTCAATAAGTTGAAAAATAAGTTGCAGGCAAAAGGCTTAAAGGCTATGGAATCTATCAACAAAGAATTTAACCCTGACCTGCACGAAGCTATCACAGAAATCCCGGCACCTTCAGAAGATTTAAAAGGTAAAGTGCTGGATGAAGTAATAAAAGGATACTATCTTAATGATAAGCTTATACGTCATGCAAAAGTAGTCGTTGGGAAATAACGTGCAAATTTGAGAATTTGAAAATAACATTGTTCCAATTCTACTATTTTCAAATTCTCAAATCCCAAAATTCTCAAATTATATAAATGTCAAAAAGAGATTATTACGAAACATTAGGTGTAGCCAAAGGGGCAGGAGCAGAAGAAATAAAAAAAGCGTATCGAAAAGTGGCGATGCAATATCATCCTGACCGTAACCCCGGAGATAAAGCCGCTGAAGAAAAATTTAAGGAAGCCGCTGAAGCATACGAAATATTAAGTGATGCGGATAAGAAATCACAGTATGATCGCTATGGGCATGCCGGCGTAAGTGGCAATGGGCGTGGTGGTTTTAGTGGCGGTGCTGGTATGAATATGGATGATATCTTCAGCCAGTTTGGTGATATTTTCGGGGATGATGTTTTCGGTAATTTTTTTGGCGGTGGACAAAAAGGTCGGGGAGGTCAACGCAGCCAGGGAGTAAGAGGCAGCAATCTGCGGGTAAAACTAAAGCTCACCTTTGAAGAAATTGCCAAAGGTGTCAAGAAAAACATTAAAGTAAAAAAATACGTTTATTGCAACACCTGCAATGGTAGCGGAGCCAAGGATAAAGGAAGCATTCAGACCTGCAAGACTTGTGGTGGAAGCGGACAGGTGAGAAGGGTACAAAATACTTTTCTTGGACAAATGCAGACTGTTACTACCTGTCCTTCGTGTAACGGAGAAGGTTCAACTATCACTGCTAAATGTGGATCTTGTAAAGGAGAGGGTCGTGTGTATGGCGAAGAAACAGTAAGTATTGATATCCCGGCGGGCGTACAAGAAGGAATGCAGCTAAATGTGAATGGTAAAGGCAATGCCGGTGAACGGGGTGGAATGAATGGAGATCTCATTATCCTGATAGAAGAGGAACCACACAAAGATCTGCATCGTGACGGTCTGAATGTAGCGTTCGATCTCTATATTTCTTTCCCGGATGCCGTGGCAGGTATCCAGGTAGAAGTGCCCACTATAGATGGCAGGGCGAAAATAAAAATTCCTGCAGGTACTCAAAGCGGCAAAATTTTCAGGTTAAAGGGTAAAGGTTTTCCTGCGGTAAACTCTTATGAAAAAGGTGATCAACTTATCCATGTAAATGTGTGGACACCACAACATGTTTCGCCGGAAGAGAAGGCGGCGTTGGACAAAATGAACCAATCACCCAATTTTAAGCCTCAACCGGACAAGAATGAAAAAGGTTTCTTTGATAAAATAAGAGAGATGTTTTCGTAGGAAAAGGTCTAAGCCATTTGTAGTTATCGTCAGAGCTCTTTAAATTTTTTTAGGCAAAATGACAATTAGACCCTGTTTATTGCAAAAGCCGTAATACTTCTTATCAATGGGAATGACATTTCTGCTATACTGTCACAACATTTTGCTTTTTAGTCATTTGGAAGGATATTTGACAATAGAACTTATCTTTAGCGAAGATTCCCGGCTTTCGTGAAGATTCGTATTCACCCGTAAACACCAGTAATCCATGAGTTTTAATTCTGAGTTCGAAAAATATGCGGTAAAGCACCACGGCATGTCAAGCAATACCCTGCACAGTTATGCTTCGCAGATGGTTACCGCCCTGACACCGAATATTATTGAAGAACGTCCTATGAACGTCGCCGTCATGGATGTGTACAGCCGTTTGATGATGGACCGTATTATCTTTCTCGGCTATCCCATAAATGATGAAGTGGCTAATATTGTGACAGCTCAATTACTCTTCCTTGATTCTTCTGACAGAACAAGAGATATTAATATGTATATCAATAGCCCGGGTGGAAGTGTATATGCTGGCCTTGGAGTCTATGACACTATGCAATATGTAAGTCCTGATGTAGCTACTATTTGTATTGGCATGGCCGCATCTATGGCTTGTGTATTATTAGGAGCAGGTACTAAAGGAAAAAGAGCTGCACTGAAGCATTCCCGTATCATGATGCATCAGCCCAGTGGCGCCATCGGCGGACAGGCCAGTGATATCGAGATCACCGTTAATGAAATCAGGAAATTGAAAAAGGAATTGTATGAGGTTGTTAATCACCATACCGGTAAATCTGTTGAGCAAATAGAAAAAGATTTTGACAGGGATAAATGGATGACAGCTATTGAGGCGAAAGAATATGGATTGGTTGATGAAGTCCTGCTGGTGAATCAACGAAAAGAGAAAAAAGATTAAGCTGTTAAACAAAAATTATAAACGATAAAGTCTGAAAATATGAACCGCAATCAATATTTGAATAAAAGTTGGAGAGCTGATGATGAACCGGAAGAAGAGGAAAAAGAAGAACAGCCCAAATCGGACCTGATGATGTTCAGTAAAAAACTGGAGAAATATTTTTTTGAAAGCCGCAGTGTTTATCTCTGGGGTGTAGTGGATGATAAAAGTGCGAAGGATGTAGTAAGTAAATTACTGTTGCTGGATGCAGATAAAAGCGGGGAAGAAATTAAATTTTTCATCAATAGCCCCGGCGGAGTAGTTACGAGCGGAATGGTCATATACGATACCATGCAGTTGATCAAAAGCCCGGTAAGTACTATTTGCATGGGCCTTGCGGCTTCTATGGGTAGCATATTGCTGAGCGGCGGTAAGAAGGGTAAGCGTTTTATTTATCCAAGCGGCGAGGTGATGATACATCAACCTTCATTGGGTGGATTTATAAGAGGTGTGAGTACGGATCTTGAAATACAAGCCCGTCAAACAAAGCGGGTAAAAGATATGGGTGCGAAAATTCTTGCAGACAATTGCGGCAAAACAGTGGAGCAGATCATGAATGATTTTGATCGTGACTATTGGATGAATGCAGAGGAAGCTATTAAGTATGGGATCGTTGATAAGATAACTACCAAGTTATAATACGCTACCAGTCAATAATATAAATATCATTTCAACAGAAAATCGTCTATATCAGGACGGTTTTCTATTTTTGTAGACTGATTAGCAAAGGATTGGTCAAATACGTACGTAAAAAACATGGCGAAAAATATATTACACTGTTCTTTTTGTGGCCGCAGCCGGGATGAAGTTAAGATCCTGATCGCAGGACAGGAAGGGCATATCTGTGAGAACTGTGTGGAGCATGCCCGCGAGATCATTGAGCAGGAGCTGATGGTTAAGGATGATAAGAACTCTTCTTCCTCTTTTAAACTCACCATAAAGAAACCGGTAGAGGTCAAAAGATTTCTTGACGATTATGTTATTGGACAAGATGAAGCCAAAAAAGTTTTGGCAGTCGCGGTTTACAATCACTACAAACGCTTACAGCAAAAGGGCTCCGATACTACGGTTGGCGGAAATGATGTGGAGATAGAAAAAAGCAACATCATTATGGTAGGTGAAACGGGAACAGGAAAAACATTGCTGGCAAAAAGTATTGCCCGAATGTTGAATGTTCCCTTTGCTATCGTTGATGCTACGGTTTTTACAGAAGCTGGTTATGTGGGCGAAGATGTTGAAAGCATTTTGACAAGATTATTGCAGGTTTGCAATTATGACGTAGCAGCAGCTGAACGTGGTATTGTTTACATTGATGAGATAGATAAAATAGCAAGAAAAGGAGATAATCCTTCTATAACCCGTGATGTTAGTGGAGAAGGTGTGCAGCAGGGTATGCTGAAACTATTGGAAGGAACGGACGTGCTGGTGCCGCCACAAGGAGGCCGCAAACATCCGGAACAAAAGCTTATCAAGATCAATACACAAAATATCCTCTTCATTTGTGGTGGTGCTTTTGGTGGTATTGATAAGATCATCGCCCGACGTGTTCAAACTAACACAATTGGTTTTAATGTCGATAAAGAACAGCAGGAAAGCATGAAGAAAAACCTTTTACGTTATGTAAATGCACAGGATCTAAGAGCATTTGGATTAATACCCGAATTATTGGGCCGTTTACCCGTAGCTACACACTTAGATCCATTGGATGCTGCTACGCTGAGATCTATCCTGACACAACCTAAAAATGCTTTGATCAAGCAATATACAAGGCTGTTTGAGCTGGAAGGCATAAAGCTAACCATTGAGGAAGATGTGCTGAATTTCATGGTGGAAAAAGCCATGGAATATAAATTGGGAGCCCGGGGATTAAGAAGTATTTGCGAAAGCATTCTTACGGATGCTATGTTTGAAATGCCATCCTCAAAAGAAACACATTTTTTACTTGACCTGGATTACGCCAAACGCAAATTTGACAAGAGTAAATTAAGTTTACTGAAAGTGGCATAAGAGTCAACAATAAAATTTATCATTTAAATAATAGCAAAACGCCAGAAAAAAATTCTGGCGTTTTTGTTTGCATTAACTTTAAAATTCAAACTCTTAAAATCTCTTTATCATGCAGGAATTAGTAGATAAGCTGAAATCGGAAGCCGGCCTTTCTGACGAGCAGGCGAAAAAAGCAATAGCGGCTATAAAAAATTATGTGATAGAAAAATTTCCTATGCTGGAAGGTGCTGTAGGAAGCCTGTTTGGACAAGATTAATTCTTACCTGATATTCCGGCAGTGTTTACCCCTTGGGTGGTTGGCCGCTTCGTAAGGCGTCATCGCCCTGCTACAGGCTTGTAATGTTATGATCAGGATAAGTATCCAAAATAAGTGCTTAGTCTTCATACGTATTAGATTATTTAACAATAATAGCTCTTTTGATGTGATTACAAAAGGATAAATAACGCCTGAAATTTTCTTTGATAACAGGTGAATACACTTTAGGTTTTTATAGAAAGTTTACCTGTGTAAAGCTGGTAAGATAACGTTGCAGACGCAAATTGATACAAATCGCCTTACCAAAAAGTTGATTTAGCGGCAATTTATTTCATCTGATAAATATTATGAAAGTCTTTTTCAAACAGAGTAAAAGGCTCTTTGTAGAATTTTATAAAATCCGCCTCGCTAACCTGGCCAGGAAAAGGAGCATAAAAATGTGTTGGACTCCTGCTATCGTTTCTCCAAACTAGTACATAACATAATTTCAGGTTTTCTGATTGGAGGGTTTTCAGTAAAATCTCCGTCCACCAGGTTGCGTTGGGTATCGATTCTAAACCCGTTTCGGTAAACGCCGCCAGTTTGCCAGCTTTCAATGCATAATCAGAAACGATCTTTAATTTTTTCAGACCGGCTTCCACATTATATTTTCCATCCCGGCCAAAATCTCCATAATTATCCATACCCATCAAATCTACCCATTCGTCACCCGGATAGCGTTCCAAATACTGCGCTTCTGTATTGAATTTATTGTCGGGTGAAAAAGCATAAATAAAATTATGTACTCCCAGGCTGTCTCTTAAATACGAAACAGTAAATCTCCATAGTATTTTGAATTCATCAGTCGTGCAATGAGATCTTCCCCACCAAAACCAATCTCCATCAAATTCATGATAAGGCCGGAATATCATTGGAACAGTCCTGCCATCGTTCCCTTTAATTGATTTAGCAAGATCAGCGATAGTGCGAAGGATCAATTTATATTTTTCATGATGAGAGCCATCCGGGATAATAAGCTTTACAGCAGGCGCTGATACGGAATCCTTCCAATAAAAACCTCCGGCCGAAGCAGGATTAGAAAAATGCCAGGCGACAGTAGTTACTCCTCCTCGATTATAAGTTTCAGCAATGTTTTTCCGTAAAGAATTTTTCTCTTTCTCTATCATACTATCTGGTCTCCCGGATAAACCACTAAAATCAACACCGATCACAGCCGGGTGAGAACCGGTCACTGATTTTACGTCAGATCTTCCCTCTTCTCCAAACCACCCATGGCCATATTGTGTGGCATGCTGATGCCCGAATAGAATGCCTTTTTCAGATAATTTACCAAGGTTATAATACAAGGCCTTTGTTTCTTTCGTAGCATTCGCATCAATGATCTTCCTGGCGGTTGTCTTCTGAGAAAAACTTATTACCGAAAAAAATGCCAGTAATACAAAAGTTGAAAAGTATTTCTTCATTTTACAAAAATCATTTTTTTAAGTACCCATTGTCCAGCAACCAATCTGTCAATCGCTGAGGCCATGTATTTAGTGTCTGCAACTTTGATCGTTTACCCATATTAAAAGCATGTTTACCCTGTGCATAAAGATGGACTTCTGTTCTGACATTTGCCTTCCTGTACAACTGCAACAATTTTACAATCGGTTCAGAGCAACATTCATCGTCGTTTGCCGCTATCATAAACAAAGGAGGAGCCGTGGAATCTATCGAAACCGGAACAGCGAGTGGACCCGGATAAACTAATATCAAAAAATCAGGTTTACATTTTACGGCATCAATTATGTCACTCTTTGGCTGATCGTCCTTTGGTGAATTAAAGGCAACCCATCCAGCCAGCTCACCCCCCGCAGAAAAGCCCATTAATCCAATCCGGCTGGTATCTAAATTCCATATACCTGCCTGCTGTCTTACCAAGCGCATAGCTCGACGGCCATCCTGCAAGGCGTGTTCTTGTTTATATGGAGAATTCTCTTCTCGGAACAGCCGATACTTCAAAACAAAAGCGGCAACTCCAATACTATTAAAATATTCAGCGGCATCAACGCCTTCAGCATTGAACACCAGTTCACGATGACCGCCACCCGGACAAATAATAACAGCTGATCCATTCGCTTTTTCTTTGGGTGGCAAATAAGCCGTCAAAGAAGGGTTATGGATATTTTTCACCCACCAATCCTTCGCTTGTTCCGGTTCGTTCTTCCTGTTTTCAACACCTGGTGCGCCGCCAGGCCATAAATAAACTACCTTCCCTTTCTCCTGGGAAAATAAAACTTCAGACAATAGAAGTGTTACAAAAATTAAGCTTTGGAGTTTTTTCATTACCGGTGATTTAAAATCATGAGTTTTTACTTTTCGGCTATGTTATTCAGCCTGAATATACGCAGTGTATCATTATTTACCGCAACAAGCACAATTTTTTCGTTATTTGACAATCGGATAAGCGCCATATCTCTTACATCGCCTTTTACAATAAAGCCACTTCGCACAGGGGATACTGATGTAAATGTTTTTTGGCTGTTACCCCGTAGGAAACAACCATAAGAAGCATCATATCTTCCATTGATTACTTCCGCCTGGTATTCATTCCCTGCCAGCAACAAATCTTTGATGCCATCATTGTCAAGATCGTCACAGATTATGGCATTTACCGGCGAAAACTGGGCTTCCATTGGCAAGATATGTTTAGTGAATTTACCGTTTCCCCTGTTTTCAAAATAGCAGCTTCTTGTTTCATCGCAGTAAAGTTGCAAAATATTGTTCTTCTCTTTTCCTTTAAAAATATCTTCGTATGCTGCATGAGCATAATCCTTGTATAGCAAAAACCGCTTTTTAACAGCTGGTACCTGGTCGGAGAACTGGCTTCTGCTTATGGCCGGGAAAGATCGCCGGATACCATCTTTGTCTTTAATATAATAAAAAGGCACCGGGTCTATGCTTCCATTCCCATCCAGGTCTGTTGCAAACAGCTCCATCGGTTCTTTGCGGCTGACTTTATAAATGCAATTTAAACCAAGGTTACCTGCGATGATATCCGCATCGCCATCGTTGTCGATATCTGAAACCACAAGGCTTCGCCATAGCCCATTCATTTGTGTCAGCTCCGTAGAATCTGTTACTTCCTTTAATCTTGAGTGATCGTTCTTAAAGAATCTTATGGGCATCCACTCACCTGCAATGATGAGGTCTGTTTGTTTATCATTATCAAAATCAGTCCAAACAGCGGAAGTAACCATGCCCGGCTTTTTCAAGGCTGGGCAGACTTTCGTCGTAACATCGGTAAAAACACCTTTATTGTTTTGTAATATGAAACTTCGGGGGGGCATTGGATATTTTTTTGAAACCCTTCCTCCAATAAACAAATCAAGGTCTCCATCATTATCATAATCTCCAGCGCTTACACAACCAGCAATTGTTGTTACTGAATCAGGAATTGCTTTTGCCTGAAGAGTAAACTTTCCTTTCCCATCATTACTATAGAAACGTGGCTTATAATAGACAGAGTTCTCCTCGTATTTAATATCGCCGCTGGTTATCAGGAGGTCAGCATCTCCATCTTTATCGGCATCAAATAAAATGCAATCCATGTCTTCTTCCATCTTGATGCTATCGCTAAGATTTGCTGAAATAAAGGCATGGCTTTTTTGTTGTATAAAAACCTTTCCTGAAAAATTAAATCCTCCGCCTGCGAAAAAATCCGTCGCACCATCATTATTAATTTCTCCCGTAGTAATAAACGGCCCTAACTGTGAATATTTCTGCGGCAGTAATCGTTGAATAGCAAAATCATTGAATGAATTATCATGTTGCTGATATGAAATACCTGATACTGCAGTAATATCTGAAAATAATGTGTTCACTCCGGAAAGCACAACAGTAGAATTATTCTCTGCATTTTGCCAGGAAAGATCAATCACTGTATCTGCGGCTATATTCCTGATCACCTGCTTTTTGCTATCCGGCCATATAGCTAAAAGGGAATCAATATGATCATATTTGCCTAATCCAAAAACCAATTGCTGATCTACCGATGAAAAATAACCCCTTACCGGGTTTTGTTCCTGCATTTGAATACTTCCATTATTGCAGACGAATATTTTAGTACCAAAACCATGGGTATTTAAACTATCTCCTGTCAAACGCAGACTTAAAAAATGACTATCCGAAGGTTTGTCCCTTTGAATGGTATTATTGATAAATAAAAATGCTTCCTTATTGATATTATTTACAACAATGTCAAGGTCGCCATCATTGTCAAGATCAGCATAGGCAGCCCCGTTAGACATCGAAGGTTCATTAATGCCCGCTTCGTCTGAAATATCATCAAATGTATAATCATGTTTATTCCGATATAAATAATTGGGTAGATTAACATGCTTAAGTGCCGCTAATTTTTTCCTGATCACTGTGTGTTTTTCTTCGTCGCTTTGGTTGCTATTAAATGCCTGGTTACTGAATTCGAGGAAATCCCCATTAATAAAATCTCTGCCAACCCCATTGGTTATATGTATATCCTTCCACCCATCATTATCAAAATCGGCTAGCAATACACTCCAGCTCCAGTCCGTAGCCTGAATACCTGCCAACTGCCCTATCTCACTGAAAAAAGGCATTACCGTATCACCAGTAGCATACGTACCGTTATTAAGCTGGAGCATGTTTCGCATAAATTCCGGTTCATAACCCATCGCACGTTCAGCCTGGTATCTTTCATAGTTCATAAAGAAGAAAGAGGTTTTCTTCCGCTCGTTGTATTCAGGCAGCATATCCAATGTAACGATATCAGCAAGTGCATCATTGTTGATATCAGCGGCATCAGCTCCCATACTGGAATAACTCTGGTGTTGCATTGATTTGTCAATACAATTGGTGAACGTTCCATTGCGATTGTTCAGCCACAGTTGATCATTTGACAGGAAATCGTTGGCTACATAAATATCCGGCCAGCCATCATTGTTAAAATCACTGACCGATAAACCCAGCCCATAACCATCTTCTTTTATATTGGCCGCCAATGTAACATCGGAAAAAACAGGATGTCCTCTGCCGGATGAATCTCCATCATTTCTATATAATCTGTCATTGGCCGGGGAACGACCACTCCTGTCACGCGGTACTATTGTATTTGCATTATTACGGGTCAATAGATAATTGGCGAGGTACATGTCAAGATCGCCATCCTTATCGTAATCGAAAAAAACCGCCTGCGTCGAATAACTCATATCCGCCAGTCCATAACTTTCCGCCTCTTCTTTAAACGTAAGATCTTGCTGATTAATAAAAAGGATATTCTCCGCCTTGTGCAGCAGGTCTTTCCCAAATACACATACATATATATCATCGTAGCCATCATGGTTAATATCAACAATGCTGACACCTGTGGCCCATACATCAGTACGAACACCCGCTTTTTCCGTGATGTCATCAAATTGGTTATTCCCCTTGTTGATGTAAAGACGGCAACTTACCTGGTTGCCGGAAAAGAAAATATCTTTTAAACCATCATTGTTGAAGTCCCCGATACCCACACCGCCACCCATATAACCAAACTCATTGATAAAAGAATGGGAGGAATCACTGTCCTGAATATCGTTACTAAAATGAATACCTGATGCTTCGGCACTGAACTGTGTAAACAAATGTTCTTTTTGTCTATGAACACACGAACTCAGTAAAATAATAGCGGTAAAAAAAACAAAAGAACTTCTATAAGTAAATCGCTCTTTCATGCTATTGCAAGTTATTGTTTTTAAACACATGTATTGATCTAAAGGCTACTCCCATTGCGCTTGACAAATTGGCAAAAAAATAGAGGCTATATGTATAGCCTCTATTTAAGAAAAATTAAACAATTTATTTTATCAACGGGTTTGTTGAGGTTTCGCTGGATGGGATTGGGAACAGATCAACCTGTCCTGGTACCCGATCCGGAATGATAGAAGGGAAATATCCTTTTTTCCTCCAACGCAGAATATCAATATTGCTAACCTGCTCAGCACTCAATTCAACTGATCGTTCATGCATAACAGCTTTGAGTGCTTCGTTCTTTGATGCCAATGTAACCGGAGGCATATTTACACCAGGGCGGCTACGGACCTCATTGATATAACTGGCAGCCTGGGCTGGTGTTCCAACTTCAGCTTCACATTCGGCAAGCATTAGCAGTACATCGGCATAACGAATTAATCGATGGTTAATGCCTCCCGGGTGAAAACCAGAATTAACCCACTCATATATCCCATATTTACGGAAAAACCGTTTTATGGTTATGCCATTTTTTGTGCTTGCTGCTACATTCATCGCCAAAGCTGTGAGCTTTAAAGGCGGTACAGCCGCAGGATTATTGACATTATCAACTGCATTTGGAGCTGTAAGAATATTATCACCCTCCTCGTAAATAGAAAATTTATATCTTGGGTCATTAGCCTCAAATTCATTCAGCAACCGATCGGAAGGAATTATATTTCCCCAGGTAATACCATACTCCTGGTTGCGTACTGTACTCAACGGGCTTGTAGAACCTTCACCATTGTATCCCCAGTTAAAATTATTATCTCCTCTGTCGACAAAGACAACTTCAAAAATAGACTCTGCATTAAACTCATGTCCTTCCGTAATAGATTTACCTTTGTCATCTCTGACATCGCCATCAAAATTCCATAAATAATTGACCAACGAATACTTGTTATAGTCCTCAAGCAGGGCGACTTTAGCAGCAGCATAATCCCCCTTCTGCATTTGCACCCTGCCCAATAAAGCATTCGCGGCGCCTTTTGTCGCCCTTCCATTATCAGAACCACCATAAGTCGCAGGCAATTTTTGAACTGCTTCTGTCAAATCGCTAATAATAAATGCATAGATATCCGCAGCTGGTGACTTACCCTGAAAGCCGGTCGCAGAAGTAACGGTCTCCGTATAAAGCGGAACATCTCCCCATTGAGATACCAGTTCAAAATAAGCCCAGGCTCTTAAAAATTTTGCTTCTCCAACCAGGCGATCTCTAAGGGTTGTATTATCGGTCACGCCCGGTGCCTTCGCAACTACCAGGTTGGCCCTGTTGATCATTTGATAAGCACCTGTCCACACATTCGTCATTACTGAATTAGATGGTGCAGGTGAAATTTGTTTAAGTAATTCTGCCCTTGGAGCTTCTAACTGGGGACCACCAGGCGTGCATTCGCCGCTTCTCATATCATGCGTGAAAAACCATTCCCGCCCCACCAGCTCTGCGGCACGCAAGGTTGAATAGATCGCATTTACGCCATTTTGCAGTTCCTGTGCTGTCTTAAAATAACTCTCCGTTGTCGGATTGTTTTCATCGAGAACATCCAGTTTTTTGTCACAGGCAATTGTACTGGTAATAACCAGGGCAACCACAAGGACAAGCTTACTAATATTTTGTTTCATATATTCTATTTTATAAAAGTTGACTTAATTTTTTGCTATTAAAAACCTGCCTGTATACCTACCTGGTAAGCCTTTGGTTGAGGGTAGACAGCAAAGTCAATACCATTAGTCAATGATGAATTAGGCGTTCTGTTACCCACTTCCGGATCATATCCGCTGTATTTTGTAAAAGTCAGAATATTCTGAGCCGAAACGTAAATACGAAGATTCTTCACTACTCCTTTAGTTAATGATTGCAATGAGGAAACGGGAAGATTGTAACCTAACATGACATTTTTCAGACGCAGGTAAGAACCATCTTCCAAAAACCGGGTAGAAGGACGGGCATTTTGATTGGGATCAGAAGAGATAGCACGGGGAATATCGGTATTTGTATTCGAAGGTGTCCAGGCTCTTAATACCTGTGTACCTGCATTAAAGAAACGAACCATGCCTTCAGTAATAACCCGTGTGGCATTAAATATTTTGTTGCCTTGCACTCCCTGGAAGAAGACTGATAAATCAAAATTCTTGTAGTTGGCTCCCAAGCTTACTGCATAAGTGGCTTTAGGAATAAAGCTGCCTAAAAACTGGCGATCATTTAAATCAATAACACCATCTTTATTTGTGTCTTTGAATTTAAGATCACCCGGAGCCGTTCCGGCAATTCCGGGGACTTGTGTAGCATGACTACTAACCTCAGCAGCATTCTGAAAAATACCTTCCACCTCCCATCCATAGAAGGCCTGGATAGGCTGTCCAACTGCCGTATTAGTGATATTGTAAGAACCGAAATCCTGATCACCTCCAGCTTCAATATTCGTAACTCCTTCAGCTAACTTAGTAACTTCATTTGTAACAAAACTAAGATTGGCACTGGCACTCCATTTAAATTCGCCTACTCTATCGTTGTATCCTAATAGCATTTCAAAGCCGCTGTTTTTCATCGAGCCAACATTTTGCGCTACAGTACTATTAATATAACCAAAAGAAGGAGGAAGAGGTACGCTTAAAATTAAGTTGTCAGTTTTACGCTGATAATACTCAGCCGTAAAGGTGAACTTGTTTTTCAATAAGCCAAGATCCAATCCTATATTTAACTGGTTTGTTTTTTCCCATTCCAAATCCTGGTTTCCTAAACGCTGAATAGAAGAAGCAGGACCACTGGTTACATTACCACCAAAAGGATAGTAAGCACTGTTGGAATTTACACTGACCAGCCAGGGCGTATTACCCAATACCGTTCCATTAAGCCCGGTAACGCCATAACCCGCCCTCAATTTCAACTCAGAAATTTTCGTTATCCCCTTCAGAAAATCTTCCTGGTCAATTCTCCAGCCTACGGAAGCAGAGGGGAAAGTGGCCCATTTCTTACCCGGCGCCCAAACCGAAAGGCCGTCACGACGAACAGCAACACTAGCCAGGTACTTGCCTTGAAAATCATAATTCAAACGACCGAGATAAGATATCAATGTATTTTCACCATTCAATGTTTGCACTCCTACATTCGTAGCATTATTTAATGTCCTGAGTTCATTAGATGCCTGGTTACCGCTTGCAATTTCCTGTTTGGTTTTTTGGCCCTGCTGCTCATACACAGCGATCGCATTGATATGATGCTCGCCAAAAGTTTTGTCGAATGAAAGCTGCTCAGTGTATAACAATACAGTAGAAACATTGCGATTGTTATTGATAGTTGCCTGGGTTGCACTTGAACCAGCAATGGTTCCATTATCATTGAAAATAGGTGCGAAGCGGTAGTCTAATCCATTGGCATAGTCTACTCCAAGGGTGGAACGAAATTTCAACCACTTTGTAAAATTTATTTCCAGGAAAGCCGTTCCCAAAATTTTTGCGGTTGTCCTCGTGCCCGGATTTTTTAGTGATGCATCTTCTACAGGGTTTGTAGGATCACCGCCGTCTAAAACAGAATTTACTCCTCTAAATCCTCCATTCGATGTTGGATCATATACAGGAATATGTGGCATCATCCTGATCACATTAACCAAGTTTGTCCTGGACCCGGTTTCGTTATTATCATAGTCCTGCTCACCGGAAGCAACATATAAATTCTCTCCAAAAGTGAACACTTTACTAATGACATGATCCGAGTTAATACGAAAATTATATCGCTTATAACCTACACTGGGAGCAATACCTTTTTGATCCATATAACCCGCCGAGGCATAAAAGCGGGAAATGTCATTTCCACCGCTTAAACCTACGTTATGTTGCGTCATTGAACCACTTTTAAAATAAGCGTCCTGCCAATCGGTATTGGTTTGACCATAGGTTTGGGTAGCGCCTGCATATACAGGTTGATCAACATCCGGGGCCGTAAGCCGCTGCACCTGGCTGCCCCTGTAAGCAAGAGCGTATTGCTTGAATTGTTCCGTGTTCAGCAAGTCAAGCCTTTCTGTTACGTTTTGTGTACCATAATATGAATCAAGGCTCACACGTATTTTGCTGTCTCTTCTGCCTTTTCTGGTCGTGATCATTATTACGCCATTAGTAGCTCTTGAACCATAGATAGCCGCAGCAGAGGCATCCTTCAGTACATCAACAGATTCTATATCTCTGACATCAATGGTTGACAGGTTACCTGTTGGAAACCCATCTACCACATATAAAGGATCAGAAGCATAACTGATAGAACTTATACCCCTGATGCGCACAATAGGTTCTGCACCCGGGCTTCCATTATTTGTAACGGTGAGGCCAGCAATACGTCCCTGCAATGCCTGCGAAACACTTAGAACGGGCAACTCATTCAACGTCTTACTGCTTACGCTGGAAACAGCGCCTGTAACCAATGTTCGTCTCTGCGTGCCATATCCCACCACTACTACTTCATCTATATTGGCAATTTCAGACACCAACTGCACGGCAACCGTATTTTCCTGTCCTATTTTTACTGAATAGAGTTTATAGCCAACCATAGAAAAATCCAATGTTTCTCCGACTTCTGCATTAATACTGAAACTACCAGTAAAATTGGTAGTTGTTCCTCTTGATGTTCCTTTAACCAATACAGAAACGCCCACTAACGGTTCACCTTTGTCATTGGTTACTTTACCTGTAACATCTTTATAAAAGTTTTCCGTCTCTGCTATTTTTTTGATATCCGACTGTTCCTTCAGCCGGGCAAAAATATTTTTCTCTTCGCCCTTTTTTACTAAAACAATTTGATTCCCGGATACATAATACAATACATCCAATGGTTGAAGTAATAAATTCAAGACATCCCCTAATTTTTGTTCATACGCCTGAAAGGATACTTTCTTACGGGCGGGAATCCGCTGAGCGCTGTATACGAATTTTATTTCAGCGAGTTTACTGATCTCACTCAGTATAGATTTTACTTCTTTTTGTTCAACGGTAAGGCTGATTTTTTTATTAAGTATCTCTTCTGTGTCACCAGTCTTCCCATAACTGGTTACACCGAAAAAAACGATAAGCGATACTGTCAGCGATAAAATTCGGGGAAACTGGCGCACTAAACGGCGAATGGGTTTATTTTCTCTCATATTGGCAATTTGGGTTTAAGCAATTAGTATTTCGGTCAAAACTTGCATTCAGCAAATTCTTAAATGTAAACAAACAGTAAAACGGGTATGGAGCTCAGCGCTATGGTAATCAAAAACTTTTTTCCAAACTCAATCACATCCATTCGTCTGTATAACAACCTGGCCATCTATTATTTCATACCGGGCTCCAACAGCTTTGCATATAAGTTCAAGCTTCCTGTAAAAAGTTTCATTTCTAAGGTCAGCGGTGACGGTGCATTTTTGCAACAATTCGCTATCATAGACAATGTTGACACCATAAATTTTGCTGAGCTGGGCAAATACTTTTTCAAGAGATGCATCTTCATACAACATATCTTTTTGATTCTCCGCATCAGGCAATATCACCAGTGGATTTTCAAGCAATCCCTTTTGGAATTTCTGCTTTGCTTTTTGATATACGAGTTCCTGGTTGGGAGTCAGAATGATTCCTCCCAACTGGTTAGGCAGACTGGTTTCCCTGGCACTTGCGGTCTGGGAATACACACTAACCTTTCCTGTTCTGACTGTTACCTGTATGACGGTATCTTTCTCGAAAGAACGAACGATAAAACTTGTTCCCAATACTTTGGTTACAATTTCATTGGCAAAAACACGGAAAGGGCGGGCAGGGTTTTTTGTCACTTTGAAAAAGGCCTCCCCTGATAAATACACGTCTCTCGTACCGCTACTGCCAAAACTGTTCGCATAGGCAATGCGGCTGTTTGCCGCCAGTTCAACGGTACTTTCATCAGGCAATTTTAACGTAATAGGTTTTTCGGACGTATTAATATTTTCAATAAGTCGTTTGGCCGGTGTTATTGCAGCGTAGTCAAACTTTGCCGATTCTTTGTCAGGTATTACGATAAAATAAATAGAGGTACTTAATATCGCAAATAACACGGTCGCGGCGATATACCACCATTTTTTAGAAATACTAATAACCCGGGTTTGTTGATCAGGCTTCTCATTTCCCGCCCTGATTGTACGCATTAGCTTTTCTATTTCCCGCTGCTTTTCTTCTTCACTGATAATATTCTGCTCTGTTCCTATAGATTCCAGTATCCGCCTTGCCTCTGCAACAGCCATATATTTATCCTGGTTCTGGCTTAGCCAATCCTCCCAGAAATCATTATCCGCCTTATTTTTCTCATGGACCCAGCGGATAAAATCCTCATCCATAACAAAATCCGAAATATCAAACAATCTGAAATCTTTCATGCTGCCTTTTATATTATTAAGATTACATCTACAAGTTCCCGGTATCCGGGTTTCCTACTGGATTTTATTGAAGTTTTTAAAAAAAATAATTTTAGCCGGCAAAACAGGCGTTTGCCAACAGGTGAAAAGAATAATTGCGGGGATTGCTTAATGTGCCACAAACTCTGAATGCCAAAGGCTTCTCAGTTTGTGTATAGCTTCATGAAGTAAGTTATAAACCGACTGCCTGCTGATGTTCATCAACTCGGCGATCTGGCCATGGTCCAGGTATTGATAGTATTTCAAATAAATAATCTCGATTTGCCTTTTGGAAAGAAGAGACAGGGTTTTCCTTAGCCTTTCAGCCTTTTCCTCGGAAATCTGTTTTTCGATAATAACTCTTTCAATAGAAAACTCATGAAAAAAATCATATTCTTCCTGCAAATGGTCCGTGGTTACTTTGCGAACATTTTTATGCAAAGATTTAAGCACCTTGTTTTTAATGGCCCGCAGAAAATAATATTTAGGCGATAATATAGCGCCGGCTGATTCCCTTCGTTGCCATAAACTGATAAAGACTTCCTGGATGCAATCTTTGATAAGCCCGTTATCTTTCGTAAACCTGGCCGCATAGTTATAAAGATCATCATAGTACATTTTCATGAGCA
Source organism: Chitinophagaceae bacterium (assembly GCA_040007815.1). Taxonomy (GTDB): domain Bacteria; phylum Bacteroidota; class Bacteroidia; order Chitinophagales; family Chitinophagaceae; genus Terrimonas_B. Next base: position 159,156 of record JBDTUH010000016.1, read on the forward strand.
AGGCAAGCGCCTCCTCATTATTTTGCTGCAGACCTTGCAGCAAATCTTTTTCAACATCTAAGCAATTTTCTTTCATCAACAGTTACTAAAATCAGTGCAGTAGAATTGGCATTTAACCAGCCTTATCCCATTTTGGAATCCATAAATGTATTACTAAATTATTATTTCTCTTCTATTTTTTATTCATTAGCCACGAACATTCATAGTCAATACCCTGGGATTCCAGCTGAATACTCAATTGTTCTTCCCGAAATTTCCCCATTTTACAGGATGACAAAAGACTGTTGTTGCTGATATCTTTTTAAAGTATTTTCTACTACCATCTGATTTATCATTTAAAGTACAAATCATATTTAGCTGGCAGCTTATTAATATTTTTAACCTGTATATCCTTATAAAATATTTCCGCTCCTTCACTTTGTAACTGTATTCTTCCTTTGGCGAGGGGAATATCTTTATCACCATCCCGGTATCTTGAATTAGCCAACACCATCACCACTTTCCCGTTAACAATATGAAGACTTTTTCCTTCAAAACAAATCAACTCTATATCCGTCCATTCATCCTTCGGACTTTCATTATTGACGGTGCGTAAACAAAAACCCTGCAGGGCCGTACCCGTACCGACAGATAAAAACGATTGGTTATTACCGGCAACGGTATTCATACTTCCCTCAGATATGAACGCTCTCACATCGATGGCCGAATTGGCGATATTCCAATAATCACCCATATGACCTTCCATTATCTGAAATTCCTGTGAGAGCATCCAGGCCCGCCAATAATCCTTCCCGCATTCACCGATTGAATGATAACAGATGCCAGAATCTTTTAATTTCCGGGTACGGGGCATCCATTTTTTTTTGCCCCATTTCACTTTCAATTTTAAATGATAGTTTTCAAATTCCTGTTTGGTAAAAACACATCCATAAATTTCGCCACTCACTTTTAAAACCGGTTTACCATTTTCTTCGATAACTGAAAAAACATCGCTTTCATTTTTATTGTACCCAATGGGTTTGATGATTTCACCTTTGCCATCTTTTGGTATTTCCCCATTGTAAGTTTCTGCATGCCGGTAGCTCAGATACATTTCCCATTGGGATAAATCTTTATCCAGTAAATTAACCCACTCCCTCCCTGCATTAAAAGAACTGAACACAACGGTAAACACAAAACCGGAAATAAAAATAATGGCACTCTTCATGTTGCTTGTTTTAAAGATCTATACCGGTAGATTATCATTCATCGTTACCATTTCAATTTACCTGGCTTAATACTTATTACCACTTCTTTTTTGAAGATTCCAGCTACTTTGACAGTAAGGCGGCTTCCTGCAAAGCTTTCTTAAAATATTTTCCCTGTCTTGTTGGTGAGAACTTCCAATCATCAAACAATGAAGGCGCCCATTGCGGATCGAATACCCACACTACATAAGAGATACCTCTTTCTGCAGTATACTTTGTTATAGCATCACCATAACTTTCGTCACTAATAACTGGTATATGCGCCCCGCGATCATTGGCTCCGCAAAAACCAATTTCCGTTAATATCAATGGATACTTCTCCGCTACAAATCCCCAATCCTTTGTCCACTGTTCCTCCCAGGGCTTGCTTCTTTTCATGGGATAAGGATGACTGACATAACCTATACCTTCCTTGTTAACAGGATTGGAAGCAACCTCAGTAAGATCGTATGCCCAATTGAAACCAGCTACAAGCGGAACGGCCTGGCAACCATGAGCCCTGATAATAGTGATCATTTCTTCACAAAGATCTTTCCATTGCGCCCAGGTGCATGTTCCTAATTGACCATTGTAAACCGTTGGCTCATTAAAAAGTTCAAAGAATGCTACTGTAGGATCATTCTTATAATGCTGGGCCATTGTTCGCCAGAATTCAAATGTTTCTTTTTGCGTGGTTTCATAAATAGGCCCCTGGTATAATTGTGAGCGAAGATTGCCGATGCTGTGCCAGTCAATAATAACATACAAGCCCTGCTCTTTCGCCATCACCACGCCCTGGTCCAATATTTTTAAGTATTCTTCCTGGCCACGTTTTCTCCATGCAGGGGGGTGCACCGGAAAGCGAACAATATTAGCGCCCCAATTTTTTATCTCGGTGAAATATTCTTTGTTCCAATGACCGTCGGTCGTGAGTTTATCGGGATCGCTCGCATTTAATCCACGGAAGACAAACGCCTCACCTTTTTCATTGACAAATTTGTTTCCTTTTACTTTTATTCGTTGTACCTGGCTGAAACCAATCGTGGTAATAAAAGATAAAAAAATTAAAAAGACCTTCTTCATTGCATAGCTGATTTAGGGTTGTTGCATCAGGTGATGGCTTCATCACCTGATGCAACATGATTAGTTCGAAATCCGGTTGAAGTTTTTCTAATGGTTACTTATTTATTGGTCCGCTATTGCTTACAAAGGCTATGTTCTTACTATCGGGACTCCATGATGGCGTATTGATCGTTCCCTGACCTCCATATAAATAAGCAATTGCTCTCGGCGCCCCGCCGCTTACCGGCATCAGGCGCAGCATCACTCTTTTGTAAAAAGGATGATCAGTCGCGTCAACGGTATTGGGAAATGATATAAAGGCGATCCATTTACTATCCGGTGACACGTGGGCAAACCAATTATTATATTCATCAAAAGTCAATTGTGTTTGGTCGCTGCCATCAGTTTTCATTCTCCATAGTTGCATATTTCCGCTGACGGTACTGTTATAGTAAATGAATTTGCCATCCGGTGAATACTCGGGGCCATCCGCCAATCCCTTTGCAAGAGTTGTTAACTGAACTTCCGGTCCGCCATTGATTGGCTTCTTGTAAATATTATAAACCGGGCTTTTACTTATTCGTTGTGCGGTATAAACTACTTCTTTACCGTTCGGATTCCATCCATGCAGATAGGAAGGAGTACTATCTGTAACAATTTTAGGCTCGCCGCCAGTGATCGGTAAATAATAAACGGTACTTCCGCCGCCGGGCATTCCATCGCGGTGGGAAGAAATAGCTAACCATTTACCATCAAAAGAAATTACATGGTCGTTATTATTTCTTTTAGCAGCGCCCGTATTTATCATTGTCGGTGTACCACCAGCTATAGGAACAGTATAAATGCTTCCTCCCTGGTTAAACAATAAAGCTTTTCCATCCGGCATCCAATTGGGCGCTTCGAATCTTCCTTTATCCTCGTACACAATTTTTCGTTTGCCATCAAACACATTCATGATTTCCATTTTGCTGCTCAGTATGCCATCACGGTAACCATTGTGGGTATCAGATACCGTTTGTTCAATGCGTACATTCCATGCCATTCCTTCTTCCACCACATCCGCATTGTGGCTACACACGAAAATTCCGGCCAATGCTTCATCGGGCATTTCAATCGCATCCGTTCTTCCTATTTCCTGTAGGGGTTCTCCCGGGTTTGCCACACGCATGATAAAAGTTTTCCCTATGCGCTCAAGCTGCACGATTTCAGTGGCGGTTTTTTTGGTAAAAATCTCATCCTGCGGATCACGCATATAAGCGCCACGCATTCTTCGCCATTGCAAGGCGACCATTCCATCTCCATGAACAGTCGCTGTCATGTGGGCCGCATCATCTCCTTCGCCGGCACGTACCATCCAACCTATTTTCCGGTGAGCTTCCACACCCTTGCCTAACATTTTAAAATTGGCAGTTAAAATAAAATCTCCCTTAAGTTTATTATAGGCATAATGAAATTCGTCCCTTCCAAACCAGATATTATAACCCCCACCTTTAAGATTATAACTTTGATCATCCTCGCTATATGCCGCATCACCTTTCGATTTAGGTTTTCCTATATCCGCATGGTTGGAAAAAATTCCGACTGAATTTTGAGCCATAGTAAATAAGCCTACCAGTAATGTGCTGGACAGTAAAAGCAATCGCATGATATATGTATTTAGTTGATCGAAAAAATGAGAACTATTTTAAGGAAGCCATATCAATAACAAACCGGTATTTCACGTCACTCTTCAGCATTCTTTCATACGCATCGTTAATGTATTGCATAGGGATCACTTCCACGTCTGCTACGATATTTTTCTCCGCACAAAAATCCAGCATTTCCTGTGTTTCTTTCGTACCACCAATCATGGAGCCAATGATACAGCGGCGGTTCTTGATGAGTTCAAAGGAATTTACTTTGGGATCCTCAGCAGGTAAACCCACTATCAATAACTTGCCATTCACGCCCAGAAGTTTCAGATATATTTCATAATCGTGATTACCGGATACGGCATCCAATACTATATCAAAATAGCTCTCCTGTTTTTTCATGGCCGTTTTATCAGTAGCTAAGACAAAATGATGAGCTCCCAGTTTCTTCGCATCTTTTCCTTTTGATGGTGAAGAGCTGATGACGGAAACTTCCGCCCCCATAGCTACTGCAAATTTTACACCCATATGACCCAATCCACCTAATCCCGCCACTGCTACTTTATCACCAGGTTTTACATTGGCATATTTTAAAGGAGAATAAGTAGTGATCCCCGCACATAATAATGGCGCTACACCTGCCAGGTCCAGTTTGTCTGAAACATGATAGACCCACCTTTCATCACAAACGATTTGTGTACTGTAACCACCCTGCGCAATGGTAATTTTATCTCTCTCATAACCATTGTAGGTTCCGGTCATTCCCTCGGCGCAATATTGCTCCATATAGTCATTGCAGGGTTTGCAAACCCGGCAACTATCTACCATTACACCTACACCGGCAGTATCACCGGCTTTAAATTTTGTGACATGGCTTCCCAGTTTTAGTACCTTACCTACTATCTCATGTCCTGGCACCATTGGGTAAATAGATTCGCCCCATTCGTCTCTTGCCTGGTGCAGATCGCTATGACAAACACCTGAAAATAATATTTCCACTAATACATCGTGAGGACGTAATTCTCTTCTTTCAAAACTAAACGGTTCTAATAATGAAGCCGGGCTTTGAGTTGCATATGCTTTTACAGGAATCATTTTTCTAATTTAATCGGGTTATATATCTCCTTTCTTCAATATTTCCACTGCATGATTAGCCGCTCTTGCAGTCATCGCCATATAGGTAAGCGATGGATTTTGAGTGGACGTGGATG
>JBDTUH010000017.1:0-156965 GCA_040007815.1 Chitinophagaceae bacterium
TTCCGCTGCACGTTGTTACGCTGCACTACGCACCGCTCCATTACGGGTAAGCCTGCTCCATTCCTTCCGACACACCGGCGGACATCACTTCACCATCCCACGCTTTCATTCCGCTCCCTGGCATTCCATACACAACGCCATCCCACAGCGCCGGCCATGGCGCCACAATTCCCTTCACACAATACCCGCCAAATTGTGTCGGCACATAGCCAGGCTTCGCTATTTTTATTCCATGCCGGGTCGCTCCATGACCCACGCCCCGTGAAGAGATACCCGCCTATTGTAGGAAATAAAAACACCTTATACTAAAGAAGACAAAAAATATTAAAACAAAAGGAGCGGCCCGCGGCCACTCCTTTTGTTCATTCAGACTTTCTCGCAAACCATAGCGAATGATAAATGTAAAATTCAATTTCTCCGGCCATCATTATTTCCTCAACACTTAACTCGGCCAGATTGACAACAACTGAATACAGCCATTGATCCGGCTTAGGCTCTGCTAAAATGATACCGGGATTAGCCAATTGGTGAATCTCTTCCACTTCGCCGAACATACTTTAGTATTTTGCTTTTCAAAGCAGCAGCAATTCACAAACGCAAGTTTGCCCAATTTATTAATGTCAAAAATCGCACCTTCCCCGTAAGCCGTAACTTTCATAAGAAAACTATTCCTTGGAAAGGGAATATTTTTGGCACCATTCCGGATCTGAAATGGCAGAAGGACTTCAATTACCTTGCGATCAATGTCCTTTGTGTCTCGGATAGAATTACCTCACCCTGAGTCAAATGTTCTACTTGCATCGAGTATAAATTTGATGATTGATTCCCCCAGGCAAGATCTATAATGAAGGGGGTAAAAGCTATCAGTTGCTAAAGATACAATCGTCCTTTGCGGAAAATTATTGTTTTGTCAAGGTCCCGTTCGCTGATCATCGTCCGTTGCGACGCTCCGTTCAGGGTTCCGGCCCTTTATTGCTCATTTAAAACTTTTCACAACCTTCATTTTCTCATCGCTCATTTTCCAGTACCCATAATTATAGCAAAAAATGTATTCATTTCTTTTAATGGTGCTTGTCACGTGATGCGTATGATATGTAAACTCAAAGCCCATTTTTAATAACGTTTCCTTATGTATAATTTCTTCTGATTTTATTCCTAAAACCTTTTTCAATATTCTCCGGTTATTCGTTAAAGCAATTTCAATTCGCAGGATCTCTTGGCGGTCAATATTTTTCTGCTTATTGTGATATTCATTTTTACAACCTTCATCACAAAACTTTCGATCGGTCCTTCCTTTCTTAATTGCTTTCTCGCAATTTAAACAAATACGGATGTCTGGCATCTTACCTACTTTTTTGCAATTTACTATCCGTTTTTTACACGTTTACACAAGCGTGTATACGTATATACACTTGTATTCTTCGCCTACCGGCCATCCCCCAATTTACCTTCACTCCCATTAATCATTTACTCACTCAAACCCATAAACTATGAGTTTAAATAACATGGTGATACTAATCGGATACGTTGGCCAGCACATTCAAGCAAAGACAACATCCAAAGGCAGCAAGATGGTTTTGCTAAGGCTGGCCACGCATGAACCGGGTAATAAGAAATCAGAGACCAATACCTGGTTAACTACATGGCATAATGTAATTGCATGGGATAAAACGGCTGAGCACGCTGAACAATCGCTTGTCAAAGGAAGTCGCGTGCTTATAAAAGGCCGCATTTGTTATAGCAAATATGTGGATCGACAGGACCATACTCGCTATCTAACAGAAATAAAAGCAGAATACATTCAGAACCTGGACAGGTAACTATTCATTCAGAAATAAATCCTAAATCATGGAAACTTTTAAATATGGAGTATCACGGAAAATTATCTATTGGGGCTGTGTATTTGATTCATTGTTGGAATTAAAATATGCCCTTTCTATTCACAAAGACTATGAGTTTTTACATGCCCATATTCCAATCTTTTACGACCCTCGCAACTTTCAACCGACAAACTATATCAGGCAGAATATTCGGCGATATACACCCGACTTTATTATCCGTCACAAGATAACATGCGAAGCATTCTGTATTGAAATCAAACCCAGGGCATTTGCAGGAAATCCACAATTAATACTTCGTAAAAAAGTCGTTGAAAATTATATTCTTTCAAAAAAACTTGATTGGTCATTCAAAGTAGTCTATGATGATGAGATCATATTGACTCCTGACCAGGAAAGTGAGTTCAAGTTGTGCAAAAAGCTTATCTGTAGATCGGCCAGAAAGCTGGAACTGATAAAGTTGAACAAACTTTTTGACAGGACGATGCCTGCATTTTATGCCAGCATTCCGGATACTAAAAGAATTCAATTTGTAATGAACGGTACACGACCACAACGAACCAATTTCCGACATCAAGATCCCAATTAAAGTAAGAAAGATAGAATAATGCACCCCAATGCGATTGTACTTATTTAGGTACGACCATCATTGACACCATAGGTTATCATGGTTTCCAAAATCAAAGCGATGCAAAAGCCAGCAAATTTAGCGGCTGCCACCACACAGCCAAAAGACTACGGCATAAACGGTTTCCCCCCTAAAGGGTCCCCCCATTTATTCCGTTTCCTTTTGGCGTTACACCCACCCTCAGGCGCTATTTGTTTGCTTTCTTTTTTTCGCTTTTTTTTCTTTTGGAAACATGTTTTTTAGAATACAAATAAATCAATTTTTCACTTTTAAATTTTAAAACTATGGTACAGTTAATTGGAAATGTCGTAAAGGATGCAACAGCAAAAAAGGTTAGCGCAGACAAGGTGGTTATAAATTTCACCATCGCATTAAACCACAGGTTTGTTAAAGAGGGCGGAGAAGTAGTGTCACAACCCACTTTCATTGATTGCGAATACTGGATAAACTCCGAAGTCTATAAGTATATCACTAAGGGCCGACTGGTCGAAGTGTTCGGACGCATATATCCACACGCCTACCAAAACGCTAAGGGTGAAATTAAAGGGACAATTCGCTGCAATGTCAATTCAATTGAATTGCATTCCAGCAAAGGCACAGATCAAACTAATCAAGAAACGGACGGCGATACGTCCTCAAACAAAGACGAAGTTGAGCCGGTTACCGTATTGGAAACCGCAGACGATCTCCCGTTTTAATCTGCACCCTAAATCCGTTACACTATGCTTTTTTTAATCACAATTATCTAATCAAATCCGCAGCAGTGCCGCCTGCGGTATATAAATAAAAGCTGGGCAAATAATTATGCATAACATTAATTTCAACCAACAGACCGGTAAGCATTCTTTTTATTCCTTACAACAAAAGGCATGGCACGGGTACGGCCAAATATCTGATGTGCCACTTTCCAGCCGTGAAGTTATTATCCAGTCACAGTTAAATTACACTGTTCAAAAAGAGCCGGTAACCTATAACATGCCGAGCGGTAAACAAATTGTATGTGATAATACTTTTTATACGTTCCGGACAGATACAGAGGACATCTTAGGAGAGGGATTGAGCAAAGACTATAAAGTGCTGCAAAACGTCGATGCCTTTAAATTTTTTGACGAAATCGTAAAAGGTGAAGGGATAATCTACGAAACGGCTGGTGCGCTCGGCAAAGGTGAACGCATATTTATTACCGCCAGACTTCCCAAATACATCAAGGTTGGAAAAGACGACATTATAGAACAATATTTATTTTTAACAACTTCGCATGATGGCCGGTTAGGAACGATTGCATTTACTCCCGTCCGCATAGTTTGCAACAATACATTAAATGCCGCCATGGCAAATTGTAACCGTGAGATTAAAATCAATCATAATGGCAACATCGAGGAACAGTTAAAGGAAGTGCCAAAAATCATGGGCATGGTTAACACACTCTCGCCATTGATGGAACAGGCTTTTAATCATTGGGCAAAACTACCCATCCAGGACAAAGAGGTGAAACGCCTAATTGAAATAGCCCTTGCACCCAATAAAGAAACCCTGGACAAAATACGTGGTGGCCGGGAAGATGAAGCCTCTAGCAGATATAAAAATCAGGTATGGGGAGCATTTGGCTACGCCATGCAAGCCGATAGTCAACAATTACCCACTACAAAGGGAACATTGTTTGGAGCATACAATGCAGTGACGGGTTATTATCAAAATGTCAATAGTTACAACGACAAAGACGACAAACTAAACGCTATCCTTTGTGGAGGAACAGCGCAGAAGAAATCCCAGTTAGCTTTTGATTTATGCATGCGCTTTGCCAAGGAAGGTGCAGACTCTCTAATCCTCAATTAACAAAATAAGCGGGGCAAACCGCCCCGCTTATTTTCTCACATCAAAAATATGGCATATGAAAGGACTTAACGATAGGTCTAACGCCCTTGTCATGCAGTTAATAGATCAAATGGGTGGAGGAAAACAAATACGAATAGCGTCAGACGATCAAACGCCACTAACTATCGAACTACTTGCCACAGATATTAAAATCACAAAGTTGGTAACAGGTAACCTTTACAACATGGCTCTAAGTGATTCATTTGACGGAAAGACGCAAAACCCCGGCATGCAATTCTTAATAGTTGACAACCGCATCGAGAGAAGTAAAACTTCTGAGGTGGAAATTCTTCCGGTTACTTATAGACAAGATGAAGTTCAAGTTCAGATTGAGATAATGACAATTCTCAATAATAACGTAATAAACATCGAAAGAAAACTGCAACACGAATACGCTCGTTTTGCAAACCAATGGATCAAGGTAATGGCCGAGATGGGATATTTTAAGGAGTATCTTCAAAACGTCGATGATGTTATCGACGCTGTGTGTATCTGTGGAAACAATAACGAACTCGATGGATTCAATTATTGTGATGAAACCGGAAACTTGACGGATACTACTGATTCGTACTCGCACATTATTTGTTGCCAATGTAATCGCATTATTAATATCAAGTCATTCGAAGTCATTGCAAAAAAAGCATTAGTAAAATCTTTAAAGGCATCATTTGATATAAATAAGCCAATTATTTCAATGTCAAATGCAGAAAAAGCCAAATTATTACATGTTCTATGTCCAGAACTAATCCCCGGATTTCTCATATATGTGAATGATTCTGCACAGGAGGTAATTAATACCGTTGAGCAAGTAACCCAAACGGCATTGAATGAAACATTAAGCCCGGTTACCTGGAAAGAGTTGGCAAAAAATGTTTCTCAGATTATAACTACAACTATGTATCGCTTAGTTGAGGATAGCGATCTATTTGCAAGAGAATTATTTATTGGTTACAAAGAAACCTTCTTACTCCATTGCATTCAGTTATACATGTCCGAATCCGATAGCTCAAAATTTAAACTGGGTACTGAATTCATTTTTGATTTATAACACCCATATGAAAAAACCCGAACGCTTAAAATTGTAAGCAGCCGAATTGAAAACTTAAATCCCAAAAACAATTAACACTAATTAGATAAACCGGGCGCCACCGGTAATGTGGCGCACTTTCAAATGCCAAATTTACTATACAAACAATATCAAAGCCTCATTCGCAAGATTGATTTATCAGACGTTGCCGATGAAATTTTTGTCGACCTAATTAAGTCAAAGAAAATCAGCATGGAAGACTATTCAAATACCGTGCAATTGCCAAATCTAATCGTATATGCCGCCCTATTAAAGATTGCATCAGATATGAAACCGCCAAAGCAATTACTATTTGCTCTAACTCGCAATAGGTTGACATTAATTTTCCGATGCACCAAAACCACAATTAACGGCAAGTTGCCAAAATTGAAATGGAATAATGCTTTGCCTATAAAACCTAAAATTTATGCCAATCGGTTTTCATCATTTTTACGCATGTTATTCAATTGGGGTAAGTAACACTAAATCGAAAATACGGTGCGGAAAGCTGCCATCCGTGGCTAAGCAAATACCCACTCGGATGGCAGCTTGATTAAGAAAAATAATTCTAAAACACTGAAATACTAAAAAATGAAAACGAATTTTTTTCAATTGCTCATGCAAATGGCTCCAAATCTTGATTGGAATATAAGAATCACTAAAATCGAGGACAATTTAATTAAGGTCTGTGTCCTCCCCTTTAACGACCAATTGAAGGATAGCGCAAAAAATGTCATACAGCCCATGATAATAAACGGTAGCCCAGACGAATTGAACGATCAATTTTTCCAGACGATTCAAACGCCAGTAACACAGGTCGCCGCCTTATTTGCAAATATGGACGCTTTTGCAAAATCACTGGAAGAAACCCGCAAACGGTCTTTGATGGAAAAAGAAGCACGCGACAAAGAGGAAAAAGATAAAAAAGATAAAAAGACTAAATACGAGGCTATGATGAAAAAAGTGGCCGATCTGGAAAAGGATGAAAAATGGGGAGAGGCCATTGGCACTATGCCTAGTCTTAAAGAGTTTGCCGCATGGGCTGATGAAATTAATAACAAACTGATAGAACTAAGAAGCAAACACAATACACTGTCCTTATTCAATTCTTAACCATTAAACCGAAAAGTCATGCTAACAGCAACAATTTTACCACGGGTATTTTTATTTAAAAAAGAGGGCGAAGATATCTCACTGCCTGATCCCTTCGCTAAATGGTCACCGGAAAAAGTGCTGGACTACTATGCCGGTACTTATCCGGAACTCACCACTGCTAAAGTAGCGGGCTATGAAATCGAAGAGGACAAATTTGTCTACCGATTAGAATCTACCATCGGAACTAAAGGATAAACTATGAGAAAGAGAAAGAAAGCAAAAATTGTAAGTAAACTTCAATTGAAAGAACAATGGAAAGTCTATCAAAACCTGCACATATTCGCCACAAGCCTCAATTACCTGCGCGATGCAGACGCCATAAAAAAAGATCGGCTGAAATCGGCGCCAGATCATCTGCTAGACGTGGTTTTTTAGACTACTGCTTTCCTCCATTGATTGAAAAAAGCTGGCGCTTTTTCAATCGCCAAAAGGAAGTGGAAAACGCAGTTTTTAATTCGATCCATAATTTATGTGCCTTTTATGGAATGCCCAAACCGGATGTTTCCAGTGTGGTCTATCCATATAATATTTACATAACCCACCGGGACACTGCAGCAGAACTATTGCAACACCACCCGGATTTACAACTGCATATTTTTGAAAAGGATGACGGCACGATTAGCGTAGGCACTTTAAAAACATTTGACACTGGCCGCATAGTCTATTATATTCCTATCCAGCCCCTGACCTCCCTACTAAACTCCAAAAAAACAAAAGCGACTGCCACAGTAATAATTTCAATGATGGCATGGCTTCACCAAATCATACATGTACCCTTTTATAGCGATGGCAGTAATTATGTCGGTTACACTCATGAATGTATTGAAACGATGTTGCTTGATGCCGAGGATGAACATGACGAAGCGGACTGGAAGGAATATATCAATGACATTGAAACCGCTAAACAGGGCAGTCAACGAATTAAGCGCCTCATTTGCCAACCTGCCGCCCTGGAGAGGTTTGCGAAACGGGTCGAAACCTATGAACCCAATACTTTATTGGAAGCGGCGTTGCATATCACTGCCCAAAAAGCATTGCAATTGTTTCGTGACTATCCAACACGCAGTTATTTTGACACCATACTAACGACTTTAGATGAGGAAGAAAGGGATTACAATGAAACACTTCAGGTGGACAAATACCTTTCATTTCACTGGTCATGGAAGGGCTACTTAGGGGAACAATTATTTGAATATGTCAATAGCGATAATATGGAAGCAATTGAAGTGGAAGAACCACAGTCCATACAGCTATTTGATACCCCACAGCAAAAAGATACCCACGATTTCAGTTTTGAAGAACGTTTGCTTGAGATCATTGATTCATTGATTTATGTTTTAAACAATCTACCATGAAAAAGATTACACATGAATTTAGCCAAATGCACTTGCCAGTAAAAGCCTTGCTGATATATAACAATATAACAGATGAAAGAGATGTACGGGTGGAGGCTTACGATACTGATGAAAAGGGATGGCCAATAAATGCACATCCGCTGACGCTGAATGAAACAAAAGACATGGCTAAATCCCTTACTTCCACCACAGAAGTTAACACTGGCTTTTTAGAATATAAGGGTGTCCTTCCGGCGAATCTTTTATATGTAAATGCTCATGACAACGGATATGCCGTTTGGTATACACCGGCCAAGAAAGTGAACTTGCTATTTAAAAAAGAATTGACTATCCCTTCAGGTGAAGGGAACGTTCCCCCGCTGATATGGAAGGCTACCAACTCCCAATTATATATATATGCTATAACTACTCAGGGCCGACCCACTGCCGAAACTCATTTGCATCATGCGCCCTTTTTTAATACTTATCCTGATGGCAGAGTTTGTATGGGGAATGTGGATATGGCCATTGAAGATGATTGTAACCTCGTAGATTTTATGAGCATGTGGGAAGGATATTTCTGGAAAAGTTACTTCACTCATTCCATTGCCGGCGCAACGCTGGTCAAGGGTAACATAGTTACGTTGTGGCAGAAATTAATCGGTGACTCAAAAAAACCCTTTCCGCTGGAAGCATTGAACAAAAATGGTAAAACAATAAACGATTTGATTATATGAAACAGCCATTAAAAAGAGCCCATTTTGTCGATTCTTATTTGCAAAATGCAACTAATCCGATTATCGTAAACCTGATTGGAGCAGGAGGTAATGGCGGGCAAATGCTTTCCGCATTGCGTCGCATAAATCATTCCCTGCTTTCTTTTGGTCACCCAGGCTTGTTTGTCCGGCTTTTTGATGCAGACGTTGTTACGGAAGCAAACCTTGGACGACAACTATTTGCAGAAGCCGATTTGGGAAAGAACAAAGCCAATGCACTGATCAATCGATTTAATCGCTTTTCCGGAACAGATTGGAAGGCGATTCCATATCAATTCAGCAAAAGAAACCTACATAAGTTGCAAGAACAGAAATACGCCAACATAACAATTACCTGTGTGGATGAAGCAGACACACGCTTTGAGATCGCCGATATTTTGAAAGATTGCTCAGATGCCAAACGAAATGTTTACCGCCCCATATACTGGATCGATTTCGGCAATGCAAAAGATTCCGGCCAGATGCTGGTTGGCACAATCGACACCATTGAGCAACCGAGATCCAAAAAGTATCAAACGGTGGGTGATCTGCCTTTTATAACGGTGGAATTTAAAGAGTTGTTGAAAAATGCAAAAAAGGATAATACTCCAAGTTGTTCACTTGCTGAAGCGTTAACGGAACAAGACCTGTTTGTAAATTCTGCATTGGTGCAAACCGGCAGTTCCCTACTGTGGAAAATGTTTTCGGAAGGAGTTTTGTTTTATCGCGGCTTTTTTCAAAACCTGAATGACCTCAAATCTAACCCCATCTCGGTGTAACAGACGGATGGGACTATATTCAGTAGGCAATTCCCAAACGAAAAAATAATCACATAATCGACAAAAAATAAAAAAATGATAACACTCATAGATATAAATGGATTCCAAATAACTGTTACAGATATTGAGGCGGCTATTAAGCAAGCGAAATTATTCAAAGGATTTAAACATGACGACCCAATGTATAATGATTTTGACTTGGAGCGAAATCATTATTGGCAGGACATTTATGAAAAGCTCCTCAGTTTAAATGCAAAACAAATTGATAGTACCTAAAATCAGAATCTTCTAAAGGGATATCTTAAATCAAAATTTCAATTATGAAAGGTCGGAAAGCTGCCGTCCCGCCTTTAATAAATTCCGAAGTACGGCGGGACGGCAGCTTTATGTATAAAATGTAACACTTCGAATCATAATGATCGAATTTGACTTACACTAATTTTCACTCGTTATAGAAATCACATCCAAATACATTTAACATAGTATGATTTTTCATTCTATGGAAATGGACATCGAATCATATTATAATTGGTAAGCCCGACAAAATTTCGTCCAAAACATTGGGAAGAAAAATTTAATGAAATTTCCGATCGAAAGATATATTATGGAAAAACGCACTCGTATTTTAACTTGACCATTGAAAACTAGTTTGACATTACTTGCTTTTATTCGACTACAGGTTATTGTAAAGATAGGGTAGATACGATGAAGCAATCTCCCCTATGGACGACAAAGGAATCAGCTCCACTTTTATCTATTTCACTCTGATTTTGATCTATCTGAAAAATTGGCAGACGCAATCAACTAACCATTTGACATGTTGATAAATAATAATATCAACTACCTCAATTAGCGCTAAATCAATTAGTAATTTAGAGTTCATTAATACCTACAACTATGTTTATATTCAGCACTGAGCAATATTTGTTTGACAGAATTTTATTGGGTTTAAGGGCAACTGTAAAGTATGCTTGGAAGTTACTTTTATATTCTCCATTAATCTTTACGGCATATATTATATCATCTTGTTTTTTAAATAATGGCGCAAGTACCTGGGCCTGGTTAACTTTAATTTTGTTGATATCCCTTTTGCTTTATCGGCTTATGTGCTTTTTGAAAGGGTTTATTATCAACCTTAAAGACAGCGGTAAACTATTATGGATACCTCTTCTTTTAACCTTCGTTTTTTTTACTTCCATTCTGCCCGTATGGTTGATGTTTGATGATCTTTATCAGATGATGCAGTTTTTGTACATGCCAGAGGCAAAACTCTTAACATGGCTTTCCGCTGGAACACTGTCTGTAATGATGTACTCCAGATATCATTTTAAATAATTTCTGCAACTCACGCAATAGCCATTCCTGCAAAGCCTTAAATTCCGCTAATCAAATCTCGTTTAGAACAAACTTTCAAGTAGGAAAAACTCAGCGACAATTATTTTTCTCTTACAATTACTCCAAATCGAGATGCGACCGTTTGAAAAAACATCTATAGACAAAAATCTAAGCACCAAAATGAATCATTTAACAAAAACGGCAGAAATGATTGAAGAAAAGTTGTATTGGCAAATAGTTGCTGAAAGCTTGAAAAATTCAAATAATCAAGCTGATCAAAGCCAAAATTTGGTTAATCAACTAATACAATTAAATGCAATGGATATTGTTGGCTTTAAACTCCGCACAGACCAACTATTATTCGCTACCTATTTATCGGATATATGGTGCGCAGGATATCTATTAAATCGAGGCTGCTCCGCTGACGGATTTGAAAATTTCAGGAATTGGATTATATCAAGAGGCAAAGATGTTTATTATAAGGGAAAAGAAAACCCTGACAGTCTTGTTGACCAGGTGGAGCATGAAAGGCAACTTTATGAATTCGAAGAATTCTTTTACCTCGGTCCTTCCGCTTTTGATACCAAAACAGGACAAACCCTTTATGACTATATAGACGAAGATAATTTTATATACCAGAGAAGCGAGTATCCAGATATGGTTTTCACATGGCATGAAGAACAACCCAATAGCATAAAAAAAATATGCCCCAAGCTATTTGCTAAATTGTATTATTAAACCACGGCTGTCATCTTCCACAATCACTATTTGTGGTATTTTCCAGTAGATAATTTAGTCTGTTATGCCTGAAGAAAGGTAGGCAACTTGTTTTTTAGCAATACCAAATTGAATTAATATTTATCCTTGCCAATCATGGCTATAAAACTTACAAGGATATTAGAATAGCGCCCTTACAAAAAAGGCGCTATTTTTTTAGATTTGAAATTCCTTTACTCAGGTTCTGATACCAAATTGCACTCTTTCAAAAACGGATTACCCTTACTATTTTTTTCAATTGTCAACTGATAATCCTTCTCTACAGGGCATTCTGTAAAATCAATATCACAACCTTTGAGTTTGTAGCTGTCATCCTTTTGGCGAAAGACAGACATTTGAAATTTCCTCCCACTTTCAACATCTGTGAAATAACAAACAACGGCAACTGATTCTTTTGCCCAAATTTTGAAATCCAATCTCGCAGTTACCTTACCAACGATCGCATCCTTATAAGGATATTCGCGGGGCTCACATCCATTTTTCAACGCCTCATCCCATGCATACACATTTTCCATACCGCACATTTTAAATTTTAGAAAATTAATTTCACGACAACTATTGATAAATTTCAATAGATCTTAATCGCCACTAATCACAAAGACTTCAACTTTTCATAAAAATCAGTGAGATCACTTTTGCGAAGAAATTCTGCCACCACAGTTTGGACTTCCTCCTGGGCCTCTTTTGACAGCAGAGTTAACAACTCATTCTCACCCTCTTTCTCACTCTTTAGACCACTTTCAATGATCCGGCATAGAATAAAAATTGTTTGCCGACTCATATGAATCCCAATCTTACATTTCTCCGCCATTCCAGGACTACTAATGACAGCCTGATAAATTTTTATCTTATCCTTTACTACACTGCTCATACGCACAAGATTTAATTAAAGAATTTTATTAATAACCAAAACTAACGCCAAACAAAATATCAAACAGGTTCAAAATTTGAACCCCTCTTTTTCAGCTCATAACTCTCGGGTATTTTTACAACGGGAATTGCATTTTTGATCGTGGGAAAGAAATTGTGAAATAGTTTTCAAAAATAAAATCCGTGTCGGTTGGCTGTTATCTGGAACTTTTTTGAATTGAGTTTTTTTTCACAAAACAGTGAATATAAAAATAACTCATCTGACATATTATCAGAGCGAAAGAAAGTTTATTCTTATCTATTCAAACTTTTATTTCAATACCAAACGGCAGTTTAATATCCACGATGATTACCGTTCCCCAGGACTCAAGAACGGTTATAATAATTAGAGTGAAAGAGAATATTACGACCTACTTCAGCACACTAACACAAAAGCGATTCCATTCAAGTTGAAATGATCGTTGTTGTAACGTTATTAAACAACGAAAAGCGGCAAGGTTACCGGTACCCGTAACCGGCGAGATGTACGGTTGTTGCACAACCGGATCTCGCCCCCTTCTTCGGAACTCGAAGGGGGTATTGGAAATGACACCTTAATATAATTGGAAACCTTTAAAAATAATGTATGGGAGAACAGACTGAAAAGAAAAAAGGATGGATAAGTTTTCGGGTTAAACCGGACGAGTATGACAGAATTCATGCACATTTCAAATCGACTACATGTCGAAAATTGAGTGTTTACGCAAGAAACGTTCTTCTCCAAAAACCAGTATTGGTAAAGTACCGGAATAAATCGGCTGATGAATTTTTGGCAGAGATGAACAAACTTAAAAAAGACCTAAATGGAGTTGCCAATAATTTTAATCAAGCCGTCCATAAACTTCATACACTTGACAGAATTGCTGAATTCCGAACATGGATTATGATGTATGAAAATTCCAGACAGTCAGTCGAAAAAAAGATAGATGAAATAAAAATTAGAATGGATCAAATTCATAAGCAATGGTCGCAAGAATAACTTTTCCGAAGATTCTTTTGAACGCATTAAACTATCACGAGCAAAAAGTTAATAAGGGTGCCGCGGAATGCCTTCTCGCCGAAAATTTTCTGCTTGATGAACACCAATTAAAGTTCTACGATAAGTTAAATCGTTTCAAATCACAAATTGAATTAAATACCTCAGTCAAAACGACGTTATTGCATGCCTCATTAAATTTTGAACCATCCGAATCGTTTTCAAAAGATGAGTTGATCCAAATTGCTACGTCTTATATGTCCAAGATTGGATTTAGCGACCAACCGTATCTGGTTTACCAGCACGAAGATGCGGGACACCCCCATATTCATATTCTTACCACGACTATAAAAGACGATTGTTCCCCTATTTATGTGCACAACATTGGTCGGAACCAATCACAAAAAGCTCGCGCAGAGATCGAGGAAGCGTTTCATCTTATTAAAGCCTCCGGTAGAAATCACACACCTGAATATAATATTCCTGCAGTGGACATACAAAAAGTGATCTATGGAAAAAGTGAAACTAAACGGTCCATTGTAAATGTTCTGGATGCTGTTTTAAATCGCTACAAATTCTCGTCCCTTGCAGAATTAAACGCCGTACTACAACTTAGTAATGTCATTGCGGATACAGGAAAAGAAGGTGGTCGCATTCACAAAAACGCCGGCTTGGTCTACAGAATATTGGATAACGCAGGTAACAAAATCGGAAAGCCTATTAAATCCAGCTCCATTTATAGCAAACCTACACTACCTAACCTAGAGAAAATATTTCAGAGAAATAAAAATTTCCGCTATCCAAGCCGTGCCGACTTAAAAACAGAGATAGCCCAAATCCTGGATAAATCAAGGTCGATGCTCGAATTCACGGCAGCACTAAAGGATCACAAAATAGATACCATTATTCGCAGAAACAATTCCGGATTTGTATACGGAATTACGTTTGTAGATCACAAATCCAAATGTGTGTTTAATGGAAGCGATCTTGGAAAACAATTGAGCGCCGCTGGAATCCAGCAAAAATTGAATGCCTCAACTGGACAGCCAGAAAACAAAATCCTGGAAAAGCCAACTACAAAAAGACAAGGAAAGGAAACCACCTTTCCGAAAAAATCACCTCGCTCATCTGGGGCTAGGAGTGTGCGCTTCGAAATAATAAAAGAGAGAACAAAATCTTCTGACGACTTAATACGGCAATACCAATTACTAAAGGACATAATGCAAAGTGAAAAGACCTTTAATCCAACTCCTTTTGGCCTAACCCGTAAGAAAAAGAGGAAGAAAAGAAAACCAAATCAAAGTCATTAACAATAAAAATATGATCTTATGAACAGTGAGAATGAACCCGGTTTAAAAAAGATTTTGGATTTTACAAGATTGGCCAGTATCGCCATATTATTAATACATTTCTATTTTTATTGCTATAAAGCATTTGAAATATGGAATTTCACTGCGAAGATTAGTGACCGGTTCCTGGTCAATTTATCCCGCACAGGATTATTTGACACTTTTTATCATTCCAAGCTACTTTCCCTTGGGCTGCTGGTCATTTCTATGATTGGAACCCGTGGAAAAAAAAGTGAGAATATTAGCAAGCAAACTATCCTATTTTATATTGTCACCGGGTTATTATTATTCCTTCTCAGTAGGTTTTCAATGAAAATAAATGAGGAAGTTACGGTCGTCGCTATCATTTACATGATCATAACCAGTGCGGGGTTTCTTTTTATTTTAACCGGTGGAACTATTCTCTCAAGGTATATTCATTTACAACTTCAAAAAGACATATTCAATGAGCTCAATGAAACTTTTCCCCAGGAGGAGCGCCTCCTCGAAAATGAATATTCGCTGAATTTTCAGGCATGTTACAATTTCAGAGGAAAAAAACGAAAGAGTTTTATCTCAATAATTAACATATTTCGTGCGTGCATTTTAATTGGGAATCCCGGATCTGGAAAAACAAGGTACTTTATAAAGCCTGCGATAAAGCAAAGTATAGAAAAGGGATTTTGTCTTATGGTATATGATTGGAAGTACCCGGATCTTACAAAAGGGGTATACAACCATCTCCGAAAAAATTTAGGCTCCTACAAGGTGGAGCCTATGTTCTGCGTAGTGAACCTCGATAAACCTGCCTTTAGCCATTGTTGTAACCCACTGCACCCCTCAACACTTTTTGATATTGCTGATGCGACAGAAGCTTCCAGAACGATTATGTTGGGTCTTAATAGAGACTGGATAACCAAACAAGGTGACTTCTTCGTGGAGTCACCAATTAATTTTTTGACATCCGTGATTTGGTTTCTAAAAAAATACAAAGACGGAAAATACTGCACATTACCACATGCTATTGAATTAATGCAGGAAGAATACCAAAATCTCTTTGCCGTACTAAAGTCTGAAGCCGAGATTGAGGTCTTGATCAACCCATTCATAAGTGCCTATCAGAACGATGCAATGGAACAATTGGAAGGTCAAATTGCCTCCGCCAAGATTGGAATGGCACGCCTTTCTTCACCTCAACTTTACTGGGTACTAAGTAAAGATGACTTTACGCTCGACATCAACAATCCCGAAAAGCCAAAGGTGCTTTGTTTAGCAAATAACCCTCAAAGACAGCAAATCTTCGGTGCAGTTTTGTCTCTCTACGTGAACCGTCTAATGAAACTCACCAACAGAACCGGTCAGCAAAAATGCATATTCTTTTTTGATGAATTTTCCACCTTAACGGTAATGGGAATTGATCAAGCAATCGCAACCAGCAGAAGTAATCGGGTTGGTTATTTTTTAGGTTTTCAAGATTTTAGTCAGCTGAAACGAGATTATGGAGCAGACGAATCCGCTGTTATCATGAATATTGCCGGAAATGTAATTTGCGGGCAAGCTACCGGAGAAACAGCCAAAACAATATCCGAAAGAATTGGAAAAATTGTCCAGATAAAAGAAAGTATCTCCATTAATCGAACAGATACTTCAGTCAGTAAGTCGGCACAGCTGGATTATGCAGTACCGCCGTCAAGAATATCAAATCTCTCAAGCGGAGAATTTGTTGGAATAGTAGCTGATAATCCTGACCAGAAAATAAAATTAAAGGCTTTTCATGCTGATATCATCGATGACCTGGACAAAATCATCAAGGAAGAAAACAGTTATGGAAATCTTCCTGAAGTAAGAAAAGTAACTAATCAGGAAGTAATGGAAAACTATCTGCAGGTTAAAATGGATGTTAAGAAACTAATTGAAACGGAGGTTGCCCGTCTAAAAAAAGAACGCCGGGAAGCATCAGCGAAGAAAAATAACGACAACAATCAATAGCCACCCATAAACCGCGTCTATTTTTCCGATTTTTTACTATTTAGGAAATTCGGTCTCTTTTTTTTAATGAATATTCTTTAATTAATTAATGTTTCTATTAACGAATATTCAATGAAATTAACTAACTGTAATAGATAATCGAAATATTGAAATCTAAATAGCAATAATGAATGGGTTTGGTGTTTCTATATAGGGGCGTTACTTATATGACGACCGCTAATGTTTATGTCCATTTTGCCAAAACAACCAGAGACCTTTTTAAAAGAGTTCGCCTGGACAGCCAATCTTTTGCCTGGTCAGGTAAATGCCAGTCCTTTCTTTTTAGAATGGTTGTTTTGCTCTGATTTAACCGTTAAGGATTCTCCAATCCGATTGAGCACTAAAGTGCCAATTCTATTGGACACCTTTTATAATGGTAGAATTAAATTAAAAGATTTTTCTAACGACTGCCCAATAATAAAGTATTCTATTTCGCAATACAAATTGTTAAAGGCAGAGTTGGCATCAATCGAAAATGAATATAATGACCCATTGAGAATAATTGAATTTTGTTTTCAGGTCACCAATGTTTACTGGGACGTCGTAAAGGAATTTTTGATTTCGAACTCATTTGGGAAGTCATATCATGAAGTTTACTTTTTTAAGTTTATTAAGCCAGCAATTAAGAGTGAATCTGAATTTCTTTCTCTTGCATATCATGCCCTATTGTTTAAAATGGCGTTAGATAAAGATGAAAGGTTTTGGAAAAGGGAAAAGCATAGAAAGGATAGACTTCGACTTGAGCACCAAGATTTTTTTAACATTTACCTAAATGGGGGTACTGTAAATGATAAAGTTTGGTTTACAAGGAATAGACAGGAAGATTATAGTAGTCACGACCATATAGTTTCATCATGGTTTGCGATAAATCGATACGTGGCTTTTATTGAAACTAATATAGTAAATACAAATAAATCAAATAATTGAAAAGATGGGATTTATTTCTCAGTAGAAGCAGAAAATGGCAATTTTAAAGTGTTAAGGTATTCGAAGTTCTGAATTTTTTTAACCTCCTTGCTTTTTAGTTAACCGAATTCGAAGATTGTATTATATATGAAAAACCAACAGCCAAAATGGAATTTTGTACCTGCTGTTTTAAGAAAAATATTGCAAGGCCCTGGAAGTGATTCAAACAGCCGCACAAAATTACTTAACCACTTAGCATTTTTTTAATGCTGAAAAAGCCTAATGTCTCATGGTAGAGACGCCCGGAGGGAAATTTTTATTTCCTTCCCTTTTTTATAGCAACATAGTTAACCATCCAGATAGTTGGATGGAAGACAATCAAAATAATTTGGATTAAAGTAAGCTCAAACATAAATGCACAAAAGTTTATTATTCCTCATCGTTCTCAATTGTTGTATTACAGTTCATTGCCAGGATTACAAGAACTCTAAACTCTCAGTTGATAAAAGAGTCTCCGACATTCTGAAAAGTATGTCACTTGAGGAAAAGGTTGCTCAGCTTCGCAGTTTTCATATGGCGCGTCCGAAGTTAACAGAAGCTGTGCTCAATAATGAATCCGAAATGGATAGCCTCTTTAAAAATGGAATAGGAATGATGAATCCCGATTTCGACGCTACAGCAGAACAAACTGTATCCAGAAGAAATGCATTGCAAATCTTTCTAAAAACAAAAACAAGACTCGGTATTCCTACTTTATTCATAGATGAAGCACACCATGGGTTATTGGCCCCCGGCGCAGACGTCTTTTCAACAAGCATAGCCATCGCCTGCAGTTGGGACACAACCTTAATAAAAAGAGTATATAATTATATAGCAGCAGAAGCATCAGCCAAAGGCACCCACTGGGTACTCGCCCCCGTAGTAGATGTCTGCCGTGATCCGCGCTGGGGCAGAACAGGAGAAACCTATGGAGAAGATCCATTTCTCTGCGGCATTTTAGGTAGCGCAGTCGTAAAAGGTTACCAGGGATCGGACAATGGAACAGTAATGCCCAATCATGTCGCGGCGACCTTAAAACATTTCACGGGCCATGGTCAAAGTGAAGGCGGCATCAACCAGGCACCGGCCAACTATTCAGAAAGAACGCTGCGGGAAATGCACATGGAGCCGTTTCGCTTGTGTATTAAATATGCTCAACCAGTTGGAATAATGGCGGCTTATTGCGAAGTAGACGGGGTTCCGGCGCATGCAAACCCTTGGTTGTTAAAAAAGGTATTAAGGAAGGATTGGAATTACCAGGGTATAGTCGTGAGCGATTGGTGGGCAATAGATCAGTTATGGCAAAAACACCATGTAGAACCCGATGTCAAATCAGCAACAGCGAGAGCCTTCAATGCCGGAGTCACCATAGATCTTCCTTTTGGAAATAACTATAAGCATTTGAGCGCACTGGTCAAAGAAGGCAAGGTTAGTATAAAGGACATCAATGCAGCAGTAACTTATATACTCGGTGTAAAGTTTCGTATGGGCTTATTTGAACAAGGAGAGGTAGATATTAATCGGGCAACGGAATTAAAGTCAACCTCCGAAGGCCGCAATCTTGCCAGAGAAGCAGCAGAGAAAAGTATGGTATTGCTGAAAAACAACGGAAATCTACTTCCATTACAGAAAGGAAAGTATAAAAAGATCGCAATCGTCGGCCCCTGTGCTGCGGTCAACTATCTTGGTGACTACTCCGGCATTCCTTCTCACAATGTATCCATATTGGAGGGAGTCCGGAATAAAGTAGGCAATACTGCCGAAGTACTTTATCACAAAGGATGCGAACTCACTACCAATGGTGATACCATCAGTATGTACAACTATCAGTATATCAACACTGCTATATTCCCTTCCCCGGAACTAAATAGGATGAAGATTGCAGACGCAGTTACTGCAGTAAAACAAGCTGATATTATTATTGTAGCGGTAGGGGAGAATGAACAAGTATCAAGAGAAGCCGGAACGGACAGAACGGGAGACATGGCTACACTCGATTTACTCAGTCAGCAGGATGAACTCGTAAAAGCAATGATCGAAACAGGAAAGCCTGTTGTTGTTTATCTATCTCATGCAAGGCCCTATGCCATCAACTACATTGCTGAGAAAGCCAACGCGATTATTGATGGTTGGTTTAACGGAGAAGAAGCGGGTAATGCCTTTGCTAATATTTTGTTTGGAGATGTAAATCCATCAGGCAAACTGACCATTTCAATTCCCAGGAGTGTTGGACAACTACCCATCTATTATAATTACAAACCAAGTTCAAAGGCGTATGATTACGTTACAGAAAAGAACACGCCTTTGTTTCCTTTTGGTTACGGGTTAAGTTATACAAAATACCAATATTCCAACCCTTCAATCAATGACAGATCAGTTACTATTTCCGTTACCAATACGGGAAAAGTACACGGTGAGGAAATAGTCCAGTTGTATATACATGACAAAGTAAGTAGTGTAACAAGACCTGTAAAGGAATTAAAAGGATTTCAGAAAATAGCTTTGAATCCAGGTGAAACAAAAACGGTATCCTTTACCATAACAAATGATATGTTGAAATTCTGGGACAAGGATATGAAGTATGTGGCTGAGCCGGGTGTATTTGAAATAATGATTGGGCCTAATAGTAATGATCTCCAAAAGGTAAATTATACCTTAAAATAAAAACAATGAATAAATATCCGATGAGTTTTCTTGCCATATTAATGGCGACGACAATTTTGCAAGCACAACAAAAAATTAATTTCAGTGGCAGTTGGGACCAACCTGAATTGGAAATGGTTTCAGGGATACAATACTCCAATGCTGTACCGTCGAAAATAAGCATTACCCAAACGAAAGACTCCATTAAACTCGAAAGAACGAGCCCTGGAAATGACGGAGATGTTACCATTACAGAGACGATTGCTTTAAATGGGAGACAAACAATACGGTTAGGCAAAACATCTAAACGTACAATCACAACTTCTGCAACCTGGAGTAAAGAAGGACAGACATTAACGCTGGTAACAATCTATAGTTACGCCGGTAAACCCAATGAAGCTGAATATACAAATACGGAAGTGTTGGAACTTACTCCCGATGGTGCATTACTAATTACCAAAACATCAGACGCTGCGGTAACAGATGATTGGACAATTAAAGGTATATACCAAAAAAGCTAATCCATCAAATATTATAAACAGGCATAGCAAAGCGGGTGGGGTTGTTACGTGTTTTCCTGCCCGTCCTGTTTTATTCAAAAATGATTTCATGAAAGAGCGGGAAATACAAGACTATTTATTCGTAAGATGCAACTGTGAAAAAAGTGGAACATTTAATTGAATTTAATTTGGACGAAAAATAGTTTCTGTCTAGTGATCTATAAATATGAATACCCAAATGCAGGACTACTTTTTTGTAAAAAAGAATAACCGACTTGAAAAAATAGATTATTCGACTTTAATCTATGTTAAAGGGATGCGCGGTTATATGCAACTGGTAACAGAATCTCAGGTGTATTTTGTTTTGAATACTATTGAAGAAGTTCAAAATCATCTGCCGCCGGAATTATTCTGTCGAATACATAAGTCATATATAGTTGCGTTAAAAAGAGTGCAATGCTTTGACAATTGGAAAATAATACTTGAACCGCTTCCTGGAGAAAAGCAATATTCTGAACTAGCAAACAGAAGAGAGTTACCGGTTGGACGCGCTTTTCGTAAGCGATTACGGGAAAGTGTCGTAATCATCCCAAACAGAATGAACAAGTATGTAAAAAAAGTTTTAGCCGAAGCAGATTTTTTGATGGAATATGGGCACGACGATGAATGATCAAAATTTCTTTCTCATGTTGAACAAGGTACATCCAAAAGGAAGGTATTTCAATACAATCCAAGTGGAGCACCAAACAAAGGAAGGGAGGTCCAGGCGAATGCCTCCCCCTTTTTTAAATCACTAATGATGGTAATCATAATAAGTCTCTTTGCAAACATGCAGTTAGTTTAGAATCCGGGGAGGTAATCCTTGTAAATCTTTGATTGCCTTCCCTTTCTTCTACTCTTGCAGGTAGGGAGGTTTGTAACAATTTTGAAAAATATTAATTGAAACATGCAAAACTATAATTTTCTAACTGTGGAAATGAGTAGAAAATCGTGCGCTTTCAACCTACACGTCAATGATCCTAATAACACCTTACGTATACTGTCTATGTTTTTTGTGGATCGAAAAATCCCAATCGACAACCTACACATGCACCGCTATAAAAGTGGTGAAGCAATGGTAATAATTCATTGTTCAATCGAAAAGGACCGTATTGGAAGAACTGTGGAGTTACTAGAAAACCTGCCAGGAATCGTAGAACTTGAAAAATTACAAGGAAAATAACCAATAAGTAATTTAGATCTGTGCCATAAAACAAATGCATTGCTTACTAAATAATATGATGATAACAAGTTAATCTCATTGTAATAAACCTAACAATTCAACTTATGAAAATAGATACAGAACAGATCATTTATCTCGATAATGCAGCAACCACCCAGCTCGATGATGAAGTTCTAGCTGAAATGATGCCATTCTACTCTGTCCATTATGGTAACCCTTCGTCTATTCACACTTCTGGTATTAAAACACGGGTAGCGATTGAACAGGCTCGAAAAAGTATTGCATCTTTATTGGGTGTGAAGCCGCATACAATAATATTCACATCAGGTGGAACGGAAAGTAACAATCTGGCAGTACTTGCAGGCATCAGGGATTTTGGCTGTGCTAGCCTAATAACCTCAAAAATAGAGCACCCTTCAGTTATAAATGCCAGTAATTACTACACCCGACATTTTGGTATTGGTATTAAATATGTAAAGTTAGAATCAGATGGCTCTATAGATTTGGAGGATTTTGAAAGGTTATTAGAAGCAAGTTCCGGTAATGGTAAAAAATGCCTGGTATCCCTTATGCACGCAAATAATGAAATAGCTAATATAACCGACATTTCGGGGATCGACTCAATTTGTAAAAAGTATGGCGCATTTTTCCATTCCGACTGTGTCCAAACAATTGGCCACTATCCTCTCAATTTAGATGAGTTGGGAATGGACATTGCAACTGCATCTGCGCATAAGTTTCATGGACCGAAGGGAATCGGCTTTTTGTATGTTCGTGAGGGAAGTTCATTAAAACCGCTGATTTGGGGAGGCGACCAGGAAAGAAAATTTAGGGCGGGTACAGAAAATGTTTCTGGCATTGTTGGTATGGCAAAGGCTATGCGGTTATTTCATGAGCGGTTTGAACGGGTACAATGTCAAATTAATGATCTGAAGAAATATTTCATAGAGCAATTAAAACAAAATTTCCCTGGTCTTATTATTAATGGCGGAAGTTCGGCGCTCTATTCAGTATTGAGTGTTTCCTTCCCAAAAGAAGGTCTGTCTGAGAATTTTCTATTTCAGTTAGACCAGAACGGCATTTGTGTCTCTGTAGGCTCTGCTTGTAGCGGTGGTAACTCTCATGTAATGGAGGAATTAGGAAGAACTCAAGATTACGTTACGATTCGCTTTTCATTTAGCAAATACAATACAAACGATGAAATTAATAAGGTAGTTGAAACCTTGATAATGATGGTCAATCATAAATTTCAAATATGAATGCGCATGCAGTACCAAGGGAAGTCGAAAAAAAGCCAAATCATACTTACTATTTTCTGACCTGGCTTATTTTATGAGGAATGGCCACTTCACTCCTTCTGCGCGGCAGCGAAATTTGCTTTTTCATTATTTAAAACTACAATCCTACGCTTTTTGTCTAGCTTATCCTCCAAACCGGACATATCTTTTAAAATTTTTTCTTCATCAACATCAGCATAAATCTGAGTTGTTGAAATTTTGGTATGACCCATCATCATTTGAACCGTTTCCAGCGGAATACCATTTTTAAGTGCTACAGTTTTGCCAAAAGTGTGTCGGGCAACATGAAACGTCAGGAGGGTCGAAATTTCACATGCAGCCTGCATTGTTTTTAAATTGCTGTTTACATGTTGGTTTGAGACTTTTGGAAAGATGGTTGCCCGCCCATTTTTAGCAGCATCCTCTCTATAATATTCTAAGATATTGGCTGCGGATCTTAATATAGGTACAGCACATAATTCATTTGATTTTGTACGATAAATTTTACACCACACGGTGTCATCCAAATTAAATTCAAAATCAGATTCAGCTAAGGCCATTGCATCTACAAAGGCTAAACCTGTATAGCAACTATACAAGAAAAGATCTTTGATATACAATAAAGTAGGGTCAACAAATTTCTTATTCTCAAGTATAACGAGTTCTTGAATATCTAGTTTTTTCCTCCTGCTTTTTTTAAGAGGACAGCTATAACCTTTAACAAGATTGACGGTTAACCATTTTAAATCTTCCTCGGCCCAGTTTAGTATCCGCTTAAACCGTTGTATATGTTTTCCAACCCCGTTTCCTTTACAGGGATCAAAATCCTTTATTGGAGTAGTTCTAATATGGTGCTCGAACTTCGTAGCAAACTCCCCATTGACCTGGGATAGATAAACATCGTGGCCGGGGGCGATACTTTCCAGGTACAGTTCTATATATTTAATGGTGGTTTTATAATTCTTAAAACCTCCATCCTTTAACTTAGGCTCCCAAATTTCTTTGTAGAATTTAAGAAGCTCCCTTAGTTTGTGACCTTTCAATTTTGTTTGAACACCTTCGTAGGCAGCCTTTACAGATTGTGCGGTGATTATTTCCTCGTACCTCTCCAGCTCCCTGTATTTTTGTTTAATTCTGAAGCGCACATCAGAAATGTGTTCATTAATTGCTGCTATTTCCATCCCTCTACCTTTTACTTCCTCTTTTTCACTATTCCAGTCGTTGGCGATGATTTTTTCATTGATTGAAATTTCTGCTGGGGTAGCCCCATCCACCGTGATTCGGGCATAAATGTGGGCTTTTGTTTTGTTGCCTTTGCACTTTCTAATTACAAAGTCAATACTGAAAGTTTGTCTTTCGTTCATACGACCTCCTTGTTTGATTAGTTTTGAAATGATTTGAATTCACTCTTCACATTCTTTGTCAGTCCGCACGTTCGAATCCTATCAAAAGAGGTCAAAAAAAATGGCCTAATTAAATGAGGTTCAACAAATTAACTACACTCTCGTGAGTACAAATTTTGTACCTTATTATACTCACGGAATTACTCACGGGAAGTTTGATATTTTATGATATGATTTGATAGGCTGGAAAAGAAAATAGCCTATAAATAATCAATATTTATAGGCTATTATACTCTTTGAAAGACATTAAGTCGGGAAGACAGGATTCGAACCTGCGACCCCCTGGTCCCAAACCAGGTGCGCTACCGGCCTGCGCTACTTCCCGAACTCTCAAGGGGCTGCGAAAATAGGACTTTTTTGCATTTAAAATGAAGCAATTTAAAAGAAATAGCGAAATGATCCGCAAATCCTAACCTCCTATAATCTACCTTTTTAGTTGTTATCAGCCACATCATTCAAACCCCATTTCGTCATTGAAGAGACTCATGCCTGCGTTTCGTCATTATTGCATTCCATTCCGCAGACCTGGTTGCATTGCAAATCGATCGGATTCAGCTCATTTCAATTCACTTGACCATAATCACCACCCCTGTTAATGATCCTCATAAAAAAAATATCCGGCTATCAATAGATTTGAAAAAAATCATCATGGAAAAGATATTATTGGCTATTGATGCCATCAACCTGGATAAGAATTCTTTGGAATTCGCCTGCTATCTCGCTCAACTAACTAAATCAAAAGTAACAGGTGTTTTTTTGGAAAATCTTATGTCAGAAGAAAGACCCGTGCTGAAACAGGTATATGGAATGGCTTACGCAGATAGCGTGGTGGATGAAAAATCAGATGAACATAGGGTCAAGCTGGAATTACTAGAAAAAAATATTTCCTTTTTTAAAGAAGGGTGTATTAACAGGGGAGTTAATTACAGCCTGCATCGCGATCGTGGTGTGCCTGCCCTTGACCTCATGGACGAAAGCCGTTTTGCGGATCTAATCGTAGTGGATGCTGAAACATCATTTAATAAACGCTATGAAGGAAGTCCAACCGAATTTGTAAAAGATATTCTCAAAAACGCCGAATGTCCTGTAATGATTGCTCCTTACAACTTTGAAGCCATTGATGAAATTAAATTTACTTACAATGGGTCATCGTCTTCCGTATTTGCCATTAAGCAGTTCACTTACCTTTTCCCGCAATTGCATACTAAAAAAGTGAGCGTATTACAGGTCAATGATACGGGTGAATGGAAGGACCCGGATAAATATAAATTTAAAGAATGGCTGAATCATCATTATACCGATTTTAGGTTTGATGCCCTGAAAGGAGATGCGGACACGAATTTGCTTGACTGTTGGTTAAACAGGAAAAATTCTGTCCTAGTAATGGGAGCCTATGGCAGAAATGCCTTATCTCGTTTTTTCAAAGCCAGCCACGCTGATCTGCTGATTAAAACGGTAAGGCAACCGATTTTTATTGCTCATGTATAAACGTTTCAATCATTCGGGAAAACAACAGGTTAAAAACTACTGTATGAAAAAGATAATAGCTGCATTCGATGGTCTTAAATATTCAGAAAGTACAAGGGACTACGCCCTGTATATTGCAAAGCAAACGAAGACCCACCTCGTTGGTGTTTTTATGGATGACCCCACTTACACCAGTTATAAGATTTATGAGATGATCGTTAAAGAAGGAGCTTCCGGGGGAAAATTAAAAAAATTTGAGGCGAAAGACAAAGCTACACGTGATGCTTCCGCAGCGAATTTTGAGAAGGCTTGCCAGCAACCAGGTCTCGAATATGCTATTCACCGTGACCGGAAAATTGCCATACAGGAGCTGAAGCATGAAAGCATTTACGCCGATATGATGATTATAGACTCAGCAGAAACCCTGACACATTATACTGAAAAATTACCCACTCTTTTTATCCGTGATCTGTTGAGCGATACACAGTGTCCGGTACTGGTAGTGCCCGCAAAATACAAACCCATCCAGAAAATAATACTATTGTATGATGGGGAACCTTCATCGGTACACGCCATAAAAATGTTTAGCTATTTGCTTCCGCAGTTAAAGGAGCTGGATACTGAAGTAATTTCAGTAAAACCGGTGGATACAACCTTGCACATAACCGATACCCGGTTGATGAAAGAATTTATGAAAAGGCATTACCCAAAGGCAAAATATACGGTAATGAAAGGCTGGGCCGGGGATGAAATTGTGAAATACCTGAAGCAAACAAAGGAAAATGCTCTCGTAGTGTTAGGTGCATACAGAAGAGGAACTGTCAGCCGATGGCTTCGTGAAAGCATGGCCGATATTTTGATGAGGGAACTGAAAATGCCATTGTTTATAGCACATAATAAGTAAAGCCTTCGCAACGAAAGATTCAAATATTGAGGCTTCTGAATTCCTTTGGGCATTTATACAATAGGGACGCCTTAAATAATTTCGCTTACCTGGCAAGGAAATACTTTGATCCATTTCCATTTATTTTGCTGAACTTGTTATCGTGACCAGCGATAATTTGTAACTATGGATTCCATCACACACCTTGCTCTCGGTGCCTGTATGGGCGAAGCTTTTGCCGGAAAAACATTGGGCAAAAAAGCAATGCTTTGGGGTGCGATGGCGCAAAGTCTTCCCGATATTGATTTTATAGCGTCCTTCTGGATGAACACTTCTTCCAATTTATTAGCGCACCGCGGATTCACCCACTCATTTTTATTTTGTGCGATCATTACGCCTTTGCTGGCATTGCTTGCCGAACACTGGCATCGTCCGCATAATATTAGGTTAAGCAAATGGATATTGTTTTTTGGAGGGGTGATATTCATTCATGTTTTTATTGATGCGTTTAATAACTATGGTGTTGGTTGGTTTGAGCCATTCAGTCACCAGCGCATTTCTTTTAATGCGATCTATGTAGCCGACCCGTTCTTCTCAATATGGCCGGGCATTGCCTGCGCAGCTCTTATTTTTTTAAAAAGACGATCCCCACAGAGAAAAAAATGGTGGCGTATGGGTCTTGGCTTAAGTACACTGTATTTAGTATACTGCCTGGCCAATAAAGCCAAAATAGATAGTGATGTAAAAAGCATTTTGCAAAAACAACAAATCAGTTACACAAGATATTTTACTACACCGGCGCCCCTGCAAAATTGGTTGTGGTATGTAGTAGCCGGTACCGATAGTGGTTATTACACCGGTTTTCGTTCTTTACTCGACAGCAGAAAAGAAATCGAATTTCAATACTTTCCACGCAATAACTATTTGTTGAACCCGGTGAGAGACCACGAGGACCTGCAGCAGCTTATCCGCTTTTCCCAGCAGCTGTATACTGTCGAAAGTTGGGGAGACACATTAGTGTTCAATGATCTTCGTTTCGGACAAGTGATTGGCTGGCAAAACCCCAGAGGGAAATTTGTCTTTCATTATTTCCTGCAACACCCGCAAGACAATACACTCGTCGTGCAGCGGGGCAGATTTGAAGGATGGAACTGGCAAACAGCGGGATCATTTTTCAAACGAATAAAGGGAAACTGATGTATTTCCGCATAACTTTTCCTGGTGCCGGTTGACATAGTGCATTTCAGGAAAAACATTTCACAATTTTCCTCACACTGAATATTGTTTAGCTGCAAATTCCTCGCAAAGGTGAGGATAATCAAAGCTTCTGGTGATGAGTATCAGTTTCTTTTGAGATACTTAAAAGTAGCTTCAATGTCTAAAAAGTACACAATGAACCCGGTTGTAACACAGGAAATCAGGGAAGTAATCGAAGCGGTGCATTACCGGCCCGCCGTTTCGGTCATTCTTCCTTTTGAACCAAAAATGACGTTGAAAGCGGAATTGATTCATTCGCTCAAATCAGCCGCCGATAAAGTGGAAAAGGAACTATCAGAAAATTACCCCGGGGAGCTAAGTACACTCATGATGCAAAAACTCCGGGTGATTTTTAAAGACCTGAATTTTAATACACACAAGAAAAGTATCGCGATTTACGTATCCCCGGTGTTTGAAAAAGTATTATATCTTGACATAACTGTCGAAGAAAAGATCATAGTAGATGAGTCCTTTGAAATCCGCGACCTGGTGTATAGCAAAAAACAGTTGCACAAATACCTGGTGTTACTGCTCAGCAATAAAGTGAGTCGTATCTATCTCGGTAATACGGAAACTTTCGTCAGGATCGTATCGGATACACCCGAATCTGTTTATTCGCACGTAAACGATGCCCCGGA
Organism: Chitinophagaceae bacterium; assembly: GCA_040007815.1. Taxonomy (GTDB): domain Bacteria; phylum Bacteroidota; class Bacteroidia; order Chitinophagales; family Chitinophagaceae; genus Terrimonas_B. The sequence continues at coordinate 29,019 of JBDTUH010000017.1, forward strand.
AAGAGTAGCCAACTTTTCAGACAAGTCAGACCGAAAGGAAATAATAATGGATAAGTTCCTGCATCATATTGATAACGCACTGGACATTATTCTCAATGCTTATCGTCTTCCGCTTTTCGTCGTAGGCGCTGAAAGAATACTGGGTCATTTTAAAAAACTGAGCAAACACACCGGAGCCGTCATTGAGTACGTACATGGCAATTACGAGGACGCCAGTTTACCACAATTAAAACAAATACTGGAACCATATATCGCTGACTGGAAAATAGTCAGGCAAAAAGATCTGCTGAATCAATTAGATGAAGCCGAAAGCAATAAAAAACTTGTGGCGGGTATGACTGATGTATGGCGTGAGGCCATGCTTCATAAAGGTCGCCTGCTGGTAGTGGAAAAAAATTACATGTTTGCCGCGCGGCACGGTAATCCTGATGGCGTGATTTATGAGGCTACCGAACCCTATAATAAATTTTCATATATAAAAGATGCCGTAGACGATGTAATAGAAAAAGTGCTGGAAAATGGCGGCGATGTGGAGTTTGTAGATACACAGCTGCTGAAAGATTATCGTCATATCGCTTTGGTGAAATATTATTAATTCAATAAAAAGTTTAATAGCATTAACCATTTTAATCACGAACAAAAAATGATACAATGAAAACAATACTGGTAGCCACTGATTTTTCACCCGCCTCTTTAAATGCAGCCAACTATGCTGCTGATATGGCATCAGCAATCAATGCGGATATCTTACTGCTGCATGTATATCATACACCTGTAACTTATAGTGAAATACCGGCAGTCATAACTCCGGACGACCTGATGGAAGATGCGGAAAAAAATATCAATGGAGTAAAAAAACAACTGTCCCTGAAAACAAATAGCAAAATAAATATCGCCACAGAAGTGAGAATGGGTCTCTTTTTTGAGGAATTAAAAATTGTTTGCGAAAGAACAAATCCTTACACCGTCGTGATGGGTAGTCAGGGCACCACAGCAACGGAACGACTCTTTTTCGGGAGCCATACAGTTCATGCAATGAAACAGCTGCAGTGGCCTTTACTTACCATACCACCACAGGTTAAGTTCTCCTCCATTAAAAAGATCGGTCTGGCCTGTGATTTTACTAAAGTAGCAGATACAATACCGGTAGATGAAATCAAGACACTGATCAATGACTTTCATGCGGAACTGCATGTTCTTAATATTGGTAAAAAAGAGGCGTTTAAACCCGAATTAGTTTTTGAGTCAGGCCTGTTGCAGGAAATGCTGGTGGCCGTGAAACCTGAATATCACTTCATCACGGGCAACAATACAGACGAAGGCATTATGGATTTTGCTGAAAGCAACCATATAGATTTATTGATTGTATTACCAAAGCGGCACGGTTTACTCGAAAAACTGATTCTTAAGAGCCATTCAAAACAGCTTGTATTGCATAGTCACGTACCGGTAATGGCGCTTCATTGATATTTTTAAATATATCCTGAAATATCGCCACTCATTTATCACCGGGGTCTAAAAATTTCCTTCGCCTCACTAAATTTTTGTGGCTATAGCTTGTCATTTTTCAATGGACAATTGAAATCATTTTATATGATCGGAAGATTAAATGATGAACAAATAGATAAAGTATTAAAAGAAAATGTACTGGGGCGTATTGGCTGCAGCGCCGGAAAAAAAACCTATGTGGTGCCTGTGAACTATGTATACGATAACCAATTAATCATCGCTCATTCCGTGATGGGCTTGAAAATTGAAATGATGCGGAAAAACCCGCAAGTATGTTTTGAAGTGGATGAAATGAAAAGCTTCACCAACTGGAAAAGCGTGATTGCCTGGGGTGAATACCAGGAATTGACAGAGGAACGGGATAGGTACTACGCCATGAAGCTCTTTGTAGACAGGATGATGCATATGAAAATAAGCGAGGCAGGAATTCTCCCTGAAATGACGGAAAAAAGAGTACACCCCGGCCTACCCGGAAGTATAAGACCCATCGTTTATCGCATTGTACTTACAGAAAAAACAGGGAGATTTGAAAATGAAGAATCATTTCGTTGATTTATGTCCTCCATTATCACCATAACCTTCAGCCCGTGTATTGATAAAAGCACAACAGTGTCAGCGCTGATTCCGGAAAAAAAACTAAAATGCACTCCCCCTAAACTGGAACCGGGTGGCGGCGGCATCAATGTAGCAAGAGCTATAAAAAAATTGGGCGGTGAAGCTACTGCCATTTTCCCTTCAGGTGGGTATACCGGAAAATATTTTACCCATTTGATGGAATTGGAAAAAGTATCCTCCGTCATTATTGAAACTGCGAATGAAACAAGAGAGAATATTATTGTCCTTGATGATTCTTCCAATAATCAATATCGTTTTGGAATGCCAGGTACTGAACTAAGTGATCCTGAATGGAAGCTATGCCTGAAAGCAGTAGAAGAAACAGAAAACGCCGGATTTGTTATTGCAAGTGGCAGCCTGCCACCCGGAGTTCCACTTGACATTTATGCTCAATTGGCTAAAATGGCTAAAAAAACAAATGCAAAATTTATTGTTGATACATCGGGGGAAGCATTAAAACAGGCGGCTGATGAAGGGGTTTATTTACTCAAACCAAATCTCGGGGAATTAGGTTTTTTGGCCGGCAAAAGTGTGTTGCAACCAGGCGAGGTAAAAGATATAGCAGCCGGTATAATTGAAAAAGGAAAATGTGAAGTGCTGGTGGTATCTATGGGTGCCGCCGGCGCCATGCTTGTAACAAGAAATGTGGCAGAAATAATCACTCCCCCACCCGCCCTAAAAAAAAGTACGGTTGGCGCAGGGGATAGCATGGTCGCCGGTATTGTCTTTTTTCTTTCGCAAGGGAAAAGCTTGCCTGAAGCAGTTCGCTATGGTGTAGCCTGTGGCACAGCTGCCACAATGAACCCGGGAACTGAATTGTGCAGAAAAGAAGATGCGGACAGATTGTATGCATCGATCAGGATATCGTAAAGAACTGATATTTCACATCGACGTCAAAAATGGACAAGTACCAAATAAAACATATAACGAACAACCTGTACCGGAAATTAAAAAAGCATGTCAAAAATGTTGCGGAAGATTTTGATGTGGAAGCCATACATCAATTCAGGGTTGAATATAAAAAGCTGCGGGCGTTTTTGCGAATGCTATCACAACAGGAGGAAGAAGCCGGGGAAATAAATATTTCCAAAACATTAAAAAAGGCGTATACCATTTCAGGGTCTGTCCGGGATTTGCAATTGCAACAGCCCCGAATGGAGGAAGCTACAAGACAGGAGCAAAAAAAACCTCAGGCCTATTTCATTTTGTTGCAAAAAGAAATTGAGAAACTGAAGCCGGAACTATCTGAAATTCTTTCAGACAATCCTGTAAACGGGAGCAAAAAGAAAACAGACGCAGCCATTCCGAATGAATTTTCACTGGATAGTTTCAAGAATTTTGTACAGCAAAAATGGGCGGCTGTTTACGCCATTATCAGATCGGGTCATTTTAGCGATGACAATGTTCACGAGATTCGTAAAAACCTAAAAGACCTGTTCTATAACGTCAAACCTTACAAGGGAACAGAGTATGAAATCTTATCCGTAAGTATCCTGAAGGGAAAAGATGAAAAGTATTTTACCCGGCTATTAGAAGAATTGGGAAGTTTCCAGGACAGGTGTGTGGCTATTGCATTATTAAAATCATACTGGATCGTCAGCTTAAATACATACAACCGGGAACTGCTGGATCGGGTAAAAAAAATGTGGCTGAAAGACAAACTAAGGATGAAACAACTGCTGGTGAAGAAAATGAAGGCTGAAATTGCCTGGCAAGCAGCCGTGCACCATATAATATCTTCGAAGAGATACTGAGGGTTTCAATCAAATTGAAAGATAATTCGAGCATATTATTCCCCAATTCATTAAAATCTATACAAAACAATAAAAGCTCAATATCTGTCTTCAGATAACTTTCATTTATTTGTTTGCCCCACCAGAGCCATTGTCAGCCTGAAATCTCTCTTGTTTAACTCCAGGCCAGGATAAGTGGCTTAATCATTGACACCATTGTTGATCTCCGCTAAAGTAATCTCATTGAGATGAAACAAAATATTCTTATTGTTGAAGACAACCTGGATATCAGGGAAAACACGACTGAATTGCTTGAACTTTTCAATTACAACGTATTTTCAGCCAACGATGGTGAAAAAGGTTTGAATATGGCCGTACTGCAAACACCCGATTTAATTTTGTGTGATATACAAATGCCGGTGATGAATGGCTACCACCTATTAGAACATATACGCCGGGTTCCTTCACTTGTAAAATGTCGTTTCTTGTTTTTTACCGCTTCCGCCGAAAAGAAAGAAATTGAAATGGGACTATTGTTAGGTGCAGATGACTACATAATAAAGCCTTTTACGGAAAATGACCTGCTCGATAAAGTGAGAAAGTACCTTGGTTAGATATCATTTTTTTTCAAGAGGTCACAAACCGCTATTGTGAAGGTGATACCGATGTTCCTATCCTTTTGATTTTGACAATTTGAAATACCAGGTAAAAAATGGTTCCCCATACGCCAATTACAATGGAATACGCCATTAATAACAACCACAAAGGTGTTCTGATTCGTGTGGACCAGAGTGATCGTTTGTCAAAGAAATTGCCGTCTTTTTTTACAGCAACTCCCCAGGAAACAGTTTTTTCAACCAACAGGTTTCCAAACAATTCATTGTCTTCTACCTTAGCTGCGAGTACAATATTTCCTTGCTGATCTCCGGGAAGACTATCTTTTTTGAGTTCGACGGTGGCGGTACCGCTGGAGTCAGTAGTATACACTTCTTCATCCCCTGCGGAGAGAATACCACCATGGCGCTGAATACCCACCTTCATTTCGACTTCATTAGCCGGCACCCATTCACCGTTTTGATTTTTCATTACCTGCACGACAACACTCCTGGTTCCATTTTCTGAAATCGTATCAATCTTTATTTTTCCTTTTGTTATTTCCAGTTCAACAGCAGCCTCTTCTTTACCTTCCGCAACGGCAATAAATTTATGCGATGGATTTGCCTCCCATACGGCCTTCAATGCCGGAGGCAGAAAGGTTTTTGCTTTACCTTTATTATCAGTGGTGAGCTTCGCAATAAGGTTTTCAGCTTTGTTACTGTCCAGGTATATTTGAAATACCTTATTCGTCACCGGCTCCACTTTCTTTCCGGTTTTCAATGAATTCTCCAGTATCAGAAATTGGACACTATTATTATCATTGAAATATTTCAGCTTGACAAGTTCTTTTGAAACGATGGAGTCTCCTTGTGCTGAAGCTCCGTGAGTAAACAGGCTCATTAAAAATGGCAACAGCAGTAAAAAGAATTTATTTTGTGTAAGCTTTTTCATGAATTTGTTTTTATATCTATTTAGCCAAAACTTCTCCTGATGCTATTCCGGAATTGACCCGGTAGATATCGGATTCAACGCTATTTGCTTCGAGGCTCATTTCATGTTGTTCAACTATTGTTTCGTGTATAGGAATGATAGGATAAATTCTGGCGAAAAAAGTAATTACCAACAATGCTCCCGAAAGGGAACCGATGGCAATAGCCCATTCCTCCCAGCTTGGGAAATAATGATGATAGGCCGCAGGCACATCCTGCATCGGCAGGAAGGGATGTAATAATGTTGGCGTCACTATCAGGTAACGCTTAAACCAGGCTCCCACTACTATCATGACACCTGCTACAAACATCGGTAGCGGCTTTCTTCCTTTCCTGAATAAGAGCATAAAGATGGGAATGATCATACCAACGATGATGGCGAACCAAAACATCAAAGCATAGTCGCCTGTAAACAATCCCGAGAGATGCGCCTCTTCTGATTTCTTCATTTTGAATGCAGGTATCATGTATTCGTTGATATTGAAATAGAGATACAGGAGACAAAGCATTACCACGATCCTTCCCATCTTTTCAAAATGCACTTCCGTGATATACTTTTCAAGGTTATAATTTCTACGAAACACATACATCGCTACTACTACCCCTCCAGACCCCACGAGGAATGCTCCGGAAATAAAATAAGCGCCAAAATTTGTACTATCCCAGCCAGCCCTGTAGGTGGTTGCAAACAACCAGGAAGTAACGGTATGTATACTGAAAGCAACAGGTATGATAGCTATGCAAAGAATAGTGATGGCCCTGTCACTTATCTTGAACTGTTCAGCCGTTCCTTTCCAGAATGAACCCTGGAAACGGTATAATTTATTCAACGCTTTGCCGGATCTTTCTTTGAACCTGATCAGTATTTTAAGATCAGGCAATAAAGGAAAATACAATAACAATAAACTAATGAGAAAATAAGTGCTGATGACGATTACGTCCCACATAATGGGCGATTGAATGCGTCCATACATAAACAGGTTGAGCATTCTTTCCGGGCGGCCCATATCTACAATGATGATCAGTGCGGCAAATACGATAGCTGAAACGGCAATTATCTCCGCGATCCTTGTAATAGGTGTAGCCCATTTCACATTCGCCAACCGAAAGATGGCTGTGATCAGCGATCCAACCAGGCTAATAGCTACAAAGAATACAAAGTTGGAAATATAAATACCCCATGAAACGTAGTCACCCATGTTCGTTACTACGAGGCCGTTTCTGAGCTGGCGATAATATGCAAAAGCTCCTATTAAACATAAAAGGATAAGCATAACGGTCCAGATCATTCCTCTTTTCCCAAATTGTTGAGGGAGCAGATCGCGGGTAATTTGTTCGCCGGCTATTGAAGTTGAATTTTCCACGAGCAATAGTTTTTTAATGATGTTGTTGATCCGCAGGTCCTTCATTTTCTAATCCTGATTCAAAAGGAAAATTGCGGTTAACCGGTGGCAAATAGTAAACACTTGGTTTCGTGCCAAGATCTTCCATCAATCTATACCCGGCCTTGTCTTTTATCAGGTCACTGAAACGAAATGTTTCGGCGCCATTTGTCACTGAGTCTTCTTTCATATCGCCAAACATAAAAACACCATTCGGGCAAGCTGATACACAGTGAGGCAATTCTCCTTTTCTTGCCATATCCGGGCAGAAATCACATTTACTCACCGTACCTAATTTTTGCGGCATACTGGTTTCACATGAGTAAGGCTGTGCTGCCACTGCTTCCTCCAGAATTGGTTCCTGCCAATTAAAGACCCTTGTAGAATAGGGACAGGCGGCCATACAAAACCGGCACCCGATACAGCGATCACTATCTATCAAAACAATTCCATCCTGCCGTTTAAAAGTGGCGTCTACCGGGCAAACTTTTACGCAAGGAGGTTCATCGCAATGCATACAGGTAGTAGGTTGCCAGTAAGGAGCTGTCTGTTCAGCATCCTGCATGGAAAGTACTTTTATCCAATTTTGTCCGGGGTTCAACTGGTGAGCATGGTTACATGCGGATTTACAGGCGCCAACATTCTTACATCTCGAAAGGTCAATGACCATAACGAATTTCTTGCCTTCGATCCCTCTCCTTTCTTCGCTATTTGACACCCTCGGAAGATCCGGAACTGGTTTTAGAAAAGCTTTATCAATTTCGATGATCTCTCCATCAACAGATAGCAATTTCACCATTTCGCCCGAAGCCTTTGCGTCATTGCCGGCATAGCCATCGAATGGATTTTTTTTGGAACCGCATCCGGCAGCGGCTAAAGCAGTTGCAAGCCCGGCAACGAGGAAATCTCGTCTTGAATTATCATTATTTTCCATCAAGAAAATTATTTAGGTGAGCGACGGCTTATGATTTTTTGACCCAGGATTTGAGCTCTTCATCCGTAATCTTTTTCCTTTGATCCAATAGTTTATCTTCTTCTATCTCCACCAGCTTTCCATCCTGTGTAAGCATTTTTATTGTTTTTTTCTTTTGTTCCGGGTTACAGCTTACGATTATTTTTTTGGTTGCGGTAGTTAGTCCAATAGCCGATAGCAATGATAAAATTCCAAACCCTAAAACAAATTTTCTGCGGGATGGTATCGTCTTCTCATTTTCCATATATGTAGGATGGTTGTTGATGGGTTGATAAAATCAGGGTAAAATAATCAGGGGCATCTAATCATACACGGCATAGACTTATAGAATATTTACTTCTTAAGTGTCCTCATATAATTCACAATACTCCATCTTTCTTCGGCATCTGGTACTTTCTTTTTGAAGCTTGGCATATCATCACGGCCCTCAGATGTTTTATAAAAAAGCGACCCGTCACTCTGAGCTTGAAAGTCAGCCGTTGAAAAATTACCTGGTTCGGTCTTTAGCTGTGCGGCTTTGTTGCCATCACCCAATCCCTTTGCACCATGACATGACTTGCAATGGGTCGCATATAAGGTTTTTCCATCTGCGATAGATGTCGCATCAGACGCGACAGGGTTCTTCATGGTTTTATAATTATCCGGTACCGGCCACGGCTTTTTGTCGAATAAACTAAATCCGGAAAACATACTAATGAAAAACATTCCTGCGACTACAAGAACCAGAGATTTTACTATTTTCTTTTCCATGTTATTTAAATTAATTTATTGATGTATTCTATTTGCTATGGAAACAATTCCTAATGACAAGATATACCTGAAGAAGTTGCCCTAAATTGATGGCTGTACATTGAATACATGATTTTCGTCAGGTTTTTCACCAATTTGAACATTATACGGCATTGGTATCAGGATAAAAGAATTTTGACTATTCAGAAAAATAAAAACCAAGCTCCGTGTCAATATTCGTCATATCTACGAGCCGGGGTCTTTTATTGCCATCAAAAACGAGGACACCACAGGGATCGTTCAACGAATCAAGGTCAACACATTCCCTGTTTCCTCCTGCAGGTTCGAAGAGAATGAACCTTACATTCTTGGCTTCAACAATCTTTATTTTCGGCCAGGATTTTCGCAAACTACTATGCGAATACCTCATCTGGTAAAAGCAGTCATGTATATTGCTTTCAAATATCACTGAATCAGTAACAGCTTTAATTTTTTCCAGCTGCAAAGAATCAGGGGTGTAAAAAACAGCAGAGGGGAAATTTATTTTTATCGTATCCGAATAACTGCCGGCTGGTTTATTTCCTGGCTTTTTGATATCTGCAATTTTATTTTCCTTCCCGCCAGCCTGGCTTGACGAATCTGAACAAGACAGGCCTGCTGCAATTACCAAAAAGAAAATTATTAACTGCCATTTCATCGCTCCCGGATTTTTAACAAATAGCCCCCGCACTGCTTTTCCCGGGGGCCATTTTTTTTATAACGCCTCACATTGCATTGCTTTCAGTTCTCAATAATTCCACAACCTGGTCACGTTAAACCCAATCAGGAATTTTCCGCCTTCAATTTTATTATTCGCCGCATCGGTATATTTAAATGGCGAATTAGTATTATACAAATTATTTATCTGGGGCACTAAGTAAAAGAAATTAGTAGCAAACAATTGGAAGGAGTGGCTGCTGGTATTAAACTCCAACCCAAAAGACAGGCTGGGGTTAGGGTTATTGGAAACATGCTTGGTGATTGGCTGGTCGTAATTGACCATTACAGAAGTAACATTAGTCAGTTTATACCTGGCGGAAAATGAAACCGCGAAATGGTCGAACTTCATATCAGGCTCTACCTTCAGCGTAGAATCGTTCAACTTCACGAAGTAGCCATTCACCACATTGTGATGCGAAAGATTGGGAGCAACCTGCACGGATAACTTATTGGTGATTTTCCTGGCAATAATCAACTCATGAAAATAAGAAAGACGATCTGAGTAGTTTCTGTAAACATCATGCTCCGGATCTTTCTTTGTATTATAAGCGGCATTGCCATAGTAAGTAACACTAACAGGGTAAACTCCTTTTGTTTGGGTGATGATTGAATATTTCAGGCTGCCATCCCATAGCGGTCCTGAAACAGACGAGGTTGATTGCCCCGGTATGATAGATGCCGTGGTTTTTGTAAAGCCTACGCCTACATTCAATTTATTGATCGGCACATAGCTAAATCCAATCCTGATATTGGAAGGAGCAAAGAATCCCCAAAAATCCTCATATCCTTTTTTGACGGTACCAAACCGGTGTTGAATATCCATTTCAAAAGTCTTTTTTACCGGAACTAATACAGTTTGGTTGTCGATAATCCAAACGCTTTGAAAAGTATTTTTTACCGGTTTTGGTTTGGTGGGAACTGACGTTTCGGGCGCTATCACCGTGCTATCCTGCGCATTGGCAGCAGACTGGAACAAAATCAGGCAAACGACAACATAGGAAGTTAACGTTAGCCAGCGTTTTGGTTTATTTATATTTAGTTTCATTTTATTAATATTAATTTATGATCACTTAATTATTGGGGGCGCCGTTTCGAATCCAGTCATATACTTTTTGTTTATCAGTTTTAGAAGGAATGTGTTCAGCCATATCTCCGTATATATTTTTATACAGAATACTTTCCTTTGGTAAGGCGAGATTTACAAATCCTCCGTTTACAATTTGCAGGTATGATGCATCAGTTGCCAGGTAAGGTTTATGAGCACCGGAAACATGACAACCGGCTAATGCACAACTTGAATTAAATAGTGGCGCTAATTCAGTTTTAAAACTGACTTGCTTGGGAGGTCCATCCGGATCTTCTGCCAGGTCGGGTTTAATTATATCCTTGTAGCAACTTGTAAAACCCATTACCAATGAAAGCAAGAGGCCCATATATATAAATAATCGTTTCATTATCGTTAATTTAAAGGTGATTATTTATTGTTGAAATTCATGTTACACTCAATGTCAATTTTGTCAGCAATACTGGTGCTGACGATACCAAAATCGCGGCAGTTGAATTGGAATTTTAATTGAAGACCGAAAACATCATAGGCGGCCCCGGTGCCAAATTGAACGGTCTTTTTGGTAACATAGCTAAGCTTACCGACAATTGATTTGGTAAGAGGGGCTGTTAATTTGCCCTGGTAAGTGAGGTTAAATGTCACTATAAATCCGTTGCTTTCAGGATCGAATTTTACTTCTGTGGTCTTAATTTTTGCAACGTTAGGGAAAGATAAATTTTGCGTTCCGGCAACAATAGCAACCGTACCCATGCCTGCAACATTACAGCCTGCATCACGGCCAGGCTCCCCGGTATTGGAGGTATTGATCTGGACATACCCGTTAAAATAAGTTTTCGCCGGTTCGTTTTCATAAAAGGCCCAGGAGCTGTCTAAAAGAGGTTGACCGGCTACGTTATAGCTTATAGCTTCTGCGTCAGTAACGTTGTGCATACCAAATTGGTTAAAACGACCGGTGAGCAAACCAGCGGCTCCTACATAATTGGTAGACCACAAGACACTCGAGTGAACTTTATCGAGTTTCCATTCATTGGTATTTCCCGCAGTCATATTACCGGGAAGATGAGTGTTAGTACCACGCGTACTCACAAAGGGTTGTGTCAATTGAATGGGCACGATCAGATCATTGTCACGTGTACAACTAACTATATATCCATATCCGCTGATAAGAATAAGGAGGATCATCAGCAATTTATTACTAAGCAGTTTCATATTAAATATTTTTGGTGATAAATTTTTACTTTGACTGTATAAAACTAACTACAGCATCAATGCTTACTTATGAGGATCGTCATTAACTAAAGTGACTTTCGTCACCAGACTGTAAACTTTAGTAAATAGTAATTATATAAAACCATCGGCAAGATGAAGTCCTGGAAAATCATTTGTGTTCAGGAATAAAGACAGGAGAATTTGTAGGGCGTTTGAGGCGAATGAAAAGAAAGTAAGTCAATGACACAACGAAAAGTGCGCCTAAATTTAAAAGAAGACTATCGGTATATAACTTCATATCATTTCTCATAATATTTTCATCCGTTGCGAAAGCAGGCAGTTGAAAGAACATATCCTTTACTAATAAGAAGAAAAAGACAAAGCTGTGAAGCAGGCTTAATACCGGTCTCCGGGCAATTACAGGTATCCAGAAAAGTATAGAGAGTATTGCCCATCCTATTAACCAGGGTGGCTGCATCAGCTGCTTTATACTTTCCATAGAATAATCCGGGTATAGGTTTCGCAGTTGTAAACCGAGGTATAATGTACCTGTGAGCGCATAGGAAAAAGGCAAAAGAAAAAATATTTTTCCTTTCCACTTAGTTTTTGACGGTCGGCTGCCGGCAACAAAAAAAAACAAAGCATAAATCAATGGATATCCGGAGAAAAAAGCCATTAATTCAAGGCGGTGCAGGTAATTGAAAAAAGTGTCATCCATAATCACTTCAATTATCAAATTATTAAATTGCGCAATTAACTTTATTCCTTCCTTTATCATTCAAACTTTATGAGAATGCCGCGGGTAAACCCCGATTTTCTCAATGTATTGTAATGAAAGTTTGAGATAAGAAAGGGCCAGGATAGAAATCCAGCCCTTACCTTTTAATCAAATTTCTAATGAAAGAGAAATAAAAGTAATTTCCCAACGGATACAAAACCTTAACACAGGTCATGATGCAACCTGATTCTGAACAGTTTTTAGTCCCTAACGGAAAATACAACTGTACTTACCTGTATGAACTTCTTTATTCTCAAACCTCGTTATTTGAAGATCAGCCACCGGCAATAAATTAACATGACTAAAATCTTGCTTTCCTTTAACGTAAATCAGTCATTAACGCTGTATCCATTCTGATATTTGCTATCTATGGAAAGTATAAAAATTAACCCGCTGCTGATCAGGAAGTATAATCAACCCGTACCCCGGTATACCAGTTATCCAACCGTTCCATACTGGAAAAACGATTTGCCAGTAGAAAAATGGAAAGAAGTATTTGCCGCGCAATTCACTGCTCATAATGCGACAGAGGGAATAAGTATTTATATTCACCTTCCCTTTTGCGAATCTTTATGTACCTATTGTGGTTGTAATAAGAAGATCACGCAAAATCACACTGTAGAAGAAGAATATCTGAGAGCGATCGAAAAAGAATGGAAACTATACCGGAAACTGATGAACCAGACGCCGGTGATCAGGGAAATACACCTGGGTGGTGGGACGCCTACTTTTTTTTCGGCACAAAATCTCCGATACCTGCTGAACAGCCTGCTTAAAACAAGTATTGTACACCCGATGCATGAATTCAGCATAGAAGGTCATCCTAATAACACGACTAAAGAACACCTCGAAACATTGTATTCATTGGGATTTCGCCGGATAAGCTATGGCGTGCAGGATATGGATCCGGATGTGCAACGAATTATTAACCGCATACAGCCCATTGAAAATGTACTAAGGGCTACTGACAATGCAAGAGCAGCCGGTTTTGCTTCCGTCAATTTTGATCTTATATACGGTCTTCCCCTGCAAAACCTTCAAAGTATAGAAAATACCATCAAACAGGTGATCACATTGAAACCCGACCGGATCGCTTTTTATAGTTATGCTCATGTGCCGTGGACCAGCAGGGTACAGCGCTTATTCAATGAAGCCGATTTACCGGATGCGGAAGAAAAACTACAACTATATCTGAAAGGAAAAGAGTTGCTGATGGCTAATGGTTACTATGATATAGGGATGGACCATTTCGCACTGCCGCACGATGAATTATATATCGCTAAACAAAACGGCAAACTGCATCGGAATTTTATGGGATATACTACACAGAATAGCGGTTTGTTAGTAGGATTGGGTGTTTCAAGTATCAGTGACCTTGGAAATGCTTTTGCACAGAATGAAAAAAGCTTACATGACTATTATGCATCGGTTAATCAGGGTGAGCTGGCAGTTAAACGCGGTTATTTTCTGAATGAAGAAGACATGGTTTTTCGTAAGTATATCAAAGACATATCCTGCAAAGGTGCTACCCAATTTCATCCGGAAAATTTACCCTTATTGGAAGAATTGTGTTTCCCGCTGTTAGAACAGTTGGCAGCCGATAACTTAATAGCGTATGATAAAACCCAATTGAAGCTGACAGCAGAAGGACATTATTTTATCCGCAACGTTTGCAGTGCTTTTGATCTTTATTTGCGGACGGACCAGTTTTCATTAAATAAACAGACTTACAGTAAGGCTATATAAACAGGAAATTTGAAATGAAACATTCGTGTTACCAGCAACTGCTCAATCGCAAATAACTTATACTCTTTTATACCGTATTATATCGCTCAAAGAATGCTTTCTCCAGGTTTTCCCTATGATTGGGGTGTGCAATGCTGATCAACTCTCTCCCTCTTTGCTTCAGATTCTTTCCGAATAAGTTTACGATGCCGTATTCTGTTATCACCCAATGAACATGACCCCTGGTTGTAACAACACCTGCCCCTTCTTTAAGAAAAGGTACAATCCTTGATGCTCCTTTAGATGTAACGGAAGGTAACGCAATGATCGGTTTACCTTCTTCAGATAACGAAGCTCCCCTGATAAAATCCATCTGTCCGCCAATACCAGAATACTGGTAAGTACCGATGGAGTCAGCGCAAACCTGTCCTGTAAGGTCAATTTCGATAGCACTATTGATGGCGATCGCTTTAGGGTTTCGCCGGATTATACTGGTGTCGTTCACATAGGCGATATCCATCACTCTTATCTCCGGGTTATCATGTACGTAATCATATAGTTTTCTTGTACCGGCCATAAAACTGGTAACACTGCGTCCAACATTTATTTTCTTTAAACTATTATTAATGATACCTTTTTCCAAAAGTGGGATGATGCCGTCTGATAACATTTCGGTATGCACGCCAAGGTTTTTATGACTATGCAAATTCTGCAATACCTGGTCGGGTATACTGCCGATGCCCATTTGCAGGGTAGCGCCATCTTCAATCAATGAAGCGACATTTTTTCCAATCTGCACAATAGCTTCCGTTGTTTTGGCGGAATAATCAACTACCGGCAATTCGTTTTCATGCCAGACCATTGCGTCTATCTTTTTAATATGCAAAAATCCGTCTCCATGGGTGCGGGGCATCCTCGGATTAACCTGTGCTATGACGGTTGTCGCCATTTCCACGGCTGACTTAGCGATATCCACAGAAGTTCCCAGCGAACAATACCCGTGTATATCCGGTAGTGAAACCTGGATCAGCGCCACATCGACAGGCAATATTTTCTTTCTGAATAGCTGCGGTATCTCGCTAAGGAATATGGGCACATAATCACCATCATTACTGTTCGCCACTGCTCTTGTATTGGCTGAAACAAACAGGGAATTGAAGAAAAAACTATTTCGATACTCTGGTTTAAAAAAATCTATGTCTCCCATATTCGTAATACTCACCAGCTCTACATCCTTCAATTCAGTATGCCTGGCCTGGAGGGCTTTAATCAAATGCACCGGCGTAGCAGCACTCCCATGTATAAAAACCCTGTTCCCGGATTGAACCAATCTTAATGCTTCCTCCGCAGTCAAATATGTAATCATTTATTTATTTTTTGCAAAGCTCATCATTCTGTTTTACAAATAAGCTGATGCCAATTAGGCTGAATGAGTTCGACAAATGATCATTATCATTTTTTTTAAGGAAAATAGATCGATGACCTCGTTATTTCCCGGAAGTGAAGCAGAAGAATAGAAGACAGCCAACAAAAATTCAATTCAACAAGTTAAATTTATACGCCGATACCCTGCATCCTGGAAAACAAACAATATGCTCTCAATATGATAAAAAAAAGTGCCGGTATTCTTTTATACCGTTTCCATAATAATTTAACAGAAGTGTTGTTAGTACATCCGGGAGGACCTTTCTGGGCAAAGAAAGATTTAGGTGCATGGTCTATTCCCAAAGGGGAATTCGGGCCCGGAGCAAATCCACTGGACGCGGCAAAAAGAGAACTGGAAGAAGAAACCGGTATAAAAGCGGAAGGAGATTTTATAGAATTGACTCCTGTCAGACAAAAGAGCGGAAAATTGATTTATGCCTGGGCTTGGGAGAAAGACATTGATGCGGCAGGCATTAGGAGCAACAGCTTTGAAATAGAATGGCCTCCTAAATCAGGAAAGAAAAAATCATTCCCCGAAATTGATAAAGCTGCATGGTTTAGTATGGATGAAGCGCGGAAAAAAATTGTTGAGGGTCAGGCTCCACTTATTGACGAGTTGGAAACCAAACTACATACAGCTAAATAAGGCGGCTTTTAATTCCACCATGAAAATGAATTTTCCTTAGCTTCATTTCTGCTTTCTATCAACTCCATGTGGTACCAATTCCTCAATATTTTCTTTTTTTTATTTCATACCCTTTTTACCCTATTTAATATGGTAGGCTGGATTTTTCCAAAAACACGAAAGCTGCATTTAATTACGCTTTTCCTTACGGCTTTCTCCTGGTTTGTGCTCGGTATCTGGTTTGGCTGGGGATACTGCGCCTGCACAGACTGGCATTGGGAGGCGCGGCAAAGACTGGGGTATCATGACAGGTCCAACTCCTACATCCATTTTCTCCTGCTCAAACTCACAGGACAAAACCTGAATCCTAAGCTGGTAGAAACGGGCACACTAATAATTTTTTTACTGAGCGTTGCATTAAGTATATGGTTAAATATAAGAGACCGATTCCGGGCTAAACGGCAATCGTAAAATTTCCATCTTGTTCGAATCATCATGTTTCCTGACATATATCATTATTGCAGGTAAAAAATCATTCTATTTTTGGTATAATTCGTATTTCACAACCTACTGGATGGAGAGTCGGAAAGGTACTTTGTGATGACCGGTTCAGGATCCCGATGAAACACTTCCATATCCAACTAATCGGCCAGTAAAGTTCCTCGAACAAAAGAATAAGATGAACTCAAGAATACATACAGAAGCGACAAGAGCCATCGACTACAGGCAATTAAAATTCAGTAGCCCTGCTTTTCCGGATGGTGGATTGATCCCTGTTAAATATACTTGTGACGACAGAAATGTAAATCCACCGCTTGATATTGAATATATTCCACAGGAAACCAAATGCCTGGCCCTAATTGTCGATGACCTGGACGCTCCTGCCGGCAGCTGGTCGCATTGGGTAGTATGGAACATACCTGTAACTCATCATATAAAGGAAAATGAAGTGCATGGCAAAGAGGGTGTCAATGATTTTCAGCGACAACATTATGATGGTCCCTGCCATTTATCAGGAATTCATCGTTATTCATTCAAAATATATGCATTAAGCAGATTGCTAAGTTTACCAGCCAATACAAAAAAATCTCAATTAGAAAAGGCGATGAGCGAATATATTATTGCGTTTGGAGAATTAACCGGATTATATAAAAGACTGATTTAAATCTTATGAGTCTCAATAAAGAATGGCATGAAAGACATCCTCTACCGAAGAATGCAACCTTGGATCAACGGATTGCCTGGCACCTGGAGCATACCAAAAATTGTGGATGCAGGGATATCCCGGAAAACCTGAAAAAAGAAATCACTAAAAGAAAAATAATTGTAACTAAAGGGAAATGAATACTTCGATGAACACCAGATAGCAATTGAAACAATTAAAAACATACCGGTAAATTATTTAACTAGTGCTATGAAAGGTTTGGATAATCAATTGTACATAATCATGCTGCTTATTTCAAATGTGGTGGCGATTTTACAATTAATAGCAGCAGTGAAATGGCCCCGGATTGCTCGGGTTTCCTTTTTCCTTTTGTTTGCCTGGGCGGGCTGGACCAACTGGAAGACCTCACAACAAACACCTCAGTTTTATTTAGATTATGCGGATCTCACCTGGAGCGGATGGTACAGAACTTTCATTAATGGCTGGTTCGCTGAGCATATAAAATCAGCCGTTGGTTTCGTCGCTGCCTGCCAGGGATTGATTGCTATCTCCATGTTGTTGAAGGGCCGGACATTTAAAATAGGTTGTATGGGAGGCATTTTGTTTTTAGTTGCTATTCTTCCTTTGGGTGTTGGCGCTGGTTTTCCCTGCACGGCGATCATAGCGATAGCATTATTCATTCTGTTAAAAAAACACAGTAAATCTTTTCTTTGGGAGCCGGTCAAAGTCATTGCCGCATGAAATGGTTAAAAAAACAGGCAGATTCATCGTTTGGGCTTTTTTGCTGCTGGTTATCAGCTATATTCTGTTTGTGAGAAGTTTTTTAATGCATTGGGGTTCTACCACTACTGAAATCAGTAAATATTATGCGGGTGATTCTATCTTGTTGCAACCGGATTATGAAAATACCTTAACAATTACTATCAATAAGCCAGCATCAGCGATCTGGCCCTGGGTAGCCCAAATGGGTTTAAACAAAGCAGGTTTCTACAGTTTTACCTGGCTTGAAAATTTTTTTGGTTGCAAGTTGCACAACGCAAACCGTATTCACCCGGAATGGCAAAACCCACAGCCTGGCGATTATGAGCCTGTTTGTGCCAGCGCTGAAAAAAATAATATGAAGGGCTGGACAATTGCTATTGCTATCATTAATAAAGCACTGGTTTATAAAAGCAGCCCCGATTCCAGCTGGATGATGGGCTTTTATATTGATTCCGTCAGTAAAAATAAATCAAGGCTGGTAACCCGTATGAGGTACATTACGCCAAAACAGTTCTGGTTGTGTATTGCCGACAAAGTATGGATGGAATGGGCTCATTGCATAATGCAAAAAGGTTCGATTAATGGAATTAAAAAAAGAGCCGAAAAAAATTAAGATCATTATGACAAAGCTTACAGCTATCAAGCTCGTTCATACGATCATCTGGTTATTCTTCAATCTCGTACTTTTTTATCTCTTGTATGCCGCATTGACCAACAAAATAGATAAATGGGTATGGACAGGCATTAGCTGCATATTATTAGAAGGAATGGTTTTGCTACTGTTTAAAAACAAATGCCCCCTTACGATCATTGCCAGGAAGTATTCTGATTCAAGCAGGGATAATTTTGATATTTTTTTGCCCAACTGGCTTGCGAAGAATAACAAATTAATTTATACAAGTCTTTTTATTATCACCATGCTGATGCTCATTTATCAGCTTGTATTCAACAGGTAAAACAAATCACCATGCTCAAATATATTTTCGCCCTGGTTATTTTCCTGCATGGTCTTATACATTTCATGGGGTTTGCCAAAGCCATCAGCTATGATAATATTGGTCAGATAACAAAAAACATTTCAAAACCGGCAGGTTTCACCTGGTTTGTCACAGCTATACTATTTATTACAGCTGCTGTTTTGTTTTTGCTTAAAAAACAAACCTGGCCTTTAATCGCCATTATTACGGCTTTCCTTTCCCAGGTATTGATCTTCACTGTTTGGAAAGATGCAAAGTTTGGAACATTGGCCAATATCATGATATTGCTGGTGGCGGTTCCTGCTTATGCAAGCCATCGGTTCGACAGAAAGGTAAAAGAAGAAGTAGCCCATTTATTAGCACAACCTGTTACAAATAACGTCACCATCACAGATGAAATGCTGTATCATCTGCCGCCCATTGTACAAAAATGGCTTACCGGCTCCGGCGTTATTGGCAAAGAAAAAATTCAATTTGTCCGTTTAAAACAAAAAGGTGAGATGCGGACAAAGCCGGGCGGCAAGTGGCTGCCGTTTACCGCCACCCAATATTTTACGGTCAACGAACCACAATTTATCTGGAAGACAAAGCTGCAACTGATGCCTTTGATAACCATGACAGGCCGGGATAAATTTGTGAACGGCAATGGTGAAATGATCATAAAGGTGCTATCACTGGTGAATGTGGTGAAAGTTGACGCTGACAATAAATTAAATTCCGCAACGATGATCCGTTACCTCGCAGAGACAACTTGGTTTCCAGCAGCCGCTTTAAATGACTATATAAAATGGGAGCCCATTAATTCCACTTCGGCAAAAGCGATCATGACTTACAAGGGCATTACGGTTTCAGGTACTATGAAGTTCACTGAAAATGGTGATCTGCTCAGTTTTGAAGCTGACAGGTACAAGGATACTGGCACGGATGCTTCCCTGGAAAAATGGCTGGTGGAAACAATCGCCTGCAAGGATTTCAATGGCATCCGTATACCTTATAAAAGCAAGGTGACCTGGAAATTAAAAGAAGGAGATTTTAACTGGGCCAATATGGAGTTAACCAGTCTGGAGTTTAATAAGCCGCAGGCATACTGATACGTCAAAACTGCATTAATAAGATGAAGAGTATATATGAACTTGTATTTTCTCTATCGTATCAAATATAGTACGGGCCTGCCTGTTTTTAGTCATCCAAAACAATGCAAAATTCTATCAGTCTTCGACTTGCAGAATTTTGCATTGTTGTTTTTTAGGATTTGCGGTGAGGGCGGGATTCGAACCCGCGGTACAGTTTAACCCGTACGGCAGTTTAGCAAACTACTGATTTCAGCCACTCATCCACCTCACCCCGGCTGCCCTTTTTAAAGGGGTGGCAAAAATAAAGATAAGTGCTTAGAAAACCCAAAAACAAATAAACAAAAGACAAATCCCAAATTCGGGGTATGAACCTTGAATTTGGGATTTATGAAGTTGGAATTATATCTTTTTTACATAGCCGCCAACTGAACCTTTTGCTGGAGCTCCAGTACATTTTCTCTGAAAACCGTATCGGTATCCATAAGGTCCTTAACCGTCTGGCAGGAATGAATGACAGTAGTGTGGTCACGGCCTCCAAAATGCTCTCCTATTGTCTTTAATGAATTTTTTGTAAACGCCTTGGCCAGGTACATCGTGATTTGTCTTGCCTGCACGATCTCCCTTTTCCGGGTCTTTTGCAAAAGCTTATCATACGACACATCAAAATACTCGCATACCATTCGCTGAATGGTATCTATGGTGATCTCTTTGCTGGATGATTTGATAAAATTACGTAACACTTTTTTGGCTAAGTCTAAGTCAATCTCTCTCCTGTTAAGCGAAGATTGTGCCAACAGCGATATCAACGCTCCTTCCAGTTCCCTGATATTGCTATTAATATTATAAGCGATATACTTTACCACCTCCTTTGGCATCTCCAGGCCATCGTTTTTCATCTTTTTCTCTAAAATCTCAATACGGGTGTCGTAATCAGGTATCTGCATATCCGCACTCAGGCCCCAGCGAAACCGGCTGAGCAATCTTTCCTGGACGCCATCCAAATCTTTTGGAGATTTATCGGAAGTAAGAATGAGTTGTTTATGCGACTGGTGCAGGTGGTTAAAAATGGCAAAGAAGGCATCCTGAGACTTTTCCGCTTTACTGAAAAACTGTACATCGTCTATGATCAGGACGTCGATCAACTGGTAGAAATGGATAAAATCATTGATAGCATTGTTACGGCCATGATCCATAAACTGGTTAATGAACTTTTCAGAACTTACATACAAAACAACCTTATTGGGGTGAAGCTTCTTAACCTCATTTCCGATGGCCTGGGCCAAATGGGTTTTTCCTAAACCTACACCTCCGTAAATAACCAGCGGATTGAAAGAATTAGTGCCGGGCTTTTCAGCCACCGTCTTTCCTGCCCTGCGGGCTACCCGGTTACAATCGCCTTCAATGAATGCATCAAATGTATAGATATGATTAAGCTGCGGATCTATCTGCATTTTTTTCAGACCCGGGATAACAAAGGGATTCTTAACGGGGTTATTTATGACAAGAGGAAAATCCATTTCATTGTTTGAAAAAGTTTTATATCCCTGTCCGGTAACATCCATTGTCAATGGCTTGTTCTTGCTGTTACCACTGTCTACCATGATGCGATATTCCAGGTGGGCTTCTTTTCCCAGTTCTCTCTTCAAAGTCTTTGCCAATAAATTTACGTAGTGCTCTTCAAGGTACTCGAAAAAAAACTGGCTGGGTACCTGGATGACAAGAACATTGTTTTTTAATGATACAGGATGGATAGGTTCAAACCATGTTTTGTAGTGCTGCCATTCAACAATATCCTTGATGATCTTTAAACAATTAGCCCAGACTTTTTCAGCATTTTTCTCCATCTGTCAGAAAGCAGTTTATATATCGTTGTTACTTATAGTCGTTTGAAAAAAAAGTCCAATAAACTTCTCCACACATGTCAATAAAAAAAGTTGGACAGGATGGCGAATATCAACATTTATTGGATAAAAAAAAATTTTTATTGCTTAGTTTTTATAGTATCTGAATTACTATTTTATTTCAACATTTTTTGAAGGAAAAATTTGGAAAATTCAAAAAAATGTTTGCTATAAAATAGTACTGCATCAGCCGGAATAATTGATGCATCAACTACTTTTCTCGCTTCCAAAAAGTCAACGGGTAAATAAAAAAGCCTGTACCTGGTAATTATAGAAAGTGCCTTTTTCCGGTATTTAAAATTTTTAAAAAGGCATTACTAAAAAAACAGTATGACAAGAGCTTAATGTAATAACGTTCAATCCATTTGAAGGTATTACTATTTCTTTGTTGTTACAAGAAAAAAATATTTGATAAATTATTTTTTTCTTGTTGCGGAACAAGGGTTTCTTACTATTTAATTATGGCACGAAAGCGTATAAGTCCTCTATTCAAATGATTTTGAGAACTGTGTGAAAAACTCCCGCCGCTAATAAAACCATAATAAGGCAGCATCAGCCCTTTTAATACGTATTTTTGCCGGATCACCCCGATAGCTATCGGGTTTGTTTCAGGATAAAAACCTGACCGTATGCAAAAAAGTATCAGTCTTAAACTGCTTCCATCCGAAGCGGAAAATGAACTATCAGTAAAGCAATACATTGCCAAATCAGAAGGAATAAACCTTACTGACGTTTCCGGTTATACAATTCTCAAAAGGTCTATTGATGCGAGGGGTAAACAAGCCTGGATAACACTGACCATACAAGCGTTCATAAAGGAGCCTTACAAACAAAGAGAAGTACTTTCTTTTCAGTTTAAAGGAGTTAACCACGCTGAAAAAAAAGTAATTGTTGTTGGCGCTGGGCCTGCAGGATTATTCGCCGCTTTGAAACTCATTGAATCGGATATTAAACCAATCATCCTGGAACGGGGAAAGGATGTCCGTGCCCGCCGGCGTGATCTTGCTGCGTTAAACAAGGAAGGAGAAGTTAATCCTGAAAGTAATTATTGCTTTGGTGAGGGTGGTGCTGGTACATACAGTGATGGTAAGTTATATACCCGAAGTTCAAAACGGGGCGATATAAACCGAATATTAAATTTGTTCGTTCATTTCGGAGCGGAAGAAAATATATTATACGAAGCTCATCCGCATATTGGCACTAATAAGCTGCCACAGATCATTACTGCCGTTCGAAAAACCATCGTTGATTGTGGCGGAGAATTTTTATTTGAAAAGAAAGTGACTGACCTGATCATCAACAATGCCAAAATAACCGGAGTAAAGACAAGTGATGGGAATAGCTTTGAGTCAGAGGCTGTCATACTGGCTACAGGTCACTCGGCAAGAGATATCTTTCAATTGCTCTATTCAAAGAAAATACAGATTGAAGCAAAGCCCTTTGCTTTGGGTGTCAGGGTTGAACATCCCCAGGCATTAATAGACAGCTTGCAATATCACTGTACTATTCGGAGTGAATTCCTGCCGCCTGCCTCCTATAGTTTAGTGCAACAAGTTGATGGAAATGGAGTTTTTTCTTTCTGCATGTGTCCCGGGGGTATAATCGCCCCGGCGGCTACTTCACCTGGCGAACTGGTGGTAAACGGCTGGAGCCCGTCTAAACGCAATAATCCTTATGCCAATAGCGGGATAGTAGTTACAGTACAGAACCACGATTTGCAGGCTATTGAAAACGATACTGATTTTGAAGATGTTTGTAATCAACCTAAGAGTGTATTAACAACAGAACTAGGGATGATGTATTTCCAACAATATGTTGAACGGAAGGCTTTTCTTGCGGGGGGAGGCAAATTTGTTGCTCCTGCTCAACGGATGGTAGATTTTACAAAAACAAAAGTTTCAGCTTCATTACCGGATTGTTCTTACCTGCCTGGTCTTCGTTCAAATTGTTTAAAAGAAGTATTACCCGGTTTCATTCATGCCAGTCTCCAACAGGCTTTTATTGCTTTTGGAAAAAAAATGAAAGGTTATTTTACCAACGACGCTGTTGTAGTAGCAACCGAATCCCGAACATCTTCCCCGGTTCGTATTCCCCGGGATGCAATTTCTTTGCAACACCCTCAAATCAAAAACCTTTATCCCTGTGCTGAAGGTGCGGGGTATGCAGGTGGCATCGTGAGTGCGGCAATGGATGGAGAAAGGGTGGCTTCTCAAATAGCCATAACACTCCTTCGTAATTGACCCAGAATTTTCTACAGTTTACACCCTGCTACCAGCCCTTTGTCGAAATTTTACTCCTTATCTGTAGTAACATCTATTTTTGCGGATAATTTTTACCATTATGCCATTACTGGAACTGAATCACCTGAGAAAGTACTTCGCTACGCAGAAAGCGGTCGATGATATTAGTCTTACTATTGATAAAGGACAGATATTCGGCTTGCTGGGCCCCAACGGCGCCGGCAAAACCACACTGATACGGATGATCACCGGCATCTTTTATCCTGATGAGGGAGAGATCATTTTTGACGGTAAAAAATTTGATCCCATTAATGATATAGGGCACATAGGCTATATGCCGGAAGAAAGAGGATTGTATAAAAAAATGAAGATAGGTGAACAAACGCTGTACCTGGCGCAACTGAAAGGACTAAGTAAAACCGATGCTACGGCGAAGATCAAAGAATGGTTTGTCAAGTTTGACATGAATAGCTGGTGGAATAAGAAGGTGGAAGATCTTTCCAAAGGCATGAGCCAGAAACTGCAATTTGTCACCACCGTACTGCATGAGCCAAAACTAATCATCCTGGACGAACCTTTCAGCGGACTTGACCCCGTCAATACCAACCTGATCAAAGATGAGATATATAACCTTGCGAAAAAGGGAGCTACTATCATTTTCAGTACGCACCGCATGGAGCAGGTAGAAGAAATTTGTGATCATATAGCGTTGGTGAATAAAGGGCAAAAAATATTAGATGGTACGGTGCAAAACATCAAACAGAGCTATAAAGAGAATTTATTCAAAGTAAAGTTTACGGATAAGTTACAGGCTGAACACCTTGCCATTCATTTATTTGAAGTAAAACAAAAAACCGACAAAGAAGTAATCATTAAACTCGATCCGGGTTATACGAACAATGATGTATTACAATATTTCATCAACAAGGGATTGCATATTGAATCCTTCAATGAAATTCTTCCTTCTTTAAATGAAATATTTATCCGGCTGGTAGAAGGTACGCCTACCGCCCGCCAGTTCCAGGAAGTTAACAACTGATCAACCAACTACTAAACCGAACACATGAACAAGATATTGCTCATTATAAAAAGAGAATACCTGACAAGGGTAAGAAAGAAAACATTTATTATCAGTACTATACTTTTCCCGGTATTATACCTGGGATTAATTTTTGGTATGGGTTACCTCGGTGAAAAAGCCAAACCAAAACTGCATGTAGCGATTGTAGATTCTTCAGGCTACTTCGATAAAGGAAGAATAGAACGTGAAAACCAAAAAGACAGTTCTTCTATTTTAACGCTGCTGACAAGCAGCACCGATAGCCTGAAAAAGAATTTTTCAGAATGGAACTACGACGGGTATATAGTGATACCGGCACAAACCAATTGGGAAAGCGGTATAAAAAACCTTTTATTGAATACCGGGCGTACCATGGGTGGTGAAGCGTCGGGAAGAGTAGAATCCAAACTGAACAATATCTGGAATGAAATAAAAAATGAAAAGCTGGGTATTGACGAAGGCAAAAAAATTATCCTGGCCAATAGTACCGTTACGGTAAAATCTGTAAATGTAAATGATGAAAAAGCAAACTCGTCTGTTGCGAGTACGATAGGATATGTAGCCGGTTTCCTGATCTATTTTATATTGCTGGTGTATGGTTCGCAGGTGATGATGGGAGTTATGGAAGAAAAAACAAACCGTATAGCAGAAGTGATCATATCTTCCGTAAAACCTTTTCAATTAATGTTGGGTAAGATAATAGGTATTGGCCTGGTAGCCCTGACACAATTTTTTCTTTGGGTTGCCTTTATTTTCATCATTTACAATGTTACCCAGGCATCTGGAAGTAATGTTGGTGCCATGGGCGGTATTGTAGGGAAAATTCAAAATGCATTTAGCAGCATCAATGTATGGATGATATTATTTGGATTCACTTTTTATTTCCTAGGGGGCTTTTTCTTCTATGCTTCTCTTTATGCAGCTATAGGCAGTGCGGTAAACGAAGATATGCGGGAAGCACAATCATTAAGTTTTCCAATTACGCTGCTCGTTATCTTTTCCATTGCCATGATGCCTATCGCTATGAATGATCCAAGCGGACCCATAGCCGTTTGGGGAAGTATCATTCCTTTTAGCTCACCTATTATTATGATGTCAAGAATTCCATTCGGTGTGCCCGGCACAGTTCCCTGGTGGCAATTGGCTTTATCAATGGCCCTTCTTATTGGCGGATTTCTTTTCTCGGTGTGGCTTAGCGGAAAGATCTACCGCACAGGTATCCTGATGTATGGGAAAAAGCCAAGCTGGAAAGAAATGCTGAAATGGGCATTTAAGAAAAACTGATTTTATAAATCTACCGATTGAATTTTAGCCGGTAAGACGATAAGGCGTAAGAAATTAAACTTTCCGGCCTTCCCGTCTTACCGGCTATTTTCTTACCCCTCCTTTGTTAAAAAAATGTTTAGTTGATGAATGGTGTAGCACAATACGAAATCAGTCGTATATTTGATACGAAGCTTTTCGTGAAACTTTTAAAAAATTAAAACCGCAAATATGAAACCAGGATCAATCAGCACAGGGAAAACTCTATTAGCACTGTTTGTTGTAGCTGCAACAGCTTTCGCACTTATTTCATGGGGCTACAGGCAGCAGCCCGGCCAATCGAAAAAAGAACAATATTATAAGGATACCGTTCCTCCCAAAAAAGATAAAAGGGTTCGCAACCTGGATGAAGCCATCGCCGAACTGGACAATATTGACTTAAAGGTCCAAATGGATAAGGCTATGAAAGAAGTAGCTGAAGCCATGAAGCAAATTGACGGAGAAAAAATTCGTCTTGACATTGAAAAATCGATGAAGGAAGTGGATTTTGATAAGATCAAAATGGAAGTTGACAAAGCCATGAAAGAAGTAGACTTCGCGAAAATTGAAAAAGAGGTAAAAGAATCCATGGCAAAGATTGATTGGGAAAAAATGAAAGCGGAACTGGATGAAGTGAAGAAAGTTAATTTGAAAGAAGTGGACGAGGAGTTAGCCAAAGCAAAGAAGGAACTGGAAAAGGTTAGACCACAAATTGAAAAAGAATTGCAAAATGCGAAAGTGGAAATTGAAAAAGCAAAAATTGAAATGAAAGAATACAAATCTTTTGTTGATGGCCTTGCAGATGATGGACTGATTGATAAGAAAGAGGGCTATTCAATTACACATAAGAACGGGAAGCTTGTCATCAATGACAAAGAAGCTTCTGATACAACCTATGATAAATACAAAAACTTCCTTGAAAAACACCCCAAATTCAATATTGAAAAAAGCAAGGATGACTTCAATATAAACATGGACTAATACTTATCATCCTATCCATGAAAAGTAGCCCCGATTTATATACCGGGGTTATTTTTTTGAACCTCTCAAAGAATATGTGAAAATCAGGTAGTGTCTCCAGTTTGAAATAATAGAGGATTTAGCCACAGATAAACATAAATAAACACAGATAAAATGTATCTGCGTTCATCTGTCCAAAGGACTCCTTCGGTGTGGCCTTATCAAAAGCCAAAATGAGAAGCTACCTAAAATTATATGCAGGCTAAGGTCCCAGCGTCAACTTATGTACAAAGTTTGATCTGCGCAATCCATTAATATCACCTTAATCCGTAATAAAAAAACCGGCTACTTTTTAGAAAGCAGCCGGTAGATATTTTAATTATAATTGAATTAGAAATCCGCGAATAGCAACGGCGATGGCACGATGTCGAATTCTTTACTTTCAATCATTTCAATATTTAACTGGAAAGCCTCGTCAGTTTTTACGACTACCTTTTCTTTGGTAACCTTTTTATATCCCGATTTTTCAAAAACAAATTTATATGTCCCCGGTTTCAATTCGTCAAAACCGTAAGTACCCATTTCATCGGTTTGTACCGCTTTTTCCTTTTTAGAAACCAGGTATGCCGTAACAATCACGTCTTTCAACGGTTTTTTACTTTCACTGTGCAGAATAACGCCCGCCAGGTCATTCTTCTTTCCATTCGGAGAGCAAGTGGGCTCGGGATCAACGTTAGCGTTGGCTACCGCAAAACTCAATAAACCTATTACCATTAATAATATGCCTGGTTTCATATAACCACTATTGTTAAGTGAATAAATTGATCTGGAACAATATATTAAAATTACAGTATTCTGACTGGATTTTGCAAGCCATCCATAAATTCCCGCCACACTTTTTTTACAATATCCCTGGCTGGTAAAATAGCATCCAATAAAGAACTCACCTGCCCTATTTCTAACTCACCTTCCTCCAGGCTACCTTCAAACATTCCTTTTTTCGCCCTTCCTCTTCCCAGCAACATTTTTAGATCCTCTATTGCAGCCCCTATTTTTTCAGCAGACTGAACCTGCTCATAAAATTTATTACGCATCATTCGTACTGGCGTCAGTTGCTTCATGGTCAAAATGGTATCTCCCTCCTGCGAATCAATAACAGCTTTTTTAAAAGCAATATGCGAAGAAGCTTCTTCACTGGCTACAAACCTGCTACCCATTTGTACCGCCTCCGCTCCCATCACCATTGCCGCCAGCATCTGTTTCCCGGTAGCTATCCCACCCGCTGCTATTACCGGTATTTTTACAGCATTCACCACTGCAGGTATCAATACCATCGTTGTCGTTTCTTCCCTTCCATTATGCCCCCCTGCTTCGAACCCTTCTGCCACCACCGCATCGCACCCGGCTTCTTCGGCCTTTCGGGCAAACTTACTGCTGCTTACCACATGCACTACCGTAACACCTTTGTCTTTCAAAACGCTGGTCCACGTTTTAGGATTGCCGGCCGATGTAAAGACAATTCTGACACCTTCCTTAATAATAACTTGGATATGCTTGTCTATATCCGGGTACAATAAAGGCACATTTACAGCAAAGGGTTGATTGGTAGCTATCTTACACTTTTGTATATGTTCTTTTAAGACATCAGGATACATACTTCCGCTGCCTATAATTCCTAAACCACCGGCATTACTTACA
Organism: Chitinophagaceae bacterium; assembly: GCA_040007815.1. Taxonomy (GTDB): domain Bacteria; phylum Bacteroidota; class Bacteroidia; order Chitinophagales; family Chitinophagaceae; genus Terrimonas_B. Next base: position 58,271 of record JBDTUH010000017.1, read on the forward strand.
GCACTGGCCAATTTCCATCCGCTGGCCCATATCATTCCCGCCTGTATAATGGGATAGTCGATTTGAAATAGTTCGGTAATTCTATTTTTGAAAGAAATCATTAGTCTATAGTCGTTAGTCCAATAAAGATAACGGAAGAAGGCACAAGAGACAAGGTGCAAGTCCGAAGAAGCAATGTAGAAGAAACAAAGTTTAAAATGAAGAAACCCATCAATAAAAACCAGGAAAAAGCAACGATGTAGAAAAGTCTGCAAATATTCACGACTTGCTTACTATGCCTTGTACCATATAACTTCTTTCTACCCCAAATCGATATTGGTATTATCCCCAATATTTAATGTACGGGTTTCACCCCGCAAGCCGGTGTCGCTGCCTATGATGGAAGCTTCTAAAACTATATCAAAGAGATTGGAAAAAGATCCTATAATCGAATTTCTTATAATAGAATAATTAATAGTTGTATTCTCCCCGATAGTTACGTTGGGCCCAATAATGGAATTCTTTATATCGCAACCATCCCCGATACTTACCGGCGGAATGATAACCGTATTCTCAAAATGATATTCGCTTTCCGCTTTCCGGGCAAATTTCTTTAACAGGGTGGCATTCGATTCAAGCAGGGTTTCCTTACGTCCGCAATCAAACCAGCTTTCTACCTTAAAATGTTTGAACTTTATTCCCATCTTAAGCATACAATCCAATGCATCGGTAAGGCTGTATTCGCCGTGGGTACGTAATCCCTGCTTATAATTTTTTTCCAGGCACTCAAACAACTGCCAGCTTTCCTTGATCTTATAAATCCCCACGAGAGCCATGTTCGATTTGGGTATTTGTGGCTTCTCTACCACATGATCAATAAAGCCATCTCCGTTTATTTCAGCCACCCCAAACTCCCTGGGATCATCTACCTTTTTTACACCCAGCATCGAACAGGGGCTGTTAACCACCTCCATGACGTCGTACTCGCAAATGGTATCGCCGAGAACCACAATCACCTCATCATTATTCACTACTTCTTTGGTAATTTGAATAGCATGCCCAACTCCCTGCCTGTCAACCTGCTGAACATAATATGCCTGCAGATCCGGGTATTTTGTTCTTACATAGTCCCTGATCTTATCGCCGAGATAACCCACAATAAAAACAAATTCCTGGATTCCTGCTTCCCGCATCTGGTCAATAATAATGCTTAGTACCGTCTTTCCTGCAAGCGGGATAAGAGCTTTTGGTTGCGTATAGCTATGAGGACGCAACTTGGTGCCTGCGCCTGCTACTGGTATGATTGCCTTCATTAATAATCCAATCCGCCGGAGCGGACTTTAACCTTAAATCAGCCGATTCAAGGCTTAATTAAAAATATTATTCAGTAAAACTCTGCTCAGAATTATTACCTGCTCATCCCCTCCCTTCTGGTCATGGGACGAAAGCCAACGAAAATAAGGATTTTTAACACAAACAAAAACTTATCTACAGGGGCGAATTTTCAATCCATCCCATACCTAATTTTGCAGCCTGAAATAGTGTAGCAGGCAGTTGTACTTCTTGTACTCTGTAGGGTCTTCAGCTTTGACTCGCTATTGAATGATCTGGTAGTTTTAAAGTTCTGGAGTTTTGAGTTGTTGAGCCAGATAAGCAACTCTGCGTCAGCTAAACTTTAAAACTTTTAAAACTTTAAAACTTCTAAAACTCCTTCATGCAAAAAGACAAGCAGGTATTCGACCTTATCAACCAGGAACTTTATCGTCAGCGTAATGGTATTGAACTGATCGCTTCCGAAAACTTCACTTCCCTCGAAGTAATGCAGGCAATGGGTACAGTGGCTACGAACAAATATGCAGAAGGTTACCCCGGCAAACGATACTATGGTGGTTGTGAAGTGGTAGATGAAATAGAAACACTGGCAATTGAAAGATTAAAAAAAGTATTTAATGCAAGCTGGGCCAATGTGCAACCGCATAGCGGAGCACAGGCGAACGGTGCGGTTTTTTTGGCTGTAATGAAACCGGGTGAAAAATTTTTAGGTCTTGATCTTAGCATGGGCGGGCATCTTACCCATGGCAGCCCTGCTAACTTCAGCGGTAAAACATACCAGGCATTGCACTATGGTGTTACAAAAGAGGGGATTGTGGATTATGACCAATTGGAAGCAAAAGCCCGTGCTGAAAAACCCAAAATGATCATTTGCGGTGCATCCGCCTACAGCCGTGACTGGGATTATAAACGCATCCGTTCAGTAGCTGATGAAATAGGTGCTGTTGTTTTCGCTGATATAGCGCATCCTGCCGGATTAATAGCAACCGGGTTATTAAATGATCCTTTTGATCATTGTCATATTGTTAGTTCTACCACGCATAAGACATTGCGTGGCCCAAGAGGTGGCATCATCATGCTGCGACATGATTTTGAAAACCCATGGGGAATAAAAGATCCAAAAGGGAATTTAAGAATGATGAGTTCTTTGTTAGATTTAGCAGTGTTCCCTGGTTCGCAAGGCGGTCCCCTGGAGCATGTGATAGCAGCCAAAGCAGTCTCTTTTGGAGAAATACTGGATACATCTTTTAAAGCTTATGGTCAGCAGGTAATCGCTAATGCGCAGGCCATGGCGAAGGCCTTTGTATCACGAGGCTATCAACTAATCAGCAATGGAACAGATAATCACTTAATGCTGATTGACCTTCGCAATAAAAACCTGACCGGTAAAAAAGCGCAGGAAACATTGGACAAAGCGCATATCACGTTAAATAAAAATGCGGTGCCTTTTGATGATAAATCACCTTTTGTCACTTCAGGCATCCGTGTAGGTGTACCGGCTATTACAACAAGAGGTATGAAAGAAAAAGATATGGAAACAGTAGTGGCCATGATCGACAAAGTATTAATGAATGCAGATGATGAAAAAATAATCAGTGATACAAAAGCGGAAGTAAAAACTTTTATGCAGCAGTTTCCGCTGTATCCTGAATTGGGATAAATACTATGCATGCACAAGTAAAGCCATTCTGCAGAGAGGGGTTTTTTTATTGTTATCTTTCATGAAGAGCCTGACCACAAAGTAAAAAAATTCACTTTCGTTACTTTGATTCTGACTGTTAGTTTTCCGGCTGCAGATTTATAAACTTTAATACCAACAACCGGAATCCTGCCTCTAATGCCAGGTTTCATTTTCGTCAAATTATGGCTGCACCCCGCCTTCTATATATTTTTTAAAAATTTTTTTTAAATCAGGCATTAAACCAATTTTATCAGTTTCAGGATTTGAAGAAGCCGTCCCGCATTCGGGGTCATGCAGAATTCTGCGTATCTCATCAGGGTCATACTTTCTTCCATCAGCTTGCTTTTTCATTGATTGAATGGAAATAACTGCGCCCGCTATGATTGCGGATGCCCCTGATGTCTCTGAAAAAGCAGAGGTGTAAAGCGACCTGTTACCATCCACTTTATCACTACTGGTAGTATTGATATCGCTGCCCCAGGCAAAACAGTCAATCCTGCTTCCATAGTTTGAGCCGAATTTGCCCCTCTTTCTTCTGTGGGGGACAGTTGAAACGGCTGCACCAACCATGATAGCGCCGGAATCCTTAAAATCCGGGTGATCTTTTTTTAAAACAAATTTCTCTGACTCATTTCTAAAATCGTCGAGATCGAATCTCTTATTTCCTCCTGCCTCTACAATAATAATATCCAAATTAGTACCAACTGTTATGGCATCAAAAATTGCAGGTTCCAATTCTACAGGCAAAAGATTTTTGGTTAACTCATCCTGATCCGTCAATTGAGCTTCAATCAAGATAACATCTCCGGCTTTCAGAGCATGAATAGCTTCCCATATTGCATCAGCAATATTTTTAATTGCTCCATTCCCCGAATCGGAGGGCTCAGGATCAATTCTCCATATTGAAGAAACCTTTGCGCTGACAAAAGGTGTTATACCCACGCATCCGATATTATTATCCTGAGCAAGAATTATTCCCAATACACTAGTTCCATGCCATTTATATTGCAGGTTAATGCCCCCTGGTAATAAGCTAATCCCGGCTGCTGCTAAATCCTTATGGTTCAAATTCCAGCCTTGCTCAATATCAATAAACTGTACTTTTCCATTTCCATAACTCCCGGTGTTTCCGTCACCACCATCTTTAGTCCATGCAAATCTTGCATCGATTCCCACAGGTGCCGGGTCAAGATAATGCTGCTCAGCAGACCTGGGATTGTTTGATGCATTTACCGATGGAGGCTCTGCCAACGCTGCTTCTATATAGGCGAGCTCGACACAATCGAATTGCTGCAGAATTTTAATAACCTCTTTTTTATCAATTTCATAAGGGCATTTAATAGCAAAGTAGTTATTGATGGCGGGCGGATCATAGTCACGGCCTTTATCACTGGCTTTTTGCTTTGCCTCCTGCAACTTTTTCTTAATTTCCCCGGGTTTAACAGAAAAAAACACTCTTTTAATCCGAACGACCGGATATAATTGCAGGAGTCGTTGCCAGAGTGCGGGATTATCTTTTGATAAATATTCTTCTACTTCCTTTTCCTCTTCAGGCAATTCAATACTATGATTAAACTTGAAGACTACTCTATAGTGGCTTCTTGTGTTCATTTCTTCACAATTTTAAAATGAAAGATATTTTTTGATACCGTGGTATTTTACAGATCAGCCTTTTTCCTTCGCCATTTCCACCAAGCTATACATCCAGCTATAAAAAAAAGACTACTTAAAAAAATCGCATTCTTCGGTGAATTTGTTTTCTTTAATTCTATTGTATCTGCTCTACCCACGAGGACAGCAGCAGCCCAGTAGCCAGGTAATTTTTTTTCTTTTGAAGCAGTTTGCAAAAAATTCAACTTCGCCCTTTGTAAGGCTACGTCGGCTGAAAGACCATCTGCCAAATATTTATAAAAAATTTCAGTGAGCCGGTAAGTGGCTTCGTTATCCACGGACCATAGATTAATAACAGCGGAAGGAATACCCAAAGCTGCAAAACCGCGGTTGAAACTAAATACTCCTTCGCCTTGTTGAAGTCTGCCAGATCCGGTTTCGCATGCGGACAATACAATAAGGCTGGTTGCCGGCATTTTATCAGGTATCAGATCTGACAGATAAATAGCTGAATCGGCAAAGAAAATAACGGGCTCACCATTAACACTGCTGTCGGAAGCGTGAGTATACAACTGAATAACCCTGTATTGATAAAATTTCTGAATAAAATTATTTCTTGAAGCTTTGGAGGCAATCAGCTTATCGCCACCGCTGAAATAAGACCGAATTTTATTAAGCGAATTATCGCTTCCCCACAAGGGGGAGAGATTCATAGCAGCGGCGTACTGCACCGGGGCAAAACCAAGAAAATTATTTGAAGCATTTACAGAAGAAGAAACGAACCGGTTCGTAAGGTAGCGGCCTGAATAAGTATAACTGACTGCATGATCGTTCAGGAAATAAGTCAGCGGGTTTGTCTGAGTCACCAGTGCTTCAAACGGAAAATAGCGACTATCAGGTGAAATGATAATACGACCCGGTTGTACAGGATTGTCCAGAAAAATCAACTTGTACAAATCGTTGGACGTTGTGACAAATTCAGCAAAATTCCTGTTGACCAGATCAGGGTTGGAAATATAGGCGATATATTGATGGGTTAATCTGTCAAAATTGTTTTTATTAATCTTTGTTAACCTGGCTTCCTGCCGGGTAATCACCAGGCAATATAAAACGCTGTCTCCTGAAAAAATTTCAACCAGTGCTGAATATTCAGGCAAAACTTCTTTTTGTATTTCTGCAAGAGAAGTAAAATTTGAATCCAGGAAATTTTGATAATAAAGCGGATTCTTTACTTTGATAGAGTTAACCAGGCCATCAAGCTCCTGCTGAATACTAAACAACTCGCCCTGTACCTTCCTGTAATTTTCAGATGAAGGATTCAGCCGGTTTAACTCCCTTTCCCTTCCCAGGATACTCTTCTTAAGCTGTACCTGTTTCAATATATCATTTTGCCCAAGCCAGCGTTGCTCATTAAGTTGGTCATTCAGCAGAACGGCACGACTCCTTTCAAAAAAAACAAAAGCGTCGTTAATATTCCTGCTGAGGTAGCAGGCTTCAATGGCATGCTCATACAACTGTTTTGAATCGCTTCTCCATAAAAGTTTTGATTGGAGGGCTAATTGTTCTGCCTTCACCCTGTCAAGAAACCGGTCGGTAATTTTATATACACGGATGGCATCCTGTAAAAAATTCATTTTTCCGGTATTATTAAATTGTTGCTGGTACGCATTTCCTTTATCTACCAGCAATGCGGTCAGGTAATAAATTCTTTTAGTCTTAATAAAATCATCCAATGAACTGTGCAATAGATCATTTTCTGTACTACCCGGCTTTACCTGGTCAAAAGCAAGTTGAAAATAATAAAAGGCGGAATCATAAAGCCCTTTCTTAACATAGATGCCGGCAATATTCGCCAGTATATTCAGTGATTCAATTGCATCATTTCTATTGGCAGAATTACTGTTGTTTCCGAAAGTAAGCGCCTTCCGGTACGTCCTTAATGCCTTATCCCAATCATGGTATTGTTTAAAATAGACGCTATATCCAAGGTCATTCAATATCACTTTGCAATTGATGCCAAAACGGAATTTTTTTGCCTGGTCCAGCGCCTGTTTGTAATAAAACTCGGCTTTAAAATAATCTCCCTGATTAACCTTTACCGTTGCCAGTTGATGATACAAAGTAGCCAGGTAAATTTCACCCCCATTTTTTTTAAATTCATCGATTTTGCGGGTAAGCAGTGTTTCGGCTAATTCATTGTTTTTTAATTGCAACAAAGCATTCACTTGCCATTGAAAACAATTGGCGGCATGTTCTAAAGCGGCCATACTATCCTTTGTAACGCCACTTACGGCATACTCCATAGCAAGCTTTTCACCATTATCAGCATAACTGAAACAACGATAATAATCTCCTACATCATAAAAATATTCCGCTCTTTTATCCAACGCAGCTATCCAAAATAAATCCAGGACCTTTAATTTTTTTGCAAAGGCGATACAACTATCCAGCGCTTTCATTTGTTCTGTAACCCTGGTGAGCGAATCAAACATGACGGACAGGAAATAGTAATATTTTATGACATGCTTTAAGTTCATAGACGGTCGGTCTGCATTCCTTATCACCATATCAATAGATTGCCTGGCATATTGTACCCCGCTTAAATAATCAGCTTGTCTATGGTAGGTGGCGCCGATCCTGAATAATAAAAAGGCATGCGTAGAGTCGTGCTTATACTTGCAGTTCTCCATATCAGCATCATACTTCAATAGTTCCTTTAATTGCTCCGCAGGCGGCCCGGGAGGAGAGTACCATAAAAGTAAAAGCCGGTTCCACAATGAATCCCGGCTAATACATTGACCCGACAGGTTTGTTGCCGACGCCAGACAGTACAAAAAAATAATTATTATTTTAGTCCCCATACCCGGTACTTTTTGAACCTCGGAAACCCAACAAAAAAGTCTTTGATAAATATATCATTTGTTTTGTCTGCCTGACATGGAAAATAAACAGTGGCTCTGCAATTACATTGGTCCAGGTCCTGAAGGAGCCGGGCTTGGTGGAGGTGTGCCGTTGGTGGTTGGCGGGTTCGTTTCCTCAATTGGAACTACAACCTGGAATTTTAAGGGATTACTCTCATTTTTTGTCCACTTTAAACGACGAAAAGAAAACAGATTTCCATTTGTAAGCTTCAGGAGTTCACTGTTAAGAAATTTCCTGAACTTACTTTTTTTCTGGCCAAGCTCATCTGCCTTCGGTTTCCGGTCGAATGTACAGTTGTAACTCGCCCAAACTCTTACGATCTCGCCGTCTATTTTTATAGACCGCTGGCCATTCCTCAATTTTTCAAAGCGCATTGAAACACTCATAAAAAAAAAATTTAAAGGTTAAAAAATAGCTGTGATCCTGTTGAACATGGTCGCATTTCTTCGATAATTGTCTCAACTGCCAGGCATGGCTGTCAAAATTTGTTTATTTTATAAAATGGAACCGATGGTTGCTTTAAGAAGGAACGGAAATAATGAAATTTTCCCGGGGTGGTATCAGGAGTAAAGTTCTGCAGAGCTATGAATTCTAAACCAATATTAAATCTGTCGTATTGTTGTTCTCAGAGGGAAACAAAATTTGGCATTTTCTAAAAAAATTAAAAGAACTAACTACGACTCAAAACGTCAAAAAAATGATTGGCGGAAAATCTTTAATATTTCTAATGTAATTAAATTGCCGGCGTTGTACAAATTTATTTCCTGAACCCTTCTATGTAATTATTGAAATCCGGAGACAGGATTACCATTTCTTCAACCATTCTTCCGCTTCCTTTTTTCCTTCGAGGTCATTCTCTGCAACCAATTGCAGAAGATGTCTGGCTTTTGATTCATCGCCGGGTTGGCCCCGCTTTAAAAGAGTGATTGCCTGGTAAAACAGCGACGGATTAGAATAAAGAGAGTAATGCTCCAATTGCTTAAAATAATCCAGCGCATTGTCGTATTGGTTCATTCTGAGGTAGACCAAACCCACCAATTTTTTGGCGGTAAAAGAAGTTGTATCTGTCGTGATAATCTTTTTAAACTGCTCCAGCGCTTCCATAAATTTTCCTTCATTATATAATCGCTTCCCTTTCTGTAAACTGTCTTCAGTGCTGCTCATCGTTACACTTAAAGTTCGCAGCTGTTCTTTTAAATAGGTACCCGCTAATTGTTGTGGCGATTCGGATGATCTCAGGAAAAGTAAATACCCCCCAAGAATGATACCCGCCAGAACTGCCACGGCTGCAACCCAGGGTACTAACCTGCGCACCAATCCAACTGGTGGATTGCTTGTTGTATTACTTTTGTACTGGCTGTATAATGTTCTGAACTTCTCCCTTTCATTTCTCATTTTGTCATCCGCAGTTTGCTTTGCAGAAAGATAAAAGGCTACTTCTTCCGCAAAAGAAGAATCTGCTATAATACGTTTTTCAAACTCGTTTTTTTTATCCTGGGGAAGATTCCCATCAAAAAAAGCCTCTATGAATTCAAGGGTTTCCAATACCGGTACTTTATACGGTTTTATACAATTGTTTTAACTTTTCAATACAACGAAGGCGGCTAGTCTTTACCACGTCTGCGTTTTTATATTCCATTACCACAGCAATTTCTTTGTCACTATACCCTTCGCCCCATTGTAATAGTATCCGCTGACAGTTCTCCCCTATTTTTTTTAATACTTGCTGCAACTGGTCTTTATCTGTTTTTTCCATCATTTCCTGGATAACGGACTTCGCCGTGTCAGCCATCTGTAAAAGCATATCCGGAACGGACAGGGCACGGTGTACAATGTTTTTATTAGTCGTCTTTTTACGTACCAGGTCAACACATTTGTTATGAAAAATCTGGAAAAGCCAGGTTTTCAGCGAAGACCGTCCCTCAAAAGACCGGTTTGTGATCTTTGTTATTGCCGCTATAATGGTATCGGCATATATATTAAAGGCTTCCTCCTCCGGGAAGGAATACTTACGCATAGCTTGTTCTATGAAATAGGCAAACTGGTTGAACAACTGCTCTTCTCCTTTTTTCCGGTCAATACCTCCCTGTAATAAATCATTGATGATGTCACGGTCGAAAAATCGCTCCATTTTGTGAAAAGGCCTAAGCCTTTTTTTGTTCTGATCAAGATACAGAAAAAAGAATGACAATAAAAAACTACTTCCCTGTTTCCCCGCTTGCATTTATTACGACTAACTATTCAAGCGCATTTTTGACAAAATGTTCCCATTCGTCAATTCATTTATACCTAACGTGAAAACCGTTAACCATTAAACCTTTTTACAAATTGGCGGGGCAGTGAAATTTAAATAAACACTATTTCCCTGGCCTGTTGATCCTATATTTCGTAACCAGACATGTATTTCTCAGGCGAAGGAAAATTATCCCCATAGGCTTAATTGTGTAAAGAATAATCTCAATCCTTTTCATCCCTTTCTTTTTAAAAACAATCAGGAAAACATCCTTTTAAATACAATTCTAAATCTTAAAAAATGACCAGCATTCCTGCATTCCATGTTTCCAGCCGAAGCAGAGCCGAAGGGAAGGGCATTATCTTTATCCAAAGCCGGAAAGATGCACTTTCCAGTGGAACATTCGCCGTAGGTATTAGTGTGCACTTCAATCCCGCCACAGACGATTATCCAAGCGGCTCAATAAGGATCAAAACTGATTTGAGCGATTCTTTAAAAGCCAGTTTTTCATCCACCAGCATTGAGCTGATTAATTCTTACGGTAAACACAATCCGACAATTGATCTTACCGGCAGATGCAGGTCTTCTGCAGAAAAAAGCCCTAAAGGTTTGCGCTATTGGGTGATGATTGCTGATAATCGCAGAGGTCAGGAAGGCACACCAGATATAGTAGGTTTTGTCATTCACGATCGCCAGGGTAACCGCGTAGCCTATGGCACAGGGCCTGTAAGATCAGGAGATATTAAAGTGGAACCTAGCTAACTATTAAACATTCTATATCACCCAGGTCAGGCAGGTATTTTTTATTTTATAAAACCTCCCCACTGTACTGGCCATTTCGTTGCAGTAAATCTGCTGTAAAGAAGCCGGGTATTTTCCATACCCGGCTTTGCTATGCAGGAAGCTCTTTTTGCACATTTTTATTGGCCACCAGTAGATTATTACCGAAATTTAAAATAAAGCAAAGGGATGATCTATTCTAAGTTCGGACCAGCAGAAATACTCACTCTCATTATAGAATGTTATTTTGGATGGGAATCTGCTGATCCGCTTGAAAAAGAGCTGATAGTCGAATCTCTTCCCAATAGTTAGTGTTCGATTGCTATTAACTATGGAGATCCTTACTTAATCAATCTCAATTCTATCCCGGCTTTTCTCATATCAAACCCTGTTATTCATCTTCTTGTCTTATTTTTGGCAAAAGATAAGTCATGATTCAGCGACAACAGAGCCTTTGGTTATTATTAGCGGCAGTTTCTTCTTTTTTAAGTTTTAGGTTTCCTTTTTATACTGGCAACTTACTTGAAAATAATATTCCAACGTTCGAAGAATTGGAAGGTGGAAGTAGTCTTTTTTTAATGGTGCTTACCGGTGCTTCTGTACTGCTCGCAGCTATTACGATTTTTCTCTACAAGGATAGGAAGGCACAACTTAAATTAGCTATGGCGGGAATACTGATTGCCGTGGTATTGTTGATTCTTTATTTTACCGAATTGAAAAAATTTACCAATGGAAATTTTGCTTTGACGGCAGTCTTTGTATTGGCTATTCTTATTGGCTATATCATGGCGGCAAGAGGGATATGGAAGGATGAAAAATTAGTTAAAAGCCTGGATAAACTAAGATAACGGCGATAAAAAACAATCTTATCCAAATATTCCCGGTAACATATAGTCGTTTGAATTGATGTCGGCATGATCCGGGTGCCACACACTGCTGAACTCTCCAATGATAGCTTTACCGTTTTCAAAGTCCAGCTTATGCAGTTTCAGTAGTTGAATATCTTCGGACTTTACTTTTCGGTGCATGGGGTGCATAGTGCCGCCATTCGTATTGTCGCCTGCTATTGCCTCCGGGTTATACTGGTATTGGGCATCCACGATCGTACCACGGGGGTACATGATAGCCGGTATTCCTTTTCCACGAATATCAAGGTTGACGGGATGATGCAAACCTAATGTATGTCCATATTCATGCGCCGCCGTAGTAGAGCCGCGGTACAGATTTTCGAGTTTGAAATACCCGCTGTTACAACCGAGACCATCCACAAATGAAATGTTGCCATGCGCGAATTCTTCGATACGGAAATAGTTGTTTCGCGGGTCGACATTTTCATAAATCTCTATTGCCGTTATGTCTGGTTGAAACAAAGCTGTTATCCTGAATACAACCAGGTATTGTTCACTGTCAATTATGATTTTTCCCATTGGTTCGTTCCACATGGTTTCAATTTCTTCGCGGATGTATTGAGTAATGGCGGGTCCGGCAGCATTACCATAAGTAATGATATGGGAATGGATGAGGAGTTGATGATTTGATTGCTGTTCGGCTGTACCCATAAAAAAAGCGTCAGGCTAAAATTACCTAACGCAATAGCTATTTCCTATAAATCTTTTAATTCCTATTTTTGGGGTTAGCTCCTAATTTCTCACAGGCTTGCCACTCTTCAACACACTTTGTATTCTCTCCAGTGTTTTCTTTTCCCCACAAAGCGATAAAAAAGCTTCTCTTTCCAGGTCCAGCAAATATTGTTCAGATACCATAGTGGGCTCGCTCAGGTCACCACCACACATGACATAAGCTAATTTTTTTGCTACCACGGAATCATGTTCGGTGGCATAGTTAGCGGTTTTCATCGCATGTATACCTGAATACAAAGCACCGAGGGCTGATTGTCCCAGGACTTTAATATCTTTTCGTTGAACAGGTGTTGTGTACCCACTATCAAATATTTCTATGACTGATTTTTTCGCTTCGGCAATTCTTCTTCCCTGGTTCATCACCACTTCATCCAGTCCTTTCCTGTATACACCCAAACCAAAACCTTCGTGTGCGGAAGTCGCCACTTTTGCAGTAGCTATGCTCAGGAACCGGCCTTTCAGGGTAATGGTTTCGGGTTCGTCTTCATGCATTTCATCTGACGCTCTTAAAACGAATTCTTTGGTACCACCACCACCGGGTATCAATCCAACTCCTAATTCAACCAAACCGGTATAAGTTTCTGCGGCAGGGCAAACCTTATCGGCATGCAAACTTAATTCGCAGGCACCTCCCAATGCTAAACCATGCGGAGCTACTACCACAGGAATGGATGAATACCTGGCCCGCATCATTGTATTCTGAAACAAACGGATGGCCATGTCCAGTTCATCATATTCCTGGTCGATAGCAAGCATGAAGATCATACCCACATTGGCACCAGCCGAAAAATTAGTTCCTTCATTGGCCATCACTAATCCCTTATAATTTTTCTCCGCTTTATCAATGGCGGTTTGCATCCCGCCTAATACATCACCACCGATGCTTCCCATTTTAGTGAACCATTGCAGGCCCAGCACATCATCCCCAAGATCGTACAATTTGCAACTTGCATTTTTCCAAACTAATTTATCCTGGTAATTACTCATGACGATAAAGGCATCGCCACCTGGTAACGCTTTATATGTTTTGGATGCCGGATCATAACTGTATTTTTTTCCCGCTTCCACTTTATAAAATGATTTGTTACCTGCCCCCAGCATTTCATCTACCCATCCCGCTACTTTATAACCGGCTTCTTTCATTGCTTTGACCATCCTTTCTACGCCTAATACATCCCAGCTTTCAAAAGCACCGATCTCCCAGCCAAAGCCCGCCATCATCGCATCATCCACGCGATACAATTCATCACTTATTTCGGGAATACGATGGGAGATATAAGAAAATAGGCCGTAATGAAAATGACGATAGAATTCTCCTGCCTTGTCCTGTGCGGCTGTCAGCATTTTTAACCGGGTATGAAGATCATCAATTGGTTTCGCCGCTTCCACTGATGCAAATTTTGGTTTTACCCTTGCACCATATTCTGATGTCTTTAGATTTAGCGTCAATATTTCTTTTTCACCAGCTCCGCCTTTTGTCTTTTTAAAAAATCCCTGGCCTGTTTTATCACCAAGCCAGTTATTCTCTACCATTTTATTTAACCAGGCCGGTATAACAAAAGATTCTTTGGCTTCATCATTCGGACAGTTATCATGAACACCCTTTGCCACTTTTACTAATGTATCAATGCCTACCACATCAGCAGTACGAAAAGTTGCAGACTTGGGTCGACCAATAATTGGCCCGGTCAATGCATCTACTTCATCAATATTCAAACCGAGTTTATCAACCAACCCAAATATGGCCATAATGCCATATACACCGATCCGGTTGGCGATAAAAGCAGGCGTGTCTTTGCACAACACGGTTGTTTTTCCCAAATGCAAATCTCCATAGTGCATTAAAAAATCTACCACTGCGGGATCGGTATCTGGTGTTGGGATAATTTCCAGTAATCTTAAATAACGCGGAGGGTTAAAAAAATGTGATCCGCAGAAATTCTTTTTAAAATCATCGCTTCTTCCTTCCGCCATCATGTGAATAGGAATACCTGATGTATTGGAAGTAACTAGTGTTCCGGCCTTGCGAAACTGTTCTACTTTATCATAAATGACTTTTTTGATATCCAATCTTTCTACCACTACTTCAATGATCCAGTCGCAACCCGCGATATCTTTCATGTTATCATCAAAATTGCCGGTAGTAATTTTCTTTATTACATCTTTTGTATAAACAGGAGAAGGATTGCTTTTAATAGCAGCCGTCAATGCATCATTGACAAGTTTGTTTCTTTCAGCTGGCTTTGTGCTTTCAGCGGCTTCTTTGGGTACCATATCCAGCAAAAGTACCTGCAGACCAACTCCGGCAAAATGACAAGCAATGCGGGAACCCATTACACCACTTCCGAGTACTGCGATTTTTTTGATTGTGCGGTTCATATAGTAGAATCTTAAAATTAGTTAGCTAAACAACTATTGAGTGTGAAGGTAAGAGAAAAAGAGTTTTTGTAAAAAGAAAATTAACGATGTAAAATACGATGTTATACAAATAAAATAGGCTGCTATTCCAACGATTCTTTTTTCTTATTGTACACGGGATTCGATTTTTTCAATAGGAGGCAAATGTCTTTTTTTGATCTCCTCTTTATTATGACGGAATTTTTTCTTGTTTTGCTTGCCGGTCACTGTATTGATGATCCCGTTCAGGGTTATTTTAACAAGGTAATTTATGGCAGATCGATCCCTGAGTCTCCTAAAGAAAATAGTGCTGCTTTTTTCATTGTTCTTGTTTTTTATTATCGTATTGACAAAAAAGTTTTTTATTCCACTTAAGAAAGATCTTTTGTTTTCTCCTTTGTTCAATACGGTTACTTTCAGATCATGATAAACCATTTTTATTTCGCCAAAGGCAAGCTCCTCCCGCCCGACCACCCGCATGACCAATGTATCCAATTGCCCCGATCTTAATTCAGCAGAAGCAAGCGGACGCAGCACCGGATTTAATACCGTAAGATCAGCGGGGCCCATTTGTACTGTCATCAGGAATCCTCCAAGGCTGTCAGTATATGCTTCCTTCACGTTGAGTTTTGTCAATACTTTGTCTTCAATAAAACCCGTCACACGGATATGCAGGCTGTCCCTGTTTGTCAGGTTGTAATTACGCAAGTGAGTAACGAGTCCGTTCAGCCTCGTCACCGTTATCATACCCGATTTATTAGTTTTTTCATTCAGCTCTGCATATTCGACATTGCTGTTATTCAGCTTAAAAGTATCGATCAGCAAATGAGCGGGAATTCTTTTTAGCAAATTAGCGGGCAACAAGCGGATCGCTCCGGGTTTACGTGGTTGCCGTTTATCCCGAAAAGCAGTCACCAGGCCATTATGTACATTCATTACGCCAATATCAAGAATGCTGTCTTTAATATACCGGTCTATATCAAAAGGGCCGACCGCGATGGCGCCGGTTTTTACGGTAATATAATCAGTTTGGTAAGGAACGGATTTAATATATGCCTGACTCTCCTTTGCAGGTCGATAGGAAAAAGAATCCGCTGAAAAGAACCGGGTGTTCTTATCATAGCCGGTATTGTACCAGTCAAACTGGTCCGTAGATGTATAATAACTTCCTGTCATTTCCTGCAACCGGAACCTCGTGTTATTCGTTATCAGTTCACGCATGTTCAGGAGCGATGAAGAGAGAATTGAAAAATCATTCAGCCGGGCGCTCGCAAGCGTCAATTTGCCGGATCTTTTACCCAAACTGTCTACCACGAAATTTTTAGCGTCCAGGTTACTGATGATGGTTTTCCATTCCCATTCATTGGTTTCTTCCTGTTGGAGCTCCACTTTATTTAGTTGCACATTCAGTTGTCCATCCTTTGCATCAAATGTTCTTCCTTTTGGGCTGCTGTATATAAAATGATGAAGTGAAAGATTAATTTTCTCCGCGGAAAAAATGGCTGACGGATTGTTTCGGATGTTAAAATCACGGAGTTCAAAAACATTACCCGTTCCGTTCCATCTAATGCTGGCTATTCCTTTCTCCGTTGATTTACTGTATTGCAGGCTCGGTTGCTGAATGACCAGGTGGCTGATATTTGTTTCCGGCCAGTTGCTTATTTTTTTTATTTCGTCGGGGTTATTTTTCTTTGTAAGATTGATATGTATATCAGGATTAGCAATCGTTATATCTCCCGCAATTATTTTCCCATCAATAATGGCATTGATATCCGGTATCCATTCTAACCTGGGAATACTGACATTTATCGAATCCTCCTTTTCCTTTTTTATATAGCTAATATTTTCAAAAGAAGAAAGCCGGTGATCGGCAAGAACAATATTTTTTATAGCCAGCTTTGCAAAACCCTCCGAAATATTTAGATTGTTTCCTTTGGCTGTCAGCCCGTTTATAAACAACTTACCATTACTCTTTGTTGAAAGCTCAGTGGCTTTAAGGTTTTGCAGAAACAGCGAGACTTTTTTATTATTGTCAACGACATGTACTGTGGTATTAGCGCCTTCAATATTCGCCAGGGTGAAGTGGGCGATACTTTTTTTGTTTCTCCCCGGAAGGGAAGAAAGATTGATCTCCGCTTTACTCCAGCTAATACCGTTAATGGCTGTTTGTTGTATATCATCATCAATGATCATTGAGCGGAAAATCACACCATCAGCGCTTATCTCCAGGTCGTTTTTGTTTTTTACCACAACATTCCCCGCATGTACCTGGTTACTGGCCCCCCCGGTAAAATTGACATCAGTCAGACTTGCAGTTACATCACCCATTTTGAAAAACCCCTTTTTAAAAAATAGCTCATTGACAGAGTGTTGAATATTGGTTAGTCTTCGGGAGCTGACCAATTTTTTTCCCAACACGGACATGCTGGCGTTTTCAAGCCTTAGTTCAGTGCTGTTTTTAAAAAAAAGATTTACTTGTCCATTACTTATATTCAGCTTATCCAACTGCATAAAATTTCCGACATCCGTCAATGTCTGAAAAATATCACCGGATTTAAATCGCTTATTACGTGCAACACTATAATTGATAACGGGACGGTATAGCGTGACTTTTTCCGCTTTCAATTGCTGATTAAATACCAGGTTATCCCAGGAGAGACCCTGTAATTCAAACTGGGGCATGCTTACGCTGTTGATAATTTTGTTATCATGCATTTCTTTATACCTGAAGTTGCTAAGGCTGATCCGGTTGTCATTAATCAATATGCTGTCAAATTGTATGGCATAAGCACTGTCACGTAAAAAATTTTCATAATTGCGGATAGCCATTATGAATTTTTCAACTGTTAATGCCCTTGGTCCGTCTTTCTTTATTGTTAATCCCTGCAGTTCAAAATTATTATGATCGGAGGTGAAAGAACTGGGCCTGCCTTCACGAAGCGTATTGATATCAAACGAACCATTTTCCACGACCACGAAGGCGAGTTGCATATCACCGGTCAGTTGCTGGACCAGTTCATTCAGGTTTGGCGGAGCTTTGGCGGGGCCTGTTCTTTTTTCAAGGTCTACATCCAGGCGAAATCTCGGATTGATACAATAAACAGAGTCAGCCCTGATGATTTCGTTATGATAAAGCGAGGTGAAGTCAATATTCGTCATCTGTAGTTTATCGAAGAAGATACTGAATGAGTTTTTCGCACTATCGCCTTTCGTGGCAGTTACGGTACAACTGTCAAACTCAACAAACCGATTAAGGATATTAATCCTGAAATTGCTGAAACTTAACCGGTGTCGCCCATCGGGGAATAAAATATTTTGATTGGTTGTATGCAGGGCGACGTTATCACTAAAAAGTATTTTTTGCTGACTGGCCCGGATCGTTGTATCTACCTGCAGGTTGTCGAGATGAAAATAAATATTGCTGATAACAACGGTTGGTTCTTCCGGTCTTATTTTATTGATCAATGAAAATTTGCCATTGTCAATCTGGAAGCGGTTTACTTTTAATACCTGTAATGCATCCTGTATAGAATTGTAGATCCGTCCCATTTCCTGCGGTATGGACATGCTGGTATCGGATGCGTCGGTAGTGTCTTTTGTAGAAGAGCGAAGTCTTGTTACCCTGATATCAGGATTAAACAGGTGTAATGAATCAATGAGTATCTTTTTTTCAAACACCAGTGGGAAAATAGCTTTTAACCTGATATTGATCTTATCAACGCGAAACTGGTAAGAAGTAGAAGCGGCCGTATCGTTTGAATAAAATACCGCTTTACGCAATTCCATTTTGTACGTAAACCAGTTAAATTTGAATTTATCAACTTTCAGATTCAGCTTACCGTTCGATTGAGTATATACCATGTCTTCAATCAGGTCGCCTGCATGATTAATAAACCAGAAATGGAAGGCCGTCAGCAAAACAAAGACACCGCCGAGAATAAACGCAGTGATCTTCAGGATTTTCTTTGATATTCGTTTCGCTGTCAAGGGACCGGGAGATTAAGAGTTGAATATAATAAAATATGGCGGGCAAAAGAATAGAGACCCGGCTTATCGGTCAAATCGGTTTATATATTGACAAATTCGTACGTATAACTTCTATTGATCAATAACTATTTCAGGAAAAATGAGTTTTGAAGTACTCCTTCAGATGATCCGCCCAATAACTGATATCGCTGATGATGGTCATGAATTCCTGGTAGTCCATGCCATCAATATCTCTTTCGGTAACCGCACACAATAATCCTTTATCAGTAAGAGCACCCAATTTTATACCCATCCGATCCGTATTTATTTCCAACGCAATTTTGAAAATCGCCAGTTTCTTTTTTGTATCGTCCGGTATAGCGCAAACAGGAGCAAAGCAGCGGACAAAAGTTCTTTCCGCCTGCCGGCCTGCTTCAAGTGTTGTCAGAAACAGTTCAATCGTTGATGAACCGCTTGAAAAATACCAGGCGCCTGTCTTTGCATTATAGATAGATTCGGCTTTGACGCCGATCTCATGGCATAACCGATAGATATAAGCTTTAGCGACATCAGCGGGTGCCATCAGTATTTTATTTGGTGATTCGTAAACACAATGAGATTGACACAGGTATCTACTTTACTGAAAGATCAGGTAAAATATCTGCCCCTCACCCATCGTCTTCATCCTTCACATAGCTTTAACTTACTGGTGAACCGTTGTCAATCGCTTCATCCGGGTTAATAAACTTTAGCTTCCCGCCCGCATCCTCTGCCATCAATATCATGCCATTGCTTTCAATGCCTTTCATCTTCCTCGGTGCCAGGTTTGCTACAATGACCACTTGCTTGCCTATAATACTTTCGGGTTGAAAATGCAAAGCTATCCCCGATACAATAGTTCTTTTTTCAAAACCAAGATCAACTTCGAGTTTCAATAACTTATCGGCCTTCACTACTTTTTCCGCGGCGGTAATGGTTCCTACTTTCAGATCCAATTTTGCGAAGTCATCATATTGAATCTGAGGCTTGGTTTCTTCTTTCTGATTCCCGGCTTCGGACTTCGGACCTCCGACTTCTGACTTCTTGCTTCCCTCGTTCAGCTTTTCAACCTGTAAACTTATCTCCGCATCTTCCATTTTTCTGAATAATAGTTGTGGCTCTCTCAAACTATACCCTACACTCAGCAGCTTCAGTTTGCCGGCATTTTCCCAATCCAGCATTTTATCTACCACTTTCATCATGTACAACATTTTTTGAGCTGTCGTTGGCAAAAAGGGATTAATGAGAACGGCGAGATTAGCTGACAATTGTAAACAGAGATGTAAACTATTGTCAATACTTTTCTGTGCGGCCTCCCTGCTATCGGAGTCTAAAGCCCCTCCTTCGGATGGGTTTGGGGAGGTCCTTTTGGCAACAATCCAGGGCTCTTTTTTCTGCATGTATTGATTGCCTTTACGGGAAAGATCAATTACTTCATACAATGCATCCCTGAATTTGAATTGCTCCAACAATGATTCTACTTTTTCTTTTGCTGAGACAATGTCAGTTATCAGTTGTTTATCGAGTTCATCAATAAGCTCATTGTGAAATACAGGAACCTTTCCTTTGCACAGCTTGTGCATCAATACCCAGGTCCGGTTTACAAAATTTCCAAAAATGGATACCAATTCACTATTGTTCCTGTCCTGGAAGTCTTTCCAGGTAAAATCATTGTCTTTTGTTTCTGGTGCATTGGCGCAAAGAACATATCGTAATACATCTTCACAGCCCGGGAAATCGTTGACGTATTCGTTTACCCATACGGCCCAATTGCGGCTGGTGGAAACCTTATCGCCTTCTATATTTAAAAATTCATTCGCAGGTACATTGTCGGGTAATACAAAACCTCCATGTGCTTTCAGCATCGCGGGAAAGATGATACAATGAAAAACGATATTATCTTTACCAATAAAGTGAACCAGTTTCGTATCTTCTTTGCACCAGTAGTCCGCCCATTGATCCGTTAATTCTTTGGTGGCGGATATATAACCGATAGGAGCGTCAAACCATACGTACAACACTTTTCCTTCGGCACCTTCAATAGGAACTTTTATACCCCAGTTACTATCTCTTGTCATCGCACGGGATTGCAGGCCGCTATCCAGCCAGCTTTTGCATTGGCCATATACATTATTCTTCCAGTCTTTATGATCTTCTAATATCCATTGTTTCAACCAGGCTTCGTAATTCTGTAAAGGGAAGTACCAATGTTTTGTTTTCTTCCTTACGGGTACCGCATCGCTGAGTGTACTTCTCGGGTTGATTAGTTGTTCCGGGCTTAGGGAAGAACCACATCTCTCACATTGATCACCATAAGCATTCGGGTTAGCGCAAACAGGGCAGGTACCGGTTATATACCGGTCGGCTAAAAAAGTTTTTGTTTTTTCATCGTAGTACTGTTCTGTTTCCTTTTCCTCAAATAAACCATCATCATACATTTTTTTAAAAAAGGCGGAGGCTGTTTCGTGATGTACTTTATTGGATGTCCGGGAATAGATATCAAAGGAGATGCCCATTTTTGCCAGGCTATCCTTAATGATCGCATGGTATTTATCAACTACCTGTTGCGGTGTTATGCCTTCCTTCATGGCCCTGATAGTGATCGGTACGCCATGCTCATCACTTCCGCCAACAAATTTCACGTCTCTTTTTTGTGCCCGGAGATAACGAACATATATATCGGAGGGAATATAACAACCCGCCAGGTGGCCGATATGAAGGGGGCCATTGGCGTAGGGCAGGGCTGCCGTAACTAAGTATCTTTTAAAATCAGTCATGTATTGATATAGGCTTTGTAGCCTGCAAAAATACCGGAATAGAAGGCACTGCCCAAACTATGCCCTATGCAACTGAATTTCGTTATCAGGAAAGATAATTATCAGCGCCACTCTCTGCAAATGGTTTTCCATTGTAGGTACCGGCAAATGTTCCGCGGACACCCTTGGGAACAGGCTGATGCCTGCTGTATAGCATAAATCCTGCGATTTCTTCCACCGACATTCTTGATGCAAGGTCTTTTGCACGAACATCAAAAGGCAAACACCAGCCTTCGTATTTATCCAGCTTGCCGTTTTTATTCAGGTCTTTAAATGCAAAGCCACCAACTGTAATAAGTTTAACGCCGGACGCGGTTGAGTAGCCAAGTGTTTGTCCTCCCTTATTGGTTACAGTGGAACTAGTTCCGTTTGTTTTTTCACCCCAGTTTTGTGCATATACTTTAGCAGTCTGGAGTAAACCAAGCGAAGCAAGGCCGATCATTATTTTTTTCATATAAAGTCTATTATACAAAAGTTAATTTTTAACAATTACCCGCGGTATGTTGAGAAAACGAATTTCAACCACCTGCATCAAGGGCTCATCCAATCCTGCTTTACTGTTTTTAAACACAAAGTAAATATTGTGTACACCATCAACAGCATTGATCGGTGCACCAACCTGTGTTGACATTAATTCAATCAGCTTGCTGAAATCGAAACCAGCTGGCTCAGCCGGCCCTTTATCTTTTTTACTTTTGGTTTTAGAATTCTTTGAACTCGTACCAGCGTTTTCCATAAGTCTTACATAATCTACAGGCTTTGAATCGATCATGGCTGTTTGCCCAACCAGTTTTCCATCAGGTGAATCGAGATGTATTTCAATGATACCACCAACATCACCGGATTGAGGTGTTGCCTGCACCAAAAAATTTATTCCTTTAATACCGGTCAGATCAATATTATCATACCCGATATAAGAATTATTGCCCAGCATAGTAAATGAAACAGATGGCGTGGTCAGCAGCTGGGTGCTTTTACTTTTATCCGCTTTTTGAGGATCAAAAGCGGGATTGCGCAGCGCTAAGATATTTTCCGAAGAAAGCGATGATATTGTTCCGGCGCCTTTATCGGTATAAGCGGCCCTCAGCAAGTAACCTCCTTTGCCGTTTTCACCCGGCGGAACTTTGGTAACATAACTACTACTCAATGGTGCAGGAGCCGCAGATCCTTTCTTTTGGGTTACACCCAAAATATATTTTACGATTGTTTCCGCTTCGGGCTTTGTTATTTTGGGGTGTGCGGCCATTGCATGTTCTCCCCATACACCACTACCACCATTGATAACTTTATCCGCTAATCTTGAAACAGCGCCAGGGTCGGTTTTATATTTCTCCGAAATCGCGGTAAAGCTGGGGCCCACTGATGTTTTATCCAGTATATGACAGGAATTACAATCGCTTGCCTTGATAAGATAAAGACCGGCAACGAAGCCTGTTCTTTCATCGGCGGCGCGATGATTTTGTGCAATGTTGATAGGATCGAAACCTTCGGGTACATAATCAAAATTCACAGCGACTTGCTCTGCTTTTATTTTTCCATCCGCAGCACTACCATCTTCTTTGTCACTAACAGCAATTGAATACTCAATTGTTTGACCCGGAAAGAAAAATGTTTTGTTGCCTTTTGTAATGTTTACAGCTACTACCGGCGGCTCGTTACCTGCTTTCAATTCAAGGGACTTGCTATTCTTTGCACCTTTAGAATCTGTAACCGTTAATGCGGCCTGGTATATACCCGGCTGATCAAATGTTACAACAGGATTTTTGTCGGCTACTATTTTATTATAACCATTTGAAGAAGTTATTTTCCATTCATATTTTAATCCGTCTTTGTCATGCTTATCATGATCCACTGTTCCCTTTGAAGAAAGATTTACCTTGAAGGGAACGGCTCCGGCCATTCTATCTGCGGTGGCTACCACTTCCGGTTTCCGGTTGCCCGCATTGTATTCAATACGCACCAGTGCGGAGTTGGCATTACCCCGGAACCAGGCGCTGCCATATTCAAGAAAATACAAGTCACCTTCAGGACTAAACTGCATATCAATAACGCTGCTAAAGTTTTGGCCGGGCAACACTCTTTCCATCGATCGGTAATTACCTTCTTTATCCATGGTGACGGCCATTAACCAGCCACGCATAAAATCAGTGATCAACCATTTGTCTTCATAATAAGACGGCCAAATTCTTTTTGCATTTTTAAAATCATTTTTATGAAAAACAGGTCCGCCTACAGCGCTACGGCCTGAACTTCCCAGCAGGGGAAATGAATCTGATGTTCCATAGGGGTACCAGATAAATGCTTTTTGCGGCACGGGTAATTCTTTTAGCCCGGTATTATTGGGTGAATTATTGGTGGGATGCTCCGCATTAAATGTTTCGCCATAAGTGCTGTCAGCATAATTATATTTTGTGTAAGGCTTGTTGTCTCCAATAAAATAGGGCCATCCAAAATTGCCTGCTTTGCGTGCCTGGTTAAATTCGTCATAGCCACGCGGACCCCATACAGAGTCAGCCGATGCGTCGGGGCCCACTTCACCCCAATAAACGTACCCTGTTTTACTGTCAACAGAAACACGCCACGGGTTGCGGTTTCCCATCACAAAAATTTCAGGCCTTGTTTTTTCAGTGCCTTTTGCAAAAAGATTTCCTTCAGGTATGCTGTAGGTCCCATCATCTTCGGGACGTATGCGAAGTATTTTTCCACGCAGGTCATTGGCATTGCCAGAACTGCGCTGATCATCCCAACTGCTGCGACCCGGTCTTTCATCGTACGAGGAAGTACCAGATGCCGGATTGGATGTATTGTTGCCTACTGTCAGGTATAGATTGCCCTGTATATCAAAGGCCATACCCCCACCTGTATGACAGCATTCTTCACGTTGCGTTGGCACTTCCATCAGAATCTTTTTTGTGGAAGCCATTAAAGAATCTCCACGCAGTTCCCACCTGGCCAGTACGTGTTTGGTATCTGAAGGATCGGCATAGTACATGTATATCCAGTGATTCCCGGCGAATTTTGGGTGCGTCACCACTCCCATCAATCCTTCTTCCGCTTCACTTACCACACCTTCCTTTGTCGTGTATTTTGTATTTACGGGAATAGTGCTGATCAGTTTAACCTGGTTTGTTTTTGTATCAACAGATTTTAATCCGCCTTTTCTTTCAACGACGAGTACACGGCCGTCATCTAAAAAAGTCATTGCCATGGGCTCATCAAAACCTTCTGTGAGTACTACTTTTGTAAACCGGTTTTCTTCCGGTATTTCATTGTCAGCAATAGGTTCTGGCCGGTTACATGACAACGTGAAAGCGGCGAGGCTTACATAAGCCAATTTTATAGAAGGATAAAAATTTTGAAAATGAAAATAAGAGCTCATGGCAATCATTTATTGATAAAAAAAGCAGGAAATTTTTACAAAATAATCATGTCTCCTTCATTGGTGGATGAAGCTGTGGCAGACGGATTATGCATTCAGTATCTTGCTTATAGAATTGTAGCTGGTTTTGATACTCGCCCATGGGTCTTTTGGCATATCATGTTCTATAAAAAAATGTTTCATACCAGCTGTAGAAGCCGCATCAAATATCCGTTTGTAATCGATAGTACCTTCACCAACAGGTAAAACCGTTTCTTTTTTCACATCCAGATCTTTTACATGCCATAGCGGAAAACGTCCGGGATATTGTTGGAATAATTCAACCGGGTCCTTTCCTCCCTTGATAGCCCAGGCAAGGTCCAGTTCCATCTGCATCTTTGTTTGAGACAGAAACAGTTCATAGGGAATCTGTGCTTCTACTGTGCGGAACTCGGCATCATGATTGTGATAAGCAAACCCGATTCCGGCTTTTTTAGAGGCTTCGTCTGTTTTATTCAACACCTCGATTGATGCTTTTACATCATCCAGCGTAGTGATAGGGGTGTTGGCGCAAACCAGGAATTCAACGCCACCCTCAGCTGCTTCATTGACCAGTTCCTGCATATTATCTCTAAGGTTACGCATCGGTGGAATGGAAATAGGTTTTCCATCTGCTCCAATAGGCATTTTTGCTCCCGGTGGAAGTTTAAAAGGAGCGCCCAATACGTGGTGCGATTTCCAACTCATCCCACTATCTTTTAAAAAGGAAGCAAATTCTTTTGGCTTCATTCCATAATAACCACCTTTTTTGCTAAAAGCCGATTCAATTTCTTTATAGCCAATCGAAGCAATCTTTTTCAAGGTGCCGGTCACGTCATCATCAATCACGTTAAAGAAAGTAAATAGTTGTAGTCCCATTGGTTTTGCTGTGATTTTTCCAAAAAAGGAGGCAGCTGCTTTATGAGAGAACAATATGCCTCCGAGTAAAGAAGTACCGGAAACCTGTAAGAATTTTTTCCTGGTTTGCATCGTTAGTATTAAAGGTTAAAAAAATAGGATCCCACCTGTTGGGAGTGCCAGTTATAGGACTGTAAAGTTCCTCCAAAATATTGCAGGCTGATTTGATAATTGTCAAATAATAAATTCCCAGGGGGGAGTAAAAAGCCGTCTCATTTTTGAGATCTTATCCTGCTCAATGTTTCTAATGTAACCCCTAAAAAGGAAGCGATATAGGAAAGAGGAACCCGCTGAACAATATTGGGTGAGTTTTTAAGCAGCCGTTCATAGCGCTGTTGCGCGGTTTCAAACTGGATAGAATCCATTCTTACCTGCGACATGATCAGCGAGCGGGTAACCATTTTGCGGAGTAACTTTTCAATATCATGATATTTATCCGCCAGGGCCATGAAATCGTTATTATGAATACCATACACTTCTGATGGCTCGATAGTTTGTATAATTAAATGGCTGGGTGTACGTTGAAAAAAACTGGTGATGGATAGAAAAAACTGTTCATCCATGGCGATCCATTCCGTGATCTCTTTATCATTTTTGTAATAATAAATGCGGGCTACTCCTTTTTGGATAAAATAAAAATAATCAGAAACGCTGTGTTCTCTTAATAGCAAATGGTCTTTGCCTGTAACCCAGTATTGCCAGGCGTTTAAAAAAACATTCCTGCTTTCAGGAGAAAGTGGTGATATGTCAGCAATAGCTTTTTCTAATGGGCTCACAAATAGAATTTCAGACAGGATTTTAAAGGTAAATCTTTTCTGAGCCACTTATAGTCGAAAGTAAGCAAAGAGTATTGATCCAATTGAACTCACCCGAAGACTACTGAGTTCGCAGGGCTACGTAAATCAATTAAGTATTCCCTCAGTTCTCTGTGTCCCCGGCGTGATTTTTTTAACTGATATAAAAAAGTAAGAGGATACCTTTTGCAGTACCCCTTAAAAAATTTTTTACTGCATTCCTTCCGTAGCTCCCTGCATGTCCTGTTTTGTATTTTTCCTTTTGAACAAAGACATATCTATTTTACCAAAACGATAAGCAAAATTCAGGCGGAACATTTGGGGATCCCTTAGCCGGCTATACGTCTGTGTAAAATATTCACTGTAGGAATATTGTTCTGAAATTCTTGTTTTGAAAATATCACTCATGCTTAAAGTAATAGAAGCCGCATCGTTCTTCATGAACGTTTTCTTGATGGCAAGGTCGATTCCATAACTGGGTTTGATATATCCCTGTGAAGAACTTTGCGCCTGCTGAGGACCACCCGGTCCCATACCACCACCGCCTGAATTTACCGGTAAATTTGTTTTAGACTGGTAGGTGGCAGTTAACTGTGTAGTGAATTTTGATGGCAGTTTAAAATTACTGTTGAATTTTCCAAACCAGCTCCACAAAGCACCCTGCGATGTCCCGGTAATATTATCAGTATTGATTTTTGAATTATACAGGTTCAGGTTAGTGCTAATGTCCCACCATTTGGTAAGATAGTTGATGGAAGTAAGTTCAGCGCCATACGCTTTGCTTGAATTGGCGTTTATAAAAGTGTTAACCAGTATTTCTTCACCGGTAATAGGATGGATGTCTTTATCCTGGTAACGGGTAATCAGGTCGGTTGTCTTTTTGAAATAAACAGACGCCAGGAAAGTGTTGTTCTTTACAAATGTTTTTGAATAAGACATTTCGAATGATTGCGTAAACTCAGGTTTCAGATCAGGATTACCTTTCGTGATATTGAGATTATCTGTATAATCAACAAAAGGAATCAGTTGAAAAAAATTGGGTCGGTTGATCCTTCTTGTTACACTGAATTGAAGCTCTTGCTTATTCTTCAGCTTCTGACTCAGGAATAAAGAAGGAAAGAGACTGACCGGGTAGCTGTTGCTGAATTTATTGCTGTTACCGAGGAGGGTACCATCGTACTGAGAGCTCTCAGCCCTTAAGCCTAATTTATAACCAAAATCTTTTTTGCTGCCACTTAAAGAAACATAGGCCGCATATACATTGTCATTGTTTTTATAGTTGCTGGTAGCGGAAGGGATCAGTTCAAACTGGTCGCTGGTTGAATTGAAAACATAGTTATCATTGATGTTTGACAGCTTACGCAGTTGTGCCCGCAAACCTGTTTCCAATTTTAGATTCTTAAAAGGCTTTACGTAATCCGTTTGAAGCGTTAAAAATTTATTGGTCCCGCTATTGATCAATTGTTGCTGGTAATCCCCTGTTTTGGAACCACCTGAATTAGCATAATAATCTGTCACATACAAACTTTTTCCTTCATTTTTACCGGAGAAATAATTCAGGTCGGCTGTCAGTTCTTCCCCTTCTTTAGGGAAAAGATGTTTTATTCCCAATTGCAGGCCATTCGCATTAAATTCACGTTTACCCGTTGATAGACGGGTACTGTAATTACTAACCGTTCCGCTGTTGAATAGGCTATCGGTATTAATATTAATGGTTTCCCTGGGTTTGAATTCACCATGTACTTTGATGCCGGCGATGGATAAAGTGGTGCGGTTGGTCATGAAATAATCAAGCCCGAGTCGTCCAAACATAAAACCACCAGAGGTTCTGTTTTTGTTGGTTTGAAAAATAGAAGTCTTCGGCTCCTCGAATAAATTAAGCCTGTCGGTCGTGCCGCTTGTTCTTGATTTATTTTGATTGACCATAGCACTGGCGGAAATATTTACTTTGTTTTGCCTTACGTTAAAATCACCACCTCCATTAATCGCTCCGCGTTTGTCGACACCCGCACGGAGGTTGCCATTATAACCACTCTTTTTATTTTTCTTCAACACAATATTCAGTATTCCCGCATTGCCTCCCGATGCATCGTATTTAGCGGAAGGATTAGTGATCACTTCCACGCTTTCAATAGCATCCGCTGGTATCTGGTCCAGTGACAGTGTTGTAGGACGGCCTTCGATATAAATTTGCGGGGAAGCATTTCTCAGTGTCACATTTCCATCAATGTCTACCTGTACGGAAGGAACATTTCGCATCACATCCAATGCTGTTCCGCCGGCGCTGACAATATTTTTATCAACGTTAAAAACTTTTTTATCAATATCTAATTTCATCGCCGGATTAGTAGATACCACTGTAATGTTCCCCAATTGTTTTGCATCTACCTGGAGTTTGATATTGCCCAGGTCTTTCTCTAAGGCATTCGCCATATTGCTGATGGCGGCCATCGCCTGGGTTGGATCATTGCCGGCCTTCGGCATAGAACCCGCATCCATCTTCATTTGAAACGAAACGGTTTGCTCGTAAGGTTGATAGCCAGTGGCGGAAATTTTTAATTTCAATTGCCCAAACATCGGTAATTCAATAAAGCTGAACTCGCCATTGTTTTTAGTAGTAATTCCTTTCAGCAAAACATCTTTTCTTTTTTTGGTGACCGTATCAAGACGATTTTGCAACAACAGCACAGTTACGTCATTAAGCGAAGCCCCGGTAGTATCTGTTATTTTTCCATAGATATGACCAATAGCAGGAGGCTGCTGACCTGGTTTTCCACCAACCGGGAATTGCGCCGAAACAGATATGGCCATCAACAGAGTTATTATTGTTATAAACGTGATTTTTTTCATAAAAGAAGTGTTGTTTTGACGGCACAAATGTAGCTGCCCGAAAATCACCATCGTATGCAAATGAGATAAGAGCGGGAAATGCTGCGACGAAAATTTCAGATAGCAGGTAAATAAAAAAACGGATGCGACCCGCATCCGTTTTGTAACCAAATAACCCGGTTCCTTTATTGAGGCTGTTCGAAAATTTTAGGATCTATCTCTTTATTTACTTCTACTTTATTTATTTTGGCAGACAAGGCAAAATTCCCAAAGTCCATTGCTTTTCCATAGGGTAAAACAATGCCAAAATCCGTTTTTTTGTAGTCTGAAAAGGTAGTAACAACTTCTACGGGTTGACCCATCATTTCGCCTTTTGTAACTTTTTTTACAAGGTAATAGGTGGCCGCGTCAATAAAATAGGTCGATTCGGAAGTTCCGTTGGTCACTTTTATTTTATAATTATTATCTTCTTTTCCTAAAAGCTCAACGGTGTTACCTTTCGCCGCATAGTCCAGTAAAGCGCCGCCAACATAGATCTGGCTCTTGCCTGCTTTATATATTTCCTCGGGCATTGGTTGCGCGTCAGTGCCTCCGGCCATCGGGTTTATGGACCATCCTGCCCTATCATTAAAGCAGGTGATAATTTTACTGCCATTAAATTCCGTCTCGCTTTTAAAGCCCTTCCCCTCCAGCGTGTATTCCGCCACGGGAGCCTGGTTGCCCATTACCTCCATCGTGTTTTCCGAATAAATTGATTTAACCAGGCTGAGTTTTTCTTTACCACCAATGGCTTCAATATGCTTAGCGATAATTTCATCAACGGTTTGCGCCTGCAGGGCGGAAGCACACAATATCGTCATCGCAAGCAGAAGAGAGTGTATTTTTTTCATTTCAAAAAGTGATTTTACTGGTTAATGATAAAAGGAGTTATTTCAATGAAATTATATTTTATTTTCAAAAGCAGGCATAAATCTATTTGATCGAACGATTATTCCGGCAAAAAATGCGATGAGTGGTGTAAAAGTTGCGTCGAAAGAGGAGACAGACGAGAGACAGCTTATAGGTTACCCTGTTCCAATATCTCTATTTTCGTGTCAGCTTCATCAGTGCCTCCTGGTAAGTGTCACTTACCGGTAATTCCATAGCGCCGATCATAACAGAACTTTTCCGGATGGCCGTAATAAAATTCATAGCAGCGATATAAGACTTGTGTACACGGATAAACATGTTGGCCGGCAATAACTCTTCCACTGCTTTCATCGTCATTCTCGTGATAACCGGTTTGGAAGAACTTTTAAGATGTATTTTGATGTAATCTTTCAATGCTTCAATCCACATAATGTCATCAATGACTACTTTAAACAGGCTATAGTCGACGTTTACGAAAATATAATCGGGCGGTTTGTCAACAGTTGGTTCCTTTGGTTTTGTCTTTAACTGGTGAAGCTCCCAGGCCTTATTACAAGCTTTGATAAATCTTTCCAGCGAAACCGGCTTAACCAGGTAATCCACTACATCGTGATTAAAACCTTCCAGGGCGAATTTTTCATAGGCGGTGATCAGAATGATCATTGGTCTTTCCTTCAGGCTTTGAATAAACTGCAACCCGGTAAGACCCGGCATTTGTATATCGAGAAAAATCAGATCAACAGTTTTTTCCTGCAATACTTTGATCGCTTCCATGGCATTGTTACAGGTTGCCGCCAACTGCAGGTAGGGCACTTTGCTGATATTATCTTCCAGCAGTTCCAGAGCCAGCGGTTCATCATCAATCGCAATACAACGGAGCATCGATTTTAATTTAATTGAAGGGAAACCGTAAACCAATTATCTTTTTGGGCGATAAGCAGGCTATGTCTGTTACCGTATAATAAATTTAATCTTCTTTTTACGTTAGCGAGGCCGATCCCGGAAGTTTTGTCTTTTACTTCCGTAGAAGACGGGTCGTATTTATTCTGCACATAGAAATTAAGTTTGTTGTCTTCAATGCTGAGTTGAACTTTTATCATGGCGCCTTCTATCAATCCGGTTCCATGTTTAAAGGCATTTTCCACAAAGGGAATGAGGAGCATGGGTTCAATTTCATAATTAGTACTGGGCTTCTGGAGGTCTACGGTCACCTGTACGTTTTTGCCAAACCTTTGCTGCTGCAGATCGATATAACTCTGCAGGTATTCAATTTCTTTTTCCAGCGGCACTTTTTCTTCATCCGCTTCATACAGCATATACCGCATCAGTGAAGAAAATTTCAACAGTGATGGTTCCAGCAGGTCTGATTTTTTCCTGGCCAGTGCTACCATATTGTTTAATACGTTGAACATAAAATGCGGGCTGGCCTGTGAACGGAGCAATGATAATTCCGTTTTGAGATTTTCGTTTTCTTTTTCACGGCCTATCCTGTCGGCCCGGGCCCTGTCTTTGATCATACGATAAGCTGTACTGCCGGCAAGGAAAAATAGAAAAAAGAAAAAATTGAACAGGATATGCCCGCTCAAATTAAACTTCGGACCCTGTATAGATAGCAACAATGAATTGAGCCAGGTAATAAATAGTATGATTAAATAGCAGACAAGAACGATTGCAGCCCATTGCTTATATTTTCTTTTGTAGATAAAGCGGGGAATCAGCCATAAAGCATTCAGGTAAAAAAAACAGACGTAAACAAGGTTATTAATCACATACCGCAAATGCAGCAGCGCTGGTTCGGCTGGCTGACCAGCCGGCCGGCCTTCGTTAATAGAAGGCCGTAATAAATAGGGAAGTGAAAAGAGCAATACCCATGCCGACACATGCAACAGAACCGTTACCCATTTTTTTTGATACCATGTCAAAACCATGCAGGCAAGGTAATGACTAAAACAGTCGCGCAGAACTAATAGGATAAATGTTGCGACGAAAGAGGTTTATTTGTAGGCGAAACCACTTAAGTTTTATTTTTTTTCTACTTCATAAATCGCTTTGACTGTTTTTACCAACGAATCAGGCGTTACAGAAATGCTGTCGATGCCGAGGTCCACCAGGAACTGAGCGAAATCAGGAAAATCAGAAGGTCCCTGTCCGCAGATACCCACTTTTACTTTATTCTTTTTAGCCGTATCGATCAGCATCTTCAGCATCGCTTTTACCGCGGGATTTCGCTCATCATACAGGTGTGCCACCAATGAGGAATCACGGTCCAGACCGAGTGTTAGTTGCGTGAGATCGTTGGAACCAATGGAAAATCCGTCGATATGTTTAGAGAACTCGTCGGCCATTAAAATATTGGAAGGTATTTCGGCCATTAGAAACAGTTCTAACCCTTCTTTACCACGTTCCAGTCCATATTCTTTCATCACCACCTGTACTTTTAATAGCTCTTCTACGGTTCTGCAAAATGGAACCATAACGACCACATTGCTTAATCCCATTTCTTCTCTTACTCTTCTGATCGCTTTACATTCTAATCCAAATGCTTCTTTATATTTATCAGAGTAATAGCGGCTGGCGCCCCTCCAACCGATCATCGGGTTTTCTTCATGTGGTTCAAAATGTTTTCCACCGAGCAGGTTGTAATATTCGTTGCTTTTAAAATCGCTGAACCTTACAATTACTTTGTTAGGATAAAACGCAGCGGCGATTTTTGCAATACCATAACTAAGACGTTTAATAAAAAAATCTTCTTCATTATCAAAACCACGGATCATTGTCCTGATAGTGGCGCTTAGTTCGGGATCATTCAGTTGCTTGTGTTTAAGCAATGCCATTGGGTGCGCCTGGATATAATTATTAATGATAAACTCTTCCCTCGCAAGGCCAACACCGGCATTGGGCAAATGCGAAAAGCGGAATGCCATGCTGGGTGACGCCACATTCAGCATAATGGGAGTTTTCAATTTGGGCAGATCCTTTAAATCGGTCTCTATTTTTTTGAAAGGTATCAGACCTTCATAAACAATCCCTTCGTCTCCCTCACCGCAGGAAGCGGTTATTACCTGGCCACTGTTCAAAATTTCAGTCGCATTACCACAGCCAACAATGGCGGGTACACCCAATTCCCTTGCAACAATAGCTGCATGACAGGTACGGCCTCCTTTATTCGTAATAATGGCCGATGCCTTTTTCATAATAGGTTCCCAGTCGGGATCTGTCATATCCGTTACCAGCACATCCCCGGCCTGGAATTCGTGACCTTCTGTAACCCTTTTATCCAATGAAAATAAAATAGAAGCCTTCCCACCACCGATCTTATCGCCTACGGCAATACCTTTAAATAAGGTTTTGCGTGGGGACGCATCATCCATGATATACTCCGTAATTTTTGAAAAATCTTTTTGAGAGTGTATGGTTTCAGGTCTTGCCTGTACAATGAACAGTTCTTTGCTTAAACCATCCACCGCCCACTCAACATCCATCGGGCACCAATGACCTTTTAGTTGAGTATAGTATGCTTCAATTTGCGTTACCCATTTGGACAGCTGCAATATGCGGTCATCTTTTAAACAATAGCGTTGCTGCAATGGTCTTTCCACTTGTATGATCTGAACTCTTTCGTCAGGGTTATCTCCATACACCATCATCTTGTCTTTTATCCCTAATTTTTTCTCAATGATACTGCTGAAACCTTTTTGCAAAGTGGGTTTGAAAACAATGTATTCGTCAGGCGAAACAGAACCCTGTACGATCATCTCACCCAAACCGTATGATGCGTTGATGACAACGACATCCTTGAAACCACTTTCTGTATCCAATGAAAAAGCAACGCCGGAAGATCCCAGA
Organism: Chitinophagaceae bacterium; assembly: GCA_040007815.1. GTDB lineage: Bacteria > Bacteroidota > Bacteroidia > Chitinophagales > Chitinophagaceae > Terrimonas_B. The sequence goes on from JBDTUH010000017.1 coordinate 92,360, forward strand.
TCCGAGCGAACCATCTTCTGGATACAAACAGAAAGGCCAATGGAGAAATGATCGTATCCAAAACTATGACGGTAGCTGATAGCCCGGTCTGTAAATAAAGAAGCGAAACAGTTACGTACCGAATTGATCAATGAAGCCGGTCCACGGACATTCAGGTAAGTCTCCTGTTGTCCTGCAAAGGAGGCGTCCGGAAGATCTTCGGCAGTGGCAGAGGAACGAACGGCTACATCGGTCTCCTCCTGGTCATAAATTTTTGAGAGTTCATAATATTTCGCAATGATTATTTTACTTAACTCCTGCGGGAACTTGGAGTTTTTGATCAATTGACGCACGTGCAACCCACCCCTTCTCAAGGATTCAATGTCATCAAAATTGATCCCGTTAATGATGGAATGAATTGTTTCATCGAGCTTGTTTTCGCGGATGAAAGTTTGGTAGGCGGCTACAGTAATGATAAAGCCCCCGGGAATTTGAATGCCGAGTTTCGTAAGATTTTGCAGCATCTCGCCAAGGGAGGCGTTTTTTCCACCTACCATGTCAAGATCTTTTAATCCCACTTCATGAAGGTTGGCAAGGAAATCTGTTTTATTCATATGGGTCGTTTTAGCAATCGTTAGCAAAGGTTTTTCAGATCATCTTTTCCAGGATAAAAAACCTTTAAAAAAATGATCAATTATAGTTTGGCAAGCGTACAAAACAAAATTTATCAACCTGGTCACTGCTATAAATAAAAATGATTAGCAATGAAACGTTAGCAGTTCAAAACTTTTCGGCTATTTCCAATAACTTTAAATAATGAAGCGAAAAGACTTTTTTAGCTCATCGGCTTCTTTATTCGCCGGGGCTGTTTTAACTCCTTTGACAGAAAAGATAATAAACACTACTGATAACTACAATAGCAGAAACGACGTTTTCCCCTTAATTCCACCGTATCTAAGAAAAGGCGATTATGTTGGCATTACATCACCTGCCGGGTACATTTCTTTGGAAGAAATTCAACCTTCCATACATCTTATTGAAAATTGGGGATATAGAGTAAAAATTGGAAATGCCGTTGGTAAAAGAGATTTTACTTTTGGGGGAACGGATGATGAACGTGCCAGGGATTTTCAAAACATGCTGGATGATAAAACCATTAAAGCCATTATGTGTGCAAGAGGTGGGTATGGCGCTATCCGTATTATTGATAAACTGAAATGGGATCATTTCAAAACCCATCCCAAATGGGTGATCGGGTTTAGCGATATTACCGTCTTTCATTCGCATATCAACCGCAACCTGGGGATCGCTTCCATACATTCTAAAATGTGCAATAGTTTCCCGGACGATTGGACCAGGGCTGAACCCATACAGGCCGAGACAATTCTTTCCATTCGAAAGGCATTGAGTGGTGAAGAAATGAAATATACCATTATACCTAACGATAAAAACAGGATTGGCGTAGTTACCGGTATGCTGACTGGTGGAAATATAAAAACAATTGAATCCCTGGCTGCTTCCAAATCCGATATTAATACAGCTGACAAAATACTATTTGTAGAAGATACCGGTGAATATATGTACAGCGTTGACCGCATGTTCTGGAATCTGAAACGGAGTGGGAAGCTTTCTCAACTGGCTGGTTTAGTCATTGGTGGCTTTAAAGTAAAAAAGGATGATGCGGGAGAAGAATTCGGTAAAACACTGGAAGAAGTAGTTTTGGAAAAAGTGAAACAGTATGACTATCCCGTTTGCTTTGATTTTCCTGTCGGGCATCAGAAAAATAATTTCGCTTTGAAATGTGGGGTAAAACATAAATTAATTGTACAACCGCAGCAATGCACTTTAACCGAATTATCATGATGAACAGAAGAAATTTTATTAAGAAAGGCTCCGTAACGGGCATCGCTATTACATCATTAGGACTTGCTTCCTGTCAGCAAACGGCCAATGAACCAAAGAAAGAAACAAATGATAACAAAAACGACCAGTTTACCGATGAGTTTGAATTGAATGAAATCACGATTGATGAATTGCAGCAAAAAATGCAAAGCGGCACTTATACATCTAAATCACTTACGGAATTATATTTAAAAAGAATTGATGCCATAGATAAAAAAGGGCCTGCATTGAATGCCGTGATTGAAATCAACCCCGATGCCATCAGCATCGCTGAAAGTATGGACAAAGAAAGAAAGGAGGGAAAAGTTCGCGGGCCGATGCACGGCATACCGGTTTTAATAAAAGATAATATTGATACCGGTGATAAAATGATGACCACTGCGGGTTCACTGGCTTTGCAAGGACACAAAGCGGCCAAAGATGCTTTTATCATAAAACAATTAAGAGAAGCAGGTGCGGTATTGTTAGGAAAGACCAACCTGAGTGAATGGGCGAATTTCAGATCAAGCCGTTCATCAAGCGGATGGAGCAGCCGCGGTGGTCAAACGAAAAATCCATGCGTGCTGGATAGAAATCCATGTGGATCAAGTTCGGGATCTGGTTCCGCGGTGGCGGCTAATCTTTGCGCTGTAGCCATCGGAACAGAAACAGATGGATCTGTTATCGCTCCGTCTTCATTTAACGGTATCGTGGGTATTAAACCAACGGTCGGTTTATTGAGTCGTTCCGGTATCATTCCCATATCTAAAACACAGGACACGGCAGGCCCGATGACCCGTACCGTAAAAGATGCAGCTATATTATTAGCAGCCTTAACCGGCATTGATGAAGCTGACCCAGTAACGAAAGAAAGCGATGGCAAGGTTCAGAAAGACTATATGCAGTTTCTTGACGGCAACGGTTTACAGGGAAAAAGAATTGGTGTAGAAAAATCATTCCTCGAAGGCCATGAAGGGGTGGTGGCGGTTTATAACCAGGCCATAGAATTATTGAAAACAAAGGGAGCAACGATCGTTGAGGTGGAATTATTAAAAAAGACCCGTGAGCTGGGTGATGCGGAATTCACCATCATGCAGTATGAATTCAAAGATGGCCTTAACCGTTACCTCACCGGCGCCAATGCCAGTGTGAAAACATTAGCCGATGTTATTGCTTTCAATAAAAATAATGAGCCGAAGGCGATGCCTTTTTTTAAACAGGAAACTTTGGAAGTCAGCGATAAAAAAGACGGGCTGGATAACAAAGAATATGTTGATGCCTTAAAGAAGACATTGGGCTCAAGAAAAATAATTGATGATATGATGAGTGAGCAAAAGCTGGATGCCATAGCCGCTATCAGTATCGGACCCGCTAATTGTATCGATCTTGTAAACGGAGATTATGGAACCGGGTTCTATTTTTGCCCACCTGCCGCTATGGCTGGTTATCCGCATATCACGGTTCCGATGGGTACGGTACATGAATTACCGGTAGGGCTTTCTTTTATTGCAGGGGCTTATAAAGAAGGTGAATTGCTGACCATCGCTTATGCGTATGAACAGGCATCAAAGAAAAGAACGGCGCCAAAATTTTTAAAAACTATCAATGGGTAATGACCGTGATTGATCCCCGGCAGTATCACGAAGTCGTTGATGAAAATTTATGAACAGTATTCGTGGAAATGCATGTAATTCGTGGCATAAAGATTTATTAAATGATTAAAACTCCACCATATTTAAAAAAAGGCGATACGATCGGGCTCGTATGCCCTGCCGGCTATATGACCAATGAAAAAGTAGCTGAGTGCATCCGTGTATTGCAGGATGAATGGGGTTACAAAGTAAAAGTGGGTAAAACAGTTGGAAGTGATTCAATCAACTATTTTTCAGGAACAGATGAAGAAAGATTAAATGACTTTCAGCAAATGCTGGATGATGATGAGGTGCAGGCTGTTCTTTGTGCAAGGGGAGGTTATGGAATGAGCCGGATCATCGACCATGTTAATTTTAAGAAATTTAAAAAAGAACCCAAATGGATAATCGGTTTCAGTGATATCACTGTTCTGCATGCCCATCTTTATTCCAATTATTATATATCCTCCCTGCATGCACCAATGGCCGGAGCTTTTAATGACGCAGGCTATATCAATCGTTATGTACAATCACTAAGAACTGCGTTAGAAGGCAAATGGGCGAAATATACATGCGAACCACATGAATTGAACAGAACAGGTGAAGCGATCGGTGAACTGGTTGGGGGTAATCTTGCTTTGCTGGCGAATGTAGTAGGTACTGATTCTGATTTGAAAACAAAAGGAAGAATATTATTTATTGAAGACGTCGGCGAATATCTCTACACCGTTGACCGGATGTTTTACCAGTTGAAACGAAGTGGCAAACTATCCAAACTGGCCGGATTGATCATTGGTGGTTTTACAGATATGAAGGACACCGAACGTCCTTTCGGAAAAACTGTTTATGAACTAATCAATGATATAGTCAAAGAATATGCTTACCCTGTTTGCTTTGGTTTTGCTGTCAGTCATGAGAAAGAAAATTATGCATTGAAAATTGGAGTAGGATATAAACTGAGAGTCGGAAAAACCAAAGTGCTATTGGAGGAATAGTTTGTTTACAATTAATTAATAAAAAAATCTGGCTAAACTTTATAATTTTGATAAAGTTTTTTGAATGCAATTAAGTAGTGACAGCAAGTTAATATGGGAGCGGATACGTGATTTTGCGATGGATGATCCGTTAGCGAATGTCAAATACTCAGACAAACTTGCTCATCATAATGGCTGGTCTAAAGAATATGCTTCAAAAGTAATTGAGGAGTATAAAAAATTCATCTTCCTTTGTTATATTCTCCCGCAAGGGGCGGCTCCTTCAAAGCCCATTGACGAAGCGTGGCATCTCCACCTGACATACACACATAGTTACTGGAAACAACTTTGCAAAGATATCTTAGGAAAAGAGATACATCATTTTCCCTCAAAAGGCGGACCTGAGGAAAGGGATAAGTATGTACAATGGTATATTGATACGCTGAATGCTTATAAAGAGATTTTTAAAGAAGAGGCGCCGACCGATATTTGGATAGAGGAATTTCAAACACCTGTACAGGCGGGGCTGAAAGATAAAATTGTCACGGATTATTTCGCATGGTACAGGAAGTATCTGTATATTTTATTCTTCCCATTTATTATTATTGCAATCCTGTACGGCAAAATCATTCCTTACCAATTGGCAGGCCCTCAATTCCTTGTCTTTTTTTCCTGTTTAATTGTCGCGGGTATTATTTATCTATGGCTGATACGGTCAAAAAAGAAAATGGAAGTAGAGGAGCTGATAGCTGAATTGTATCCCGGGGACGCTGATATTTATCAATTAGCAAGATTTCTGTACGGTCGCGAAAGATCCTTACGTGCGGCAATAGTGGATCTTGCTGAAAGAAAAATTCTGGAACCAAAGCGAAAAGGTTTGTTCGCTTTTACTGTTTCAAATTATAAATATTTGATTACTGAAAAAAATCCTTTACTGATTTATCTTCTCCGCAATGTCAGGGACGGGGAAACAATTCACTATACATCTCTTTCAAATTATTATGATGACGCTTCTACTTATCATGCGGGACTCGCTGATTTGTATAAATCAATTTCGGTAAAGGATCGCTGGCCAATAGTTATAACTTCATCTGTTCTTATTATAGGAGTAGCCCGTATGTTCCAGGGTTTCTATAATGATAAACCCGTTTCCTATCTTTTCGCCTTATGCTTTGTGTATTTATTTATATCATTGATTGCTGTTTCCGTTTCTTCGGGTAAAAGTATTGTGCAGCAAGTATTCCAGGACAGTTATAAAAAAGGCGGCGTAGCTGAGTATCAATCAGCATCCACCGTCAGTTCATTTGTCTTTATGGGGCTGGCATACATTCCCGCTATAGCTGGTTATTCGCAACTGAATAATACATTCAACAGGTATGGAGCTAATGCCAACAGCGGTTCTTCAGGTGGCTGCGGAAGTTCAGGCTGCGGTAGTGATGGAGGCGGTGGTTGCGGCAGTGGCTGCGGTGGTTGTGGCGGTGGGGACTGACCTTAATAATCAGTAGAAGAAATTTTCCCCGCCTCACTTAAGGCATCTTTTCTTACCACATCCGTAACGATCTTCTCTAGTTTCCGGATGCGGACATACAACTTAAGTATTACGAACCAAAAGATAACAATGCTCAGATAAAAAACAAGGTCGGCGCCCCTGCCTACGCCAAGTTTATGAGCGATCCTGTTGCTGGCATTGGGGAAAAAAATGAAAACCAACGCGCCACTTACCATGGCAAGCAATAGCAAAATATCTAATATGGAATTGTGCAACCGTACAAAGAAATAAACCGCTACCAGGATGACCCCGGTGATCAATAAGATCTGTATGCCATTCATCTGAACAATTTTTGTAAAACTAAATCAAAAAATATCTTCAGGCTATTTAAGGAAGACTGGCCTTTTTGCCTTGAATATGGAGTGTAAATAACATTGGCCGCTACTTCTTTATACCGGAGTTTATGCTTTTTTATTTGCGCAGTTATCTCCGTGGCATGCGCCATCCGGTTTTCGCTGATCCGGATAGTGATGGCGGCTAACCGGTTCATGGCTCTTAGTCCATTATGCGCATCGGAAAGATATAAACCGGTAAAAAAATAATTCACCCACCTCCCTCCTTTCAACACTATTTTTTTAATCATCGACGCATTGTGTTTCCCTTTAACTAAAAAACGCGATGCCAGTACTATGTCCGCTTCGCCGCTAAAAACTGGGCTGAGAATTTCCGGAATATCCGCCGCGCTATGCTGTCCATCCGCATCAAAGCTCACGATATATTTGGCCGCCTGCTTTATCGCAAAATCAATTCCGGTTTGCAAGGCGGCTCCCTGGCCAAGATTGACTTTATGTCTTAAATAGACAACCTCCTTATACTTTCTGACTTCTTCCTTTATATCCTCCAGTGATCCATCATCGACTACAATAATAACGCAACCCAACGCTGATAAATCTCCCAGCACCTTACTAATGGCTGCCTTTTCATTGTAAGCCGGGATAATGATAAAAGTTTCTTTATAGTACTCTTCGCTTGACATCGGTTTATTGAATGGATTCAGGGGTTAAGTATTTGCTTATATATTTTAGTCCCCGCTACTTCTGTCACAAGCTTCACACCACTATTTGACAGGTAGTTTGCATACTTATCCGACTCAGTATCAAAAATAACTGTAAATAAAATGGATGGCTTACTGACAGCTGGTATATTATTGTTTAATTTATCTTCGCAGGCAATACCTTTTTTATTTAGCATGGAAGCCAACAACGGGTAATACCTATCAGACGAAGCTACCAGTATATCTTTCTCCGGGTTGTCTTTTATGGTGCTTTTAAGAAGAGATTCAAAGAACGCATAATCCTGTTCTCTTACAGCCCCATTCTTCATGCTCCGGTAATTCCCTGCCACTTTTGCTGTATAATAAACCTGGTGAATGAAATTCAATAGAAAAAGAACAAATAAAAATGAAATAATAAAAGATGAAGACGGTTTGAATTTTAATAAGCTGCCCGCTTTCGCCACCTTTGTTAAAAAAAACAATTGCAGGAAAACAACCGGGAAAGCCTGGTATCTTCCTTCCACTATAAAAGTCCACACCCCTCCGGAAGTAGGCTTTACAAAATGCGTAAGACTTAAAATAGCTAACTCCCCGATAATAGCTGCGGACAAAACAAACCCAATAAAGGAAAATACAGGAAAGCCAGCATCGGCTCTCTTCCTATATGGATAAAAATATTTACTGGCTGCAATTACAATCAGCAAATAAAGAAGAAGATTTATCCAGCTAAATAGTTGTTGCCATGCCAGGTAAGTTATAGATGAGTTTTTCCCCAATTGAACAGCAACGAGATTAATATTTACAAAAGCAGCAATAGCAGAAGGATACCAATAGCTGAGATTGTCAATAAAAATCCCCTTTTTATCAATCCCGGTATAAAAGGGGCTTCCGCAAGCCATATCCTGGAAGATCATGGCAGCCATCATAAGAAGGAGACAAATTGCAAAAGATATCCAATAACCTTTTTGCGCTTCCTTGTTCCTTTTCCAATAACTTAAGATAATCAATAACACCGCGATAAATAAACAAACCGGCACATACATATACCGTATAAACCCGGCGAAAAAAAGACAAAGCCCGGCTATGATGCTATGTTTAATAATTTTCCTATGCCGTTTACTATCCCATACCCGGATACAGCAATAGAAAAAACCAAGTACAAAACATAGTGCTGGCAGATCAGTCCCCAGGGATGTTTCAATAAATTCATGTGAAAAAAAACTTAGCAGGATAGTCGAAATATTTAGCCAGCCAACAGGTAACTGCTGAGTTTTTAAAATAACCCTGCATAGCAGTATGAAGATGATAAAACAAATGACTTCAAAAATAGTGGTGCCCAGGAAAATATTTTGCCCGAATATTTTTTGAAAAGGCGACATCAGCAACCCATAGCCGGGTGGCCAGTAACAAAAAGGTAACAAAACTTCCTTATTCAGATTATCCAGGTAATAAAAACTATTCGTCCATCCTTTTCCGTGCAGAAGGTTATAGCTGGCCGACAGGCTATAAATTTTATCCTTGCCAATATAGGAGTAGAAAAAGATCAGTACTGATTTGGAGATAATGCAAAAAGGAATAATAAAGACAGCTGCTTTCTTATTGGAAAGTAAACTATAAATATTCCGTCGGAGATTTCTCATAGTTCCTTCATCTATTCTTTTTACCAACCGATTCGTTCACCGAATTTTCCCAAACCAAAATACTGATTCAATGTAATATTAAGCCCAAACTGGTTATAGGCCGTATTATTCTGGTAGTGAGAACGGGCATAGCGTATTTGCAGTTTGTTGAGCAGCAAAGCTACGCCAAGAGAAAAGCCGGTAAGCCCATTGGCCGCATTCTCTATATTCAATTCCTTTCTTCGTAAATAATTATAACCGGCAGTCACTTCTACCTTATCTCCGAGGTAAACAGTGGTAGCTAACACAAAATGCCGGAACAGTTTATCAAAAGTGAATTTTTTGGTGCTGTCATTTTTGAAATCATTATCGGCATTAAACCCTGTGTCGTTGTAACGGATATCAAACCGGTGCAGATGATGCGCGGTGAAGGAGAAACTAAAAGGAGAATTTTCTAACCGCTTGGTAACACCAATCTGCAGATCAAAGGGAAGGTCATCCGGCTCAGTGCCATCATACTTTTTTAATTGTGTTCCCATATTCTTTGCTACCAAAGATGCCGAAAAAAGCGTGGCTGTATCATGATATAAAACGCCAACATCCACCGCAATACCGTTAGAACGGTATTGCCCATAATTTGAATTGATAAATTTTACCGTAGCACCATAATTCCACTTTTCTAAATAACTCTTTGATGCTGATACCTGCATTACCCAATCTGTTGGACGGAACTGACCCAGCAGGTTACCCGATGCGTCTGTTTGTTGAAGGCTTCCGTAATCAAGATAGTTAAGCCCCCATAAAAAAATCGTGCTGATCTTTTTATGATGATATCCGAATGATAAATTATAAGAATGGATACCGCTATACAGCGAATTAAAAACAGCATTCATTTGCGTATGCATTTCCTGGCGAAGTAAAGCCGGGTTATTAAATGCTAAACCAATATCATTTGAGATTTGCGAAGTATTTACGCCGCCCAGAGCCGTTAATTGCGGCGTTACAGGAAGCTTTAAAAAATTAAAAACGGTATTGCCTCCTATAGTTTGCGCGGGCAGTTCGACTACGAGAAATAAAACGGATATGATAAATAATAACCTCAAAGCCCTGCGAAGATAGGACCTTGTAAAACTCAGCGCTTCTTAAGCGTTAAAAAATGAGCATTGAACATTGGGCATTGGGCATTACTTAGAAACTGGTCAATAAGACTCCTTTAAACCAATGCGAGTTCCAGCACCTGGTTCATTGTTTTTACATAATGAAACTTAATTCCCTTTATAAAATTGGATTCAATTTCCTGCACATCTTTTTCATTCTGCCAGCAAAGAATGATCTCTTTCAGTCCGGCTCTTTTCGCCGCCAGCACTTTTTCTTTAATGCCTCCTACCGGTAATACCTGTCCACGTAATGTAATCTCCCCGGTCATAGCTAAGAACGGCTTCACTCTCCTGCCTGTCAATGCTGAAGTGATGGCTGTCATCATGGTAACACCAGCGCTGGGCCCGTCTTTCGGTACGGCGCCTTCGGGTATATGAATATGAATATTCTTTTTATCAAATACCTTATGATCGATACCGTATCTGCTTGCATTAGATTGTAAATAAGTCAAAGCCGTACTCGCACTTTCTTTCATTACATTGCCGAGGTTGCCGGTTAGCTTCAATTCACCCTTTCCGTCACTGATACTGGTTTCAATAAAAAGTATTTCACCGCCCACATAAGTCCAGGCAAGACCAACGGCTACACCCGCCATATTAGCTATCTTATATATTTCATTACTATACCTCGGTTTGCCGATGATCTTTTCCAAATCATCCGCCGTTACAGTAGCTTTCAATTTTCCTTTCATGGCCAGCTCCTTCGCCTGGTACCGCATGATCGAAGCCAGTTGCCTGTCCAATTCACGGACGCCGCTTTCCCTGGTGTGATCCTGTATAAGCTTTTGCAGCACTTTATCACTGATCTTAAAATTGCTATTCTTTAAACCATGCAATTCCTTTTGTTTGGGAAATAAATGTCGTTTGGCGATTTCAAGTTTCTCCTCTACCGCATAACCGCTTAAATCAATAATTTCCAACCTGTCCCTTAAAGCTGGTTGAATATTCTGGAGATTATTAGCTGTAGCGATAAATAATACTTTACTCAGGTCATACTCCATTTCAAGATAGTTATCATAAAATGTATTATTCTGTTCCGGATCCAATACTTCCAATAAAGCGCTGCTGGGATCGCCGCGGTGATCATTCCCTACTTTATCTATTTCATCCAGTATGATCACCGGGTTGGATGATTTTACTTTGCGCAATGACTGCAGTATCCTTCCCGGCATGGCGCCGATATAGGTTTTGCGATGGCCTCTTATTTCGCTTTCATCATGTAATCCGCCCAGGCTCAATCTCACATATTTTCTGCCGATCGCGTTGGCAATGCTTTTGCCAAGAGACGTCTTACCAATACCGGGAGGACCGATAAAACAAAGGATCGGGCTCTTCATATCACCCTTTAATTTCAATACTGCTAAGTATTCGAGTATTCTTTCCTTGATCTTATGCATTCCGTAATGATCATCGTCCAGTGTCTTCTTCCCTTTCTTCAGGTCATAATGATCTTCGGTATAGGTTTCCCAGGGCAATTCAAGCATCAGGTCAAGGTGATTATATACTACTGAATAATCGGGTGTGCTCGGATGCATTCTTTCTAATTTCTCCGCGCCTTTCCTGAACATTTCTTTGGCCGCGGCAGGCCATTTCATGGCTTCCGCTTTTTTCTGCATTTCTTTTACTTCCTGTGCATTCGTATCGCCTCCCAGTTCATCTTTTATACTTTTCAGTTGCTGCTGTAGAAAGTATTCACGTTGTTGTTTATCTAATTCCGTCCTCGTTTTTGTGGTTACCTTATTTTTTAATTCAGCGAACTGCAGTTCTTTTTGCAGCAATTGCATCAGCAGATCGGCCCTTTCCCGGATATTATCCAGTTGAAGCAATTTCTGTTTTTCCCTGATATCTGTATTCAGGTTGCTGGATACAAAATGGATCAGGAAGGATGGGTTTTCGATATTGCGTAAAATAATAGAAGCTTCGGTAGGAAGATTCGGGGAAAGCTGGATAATCTCCGTTGCCAGGTCCTTAATATTCGCTATGTAGGCTTCAAAGTCGCCATCTTTGGGCAATTCATCTTCCTCCAGTTTGCGGATCTTGGCTTTGAAATAAGGGTCTTCCCCAACAATTGATTCAATGGCAAACCGGCTTTTACCCTGTATAATAATGGTAGTGCCCCCATCCGGCATCTTGATCTGCTTCACTATTTTAGCTACGGTGCCAACATTTTCCAGGTCTTTTACAGTTGGGTCTTCAACCGAACTGTCTTTTTGCGCCACTACGCCTATCAATTTGTCGCCTTTGTAAGCATCATTTACCGCCTTAATGCTTTTATCCCGCCCCACCGTAATGGGCAGAACAACTCCTGGAAAAAGGACGGTATTTCTTAAGGGTAAAAGGGCAATTTCGTCGGGAATCTCAATACCATTCGCATCATCCTGATCCGTTTCATTCAAGGGTATGATGGGCATAAAATCCATTTCATCTTCCGGTCGCAACAAAAATTTTTCAAAAGCCATAATCAATTCTTCTTTAGACAATATGTCATTCCGCCTGGGCGGGGTTAAATGTACACCAGGATAGTGTAGTTGTCAAGTTTCGTGCCGCCGGAAAAAAACTGCCAAAGCAGTACAAAAAAGCCCTCCCGTCATAAGACAGGAGGGCCGTATTTATGAAAACCCATTTTTAAAGTGCCAGACCAAATGATAGCTGGAATCCCTGGCTTTTCCACTTATCGTGATTGTCTAAATCGCTTATGTCATTAAGCCCGATAGCATAGCGGCCGGTGATACGAATAGCACTCAACTTCAATTGAACACCGCCGAGCATAGAAAAATCTCCCTTTTTAAATGCATCAGCACCATTTTGCAATAAATTCTTATCCTGTTTCATCAATATGCTAAACTGGGGGCCGGCCTGCAATGAAAGAAAATTGCCGATCAGTTTATAATTAAGTAAAATAGGAACGGACAGGTAATTCAATTTAACATCCCGCTGACCTGAAGTAAATATGTCATCGTAAACGTGATTGTAATTACTATCCAGTGTTGTTGAATACTGGTTGAATAATACTTCAGGTTGTATTGCGAATTTCCCTCCAAGACCTATTTCGGCGAATCCTCCTATATGATACCCATAGGTGAATTTGTCTTTAAATGAAACTCCATCTATTTTAGTGATGTTGGTACCGCCTTTGATTCCGATGTGAAACTGCGCCATTAACGCTGATGAAAAAAACAGGGCTGCGAATAGCGGGAGCAAAAATTTAGCTTTCATATACTTTGTTTTTTTGTTTTAAAAAATTTACAAGGATAATGCCATCGGTTCGCACGGTGTTGTTAAATAAGTTTACTGATGCTTAAACATTCTTTCAAAATAAATATTGCCGCATCAATGTGAAGATTATCTAAAAAAACTATGCTGATAGCATGGAAAGTGATAGACTCTTCTTGCTTTTAAAAGTTTACCGGCTAATAGTTAAAAAATATAAAAGGTTTTATGTTGGCTAACTATCAGGCTGTCTCCTGAATAAAAAGATGACCTGAACCTAACACGATACATCAATCAGACAACTCATGTTAATTTCACCCCTATTGAAATGGAAAAAATTATTGAAAACAAAAAGAAGGTGGCAGTATAAACAGCGTTCTTAAAAAATAACACCGACATTCAGGGAGAACACGGCATTCAGGTCTTCAGCTGGAAAATAATAATCGAGGATAAATTGTGGTTGTATAAAAAACTTTCCAAAATCATACTCGGGGCGCAGATATAGCGACAGTGAAAGCGGTTGAAACTTCAACTCATTATCCACGTTTACATCGCCGGTATTGTATAAAAGGTTGGCGGCATTGCGAAGATTAACGGCATAAATGCTGCTGGTTCTGTTTAAACCGAACTTTTGCGTACCCGCGGAAAAAGCCAGCTGTGGGGTTAATTTTATATAATCCTTCTTGCCAAAAACATGCATCCAATAAAAGCTATGGCGTACAGAAGCCGTAGCGGAAAAATCGGCGACCGTTTCGTTCGTATTGGTAGTATTGATGACAGTCCCGCGCCTTCTTCGTCTCAAAAATTGAATATACCGCTCCCGTTTTTTAAAGTCTGAACGGCTGCCATGACCATAGCTCACTGTAAGTCCGGGCTGCACCCATGATTTTCTCCAGATAAAATAAGCATTGAATTCATTTTGCAAAGGAGAAGTGTAAAAGGGCAATGAATCTTTGGTGAAATAACGAACATAAGAGACGCCACTGATCCAATTGGAATTTTGAATAAAATCAAAGGATGGGCTTACGGCGAATTGGTATAGGTTAAGCCTCGTTTCATCATCCGTAATATTCCCGGTAACAGTAATTCCCGGCCCTGATTTATGATAATATCCCAATACAGGAGAATAGAGATTTTTTTTAATTGATTCAAGTTTGGTGAAATTTCTTCTCCAGTAATTGAAATAATTACTCCCTGCGGAAACACTGGCAAGAAAATAACTACGGGGCGCTAATAATGAATCCAGGAACAGGCCCATATCATCCAGCAATTCATCATAATTAAAACTTGTATCAATCGATAAATCGTCTTTTGAAGAAACAGCCAGCGTATCTTTGGGGGTTACTTGTGAAAACCCTGCAATAGTTAGCGAAATAAATATGGCAGTGACAAGATGGTGTTTAGGCATTCGGTATGATTCAAAATATTTTGACCCGTTGGTGGTTGCTTTTTTTATGACCACGATAGCCGGCAAAAGTTTAACTACACGGCCTTCTAAATAATCAACTCAGCTCTAATAATGTGATCTCCGGGAGTATACCTACCCTTCCGGGGTATCCGATAAAACCATATCCTCTATTTACATAAAGTTTTTGAGCTTCCTTTTCATACAAACCCGCCCACTGCTCATACACATATTGCACAGGGCTCCATTTGAATCCAGGTAATTCCACTCCAAACTGCATTCCATGCGTATGCCCTGAAAGCATCAGGTCGACATCTGAATATTTGATGCGTACCTCTGCGTCCCAATGCGATGGATCATGACTCATTAATATCTTAAACGGATAAGCATCAGAACCAGTATATGCTTTTGCCATATTTCCATATTTTGGAAACCTTGCTTTGGCGCTCCAGTTTTCAATACCCAACAAGGCTATCTTATCAGTTCCTTTCTCCAGCACTACGTGTTCATTCATTAACAGCCGCCAGCCCAACTCAGCATGTATCTGCTTCAATTTTTCAAGATTGGCGACCTTTTCTTCAGCGGTTTTCCATTGCGCATAATCACCATAATCATGATTGCCCAAGGTTGAGTAAACTCCCATCGGCGCTTTAAGCTGGTTAAACACATCCATGAAGTCTTCCATCTCATCAGAGGTATTATTGACGAGGTCACCGGTAAAAAGTATGAGATCCGGCTTCTCATTCATTATCTTTTCCACACCTTTTAAAACGGCTTTTTTATCCGTTAAACTACCGGAATGAATATCTGAGATATGAACAACCTTCAATCCTTTAAAGGCTGGCGGAAGATTGCTGAATGAAAGAGGAATTTTTTTTACCTGGTATTGATATTTATTTCCAAAACCATGGATTAATGTGGCAAATAATCCGCCCCCGGCCAGCATCCCCGCCCAGCTTAAAAAAATAGAACGGGATATTCTTTCTCCCTGCTGCAAGCCCTCGCCTTCTGTATTTTGAAAAAATATTTTGCCGGCAGCCCATTGGATACCCCGGCGAACATCATCTATCAAAAAGAAAATAGCCGCGATCAGCTTGGCGAAGAATAATCCGAGGACAATAGCAAAAATGGTGGTACGTAAAATCTTAGCCTGGTGGGCGAAGTGGAGATAGGGCAGGATCAATAAAACCACTATGGCGCTCACGGATATGAGCCAGTACCCGCCATAGATAAAAGTCTTTAATCTGGAACTCGCGGGGTTGGCTATGACTTTAACTGCCTGGAATACATAAATATCCAGCAAAATCATCAACACGATCAGTATCCACCAGAAGGGAGAATTACGCATGAATTGAATTTGAATGACAAAGATAACCGGGAAATATGCCTATTGTTTGCCGAACACCTATTTTTGCCGGATATGCAGGCTTGAATGGGCAAAACTTAATTTTGCGGTTTTAGGGATAGGCGACAATTTTACCATAAACTGTTCTTAAGTATTATTAATTCAAAAAACCGCAGGAGATCTGAGATGGCAAGAATAATAGGTGTAGCAAATCAAAAGGGAGGTGTGGGCAAAACCACGACCGCGATTAACCTGGCGGCCAGTTTAGCTGTCCTTGAATTTAAAACTTTATTGGTTGATGGCGACCCGCAGGCCAACAGTACTACGGGCGTGGGTTTTGATCTTCATAATATCACCCAAAGCCTCTATGACTGCATGGTAAATGAGGCCAAGGCCAGGGATGTGATCCTGAAGAGCGATATACCTTTCCTCGATTTGCTTCCCTCCCATATTGACCTGGTCGGCGCTGAAATAGAAATGATCAATTATCCCAACCGGGAAATGGTGATGAAAAATCTGCTGGAAGATGTCCGCAGTGAATATGATTTTATTATCATCGACTGCTCCCCTTCATTAGGATTGATCACAGTTAATGCGCTAACTGCATCGGATTCGGTGGTGGTACCTGTACAATGCGAATTCTTTGCATTGGAAGGATTGGGGAAATTGTTGAATACCATAAAAATTGTACAAAGCCGCCTTAATACTGCGTTAGTCATTGAAGGAATTTTGATGACTATGTATGACGGCAGATTGCGCCTGTGTAACCAGGTAGTGAGTGAAGTAAGACGCCATTTTGAGGACATGGTATTCAATACCATCATACACCGGAATGCAAAGCTGGCTGAAGCCCCAAGTGTCGGTAAACCCGTTATATTGTATGATGCCAACAGCAAGGGTTCCATGAATTACCTGAACCTGGCGAAAGAAGTGCTGCAAAAAAACGATATGACGAAGATTAAAAATGATGAAAGAATACTGACTTTATAAGCTATGGTTGGTTCCTATTAGTGATCGGTACTATCGTCAACACTCACTGGTTATTGAACTGCACATTTGAAAGCCCGTTTATGACTAAGTAATCATAAACCACAACAATAAACGATTTATTGGAATGATGACCCCCAAACAAAATAAAGAAGCACTCGGAAAAGGGATTCGTTCCCTTTTGCAGGGCATAGACAGTGATCTCAAAACCGGCACGGGTGCATTGAAATCAACCGTGGTTGAAAACGTAACCGGTATTAGTCGCATACCTGTTGAACAGGTAGAACCCAATCCCAAACAACCGCGCCGTGATTTTGATGAACAGTCTTTAAAAGAACTGGCTGATTCGATTAAGCTTCATGATATCATTCAACCGATCACCGTTTCAAAATTACCTTCCGGGAAATACCGGCTTATCTCTGGTGAGCGTCGCTGGCGGGCGGCTAAAATGGCCGGGTTGAAAGATATCCCCGCCTACATGCGACAGGCCAATGATGCGGAATTGCTTGAACTGGCTTTGCTGGAAAACCTGCAAAGAGAGGATCTGAATGCGATGGAAGTGGCGCTAAGCTATAAACGGATGATGGAAGAACTGGACTATACCCAGGAACAAGTGGCCGAAAGAATGGGTAAAGACAGGAGCACCGTGGCCAATTTTATCCGTCTGTTAAAATTACCACCGGATATTCAACTGGCGGTGCGCAGCGGGCAGTTGAGCATGGGTCATGCAAGGGCTCTTATCAACGTAGATACCATTGATAAGCAGTTATACATATACAAAGAAATTAAGGAAAAAGGATTGTCGGTAAGGCAAACGGAAGAATTGGTTCGCAACCTCTATAAACAAAGCGGCGCTGTTAAAAAAACTTCAAAAAGCTCTTTGCCCCCCGGCTACCAGAAAATTGAAGATAACTTAGCTTCTCATTTCAGCACCCGTGTTAAATTAAAACACAGCCGCAATGGCAACGGTCAGATCATCATCGACTATTATTCGCAGGATGAACTCACCAAAATACTGGAACAAATGGATTTCCATGTTGGGTAACCGGAATGAGAAATAAGAAATGAAACATGAGGAATAATAAAATTTCCGGGAAAATATTTCTTTTGTTCACTTGCCTGGCAATGTTGTCCATAGTTTCTATTGCGCAAAAAAAGGAAATACTGGTAGCTGCGGATTCTTCAAAAACTATTACCGCTACCATTGATTCCACTGCGTCCGGAAAGAAGTTAAAAAAAGTAAATGTCTATAGTCCCCGTAAAGCGGCTATCCGCTCAGCTATTCTGCCAGGATGGGGACAGATATACAACAAAAAATACTGGAAGTTGCCAATTGTGTATGGCGCCATTGGAATCACGGGCTATATTTTTGTCGATAACATAAAAACCTATCGTGAATACCGCTCAGCCTATACAATAAGATACAGGGCGAGTTTACCGGCCCCTAATACTGATTCCACCGGCTATAACGACTTAAAAGAGATATATAAAAAGATATCACCCGAATCAATCAGGGCTGCCCGTGATCAGTTTCGTCAATACATCGATTATTCTGTTGTATTCTTTCTCATTTTTTGGGGACTCAATGTAGTTGATGCTTCTGTGGATGCTCATCTCAAATCTTTTGATGTAAGCCCCGATCTCACCTTCAACATTAAACCCTGCTACAGTGAATTGGCTGGTACAAGCGGCCTGAGTCTTGTTTTGAATATCGGGAAAAAAAAGCCGGCCTTGCTTACTTCCAGGTTTTAGTTCACGCAGACACCGCCGGGCTCACAGAGCAAGCCGAAGCAACAATGAGAATATCCTCTGCGCCCTCTGCGTGATGTTTCCTAAATCATGCATTACTGGCTACCCTGAAGTTTTAGCGATTCATTGCCTATCCTTACCTTCACCGCTCTAAAACAAAAAACTTAACACATTCTTCATCTATGAATATCGCATTGATCGGCTATGGCAAAATGGGAAAAGCTATTGAAGAAATCGCTCTCGAACGTGGACATTCCATTGTATTAAAGGTCAATGATGAAAACCTGGAAGATTTTACAAAAGATAAAGTCACCAAAGCAGATGTAGCCATTGAATTCTCGGGTCCGCACAGTGCTTATGATAATATCAAATCCATTATGGATTTTGGTGTTGCTGTTGTCAGCGGTTCTACGGGCTGGACCGACCGGATCAATGAAATAAATAAATATTGCAGTGATAAGAAAGGCGCTTTTTTATACGCCAGTAATTTCAGTGTTGGTGTCAACATTTTTTTTGAGCTCAATAAAAAGCTGGCTGCGCTGATAGCTCCGCATACCGAATATGCTGTGAGCATGGAAGAAATTCATCACACGCAAAAAAAAGACGCACCCAGTGGCACTGCTATTACATTGGCTGAACAAATACTGGAACAATTGCCACACAAGAAAAATTGGGTGAATCATGCAAGTAATGCTGCTGCTGAATTACCCATTATTAGTAAACGTGAAGACCCGGCACCCGGTACGCATAGCATCAAATACTCATCCTCCATCGATGATATCGAAATCATTCATACGGCGCATAACCGGAAAGGTTTTGCACTGGGAGCTGTACTGGCCGCCGAATTCATTAAAGGCAAGAAAGGCATTTTTAGTATGAAGGAAGTATTAGGTATTTAAATATCGGGGCGGGTTAAATGTTTTCACCTCATATCCCTTTCATCTGCTTTTCATCCCTTTTCGTTGTCGCTCGTAACAATCCTTCTCATTAATCTTTTTTTCTGCTTAGATTGGTAACATAAAACTAATTGTTTATGAAAAGAATGTCGGTACTACTGGCTGCAAGTCTGTTTATTTCTATCATTGCATTTTCCCAAATACCCCTGACCGTTTCTCCAAGCGGCGGTAATAAAAAAGCATCGGTCAGCGAACGCATCGGTCTCACGGATGTAACTATTCATTATGATCGCCCGGGTGTAAAGGGAAGAGAAGGAAAGATATGGGGGCAGTTAGTGCATACAGGTTTTATTGACCAGGGTTTTGGCAGCAGTAAATCAGCTCCATGGCGTGCTGGCTCCAATGAGAACACCACGGTTGAATTTTCTACACCTGTAAAAATAGAAGGACAGAGTTTGCCTGCCGGTAAATACGGTTTCTTTATAGCCTATGATCCCCATGAATGCACATTAATCTTTTCCAAAAACTCTACCTCCTGGGGTAGTTATTTTTATAATGACAAAGAAGATGCCCTGCGGGTAAAAGTAAAACCATCGGCATTGGATAAAAATGTAGAGTGGCTGAAATACGAATTCATGAATGAAACGGAGAATACCGCTACAGTAGCTTTGCTATGGGAAAAATTAATGATCCCTTTTAAAATTGAAGTAGATTATATCAATACACAATTAGAATCTTTTCGAAGAGAATTACGAACAGATAGAGGTTTTATCTGGGAAGGCTGGAACCAGGCGGCCGCCTGGTGTGTACAGCAAAATGTAAATTTGGAGGAAGCATTACTCTGGGCTGACTCAGCTACCAGCACCAACTTTGGGGGTGACAGGTCCTTCCAGGCATGGAGCACTAAAGCACAGGTACTGGAAAAACTGAATCGTTCTGCTGAAGCGGATAGCATCATGAAAAAAACTACCGTCTTCGCCAATATGAATGAGATACACCAATACGGAAGGCAATTGCTGCAACAAAAGAAAACAAAAGAAGCGTTGGAAATATTTAAAACCAATTTTCAGAAAAACCCTAACCAGTTTACTACCCTGATGGGTTTAGTAAGAGGCTATTCAGCGAATGGAGATTATAAAAACGCATTGAAGTACGCTAACCAGGCTTTACCTCTGGCACCAGATAATAATAACAAGAACAATGTGACGAATATGATAGAGAAACTGAAAGCAGGAAAAGACGCTAATTGAGAGATGAAGTCAGAGGTAGGAGACCACACTTCCGACTTCTTTATATCTGTATCATGTTGTTAGTTGCAACCCAATAGCTCGCAAAGCTTTTGCTCCAGCGCAGGACCACGAAGATCCTTGGCGACTATCTTTCCATCAGGACCGATCAACCAATTTTTAGGAATGCCCTGCACACGGTATTGTTGAGCTACGGCATTATTCCAGAATTGAAGATCACTTACATGCGTCCAGGTAAGATTGTCCTTGTATATAGCCTGCAGCCATTTGTCTTTTTGGCCAGGTCTGTCAAGCGATACGCCTAAAACAGTAAAATTTTTTGATGCAAATTTTTTGAAGTTCGCTACTACATTAGGGTTTTCCTGGCGGCAGGGTCCGCACCAACTGGCCCAGAAATCAAGTAACACATATTTACCCCTGAAGGAGGACAATGAAACAGGATTACCGGAAGTATCAGCTTGTGTAAACTCCATGGCCATACTTCCAACGGCATTAACCTTCGCTTCCGCTACTGTTTCCTTCAGGTAAATCCCATACATATTTTCAAGCGCAGATTGTTTCAGGCTATTCAACCTTTTTTCAGTAACAAAAATGTCTTCATTAAGCTGGATAGTAGCGGCAATTAAAAAAGCGCTAACAGCCGAAGATTTTCTTGTTGCAATAAACTGGTCTATTTGTTTCTGGATATCATCTTTTACCACATTCATCGCCACCACCAGGCTATCTGTTCTCTGGCCCTGCTGATATTGCTGGTTCATGGCCATTAGCTTTTCAAACAAAGGGTCAAAGGTTTTCTTGAAATCTTTAAAATCGTTGTGAAGCTGTGACCCGCTAAGTTTCATATCCTTTGGTTGATCAACATCGCCTGCCACCTTAACGGAAGAATTATCGAGGAAAGTCATCAGGCTTTTCTTGTCTCCCATATTGATATTAAGAATCATGGGTTCCTTTAACTCTCCTTTCAAAACAAATACTCCCTTGCTGAATTTAGTTTTGGCGATTGTATCTGCAGGCCGGTTTACGTCTGTCAGAGAGATCAACTGACCTTCTTTAATACCTTTTACTTTACCGGTAATGGTCAACTTATTTTGCGCCATCGCAAAACCGGGCAATAAGGCTAATAATAAAACACATTGCTTCATGCACATCATTTTTTAAGCTCTCAACAAAGATAATTTCTTTTTTGGCAGGATAAAAGTAAGCTGGCTTACTAAAACAGGGACTTAAGGAATTGTTTAACAGAATCTTCCTCATTTTCAGCTCCTTCCATTGCTTTTACAAAGGCACTCCCAATAATCGCTCCGTTTGCATACCGGCAAGCTGCTTCAAATGTTGGTTTATCCTTTATCCCAAACCCCACCAGTATCAAATTACGAAGCTGAAGGCTTTTAAGGTTTTGCAGGTAACTGTTAACATCGGTCATATTCTTATCGCTGCCCGTAGTAGAGGAAGAAGAAACAGCGTATAAAAACCCGGTGCTTAAGGCATCCAATTTTTTTATTCTTTCTTCTGATGTTTCGGGTGTAACGAGAAATATAAAATCAAGTCCATATTTTTTAATGATCGCTCCATACTCTGTTTCAAATTCATATTCGGGCAGGTCAGGAATAATTAATCCATCGATACCAACGACTGCTGCTTCCGAACAAAATTTTTCAAATCCATATTGCAGTACAGGGTTCATGTAGCCCATCAATATCACGGGCAAGACCTCCCCAACCCCTCCAAAGGAGGGGCTTTTGCGAAAATCTTTTAATTGTTCAAAAAGTTTATGAATAGTCATCCCGTTTGCAATAGCGATAGTACTGCTATGCTGAATAACAGGTCCATCGGCTAGCGGATCACTGTAAGGCATGCCGAGCTCTATCATATCCGCTCCGTTATCCTCCAGGGCTTTCATTATTTTCAACGTACTGTCCAACTGAGGGTAGCCGGCCGTGCAATAAATATTGACGATGCTTTCTTTTTTTCTTTTAAACAGTTCGGCGATGCGGCTCATTGTATATTATTTTTCTGCGGCGGAAATGGAATAGGTATCTCCGTCAATGGTCACGAAGTGATAAGCTGGATAGCTGTCAATATCCAGTGTAATATGATATACTTTATTGGTTGAAGACGCGGAAGCAGTATTGAATTTTACCAACACGGTATCACCCTGCCGTTCTGAACTAAGTTGCTCTTCTTTAAAATCCGCAGGTAAACATTTTTCAAATTCAAATCTTTCACCACCGAAATTGGAATTCAACCGGAAATAAGATTGCTGCTCTTTGCAATCATCTGATACCTTTTCAAATTTCAGTTTGTGCTCCACGAAAGGCTTTCGTTCACAGGACATCATGAAAATTGATACCGCCATTAACCATGAGATCCGTATTCTTCTATTCATAATTTTTACTTTATGTATTTCATATAGGTTGCTAAATCTTTATCACCCCTTCCACTCAAACAAACAACTACTTTGTCTCCCTTGTTAAACGTTAATTGTTTCAGGCCGGAAAGTGCATGGGCGCTTTCCAAAGCTGGAATGATTCCCTCCAGTTTGGCCAGGTTAAAGGCTGCTTCCACTGCTTCATCATCGGTAGCACTTAAAAATGTCGCACGACCTGTTTCAAATAAATGCGCATGCAATGGACCAATACCCGGGTAATCCAATCCCGCTGAAATACTATGCGGCTCTACTACCTGTCCATCGGCTGTTTGCATAACCAGGCTTTTACTGCCATGTAAAATACCGGGCTTACCTAATTGTGAAGTAGCCGCACTGTATCCGCTGTCAATACCAAGCCCGGCCGCTTCCACGGCTATCAATTCAACAGCAGATTCTTGTAAAAAATGATAGAAAGCTCCCGCCGCATTACTGCCACCACCAACGCATGCGATTACTTTTGTTGGCAACTCACTCCCCGTTTTTTCTTTCATCTGCCATCTTATCTCTTCACTGATCACACTTTGAAACCGGGCTACCATATCGGGATAAGGATGCGGACCTACCACCGAACCAATAATATAGTATGTATCATTCGGATTATTGATCCAGTCTCTTATTGCTTCGTTCGTAGCATCCTTTAATGTTTTACTTCCTGATACTGCCGGTATCACCGTAGCTCCCAGCATTTTCATTCTTGCTACATTCGGCGCTTGTCTTTCGATATCCTTTTCGCCCATGTAAACGATACACTCCACTCCTTTCAGTGCACACACCGTTGCAGTAGCTACACCATGCTGACCAGCGCCTGTCTCCGCGATGATCCTCTTCTTGCCTAATCGTTCCGCTAATAAAATTTGCCCGATTGTATTATTGATCTTATGCGCACCGGTATGACAAAGATCTTCCCGTTTCAGGTAGATAGTTGTACCATGTTGTTCGCTTAATCTTTCCGCAAGGTATAAAGGCGTCGGTCTTCCTGCATAATCTTTCAATAAATCACGGAATTCTTTTTGAAAAGCCGGTTCATTGATCACTTCCAGATACTTTGTCTTCAACTCCTCTACATTCCGGTGCAGCATTTCGGGAATGTAGGCACCACCGAATTGCCCGTAGTAGCCTTGTGAGTTTGGATGTGTAAAATCACCCAATCCTGGGAAGCTATTTAAATTCCTATGTTCTTCCTTTGTCATAATAAATTTTTAAAATCCACCTGCTTGTTCTGCGAAACTTCGAAATACCCCACGAAGTCTCTGACTTCTTAATTTCTGCATTCTTCAGTGGCCTGCAACACTGATACAACCAATCAGCTGAACTATCTTCTTTTAACTTCGCTATTCAACAATTGCTTCCTTTACTTCCATTTTTTTTCAAACTAGTATCAATTTAAAAAACTCCGTATCTACGGGCATCAACGGAAAAGTTCCAGGTAATAAAGCTTTCTCAACCTTTACAAATCCATTTCTCTCATAGAACCTTTTTGCCGCATGCAGTTGTTCTACGGTGCCCAGGTAAATTTCATCAATGCCCTTTTGCCGGCACCAGTTGATTAAAGTATTCAGCAATAACTGGCCAATCCCTTTTTCTTTTCCGCGGTGATCTTTATGCACAAACATCTTACGCAAAGCAGATTGCCGGTTGCCGATATCAATCAATGCGATGGTACCTATTACCCGCTCATTCTCCACGGCCACCCAAAAATTTCCATCCTTCCTGAAATAAAAATTTTCAATATCCAGTAAATCCGGTTGGTCAGTTATAGTAACAGGCACATTAAATTCATTTTGCTGAATATTCAAAATGAGTTGGGTAATCTCCGCTTTATATTTTTCCCGGTAAGTTTCTATCACCATTTTTATTTTAAGGACCGCTTAAATAATAACCTACCCCAGCTGTCTGAATGCGCCCCGTCAGGGATGAGTCTGATCATTATTTTTTAAATCCCTGCTTAAACTGAAGTATACCTACCATATCCTTTACTCCAACGCTTTTTTCAAATTGCTCGTTAATATCTACACCGAAAAAATCCGGGTGCGTAAAAGCCTTTAGTTTTTTGATATCGTCAGGGCCAATATTACCGCTGAGAAAAAAAGGTTTTTCGATCCGGCTTTTAGTCAGCTGTTTCCAATCGGCCGGTTTAGTTGCAACAAACAAATAATAATCACAAACCTCATCATAGTCTGCAATTAATTCCTCAATCGGAATTTTTGAATCGCCGATAATAAACGCTTTTATCACTTCCGTTTCACCTGACAACCTTTCACATAAAGCCGGTGCTTCATTACCCTGCAATTGCACTACATCGATTCCATACTCACCGATTGCCTTCATTATTTCATCATAGCCCTTATCAGCAAACACTCCCACTTTTCTTATATCAAAATCAGCAGCTTCGAGTTCTTTCCCTGCAATTTTTCCACCGATAAACCAGGGAGATTTTTCATTAAAATCAAAACCGGCAAAATCTATATTCAGACCATCCAGTTGCTTTAATTGCTTTAACGCCGTAATTCCATTTACTTTAATATTTACCATAACTACATTTCATTTTTGTTTTCAAAAGGGTATAATTCCAAATCATACTATAACTATTCAGTTGTACGGCGCTGCGGTTTTAATTTATCAACCAATGCTTTCACTTTTTTCATATCCTTCACACCCGGGGCCATTTCAAATTTGCTATTGATATCTATCGAAAACAACTTCTGGGCCACAGGTTCTTCCATAAATTTTTTAATACTTTCTTCATCACCGGGCTCTATACCGCCACTCAGGAAAAAGAGCTTATTAATATTGGCTTCTTTCAATACATTCCAGTCAAACTTTTTACCGGTGCCCCCGTATCCCGCCCCCATCGTATCAAACATAAACATATCCGTACTGTCGTGGTAAGGACGGACGATCCAGTCGATCGGGTCGTTATCTGATAAGCGAAACGCTTTTACGACCGTCACATAATTCGCCACTTTTTCACAAAAGAAAGGTGTTTCATCTCCATGCAACTGCACCATATCCAACCGGTATTCTTCCACCGTCCGCATCATATCATCATAAGGTTCGTTGACAAACACACCCACTTTAGCTATATGCCCTTTTATCTTCTTCATCTTCTCCGCGGATATCTTATTACCGATATACCTCGGCGATTTGGGATAAAAAATGAACCCGGCGAAATCAACTCCCATTTCATCAAGAGCATTCACCTGTTCGGGTAGTGTCATCCCGCATACTTTAATTCTCATAATGCTTTTGCTTTTGTGTTTGAATAAATCTGCAAAAGCAATCGTTTAAAATTTTGATCGATAACCGTCTTTTTATTCAATGGACCTTAGTTCTGTTACAAATGCTGAAAATGCCTGCCCCGGGTTTGGCTCCTTCATAAATGTCTCGCCAATCAAAAAACCTTTGAACCCGGCTTTTTTTAAAGTTACAATCGTTTCCACTTTACTGATACCACTCTCCGCAACCGCCGGTTTGTCCGAAGGTATCTTTTGAATCAATTCAAGGGAAGTTTTGATATCCACTTCAAAGGTCTTCAGGTTACGGTTATTGACACCTACCAGGTCTACTTCATCACAAATATGCCCCAGTTCTTCTTCATTATGCACTTCCAGCAATACTTCCATGCCGATCGTTTTGGTAAATAAAGCCAGTTGTTTTACTTCTTTCGGAGACAAGCAGGCGGCGATCAATAATATTACGTCGGCGCCAAATGCTTTGGCTTCCGCTATCTGCCATTCATCCACGATAAAATCTTTGCGAAGTACGGGAATATCCGCAATCACTTTCGTTTGTATCAGGTCATCAAGGTCGCCTCCAAAAAATTCTTCATCCGTCAATACGGAGATACCGGCAGCGCCTTGGCTGTTATAATTGGTAACCACCGGTTCTACTTCCAGTTCTTTTGTTTTAAACCAGCCTTTGCTGGGGCTCTTCCGCTTAAACTCCGCGATGATACCGGTGCTGCCTTCAGCCAGCAGGCTCTGTTTCAAAGAACGATTTTTTATTTCCCAGAAAAAACCTTCCTTCCTGAAGCGTTCAATACTGCTCAGGGGTTTTAGTTTCTCAATTTCCTTTCGTTTTGCCGCTACTATTTTTTCTAAAATATCCATAGTCAAAATTCAAACTAAAAATATCGCAATACTTTCAACCTACTGCATCCTCCAACTTCAATCCCGGAATTTTTGCCGGGAAGGCGGCAAGACCGCAAGTATTAAAACCTATTGCTTTTTTTCTTTCCGACTTCCCGTCTCCCCGGCTATAAAAAATTTTAAGCGACTTCAGGCGGTTTGCAACGAAATTAGTTTTTGTAATGATTCGTACGCTTTTCCGCTTTCCAAACTTTCTACCGCCGCATGATACGCATCATCATAATTTTTAAACTTACCGGTACAATGCAACGCCATGCCTGCATTCGCTAATACTACGGCATTCTGCGCCCAATTGCCTTCCCCTTTAATAATAGTGGAAAATATTTTAGCCGCCTCTTCCACTGATTTACCTCCCTGTATATCGGAAGCCGCCACCATTCTTTTTCCTAACTGCTCGGGTGTCATTACTCTCTCCCCTTCATTCGTAATCACTTTTGTGTCATTGGTCAGTGATATTTCATCATATCCATCCAAACTATGAATGATCGTAAAAGGTTTTCCCGTCAACTGCAAGAGGTAATTATAGATACGGGCCATTTCAAGATTGTATACCCCTACCAACTGGTATTGGGGTGAAGAAGGGTTAACCATCGGGCCAAGCATATTAAAAAAAGTACGCATGGCCAGGTTCTTGCGGATAGGCCCTACCGTTTTCAATGCCGGATGAAATAAAGGGGCATGTAAAAAACAGATATTCGCTACATCCACTTCCTTCTTCAAGCTGGCATTATCATTTTTAAATTTATACCCTAATTGCTCCATTACATTCGAAGCTCCGCTGATAGAAGAAGCTCCATAGTTACCATGCTTCGCTACTTTTTGCCCGGTTCCCGCCACTATAAAGCAAGAAAGCGTGGAAATATTGAACGTATCTTTTCCATCACCACCCGTACCAACGATATCAATGGTTTCAAATTCTTCCAGATCAATCGGTACACATAATTCCAGCAAAGCTTCGCGGAAACCCTGCAACTCTTTAATGGTAATGCTTCGCATCAGGAATACTGTCATGAAAGCCGTTACTTCATGTTCATTGTAAACACCCTTGCCAATGTTGACCAACACGTCCTTCGCCTGTTCACGGCTGAGCGTTTTATGTTCGAATAAGTATTGTAATATTTTTTTCATGTCTGATTGTCTGAACTGGGATTAGTGGGATTTTTGAGATTGCTTGGGATGAGTAATGATAGTCGGGTTATATTTTTTATTAGTGAATCGGTGAAATTCCAGTCGTTTACTTCCAAAATTTATGAGTAATCCAATTTCAAGATTATATGCTTCCAAATAATTGATGGCTTGTGCTAAATGGACGTCTTCCAATTTTATTATGGCCTTAAGCTCAACACTAATTTTTCCCTCCACCAAAAAATCAACTCTTCTTGTTCCGATCTGCTGATCTAAATAATAAATTGGCATTTCAAATTCACGGGAATATTCAAGATTCATAGCCTTAAACTCCAGTTCCAGGGCCCTCTGATAAATCACTTCCTGGAAGCCATTTCCCAAAGTGCCGTGCACCCGAAATGCCGCCCCGATTATCTTCTCAGTGATTTCTCCATATTTATAATCTGCCATATAATATGTTTTTCTCCATCTCAAAAATCTCATACATCTCAGAAATCCCGGTTCAGACCATCCCCATTCAGACTAACCAATTCCTCAATATCTTCTCCCCATCCGGCGTCAACACACTCTCCGGGTGAAACTGCACTCCCTGCACGTCATACTTCTTATGCTGCAATGCCATGATATAATTGTTCTCATCTCTCGCTGTTACTTCCAGCTCTTCCGGAAAATTATCATCCGATACGATCCACGAATGATAACGACCTACTTCAAGCTCTTGTGGTAACCCTTCAAATAAGTTTCGTGAGTCGTGAGTGGTGAGTCGTGAAGGGGAACTCCCACTGACGACTGACGACTGACGACTCACGATGCTAATCTTCGTCGCCACCCCATGATACACCGTTGACAAATTCACCAGCTTACCGCCAAAGGCTTGACCAATGGCCTGGTGACCCAGACAAACTCCCAATATAGATTTGGTAGAAGCATACTCTTTAATCAATGGCAACAATAACCCCGCTTCTTCCGGTATACCCGGGCCCGGTGATAAAATGATCTTATCATATCCTTTTACTTTTTCCAATGGCAGCTGATCATTACGGTAAACATCCACTTTTTCATGTGTAATCTTCTCCACCAGGTGAACCAGGTTATAAGTAAAAGAATCGTAATTATCAAAAACAAGAATCTTCATTATATTGCTCATTAATGTTCTGAACGCTGAAGAGTGCGACGCAACAAAAGATGATAGTAGCACCACAGCCGGTTAAATAAAAAAATCAATTAAAAGTCCTATTCAATTCTGTCTTGCCATTTCTATTGTAAGGCTCTAAAGCCCCTTCAGGGGGTTGGGGGTGCGGTTACAACTCTTCCGCTAACTCTATCGCCCTTTTCAACGCTCCCAATTTATTGTTCACTTCCTGCAATTCACTTTCCGGTTGCGATGCAGCTACTACCCCAGCGCCGGCCTGGTAGATCAACGTGTTGCTTCGGCTTAAAAACGTACGGATCATAATCGCATGGATACAGCTGCCATCAAAACCGATAAAGCCGATACCACCACCATAATTACTTCTTGCCGTCGGTTCAAAACTATTGATCAGCTCCATCGCTTTGAATTTGGGTGCGCCGCTTAAAGTGCCGGCAGGAAAAGTTTTAGCAAGCAGATCAAAAGGATTAGCTCCCGCTCTTACTTTGCCCGTCACTTCACTAACCAAATGAATAACGTGAGAGAAATATTGCACCTGGCGATAATGTGAAACCACTACATCGTCACAAACCCGGCTCAGATCATTTCTTGCCAAATCAACCAGCATCACATGCTCCGCATTTTCCTTCGCGTCTTTTAATAACCTTGCGGCTGATTCCTGGTCAATATCATCATCACCGGTTCTTTTGAAAGTACCGGCAATCGGGTGCAGGATGGCCTTACCATTCCTGATAACCAATTGCGATTCCGGCGATGAACCCATCAGTTTATAATCGCCATAATCAAAATAAAATAAATAGGGAGACGGGTTGATATTGCGCAGTGCCCGATAAACATTGAATTCATCGCCCTGGAATTTTTGTTCAAATCTTCTGCTCAATACAATTTGAAATACATCGCCGCGGTGACTGCTGGCAATTCCCTTTTTCACCATCTCTTTATAATTCTCATCCGTCATATTGGAACTTTCAGGGCCGCTTGATTGAAATGGATAAGCGGGAATATCTTTACTACGGATCAATGATTCCAGCACAGCCAGTTCACTTTCGACACCGGCCACTTTATTTTCACAAATAAACAGTTCGTCTTTAAAATGATTGATGGCGATGACGTATTGATAGAGACGATAGCGCATCAGGGGAATGTTGTTCGTCAATCGTGAGTCGTGAGTCGTGAGCCGGATAGTATCAAAGAATTGAACTGCGTCATAAGTCGTATAGCCATATAATCCCTGTGCGAATTTTCCTTCTTTGGTTTCGGGAGTTTGCACATCAAACCGCTGCATAAAATCCCAAAGCATTCCAGGCACTTCATTCACGCTCTTTATACTTGTTTTCTCTGGTCGTTGACCGGGATACTTGAATTCAATGCTTTCCACAGAACTTATTTCCATACCGGCGATAGCATTGATACCAATAAAAGAATAACTGCTTTCCGCCGCATGAAAATCGGTACTCTCCAGCAGGATCGTATCGCGGAACCGGTCACGCAGCCGCAGGTACATACCCACCGGTGTAAACACGTCGGCCAACAGTTTCTTACAAGTTGTTTTAAGTTCTATCTTTTTCATAACCTAAACGGCCCTTTAAGCGTATTAATATACTAACTAAGTTCACTAAAATTCCCTTCAGGGGGCTTGGGGGTAAACAAAAAACCCCGACTTTGTCGGGGCTCTGAAATTATATGCTTATTAAACATAGTAACGACATTACAACACCCCTGTAGAGTTTGAATGCCACCACCACTGAATATTTTTTATCGATTTGTTCATTGCATTGCAAATATGAGGGAGAAATTTTAGTTGAACAAACTTTTTTAAATAAAAAAACCACCGAAACGATAATTTTATCCTTTATTGAAACATTTTGTATGAACATTTTAAATTCTCCGCCGCGGCGGAATAGGGGCAACATATTTACCGTTCCCGGTCTCTATAACTCTGGCCCTCAGCACTGGCAGACACATTGGGAAAAAGAAGACGGCTTCACACGTATTGAACAAAAAGAATGGGAAACACCGGTTTGCGATGACTGGTTGCAGACCATTGATGCGACCGTAACACAATATCCATTGGAAGAAGTAATTCTTATCGGTCATAGCCTCGCCTGCTGCACGATTGTGAGATGGGCTGAAAAATATAACCGCATTATCAAGGGAGCTATGCTCGTAGGCCCCAGTGATGTGGAAGCTCCATCTTATCCGCACGGCACTACTGGTTTTTCACCGATGCCATCTTATAAACTTCCTTTTCCTTCCATCGTTATCGCAAGCAGTAATGATGAATACGTAACGATGGAAAGGGCTAATTTTTTTGCAAAAAACTGGGGAAGTGAGTTAATCAATGCCGGAGATCTCGGTCATATCAATTCATCATCCGATTTGGGCAACTGGCCCTTCGGCATAGCACAATTACAAAAACTCATTCAATCGTAACTATGCTGATTCAAAACAAACAAATAAAAGGTAAGGGAATGTTCTTTGTAGAAATGGACGGAAATATCCTCGCCGAAATGGTTTATTCCATGCCCTCTCCCAATAAGATGATCATTGAACATACCGAAGTAAGCGAAGAACTGAAAGGAAAAAATGTCGGCAATCAACTAGTGCATACAGTTGTCGAATATGCCAGGACAAATAATATCAAGATTGTGCCTCTCTGTCCCTTCGCCAGCTCTGTATTTAAAAAGAAACCGGAGTACGCCGATGTGTTGAATTAGGAACACGAATTACACTAATTAAAACGAATTACATGGGGGGACTAATTCATAATTCAGTGCTCGCAATGATCAACAATATAGTTAAAGGTTATTTCCAGCACCTCTTTTTCGCCTTCCATAAAACATTTACTAATATAAACAAGGCAAGCGAAAAAGCAGTGCCTCCAGTGTTTGCTGAAGACACGCAGCAGTCTCTTCAACTATCACCACGATACCTGTAAACATCTTACGAACAATTGGAGTGTTTGTGCGTTGGCCCGGAAAAAAGGCGTCCCGATGGCTATCGGGATTTTTTCCTTGACTTTTTTGTTTCTTTTTTTGCTAAGAAAAAAAGAAAGCAAATATTAATTTGTTTCCTTTTTCCCGTTGACCCAAAACTTTTTCAATAAATAGATTGATACCATTATTATCAAGATCAACCCCCACCAGAAAAAGAATGGAACAACCGCATTATTAAATAACCTCTCCGAATCCGCATACCACGCAGCAAAAATAACAGGTGCAGGTAATGCAAACCCGGGCTCACCGCCCCCGCCAACTGCACCAAAACCAAAAAACAAAGCGTAAAAAAATGAAAGAGTCATAAATCGTATCCACCAATAAAACGGTCTTGTTAAATTCCTGATTACCTGGGTTATGAAGTAAGAAAGAATGAAATAAGAAATAATAACCAATATAAATATTACATCTGTCATCACTATATCTTAAAAGAGTGAGGGGGTTAATTCTTCTCATCCAATAGGCCCAATGCCGCATTCATCCTCTCCTGCTGCTGCTGTTTCAAAATCTCCACGGGAGCCGCGGCTCTTTCCAAACAATCCATGATACCGCAACGTTCACAGGTAGTATGAACAGTTCGCACCGGAATCGCCGCATCATTTACAAACGGCATCATCTGCAATAATTTCTGATCAATGGATAAACCAATG
This sequence comes from Chitinophagaceae bacterium, assembly GCA_040007815.1. Lineage (GTDB taxonomy): Bacteria > Bacteroidota > Bacteroidia > Chitinophagales > Chitinophagaceae > Terrimonas_B. The sequence goes on from JBDTUH010000017.1 coordinate 125,480, forward strand.
GTCACACTCACCATCTCATCACTTCCTTTAGAAGATGGTTTGCCGATTGATACACATAAATACCGGTTATGCGTTTGCCAGTATTGTGATATCTGCGCTTCCACTACCGGGTGCTTGTATTTTTTCTTTGCTACCTGTTCTCCTACATGACGAATGCTGTTAATGGATATCCATCGCCGGCAATAATGTTCATGCAAAGAATTAGCGTATGGATTATGCATTTGAGAAAGATGGAGTTCTTTCGTCATTTCAAATTCATTTTTCGCGGGATCACCGGCCATACGTAAAAAGAATAAATGATCAATACCGAAATGATTCGGCAAAATATTGGTCAGTCGCTGCATCATCATCTCCGGCGTCACATCATACTTCGTAAAAAGATCCAGCCAGGCTTTATCATTCCATTTAGGTTGCATGACGATACTCTTTACATCTTCCACGAAATTTTCCTCGGGCATCAGTAATGCTACAGCGAAATAAGAGGCTTTAAAATTATTCAGCAGCATATCAAAAGAATCGCTGTGCTGGATGATCGTTTCATAAGGTCGTTGCGTAATGTTCATGAATTGAAAAGCGATCTCTCGGCCCAATAAAAATTTCTCCTGTGCCGAACTCAAGGATTTATTGACGTATAAAATTTTATTATCGAGGGAATAATAAGAACGAAGTTCTTTCAATGATTCCATCCCTCCCATCTTTTTGCGGTTGACCTGTATGTCCATTTTCGTCAATACCGATTCAAGTGTAGTAATGTCAACCGGCAGTGTATTCTTCCATTTATATGTCTCGCGGAATTTCTTCACCGCCACTTCCGTTTCTTCAAAATAATTATCCTGCAGGTCCTGGTAAGAACGCAAAGCTGAATTATAAAAACTCTCTTTCGATAATTGATAGCTGCGGGAAATTTTCAATAGTGTACTGATAAAGGCTGTTACCTTATCGGGTGTATTAGAAAAAAGATCCAATAGGGAAGCCGGTGTCAATCCAAAATGTTCCCAGGGAATAGCATTGATAAAATCTGAATTGATCAAATCGATGATCGGCTGTAATTTTTTACTGGCCCTGAGCGATACCAGATAGTCATAATCGACCCCCAACGCTTTGGCCAGCGACAGTATCTTATCGGCTTTCGGAAACTTTTTGCCGGTTTCTATATCATGCACATAAGAAAGAGACATCCCTGTTTTTTCAGCCAGCTGCTGGTAGGATAATCCTTTCTCCTGTCTTAAGGCCTTCACTTTCAATCCAAAAATGAGGCGGACGCTGTCATTATCGGTCATCATGGGGCTAAACTAAGAAAATATCCCGTTTTTCGAAAAAAAAATGTTTAGCGAAATTTTCGCTTTTAAAGAATTTTATTACTTTAGAGGAAATATTTATAACCATGGCAACTGTAATCACACACCCTTCTACCCCCTGGTCCACGCCCATTGGCCTACGGATCAAAGCACCCTTCAATCCATCTTATGCCGAACTTTTGTCAATGGAAGCACTGCATTTTATCCGTGCCCTGCATATCCGTTTCAATCCTTATCGCCAGCAATTATTAAATGAAAGAAACGACGTGCAGCAAAAAATCGACAGTGGCTGGAACCCAGGCTTTTGTCCCGATACCGCTGTTATCCGCAATACCGACTGGAGAATTCCTCCTGTGCCGGATGACATTAAAGACCGCCGCGTAGAGATCACCGGGCCGGTGGACCGCAAGATGATCATCAATGCCATGAATTCCGGCGCCAATGTATTTATGGCGGACTTTGAAGACAGCAACTCTCCCGGTTGGGATAATGTAATGGGCGGACAGATCAATCTCCGCGACGCCATCAATCAAACCATCAGCTTTACCAATCCTGAAAATGGAAAAAAATATTCCCTCAATGAAAAAACAGCCACGCTTTTTGTTCGTCCCCGTGGCTGGCACCTTGAAGAAAAACATATATTAATAGATGGTGAACCCATCAGTGGAAGCCTGTTTGATTTTGGTCTTTACTTTTTTCATAACGCTAAAACATTATTGAAAAAAGATTCAGGCCCTTACTTCTACTTACCAAAAATCGAAAGCTATAAAGAAGCCCGGCTGTGGAACGATATTTTTGTTTTCGCACAAACATATTGCGGCGTACCCTATGGAAGCACCAGGGCCACGGTGTTGGTCGAAACCATACTGGCCAGCTTCCAGCTGAATGAAATATTGTGGGAACTAAAAGATCATTCCGCCGGTTTGAACTGTGGCCGCTGGGATTATATTTTTTCTTTCATTAAAAAGTTCCGCAACAGGCCCGGCCATATCATGCCCGACCGTTCACAGGTAACGATGACGGTTCCTTTTATGCGGGCCTATACACAGCTTGTCATAAAAACCTGTCACCAGCGTGGCGCCCATGCCATTGGTGGTATGGCTGCACAAATTCCAATTAAAAATGATGAAGCAGCCAATGCAGTGGCATTGGAAAAAGTAAAAGCCGATAAACTTCGTGAAGTAACCGACGGACATGATGGTACCTGGGTAGCACATCCCGGTCTCGTATCGTTAGCCAAAGAAATTTTTGATACCCATATGAAAACCGCTAACCAACTACATATCACCAAAAAAGATTTCCATTGCAGCAAAGAAGAATTATTAGCGGTTCCGGAAGGAACCATCACCGAAAAAGGTTTACGCCACAATATCAATGTCGGCATTCTTTATCTCGAAAGCTGGTTAAGAGGAAATGGTGCCGCCGCTATTTATAACCTGATGGAAGATGCGGCCACCGCGGAAATATGCCGCACACAGGTTTGGCAATGGATACATCATCGCGCCAAACTGGATGATGGCCGCGAGATCAATCAAAGTTTATACGAAGACCTCCGCGATGATGAAATAGAAGAGATCCGTCAAATGGTTGGCAGCAAAGCATACCAGGATGGATACTATGTACAGGCCATTTGCATCTTCAACAAATTGGTGGTGCAGGATAAATGGGAAGACTTTCTAACCCTCTCAGCATACGATCATATTTTATCCAATGATGATAAACACTTCGGTAGTGCAGAGCTAAACGTAGAAGAAGATGAGGAAATAATTCAAAGCTTGTTTACGGATATGGAGAAGGCGGGGTAATCCCGGAAAGAAAAGGACGGTCCGCTTTTCGAAGCAAGACCCCCTTCCGACTTCCCCCGGGTGGGGGAAGCCTCCGGAGCACAGCCCACGAAGCCTCATCCCGACCTTCTCCGAAGGAGAAGGCCATCCGGGCGCAGCCCACGCTTTTCGAAGAGTTTGATTGAATTGGTGAGTTCGAAAATGTTGAGAAAGACCTCACCTGGCCTCTTCAAAAGGAGAAGAACAAAACGCAGCCCTCGCTTTTCGGAAAGACTGATAACAATCGGTAGCTCCCGAAATGATGAGCAGAGATATAAAGACGATGTGGTAGTTATACAGATGATTAAAGATATGAAGCACCGCTTCTTCCCTTTCGGGGAAGGAGAAGGAGGATGAGGTCTAATATCCCGCCAGTCAAACCAACACAACCTCCAACCTCCAAACTCCTATTCATAACTCATAATTCTTAATTCATAATTCAAAATAACTCTTCACTCTTAAAAAACTTTCGTCATGATAAAGCACCCCAAAAACACCCAACTGTTCATCGAGTGGCAAACAGCTGCCCGCTGGAAAAATATCCGTCGCCCTTATTCGCCGGAAGATGTACTGCGACTGCGCAGCAAAGTAGAAATTCAATATACCCTCGCCCGTAATGGCGCTCAAAAACTATGGCGAAAATTGAATAGCCAATCCTGTGTTACCGCACTCGGTGCAATGACCGGCAACCAGGCCGTACAGGAAATAGCAGCCGGCCTCGAAGCTATTTATTTAAGTGGATGGCAGGTAGCCGCAGATGCTAATTCATCGGGCAATATGTATCCTGATCAGTCCTTATATCCTGTCAACTCGGTACCTGATGTAGTAAAGCGTATCAACAATGCCTTGTTACGCTGCGAACAAATTGATTCTGTCAATGGTGACAACAGCAAGGATTGGATGGCGCCGATTATCGCTGATGCGGAAGCTGGTTTTGGTGGCAACCTCAATGCCTTTGAACTGATGAAAGCCATGATAGAAGCAGGTGCAGCCGCCGTGCATTTTGAAGATCAATTATCTTCTGCAAAAAAATGCGGGCATCTGGGTGGCAAGGTATTGGTGCCTACGCGGGAAGCGGTCGATAAATTAATTGCTGCAAGACTGGCGGCTGATGTGATGGGTGTTCCCACGCTGATCATTGCCCGCACAGATGCGGAAGCCGCCAACCTCATCACGTCGGATATTGATGAAAGGGATCAGTCTTTTATTACTGGTGAAAGAACACATGAAGGATTTTATGGTGTAAGGAATGGGTTGGAGCAATGCATCTCCCGCGGAATTTCTTATGCCCCTTATGCTGATATACTCTGGATGGAAACATCACATCCCTGCCTGGAGACAGCGAAACAATTTGCTAAAGCTATCCATGCAAAATATCCCGGCAAACTGTTGGCCTATAACTGCTCGCCTTCTTTTAACTGGAGCAAGCACCTGAGTGAAAAAGAAATGGAAACCTTCCGCGAAGAATTAGCGGCGTTAGGTTATAAATTCCAGTTCATCACACTTGCCGGTTTCCATGCATTGAATACTTCCATGTTTGAATTATCCAAAGCCTATAAAGAAAAAGGCATGGCTGGTTTTTCTCAATTGCAGCAAAAAGAATTTGCGCTACAGGAGCATGGTTTCAAAGCAGTGAAACACCAAGCCTTTGTAGGCACCGGCTATTTTGATTATGTACAGAATACCGTGCAGCAGGGAATGGCTTCAACAGTGGCGATGAAGGACAGTACAGAAACGGCGCAGTTTCATTAAACGTCATGTCGAGGGAAGCGAGACAACTATACCAACCCGATACTATCGGGGTAGAGGACGGCAAGGTTTGAAGGCTCCGTCACTCCGGGCAAAGCGAAGGAATCTGCACTAGCACCAATGGTTTTACTAAAGGCCGCCCCGCCTTTCGGCGGGGCATTTTAACTTTTTCTGTTTATTAACCAACTCCAACTATGTTCACGTTATATTTATTGACTTATTTTTTTCTTGTTAGAAGAAGAAACAAAAAGGCCAGGCAAAAAATGCTGGTAGTGATTGGGAAGCCGTTTGACTCGCCGAACCACGGGTAGGAATAAACTCTCTGACGGCTGTTAGGTTATTGGCTCGACCATAGCACCGATAATTTTAAAAATCACTCTGCGGAAGAGTGGTTTTTATTGGCCTGGCTGTAGTGCTACTGGCATCGCCTGTTGCGTCGCACTCTTCGGGGTTCTGTTCGCTCCTCAACAATTTGTAACCTGAATCCCTAAAATAGTTGGCAGTTTCTCTCACACCATCGTAATTAACGAGGATCGGTGGCGGGGTGGAATAGAACACTCACCACAGCTTAAGATCTATCATTTAATTGACAGTAACCCAAAACCCAAACGGTAAGACATAAAAGCACCCGTAATGGAATGGATCAGTACTTTCGTATCGCTCAACCGGGAAAAATTTTTAGGAAGAGCCAGGCGCTTGTCATCCCTGTAATTATAAATAGCTTTACGGGTAACATTTCCTTTTTCATCAATAATGGCAGCTGCCAATACACATTTTTTAAATGATCCTGCCAGGTGTTCCGGCGACTTTGAAAGGTCTTTGTCAATATTATCAACATGATCATTATAAAGTAGTATCAACTTATCGGCATAAACAAAAGGAAAGTAACCAAGGCCCCATTCAGACTGGTAACCTTCCTGGCCTTTTGGAACACGGGTAAAACGCGTACGTCTCTCCTTATCCATGTTAAGAATAATAATATCCCCGTATCCATAACGCCGGTATTCCTTTCCATAAAAAAACTGATTTCTGTCAGACTGTGTAGTAACGGTCTCAGTTTGGACCTCACTGACCAGATCCACTGAACCATTATTCCGAGGAATAATTTGTCGTAGCCGCAGGTAATCATATATACCAGGATCGGAACCTTTACTTTTGCCCATCCCGTCTTTATCCACCAGTTCTAGAATCTCCTGCGGAAATACCAGCAGTTTATTCTCATTGACTTCAGTGATCACACTGTCGAAATTGGTATAAAAGGCACCTGCGACATTACCGTTGGGATTTTTCTTATATAGCCCGGCGATCGTGGTGGATCCATTCTTTTCAAATACCAGCCTCGTGCCGGCTACTAAATGTGACGGCAGGTTAATACCAATCTGCCTTGGAGCTCCCTGGTTAGAATACACGAATATTTTATAATCGTAAGGAGGGACCTTCTGATTTTCAAAATTTTTAATGAAATAGGGATTTACCTGCTTTTGATAATTTTTGACTGCTACGAATAATTTCCCTTCATTGGTGATGTCCTGGTCCTCAATAGTTACCTCGTAACCTCCGAACGGAAGCTCAATATAACGGCCCCAGATTCTTTTCAGATTAGTGTCAAACACCGCTGCGTAAAACTGTTTATTTTCTTTTTTCTTTGCAAAACCTTCTACAAACAACGCCACTTTAGAGGAGTCTGGCGAAAATTTAAAAAGAAACTTCAAATAGCTTCCGAATCCATCCGCATCAAAGGTCCCGAGTGTAAATTTTCCCTCTTGCTGCAGCGTCTGCTGGTTAAGTTTTACGGCATATACCGAGGTCTCTTTTTTGTTCTGAACCTGATAGGCGTAAAAAGCATTGCCTCCAAATCTTTTCAAATCCATACTCACGACATCCTTTTCCGGTATCTCAAACGGCGCTTCTTTTACAACCTGCATGTCTCTATCAATCACCATAAGAACAGGATCCGTGGCCCGACCAATTTTTGGCTGTTTGAGTAAGAGGTAATTTCCGTTAGGCAGTACAATAGCGTCTCCAAAACTATCATCCTTTGTATTTTGGCCCCAGGAAATACTAAACTCCTGTGCATTCGCTGAAGAAAGCATTATTGTAATGAAACAGATTACTACGGGTGAAATTTTTTTCATAGCGTTATGTATTGGGTCCAAAGTAGAAAAATTTCCTCAAACAGAAGAATTGCCGACGTGCTGTGGATTTTCATGCCGTGGCCGATATTTTCCTCCACCGGCCACACGATCTAAGGTTTATATTTCTGTTATTAAAATATGGCTGGTTTTCATTTCAAAATAACTTCAGCTAGCTTGTAGAACTGATATAGGTGAATATACTTACTCAGGTTTCCCAATGTAATGGTACTCACATTTCCCTGTGTCTCTAAAAAGTTCCACTCGTAATTTTATTATCACATCTCTACAATGCAAGGCTACGAATACTAAAACCAAAATGCATTCGTTACTAACTGTCATAGAGCAACACCCTAACAGCTTAGAATATCAAAAATGGCAAAGTTTTTAAACACAACAGGAGTTTCTTACCATTTGGAAGAACTTATCAAGGGGACAAAAGACAGACTGATTCTAATAAGCCCATACTTGCAATTCACGGACAGAATTAAAGAGCATCTTAGCAATTTGAATATCCAAAAACGTGACATACGGATTGTATACCGTGAAAACAAACTTCAACTGGAAGAAAACAATTGGTTAGAAAGCCAAATCGGTATAAGAACCAGCGTTTGCAAAAATTTACATGCCAAATGCTATATTAATGAAAATGAAGCAATCATTACATCAATGAATTTGTACGAATTTTCACAACAGAACAATAATGAAATGGGAATTCACTTTTCCAAAGCACAGGATCCTGATCTCTATAATTCTACACTCGAAGAAGTTCAACGGCTCTTGACAATAAGTGAAGAAATCAGAGTTACGGTTAAAAAAGTTACCGCAGAAACGCCAGCGAAAACAGAAAAGAAAAATGCTGAGGTAAAATCTATAACCGCTAAATTATCTTACAAGCCAACTGGCTACTGTATCAGGACACGAGTTGCAATCCCATTTAACGTTGATAAACCATTTAGTAACGAAGCGTTCAATTCTTGGAACAAATACGGCGACCCGGAATATCCGGAAAAATATTGCCATTTTTCCGGTGAGCCATCAAACGGTGAAACAAGTAAAAGCCGACCGATCATTAAAAAAAACTGGAAAAAAGCAAAAGAAATTTTTGATCTAAATGGGCACGAAAGAAAGTTCTTTTAAATGCAGCGCCCCCCTTCCGCATTGGTTGGTGTTCCATAAAATACATGCCGGGGCGGATGTACTGAGTTTGCCGAAGTATCTTCCACCCGCTACACGAAACAAGAACCGGAAGATATTATTCATCGTTCATCATCCCCGGCAGCCATAGCCAGTTGCTATTTTCCACAAACATGATTTAGGGTATTAATACGGAATTTTTAAAGTGGCTCCGCATAGTTAATAATCAATTAAGATTATTCAACATGCGATTTACCAATTATCACTTGTTTGGTACCAGTTTTGTTTAATTACATTTCACTAAAACCAATTTATATGCCACTGCTCTTTATCCCCAATATCACGTTCACCTCATTTATCAAAATCGAAGGACGCGTACACGAATTTAATTTCCGCAAAAAAAATGAAGCCGTTTTCGAAGCCGATTCTACCGATGTCCGTGGCAATCGCGTCACCTTCGAGTTAAGTAAGGAAGCAGAAAACTGGACTATAACGAGCCCAAACTTACCGGCCTGGGTAAGGCATAGTGAAGACTTGGTGATAGATGCGATCGCCAGGCAGTAAGACGGGTTTTCACGCCGTGGCTGCTGTTAGCTCCGTTTACTAAGTTTTATCAAATGCAAGTTTCTTCGCTTGCTTCTGTGCTTTTAATATAAGCTCCGTGGCAAAGATGGATTGTAGTATCCAAAAAAAATTTCAGGTCAATAAAAGATAGCTGCATAGCTCCTCGCAAATGACTGCCATGCATCACTGTCCCTTACCTGCCAAAGTAATGCGCCAATCAAAAAGACTATAAAGATTACCAGGAATGGTTTGTAGTTTTTCTTCCTGTAAATATCATAGCCGAGTAAGAAACCAACTATGGCAAGGTCGAGCAGATCCGTTATTGTCAGCGCATTCCCAAACCCAACATTAAAACTATTAATAAGGCCGCGACCCACACCGGGCCCAATGGCTATTATACCGGTGGCAATCATATACCGCATATGAGAGGCAGAATCTTTTCGGTAGAGCATGGCCAGTGCCCAAAAAATAGCGAATGAGTAAAGACCCCTTGAATCCAGCACGATGTCGGCCAAAATATCATGTTCCGGAAATTTTCCAACTGATCGCAAATAGGATCCCCTGCCTATCAGGAACAGGAATATAATAATGAGTGGTCCCAGCACATAAGATACTTTACCAATGGTTCTGTGAAGTTTGGCCCTTCCTGTTTTAATAAGTAAGGGTTGAACGATCAGCAAAACCAACCACATCATCAACAATGCTCCGTGAATGTGGATGGTAACGGTTTTGTCTGTGAAATTCGGGAACTCGCTGGTGTAATTTTTATAGAATCCCCATTGTATGCCAATCATGATCAGAATGATAAAGATGGCAGAGTTGCGGTAAACTTTCAGCATGGCTTGCAGTTGATGGTTTACTGAAGATAACCAAAATAAATAATGGTAGTGCGTGGAGACACCACTATAGCATTAGAAATTCTTCATAAAGAAATTCATGCTTTTTTCTCAAAATTTGATCAAGGGTCTTCTCCAAAAAACGGAAAGTCAAAAAATTAATCACAAATAATCCGCCGCCTTCCTCCCCGGTTTGTGTCCGCCTATAAAAGACGCCCCGGCATCTGTGAACTGAACACAATCCAATGCTGGCATAACAAATCACCAATATAAAATAGCTATGAATGCTTAAAATATTTAACTATCATTACGCCAACCAATCTTATACTAAGCACGATGAAAAAATTCGCCGTACACTATTCTGCGATTGCATGCTGCATCGGCTTACTCCTTGCCGGATGCCAGAAAGAAACCCCCGGGATCCCGGCTGAACCAAAAGCAATATTTACCATCGCTCCATTACCCAATGGTTGTTCTGACATTATTATAGACGGTAGCTTTTTTACCGGCGAAGCCATAGCTGGCGCTGACAGTATCCGGGTAAAAGTTGATGTTTTAGAAACCGGCTTATGGAGTTATCACACGGATACGATTAACGGCATTTCGTTTTCGGGTGCCGGTACGATCAATGACAGGGGTCTGCAATACATTTCGGTTGCTCCGAAAGGTATTCCCGTTTTGCCTGGCAACTTTGTTCATACTTATAAATCAGACACGTCACAGGTGAATATTTATGCTTCTGTGTTAGACAAGAATGTTGCACCTGAAGCTGTGCCGTCCGATACTCCCTACTTTAAGTTAACGATTGATAATATCAGTTATAATATAACTAATGACAACAACGATCCTTCCCGGCAGGTGGGTATCTGGTCTCCGTCTGCAGACTCTGGTTCCGTGGGCTGCGGGATCGGTCCGGGTACGTATCCCAATCCACCGGGCACAGGCACCATTTCCATTCAAAAAAATTATATCGGTACAACCAATCCTGATCTTACTGACGATGAATTCAAGGCCTTTTTCCGGCCCGGCGCTTACCGGTTTGCAATAAAGACCTGTGAAAGTGTGACCGATGGATTCCTTATCTCCTGGAATGATTCTGACAGCAACAACTGGAGCACCTATTATGGAAACGGGCAGGAAGGAAGTTATTTTAAAATAGTCGGTCTGACGGACGGTTATAATTCTAACGGCAAATATTATGTAAAGGCAAAAATGAGATTCAAGTGTAAATTATATTCATACCCCGCAGGGCAAATGAAGGAACTTACAAATGGAGAAATGGTGGCCTATTTCGTCAGGCCTTAGTAAATAAAAAGCTATACTTCCTATGCCAGTATTCCATAAAATGTACGCCTTGGCTGGTGTACTGAGCAGCGTCATTGCGAGTGCAACGAAGCAAGCGAAGTATCCTCCACCGGCCACATTACTAAGTTTTATTCAATACAAGTTTCTTCGCCTGCTTCTGTGCTTTTAAGGCTAGCTCCGTGGCCAAAAAACAATGTTCCTGCCCCATCGCTGTTTCTGTTCTGTTCACCACATCATTCACTAATTGTTCGCCATAAGGCAGAACGACATTGCTGCAATCAATATACTGCGTTTCTTTTCCGTTAACAACGAAAAGATGACTGCCGCCGGGTCTTCCGGCGATATCAATGTTCTTGCGTATCTCCATAAATCCTTCGGTACCGAGGATGGTCAACCTTCCGTCACCCCATGTTTGTAATCCATCCGGTGTAAACCAATCCACCCTTATATAACCGGTGCCGCCATCGCCATTTATCGTCACATCGCCGAAATCTTCGAATTGCGGATATTGCGGATGCGCTACATTGCCGGTTTGGGAAAAAACAACTTCTGCTTTTGCTGAACCGGTGAAGTATAAAAACTGGTCAAACTGGTGAGAAGCTATATCGGTAATAATACCGCCGAAATATTTTTTGTCGAAAAACCAGGGAGGTCTTGTTGATAAGCTGAGGCGATGAGGTCCAAGACCGATAGTTTGAATGACTTTACCAATGGCGCCGGCTTTTACCAGCTCCCCTGCTTTTATGGTTGCTTTGTTCTCAAAACGTTCACTGTACATGATGGAATAAATACGGCCGGTTTGCTTTTGCACACGGCGTACTTCGGCCAGTTGTTCCAAAGAAGTCATACCGGGTTTGTCCGACATATAATCTTTTCCATGCCGCATCACCCGTATACCGAGTGGCGCCCTTTCGTTAGGAATGATGGAACTTAATACGAGCTGAACCGATTTGTCTTCCAGTATTTCTTTTTCCCCGGCCACTCTTTTTACCTGCGGATACTTTTTTGAAAACGCTTCAGCAAGGTCATCCTCTTTTGCATGGAATGAAACCAGTTGCCCGCCGCCGCGTATCACTGCATCAGCCTGTGAGTAGATATGGTTATGATTGATACCAATAACCGAAAAGTTAATCTTAGAATCAGGATTTTTTCCTGAAGAATTAATATACTCGCTTGCATCTGCCTTATCCCCATTATTAGCCAGCAATTCTTTTGGAAAAACGGAAAGCAGGCCCGCCGCTGATGTGGCTGCAGTTGCTGAGAGGATAAATTTTCTACGATTGTATTTGGATGATTTCATGGCTGGCTTTTACAATTTTCCAAATGTAAAGCTTTTCAACCCGCCGACCCGGCCGGTACGTAATGTACCATCCAATAGCTATCGGATTTGAAAAGTTTAGGCCACGGATAAATAGTATAATCCGTGCATCCGTGGCTTATAGTTTAGCAGTATAAGAAAGTCTGAAACCTCGAAAATTCAAATTGATACCACCGGCCGGTGTATACTGCCTTTGCCAACACATCACTAAAACGACTACCCGGGTCCTTTCTATTGTATCGTATCACTTATCTTTAAACTGAAAAAATAATGCATGACAAAAAAAGCAACGCGCAGGAACTTTATTCAACTCTCCGCTCTTGGTTTGGGTGGACTGGCCATGACAAAACTGGCTGCCAGTAAGCCGGGGGTTAATTTGCTGGCGGTACCCGATGCTTCGGAAAAGCCACTTAAAATAGTTTGTGCCGGAGCGCATCCGGGCGACCCTGAATTTGGTTGCGGTGGCACCATGGCAAAATACAGCGCTGCCGGCCACAAAATAACTTTCTTGTACCTCACGCGAGGTGAGGCTTATGATGCCAATAAAACTCATGCTGCTGCTGCTGCGCTGCGCACCAAAGAAGCTGAGACCGCTTGTGCCGGATTGAAAGTAACACCACGTTTTGCAGGTCAAATTGATGGCGACACCATTTTAAGTCCCCAGCAAAATGAAGCCATCTTTAAGATCATTGCAGTGGAGAAACCCGATATGGTATTTACTCAATGGCCGATGGACACCCATCCCGATCACCAGGTAACCGGCTTGTTATTGTTGAATGCCTGGACAAAAGTGAATAAATCCTTCGATCTTTATTTTTATGAAGTGAATACCGGCAGTGAAACTATGTCCTTTGTACCGACAGATTATGTTGACATCACTGGTTTTCGTAATAATAAAAAGGCAGCCATGTGGGCGCATCAGACCCAGGAGCCTGAGAAAACTTACAATTCATTTTTTAAGCAAATGGAAGAATTCAGGGGATTGGAAGCAAACGTAGTCGCTGCGGAAGCGTTTATAATTTATAAATCTAAAGAGAACCGAACGGATATGAGATTGCCCGGGTAAGTTGGTTTTTTAGCGTCATGAACCTGGAATTTAAATCTTTTAGGATCTTTAGCTTACGGCTTCGAAAACCCAAAGAAAAAACATCCGCCACGCCATAAAGAGCTGAATATTGCGGAAGACTGTGCAAGCAAAAATTCATTTGTTTTTATTTTAAAAAAATTACATTTACCAATAATCTGCCCGCTCCGCTAATCCATCATATTCAGCTATACTATTTTTTAAACCTTAAATTGTTTGTTTATGAGCAACCAGGAATTTTTTATCGCCACGTGGAAAAAAGAAATGCCACTTACCATCAACTGCCTTCGTAAAATACCTGAAGATAAATGGGACTGGCGGCCACATGAGAAAACACGCAGTGCTAAACAATTGCTCGATCATTTAACCTCGCATGCGGAAGATTTGGTGGAAGGCGTGCAAACGGGTGTGATCAATCATCGTGTCTTGGCAAATTATGCATCGGTTGAAGAGGCTGTTGAGGGATTTGAAGAACAATCGCAAAAGCTTCTCGAACTGGTGGCAACGACAAGTGATGCGGCTTGGAACGAAACGAAAGTTCCATTATTGGTATTTGGCAACAAGGTCGGCGAAGATTCAATGAGCGGGATGTGCTGGACTTTTTTGCATGATATCATTCATCACCGCGGCCAGTTATCTGTTTACCTAAGGCCGATGGGTGCGGTTAATTCTTACATTTACGGACCTACCGCTGAAATGATCGAATCCATAGCAGCGCAAACAGCTGCTGCGAATTAATTTCCGGAAAAAATGTTTTGTAATTCAGGGCCGTGTCACGTTTATCCTGGTCATCTGGTTAAATGGACACGGCCTTTGCATAAAGATAGGCTCCGCCGCTTGTGCTCAACATTCTATGGCTGGTAGCAGAATTTTCCAGGATTGCAAGCGAGATTTGGCTTCAAATTCTGTACATGAAAACCTCATTAACCCTCTTATTATTTGAAATAATTCTTTCCTGCGGGTGCTCAAAGATAAAAAACAACATAAAAAAAATCAACATGTTAAAATCGACTTTATTATATTCTCTTGTCTTTTACCTGTCTATTAATTCAAGCCAGGCTCAAACTGGTTTGGCTAAAGCTGACACTTTACTGACTGGCACATGGAAAGGCACTTCCATCTGCCAGAAAAAAAACTCACCCTGTCATGACGAGACGGTCGTTTATCATATTTCAAAAAAACAGGCGTCGACTCTTTTTATATTAATGCAAGCAAAATTGTTAATGGTGCAGAAGAAGAAATGGGCATTTTACACTGCGTCTATAATAAAATAACAAACCAGCTTACCTCAACTGCTTATGGAATCTGGACCTTTAATTTAGCAGGAATTAAAATTGAAGGAACGCTATTAGTCCGTGGCGATTTGTACAGGAAAATCATGGTTTATAAACAATACTGAATTCGCCGGCCCTGTTTATTTGTGTAATAAAAACAGCCCGGTGCAAAGGAAGTTAACGGGCCTGCTTGAGGATGTATCCGCTCCTGTCACCGGAGTTTTGAAATTAATGTAGCTTTAAAAATGTTGATCTGCATTTTAGAAGAAGATCTTCCTTTTGCAGTGAAATTTTATCACATGATCACTAATAGCGGTGGTGAAGGCCCGGCCTTTCTTCCGTATGTGTGGACGGAATATGGATCGTATTTGATGGATTTGCTGGAGGGAGAGGAGGAGGAGATGACGAAGAAGATGAAGCAAGTCTAAACTGATGACAGCCGCCGACCCGGTTTGTGTCCGCAATAAAAAACAGCTCCGGTGTAGCTTCATTCATCGGAACTTTGGGTGGAGATTTCAGGAGAAGAATTAAAGAAGTGCTGTTTGAGTCATGCAACATGGCATCAGAGAGGCCGGGGCACAATCGCGATTCAATCGAAAATGAGGTTTGAGGGAGATGGCTGTATATTTACAGGCTATCGGCTGTTTTGAATATCTCAAAAGTTAATATGATCAGAAGGCATTTAATAAAAAATAAAGAAACCCGTAAAAGAGTTGCACACTTAGTTGCAGGTGTAACAATTCTAATTCACTCCTATGAAAATTATGAAACCGGGCACCATTCATATAAATTATTTGCTATCGCCGGATTCGTAGTCCTTTTACTTGCAATATTTCATCAACCGGTTGAAAAGAAATTGCCATGGGTCGATGGAGTATTTTTTATAATAGAGGGTATCCTTTCAATCGTTGTAGCCATTGACCTCTTTAGCTTTGGCAAAAAAGCTCTTCCAGCCACCTATATTTTATTAGGCATTTTTCAATTTTATATGGCATTCAGGAAAGGTAAAAAAGGAATGGAGGAACATCGTTCGAAAAATCATCCTTGACTTCTCTCCTGCAGGTGTTTCAGAAAAAAGCATCCAGCAGCCTGTCTACGGAGCTTGTCGGCGTATCCTCCATCGGCCACATGACCTAAGAGAGGCCGGCAGCTCAGGGTTATGTTGCTAATTTTTTTCAATCAACCAGTATTTGATTTATTGTAAAACAGAGTTTGTTGTCGAAAGATTTTTCTGCTTATGCACGAGGAAATACGAGGGACTGGTTAATAATGAGCAGATTATACGGTCATTTTACTGCATTACAGAATTTAAAGTAATTAATTTTATAGTATTCAGAATTTTATTCTAAATAATTGTACTTTTACAGAAATTAATTCTTTATGTCTATTGATCTTGACGATGTTGATCTTCAGATACTGGATCTCATGCAGGCCAATGCCCGTATGTCAAATGTTGACCTGGCTAAGGAGTTATCTATGGCGCCCTCGGCCGTGCTGGAAAGGGTAAAAAAACTGGAACAAAAGAAGGTGATCCTTCAATACAATACTGCTATTGACCCGAATACTATAAACAAGAAATTGCTGGCATTCATTTTCATAAAAACATCGGGGATGGATTCTGATTCAAAAATCGCCGCCTCCCTTGCCCGGGTACCCGAGGTGCAGGAAGTACATATTGTTGCGGGTGAAGATTGTTTCCTGGTTAAAGTACGCACGGAAGATTCCGCATCGCTTATGTCGCTCATGCGAAAGACAATCAAACGAATTCCCAATGTTCTTTCTACCCGTACAACTATTGTGCTTGAGACGGTAAAAGAACAACAGCAATTGGTCATTCCAAAAAATTAATCTTATGTCGTTAATCAGAAAAGACAGTTCTTCATTGATGGTCATTATTGCTTTTGGGATTGTATACATAGTTTGGGGATCCACTTATTTCTTTATACAAAAAGCAATTGCACATATTCCACCTTTGCTGATGGGGGCTATGCGTTTCGTGGTAGCCGGTACCCTGTTGCTGATATGGTGTGCGTTGAAAAAAGAAAAACTTTTTAACCTGGCGCAATTAAAACATGCCGCCATTACCGGGGTCATGTTGTTGTTTCTTGGCACCGGCGCCGTGATATGGGCCGAAAAAACTCTTCCAAGTTCACTGGTCGGTATGCTGGTGGCTTCGGAAGCCATCTGGCTAGTGATGCTTGATAAAGCAAACTGGAAAACAAATTTCAAAAGCGGGAAAACGCTGTTCGGACTTCTTATTGGATTTGCCGGCGTCATATTGCTCTTTAGTGCAAACTCGACCAAACTTACATCCCAGGCTGGTGGGGGGAAGGCTTTTGTTGGGTTTATCGTCCTGGTTATCGGTACGATTAGCTGGGCAGCGGGATCCATTTATTCTAAAAATAAAACGTTTGGTTCTTCCACCGTCAATTCGGCCTGGCAAATGCTTATAGCCGGATTGGTGTTCATTCCGGCCAGTTTATTAAATAACGAGTGGACAAATTTTCAATGGCAGACAGTGACTGCCGCATCCTGGCTTTCGGTATTATACCTGGTGGTAATGGGATCCCTTGCGGGATATAGTGCTTATGTTTGGTTATTATCCGTGCGCCCCGTAACACAGGTCAGCACCCATGTTTATGTGAATCCGGTAGTGGCCGTTCTTCTCGGCGTTTTTTTCGCTGGCGAAAAAATGAGCTGGATGCAGGTGCTGGGATTAGGTGTTATTTTAATCAGCGTGTTGCTCATTAACCTGTCTAAATACCAGCAGTCAAAATCAGATGGCCGCAACCTGGAAACATCAGCGACTAAAAAGGAAAGAGATGTTGCCAAAACAAAGAAAGTAATGGTTGCGTGTGATGATTAAATAACTAAAGAAAATTTCTGGTGAAACATCTAAAATCCGAAGGAATCAACTTTTAACCCGCAACATCTTCCCGTGTCGAAAATGCTGATGGTATCTTTTCTAATTGCGTCTAACACCTGAGTATAGACAACCAACCGGGGTTTATGAAAATAGTAAGCCCTTGAATTCAAGACAAAACATCGCGGATATTAAGTTGTCAGTGCTGTGAATGCACATTATGCAAACGCTGATCAGCAGCATTATCTTACGCTGATACCAGGGGTTACCTATTAACACAGCAAAGCAACTACATTCAAAATTCCGGTGGAGACACGCCCCATGGCAGGAGACTCGAGTTCAAATAACAAGTAAATTTTTCTGCCCGTCAGTTGTTCCCTAAAAGCACGCCGCTGTTAGCTGTTGACCCTTTCTAATGCTTGATAGCAAAAATCACCAACACCCGGTCTGCAAGAAAATTGAATTCAATGGTGGATGTAGCATTTCCAATCGGAAAAGACTGATATTTGAATAACAACAAAGGCGTAAAAAAAGAGCTGGCGCGGCTTAAAAATAAAAACTATGTATTACGTTCCTCTTCCTTTTAAAAAAATATTCAGAAAGGAAAAAAAAATCCTGGTTTCCCTGCTGCTTCTATTAAACGTCAATATCCTGTTTGGGCAACCTTTTGGAATGGGAAAACCTACAGAAGATAGCCTGAGAAATATCATAAGTACCAACATTCCTGATACTAGCAGGGTGCACGCATTATACTGGCTGAGTCGCAATATAACATTAAGTAATGCCGGCGAAGCTATCAAACTGGCGAGTGAAGGCCTCGATTTGGCCACGAAAATAAAATTTCCGATAGGCCAGCTTGAATGCATGGAAGCGCTATCTTTCTTATACGCTATTACCGGTGCATTTGAAAAAGGTTTCAGTACAGTCTATGCGCAAATGGAATTGAGTAAAAGACAGGCTCCTGTAAGAGAAGTGTCCGGAATAAATTTTATGGCCCTGCTTTACCAAAAGTTGGGAGATGACAAGGAGGCATTGAAATGGGCGCAACAAGCCTACTATCATCCGAGGATGAAACAAGCAAGTAATTTTGATCAATGGAGCGCCGTGTTCCTGTTAGCCCAGGAGCAGGAGAGAATGAACAACCTGGATTCTTCCTATCATTTTGCTACGGAAACGCTGGAGTTATCAAAGCGATATTTTCCAAGGCAGGAAGGCTGGCCAATGCTTATAATGGCCCGCATTGACAGTAAACGCGGGAAATTTGATGAGGCTGTAAATTATTGTTCGGAGATTTTGACATCTACAAAAAAATACGAACTATCTTTTTTTGAAAACGAGGTAGAAAATGAATTGTCGCTTATATATTTTAATCAGCACAACTCAGATTCAGCAATAAAGTATGCAAGCAGGGCATTGGAAGGAGCCACCAAATTTAAAAATTACCTGGTCATCATGAATTCATCCTCGCTATTATCCAGGCTTTATGAAAAAACGGATCCGGGAAAAGCTTATAGTTTTTTAAAAATCTCGACAGTAGCAAAAGATACGGTAACGAATATTGAAAAAACCAAACAGGTTACACAATTAGAAATAAAGGAAAAACAACGCGTTGAGGACCTGAACCTGGCCGGGGTTGACGCTAAAAATAAATTACGATTCAATACTGCTGTTGGATTGTTTTTAAGCGCACTGGTCATTTCATTTATTCTTTATCGCAATAACCGCAACAAACAAAAAGTAAATTCTGCTCTAAAAGATAAAAACGACAAGATTGAAAAAACGGTTACTGAACTCAATACAACGCAGGCATCGCTTGTGAGCAGGAATGCGGAGAATGAATTGTTGCTGAAGGAGATTCATCACCGGGTAAAAAACAATCTTGAAGTGGTTAGCAGTCTCCTTGCTTTGCAAAGCAACCAACTGGATGATCCTAATACGAAAGAAGCCATGCTGGCGAGCCAGAACCGTGTTCATTCTATCGGCATTGTTCACCAGAAATTGTACCAGGGTGAAAACCTGGGTGCTATTGAAATGAAAGACTATTTCATCAACCTCAGCGAAAGCATATTGGATTCCTTTGGCGCACACCAAAGAGTGCAGGTGGAATGCGCTATGAATACATTGAATGTAGATATAGATACGGCGGTGCCGCTTGGCCTTATTGTAAACGAACTGCTGACCAATACTATTAAATATGCTTTCCCCGAAGGACGAAGCGGAAAAGTGCAGATCAAATTAGAGCAGGCAGCCAATGGCAATTTACAAATGCTGGTATCAGATAATGGGGTGGGCAAAAGCGGCACGATCAACGGCACCGGCTTCGGCGGACAACTCGTATCCCTGCTTACCCAACAATTAGGCGGTACCATGAAGGAAGACAACAACAACGGTACCCATATATTCTTTGAATTTGAATCAACCAAAGCCGCATAATAATGGAAACGAAAGTTGTGCGTTATTTTAAAGACGGTCCATTTGCAATTCATATCTTTCGGATTCATGAATTCAACAAGAAGAAAATATAAAACACGGAAAAAGCTTCTACGGTTTGTATTCTTGCTATTATCATTATTTATTTATCTTGGTTATTATCAGCTTTGGCATCATTCAAAGCAGGTCAATAGCAATATCTATATTATCAATAAAGTTCTAAAGGGTCATCGTTCGGATATTTGGACTGTAAAATTCAGTCCTGATGGAAATTGCTTGCAAGCGGAAGTGTAGATAGTACTGTTAAAATATGGAACAAAGAAAATGGAAAAATGATGCATAACATCAAACAACCTGAGGGAATTACATCGATAGACTTTAGTCCTGACGGGAATTATCTTGTCAGTGCTTCCTATGATGCAAAAGTCAGGCTCTGGAAATTGCAGGAAGGGTTATTAGTAAAAGAATTTATCGGTCATACCGGGACAGTTTGGTCTGTCAATTTTAGCCCGGATGGAAAAACAATTGCGAGTTGTGGTGAAGATGCGACTATAAAATTATGGAATGCAGAAAGTGGCCAGGTTGTACGGACATTTTAAGGCCATACACGTAATGTTTGGGATATAAAGTTTAGCCCTGATGGAAATACCCTGGCCAGCGGCAGCTTTGACAAAACAGTAAGAATTTGGAATTTGATGGAAAGCTTGTTCACATTATGGATATTGAATGTAACAAAGTTGAGTTATGGCAACCTAATGACATTGAGTATGACAAAATAGCTTAGGGGCAAACAAAATAATTTCAGGCAACGAGATAGCCCTGTATTGAATTTTGATACACGGCACATATGCGATAGGATAGTTAACCAAGTGACCAGTCGGTTTGGTAGTATTCCTGTCGCTTCGGTATCCTCATAAAATGTGCCCGGCTCTCTTTGTGAAAATTAAGGATGATGATATCTCCTTAGATATAACTTCGATATTGCTTCATATAAAAAAATTGTTTGGGGTGGTTTCCGTTTTCGGGTTCGCCATGGGTCGCCTCGGTTTGTGTTCTCAAAACAAATCTAAAGGTGCGTGTCTCCACAGGAATATGCCTGGCAATCCTGTAAAAAAAATAATCATCGACTGCCGGAATACATCCCAACTATCGCCTGTTATTTTTTAATGAACATCTTTGTTTCATCCGCTGCCCGCAAAAGGTAAAATCCTGCCGGGAGCTTACTCACATTGATTATTTGCCGGCCCTGGGCAACACGCTGTTCTTTTATCATTTGCCCAAATGAATTGTAAATAAAAGCAATCGTTCCTCTTGCGAACCGCACCTGCAGCAGACCGTTTTCAACGGGGTTAACCAGGAGCATCAACGTACCGGCCCCGGTCAAAACATCAATACGGGCGATAGCACTATAATAGAACCGCCCGTCAATATCCACCTGCTTCAACCGGTAGTAGTTGGTGCTGTTTTGGGGCTGGTCATGGATAAAGCTATAGGAAAGCAGGCTATTACTGGTGCCGGCTGCTATTACTGAACCAATCTGTACAAAATTGTCACCGCTTGTACTGTGTTCTACGATAAAATGGCTGCTGTTTATCTCTGAAGATGTTTGCCATTTAAGCAGTGCTTTTCCGTTATCTTCTTCGGCCGTGAACAATATCAGCGTTACCGGCAATGTGAAAAGATTACTATGAACTATAAATCCGCCAAAGCCGGAAGTAACAAACAAAACTTCCCACCTGCCTGCCACAGCATTCCACACAATACTTCCATTGGCCGGATCAATAACCGTACTTCCGCTCCCATAAGAAGAAGGTAAACCTGAACCATTAGATGAAATGCCCGCATAATAACTTATGCGCAGGTTGTCAATTCCCGTGGCGTCCAATGGTCCCGTCGGAAGTTTCAGCACGCTACCCGGTGCCACATTGAACGCATCAAATTCCGACTGCAGGAAATACAAGGTTACGGTACCTGTTGCCGTAGCCGGGTTAGAGGTGGGAGTTATTTCGTAATGCCTTGCCACAAACGGCAGTATGCCGTATGCTGGTACTACGGATTCGATCCATACACCGGAGCTGATATTGCCTGCAACTGGATTTCCTCCCGAAGGCTGTACCCTGCTGATAAAATTGCAGGAGTTGTCGATATAATATCCCGATGCTACAATTATATTATGGGATTGGTTAACGAGGCCCGCGCCGGCTATGCCGGCAAGCCCACCAGTTTGCGTGGGTTCATCAATGGTGACGGTAGTGGGTAGCGTAAAGCCGCAGCTGGTACCTGTCACTGAAATAACCACGGTATAGGTTCCGGCCATGGCGAAGCTGGCATTGGTAATAACCGGGTTGGCCACGAATGAACTAAAACTATTGGGGCCGGTCCATGCGTACGTTGCACTGGAAGAAGTCGCGGCAAAAAGATTGATGGTTCCTCCACTACATCCCGGCCCGGTGTTGGATGCTGTTGGAGGAGTACAAAGAGTCGCATTAATGGGGGATGAAGTCGTGCCGGGTATTGGGCAGCCATTGCCATCAAATATGCCCGGGTTACTACCGTTGTTGAACAAATTGCCGGAAACATTTCCGGTACCAAAAATGAAAGCCCGGTTGTCAATGACGTTATCACATTGGAGGTATATACAATCCGTAGAGGCAGTCACACGAAATTTTATCACTGTACTATCAATCCCCGAAGGAGAATTGAGCATTGTTCCGCCAGTCACCCCATTGGCGCCCGTACCTATTCGCACCTTTATGGTCTTACCCGCAGCCGAATACTCTCCCTGGTCATCCGCAGCGGCGTCTGTCTTGTTTCCCGAATTCGGTCCGTAAGTTATCTGAATGGATCCGGGAACAAAACTGGCATTGCCCTCAATGGTGTCCGTCACAAATGTATTGACAGATGGATCCGACCCGATATTTTTAGCAAGGAGCGTGTACTCGAGGGTATCTCCTGGTTGCACCTGGCCTCCATTCAGATCAATCACTTTGACCGCTGCACGAAGGTCGGGCTCGTATATGTCGATAGCCGAAGTAACAACATGGGTCAGGACCGTTTCGCCCCCGTCGTCAGCCGGATCGTTGCCGACGTGGCGCCATTGCCGATATAGGTCTTTGCCGCGTTGTTGGGCACGAAGATACTGGCATCGTAACCGAGAGTATTATTGTAGCTTGGAAGCCGGTAAGGGGTTAAAACTGCATTGTAAGATAATGTGCTGTTGAACATGTCATTTGCGGAATGGATAGCATCAGCAACGGTCAGGAATGAAGCCCCTCCTTTAAACTGAAGGCTATCGCCCAGGCTTGACCGGTCGCCATCATAAGCTATTACACCGAGGTCAAAAGTAACCGGGCCGCTCAATGGAGTCAGGAAACCGCTGATGGGAACATCCACGATTGGAGAAGCGCCTGTTACATTGGCCAACCCGTTAAATACTATCAGGTTTCGCATCGGTTGCAAATCATTCTTGTACATTACAACGATCGTCCAGCCACCGTATTTGTTGGTACTGCCCTGATCCGTTATTAAATCCGCTATGGTAAACCGGGCATTTATACCCGCTGCTTTGACAATTGCTGTAACGTCTGTAAAGGCAAAATAGTTGGCTCCATAATCTTGCCGGTTGGCCGGTGCCGACGTGAGTCCCTGGTAGGCTCCCTTATTGACTTTTAGCTTTATATTGAAGCGGGAACTATAATTTGGCATGGCAACCGCGGAACTGGCTCCCCAATATAGTCCAGCCCAGGTAATCTCGCTGCACCCTGGCAGCGCAAGGCTATCGCTGCTGGACATGACGGTGCTTCCATCAGCATCTGCATCTATATAGACCATTGTGAAGCCGTTATTTGTTCCTGTACCCGCCGGAGGCAGGGCATTTCTACCAGCAGCGCAGGTTCCGCCGGAACAGGTTACTGAAGAATTGGAAACAAAACGAATCCCTCCTTTTTGAGTGGCTTGTGTTCGTATAGTGAACGGAGTTATCACCTGGCAATAGGAAAAAATGGAGCAGGCGATAAAAAGGATAAGAGAACTAAATTCTTTTAGCATAATGCGGGTATAAAAAATTAAGAAAAGTTCCACCTGGTGCATAACGCTATGCACCAACAATTCGAATAATAAACAGGGTATTGGAGACATCAACCCTGCCATAAAATTGAATGGCTTTTAAAATACTTGTTCAGTTAATACCGCTACGGCGATGCCGTATCTAAAGTTTAGGTTGTTTTGGTCTTATTGTGTAGCCGGGCTTGATGTAATATTAAGAACCCGAATCAATCAATGCTGATGTGTTTAATCGAAATTATTTTATCACTGAATGTATATAAAGGTCTGCCAATAAAATTCCTAAAGTATTACAGAATTAACCGTAATTGTTATATCATTCACAGATTTCACGCCGTCGCCGGTGTACTGAGCTTGTCTGTCCCGCCAACGGCAGTGATCGAAGTGTCCTTCGCCAGGCAGACGATCTAAGGCTTATATTTTTAGCTTTAACTCATGCGTCGTCTGTTACTGAATATCCTCAATTCTTTACAGGGAGTATAAGGGGATGGTATAAATTATTACAAAACACGATCAATACAAAGATATCGTGGTAAACAGTCTTCAATTTTTTCTGCTCTTTGTTTGTCCTCTCGATAAATGAGCAGGACCGTGGTCGTTTCACAAAAACGAAAACTTATGATTAATTACCAATTTGAGGGAGTTTGTTTAAAACAGTGGTGCGTGCAGATACGCACTTTGCCATCAGTAATCAGCTTTGGTGAATTAAAAAATAATTACCTTGTTTGATAACAGGCAATATTGACAAAGGCCAAAAGAAAAAAGTTCCATTCCAATAACTAAACTAAACATACTGACTCGTACGAAAAGAGAACAAATTCAGACATTACATCCTCAACCGGGAAAGACAAATAAGCGAATCTTGTGGAAAAATCCCCTGTCATTAAAGATAATATATTGATGATACTTGCCAGGAAGAAGTTGACCCATACAGAACTTATGGAAAAACTTTACAGCAAGGTGAAAGACAGTTTCGAAGGAGGTGTTCCGTGATAGGGAGAAACCGTGAAGCTTGATCTTGAAGCCCGAAAAATAATTGAAGGGCGAATACAAAACCAGAAAAATGTAGATTGAAAGAACAAGCCGCTGAAAGGAACTGTGTAAAAAAGATAATAGTCTTTGATCTCAAATGATGCAGTAAAAAGTAAACGGCTTATTAAACTCTTCTACTGCTTTATATTTAATGTATGAAAGTTAAAACAGAATCTACGGCCCGAAGCCTTGCACGTTCCATAGCAATGGGAGTTCTTCTTAGTATGTTTTTTGTTTACAGCGTTCACGTCTTCGGTACCTGGAAAATTGAAAATTACCGTCCTGATCCAGAGACAACAAGTACCGTGCTGCTCCATAACAAATGCGCCATATTCGGTAAAATACATACACTCAGGCCTAACACTGATATTTCGGCAATGGATAATAGTATTGACGGAACTATGCTTGGTGGAAGTTTCATGAACTTTTTTGATGGCCATATTGTTACCATGGTTGTCCTTTCACTTCTATTGGGAGGTCTAATTTTCGCATTCCGCGAGATGAAAAAAAGAAACCGGCAACAGCAGCCCGCATTATAAAAATTGCTACTCTTCAACATCCCTTTTTAACATGACCAGCAATAGAATCCATAAGAAAAGCGCTGTCCGCGAAAGGGTTTAGGCAGAATACCAGCCATAAAATGAAAATTTTACTAAATAAATTTTTAACTTGGTAAATGAAAGGGTATTCTATTTTGTATGGCAGGGATCGTTACAAGGACATGACAGTTAATTTATAACGACAAACCTTTAAACAGCTATGAAAACAACAATTTTTTATAGTATCCTTCTTCCTGCTTTCGCCACTATTTTCAGTGCATGCCACAAAGACGATTCAAAGCCTCCCGTTGATACCCGGTTCCCATTACCGCGCATAACAAAAGATACAACCGGTGATAGTATTATTTCTGGCAAGAATCCATCAACTTTTCTCGGAAAGTTCGTGGTAGATCTGTATTACGGAGCAGATGTCAAGCCTTAAAAAGTTGATATCGTCGTAATAAGAAATGATAACAAAGCAAATGTCAAAACTATTAAGGCGGCTGTGACCAGCTTTCCCGCCCCGATCGAGGTAACGGGTGCACAGCTTACAACCTTATTTGATTCTACCATCAAACGGGGAGATAAATTTGAAATTGGAGTGGATGTAACGACAAAAGACGGGCAAAAGTTTGACGCTTTTCCACTGGCGGGGAATCCCTATGGCGCGGATACCGCCACTCTTCCCGGCTCCCGTTTTTCAATTACTTATGTGGCTGACTGCATATTTAATATAGCTGACTTTAATGGATATTATACCGTATTGACCAAGACATGGGATTACGAGGCTGGTGATTCTGTTGAAGTAAGACCTGGTGTTGGGAACACCCTTTTAATTACGGCCTGGCCTAATCCCGACTTCGGAAATTTTATACGAGTGCCTATGAGGGTCACCGTTGATCCGGTAACATATATTGCAACAGTTCCTATGCAGGTTGTCGGAGAGTTTGCAGGTGGAATGGCGCACGGTATCGATGAAGGTACGGGAACAGTAAGTCCCTGCGGTGATAAAATAACGCTCTCGCTGATGTTTATGGTAGGTACCTATTATGGTGAGCAATCATTGTTACTATGGAAATAAATTTGTAATAGAGACATACCCATTTTGGTTTTTCCTACTATATGATTTTATGCAGCAATTCCCTGGCAAACCCACTTCCACATCGGCCTTAAGCATTTCTTATCGAGATAGATCTGTTTTACGAATCTTGCAATCTGTACTTTATCCGGCCTGGTAGAGCGGGTCTTTCTTGATTGTTCATATTTGAATTCTATTATGAACGCATTTCCGGCATAGGATTCGGCAGGAGGTAAACTATTTATTATATATTTTTCTGTTTCCCAGTTGGCAATGGTATGAGGAATATAAATCATCGTTTTCTGTTTAGGTGGATTAAATCAGATTTCCATATTATGGCTTGAGCCATCTGGCTATTGCAAAGAAACAACCACCAGGAAAGTAATACAATAGATGATCTTATTCATTTGATGTAATAGTTTGAGCAGGGAGATGTAGATTTTTACTAGTTATTTCTAAGTGTTTACCCGTTAGGCGTATAAATCAGCAGCTAAAGGTATCAATGCATTTTAAACAGCAGGTGAAAAAAAAGCTCAACAGTAATGACGGGAGCTATTGGGCAATCCATCCGCCATCAATGGAGAATCCCGCCCCGGTAACATAACTGGAAGCGTTGCTGGCGAGATAAAGGGCAAGACCGCCGATCTCGTAAGGTTCAGCCCATCTGCCCATGGGTATTTTTGACAGGAAGGCGGAGAACTTTTCAGGATCATCCATGATAGGTAAATTCATGTCAGTGGCAAAAGGTCCAGGCAACACCGCATTGACAGTGATTCCGTGGCTGGCCAACTCTATGGCCAGCGACCGGGTGAGTTGTAACACGGCTCCCTTGCTCACTGCATAAGCCGTACGGTCAGCTATGGCTGTCAAAGAAAATATCGATCCGACATTGATGATCTTTCCGTACCCGTTTTTTTTCATGTGAGGTACTACATGTTTGCAGGCTAGCCAGGCACCTGTGACATTTACCTGCTGAACAAGATTAAAATCGGCGACATCTAATGATTCAATGCTACCTCTAATATTGATGCCCGCTGAATTGATGAGGATATCAACTTTACCGAGTGTATCAACGGTGGCGGCTGTTGCCTGCTCAATGTCCTTTTCCTTTGTTACGTCGCAGGTTACGGAGTGGCATTGTACGTCATACTCCGACCGGATCATATCCGCGGCCTTTTCATTCATCACTGTATCACGTGCCGCGATCACGATATCCGCTCCTGCTTCCGCCAGGGCCCTTCCCATCGCAAGACCGAGCCCCCTGTTTCCGCCAACAATCAGCGCCGCCCTTCCATTGAGTTGGAATTGTTCAAGAATGCTTTGTGACATTAGTTGTATTGTTTTATCGAATTGTTTATTCTCTCACTTGCTTGTGTCAGCAATAAGTGAAATATCCATGTTGTTGCTCCCCGAACCGGAACTTTCGTTGCTTACACAATTATTTACAGACAGGCACAAAGCTATTTGAACAGCTATCATATCGCAGAAATTCTTTTACACTATTTGCCGGCATTGACGCTGCACAGTATACCCGCCACGCCTTAAAAATCTTAACTTTAATTAACAGCACCAGGCCGCATTACCCCCTTAAATTGTCGCTTCACCCCTCTTAAATCATAAAATCTATTCCTAAGTTCGTAACACCTATCTAAGATTTACCAGGCTAACAAAAGAAATCCTAATGACTTCATCAAAATAACAAATTCATTTAAATGCGCGACTTAACGTTAATTGTTCAAACTTCTTTAGATGGATTTGTCGCAGGTTCGAATGGAGAATTCGATAACTTTCTTGGAGGTGAAGAAAATTTAGAATTTGTTTGCAGTCTTACAGATGATGCGGATGCCGCTTTATTTGGAAGGGTTTCATATCAATTGTTGAATAGCGGTTGGCCAACAGCTGCCAGTAAACCGGGTGCTACTAAAAACGAAATAAAATATTCAGAATGGTACAATGCTGTATTAAAATTCGTGTTGTCTAAAACGCTTGCCGTCGAAAATTCCGAAAACACCCGGGTCATTTCAAAAAATGTTGAAACGGAAATCAACTACATCAAACAACAACCGGGTAAAACTATATTAATGTTTGGCAGCCCGGCAGCCGCCCGGTCTTTGTTTGAACTAAGCCTGGTTGATAGCTTTTGGATAATTATTCACCCGGTTATTTTTGGCGAAGGCATTCCATTTTTCCGGGGAAGAAAAAATATAATTAAACTTGGGTTGCTGGCGTCAAAGCAATTATCTAACGGAACATTATGTCATAAATATTCAGTTAATAATCATGTTGAATAGTATAGTAGCCAATTTTTACGAGAGGGATCTCCGTAAGCTTATTGAAGAAGTCAACTTATTCAGAAAGGAAGAAGACCTGTGGAGAACTCATGGATCTATAAAGAACTCAAGCGGCAATCTTGTGTTACATATCATTGGGGGTTTGAATCATCTTATGGGGGCTGTATTGGCAAAAACCGGGTATGTTCGCGACCGCGACCAGGAATTTATCCGCAAAGGCGTGGAAAGAAAAATTCTTGTGGCTCAGCTCGAAGAACTTATTGCAATGATCAACAAAACGCTGAACGCTTTTACCCCGGAGCAGATGGAATCTGAGTACCCGGTATTTTTCGATAAACCAAAAACTTCTACCAGCTACGTATTGCTGCAATTGTTACTTCATTTAAATTATCATCTCGGGCAGGTAAATTATCTCCGTCGCATTTTCGAATAAGCTGGTAAGAATTTCTTTCCTTAACTACTTCTCTCTCATTGTCATGATTGAACAACATACCGAGGCCTTCACATCTATTTTTTAATTCTATCTCCCGCCGATTCCAATTTACCGGAAACAGGAACCAACTCTCCCACCTTACCTAATCCTTTTGGGGGCATATTATTGTATATGCATTCATACTCCCCGGCATGTACCTGGTAGGTTTCGTGCCAGATGCCCACATCGCCATTGCTTTTTACTTTAGTATTAAATTCTTTCCAGGCGGGATAGTGCAACCCATTCCTGTCTTTTGCATACGCCTCAAGATGTTCAAAAGAACGCCAGTACTGAACAATAGTTCCGGTACTGAATTCTCCACCGAGAAATCCTGTTTCGCTGCTGTCTTTTCTTTTAAGCTCATTCAGCATCTTTGGCATGGCCTTCGCTACTGGTAACCACTTGTGTATTTTCCAGAATTTATTAATGCGCATACCTATGAGGAAGACGACAAAATCGCCTTCCAACTTTACTGTCATACGCTGGTTGATTGTTTTTGCCATAGAAAAAAATTAAGACAAGAATAAATAACTAAACTGAAATTAGAATTTTTCTGACTCTCCCGGTTTCTGCATCCGTGATTTTTTTCTGGCCCGGTGTTTTTCGATAAAATAATACGCTCTGAATCGTTTACTGACCGGCGTCATAGCAACTGTGGGCAAAGTGAAGCAGGAAGCTTGCGAACTGTTTCAAAGGCTATACGATCTGCGGCTCATATTTTCGCTGTTGTTGTTTCCTCCGCTCAACAAAATTGTGCTGAAAAAAGCCAGACTTATTCTGTAAGCTAATATATTTGAGCATTGCCATTGTAACGCCTGCATACCTGCGGTAACAACTTTAATTCATTAAGCCGAAGCAATGCTATCATTCAATCATTGATATAAATATGTTAAACCGTTCATTACAAAAATTTTTGCTGGCTGCTATTCTATCGCTCACGTCATTCCCTTTAACAGCACAAAAAGTAAAAGAGCCCAAAACTACTGAGGAATGGACGGCACCGTATCAACCATTCCGCATTGCAGGCAACCTGTATTATGTGGGTACTTACGACCTTGCTTGCTATCTCATTGTAACAACGCAGGGAAATATACTGATCAATACCGGGCTTGCAGCATCTGCAGCGCAAATAAAAGCCAACATCGAAACCTTAGGCTTCAGATGGGCAGATACCAAAATACTTTTAACAACACAAGCTCATTTCGATCATATGGGCGCCATGGCCGCTATTAAAAAAATGACTGGTGCGAAACTGATGGTGGATGAAAAAGAGGCGGATGTTTTAGAAACGGGTGGCGACGCTGACTATGAGTTGGGGAAGTATGGAACAAGTTTTGAACCGATTAAGCCCGACCGTTTATTACGTGATGGCGATACCATTCAATCAGGCAATACGCAACTCGTGATGCTGCATCATCCCGGCCATACGAAGGGTTCCTGTAGCTTTTTGTTTACCGTGAAAGATGATAAGCGATCGTACAGGGTGCTGATCGCCAACCTGCCGACGATCGTTACAGAAAAACGATTTGATGCTATCAGTGCTTATCCAAACATAGCTGCTGACTATGCTTATACATTAAAGGCGATGAAAAATATTTCCTTTGATATATGGCTCGCCTCCCATGCCAGTCAGTTTGAACTGCATGATAAACATCATCCCGGAGATGTGTACAATCCTGCGGCCTTTAAAGATCAGCCAGGGTATGATAAGGCGATAAGCGATTTGCAAAAGCAATACGAGGAGAAGATTGCTGGCAGCAACTCTGGAAGGTAATAGCACAAGATAGAGAAATAAGGAAGGGCAAATAACTATAATACCCGCGACAAAAATGAGTTAGTTTTAAATAAGCTAAAAATTATCCCGCCAATTCCAACCGCAATAAATAGTGAAACCAATTAACCTTTTTCTCTTTGTATTTATCCTCAGCCTTGCGAAGCTTGGAGCACAAACTATTAGAACGCAAGAGTACCATTTGCTCGTAGGAACATACGCTGCAGAAGGGAAACCCAATGGCATACATTCATTGCGGTTCAACACACAAAGCGGGGACTTCCAACCAGGATTACCACCGTTAACAGAATTGGCTAATGCATCTTACCTGGCCATTAGCACTGACCGGCAAAATGTATATGCAATCAGTGACGGCCCGGGCGGAGGAAAAGTGAATGCATTTGCATTTGACCCGGCATCAGGCGCCC
>JBDTUH010000018.1:0-155675 GCA_040007815.1 Chitinophagaceae bacterium
ACGCTGAAAGCATCTAAGCGTGAAACCTACCTCAAGATGAGTTTACTTTTAAGGGCCGTCAAAGACTATGACGTTGATAGGCTACAGGTGTAAAGGTGGTAACATCAAAGCCGAGTAGTACTAATTGCCCGTAAGCTTTAATTTTTTTAAATACTTTTCTAACACTCCCAATATGTACTTTATTACAGCTTTGAGTTTATCTCATCGCTCATATTTTTATGGTGGTTTTGCCGAGGGTGTTCACCTCTTCCCATACCGAACAGAGAAGTTAAGCCCCTCATGGCCGATGGTACTGCACAAAAATGCGGGAGAGTAGGTAGCTGCCATATTTATTAAAAGCCTTCCAGCGTAAGCTGGGAGGCTTTTCTGTTTTATAAACTCCTTCACTTTAATTGAAATAGGTTTGCAGAATGAGCCGCTTGTTTCTTTATTTCTCCTTTGCCTTTGTCTTACTTTCATTTATTCAACCTTCCGGGTTTAAAAAAATTCAAATAGATGGATTGGCCCAGGGAACCACCTATCATATCATCTATTATGCAAATGATACAATGGTTTATAAAAGACAGGTGGATAGTATTCTTGATAAAATAGACAGCTCTCTTTCTTTATATAAATCTTATTCGCTCATTAACCAGTTTAATTATTCCCGGGATGGAGTAATACCGGATGAACATTTTAGAAAAGTAGTAAAAAAAGCCATTGAGGTTTATCATCATACAAATGGTCTTTTTGATATAACAGTTGAGCCACTTACAACCGCCTGGGGATTTGGACCGGCCAGAACGACTACACTTCCGGATAGTACTGCCATAAAAAATATTTTGCCTTGTGTGAATTCGCGATTACTTTATTGGGAAGGAAAGAAATTGAGGAAGAAAAAGCCATGTGTAAGATTGGACGCAAACGGAATTGCCCAGGGGTACAGTGTAGATGTGCTGGCTGATTTCTTTGAAAGCAAAAGCGTTAAAAATTATGTCATAGAATTGGGAGGAGAAATACGGGCAAAGGGACATAAGTTCCCTGGCAATGAAAAAATGAAGATTGGTATTGAAACACCTGGTGACGATCCTGAATTTTCTTTGATTGAAAAAGTAGTATGGTTGGATAAAGGCGCTATTACGACCTCTGGTAATTACAGGCGATACTATGAAAGCGATGGTAAGAAGATCACTCATTTACTCAATCCAAACACTGGCTATTCTCTGCAGAACGAATTGATCAGTGTGACAGTGTATGCAAAGGACGCTATTACAGCGGATGGTTATGACAATGCCCTGATGGCAATGGGATTGAAAAAAGCAATAGATTTTGTAGAGAAAAGAAAAGATATGGCCGCGCATTTTATTTATCAGAAGAACGATGGAACCATAGCCGACACGATGACTAAACGATTTGTTGTTCTTTTAAAGCCCTGATCAACTAAATTTGATCTCTGTTTATATAACACGCCAATTATGAAAAAAATTTTGATTGCCGCTATTCTCCTCGTTAGTGTAATAAGCCTGTCTGCACAAGAGAGTAATAACGGATGGATTAATCTTTTCGATGGTAAATCGTTTAATGGATGGAAAAAGGTAGCGGGTGCTGCGAACTATAAGCTTGAGGATGGAGCCATCCTTGGCATCACTATTCCCAATACACCCAATACTTTTTTAATCACAGAAAAAGAGTATGCTGATTTTGTACTGGAGCTGGAAGTAAAAATTGAAGATACTACTTCCAATTCAGGTATACAGTTTCGCAGCCAGTATGACCCTGCCGGGCACGAAGGCAAAGGAAAGGTATATGGTTACCAGTATGAACTGGATCCTTCTTCCCGCCGCTGGACAGCAGGGGTTTATGATGAAGGAAGAAGAGATTGGTTATATCCGTTGAGTCTGAATGCTTCTGCACAGGATTTGCTTAAGACAGGTGTGTATAATAAAGTAAGGATAGAGTGTATTGGTCATACCATCAGAACATGGATCAATAATAAGCCCGCGGCTTCTGTAGTAGATGAAATGGATGAGAAAGGGATAATTGCTTTGCAGGTGCATAGTATCGGTGGTAATTCCGCCATGGCCGGTAAAAAAATTTACTGGAAAAATATCCGCATCAAAACATCAGGTCTCAAACCTGCTTTGTTTCCTTCAACCATTTATACCGTAAATACGATGATTAACAAGCTATCTGATTTTGAAATAAAATCAGGCTGGAAATTATTGTTTGATGGTAAAACCAGTAAGGGCTGGAAAGGCGCCTACAAAGAATCTTTTCCTTCCACAGGCTGGGAAATTAAAGATGGTATGCTGAAAGTACTATCATCCGGTGGAGCTGAATCATATAATGGAGGCGATATTGTAACGATAGAAAAATTCAGCGCTTTCGACCTGTCTTTTGATTTCAACCTTACACCGGGTGCTAACAGTGGGGTGAAATATTTTGTTACCCTGTCTGAAAATAATCCGGGATCCGCCATCGGGCTTGAATACCAGGTACTCGACGATAGTTTACACCCCGATGCGAAGGAGGGTATTGCCGGCAACCGTACATTGGCGTCGCTGTATGACCTTATCAAAGCGGAGAAAACAAACCGGTTTATAAAACAACCCGGAGGATGGAATACCGGACGAATAGTTGTTTATCCCAACAATCACGTAGAGCATTATCTCAATGGAATTAAAGTATTAGAGTATGAAAGAGGTTCTCAGGCCTTCCGTGGCCTGGTAGCGATCAGTAAGTATAAGATCTGGCCCAACTTCGGTGAAGCAAAAGAAGGTTATATCCTTTTGCAGGATCATGGCAATGAAGTGAGCTTCCGGAGTATTAAAATTAAAAAATTGAAATAAACGACGTTTGTAAAAAAAACTATTGTTTAATCACTTCCGGGTTGATAATATTCGGAATCTTATTCCCTTTATAAAACTCAATGATATTTACAGCCGCTAATCTTGACATTTCATTTCTTGCTTCAATAGTTGCCGAACCAATATGAGGCAGGATCGCTATATTTTCCATTTCCAATAAAGGATTATCGGATTTCATTGGTTCAGGATTAGTTACATCAAGCCCGGCACCCCAGATAGTTTCGGTTTTCAATGCTTCCAGCAAATCTTCTTCATTATGAACAGGGCCTCTTGCAGTATTAACAAAGATGGAAGTTGATTTCATTTTTGCGAAAGTCACTTTGTTGAAAACACCTTTTGTTTCTTCGCTTAATGCACAATGAACCGACAGCACATCACTTTGCTGAAGCAAATCATCAAAGCTTACACATTTTGCTTGTAGTAATTGTTCTGCTTCTTTATTGGGTTTCCTGTTGTTATAAATAACATTCATGTGATACGCACCCTTGCATCGTTTAGCCATTTCCATACCGATACGACCCAATCCGAATATGCCCAATGTTTTATTCTTTAATTCAATGCCCAGGTTTCCCTTAGGACGAAAATGGGTCCATTCTCCCTTACCGATCTTCTTATGCATGTAAAAAAACTTTCTTGATACGGCGATCATAAGACCGAATGCGATATCGGCCGTGGCATCACTCATAGCGCCGGGTGCATAGCCCAACGGTATACCAAGTCGTGTGGCTTCGGCTACATTAATATTGTCATACCCTGCAGCGAACTGGGAAATGATATCAAGATGTTTGCATTCATTCAGGAAATCTTTATCTATTTTATCCGTACTGATACAAAGTACAGCATTGGCTTTTTTGCCTTCTTTTATCTGTTCATCAGCAGGTATCGGCCGGTCGTGTGGCCAGACGGATACCATAAAACCTTCTTTTTTTAACAGATCAATTCCAATAGCCGGAATATCCCTTGTTATAAAAATTTTTATTCCGTTACTATCTTTTTGCATAAGAAGAAAGAGTCATTAAGTAGTTAGTAAATTTCATATAATATTATTTTCAATCGGCGAACTCAGGAATTCCAACCGATGATTTCACACACTAACTTAATTGCACAACAAAAATTATATTTTCGGTTCCCATCCCTTTTCATATTCTCTTCCCCAGAGTTTCATGGCTACCGCATCATTTAATATATGACCATTTTTAGTATCGCAATGTAAAGTGTGTCCTGTACGTTGGGCGATATTGGCTAAATGGCAAAGCAATACGGTTTTGTGTCCTTCAGTAACGGGAGAATTAAGTTGGGATTCTCCACGCACCGCCTGTACAAAATTATTGAAGTGATAATAATCTAAATTGCCAGTGGCACTGACAGGATTGGTAGGATCATTAGTGGCGGCGGTCTTCACTTCTTTCACTAATTTGTTCGCATAGTCGAAAACCTGGTAATCATCATTGTTATAATTTACTAGTGTCCCCTTGTCACCATAAATAGCAAACCCTCGTCCCGAGCCATCTACAGGAAATAGATTGCAGCTCCGGCTTTCCCATGCTATTGATTTGTCGCTGCCAAATTCGAAAGAGGCTACCTGCGTGTCCGGTGTTTCCCAGTCATCTTTAAATGCATAGCGCCCGCCGGATGAAGTTACTTTGGTTGGATAGTCAGTACCAAGGAACCATCTGCAGCAATCAATTTCATGCGTTCCGTTATTACAAGCCTCACCTGTACCCCAATGCCAGAACCAATGCCAATTGTAATGTACCAGGTTGTCTTTATACTCTCTTCTTGGCGCCGGTCCCTGCCAGAGATCAAAATCTAATGTATTGGGAACTGGTATTTTTTTACCAATGCCAATTGATTTCCTGTTGTTGGTATACCAGGCTTTGCCAAAATAGGCGTTGCCGATTATTCCTTCTTCTTTTACCAATCTTGCCGCTTCTATCAGGTTAGGCATGGACCGCCGCTGGTTACCCATCTGGATGAGCTTTCCATACTTCTTCATCGCATTGGTTAATAGCTCTCCTTCATGAGGATTCTGTCCGCATGGCTTTTCTACATACACATGTTTTCCATTACTTACGCCTAAAATAGCGGCAGGTGCATGCCAATGATCCGGCGCGGCAATGATCAATGCATCAAAATCTGTTTTTTTGACTAACTGACGAATGTCTTTTTTGATGGTTGGCTTACGTGAAGCATTGGCAAACGGTTTTAATCCATTCGCGATAGCCGTTTCTTCCACATCACATAGATAAGCAACTTCAACGTTCGACAATTTGGAAAAACATTCTGCGAGATAAGCGCCACGGCTGTTTACTCCCATTACCGCCACGATTACTTTATTAGATGGAGCGTTTTTCCCGAATACGGGAAAATTGAGGATAGTAATCCCTGCGGTGGCAAGCGATGTCTTTTTAATGAAGTCTCTGCGATGCATATCGTTAGTATTTATTTAATTAAAGTTAATTATATCCTGCATTCAAAATTAAATCTTCGGAATCGGTTAGTATATTCCTTTTGATTTCCCTTAAGTATTTGCGACATTTGCCGATCTTTAAATTATGACCAGGAAGGAAAGAATAATTGTTTTATTATTAGCGGGGCTCAACTTTACCCATATACTTGATTTTATGATCATGATGCCATTGGGTAATTACCTGATAGATGATCTTGGCATCTCCGCCATGCAATTTAGCCTTCTTGTCGCGATCTACTCTATCAGTGCTTTTTTTTCAGGGTTGGTGATTGCCATGTTTATTGATCGCTTTGATAGAAAAAAACCTCTCCTTCTCGCATATATAGGTTTCCTGGCCGGTACAATTGCCTGTGGTTTTGCCAATACCTATGGGCTATTGCTTTTGGCAAGGACGGTAGCTGGTTTGTTTGGCGGAATAATCGGCGCACAGGTATTTGCAATAGTGGCGGATATGTTTGCCTATGAACGCAGGGGCAGGGCGATGGGTGTGGTCATGGGTGGTTTTGCAGCAGCCTCCATTCTCGGGGTGCCACTGTCGTTATATCTTACAAATATTTTTAAACACAACTGGCATATCCCATTCCTGATGATTGGTGGCGTGGGCATTCTTTTATGCCCTCTTATTCTTCGGTTCGTTCCAAATATGACAGATCATATAAGAAGGAAAGAAGAGCGATTGTCTTCATTAAATGTTTTAAAAGTAGTGGTGCAGGAGCCGGTCCAACGATCCGCTTTAATATTTTCCGGGTTGTTAATCATGGGGCATTTTGTAATCATTCCTTTTATTAATCCTTTTCTTGAGTTTAATAAAGGGTTTTCAAAAAATGATACACCTATGATATACCTGGTGGGTGGGCTCGCTTCTTTGGTGGCGGCTATTTACCTCGGCAGGGTCGCTGATAAAATAGGGAAACTGACTGTCTTTTCTTTTTCCATATTCTTTTCTCTTTTCATGGTTTTGATCATTACGAATCTGCCTAACGTGATGTTTCCGGTTGTGTTATTATTCTTTGCCATTTGGTTTATCGTTGCTACAGGCCGGATTGTTACAGCACAAGCGATGATTACCGAAGTGGTCAGGCCGGAGCAAAGAGGAAGCTTCATGAGTATAAACGGCAGTATTCAGCAATTAGGAAGTGGGTTGGCTGCCATACTCGCCGGTGCGATTGTAACAACAGAAAAAACCGGCAAGATAGTACACTACGATTGGCTGGGCTATCTTAGCATATTGATCCTTTTGGCGACCCTGATTTTTGGCCGGTACCTTTTTGCTGATATCGATAAAAAAGACGCTTTTCCGCTGCCTGAAGCGAGCCTGGAGAGTTAGCCACTTGCAACCGTTTTACTTTAATTGTATATTTAAATCCTCCCGCAGGGGAGGGGCGTTCATACAATTAAATTCTGCACAATATGAAACTAAATCAACTGTCAGTGATATTGCTGCTGATAGGCTTTCTTTCCTGCAAATCAAAAGCAGCATTCGATTACAGTGAGGCTATCGTAAAAATGGAGAATGAACTATCCGCTGATATAGCAGAGATTGATCTGAAAGTTTCAGAATACCTCGAAGCTAAAAAAACAGACAGTGCTATTATGATGACCCGGCAAATGGAATCTTTGGCCGATGGTAAATTGAAAGAGATACAAAACCTGGAGGCGCCGAAAGTAAAAGAAGGCGACAATTTTAAAAAAGAAGCGGTAAGGTATTTCTCTTATATCAAAAGCTTATATACTTCTCTTAACAGGCTTGAAATGGCGGCAACCGATGAACAGAAAGAAATTGAACGGAACCGGTTAGCCAGAATTATAAAAGATAAAAAAGAAGTTAGCGACGCTATGCAGGAAGCACAACGAATATTTGCCACGGCAAATAATTTTAGCATTAGGAAAGCAGACAAGAAAATTGAATAGTCAATAGCGAACAGGAGATGCCTGGCTTAATTCATAAATCATTTAAGTATTCTGTACACAGGATAACGCATATTAACCGGTTCAAAATAGGATGAATTTTGATACACAAAATTCAATTGCGCTCCTCCATTTTTAGCAAAAGCCGTATCCATAACCCGCTTTTGTTCCAGCTTTTCTTTCAAAAACGGATTGGCTTTCAAATATTCCGCAGCAATATCTTCAAAAGCATAGGCTGAATATCCTTCTTTTTGGCCGAGTATCGCATCAAAATAATTCCAGGCGAAATAAGAATCCTCGGCTTGTGGTTCGAGAGTCTCTATTAAAAAATGATTGGAGGTCTGGTTCATGGGTATATAATAATCACCTTTGCTGAAATTCATTTTTTGTATAGTGCTGCTTGTTTTTACTTTGCTGTTTGGATGATGCATTTCATATTGCACGGCAGAAGTTTTGTAATCATCAATACGAATTACTTCTACTTCAATGCTGGTGTCTTTTTTTAATGGTGCCATTTCCACTTTATTCAATTTCAAAAGATCAATTACTTTCCACCATCCCTGCGGAATAATATATGCAATGGGTTTCTGTATATAAGTGTCCGCTTCATATTGATTATAGAAAGGAACCTGAATTTTAAAAGGTTTGGTACGGTCATAGTACAAGCGGGGTTGTCCTGATACTTCACTGGGTTTGTATCCTGCAGTGTATCCCTCATAGGTGATGGTTGCAAATTTTGATTTATCTAATTTCCAGTTGATGGGAAATTTTTCTTGTGTTTTTACAAGCTCTTTTGCCTGGTACCTGGTTTCTTTTATGATGGCACTATTCCTGCTGGTGAAATCGATGAAACATTGCATTAATGCATAGGTGGCTTTTACCCGTTGATCATAAGGTTTCAGCATATGGGTTTCGGGTACAAAAGCGAATGTATTCCATAGAGACGCAAACCCGCTGCTATAGCGGGGGCTATCCCAATATTGTGACCATCCTTTATCCGGGGTACCGTCGTAAACATTTACGTATGGAACCAGGTCATATTTCTTTTCTTTCATGAGTGCATACAAGCCAGGTTCAAATTGCTTGTTTAAGAATTCTCCCATCTTCCCCCCTAACTTATTATGTTGTGTGGTAAGTAAAGTCATTACATGCTGGTAGTCGGCTCCATTGCTTACGTGATTATCTATTAAAACATCTGGATCTGTTAGATGAAATATTTCTGTAAACGCTCTGGCGTCTTTTGAATCGCATTTAATAAAATCACGATTGAGGTCCAGGTTTTGTGAATTACCGCGAAACCCTTTTTCTACAGGCCCATTCTGATCGATACGGTAATTGGCGCTTCGGTTGAGACAACCTCCGATATTGTATACCGGGATAATTGCCAGTACAATGTTATCCGGTATTTTATATTTATTGTAAACAATATCTCTTACCATCAGCATATTCGCATCAATACCATCCGGCTCACCGGGATGAATACCGTTGTTGATCAGGATGACTCTTTTATTATTCTTGCGGATATTGGTGAAATTATAATCTCCCTTATTAGAGACAACAATTAAATGCAAAGGATAACCGGCATCCGTCATACCCATGGTCAACATTTTTACCTTACCCGAGTTCTCATCCAGTTTTTTCCACCAGTCAATTATTTCCGAATAAACCGGGCTTTCTTTACCGCCTGATTTTTCAAATTTTGTCAGGATGGTTTGTGCGTATGTGTTGATGGAAACGATCAATAAACAGAACAGGAATTTCTTCTTCATATGAATGATTAGACAGGAAGGAAAGTGGTAAAAATAAAAAAGGCATCCCGTTTTGAGATGCCCATTTCAAGTATTTTAATGAAATATTATTTAGCCTTAACTGCTACGGTAACTTTCTTAGTCAATTTGCTTTTAAGGTTGGCGGCTTTGTTTTTATGAATTACACCACGCTTAGCCAGTTTATCAATCATGCTCGCAACCAGCGGGAGTTTTTCACCAGCTTCTTTTCCGGTAACGGCTTTCAGATCGCGGATTGCATTACGGGTAGTCTTTCCGTAATATTTGTTTCTTTCACGGCGTTTGGCAGCCTGACGTACATCTTTTTTTGTTGCTTTGTGATTAGCCATTCCTATCAATTTTAAGGAGGGCAAAGGTAAGGTCAGGAGCCGTACCTGCCAAATATTATAAGATTTATTATAAAAATGATATTTGACTGCCCTCATGCCGAAAACGGTGCTGCTTCTCACCGGGATATCAATACCTAAGAATCTGTAAGTCAAATAGCTGGAGATTTTATAAAAATATAATCGGAGCCAAAAGCCTCAAAACGGAGTATCAGTTTTTTAAGCGATATTTGACAGCCTTAAAACTTGTTATTTCAAAGCCATATTCAGATGAAAGATTTTTCCTATATCACCA
Organism: Chitinophagaceae bacterium; assembly: GCA_040007815.1. GTDB lineage: Bacteria > Bacteroidota > Bacteroidia > Chitinophagales > Chitinophagaceae > Terrimonas_B. The sequence goes on from JBDTUH010000018.1 coordinate 9,633, forward strand.
GCTCTTCTCCCGCATTTATTGAAAGTATGTACCGGGAGTTTGTAAAAGACCCCAATAGTGTTGATCCTGAAATGAAAAAATTTTTTGAGGGGTTCGATTTTGCTATCGGGAGTGATGCTGCTGCCGCAAGTAACGGAAATGCTACGAACGGAATTGTTGTTGCTCCGGCTTCTGCTTCAACAACAGCATCGGTGGATGGAATTGATTGGAAAAAAGAATTGGGTGCTTACAGAATGATTCTTGGTTATCGTAACAAAGGACACCTGGTGGCTAAAACAAATCCTATCCGGGAAAGAAAAGATAGAGACGCTAATCTTAATCTTAAGTTTTTTGGATTGAGTGAAGAAGATCTTGGAAAAACATTCCAGGTAGGTGAACGTATAGGTATTGGCGCTACAACCTTAGAAAATATACAGGCGCATTTGCAAAAAGTGTATGCCGGCCATGTAGGAATTGAGTACAAATACATTAGCGACCAGAATAAAGTAAACTGGTTGGCCGAAGAAATGGAAAAGAATTTTACCAAACCTGTTCCGCTTGAAACGAAAAAAAGGATACTGGAAAAAATCAACCAGGGTGTCATGTTTGAAAAATTTTTGCATACAAAATATGTAGGGCAAAAAAGATTTTCACTGGAAGGCGGTGAAACAACCATTCCGGCATTAGATGCTATTATCAATAAATCGGCTTTCCTCGGTGTAAAAGAAGTAGTGATAGGAATGGCCCATCGTGGCAGGCTTAATATACTGGCTAATATCATGGGTAAAACCTATGAGCAGATATTCAGTGAGTTTGAAGGCACCGGCAAAGTAGATCAGACGATGGGGAGTGGTGACGTAAAATATCATATGGGCTTCGGTAGTGAAATTGAAACACCCGAAGGAAAAACCATCCATTTAAAACTGATGCCGAACCCCTCACACCTCGAAGCGGTTGATCCGGTGGTATTGGGTTTTGCGAGAAGTGCTGCCAATACATTACATGATGAAGTATATGAAAACGTATTGCCGATCCTGATTCATGGAGATGCATCATTAGCGGGACAAGGTATTGTTTACGAAACAGTACAGATGTGCAAACTTGAAGGCTATTATACCGGCGGTACCATACATTTTGTGATCAATAACCAGATCGGATTCACTACGGATTTTGATGATGCGAGAAGTGGCGACTATTGCACTTCACTGGCGGCAATGGTGCAAGCGCCGGTATTGCATGTAAATGGTGATGATCCCGAAGCCGTGATCAAATGCTCGGAAATAGCCGCCCGCTATCGAAGCGAATTTCATTCTGATGTGTTTATTGACATGGTTTGTTATCGCAGGCATGGACATAACGAGGGTGATGACCCCAAATTCACACAACCCCGCTTGTACAGTTTGATAGATAAGCACCCCAACCCCCGTGAGATGTATATAAAATTTTTGCTGGAGAATGGTGAGGCCGATGCACAGGAGCTGGCTAAAGAGATGGAGAAAAAATTCTGGGCTGATCTGCAGGACAGGTTAGATGACGTAAAACAAAAGCCACTTCCGTATACCTACCAGCAACCGGAATTGTGGTGGAGAAATCTTCGCCGGGCAACCAATGATGATTTTGATCAATCACCTATAACTGCGATCAGTGAGGAGGAATTTACAAAAGTATTTGAGGCTATGATGAAATGGCCGGAGGATTTCAAACCACTGCGCAAAGTGGAAAAGATCATCCAGGATAAGATTAAGTTATTTGAAACGGAACAAAAATTGGATTGGGCATCGGGTGAATTGCTGGCTTATGGAAGCATTGTGGCTGAAGGTAAAGATGTACGCATGAGTGGCCAGGACGTTTGCCGAGGTACTTTCAGTCATCGTCATGCCGTTTTAACGGATGAAAATACTGATGCGGATTATAATCGCCTCAGCAGGATACCGGATACCAAAGGAAAGTTCAGAATATTTAACTCTTTCCTCAGCGAATATGGGGTCCTGGGATTTGAATATGGTTTTGGATTAGCCAACCCTAATGTCTTAGTGCTATGGGAAGCTCAGTTCGGTGATTTTTGCAATGTCGCGCAGTCGATGATCGATCAGTTTATTGCAGCCGGTGAACAAAAGTGGAACCGTATGAACGGTTTGGTCATGCTATTGCCTCATGGCTATGAAGGACAAGGACCTGAGCACAGCAGTGCAAGGCTGGAGCGTTTTTTACAAATGTGTGCGGAGTTAAATATGGTGATAACGAATATTACCACATCAGCCAATCTCTTTCATGCGTTCAGAAGACAATTGGCATGGCCTTTCAGAAAACCATTGATCAATTTTTCGCCAAAAGCCAATTTGCGCCATCCCGGAAGCTATTCGCTGAAACAAGAATTTTTGCAGGGCGGATTCAGGGAAGTAATTGATGATACATTTGCTGAGACAAATGCGGTGAAGAAAGTTTTATTCTGCAGCGGCAAGATTTATTTTGACATGGCAGAAAGACAGCAAAGGGATAACCGGAGAGATATTGCCATCATAAGAGTGGAACAATTGTATCCGTTACCAGCAAAACAATTAGATGAATTGTACAGAAAGTATAGCCGTGCTACCTGGTTCTGGGTGCAAGAGGAGCCGTTAAATATGGGAGCCGCGTCTTTCCTGCAAATGAATTTGAAGAGCATTAACTATGGAGTGATAAGCAGGCAACCCAGCGCCTCACCGGCTACGGGTTTTGCAAAAGTGCATAAGCAGGAGCAGGAAGAAATCATTGAAACAGCCTTTAGTATATAGCACGAATAGTAACGAACAATACCGGATAAATAAGTCAATGATTTTTTAATTTTTATATAATTAGTTTTACGCAGCGATAATAAAAGATTTTATGATTGATATAAAAGTACCAACAGTAGGAGAGTCTATTAGTGAAGTAACGCTATTAAAGTGGACGAAGAAAAACGGAGACTACGTTGACAGAGATGAAGTAATCGCGGAACTGGAAAGTGAGAAAGCGACTTTTGAAGTGAATGCGGAAAAGGCCGGTGTGTTAAAAACTTCGGCGCATGAAGGCGATACATTGAAAATCGGTGACCTGCTGGCCAGCATTGATGAAACGGCTGTAAAACCTGAGGGAGAGAAGTCAGAAGTCAGAAGCCAGAAGTCAGAAGTAAAAGCCGATAGTTCAAACGGCACCGTAGAAAAGAAAATTCTTGCAGCTGAAACAGTTTCTCAAAAAACCCCTTCAGGGGATGGGGGTATAAAGGCAACTCCTGTTGCTTCAGCGATTATTGCTGATAAAAAAGTAGATCCTAAATCGGTTACTCCATCCGGCTTCCAGGGAAAGATCCTGAAAGATGATGTGCTGGCGGCTTTGTCCAATCCTGGTAAGAAAGCATTTGATGGAGCGGAACTTGACAGCCGTAATGTTCGTACAGAAAAAATGAGCAACCTGCGCAAAACGATCAGCCGCAGGTTGGTGGAAGCCAAGAATACAACAGCGATGCTTACTACTTTCAATGAAGTGGATATGAGCAGCATCATGGAGATACGCGGCAAATACAAAGACAAATTCAAAGAGACGCATGGTGTTGGATTGGGTTTTATGAGTTTTTTCGCCAAAGCCTGTGCTGTTGCATTGGCCGAGTGGCCTTCCGTAAACGCTTATATTGATGGCGACCAATTGCTGTATCATGACTATGCCGATATAAGTATCGCTGTAAGTACACCAAGAGGTCTTACAGTACCGGTAATGCGAAATGTGGAAAGCATGAGTATGGCTGATATAGAAAAGAAAGTGGTAGAACTCGCAGGTAAAGCGAGAGATAGCAAATTGACCGCAGATGAGCTAACAGGCGGAACATTTACTATTACGAACGGCGGTGTGTTTGGTTCACTCATGAGTACGCCAATTATCAATATACCGCAAAGCGCTATATTGGGTATGCATAAAATACAGGACAGACCAATGGCCATAAACGGACAGGTAGTGATAAAGCCAATGATGTACCTCGCATTAAGCTATGATCACCGCATTGTTGATGGACGTGAATCAGTAAGCTTCCTCGTAAGAGTAAAAGAGTTATTGGAAAACCCTGAGCAGTTGCTGATCGGAAAAGATCCGGTGAAAACATTACTGGGAGTATAGTCAATACCGGGGGTGATTCAGAAAAAATATACGGCTTGTATCTTCGATACAAGCTTCTTTTTTAAATAATATTCCCCTTTAGGGGTTAGGGGCATGAGTCGATATTTTTCATACCTGAATTCAGCAAAAGAAATTTTATCTCTTTATAGTGGAGATGAGCCTTTTGCTTCTTTCATAAAGAAATACTTTGCGAAGTATAAAAAATTTGGCTCAAAGGACAGAAAGCAGATCAGTCATTTGTGCTATTGTTATTTCCGGTTAGGAACGGCTCTAAATAACATACCCGCCGAAGAAAGAATTCTCATCGGACTATTCTTGTGCTCACCACAAAGCAATGAAGTATTGAAGGAACTGAGGCCAGAATGGAATGAGAAAGCTCAGGTGTCCGTTGAAGAAAAACTTTCAATGTTCAATGTTCAACGCTCAACACTCAACTTGTTCCCATTTCAAGACGAGCTAACTGAAGGAATCGACATCGGGCAATTCATTCTTTCGCATTTAGAACAACCGGATCTTTTTCTCAGGTTGAGACCAGGAAAAGAATTAATTGTCAAACAAAAACTGGAGAAGGCTGGTATCGGTTTTAGTCAATTGGCAAATGCCTGTATTGCTTTACCCAATTCATCAGGGGTTGACAGTGTCATTGAACTGAATATGGAAGCGGTGGTTCAGGATTATAGTTCGCAAAAAACAGGTGAATTGCTTGCTAATCTAAAAGCTCAAACCGAAAATCATAAACTTGAAGTATGGGATTGCTGTGCAGCCAGCGGTGGCAAATCAATGATGCTGTATGACTTGGATCCAACGATCGGATTGACTGTATCAGATGTCAGAGAACCCATTTTAACCAATCTTCGTAAGCGATTTAAAGAAGCAGGGATAAAGAAATACCAATCTTTTGTTATTGATCTTACTAAGCCGGTCAATAGTCTTAAGCTTCAAACTTTCAATCTTATCATTTGTGATGCTCCCTGCAGCGGCAGCGGTACCTGGGGACGCACGCCGGAACAATTAGTATATTTTAAAAAAGATAAAATTGATAAATACGCATTATTGCAGCGACAAATAATTTCAAATACAATTTCTCAACTAAAGCCAGGTGGTTACTTTCTTTATATCACTTGCTCAGTATTTAAAAAAGAAAATGAAGAAATAGCTGAGTCAATACGGAAAGGCTTTAACTTTCATCTTATCAAAATGGAACTATTAAAAGGGTATGATAAGAAAGCCGATACCATGTTTGCCGCTTTGCTTCAAAAGCCATTATAGTTTCAAAAACCCGGTTTTACCAATAATCTTCTGGTTATTATCAACCTTAATAATATATTTCCCTTTCGACCATTTGCTTATGGGGAGATCTATTAAAATTTTACCCGCGGCTTTTGATCGCTGCAGTTGCAATATTAGTCTTCCTTTCATATCATAGACAGCAATAGGCATATTGGCAATAGCATAATTTGTTTCTATGATCAGTGATGCGGTATTGCTGGCAGGATTGGGCGCTACTATTATTTTGGTGCCGGTTATATCGGGGTCGGTAGTGGCGGTAGTAGTGCAGGCAGTTGAAGTTGTTATCTCAGCGGTATCAATATACATGGCATAAAATGCGGTTGAACTCGTATCAACTATCTGGCGGATGCGATAAGCAACAGTTCCGGCGGCTACATTTGTCAATATGTTGGTGGCCTGGTAAGTATGGACGGATAATAAATTGCCCGTCTGCGGATTTATCTCACTTATTTTTACAAAGGCGGCATCACCCGGTGCTTTTCTTTCTACCTCGTATTTCATGGCGCCTACATCTTTGCTAGTCCAGATCAGTGTTACAGTGCAATTATTTACACTGCCGTTAGATGTAGCGAATTCTGCCAGTAATGAACTAAATGCTTTTCTCATATCAGGAATGCCATAGCCGATCCTGTCATTCGGAGAATTGTAGATGCTTCCGGCTTCTTTCAATGCACGAATAATACGCATGTTATTATATTCCGGAAACCCCTGCCATAAACAAGTACTGAGCCCGGCCATATTCGGACAGGCAAAAGAAGTTCCGCTGCCAACCCCTATATTATTATCAGGTAGCTGCACCATTGCATTGACGCCTACCGATGCTACATCCGGTTTGATTCTTCCATCAGCAGAAGGGCCATAACTGGAATTAGCGGCGGCTATGCCGGCAATATTCACAGAGCCAACGGCTACTATGCTATCGCCGTCAGCGGGTGTAGTTATCATATGCCAGTAATCAGTGCCAGAGTTTCCTGCGGAGTTAAAGACCATTAAACCTTTTTTTGCCGCCAGGTCTGCGGCGCGTGCCGACATGGTAATGTCACCATTAAGATCACTGTATGGATAATCGGGTACCGGGGGCGTAAACTGATAACCATATCCCAGAGACGATGAAATAATATCTGATCCGGTACTGTCAGCTCTTTCAGCACCGCAGGCCCAGTTAAATTCTTCTATCGGGAATTCAGACGCTACGTCTTCCGTTCTGAATAAATGAAAATTAGCTTTAGGGGCCTTGCCTATAAATTGCCCCGGAATATTGGCGCCTATAATGGAAAAGCACTGCATGCCATGTGCATTGTCTTCCGTCACACTTGCATTACCGGTTACAAAATCCCAGGTACTTAATACCTGTGCGTTTGCATTGATACTATCAAAGGCTTTGAGAGAAGTATAACTAAAGTAACCTCCATCCAGCATGGCTATCTGCATTCCCTGTCCACGCAAGCCAATATTGTGTAAAAATTCTCCATGGTGCAAATGGATCTCTGCGAGCGAACCCGCCCCGTAATTAAAATAATCAGATTCCGTTTGAGTTGTTTTAGCTGATGAATTGGGCAATGCCTTTCCATTGCCAGGAAATTTGTTTTTAGTAACAGTTGCATTTCTTGCTGCAACGGCGGAAGTATTTTGTACAAATGACAAAGTACTAATGGAAGAGAGCGCATTCGCATCCGTAGTTTGTATTGCTACGGCGTTTAGCCATCGGGAAACATTCAGTACCGTGACATTAGGGATGTTTTGTATTTGCGAAATATAAGAAGCAGGAACGGGCAGGTCAGTGCTGTCCAATGAAATATTATAGCGTATTCTTCTGCTAATAGCACGTTGTGAAAGATAAGGAGCGGGGTTACTTAGTGTATTAATCGTCGCACCCTTATGTTTGAATTGAACGATGTAGCGGGAAAATTGAGCTTGTAATCCGGTAAAACAAATAAAGCCTGTCAATAATAAAAGTGGAATTTTCTTCATAAGGAAGGCGTTACCAGATTCAAATTTATACTATAAACCTTAATTATGATCGATCATCCACATGGTAACGCCAAAGCCGATATAATACGGATCAGGCCCGGTGGTATTAGGCTGGTATTCCCAAAGTTCATGCTGACGGTAGATAAGACCAACATTCTTGGCGTATTTTTCTACCGCCCTTGTTTTAAAAGCGATAAAACCCGGATCAGTAATCGGGACATTTTTTGAAGCATCTTCTTCTTCCACTGTAAACACATCGGTATAATTCTCTCCGCTATAAGTAAACGTTGGTTCAAACAAATCGTAACGGAACTCCCAGTTCTTCATATTGTCATCATTTCCGAAATTGTACCCAAATGAATAGTACGGGTCCGTACCTAAATATTTGTTGCCCTTCCAGCTGCTTCCTTCTACAACCGGTGCATGTAATTTCATAACACGAAGATTATTTTCTACAACCTCTATCCGGTCGGCGAAAGGAGTAACAAAATAGGAGCCGTTACTTATCCAGTTGTCAGTACCCTCGGCATTGCGAAGGAACCGGTAGATCCGGTAGGATGTCTGTCCCAGGTTGTCATCGAATACTGAATCCACCACATGTTTTACCTGGTAGCTATGTGTTTCTATATCCCGTTGAAAATCGGTGAATACTAACGAGTCTATCCGGTAAGTAATATATTTTCCAGCCTCCAGCGGCATATAATCCGATAGAGGTTCCGTAACGAACTCCTCCGTTTTTTTTGCGCAGGAAAAAAGGGAAACGAATAAGATGGTTACAATGAAGAGGCGGTAACTCATAAGTGTTGTAGGTTGATTCAAGGATACAAACTGGTTCGGTTAATGATATAATAAACAGCGACTTAAATGCTTCTTTTCGCCGATGCCAAAATAAAAAGAAAAAGCGGGGAATCAAAACACCCCGCTTTTAAACGTATTTTCAATACCATTATTGCTTTGGGAATCAGCTGGTAACCTCGAAATTTAACCGCATTTATTTTCGGCAGGAACTGCCTTTTTACCGGTTTAAGGCGCCTGCCTGGATAATTCCACCCCCGATCACATCATCACCTTCATAAAAAACGGCGCTTTGCCCCGGAGCGATCCCTTTTACATTCTCATAAAACCGTACAGACAAGGCATGCGTTGTCTCCGGAACAGGATATAAATTAGACAATGCGCCTTTATCCTTATACCGGATTTTTGTGGTGGCTTCCATTCCCGGCGTAATAGTATCGTATTTGACCAGGTTGAGCTTGCCAACCGTCATTTCATTCTGTTCAAGATCTTCTTCATCCCCGAGCACGACGGTATTATTTTCAGGGTCAATCCTCGTGACGAATACGGGTTTGCCAAACGCGATATCAAGCCCCTTGCGCTGGCCGATCGTATAGAAAGGGTAGCCTTTATGATGACCTAAAAACTTTCCATTTTTGTCTACAAAATTTCCACCCGCCACTTTTTCTTCCAGTCCATCGACGCGGCGTTTCAGAAAACCACGATAATCGTTATCGGGCACAAAACAGATTTCATAGCTTTCACTTTTCTTCGCCAGTTCAGGATAACCATAGTCCAAAGCCATTTGCCTGATCTCTGTTTTTCTATACGGCGCCAGTGGTAAAATGGTTCTGCTCAGCAAATCCTGTTGCAAGCCCCATAATACATAACTCTGGTCCTTTGTATCGTCGATAGCTTTACTGACTACATATCGCCCGTTGTCATGCTGCCGGATCTTTGCATAATGACCTGTGGCAATAAATTCACATCCCAATGCATCGGCCCTTTTCAACAAAGCTCTCCATTTGATATGGGTATTGCAGAGTACGCAGGGATTAGGCGTGCGACCGGCGAGGTATTCATCCACAAAATTCTCTATGACAAAACCGCCAAACTCTTCACGTATGTCTAAAATATAATGTGCAAAACCATGTTCTACAGCGGCTTGTCGCGCATCATTAAAACTATCTACATTACAACAGCCCGTTTCTTTTTTGCTACCGCCACTGGCGGCATAGTCCCATGTTTTCATGGTAATGCCCACCACTTCATAGCCTTCATCATTGAGCATGAGGGCGGCAACGGTACTGTCAATACCGCCGCTCATGGCTACCAGCACTTTGCCTTTTCGACTCATACCTTCAAAATTAGCTGGCAAATATACGATGAACAGGTGGCTTGCTGAAATGCGGGTATACCGGATTTTGAAGAGAATTATCTGTTTCATTAGCACATTCAATTACTACAAAGCATGTCACTGCCTTGTGGGTTTTGTAAGGTATTCAGTAAGGCCATCCAGTCAACAATCCAAATGATTTATGAAAATCCAAAGACTTTTTGATATTAGTTTGTTTTGACTGGTTCAGCTTTTGAAAATTCTCCAATAACTTCCATTTCATTATCCAACACTTTAATCTTTTTCCAGGAAGTTTTATCCTCCAATACTACCACATAGGCTGTTTTGCCTTTCGACCTGAATTCACTCACATGATAAATGCTGAAATCATAATAATTACTTTTTACAAGATGACGGACTTCACGGGGTAATTCTTCTTCCTTGTAGTATCGGATCATAATATCAAACTCTCCTTCTTTGGTATAATATATGGTGCTGCTTATACTGTCGCTGGTAAAATACACAACAAACGACCCGGTTGGGGATCTGAACCATTCGGCATCCATTACATTTTTATATTCCCGGATAAAATTTCTTACTGCTTTCGTGCTGATTTCATTGCGAAAAATAAAATTAGAATCCCTCGTTAAAGTCAATTGCGTGGCAAGAGGAATGTTTTTTTCGGAGAATAATTTGGCCTCAGTACTTGCTATTCTGTTTTCCGTTTGACCGTAAGCGATAGTGCTGATTGTACAGGTGAAGAAGATTCTTGCAAAACCAGTCGCGAATGCTTTTTTCATGTTGGTTAATTTTTTGTTTGGCTGATTCAAGATTGATTCTCGCATCAAAACTATAGGGCCGCAAGTGCAGATGCCAGCCAGATTGAGCAACTAACGGTAAGCGGCAGACAGTTTAATAAGCGCAACGATTAATGGGACGTATTTCTCTGAAACCTGTTGCAGGTTATGAGCTGTATAGGAAGAGTGGCAAATACACACCTTGAGCGGAAAGTTAACTTCAGCGGGGAAAGATTTAGGTCAGTATCTGCCAGGTTGTAATTTTTTCAGCAGCATTTCTTTGCGGCTTCGGCTTACGTCAACGGAGGAGTCATCACTCATGATGAGATAACCCCCCTCGCCTTTGATGTATTTGTTTACTTCATTCAGGTTGACTATATAAGAATGATGCACCCGGAGAAAAGAATATTCCTCTAGCATTTCTTCTATCTCTTTTAACGTGCGGGATATGATTAACTTTTGCTTGTTCTTAAGAAGCAAAACCGTGTAGTTGCTGTCCGAAGCGCAACTGATAATGTTGTTAACCGGCACCATATGCAATCCCTCCATCGTAGGAAGAGCGATCTTCTGAATGGCAGAAACAGGTTGGTGGAGTTTTTGTAAAAGAATTTCCAACTGCTGGGGCAATGGATGATGCAATCGCTCCACAACTTTTTGTACAGCTCTTTGCAATTCTTCGCGGTCAACGGGTTTTAAAAGATAATCTAATGCACTAAAGCGTATGGCTTTAATGGCATACTGATCATAGCTGGTGGTAAAGATGATCTCAAAATTTAACTCCGGAATTTTTTCCAGCAGTTCAAAACCGTTCATCCTGGGCATTTCAATATCCAAAAAAACAATTTGCGGCTGCAGCTCCTTAATGGCGATTAAAGCATCCTCCCCCGAATAGCATATATCAGCTACTTTCACACCGGGACAATAACGTTCCAGCAAAGTCACCAATGATTCGCAGCTGTATGGCTCATCATCAATTATTATCGCTTTTATCATAGTCTTCAAAACCCGGTGAAGAGATTAAAAAGATGGTGTTGATGAAAATTCTTCAATGCATTCGCGATATTTAATCTTTAGAATAACCCTTGTCCCCGCTGCCCGACCCTCAGCATCTACAAGGTCCTCAACAAAGAAAGTTGTTTGTTCGGCGTCTTTATTGAGCAGCGCAAGTCTTCCGGCAGTAATTTGCATGCCCATGGATTTTTGTTTTACTATTGATCTGCTTTTAAGCGCTTCGGCTGTTTTTCTACCAACACCATTGTCAGAGATATAACAGTTTAATAAGTTGTTGTCAAGTTCAAAGGCTACGTCCAGCGTACCGTGACCTTCTTTTTGCATCAGGCCATGCCAGATTGCATTTTCCGCGAAAGGTTGCAATAATAATGGTGGAATAAATATGGAGGAAATGTCGAAATGGTTATGAAAGCTGATACTGTAATCAAATGAATTCTTAAACCTCAATCTTTCCAGATCAAGATAAAGACGTAACATTTCAAGTTCATCTTCTAAAAGGATCAGTGAATTTTTTGAATTATTCAGTACCATACGGACCAGCCTCGAAAATTTGGTAAGATAGTCTGAAGCTATCTCCGATTCATTCTTTAGTATAAAACGATTAATAGAACTGAGGCAATTAAAAATAAAATGTGGGTTCATTTGCGAACGAAGAACCTGCATTTCGAGTTCCGTAGCCTGCTGCTGTAATCCGGCTTTTGTTCTTTCGCTTGCAAACTTTTGAATCTGCAGTTCATTTTCTGCCAGTTCACGGCGGTGCTTTTCATTCTTGCGTTTAAGTGCTGCATTCCTGAAAAGAATAATGCTTAATAAAATCAAGGTAACAAAGCTCCCCACCAGGATTTTTTTCAGCAAGCCTTGCCTTTGCAGTTGTTGTTGTTTTATCTGGTTGTCTTTGTTTAGCAGGTCTATGCGGGCTTGTTGCTGTTCTTCTTTTGCTTCTACTTTATATAGTGTTAGTTTTTGAAGATACTGAAATTTAAACTTAGCGCCTTCTAAAGAATCTTTCAGCGGTACAAATTTTTGAAAATAAAAGTATGCGCTGTCTTTCTGCTGTAATGCTTCATATATATTCCAATGAATTTCGTACACATACTGCATTGCATCTTTTGAATTCAGGTATCCAGCCATCGCCATACATTCTCTGGCAGACCGTAATGCTTTTGTGTATTGTTTCAATCCGATATAGCTTTTTCCCATATCTACCAATGCCCACATTATTCCGCCATCATTTTTACGGCTCTTAAAATTGGTTATGGCTTTCTGCAGATAATTCAGGGCTGTATCATATTCTTTCTGCAGCATACATAATTTTCCCAGTCCTGCCAAACACGGGCCATCGTCCGGTAATATCCGTAAGCCCTCACGGAAATAAGAGATGGAAGAGTCATAGTTTTCCAGATATAAAAATATGTTACCCATCGACCTGAAGGGCTTCCATCGTATTGACTGACTGCTGGCTTGCCGAAAACTCTGGTGAAAATAATCGAGGGCTGTTACAAAATCACCAACCGACTGATAAATGTGGGCAAGCCGATAAAATGACCATATCATTCCCCTGTTATCATTGATTCTTTTCTTTTCCCTTAATCCTTGTTTTATGCTTTCAAAGTATTGTTCAAAGTTTCTCTTTTCGCTATACACATTACCGAATTGATCAGTTAATTCAGCTAACATGATATGGTTGCCGGTTTTCCTGAAATGGAAGGCAGATTGCTCAAATGTTTTCTTCGCCTCATCAGGAGAGCCCTGGTGAAGAAGTGCGGCGCCCACACCCAGAAAGGCGTGTCCTAATCCGTCATCATCTTCTATTCTTTTATACCAGTTAACAGCTTCCCGAAAGTGTTTTTCCATTTCCCCGGAATTCCAGAGATACCATTGAGAGTAGAGTCCTTGCCGGAGACAGGCATCTCCCAGCCCTTTAATATAGTTGATTGCATATGCATCCGCATAGGCTTGTTTGGCAAGTAGAATAACAGAGTCGGAATGTATAAATGGAAGTACTTCCATATATGCACCGGCTAATTCATTTAAACAATCCACCCTGGCACTATCATGTAAAAAAGGCAATACTTTTTTTAGGCTGTCAATGGGAAGAGCCGGTTTGTCAATTTGAAAAGCTTGTGCATTAATTAATACGGGGAATAACAAAACGACTATTATGGTAGATCTTATTTTCATTAAAAGCCTTTAGTTCAGCAGTACAAACAATTACCGGAAATTAGAAGCGAAGACGGCTTGATCTTAATTTGAGCCCAGACTGAGAGAAGAAAACTTACTTTTAAGTTAAACAAAATTCCGTTCTTTCTAACAATCATATCCCGTCAAACCTGGTTGATGGAAATAAACCTTAAAAAGCAGCGGCGAAAAGTGGCAACAGATGCACGCCTTACGCCGCCGCTTAAAGTCATTCAGAATAGTTTCTAAAAAACAAGGTATTAATCTAATGCCATTTTCTAAATCTCAATTTCCACAGGATATTCCTTGCAACTCTGTCGCCCTGTTGTTTTCCTTTTTCTATGGATGCCCGGTAATGAATGCCTGCATATAACCTGGATATCCCTATTTCCTGTGTCAACTGCGAAAAAGAATGATAGCTGCGGGGGGGCAGGCCAAGGAAATCGTAGGTATGGTTGGTAAATTCAAACCTGTTTCCAAATACGCTGGCCATGGCAACTTCGAAAGCTGCGGCCTGATTGGAGTGAGCGGATGGAAACTCCGGGTGTGCCGGAGCATTGAACAATGGCAGCCATGTTGCATATCCCAGAATTCCCCTGACAGACTGGACGGGGCGCTCAAGATTGACAGTATATTTTGTTTTCCAGCATGCAATAAGAGCATCGAGCAAAGCAATACCGGTCCTGACATAAGCGAGTGCTGCCACATCCAGGGATTTATTTGCCTTCTCCAATACCTGTGTAAGCATGGAAGTATAATGACCGCCACCGGGATAGCCGGGTGAGTCGCGGTAATATAACGCAAGGGCTGTTTGTTCCGGTGTAAGGTTTTGAGAAACATCATACACATCCTTCACCATAGCGTAATAGGCAGAGGAAGGATCAGCAGAATAAGCCGGAGGCGGCGATGGCTCAGTACCCCAGTTACTTCCTTTCACCAACAGACGTAAGTTGCCTGTATAGGGATTAACAGGTATCGCAGTAGAAGGAAAAGGTATCCAAAGCCCGGGAGCAGCACCTGGCAATGTTCCGGGCGGCACATAAGGTGGATTAACATTGAATGTTCCATCTGTTTTTGACCAATCAAAGATCACCTGCGCGATGGCCTTTCCATATTCCACGGAACGCTGAAATGTTGACGGACTGGTTTGCGTTTTAAAGGCTGTACTTAAAGCATTTTCCAGAGAATCCATAGACATTTGACTGGCATCAGGAGCAGCAGATAACAAATTGCGATTCATACTGGCAAGAGCTGAATTGGCACAGGTAGCCCAATGATAAGCCTTGCCTCTTTCTGTTTTGGGCAGAGCCGGCAATTGGTTCAGTTGCCTGGCAATGCTTTGATAGTGGGGCATACCTTCTACTACTGATTCATACAATGCAATTCCGCAGTAAGCAAACAAACGTTGCGGACTAGCTCCGGCAACTCCGGGAGGAACTTTAATGATCCGTAGTTGGAGGTTGAGCCATTTGACGGCTACTTCGGAAGAAAAATCGTTGGTCTCTTTCAGGTGTCCGTGATGACCCGATCTATTTTGTTCTTCTGTCGTTTCATCTTCCGTCACTGGCAAATTTTTCTCATTTTCTGTTTCCTTTTTGCAGGAAAACAACAGAAGCAGGCTTATTACCAGAACTGGTATTATTTTTTGTTTCATAAATAAGTTTTTTTAGTTAATAGTTCATGCTGGGATCATTGATTAAAGGGTACCAATTTTTACTTTAATTCTATCGTCACCTGTAATAACAGCAAATACAGGATCTGCGGCATATTAAACTGTTGCCTATACAGGAAACGAATCTTAGATAAGATGAAAGAGCTTAAGCTTTCTTTTCAGTACTAAAGTTATTTTTGAAAACCACCAGATGCCAATCACATTGATTACTTAGCGCGGTTTCGCATACAGAGTGTTAAAATGAATGAGCAATTACATGAAAACGGCGATACTTGTCGACCATAAAATAGATGTTACAATCATAATAGGTGAATTGGACGAATGAGAGATGCGGGTCGCTTTTCCGGACCTTGCCATTTAAAATTAATTAGTGAATAGTCGCAAAAAAGCCTCCCTGGAAAGGGAGGCCGGAACGAATGCATATTCTGCTAATATTTTTTTTAATAGGCTAAAAAACCATGTTTAATTTTCAATTTCAAATTAGTTACCGGTAGTTTATCCAGTTTTCAATAGAACAGGTATTCATCTTAATTGTTCTATTCAATGATGATCGTGATCATTATGATCATTGTGGTGATTGTGATCGTTGTGGTCGTCATGCCTGTCTTCTTTTAGAAATTCTAATCTTCTTAAAATATTTTGGCCGACTTTTTTGCCCTGCAACGTGCTTTTATCACAGGTGGCCTGGTAGTGAAGACCACCAAATACGCGGCTATCTGACATTTCCTTGCCCATCTCATCAAATGAATTAAAACTGCGGGCAGGCAGGCCGAGGTAGTCATAAGTATGTAGCGTTAATTGAAAATGCCTTCCAAACAAGTTGTTTAGCATTACTATTACCGCGGAGTTAGTTACAGCATGCCCTGATGGAAACTCTGGATGGTTGGGAGTAGGAATTAGTGTAGTCCATGTTGTAAATCCCATTACATTCTGAATATAAGTGACTGGTCGTACGAGATTATAATTGTATTTATTAGTAAAGAGAATAATGGTGGCATCGTGCTGGCTGATGCCGACTTTGGCATAGGCAAGTGCCGCTATATCCAATGAAGGTTGCGCCGTGGCAAGTACCTGTGATAAAATAGCAACAAACGCTCCACCACCAGGATAGCCCGGTGCGTCGCGATAATAAAATGCGCTAGCCTTTTGATCGGGTGTTAACACGAGTGATTTATCGTAAACATCTTTCACCATATTCCAAAATGCTGAACCCGGAACGGTAGAATAGGGTGGAGGAGGTGCTAAAGCGGTTCCTCTTGCAACGCCGGGAACTAATAAGCGACGCTGACTGGCGTAAGGATTGATCGGTGGTGTAGTTGCCGTTGGAACCCAAAGACCGGGACCAACCGGGGGAACATAGGGTGGGTTCACATTGGCAAAACCATCATTAGTCGCCCACGTAAAAACTCTTGTGGCTACTTCTTTTCCAAAAGCAATAGAGCGTTGTAAAGTGGCGGCATCCACTTCACCTGCATAAATGGCTTGCAAGCCACTTTCAAGCGTATTAATATTTGCTTTGTTGGCATCAGATGTAGTGGGAAAAAGTTTTCGGTTCATTTCAGCAAGAGCTGCATTAGCACTCGCTGCCCAATGATATGATTTCCCATGTTCAGTTGCCGGCATGCCTCGAAAATCTGTTAACTGACCTGATAATGATCTGTAGCCTGGCATGCCTGGTAAAACTGCCTCGTAGGTTGCAATACCACAATAAGCCTGGCATCTTTCCGCTGCCTGTGATCCCGTACCAGCCGCCAGCGGTACCCTTAGCATATCCAATTGCATATTGAGCCATTTGACGACCAGATCGCCGGAATATGTTTTGGTTGGCTTCGAATGACCATGTTGGCCATTTCTCGCCGCCAGTGTTTCATCCTGCTTTTGTCCTTCCTGTACAAGTGGCTCCCGGGTTTGTTTCTGGCAGGAAAGATTGAAGAATGAAGCGGCTGCAAGTAATAAACCCGCATAAAGGATTTTCTTTCTCATAAATAAATATTAATAGTTGATGGCAAAAATTTGTTGCAACTAAAATAGTTTGATACAGCATCAGTGACCAATGCTAATGAGTAGTTGACGAGCGATAGCAGCAATTAACCCGAACAAGATGGTGGCAGGAGAACAAAATTTCAGTATTAAAAAATCAGGGATAGAAATATTAGAAGGAAAAGAATGCTTGGGGAACAGGCAGTAAAGATTAAAATAATTAAAACCATTTCAATAATGACTCTTTGCGGCTCCGGGATACATTAATAGTAGAACCGTCGCTCATTATTAAATAACCACCTTCACCCCGTATATACTTTGTTACCTCGTTGAGGTTAACCATATAGGAATGATGTACCCGTACAAAAAAATTAAAATCCTGTAATTGTTCTTCCATTTCTTTTAGTGTACGGCAGGCAGTGATCTTGTTCTTGTTTTTCAGGAAGAGGTAAGTGTAATTATCATCGGCTTCACAGCTGATAACCTGGTCGGCTGGAATTAATTCAAAGCCTTCAGACGTTGGCACCGCTATTTTATGAAAACCGGTTTCTTTGTGATTTATCTGGCTCATGAGCATCTGGAACTGCTCCGCTGAAGGCAGCTGTTTCTGGATTTGTATTTTATGTATCGCTGTAACCAGCTCCTTGGGATCAATGGGCTTTAGTAAATAATCCAATGCGCTGAAACGGATAGCTTTTATAGCATACTGATCGTAGCTGGTGGTAAAAATAACGAAGAATGGCAGTTCCGGAAACATCTCTAACAATTCAAACCCATTCATTATGGGCATCTCGATATCGAGGAAGACAAGAACAGGCTGGTGTTTTTCTATGGCCACTAACCCGTCTTTCGCCGATCCGCAACGTTGCATCACCTCTACCTGCGGGCAATAGTCATTAAGCAATATGCTCAATGTATCCAGGCAATGAACCTCATCATCAATTATAATAGCTTTAATCATACAATGACCGGCAATTTAATAACTACTTCCGTACCCGCATCATTTCCCTGGGGGTCTTTTAGATCATTGATGCTGATGGCCGGCTCTTTTGAACCCGCATCCTGCATCATGGCGATCCTGTCAGCTGTGATTCGCATTCCCATAGGCTTGTGCCGGGTGGCAGAACTGTCGGTTCTGGCGGCAGCCTTCTTACGACCAATACCATCATCTGTAATTTTGAAATAGAGATGATTCGTTTCCTGGTAAATTTCAATATTTAAATGCCCCTTTTCTTCCTTCTGCATCAATCCGTGCCAGATCGCATTCTCTGCATATGGCTGAATGATCAGCGGCGGTACTTTCAATGCTGATACATCCATATCTTTTGGAACAGCGATTTTATAATCAAACTTATAATCAAACCGCAAGGCTTCAAGATCAAGATATAATTTCATTGATTCCAGTTCACTTTCCAACGGAATCAGTGCGGCTTGTGAATTCTGCAAAATTAACCGGATCAACTTCGAAAATTTCGTAAGATATTCCGATGCCTGCTCTTTATTATTCTGCAGAATAAATCGGTTGATCGAGTTGAGCGAATTGAAAATAAAATGCGGGTTCATCTGGGCACGAAGCGCCTGCATTTCCAACTCGACCGATCTCTGCTTTAAGGTAATATTTTCATGTTGCATCTTTGCAGCATCTTTGAGATGTTTTACTTCTTCAATCGTTTTTTTGATCGTGATGCCAAGATCACTCATATCAATCGGTTTATTCAAAAAATCAAACGCACCGTTGTTCATGGCCGCCCTGATATTTGACATATCTCCATACGCCGAAAGCATGACTGATCGCATCATGGGGTTAATCTCTTTTATTTTTTGAAGAAGCGTGAGGCCATCCATTTCAGGCATGTTTATATCTAACAGGGCGATGTCAATATCCGCATGCTCTTCAATTAATTGCAGCGCCAAAAGACCATTCCGGGCAAATATGAATTCATACCCGCGCAAATAATCTTTATGCGCAAACCCCTGCATAATAAGTTCTTCCTGGTCTTCTTCGTCATCTACTACTAGAATCTTTGGCATATCTTTTTTAGTTTAATTTTATTTTATTGGTAACACAATCTCGAAATCTGTTCCCAACCCTTCTTTACTTTTTACCCGAATCTCTCCCCCATGACTTTTAGAGATTATATCATAAGACATTGACAGACCAAGGCCGGTACCTTCACCGGTAGGCTTGGTAGTAAAAAATGGCTGAAATATTTTATTGATGATCTGGGGCGATATTCCCATACCATTATCAGATATGGTAATAGATACTTTGCCTTCGGATTTTTTTGTACTGACTATTACGGAAGGTTTGTATAATGAATCTGTCTGCAGACTATCCGATAAATCTGGCTGATTCCGTTTTTTCATTTCATTGACTGTATAAAAAGCGTTGTTAATTAAATTTAGCAGCACTCTTCCCAGGTCCTGCGGAATAGCCATGATTTTAGGAATATCCGGATCAAACCGTGTTTCAAAAGAAGCATTAAAAGTTTTTTCTTTTGCCCTGAATCCATGATATGCCAGATTGAGCGATTCATCACAAAGGGCATTAATATTTACTGGCTCTTTAGTAGCGTTTCCCAGCCGGGAGTGTTGAAGCATACCTTTCACTATCTCATCAATACGTTTGCCATGGTGGTTTATTTTATCTGAATTTTTTTTAAGAGATTTTACAATTGGCATTATTTCATCCTTATTGTCATCTTTGAGACCGGGAATTTGCTCTTCTTCCATTTCTGTAAGTAATTCGAGGTTGATCTCGGAAAAATTATTTATAAAATTCAATGGATTCTTTATTTCATGCGCTATCCCGGAAGTCAATTCACCGAGCGAAGCCATTTTTTCTGATTGAATAAGCTGATCCTGTGCTGTTTTAAGGTCAGCCAGGGAATTATTCAATTCAGTTGTCCGTTGCAACACTTTTTTTTCAAGAATAAGATTGTTCTTTTTTAGGTTACGGGAACGATATTGTATGAATACATAGAGGAGCACTGATGTAAAAAGTATCGCAAGACTCAGGAACCACCAGGTATTCCACCATGGAGGGTATACCCGTATAGTTATTGTTTTTTCCTTCTTTACCCCTTCATTGTTAATAACTCTTATACGGTACAAATATTTGCCGGGTGAAAGATTGAAATAATAGGAGCTCTTTTCACCGGACACTTCACGCCAGGTGTTATCATAGTTTTCCAGCATGGTAAAATACCTGCTTACTTCAGGCGCCCGGTAATCAATGGCCGCAAAATTGAAGGCGAAATTATTCTGGTTGTATCTTAAGGCTAAATCATTGATTTCTTCAACGGGTCTTTGCAAGGGACTTTTTTTACCTGGCAATACAGGAAGATTATTGATAAAAAAATCGGTAATAAGGATATTAAAGTCCGGGTTAACAGCAAGTTCATCGGGAGAAAATGTATAAAAACCGGTTTCATGTGGGATGAATATTTGCCCTTTTTTGTTTTTATAAGTTCTCGCCCAGGGTACAAGGCTATGTGGATCTATTCCGTACCTGCTGTCATAGATAAATATTTCTTTAGTCCGCGGATTTAATTTAATAATACCAAGTTGCGAAGGGATCCATAGATTTTTCGCATCATCTTCTACGATGCCACCAACAGTCCGACCATCAATTTCCTGCTGTGCACCAAAAAAAGCTGAAAACCGATCTTCCTGCGGATCGTACCTGAAAAGGCCAATTTGATTTCCGGTCCATAATTCACCTTCGGAGTCTTGAAATAACTGGACGCCCCAAATTTTTGGCAGGTAATGCTTAAAATGTTCTGTTTTCCGGTCAAAACGGTTGATTCCTGATGACCCTCCTGACCAAATTGCACCTGTTCTATCCTCTAAAGTTCCGCCTACTTCATTTGAACTAATGCTGAATGAGTCCTGTGTATTTGAGAAAAAATGTTTGATTGAATGTTCTTTAGGGCTATAACAAGTTAATCCATGGCCCCACGTACTAAACCAGAGTAACCCATTCTTGTCAGGGGTAATATGTGTAACCCGCGAATCGGGAAAATCTCTTAAATTCTCACTTCCCTGAAACTTTGAAAATTTTTGGGTAGCCTTATCGAATACCCGAAGTCCTATATCGGTTCCTACCCAAATGGTATTTTCCTGGTTTTGAAACAGGACGCTGACATTATCGGCTATCATGCTGAATGAATCAGCCGGCTCATGCTTGTATTGTCGTATTAAATTATTGTGCTGATCATACTTGAGTAGCCCGCTTCCCCGTGTTCCGACCCACAGGTATCCTTCATTATCCTCCAGGAAATTGGATACAAGGTTAGTTGTAGGAATACTGGTAATGGATTTATGAAAAGGATCAACCCTGAATAAATTTGCATTCTCTGTTGTTATCCATAATTCCCCTTCTCTTGATGTAAAGGCATTCCAGCTTTTAGTATCGGTGAACCCATTGCTATTTTCAAAATGGGTGACTTTTTTTGTTATGGTATCATACCGGTTGATCCCGGAATACATGGTGCCAACCCAGATGGCGCCTGTAATATCTCCCGTGATAAATGTGATCTTATCGTTCTCTTCATTTTGCTTTAAGGGTGGGCAACTTAACTGATCAGGTTTCCGGGGGTCATAGAGCCTTCTTTCAAAACGACCGGTTTTGCGATCCATTATATGCAGCCCATCTCCACCTGTACCCACCCAAAATGTGCCGCGGCTGTCCTCAAACATGGCTGCTACTTTATTATTGATGAGTGTATGGGGATCCCCGGGGTCGTGCATATAGCGTGTAAATGAACCATCATTATTAAGCCGGTTAAGGCCGCCATCAACGGGATCCCTTTTTAAAAATGGGTAACCGGTACCTATCCATATTACACCCTGGTGATCTTCATATATTCTCCAGACCACATTACTGCTCAAACTTTTTGGATTGCCGGGTTCATTCCGGTAATGAGTGAATTTCCCTGTTTTTTCATCCAGGCAGTCAAGTCCGTTGTCGGATCCCACCCATAACCTGCCCTGGCGGTCTTTTATGATTGAATAAATATAGCCAGCAGCCAGGCTACCGGTATTATTTTTTTGATGTTTGTAGTGCTTGAACGTTCTGGTTGCAGGGTTATATTCATCTAGCCCCTCTCCCCCAATCCAGATAATTCCTGAATTATCAGCATAAATTGTTTCAACGGAACTTAATCCCAATGAATTTATATTTGAGTCATCATGCCTGAAAATAATAAACCTGTTTCCATCATAACGGTAAATACATTTTGCCTCAGACCCGCATAGCCATATATAACCATGCGGATCCTGGGTAATGGCATTAATTTTACCCAACGGTTTACCATTAGTACCTTTAACTAAGTTAAACTTGAGTTCATTGGTCTGAGCCGCCCCATCATAGAAGAATGAGGGTAAAAGAATGATGGTTGCTATGATGATTTTAGTTTTCATTTTATTTTACAGGCAAGACAATCTCGAAATCTGTTCCCAAACCCTCTTTACTTTTTACGAGTATTTCGCCCCCATGACTTTTAGAGATTATATCATAAGACATTGACAGGCCAAGGCCGGTGCCATCACCTGTTGGCTTGGTGGTAAAAAATGGTTGAAATATCTTATTGATGATCTGGGGCGGTATTCCCATACCATTATCGGATATCGTAATAAATATTTTGTCCGCGGATTTTTTGGTACTGACTATTATCGAAGGCTTGTATAGTGATTCCGTCTCCAGGATATCCGGTGAATCTGCCTGGTTATGCTTTTTCTTTTCGTTGACCGTATAAAACGCATTATTAATTAAATTCAGCAATACCCTTCCTATATCCTGTGGAACAACTTTTATCTGGGGAATATCAGGATCAAATCGGGTTTCAAAAGAAGCATTAAATGTTTTTTCTTTGGCCCTGAATCCGTGGTAGGCCAACTTAAGAGATTCGTCACACAAGGCATTA
Organism: Chitinophagaceae bacterium; assembly: GCA_040007815.1. Classification (GTDB taxonomy): domain Bacteria; phylum Bacteroidota; class Bacteroidia; order Chitinophagales; family Chitinophagaceae; genus Terrimonas_B. Next base: position 32,673 of record JBDTUH010000018.1, read on the forward strand.
ATATTTACAGGCTCTTTATTTACGTTTCCCAGGCGGGAGTGTTGAAGCATGCCTTTCACAATCTCATCAATACGTTTGCCATGATGGTTTATTTTTTCCGAATTTTTTTTTAGCGATTTTATGATGGGTGTTATGTCAGCCTTATTGTTTTCAGAAAGAATTGAGTTTTGTTCTTCTTCTATCTCTGTGATCAACTCCATATTGATTTCAGAAAAATTATTGATGAAATTCAGGGGGTTTTTTATTTCATGAGCAATGCCGGAAGTCAACTCACCAAGTGACGCCATTTTCTCCGATTGAATAAGCTGATCCTGTGCAGTTTTAAGTTCAGCCAAAGAATTATTTAATTCATTCGTCCGTTGCAGTACGTTCTTTTCAAGGAGAAGATTTCGTCTTTTCAGGGCACGGGAACGATATTGCACGTATGCATAAAATAGTAGTACTGCAAAAAGTATGGCAAGGCTCCTGAACCACCACGTGTTCCACCACGGCGGATTTATTCGGATGGTGATTCTCTTTTCCAGTTTTTCTCCATCGCTGTTAAAGGCTTTTACCCGGTACACGTATTTTCCGGGAGGTATATTGAAATAGTTTGAATTTTTTTCACCTAATGCTTCCCGCCAGGTATCGTCATAGTTCTCCAGGAGGGTAAAATATTTGGCACGCCCGGGTTCGCCGTAATCCATAGCGGTAAAATTGAAACCAAGAGTATTCTGATTGTAATCTAAAACCAGGTCGCTCAAATCCTCAACAGGCGTTTTTAACGGGCTTTTTTCACCCGGTAAAACAAGGTGGCTATTAATGAAAAGATCAGTAATAATTATTTTCGAAGCAGTTTTCCCGGTCTCAAGATCTTCAGGATGAAACGCATAAAACCCATCACTATGGCCTATTAATAACATCCCTTTGCGTGTTTTATAAATGGCATGAGGTGATGTGTAAGCAACACCAAACTTTCTGCCATAGACGGACATTCCGTTTCTCCCAGGATTTATTTTAATGATAGCATTTGGTGTAACGACCCATAAATTTTTTGAATCATCTTCTGCAATACCAAAAATATATTCGATACTGAAGTCAGATTGCAAATCAAAAAAAGGTAAAAACTGATCTTCTTCTTTATGATAGCGGTAAAGCCCCCTGTTAGTAGCCGCCCAAAGAGTTCCTTCTTTGTCCTCGAACATACAAATTCCATTTAGCCCCCGCAGGTAATGACGGAACCGGTCAGTTTTCTTGTTTAAAAGGCTGAATCCTCCCTGAACTGACCCAACCCAAAACCCACCAGCCCGATCTTCCAGGAAGGAAGTGATCCTGTTTGAACTGATAGATCCGGAATCTTTACTATCCGGCTGGTAACGCTTTATGCTACCATCTTTATAATTACAGCTTCCAATCCCTCCGCCGGTTGAAAACCACATTAATCCTTGTTTGTCCTGCAGAATGTCGAAGACGCCCCCAAGGGCATCCTTAACATCAAAACCCAACGGGAACCTGGAAAATTTTTTGGTGATCGTATGGAAGATCACTACCCCATCCGTTGTCCCCAGCCATATAGAATCTGCCTGGTTCTGAAACAGGCAAGCCACGGCTCCGTTGGATAAGCTAAACTGGCTACCGCCATCGTTTTGGTAATCGTGAATCATTCTCATTTGCTGATCATATTGCAATAGCCCCTTTGAATGCGTTCCGATCCATAAAAATCCGTCCTGGTCTTCAAGAAAACCACTTACCTGGGCACCCTGAAGGATACTATTAACAGGTTTAACGAAAGGGCCTGCCCTGTATAAATGATTTTCTTCGGTACTCAGCCAAACCGTGCCATCGCGTGACACAAAGGCATTCCATGCACTGCTGTCCGGAAATCCATGACTGCCTTCATAGTGGGTAATTTTTTTTGTCAGGGTATCGTACCGGTTGATGCCTGACCCCATGGTCCCGATCCAAATAAAACCCGATCCATCTTCAATGATGAAGCTGACCTGGTCATTGGTTAAATAAAATTCAGTGTTCTTACGTGGGGGACGGCTTAGCTGGTCGGGTTTGGCAGGATCATACAGATGTCGTTCAAACCGGCCTGTTTTACGATCCATAGTATGTAATCCGTCACCCGAAGTACCCACCCAAAAGACACCCCGGCTGTCTTCAAACATGGCCCGGACTTTATTGTTGATCAGACTCTGAGGATCTTTGGGATCATGCTTATACCGTGTAAATGTGCCATCAGCATTCAGCCGGTTAAGCCCTCCGGCATCCGGATCTGTTTTGAAGAAAGGAAACCCGGTTGCTATCCAGATCACGCCCTGGCGATCTTCATAGATGTTCCAAACTACATTATCGCTTAAGCTTTTTGGATTACCCGGTTCATTTCTGTAATGGATAAATTTTCCCGTTTTTTCATCCAAGCAATCCAGTCCATGATCCGTTCCCACCCAAAGTCTCCCCATCCGGTCCTTTAGTACCGGGTTAACATTCCCGGGACTCAGGCTTCCCGTATCCGTTGCCAGGTAACGGTAATGTTTGAAGATACCCGTTGCAGGATTATATTGATCCAGGCCTTCACCCATTCCTATCCAAATCATTCCTGAATTATCAGCAAAAATTGAGTTTATGCTAATTCCTCCCAGGGAATTTGGATTAGTACTTTCGTGCCTGAAGGCAATAATCCGGTTGCCATCATACCGGTAAATACATCTTTCACTTTCACCGGAAAACCACATGTATCCCTGTGGATCCTGGGTAATATTCCTGATCTTCCCGATTGGTTTACCATTAACGCCACCGATAGAAGTGAATTTTATATCATTGGATTGTGCCGCTCCTTCTATGGAGGCTATTTTGAGAAATAGTAAGAGAGCTATGGTAATTTTAACACTCATTCATTTTTTCTTCTATTCTAAGAATTTAAAAATAAGCTTACTTATATAAACTCCTAATCTCACCGGGTAACTAGCTTATACAGAGGGTAGTTTACAGATAAAACATAAAGTCCGTTATCCATTTCGTAACAGGAATTTATTTGTGCTGTCTTCCGGGATAAGAAAATGTGTTACATGGGTAAAACAAAATAAACGATTGTGCCTTCACCTTCCTTTGAGTCAACTTTTACTTGTCCTCCGTGCGCCTTAATAATATCATAAGCTAGTGAAAGTCCAAGCCCCGTTCCCTGGCCCGTAGGTTTGGTAGTAAAGAAAGGTTGAAAGATCTTATCCAATATTTTTTGAGGAATACCGTTGCCGTTGTCTCTAACTCTTATTTCTATTTTATCAATTACCTTTTTGATACTTACCGAAACCGTTGGATCATAACCTTCTGGATTTTGTTTCTTTTTTTCAGCTACAGCATAAAAGGCATTGGAGTATAAGTTCAATAGCACTCTTCCAATGTCTTGGGGAATAATATTAATTTTTGTTATACCTGCATCGAACTCGGTTTCTAATGTGGCATTAAAAGTTTTGTCTTTAGCCCTTAACCCATGATAACTTAATCTTAAATATTCATCCGCTAAACCATTGATCGCCGTTGGCTCTTTATGCCCGGTACTTGCTCTCGAATGTTGGAGCATTCCTTTTACAATCGCCTCTGCTCTTTTGCCATGGTGATTTATTTTTTGTTCATTTTTCTCAATATTACTCAGTAGTTGATCTTCTAATGATTCATCTCTTTCACTTTTTTCTTTTAGTTTTTCATTTTTTAATTCCTCAATCAACTCTGTATTTATTTCAGAGAAATTATTTACAAAATTTAAGGGGTTTTGTATTTCATGGGCGATTCCTGCGGTTAACTCACCCAGTGAAGCCATTTTTTCGGATTGAATGAGCTGAGCCTGGGTTGTTTTCAATTCAGATAAAGTGGTTTCAACAAGTTCTTTTTCCTTTTTTAATTCTTTTGTGCGTTCGGTAATCTTTTCCTCAAGTTTTATTTTTTCTTTTTGCAAAGCTTTTGTACGCCATTTAATAAAAGTCCATATGCCAAATAAAAGTAAAAGCCCATATAATGTATAAGCCCACCAGGTTTGCCACCACGGAGGTAATACAATGATCTTAATTGATTTTTCCGAGTTTACACCATAACTGCTGCTTGCTTTAACCCTGAATACATAATGCCCGGTCGGTACACTAGAATAATAGGCAGTTTTCTCTTCTCTTACATCCCTCCATTCCTTTTCATACCCTTCCAGCATATACTGGTGAATATTATTTTCAGGTTCGGCAAAATGAATGGCAGCAAAATCAAGCGAAATGTTATTTTGATTACTGTTAAGTATTATTTCTTTTGCATCTTCAAGTGCCCCCTTCAACAACCCTTTTTTGTCTTCTAATATAGAATGACCGTCAATTTGAAAATCTGTAATTTCAATTTGTGGTGATACTGAGTTGAAAACTTTTTTTGGAAAACATTTGTAATAACCATGGGGATTGCTAAAATATAATTCACCACTCAAACTGGTATAGGAAGGCTCATAGGGCAAAGCGCCTACATCAAAAGTGCCAAACCGATCTCCACAAATATAGAGTTTATCGTTATGCGGGTCGTACCGGAAAATACCAATGGAAGAAACTCCCCAGATATTTTTATCGGCATCCTCCGTCATGGATTTCACCCTTGCCTTTCTGAATTCCGAGCTTTCCTCACCAATGGGTAAAAAAGTGTCGAGTGAGGCATTCCTGTAATAAAGCCCCTGACTGGTGCCTACCCACATTTTTCCATCACTGCTTTTGAAAATATCCCAAACAATCAATTTTTTTAAATAATGTTTAAATTTTTTAGAGGCTATATTAAAAAGATCAAGGCCACCATTTTCTTGATCCCACACACTTATCCATAAATTACCATCGCCTTTATCTAAAAAACTTACCGGTCCCCCCTGCGCCATACTATTCGTATCACCCGGATTATTTATATAATAGTCAATTGCTGCGGTATTATTATCTTTTACAGCTAATTTTCCGATTAAACCAAAATAAGTTGTATTGGTAGTTTCAAGAACATCCAATACCCCTGTGATAAAATCATTATCCGTAACAATTGGTGTATTGAAATATCGCTTAAACTTGCCTGTTTGCGGATTAAAAAGATTAACTCCATTCCAGGTGCATACCCACAATTTTCCGTCTGGCCTCAACCGTAAACGACCACCCGCATTGGAGCTGATGGAAAAAGAATCAGCAGCGTTACGCAAGAAAACTTTCTTCTCATTTGTTTTTGTATTTTCAACTATCAACCCTTTGCCATTTGTGTTCATCCATAAATTTCCGGAACTGTCTTCCAGGAAATCAGAAACTGTTACATCCATTTTAACTTCTGAAAAACCTGTTTGAAAGGGATCAACTCTAAAAAGTTCAGATTTCTCATTGCTTATCCATAGTTCACCGTCTTTTGATCTATAGGTTGTCCATGTGCTGTTGTCGGTATATCCTCTCGGTCTTTTTTTATCGTCACTTGTAAAATGATCCATTTTTTTTGTTATAGGATCATACAAAATAATACCATCTGAATAAGTGCCTATCCATAACCTGCCTACTATATCTTCGGTAATAAAAGTTATATGATGTCTGCCATCATTATTTTTAACAGCCGGGGTACTAAATTTTTCAGGATGCAATGGATCGGACGTAAATCTTTCAAATGTTCCGTTTAGCCTGTTCATTAATTGCAGGCCATTATTATCAGTACCTACCCAAAAATTACCTTTACTATCTTCAAACATGGCTCTTACTTTATTACCAATAAGGCTTTTTGGGTTTTTTGCATCGTGCAGGTATCTTGTAAATGTTCCTGTTTCTTTATTAAACCTGTTTAATCCACCTTCATTAGATTTGGGATCAAATTCAAATCCCGCTCCTACCCATAGTACACCCTCTTTGTCTTCAAATAAAGAACGTACATTGTTAAAACTAAGGGAGGATGGATCATTGTCTTTATGAGTAAAAAAGGTAAATTTTCCGGTAGCAGGGTCAAGGCTGGAGAGACCTGCGCCTCCTCCCATCCACACGATATCTTTATGGTCAATTAGTATGGCATCGGCTCCCGAGCCTTTGTCGGTTTTTGGGTAACGGTAATGGATGAACCTGTTTTTTTCCGGGTCATATTTATCAATGCCTTCCGGCGCACCAACCCAAATATTACCGGACCGATCGGCTGCAATACATTCAAAATTTTTTGCAGCAACTGAATTGCTGTCTGCCGGGTCATTGCGATAGATCTTCAGATGATAACCATCATATCTCACCAGGCTGGCGTTGCCTTGATCGGCAAACCACATATAGCCATACTTGTCCTGGGCTATGCTTGCCACTTTCCCTAGGGTAAAAGTTTTATTTCCCCGTACAGTATTAAATTCGGGTAATACTACTTGTGCAATACTGTAGTTTGTAAACAGTAGTAATAAAATAAATATGCTTCCCCTGCTAATTGTGATCTTTATATTCTTTATTGATGATAAATCCATGGTTTAATAACCGGGGTTTTGTGTAAGATTGGGATTCACAGCTAGTTGTTCATCCGGAATTGGGAACACCAAATATTTTGAATCACTCAGATAATTTTTTTCCTGGAATGGGAGCAGGAATTTTTTAAACCGTATCATATCCTGCCTTCTCCAATTTTCCCACCACAATTCCCTTCCCCTTTCATCATATATATCATTAAGGCTTGCAGATGCCAATGCTGACGCTCCTCTTGAAGGATCCGTACGAATGGCATTTATAATTGATAGAGCAGTACTCCCATAAGCACCGGCATTCGTTGCAGCGCCTCCTCTCAGTATTGCTTCGGCTTTCATTAGTAACACATCCGATAAACGAAAAAAAACAAAATCATTATCGGGGCTGAATAAATTCGTCCAATCAGGAAAATATTTTATGGGTCGTATGCCAGTGACTTCATTATTTGCACCGGTTTCAATATTTTTTACTTCCGGTGTAAAAATTAATAGACGAACACCCTTTCGATCTGTCAACGGTGCCCCTGAAAAATAATCGTATTGCTGACCGATAAGAAACCCTGCATTTATTTCATTGGCCGGATTAGGAGGTGATCCTGCAGAGGAATAAACAGTTCCTCTTCGCTTATCGGTTGGTTCAAACTTATTATAAAAATCAGATAAAGTTGAGCAACCATTAACGCCAATTCCAAAATCCTGGTTATAGTGAAGTACCATAAACCATGCTATACCCATAGAGTTATGTGGAGTAGAGCCGGCCTCATTTAAAAGGGTAAAAATATTTTCTTTTCCAGATGTAGTGTTGTCAGGAGCAAAGTTGTCAAAATAGTTGGTGCTAAATGTAAAAGCTCCGCTGGTAATTATTTCATCAGCAAGTCCAATTACTTCGTTCATATTATCCGTGTTGGGTACCGGTTCTGATCTGTTTTCATATACCATTTTATTAAGATAGCATTTCATTAACAACACTTTTGCAGCATATTTATTTGCCTTATAGGGCGGACCGACAGGCAAATCAGATTCGATAGCATTCAGCTCACTGATGATATAACTCAATGCTTCTGTACCTGTTCTTACCCTGGCTGGTTGTGTTAAGTTTTCTCCCGGGTCACGATAAGGAACCTGGTCATACATATCAAGTAGCAGGTACATGACCCAGGCCCGGATAAATCTTGCTTCTGCCTGTTGTTGATTTGATGGGTGATATTGTAACAGATCTGTTGCTTCATAATTAATTCCATTTAAACTATTGAAACAGTTTTTTATACCATCATGGTTTGCGGCCCATTTTTGTGAATGAAGGCTGCGCCATATACCATTGTCATCCCAATCACCTGCTCTTGTTGGAAAAATTGCTTCATCAGTACATATTTCCTGTAATGGAAAAACATTGAGAACCCAGGTAAAAACTGACGTCATTGAATTATAAAGACTGCGCAGCAAAATAGTTGTGTTGGCGCTGGAAGCCACTCCCCCCTGTGTAGTATCACCCAAGAATTTTTCATCAAGCTTGGAACATCCATTAAGAATGAATATTCCAAAGATGAAGTAAACAATTGTTACTTTTTTTGCCATACGTTAATTTATTTACAGTGAAAAGTTTAGGCCGAAAATTAATGTTTTTGAAGAAGGGTATTCCAGATAATCAATACCTAATGAAGGAATACCGTTTATACTTCTGTCAGAATTTATTTCGGGATCAAAGCCCGGATATTTTGTGATAATAAATAAGTTCTGTGCCGTTATATAAATATTTGCATCTTTAAATACCTTATTTCCAGTCTCTATTTTATAACTCAAAGTAAGATTTGCCATCTTCAAATAATCCCCCTTAAAAATGAATCTTGTAGAAGGTGATTGTGAAGGATTTTGGAGAGATTCTTTTGCAGGGTTTTTAAATGCAGACAGGCCAATATTGTTCCCAAAACTTATCCCTCCAACATTCATTGCGCCCATTAAGGGAGTAAAAAAAATTTCCTGGCCAAATGCACCATACAAATTTGCTGCAAGAGATAAATTTTTAATTCTGAAAGCAGGACTGATGCCGATGAGGGTTTTAGGATTCGGGCTGCCAAAATGAAAAAAAGTAACACCACCGTCTTCATAATTTGAAAACCCTGATGTTTTATCAATCTCGATAAATTTCCGTGTATAAAAGGTATTCATCGGAAATCCATTTTCTATTACTTCAACAGGACCAGATACAAAGCCTGTATAAATCGTTGCAGGGAGCCCCGTAACATTATTCTTCAAAAAAGTTAAATTAAAACTGAGGTTGAACGCAACCTCTTTCTGATTAATGATCGACGTATTGATCAGCAATTCCAATCCTTTATTCTGAATTTTACCATTAAGATTTTTCCAGAGCAATGCTGCGCCCGGGGGAGCCGGTTGGCTTGGGGGGCTTGGAAATAATAAATTGGTTGTCGCTTTATTAAAATAATCAATTGTACCAGAGATCCTGTTTTTAAATACAGAAAAATCCAACCCGATATTATATTGCCTGTCCGACTGCCATTTCAGATTCGGGTTTGGATTATTTACCTGCCGGAGAATGCCGCCATCAAAAAATGAATACCGTGCCTGTGCAGAGCCGGCAGGGAATTCCTGGTTTCCTGTTTTGCCCCACCCAACACGAAGTTTGAGTAAATCAATAAAACCTGCTTTGAAAAATTTCTCTTTATAAATATTCCAGGCAGCAGCAACAGAAGGGAAATATCCATATTTATTATTTTCACCAAATTTTGATGAACCATCGGCTCTAAATGTCCCGGTTAAAAGATATTTACCCTTATAATTTAAGATTATCCTGCCAAAATAAGATTGCAAATCGGACGTGGGATCTGCAAATGATGATATGCTGCGGCCAGTGAGATCGGAATATTGTATATAATTTGTATAATCCAAACCGAAGTTTCCAAAACCTACAGTATCGACACCGTTGCCAGTTGCAGAAAAGCCTTTCAGTCTAAATTTTGTGTATTCAAATCCTGCAACCGCATCCAGGTTAAAATTTGGAAATATTTTTTTATCGAAGTGTAAGGTATGAGTGATCTGGCTCGTTGTAAGTTCATTATTTCTTATTGAAGCTGTGCCTGGTGGGTTGCCGGGAGGTGTGACAACCTGGTTTACTGAATTTCTTGTAATTGCTGTGCTGTAATTTACACTGAATAGTAATTTATACTCAAGCCAGTCCGTTATTTTATAATAAGGTGAAACGCTGCCAAGGATGGTGGTGACTTTCAAATTATTTTTTACGAATTCAATATTGGCTAAAGGATTCCCTTCAGTATTTTTCCGGAAAGTTCCGTCTGCATTTCTAAAAGAATCCGTCGGGTTCCAGCGAAGGGCCGAATAAATAATTGTGCCGGCGCCTATTTCGGCATATGGAACATTTTGCAGATACTGGCTGGAGTTAACATGTATATCCAAACCCAGTTTTTTGCTGTCAAGAAATTTAAAATTACTGCTGAGGTCAATGCCATATTTTTTAAACCCGGTATTCCTGAGAATGCCATCCTGGTCTAACAGATTGCCGGAAATACGGTATTTCCCATTCTCATTTCCACCACTTACGGCAAATGTGTAATTGCTTTGAAAACCGGTTTGTAAAATCGCATCCAACGCATCGGTTTGGCCCCCTTTGTCAAATGAACTATCTACATTATAATACTGTATGGCCTCCCTGAATTGAGCAGCATTTAACACTTCGATTTTTTTCAGAATGGAATTAATACCTGTTGAAACCCCCAGAGTTATTTTTGCGAGACCTGCCTGACCTTTCTTGGTATTGATGATGATAACCCCATAAGCGGCCCTAGACCCATAGATGGCTGTTGCGGATGCATCCTTGAGCACATCAATGCTGGCTATGTCACCCGGATTAAGAAAATTCAATGGATTGTTACCGGCTTGCAAACTCCTTCCATCCAATGGCACATCATCGATGACAAACAAGGGCTGACCGGTACCGCTAAGTGCTGAGTTACCTCTTATTTTTATAGTAGCCGCTCCACCCGGCTGTCCGTTATTGTTTGTTATCTGAAGACCTGATACTTTTCCCAAAAGCAATTGATCGGGTGAAGTGAAAATACCTTTATTAAAATCCTTTGCTGAAACCGAAGCCGCCGCACCGGTAAGGTCTTTTTTTCTTATCGAACCATACCCGATCATCACAATATCTTCCAGGTTTATGATGGTATCATTAAGTGAAATATTTAACTCGGTCTCATTTCCCAAAACAACCTGGTAATTACGGTAACCAACGAATGAAAATTTTATTGTATTGCCCGGGTTTGCCTTGATAATAAAAATCCCTGATGAATCAGTTGTAGAAATACTTTTTGTTTCTTTTACCGAAACCGTGGCACCAAAAAGTGCTATCCCATCCCGGCCCGTGACCTTACCTTTTATCATAGGCTGAGACATCACATCGCCAGCGACGAAAAATGAAAACACACAAAAAAAAAGAATGAACTCCGGGTACCTGAATAAAGAGGGGACACTTCTCATAAAGCAGCTTTACTAACATAAGTTATGAAAAAAGGCAATGTTTTGGGGTATTCATTCAATAATTCCCACTCTTGTCGTTCTATTCCATTCAGAAAAATGGATATGACCTGACTCAAAGCTAACTGGCACGGATAAGAAGACTTAACAAAACTGGGTGATTTGCACATTAAATGGGTAAGTGGAAGAAATAAGTGGTAATTGACATAAGGGCGGAAGCGATAGATAATGCCGCCCAGTCTCTTACTTCCCAAATCTGCAGCACACTTGTCCATTATTATTCGCCATGGACATTTCTTTTAAAAACAAATAGATTTAGGTGAAAAATGAAACAATATTAAATTTTGCGGGTAATGAAAGAGTAATCAGGAGATTGGGAAATTCCTTCTTCCTGTCTTTCGAATGTAAGAGGCACCTGCTTATTTATGAATGGCAATACTTTAAAGGATCATCGCCGCGCCGGATGAGAGGTGTAGTCGCTGTTATCTTTATTTTCTGGGGTATTTTCTTACTGTTCCCTCAATTTTTTCTGACCCTCACTTCCTCCTTGAATCAACGCCTCTCCCTAATCAATCAGGTTATTTTTTACGGCGAAGAAAACCAGGCCTGCTGTGTTCTTGCTGCCAAACCGTTCCATCAGCCGGTCTTTGATAGCTTCTACCGTTCGGGGGCTGATCTCCATTTTTTGGGCTATCTCCTGCGCGGTAAACTCCATGCAGATAAACCGCAGTACATCCCGCTCCTTATCACTCAGCGTTACTTCATTATTCAGCGAGGGCACCACCTTCTGTCTCGAATGTGATTTTTTCAGCAAAATCCGGTTCACGAAATTGTTGAGATAATATCCCTTTTCAAACACTTCCATGATCGCCCGTCTTATTTCCTGGGGATCGGCGTTTTTCAGCATATAACCATTGGCGCCGTTTTCCATCAGGTGGTAAACAAAGCGTTCATCTTCGTACATACTCAGCACCAGAACTTTAATAGCGGGAAATTGTTTGCTGATGATCTTGGTGGCTTCTATGCCATCTTTGCCGGGCATCCGCAGGTCCATCAGTACCACATCGGGCTCGGATTGGCCAAGACCGGCGATTAACTCGTCGCCATTTTCGGCCTCCTGTACAAACTTGATATTGGTAAACGGACGTAAGGAGAGAATAACTCCCTTCCGGAAAATTTTGTGATCGTCAGCAATAGCTACCTTAATGATTCCCATAGTTTCAGATATAAAGTGAAATTAGCAAAATAATCGACAACTATTGGTACGGATCGTCCTTCGGCATCTCGATGGTTACCTTATAATACGTTTGCGAAATATCCTTTTCAAAATAAATACTCCCCTTCGCTACTTTCAAACGGCTGCTGATATTTTTCAGGCCAAGTCCCACGGTGCTTTTATTCAGTTTATCAAAATCAGCCTGGATAAGCCCCCTTCCGTCATGATGAATACGGAGATAAAATTTATCCCCATGCACGTTTTGCGTCAGGTGGATAAAACTGGAACTGCTATGTTTTAAAATATTATTGATCAGTTCCTGTACGATGCGGAAGATGATCAGCTCTTTTTCGGGCCTCAGCCGGTCCTTATAATCATGGAAACGGCTGCTCGCATTCATACTCCCCGATCCGCTGATCTTTTGAAATACATCATTGATAGCGGATTCAAGTCCGAAATTTTTCAGCGTCGGCGGCATCAGGCTATGGCTGATATTACGAACCAGTTGTATCGTATCATCAATGATCTGCCTCGCCTGGAAAATGGCTTGTAGCTGCGTGGCCTTATCCTGGTTCACCAAATTTTCATTCAGGTATAGACGGGCCGTCGCTAACAGGGGACCGGCGTCATCATGCAGGTCGGCCGCCAGCCTTTGCCTTTCTTCTTCCTGCAGCCGGATCGAAGCATCTAGTAATATCTTTTGTTGCTCCTCTTCCATTTTTTGCAGCGTACGCTGGTAGCGGGCTACTTTCCGCTGGTGAAAGATGATAAACAGCACTAACCCCACGGTCAGTACAAGCATACCCATCGTGCCGATAAACAGCACGGAGGAGACTCCGGAAGATGGGTTAGTGGCTTGTAGGAAAAACATAGATAAAAATGGGTGGGGGTTCTAAGTTAACTCATGTCAATATCAAGGTAGGGTACCTGAGATGATCTAATGGGATTTAATTTATGATGATGGGAAAATTGTAACATTGCAAAAGCGAAAAATAAATTTTTAAAGATCTCGGTAAAATAAGTATATCGCCAATAATTTTCGATTTCCTCTTGAGTCATATAATTGATCAGGATATTAAAAAAGAAAGTTACTCCTAAATACAGCAGAATACCTACTGATACCCAGAAAATCGGGTGATTATATATATAGCCGGCACTTACATTACTTGAATGATCATAAAAGAAAAATATGATATAAATGAAAAGCAGGATCGTTTCAATGCCGATCGATATGGAATCAAGTTTGGCACCTGTTAAATCAAAAACGATTTGAAAAATTACGAATAAGATCGAAAAAAACAGCATGATAAACCTCAGCGGTTTCTTGATAATAGCTGTAGAAATAAGATAGGAAAAAAATAAATACTCAATTAATGTATATACTACGACATAATAGCCCTGCCACGATGGAGGCAAACCATAGTCGAAATACATCATTAAAGAAAATACAATAACACTATACAGGCAAATGATTAACGGAATACCCTTTTTTTCTTTGGAGAAAAGAAAACACAACGGCAGAATCAGGTAAGAATAAATTGTAATATGTAAAAAAAGTTTTCCTATTACTTTGGATTTTAACCAAAAATAGAAAAACTTTTAGTTCAGTGAAACTTTTTAACCTTAATCTTCCCAGACAAAGATTCCAACTTGTAAACCTTTGCTTCCACCGCCGTCGATAATTTGTCTTTGAGCCTTTTTCATAACAGTAACATTTAGGAGTTCTTGAATCGATTCTAATGTAAAAATTAAAATTGCGGGGGGGGATTCAAACAGGCCATAAATAGGTGGAAAACCCTTATAATTGCAGGAAATATAGGCAGGAAGGGAGTTTGGCGATATTTACTTAGTAAACATACTTCGTAAAATCAGGTAAAATTTCTAAGCAATATTAGTATTTTTACTATGTTTAATATCGTAAACTAACTAAGGGCACGTACGACTTTGGGGAAATTGTTAACAGCTGTGCATAAGGCCATCAAAGGGGAGCTAAAATAAGGCCTTTAAATTAATTAAAGAAAGTTGATTGACATTGGATTTCGCCGGGTTTTTCATCGGGATATTTGGAAATCTTGTTATGGACGGTTTTTCCCTTGCGGGTCTTCAGGATATTGGATACTAATCTTGTCAATCAACTTTCAACAAATATAGAAGTGCACATCGGTGCAGGCAAGAGAAACATTCCTGTTTCTGGTTGAGTAGATTTTTACGGCATACATAGTATAGTTGCTAAAGCGAAAAAGTAGAATGCACTCAATGATAATTAGGATCAATCATAATATGTTTTAGAAAAAACGTGTTCAAAATTTTGAAACTGACACCAATAACAAGAGTAAAAAAAACTACTTTTGGCATCGGAAAAATACTGCCGACTAAACTGACCGCTAAATCTTAACTGTAAATGTCTAGCCAGGAAATTAAAATAGCGATTGCCGACGATCATAAAATATTCAGGGACGGGATCAGGATGGCGCTTCGTGACAGGGAATATTTGAAAATACTATGGGAAGCCGAAGATGGAAAGGACCTGATGCACAAGCTCCAGCTAAAACTGCCTGACGTTATTCTAATGGATATCCGCATGCCGGAAGTGGATGGTATCAATGCCATCAGCCTCATCCGTAAAGAATACGAATCTCTGAAGATTATAGTACTCACCATGTACGATGACCAGGAAATGATCACCAAGATGATGGAAATGGGTGCCAATGCCTACCTCACCAAAACCACCGACCCCGACGAGATCTACCAGGCCATCCTTACCTGCATGAATGATGACTTTTATTTTAATGAACTGGTGAATAAAGCGGTATTGCTCAAGCTCCAGCACAAAAAAACGGTCCGCCAGTTTTATCCTAACCCCGTCAAGCTTTCCGAAAAAGAAATACGCATCTTGAAATTGATAGCCGAGGATAAAACCACGGAAGAAATTTCCAAAGAGGTTTTTCTCAGCCCTCGTACTATCGAAACCATCCGGCAGAATATGAAACAAAAGGTAGGAGCCAAAACCATTGCCGGCCTGGTAATGTATGCCATGCGCAATAAATTGCTGGAGTAAAAGTCCTCTTCAAATCCCACCAAAGAAGAAAATTTGTAAAGAATGAGTAACTTGAAATTTTCCTTTCTTAAAAACCCGGATGAACAATATCAACGATAGTTACTTTAACGGCTATTATAAAGATATCTGGCGTACCCTTGTTCCCGCTGAGTTAACAGTAAAGGAAACCGATTTCATAATGCAGTATTTTGGCCTGCAGCAGGGGAGTAAAGTGCTCGATTTGATGTGTGGTTACGGCCGGCATGCCATATCATTGGCAAAAAAAGGAATAGAAGTCACCGCGATTGATAACCTGGGGGATTATATTAATGAGATAAAAGAGACTGCGGCAAAAGATTACCTTCCCATAACTGCCATTCAGGACAACATAATTCATTTCCAAACAACCGGTCTTTTTGATTTGGCACTTTGCATGGGCAACAGCCTCAATTTTTTTAATGCTGCCGATACAGTGTCTTTGTTATCTACTGTGGCAAAGAGCCTGAAAGAAAAAGGCCACCTCTTAATTAATACCTGGTCGCTGGCTGAAATAGCCATTCAATCATTTTCATCCAGTTCAACGTCTACGATTGATACATTCAAATACCTACACACTTCACATTATCTTTTTCATCCAACCCGCATTGAATCGGAAACTACCATGATTGCCGCCGATGGCACGGAGGAAAAAAAGAAAGCTATCGATTATATCTATTCAGTGGCTGAAATGGAAACCATACTCAATCAGGCGGGTTTTATCATGAAAGAAATTTATAGCATACCGGGAAGAAAAAAATTCACATTGGGCGAACCAAGGGCATATATAGTCGCGGAGAAAATCTGAATTCAAAAAAGGTCAAAATTAAAAAGCATTGTCAAAAACTCACAATGCCATTGCTCATCGCTACCATGGCAAGACCTACCCGGCTTTCCACATCAAGCTTAATAAACAAATTGTCCCGCAATGTATCAATGGACCTCGTAGGCAATCCCATTTTTAGGGCGATCTCTTTATAAGTAAGATCTGAACAGGCGAGTTTCAGAAATTCAAACTCATGTGTCGTTAACATCAGCTGTGCCAGCTTCATGCTGCCTTCCGTGTTAGTATGAAAAAGATGCGCTAATTTTTGGCTGTTGTGGTTGGTAAAATAAAAACCGGACTGTACAATAGAATGAATGGCACGCTTTAATTCTGAAGGATGAATATCTTTTTTTAAAAAACCCTTTACTCCTGATCCTAGCAAACGTATCATTGATAACTCTGAATCATACATCGTCAATACTAGTATATTTATGTCGGGACGATATTTGTACAGCCACGATGCCGCTTCAAACCCATCCATTTCCGGCATATTCAAATCAAGGATAATGACATCAGGATGAACGCCCTGTTTAATGACCTCGATTACTTCTTTTCCATTGCCGCATTGATGAATGACCCTGCATTCTTCAAATTTATCGACCATTGCTCCCAGGGCGTTGCGCAATAGCACATGATCATCTGCCAATATCACTTTTATTTTTTCTGTATTCTTTTCCATAATTGATCAATTTGCTGATAGAATGCTGGGCTACGAAAGAAAATTAGCGGCTACTTACGCCAAAAAAAATGGCAAAAATCATTTGTCGTCTCAAAATCATAACTACGGATTTACCCGGAGCTCGTCGAAGGACCGGCATCTTGGTTTTACCGGACAACAAAACCCCGCCATTTGGCGGGGTTTACATGTACTCCTTTCAGGAAACTACAACTTGTCGGTTTTTCGCTTTTTAATGATCCATTTCAGCAGCATCGATACCAAAAAACTCACCGTGGCTCCAATAGCCGCCAGGACTGTTGTTCTGATCACATCAGCGGAGTTGATATTTACCACTATAATCAGCAGAGTTCCACCCACTGTCCCGTGTTTGGTATACGATGATCTTTCCATCATTGCTTTTCATTTTTGATAGCAGCCTGGCTCACCGTACTCGCTACCGTTCCTGCAACGGCTAAGTATCCAGCGATTTGAGTTACGATGACCGGCAATGCTACCGGCACAGAAAATATACTGGCGCTGATTGCTGCAAGTGCAAGCCCGGCATTTCTCACAGTTTTAAAAAACACCGGTGTGGGTCTTTTCATTCTCTTTATTACTTTCTTCATGTTTATTTTTTTGATGAGTTAAAAGATGTTCGGTTTTTTAGGCGCACTGAATTCGATCCTCATAGAAATTGAATGACACTACTATCGGCCTCCCACATTCAAATAATTTCCGCAGATTCTTTTCCGATGCACGAACCCGGCATTTCTTTATGGTAGTTCTGTCTCGAACTTACACCTGTCTCTGTTTAGAGAATTTCCTGTTCAGCATCGTATTATGAAATCTGCTTTTTTATTTACCTGCGTCTTGGTACAGGATTATGGCCTTAGTTGACCGCACCTCCATCTACTTTCACCAGCGACAGCGCATTGAAAGCTCCGTTCTTCAGCGGGTACATATGATTATTTACCTCCTGGTAAAATTCAATACCCAATGCAAGAAATAAAGGGTCAGGGCTGTTAGCCGTTACGGTGTTTTCAAGATTGATAGCGTCTGTCGTGGCATTGCTCCACGGCAATACATCCGATGCACTGCTGCTTATTACATACGTTTCAGTTTGAAAATTAATAGATGCCCCCGCCGATATGATTTTAAAATGCGTAGCTCCGCTTGGTGCTGCCACCATGTTTTGTGGAATGAAAGGAACTAAACTAATGTTTAATGTGCCGGCCACCCGGTTGATGGTGCTCGTAAACGGTGCGTACAATGTCGCGCCTAATTTCGCATTCACGTTGAATTCAAAACCCTGGAGCAACTCTGCCTCGCCATCAATCACATTGCGCATACCTCTTACATTCACGGCGTCTTCCTGTATCACCTTCATCATCTCTCTCGTCAACCGGCCAATCATCTTGCCATCCGCGGTATTCTGTAATAGCGAGCGCAATGCGTTACGCAATACCTTACCTGCCTTTCCGGCTCTTCCAAATTCAGCGCCGTTTTCTCTCGTTCGTTGAAAAGCCGGGTCAGTAGCTATCCGGTTGGCATCTATGCCGCCCCTTTCTCTTGCTAAGTACCCGTCACCCGATTTATAAAAGGTGATATTACCGATCGTTCCGCGCAGCGGAATGATTCCTTTTTGTTGTGCCATCTTATTAAAATTTAAATGATCAGATCAGGATGTTCAATCGGCACATCCTGGTTAAGCCGCATCATGATGTTTGCAATTGCTGGTACAAGAATACAAACCATGCCTAATGCGGTAAAATCAACCGGCCGTCCTGGCCAATTATGCCACGGTTATGCTACAAGGGTTCTTTTTATCACCATTTGACCATAATGACCAGTTTGGCCGCATTTGAAACAGGCCAATACGTTCGGTGATGATTGAGAAATATCAATTAATCAATACCTATTTATCACGCCATCTTACATTTCACGCTTTTTATTTTAAATTACAATCAACGGCTAGCTCATTATTATAATGACCTGCAATATTCAAACCTTATCACATGAGCCGCTTATCTGGAAAGATGACTTTCCTCCGGGCTTTGCCGGATTGCATCTTCCTGGCGGAACCATCTTATCAGCATCAGGTGAGTTCGGTCATCTATGTGTACAGGAATACAGCACGGAAAGTTTTTGTCTGCGTTATAATGAATTCAGATTCGATCAGCCCTTCATATTACAGGCGGATATTGCTGACGCGGCCTTATTTTCTCAGCTCGTCTTAAATGGCAAAGCGCAGCAATACATCAGCGATGCCCTTCAATGGCCCCTGTCTAAAAATCAATTCGTATTAGTGGATCACGCTTCGCTTCAGATGGATGCTTCATATTCGCCGCAATCCGCTTTCAGCAGCATCGAAACATTGTTTTCAGAACAGTGGCTGATGGAAATGAAAGAATTATTTCCAGGCTATAAAATAGGTATGGCCTTTCCCCGCTGGGCCGATGCCAATACACTCGATCAGGTGTATACTATTCTCCGTTGTCCATTTGATAAAAATTTGCGCCACCATTTTTTTGATAGCAGGGTCCGCGAACTTTTATATTTTTTCTTACGCCAGCAATCTGTTTCACCGGGTATCACCAAACAGCCATCCGAAAAAGAATTGATTGCTGTTCATTCCGCGGCATCCATCATTACGGCGGATATTTCAAAACATGTTGAAATCAAAGAGCTCTCCAAAAAAGTAAACCTCAATGAAAACAGGTTAAAAGCTGTATTCAGAATCGTATTTGGCGTGGGCCCTTATAAATTTCTGGTAAAACTCAGGATGCAACAAGCCCTTGATTTATTAAAGTCCGGTCTTTCTGTCAAAGAAACCGCCGCTAAAACAGGCTATCGGCCCACAGATCTTACAGGTCGATTTATAAAATATTATGGATTTCCGCCAAGTGCGGTGAAGAAAATGGATGGCTGATACGCCTTATCTCTTTTACCATGGTCTTTATCCTTTTTACAGGCATGATAAATTTGGAAACAGCCTTCCATTACATGCACCTTCACGGCTCAATAATTGTTTAAGTATGCTCGTTCACTTTCAACATAAGGCTGCGGAATTTATTGCGGCCTTATTTATTCTGCTGTTTACTTATACCGCTGTTTCAAAGCTGGCAGACTTCAATTCATTCAAAACGGTACTATCTTTTTCACCCTTGTTAAAAAACATATCCTTTTTCATTGCTATCGCCATTCCGGTTACGGAACTTTTTATCGCCGCACTGCTTTTCTTTCCCACTTCCCGATTGCTCGGCCTGTATCTTTCACTGGCGATCATGTTGTCCTTTACAATCTATCTCTGTTACATGATCATCGCCGCCGTTCATTTACCCTGTTCCTGTGGCGGTGTTATCAAATACATGAACTGGCGGCAGCATATAGTTTTCAACCTTGTTTTTATTTTGCTTTCAATGATAGCCATCCTCCTTACTTCAAACCACAAACTCTTTATTGCAATAAACAGGCGCAGCCGAACACCTGTATAAAATAGTAGGCGCATTTGGTCATTTAAATTGTAGTAATATGAAAAAATACCTCTTGGGTTTTGCAGCCATTGTATTGGCCATTTCCCTTTCCGCTTTTACAGCTCCCAAAAAAAATAACGTGGATGCCGCCTATTATTGGTATGCCATTAATGGAACCAGTTTGGGTAGCAGGTTAGGTGATGTAAGCGGATCGCCGGTCCAGTATACCCAGGGTCAGGCAATGGCGGCAGGCCTTACTTCTTGCAATGATGTGGGAAGCATTGCCTGTATTGCGGGCCATTCACAGTCCAACCAGGCTGGTCAATCCCTGCCCACGGATGTTAGCGATAACTATATCAAAAGGAACACCCCTTAATAACGGCAGGCGCACAATCAAACGGGAATAGAAAACCTATTCCCGTTTTTTTATAACTAACACTTCTAACACCATTTCTTTTTCAACTAATACCAGTCCGTATTTTTTTAATTCCATTCGCCATGTTTTCAGATCCGCTGAATCTAAAGCTGATCCGCTGAGTACAATGTCCACATTTCCTTTAATGTTGGTTGAATCGATAAACGGTTGCTTGAATTTATTCTCAATCATATATTCCATTCTTCGGCTCAATCCTTCATACGGTTTATTAATATAGTATCTCAGGCTGTCACCCTCAAGGCTGTATCGGTCCCTTGCCTGGAAATTATCTTTTGCCTCACCTCCTTTGGATGTCAGCAGGATGTTCTTTCCGCTTTTCTTCAGTACTAAACTCCTCACCGGCCGCTTTACTACTTTCGCATCTATGTTGAAATATCTTCCTAAGTCTTCCCGCATGATGTTGAATTTCTCCTTGTCCTTATCGGCCGGTATAAACAAATGATAATTATAGCCGTGCTCTCCAACCCAATCATTAAATAATGCATAATCCTGCGGGGTAATGTAAGGATAGGGATCTTTGATCTCCACCATAGTTCTTCCCATCCTCATGAAACCATAATTCGGTTGGTTTCTTTTATTATAGGCTATTTGATACAGCTCCACTATACTCCTGCATCCACCGGCGATGATCAGCCCCTCGCTATGCTCCGGGCTTATCTTCACCATACCATTCTCAATACAGTGCGACAGGTAGGAATAATACACCATCGAAGGTTCCCATCTTTCGTCAAACAAAGAACTGACTCTTATCGCACTCGTCCTTGTATTTCCCGGCAGCAATCCCGCACTTAAATAATTGCCTATATTTTTTTCGTTCGTTATATGCCCATAACTCATCAGTACCACTTTGCCTGTACTGTCTATCCATACATGATACGGTTCTCCCACATGACGGAAATACCGGTTGATCATCGTATCGCCGCTGATAAATGGTAGCTCCGGTATTTTTATCTTTTTCCTCTTTTTAAAAAACCGTTCTGTTGAATCTCTGCTTTGACGGTTCACCAATAATATTTGTATTTGTTCACCAAATTGTTTTTGTAAACTATCCATCTTGGGAAATGCCGCTATACAACTGGCGCAGGCTACATCCCAGAAATCAATAATAAAAAGCCTGGCGTTCTTTTGAATACCCGCCCCCGTCGCCTGGGCATCCAGGATAGTTGATATCACCTCGGGATTCAATTGGTCACCCGGGCTGAATCCCTTTTCCTGTCCATACAGCATCACAGGCAATAGCAAGCCGCTCTGCAAAAGCAGTTTGATAAGTAGTCGCATAATTTTTTTTAATGGAAATTGATAAGTCCTGTTTCGTTTAATACCCTGGGTTTTGAGTAAGCGCGGTATTCAATTGTAGTTCACTATACGGGATAGGCCACAGTACATCGGTACCCTGCCATTTATTTCCTTTTATCGGCGATAATACTTCTTCGGCTCTTCCTGTTCTTTTCAGGTCCATCCAGCGATGACCCCATTCACAAAAAAATTCTATCCTTCTTTCCTGTTCTATCGCTGATAGCAATGAGGTTTGATCAGTAGCCGTTGTGTTATCCAACCCCGCTCTGTTGCGTATCAGGTTCAGCCTATCCTTCGATTCATTCAGTTTATTTTGTTTCGCCATCGCTTCCGCCGCTATCAGGAGTTGTTCCGCCAGGCGTAAAAGATTTGTTTTCTCCTTCATCGGCTCCTGTGTCTCTATCTTATACTTAAAAGGATATTGATAGGTCACGCCATTAAGCGTTACCGTTTTTACCCAGCTCGTTCTTCGTTGATCATTTGTTTCAAATGCATTCACAAGCGAAGGACTCAGATTATACGATGGGGGAATGAAAAACAGGAAGGGAATAAATACAACACCCTCGGCTGCATTGCCACGATCGCCCGTCAGCTCCCAGATCGTTTCTTTATTACCCGTTAAGAACACGCTGTTCAGGTCATTGTTCAGTTGATAACTACCCTGTGTTATTACCTTCATCGCCTCTGTCTCCGCTTCGGGCCACTTTTGCTCGTATGCATATACTCTCGCAAGCAATGCTGTCGCCACCCATTTATTGGGTCTTCCCTTATTGGCGCTCGGATAGTTGGATGGCAATACCTGTTGCGCTTCTTTCAGGTCTTTCTCCATTTGTTCATAGATGCTCCCAACTGCTGATCTTCCTTGTCTCGCATTTTCTTCATAGCCGGTAGTAGTTATCAGCGGTACATCGCCAAACAGGTTCACCAAATAAAAATACAGGAACGCCCTGCATACTTTCGCCTCCCCGGTCAGTTGTTGTTTTACGGTCTCACTTACACCCGTTGATTTTTCCAATCCCGATAAAATACTGTTCGCCTGGTAAATTACTTTATAGCCGAACCGGTAAAAATTCAGGTTCACGGTATTATTATCGGCCAGCAGTGAATTGGTATAAAAAGGATCATCCGTCGCATTTGATCTTGTATTATATATTTCATCGGCGCACAATCCTGCATATACACTTGTACCGGCGCTCGTGAGCGACAGGTTATTGAGCAGCTGGGTGTAGATCCCACTCATAGCGGAGAGAGCCGTCTTATCATTGCTGAATACCTGGTCCGTAGTTACCTGGTTCGGGTTAGGGGCTATATCTAAGAATTTCTTACAGGATGAATGCAGTATTAAAACAATGAACAATCGCGTGTACATTTTATAGATAAAAGAATATCGTTGCATAGTTGGCTGTTTAAAAGGTTAATTGAATGCCGGCGCTGATGGTTTTCAGTGGCGGCAGAGCATACAGGTTTTGTGTTTCCGGGTCAGCGCCTTTATAATCAGTAATGGTGAAAAGATTTTGCGCCTGCACAAAGATTTTGTTACTGCTCAGTTTCAGTTTCGATAACCATCTTTCCGGCAGACTGTACCACAGGGCGATATTCTTACAGCGTATATAAGAAGCATCGCTGTACACCGCATCTGACGATGGCAAAAAATAAACCGTATAAAAATAACCCGGCGTTCCATACACTCCCGTGTATTTGGCGATACTCGTTTTATCCCCTGGTTTTTGCCAGCGGTCAAGTACGATGCTGGGTTGATTCTTTACATTATATCCCGGCGGGTAAAAGCCAATATTGTTCAGGTAGTTCAATCCTTCCTGTTTCTTGAATTCAAAAAAGATATCTAACTGAAGATTTTTATATCGCAAACTGTTCGACACCCCTCCATACAGTGGCGGATCAGTTGTTTTGAACTTCATCATATCGGCCAGCTCTAATATACCGTTATGATCAACGTCATTGAAAGTATATACCCCTGTCGCTGCATCTACTCCCGTATATTCAAACACTCTTCTCGCGGATACGGGTTCGCCTACTATATATACACTTGCATAGCTTGAATTCGCCAAACCGGGAAAAGCAACCAATTTATTCCTCGTGCGGCTCATATTCAGGGAGCTTCTCCAGCTAAAATTTTGGGTATTGATATTCGTGGAGCTGATCACTAATTCATATCCCCGGTTCCTGATCAGCGCTTCAAAGTTTTTATTTACCGAACCAAATCCTGTTTGTGCAGGCAGTGCATAGGGCATTAGTTGGTTGCCGCTGCTGTTGGAAAAATAAGACACCGATAAAAATATCCGGTCCTTTAAAAACCCCATTTCTAATCCTGCTTCGAATTTTTTCGTCGTTTCCCAGGCAAGGTTAGGATTAAATAATGAGCTGGGGTTTATTGCTGGAATACCTTGATACGTGATTGGCGTAGCGTTCCATACATCATGGTATAGATAATCACCGATATTATCACTACCCGTGCTTCCATTGCTGCTTCTTATTTTTCCAAAGCTGATGATATTCGCTGCCGCCTTCATCCATTTTTCTTTACTGAATATCCAGGCTCCGCTTATCGCGCCGAATTGGCTGAATCGCTTATCCGGTCCAAACCGGCTCGATCCATCTCTTCTTCCTGATAAATGCAGGATATATTTTTCTTCCCAATTGTATTGTATACGGCCAAACACGGCATTGTACCGGTACTGGCTATAGCTGTTCTGTGCTCTTACTCTCGCAGCACCGGCTATTGACCCCAATAAAAGATCACTTTGATAATCTTCCGCGTTTACCGTGTTGTTCTTATATTCATTCTCCTGTAGCGTAAAGCCTGCCATCACCGATAACTTTCCCTTAGCGATCATAATTTTATATTCCGCCTGCGGTTCCGCTATCCAGCTTTTCTGTTGTCCATTTACAAATAAAGCATAGGGTAGGGACGCTGGTCCGTACGGATCAAATGAATTGCTGGGGTTCAATCTTGTTTCATCCGTCAGTACAAGATTATAACCAAGGTTCGCTTTGATAGCTAACTGTGGAAGTATATTGTATTGAAGGGATAGATTACTCAGCAGGTTTTGAAACACACCAGTGTACTTCGTATTCATATTGGCCAGCGGGTTTTGTGCGCCCACACTGTTAAACGTAATGCCCTTTTCCTGCCAGTTTAGTTTTCCGCTGGAGTCAAACAGTTGAATATTCGGTGCATAATTGATGCTGCTCGTCAGGTCAAATACCGTCAGCTTGTTTTGATTATAAACATAGTTGCCGCTCAGGCTTAGTTTAAATCGGTTGTTGGCGGATACATGTCCTAAGTTCAGGTGTACATTCATTCTCTTATTACCAAGCTCTGTGGGAAACACCGTCGTCTCTTTATAGTATCCTGCTCCTAATAAAAAATTAGTATTCGCGTTCCCTCCCGATACATTTACCTGTGCATTGGTTGTATGCGCCGTTCCGCCGATCAGTAATTTTTTCAGATCCGTGTATCTTGTCGTATCCCATAGCACTAAGTCCGGTGCATTATATTGATTCGGCACCGCCCCGTCATTCGCCAGGGCTTCCCTTCTCATCGCTAAATAATCTTTCAGCGATAGCATATCCATTGTTCTCGTTACCCGGCTGCCGCCATATTGTACATTGGCGCTGAACTGTGTTTTGCCTTCAATTCCTTTTTTCGTGGTGATTAGTATTACGCCGTTCGCTCCCCTCGATCCGTAGATCGCCGTCGCTTCTGCATCCTTCAGCACCTCGATGCTTTCGATAGTGGCGGGGTCTATCAGTTGCAGCGGGCTTAGTATAGCGGCCGTAGTTATTTGGTTGATGGGATTATTCCCTGCGGCAAAGGGAATCCCGTCAATGATGAATAGCGGGTCGGTTCCGTTCAGTATCGAATTTTGTCCTCTTATTAATACCTTATACGCCGCTCCCGGTATTCCGCTCGTGGCGGTTATCGTCATGCCCGCTATCCTTCCCTGCATGGCGGCAAGCGGATTGCTCACCGGTTGTCGGCTTATTTCTTCAGCGCTTACTTTGCCGATATTACCGGTGTTTAATCGTTTCGTCGTTTCTCCGTATGCCATCACCAATACCTGGTCTAAGTCACTTACTTTGGTGGGTAATAGGATGCTCACAAACTCCTGTCTCCCCGGTCTTATTTCAATAGCGTTAAGTTCAGCCCCGCTGATAATAAGGGTAGCGTCAGGAGCCACTCCGGTCAAAACAAAATTCCCGTTGGCATCACTGCTCGAAGCAATGGGTTTTCCTTTTACCTGGATGCTGGCTCCTGCTATAGCTTCCCCTTTTTCATTTACTATCTTTCCTCTCAGGGTTCGCAGGGTGTCGGCCGGTATGGTTTTTTCATAGCCTTCTTTTCGTTTCAGTACAATGTATTTTTCA
Source organism: Chitinophagaceae bacterium (assembly GCA_040007815.1). GTDB lineage: Bacteria > Bacteroidota > Bacteroidia > Chitinophagales > Chitinophagaceae > Terrimonas_B. Next base: position 58,991 of record JBDTUH010000018.1, read on the forward strand.
TCAATGCGGTAGTCAAGCGGCTGATCATTAAAACAGATCGACAGCACTTTCTCCAATGGCGCCAGGTTTACGGTTATGTTCACCGGTTTTGCTTTCGCTATTTCTTCTTTGGTGTAAATGAAATGGTAGCCGCTTTGCTCTTCAATGGCGTTGATCGCTTTTTCCAAAAGAGCGTTTTTCAGTTGCAGGGTTATTAGCTGGCTGTACCCGTTGGCATGGGCTTGCAGCAGGCTGAAGGCGCAGAGTATGATCGCCGGTTTCATCAGTAATAAGGTTTTGAATAATGCCGCTTTCTTTTGTTTTCCAGGTATAGGATTTTTAAAGCTCGCAGGGTCATGCCCCTGCCCGGCACAAAAAGCATTTTGCATACCTTTGATTGGTTTGGGTGATAGAATAAATGTCTGTCAGAGATTTTTTTTCAGGTTGCCCAAACACCGCCGCTCCGGTTGCCCCCGGGGCGGTTTCATTTAAGGTTCCTGTATAAAATTGGTTTTACATAGGGTGGATCAAATTATCAGAGCCTTCCCTTCTTCGTATAATTCGTGATAATTAGTGTAATTCGTGATAATTAGTGTAATTCGTGTTAAAACAAACTAATCTGTGTCCATCCGTGTTCATCTGTCCAAAGGACTCCTTCGGAGTGGCCAACCCGTCCCCGCTTCTGTCATCAGCACCTTCCAAAAAATTCGTGTCCATTCGTGTAATTCGTGGCAAAACAAATTCCTGTTAAGGCCTCACAATAATCTTCTTCCCCTCAATCCTAAACTTCACATTCCCCGTCATCTCTAATAGCGATAACAATTTACTCAGCGGCTCATTTCTATAGATCGTCGCATTAAAATGATAATTGATTTTTCCTTCATACTCAATCGTCGCATCATACCATCTTCCTACCTGCCGCATGATCGGTTCTATCGGTGTATCCACGAATTTAAACTCCCCGTTTTTCCACGCTACTACTTCGGCCGTGTTCACATGGTCATTTATATTCACCTCTCCATTATCATTCACTATCGCTTGCTCGCCAGGTCTGGGTGCCGCCTCGCTTACAAATTGTTTTCCATCACTTCGCCGGTGTTCGCATTTTACTATTACGCTTCCTTCAAGTAGCGTGGTTTTTATCGCTTCTTCATTCTCATACGCATTGATGTTAAAATGCGTGCCCGTTACTTTCACTTCCGTTCCATTCCGCAGCTTTACAATAAACGGATTCTTCAAGTTCCCCTCTCCTCCTGGAGAGGGGTTAGGGGTGAGGTCGGGGGTGAGGTGTGCCACTTCAAAATACCCCTCCCCATCTAACTCTACTATCCTTTCCTTATCATCAAACACCGCCGGGTATTTCAAGCTCGAAGCTGCATTCACCCATACCCGGCTTCCGTCCGATAGGGTGATGCTGTATTGGCCACCCTTCGGTGTTATCAGTACATGTTGTTGTCCCGCTGCAGAGGAGGATGTGTTGTTTTCATAGCTTACTTGTCCGTCTTTGGGTTTCAGTATATCAATGCCGTGGATGGAATCTATCAGTCCGTTCTTCGCTTCACCTAAGTTTATTTTACTACCATCAGGTAGTAATAGCATCGCCTGGTTACGTCCCGGTTGCAATACGTTAGTAATGGTTTTTGGTTCATCAGTGGAGCCCCTGTTTTTCATAAGCTGGTAGGTCATCGCTATGCCTGCTAAGAGTAAAATCGCGGCGGCTATCTTCAGCAGGTAGTTGTTTCGCGGCCCGGTTATTTTTTTTTCGGGAGCGAATTGTATTTTGCTTTTTATTTTTGCCAGCGCTGCTTCCTCGTCAGGTTCATCATATTCTTTCAGTCTTTGCTCCAGCATTGTCGGGGTTATCAATTCTTCAAATAGCCGCTGGTTCGCATCGCTTTCCGTTACCCACCCATCCAGTTCATCATGTTCTTTTTTACTCAGTGTTTTTTGCAGGTAGCCTGCTACCAGCCAGGCCACGCGTTGCGCCTTCTCTTCTGTATGGTATTCGCCGTCTCCGGGTTTCATGCTATTAAGGTAAAAACATTTTTCAAGCCGCACGTCTTATTACTACGGGCTTGTTTCAGATTTTACTAACCTTCATAATATTTTTGTGTATTGCAATTCTTATTTTAATTTGTTTACAATAGTTTTCCGGTAATAGCCTTTCTGCAATAAGTGTTTTTCATTACGTAATATTTGTTACAATGATAAAAGTTCATATTTGGAAGCCGGTAGATTTGAATGTCGGTCACAGTTCAGTTCTTTTAGGTTGCAATGGAGAACCTCATTCTAGCTATGTTTCATGGTGGCCTGAGAGGGGTTCTGATCTTCTGAAAGGCAATTCCGGAACCACAAATGATTATGAAGGTGACCTTGCTTCCGAAGACAATTTTCCACCCATTGTCTGGAGTTTTAATGGTTTAAATGAAGTAGCTGCGTCTAACTGGTGGACTGACTTTTTATCCGGTTCTCGTGCCCGTTACCGGATGCACAATACAAACTGCTCCTGGGCAGCCATTAAAGCATTAAAGGAAGCTGGTGCTGATCGTTATATTTCCTGGACCGACTTTGATGTGAAGTATAACCTTCCTGTTTCTTATATTCTTAAAGATGGCGCCGTTAATATGGTAAAGCATCTCCGCTTCATGTATGAGCAATACAAAAAGTACAAAGCAAACATAAAAAAGGAAAGAGACCGCGATAGAGCAATGGCAGTGGCGTCTACCGCAATTGTAGATAGGTTCTCATCAATTTGGTCACCTGATGATGTAAATACCTATTGTGAACTTTTAGATCAGTCAATGAATAAACCTAATCCATCTGGGTTTTCAGGTTTAAAAAAAAGAAAATAGTAGAATGTAGAAAAAAACATAGCTCAGCTTTTGCTTCAGTAGCTTTATCCCCCTTGTTCGTTGGTTATGTACGGTGCTGATGCTAAGCGCCAGTTCATTCGCCGTTTCCTTTACTGTTTTTCCTTCTACATACAGTTTGTAAAATATGGTTTTGCATTGAGTAGGCAATTGGTCCATCGCAACCCTCATTTCTCTTAAAGTTTCCGCCCGTATTATTTGTTCGCTGTGGTCGGGGATAGGTTCCTGGTCTTTTCTGCGCAAAGCATCGGCATGTTTTTTCCTGGTCTTTTCTTTTGCTAATTGATCTAAGCAAAGCCTGTATGCTGTTTTATACAGCCAGTTTCTTAAATGTCTTTCACTTTCTATCTTTTCCCGGCTCTTCCAGAGTTGAAAAAAACATTCGCTTATTGTATCCTCAGCGGCAGCGGCATCTTGCATATACCGCCTGACAAAGAAGCAAAGTGATTTATAATGTGAATGAAAATAAAAATCAAATGCCGTTTCATTTCCGGTTTGAAAGGATTCAAAAACTTGTTTAATATTTATAATGCTAGCATTCATAGACTAAACACTTTCCTATAGGTGATTGTAATAGACATAATGTTACTTCAATTTTACCTAACTGATGGGTAAGCATTGAAAACGAGGATCGACACATATGTTATAGAAAGGGTGAAAGAAAAAAGAATTGAAAAAAATCTTTCACAAGCTGATTTAGCTTACGAATTAGATATGTCGGTAGGGTTTATCGGCAAAGTTGAAAGTTCAAAATACCCTACGCATTATAATATAAAACATCTTAATGATCTTGCTCGCATACTTAAATGTAGCCCTCAAGACTTTTTACCCAGAAGGCCGATATGATTGCATCCTCTTTTCCCCTCTCTGTTTGCAAATTACCGAAATTTTAGATACTCACCTATAGGTGATTGCTTGGTTTTTATATTGAATAGAACTTTACAATCACCGATAGGTGATTGATGCGTTCAGAAATAGAGCAATATATTATTGATCGGGTTCGTGAAATACGAATCGCAAAAAAGAAAACCCAGGCTGAAATTGCATATGGTTTGGGTTTTGAGTCAACGGGGTATATTGGGGAAATTGAAAGTCCTAACCCGGAAAATACTGAATCATACAATAGTAACCATCTTAATGAAATAGCCAAAATACTTGAATGTTCACCCAGAGATTTCTGGCCTGAAAAGGCCTTATAATAGATAAAACTTTTTACTTAAAGACTGAAAATCCTTGTATCGGCGGTTCGATCCCGCCCCACACCACATAAAACTTTCTTTAAATAACTAGCCTTCAATAAATTGAGGGCTTTTTATTTTTACCGGTTGGCCTAGTAGTTGGCCAAATTCTTCGATTTTGTGCAAATAGTAGCTAAAATTCGATTAGAGAGATGTTTAAATACTCAGATTTTGAGGAATCACATTGTTAGAATCCTTATAGCTTACTCGTCTCCGCATCAAACCTTTATTTGCCGGCTTAAAATGCCTAGAAATTTCCTGAGTGATTTCTTTAAAATTATCACTACGATCTGGTCGCTGATGATAAAATATTTCAATCCTATTACAATTTTTATGTTCGAATATTTCGCTTAGTAATATCCTGTCTGATAGGCCGCAGGAATGGCCAACTATATATACAACATAAGGATCTGAATCAATCAAAGACATCACCTTTTGATAATTTTCTGTTTTTAAATATGCGAACGATTTAATATGGTTTAGGCAGTTATCGTCTCCATGATTTTCAAGTTTTTGATAATTAGAATCGGTTTCATCTCCATAACCAAAAATTATTGGATTATTTTCCATTTGAGCAGCTCTTCCATGTATATAAATTACCTCGTGCTCATAAGCATAATTATGAGTTATTAAAGTGTCCGTATAATTAAAGTTAATAAAAGAGACAGGTGCTACTGCATTTTGAGCAAATGCTTTACTTATGTTAGTGTTTTTACCTCCAAAGTTAAGTTTTTTATAGTCTCCCATTTGGGCATTCACGATCTTGAAAAAATCAGCCAATTTTTCAATCATAAAATCAAACTCTGTATTTAACAATTTAATGGCCTCGATTGTACTTGGTTCGTTATCAAAGATTTTTATTAACTGTTGATAATACTCGCGTTCAATGTTTACCCATGAACCGGAATAGAATAGTTGTATTAAGTGTTCAAAAAACTTTGACTTGTAATTTATACTTTGATAAGAATTAGATGCCATCATTTGCACAACTTCTTCAAGAGTTTTCGCTGGTCGAAACTGCGTAATAGACCCGGCATATTTATACTTCAATTCGACTAGCTTATCATTATACGATGTTCCTTTTCGAAAGCAATCAAACGCTTCCCGCATATACCAATCGATAAAGTCTCTATAGGTAGTTGGAAGACCGTGAGCTAAATCGAACCCGTTTCCAATCAGTACAATTCTATTTAGCAAATCCATTTTTTGAAGAAAATTATATTAACGTTCAAATAATACACTAACCAAATCTACAAAACTGTTTTATTATCGAATAAAAGTCCAAGAGATACCTCTGGCACGGAAGGGTCGCGACGATTCATTTCATCGCTTTTTGTTCAAATAACTTTTTACCTTTACTCCGTTGAGCCTAGCTCAATAATTTGCTTACGGCCCTGGTTTCTACTGGGTCTTTTTCAGGGCTAACAAAAAAAATATTATAAACATTTAGTTTCTATAAAATGGAAGCGAAAAGGATTACAAGACTTACTGCATTATTAACTACAACATTTCTTTCCGGATTATCAATTCTACTGATTATTTGGTTGAAAGTAAAAACCCCGGAATATACCAAAATAGCTGGTTTTGGGTTTGGAATAATGTTAACAATCAGTTCTGTCGCCTTCGGTTGGTCACGAGCTCTTGACGCCACAAAATATCCTGTAGACGTAGAAACGATCGTATCTGGTGGTCAATATGCTTTACTGTCTGGAATTCTTTTTTTAATGACCGCCGGCTTTAGTTATATATATCAGGAAACTATAAGTGTGGATCCACTTGCCACAAATAACTTTTTTAAGTGGGCCACTACAATTACAAGTTCGATTTCCTTTGTATTTTTCTTAGTTGCTATAATCAAACTTCTTTTCGTCCTTTTCGATAGATTAGTTAATCCGCCCGAGGAGGAGGAGCCGAAGTCTAATTGAAAAAAAACGAAGGGAAGATGGCTTCAAGCATGAGCCAAAGGTGAATAAAAACTCTATTTCTTATTTTTATCTATGGGTTTAATGATCCAGTAACTGTCTGATTCCTTGATTGTATAATTGTTTGTAAGGTCAATCGAATTTGACCTTTTCAGCCTTTCGTCCAAAGGAATAGAAATATAGGGGAATAACCACTTTTCCCTACTATTTATGTGCGTTTTATTGCTTTTATCTTTCACGTTGCAGCTAAAAGGAATTGACTAACTGTTTTTTCCACATCTTTCAAGACTAAACCGGTTTTACATAGAGCATGAACTTTAGTTGTGTTACCCGAGTTTTTCATCGTCTTATTTGTATTGATGTCAAAAAGGCTGCCACTTGAAGTTAATGTAACACTAAAAATTTTATCATCCAAATCTAATTCCCACTGCGAAGTACCGAGATTTTCAGAATATTGCCAGTCCAGCAAGTCGTTTATCCCGGCAAGGTCGTTCATCATTTCCAAAACAGTCTGATGACGTTTTGACTGATCAACCTCAATTGATTTATTAATAACCTTTCTTAAAGACTTGGGAATGTGCGGTAAGTATGAAGTCCTGTCTGGAAACTTACCCGATTGGATTGCATGTATGTAGTCGGCTTGAGTGGTGTATAAACTTCCCTGCTGGTTGTATTGCTTGTTGCCATTGCACATTCGATACAAGGTTAAGCCACAATCAAAAATATCATACAACATACTATGATGGCTTTGTGTAAAATATTCAGGTGGTATCTGCTTAGGATATACAGCAGCGACGCCAGAAAAGCCTAAAGAATTCATACTACTAGAAAGGCCGAAATCAGAGACTAAAGCCTCGTCACTATCGGATATTAAAATATTGTCCGGCTTAATGTCGAAGTGAATCAGTTTTTTAACATGAATATTGTGCAATCCCGAAAGGAATTGCGTGGCGTATCTGATAATTTTTCTTACTGTTAAAAACTTCGGGTCAATCAAATTTTTAAGCGAACCATTTTTATAATATGGCATGGCTAAGTAAATGTGATTTGCATCTTCACACGCATATTTAATTTGTACGACGTGTTGATGCTCAGAATCGTAAAGCTTTTTTGCTTCTTCGAAAAATTCTGTCGGAGACTTAAATTTTGTTTTTAAGATTTGTTTAGCTACAATTTGCGCATCCAATTGTCGATCATGCACCAAATACACTTTTGAATTCCTGCCTTGTTGGCCAAGCGCAGAAAGGATATCGAAATTTAATTGTGCAGTTGTTAGCATATTAAAGTTTTGATGCTGCGACAGCGGAAAGTATAGCTTCCTTCTGTTCTTTGTTAAAGCTTGACCACTCTTTGATTGGGTCAAAATTCAGTTCGTCGTCAATATATCTTTTAAAATTCGCCCTATTGAAACCGATCTTAGCGGAAATGTTGGCAATTTGACCAATGAAATAATTATAGACCGTACTGCTGGAAAGAAGCTCTTGCAGAACGGCCTCAAAAGATATCCTGGTAGCATTTGTAGAAATTGCAGCTGGTTCAGTAACCCTTATTCCTGCAGTAGTGATACCGTATTCAAATATGATATCTTTAAAAGTTTTTCTAATAAAGTTCAATTTTTCAGGAAAGTTCAATGCGATTGGTAAGACAAGTTTGTCGCAAGTAATAATCTTGTAGTCGGTGTTGTGTGCAACTACAGCGAACCAAATTTGGCTCGGAGTTGCTCTAAGCCCGATGGTGGTCATGTTGGATAAGGTTAAGGTGATAGTAAATGTAAGAATGTAAATTCAAAAAGTCAAATAGGTATTTAACTTGAAATGAATTGTAAGTGAATTCACTTACAATCTTGGCGTAAAATTGATACCATAGATACTTCTCGAATCTTGAATCATAGTTGGGCGAAGGTGGGTGAATTCATCGTCATCGCCATTAACGCCAGCAATCGCCAATTGACAAACAGCACTGCCGATTGCAATAGTTTCTGTTGCCAACATACAGAAGTTGCTGAATGGCCGAACTTGATGTCCAAAAAGGTAAATGTCATTTATCATTCAACAAATTTACTAATTTGTTTCACCGTTGCCGTCAGGCATCAAAAAGCCCGCTGCGAAGCAGGGGCGGGATTAATCAAGGTTTATCGTCATTCTGTTTGGTATTATCTTTTTTTAAGGGAATCAAGAAGGTTTAAAAATTGTTCTTGCCGTCTTTCTCTTAAATATTCTTTCCGCTGTTCACGTTTTTCGTCCTGGCGGGGTCTTCAGCAATATTCGAATACAGCAACGGTCTCGCCGGGGTTTGGCCACCAACCCCGGCGTATAAACGACTCTGCATTTCAAGCCAGTTTTCCCGTCACTACGGTTTGTGTTCGGCGGTGTATGCCTTTGAGCTTCGGGTATTCCTCTAGTCGCTACCTACACTTTTAATTTCGTTCTTGCTGAGTCTTAAACAATCTTCGTATACAACTACGATCTCGCCAGGGTTTGGCTCCGCCAACCCCGGCGTATAAGCGTCTTCATATAGTACCAATTGTCAGCCAGTGCGGTATTGAATAAAATAGCGTTATGATTTTCATGTGGTCCACCGCCACGCTAAATGTCTCTATGTAACTATATACCTGGTGGACCACGGGATTATTATCATGGCAACCTATTGGCTAATTGAATTCAACGAAATCGTGGGTAATGGTAAGGTTTCCGAAAACATTTATTTCGTTAATTGCATCATCTTTTCGTCCTTGCGGGGTCTTGAACAATCTTCGCATAGTGCAACGGTGTCGACGGGTTTTGCCATCGACGGAATTGACCCCTTTTGAGTTTAGGCAATTGTTCAATTAATAAACGAGTTTCGTCCCTCGTCCAAGCGGGTTGTTCGGCGGAAGGGCGGCTCCAGCGGGTAAAGATACCTTCAAGAAAGTTGAAGATTTTGAATTGACTCTAGGGCGAGTTGAGAAGTTATGTTCCCTCATTTTTGTTCTTTGCATCTGTGAAGCTAGCCAGATGGTGAATGGTAGGAGATAACTATGGATTGATCTTTGGTGCAGTGGTTTTGTAATAAATCCGATTAGTTATTTATAAAGCAGTTGAATCATTAAAACATATTTTCAAGTCTTTTTCTTTTACTCCAAGGCGTCACCTCATCTTCGATCCTTTCTTCAATAGATTCTATATAAGGCGCCATTTTTTCAGGATCATAACCATTAGCTTGGTCATTTATAATTGCCACCTTGTTCTCAATAACCTGTCGGTATTTGGACTTATCTGCAATTTGAAAATCAATTGTGGCGCTGTTCAGGCTCTTTTTAAAATAATCAAATGTGCTACCAGTAATATATTTTACCAAGCTAACCTGTTTCGACCGTCTAATAATTGTAAATCTTGGCCCTGATAGCCCATCAAGTTCTTTATTTGTCTGGACAACTAAGTTTTTCTTTTTAAAAGAATGAAAGTAATCGTCAACATCTCTGCGAAAAATTTCGTTGTCTCTGTGATCTTCCTCCGACGTGTCCGTTTCTAAAAGTAAGGCATTAATGGTCTGGGAAATAAGCATGGAAATATCATAAACATTGCTCGATACCATTTTTTCGGAGTCGCACGACAGGTAATAAATTTTACCTTGTCCGTTGGTTGCGATTTTTGTTTTGTATAAAGATGTGAAATATTTAAGCGAGCTTTTTAACAGGTCATTGTCAATTGTTTCAAAATCAAAATACTCACCGGCTTCAATCCATCCACCATCAGTTATTACAAAATGGCTGTCTCTTTTAGTAATAAAAACTGAAATGAATTTCGAACTCGGCGTTGAAAAAGGCGTTATTACCTCAATGGTTTCGCCTCTCATTTTGTATTTCCAGAGTGAGCAAAAGTCTTCTTTAATTAAACTAAACAGCTTGGGATAGTTCATAGATCAAATTTAATGTTGGAAAGCGGGTCATTGTTAGTTTCCTTAAAATATAATTTTCGACTATCGCCCGACACAACAGTAAGTGGTTTCGAAGTAGGCTCTACAATCCAACACTCATAGCAAAAATGATTAAAAAACTTTGACAAATCATCTAAATCGCCGTCCGTTGCTGCTTTTAACTCCTCCGTTTGGTAAGCCAGGCTGTTGCCATCATCATCGTAATAGTTAAAGTGTGGCGGAGGTACAGCTTGCTTGCCGAGCGGCTTATTTTTATTTTTATGGGTAGCACCGTCTGAGTCAAACCTAAATAACGGTTTATCACAAAATTCTGGACACCGGACCTGATATTTATAAGATCTGTGGTTGATTTTCTTTTGTTCAGATATTAATTGTATTTTTTCATTTAACCGGTAGTGATTTAGTGGGCTGGTATGATACAGCCAGTCTTTTCGGGATGGCTTGTCGATAATATAGCTTATGGAGGTGACAGTCGTGAATTTCTTTTGAAAGGTGAGAGCATTGTATTTACCAGGCTCTTTTTTGATTTGTTGGTTTGGTTTCATTCGGCAGAGTTCGTTTTATTGTTATTTTGAAAGGCTAACCCCTATCTGTACCGTGAGGAGTAAAGCGGTCGTTAATATTTGCAAAACAATCCACCACCAATCCTTCGAGTGAAAAGAAACATTTTTCACTATTTTTTTTATATCTACATCAACAATCAAGCTCTCTGTATTATCGTTATTGAGCGCTTCATAAATATATCGTTCCACTCTCTGAGTTGCCGCAAGTGATCGTTGAATGAACACAATGTAAAATGAGTGTATTGTCAAAAATGAGACTGCAATCCAAAATATCAGACAAGAGTTGATAGTTACATCCTTGTCGCCAAAATAAGTAATTCCAAGAACTATTAAAGACCAGGCGGTGATGTTCACTTTCCATTGCAGATCCCGGGTCTTTTCAAATCGCAGAATATTTCTGTTCGATACTTCGAATGCTTCTTTTCTAGTCATATTTTAGGTTTAATGGTTATCTTTTTCCTCCGGACTATCATTGGCCGAATCAGTTTTCGAAGAATCATCGATGTTTTGTAAAGGAACATATGGTGCCGTGGGGTCGTAAAGAGAGGCATCCACTTTGTTGTACATAAATCCATTGTTGTTTTTATCGACTATCCATTTGTAGTTGACGACAAGATGTAAACCTTCAACAGATTCGATTGTAGTTATCTCATAGGGGTTGTCAGCATTTGGGAGTACTAAATCAACTTTGTACCAAATTCCCTTGTCAAATAAAATTGGACACTCAATCGATACCGCTACGTCCTGTGCAAGGAATCTGTTTTCCTCTTCTTTAACTTGTTCCTTAGAAACGCCTGCCGGATAATACTTGAGTAATGTAACATTGGTAGTTGATCGCTTTAATTCAGTATATACCTTTCCCAAATTAGCACTGTCACCACTTTTATCGCTAAGCTCGTAAGCAACATTCTGTCGACTATTTTCGGTGTATACAAAGCTTGCTATGCCAGCGAAACCGCTCCAAATATTTGCTGTGAATGATCCCAGACTGCCAAGATTAGCGGACATCACTGCCGCACCCATGGGGCTAGGTTGCTTGTGGAATGTATAAATATTCCAGGCGCCTTCCGGTGAAGGATATTTCGAGTAATGAAGGCTGGGAGACGGAGCTGACTTTTTCCGAAATTTTTCGTCCGGAACAAGGAATATTTTGTTGATGGGATGCTGAAAGGAAAAAACGGCGCGCATCGAATGAGACATATTCTCCTTCATCAACAGCAAATTTGCTAACGCTAGCGCTTCTTGATTTAAAGATTCCTGAATTTCCGAGACTTTCTTATCAGCTTCCTTTTCCTTTTTATCACCTTGCCATTGAGCATAGACACCAACGAAGATTGAGACGAGTCCAGCGAAGACGATTACAACGTAACTGATATTCATTTTGGACAGACGCATTTAGTTCGGTTTAATAATTAAAATCCAGTCTCCTCCAAACGCCCTGGTGCGTGTCTCGACGCACCGGAACTACATTGTTATATTGTCGGCCCTACACTTTGATTTCATACTAATATACAGGTTTTTACTTTCACACCCACTGCTTGACGCAACAGTTTCCTTGAGGAAATATGTTAGTATGAATACTAAGACAAATGATCCTCTTAAAATAAGCAATTAAAAGATCGCACGGTTCTTATCAGCAAGCGTGTCTTTTATTGCCCAAGACACCAAGCCGGTTTTTAACAGTGTCTAAACTGTTTAGTTGTCGATCTCGTTACTCACCTCGTTTCCAGGCAGAGGTAATTCCGACAAAGATGGTCCTTGGATGATAGGTTTTTTGAGTTTGGACGATTTACTTTTACTACTCTTAAAAGGCCTAACCATTTCAGGTGCTATTTTTTCAGTAAGAATTTGGCTTACCGATTTTAATAAATCCGCGTCATTACATTTTTCGTTATACTTATTTTTTATCAGCTTCCGCTTCGGCGGGTGTTCAATAAAATATCACGCCGTGGCCGGTGTTTTTCTCCACAGACCACTTGATCTAAGAGTATTCTTCTACAGTGAGTAATAGGCCAAAGAAATAAATTTCTCTTTGATATCGCGCGGCACCCTATTTTTCCTCAAATTGTTGTCTGTCTGGAAGAAGCCCGCTATTAGTATCCGGAAACACGTATATAAATTATCATTGACGCATTTGTCAACATTAAATACGCAATATGTTTTGACTGAATTTCACAATTTTAGTGATTTCATGAAGACCTGTCTGATTCGTATATTTAAGTGCTATCCGCAATTTTTGGTCGAAATACTAACTTTGAACTTACAGCAAGAAATAAACTGTAATCAATGGATAACCACAACAAATTCATTGAAGAGGCTAAACAAAATGCACGAACAATCTCTTCAGAAATTCGTGAGCTTTCATACATTGAAGTAACATCAAAAGAAACGTTTGAACTCTACAAGGACAAATTTCAAAGGGTTCTTGAGCTTTTTAAAACATTGAAACCAATTTTAAAAGAAGACAGAGAAAATCTTTGGAATAACTTCCAACAAGTAGCTAGCGAGCATAGGCGTAAACAAGATGAGAGAAAGAAAAATAGAGATTATGCCTCATCGAGAAAAAAAGAAGTTGTTGTTGCAACAATTAATGATGCAAAGGGATATGCTTCGGGAGATTTAGATGCTTTACGAAAAGCAGAAGACCTTCTTAAAATAGCCAACGAAAGAATGCGTTCAGGCTGGAGTGATGGATTTAGTGCGATTGAAGGTTTCTTCCACACCAGTGACGGTAAAATGAAAAAAGAGGATTTGGAGTATTGTTGGCAAATCTGGAACGAAACGAAAGAAAAAATTAACTCAAGACGAAAAGAAATTTTCTCCAATAATTATATTAATATAAAGGAAGATCTTTACTCTATTTCAGACCTTGCTGTTTATGGAAATCCTTACGATGCAATAAAAAGAATTAGGGAAACAAGAGGAAAGGTATTCTCACTTCCAATGAGCAGAGAAAACAAGGATTCACTTCTCGGTTCTTTAGATGAATGGTGGCGAAAAGCACAAGAGAGAATTCAAGAAAAGAAAAAGGAAACAGAAAGGAAACAGAAGGAATGGGAACAACGAAAAGCTGAGAAAGAAAAAAAACAGAAAGAATGGGAATTGCGTCAGGCAGAACGTGAGAAGAAGCAAAAGGAATGGGAAGTGAGAAAAGCTGAACGGGAGCGTAAACAAAGGGAATGGGAAGAAAGAAAAGTTGAAAGAGAGAGAAAACAAAGAGAATGGGAAGAACGACAACGAGAGCGGGAACGAAAACAACGAGAATACGAGGAAAGAAAACTTGAGCAGGCAAGAGAACGGGAACGGAAGCAGCAAGAGTGGGAAGAAAGAAAGCGTCACAGAGGTGGCGGTAGTCGAAAAAGTGGGGATGGTTGTTACATTACGACCGCTACTTGTTTGACAATGGGTAAACCGGATAACTGTTTAGAGCTGGAAACAATCCGTCGTTTCCGAGACACCTGGTTAAGTAAACAAAGAAACGGAAACAAATTAATTTCTGAATATTACCTTGTTGCCCCTTCAATTGTTGAAGCAATTGATAAAAGAGAATTCAGAAAAGAAATTTACAAGAACATTTGGCAAAGATACCTTTATCATTTCTTTGGGTTAATTCTTGCAAAGAAAAATCAAGAGGCGAGAACAATTTATTTGAGAATGGTAAATGAATTGACTGTTGAATTCATTAACGACAAGACTTCGGATGAAAAGTAAAACAACGACTAACAAGCAGTTTTGCGTCAGCGGGTGTCGACGAACATATCCTCATCTATCAGCGGCATATCTGCCGCCTCGGATTATTTCAAAGGGTCAGAATTTGGTCAGTATTTTTTTAAAGGGCAAATCAAAACATTCCCTGTCTATCGCCTGAAAATAAAATTTGCCGCTAGGCTAAACGATGGATTTTCATCACCTTCAGCGATCAACGGTGAAGCCGTTGTTTCTTATTGGTCAATGAATGCCTGCTATTGATAGTCACAATATCAATATTTTCTTTTCGTTCCTGCGGAGTCTTCAACAATCTTCGCATACAACGGTCTCGCCGGGTCCCGATACTTCGGGTTGGCTCGGCCAACCCCCGGCGTATAGTAAACCTTTTCAAACCAAATTAAGTCTTGGCAGCCTTTTCCTGATCGAAAAATGCAACAATTCTCCTTTTTTTTCTATAACTTTTTATCATGTGTACTTATAATGGTTGCAGGGTTACCCGTACTGAATATATCCGCTTGAAAGCAATAGAAAAAGAAATCAAAAATCTCCGGCTCAACAGGCCTGCTCAGAACGGTTTTGATTATCGGGATTGGCCTATCATTAAACCGCTTTACGGAGGAAAGGACTTTGAAATAAAAATGGCGCATTGGGAATATATCCCTAACAGTGTGCAGGATCATGAGGATCTTAAAAGAGCCAGGGAAAAAATCACCTGGTTAAATGCAAGATCAGAAACACTGCTAAAAACAGAGAAAGGAAAACCTTCTATGTATCGGGAAGGTGCGCTAGATGGCCGTTGCTTGGTTTTATCAACTGGGTTTTATGAATGGCATCACAAAGCCAGGATTGGTAAACTGGGAAAATACAAGGGTGAGATTTTAAAAGGCACTGATAAATTTCCCTATTACATTACAGTAAAGGATAACCCGGATGAATATTTTTTTATGGCTGCTGTGTCAAGAGTTTGGACCAATCATTTGATGTCGCAATCCGCCGACACCTTTGCAATTGTTACTGCACCGGCAAACGAAATGATGCACGAGATACACAATGCCCAGCATCGGATGCCGACGATTCTTCCTGAAGACTTGGCTTTTGAATGGATACAGGAGGGGTTATCTGAAAAGAGAATACAGGAAATAGCTTCTTATCAACTACCCGGCGAAAAGATGGAAGCTTGGACTATCGCTAAAGACTTCCTCAAACAGCCCGAACCCACTGAGCCCTATCATTACCCGGAAGACTTAAACTTACCCTAATATGGATAAAGAAAATTTTGAAATACTGCTTACAAAATATGAAGACGGTAACAGAAAGAAATACAAAATGCAGGTTGAGATTTTTCACCGGTCAGAACAGGTTATTCGTTTTCGGGTGTTTGCAGGCAAAAAAGAAATGATCTTGGAAAAACTGGTCACCAAACACAAAGGTCAATGGAAGATTAAAGAAATGAACTTTGAGTTCTCTGGTAACCTGCAGGAGGTAACAAGGAGCGTAATGGATATTCAGGATGAAATTGATTACTACTTAAGGGGCAGGCCAAAATCCGTTAGTAAGTATCAAAAAAATGTTCCTGATAAATACACGGATAAAATTCCGGTCAGCTTCGACCATCACGGTAAGATATTTTCAGGGCATTTCGAAAAGATTGTAGGCTCCGGCGAAGTTTTAACCTGGTATCTGATTAAAGACGATGGTCGCAACCTAGGAATACTCCGCAAAGATTCAAGCAACGCCTGGGTATTTGATGAAAGTGATCCAAAGGAAGAACTTAAATATCTTGCTCGTTTTTTCGGTAATTACATTTTTGAGAGAACTTAGCCTGAAAAGGATTTGTATACCGGAACATTATAACCATTTTAATATTTCCAAACGACTCACTTTATTTAACCTTGCAATTTCATTAATAACAAAATTTGCCACTGAGGGATTGGAGACAACGAGTTCGTTTAATAAATCTACGGTATTAGTGATCCATTCAGGTCGGGGGCCATCAATCTGAAATGGCAGTTCCCTTTTTGTTTTATAGGTTTCAAGCTTTTCTTTGAGTCTTTGATTGGTACATTTCCATACAGCATCCTGGTATGCCTTGTCCCATTCGACTGTTACGTTGTCAAAATCGATGTCGGTCCATGCACTGCTGTCAGGGTAGTTGCTTTGAATAACTTCTGGAGAGGTTTCGTTAACAACCACATTAACCGTAGTATGAATATCAGAATATTTGTCGTTGCAAGTTAACATAAGGGTAACCCCTGTCAGGTTGTATATTATGTAGACCATTCGTTTTTGTGGCTGGCTCAATTCACCATTTTCAGGTACTCTCACATTTACTTCGAATTGTTTTAATCCGGTAACCGGCACCAAAGGCGACCCTTGATTAATTGGCTGATTGTCTATGAACCATTGGTAGTGTGGCTTTTCATAACCGAACGATGAGGCTTTTATCATGATAGTCGAAGTGTAAAAATAATAACGAAATTGATGAGGGGATTTACCATATAAATAACAGGGAGAAATGTCAATTGTTGCCCACTCACTGATCCTATCTATCAGCTTGGTATTTGTAATATTTTCTAATTTAAGACCAAAATTTCGCCAGAAATTATCCCCTCCTACCGTTAGACTGCATCCGGAATAATTATCATTAATGCTGTTCAACCTGATTGTAAAATGTCCTCGAAAGCAATGATAATCACGATCGCCGCGTGATGACAACAATGGAAGACAACTTGTATAACTAATCCGCTTGGTAATCGGGTCTGCAGAATGCACCACCACAGCTATCGGTGCAAAATCTCTGCCGTCAAGACTAAAACCTGAGTCGTAGCTGTTATTTCGACGAAGTTCAATAAAATAGGTATCGCCATTTTCTACTAAAGGCGGAAGTACAGCCAGCATAACCTTTCGAAAAGGCCATTTATTTATCGCTTCGTCTACAGCGGTGAGATAAAACGTGTTTGGTAAAGTCGCGTACGAATTCGGAACCTGATAGACTGTTCGATTATCAACAAACTGTCCCGTTGCGTGAATATAAAGTTGTACCGGTGTTATGTACGGTCCTATTATCAACTGGGGATCTCCCGTGCCGCTACTGCCAGGTACCGGGGAACCTATTGGCAAATTCACGCCAGACAACCGTTCGCTTAGGGGCAGTAAAAAGGATGAACCTGCTCCGCCATAAGTCTCAGCACTCATAATCGAATACGGACTTGTATATTCATTTCCTGATGCATAATCCTTTTCATGACTGAACCCAAACATGTGCCCAACTTCGTGGCAAACGTGACTAAAGAGACTATGAATATCACATACGGCAGCCGGAACATATTTCTCGTTCGGTAATCGATAGCCGCCACCACCAAATAGATCCGTTTGTTGCGCAAACCAAATAAATAGTCGATCAAAAATATTCCAGTCAGGATTTACGGCAAGTGTTAACTCATTTATTACGCTATTTACCAGCAGGTCCCGACGAATATTATTTGTTGCACCAGGCGGCCTGGGATCATCCATTGCAATTGGGGGAAAGAGATGATAGCGCATATCCGCCTGGAATAATGAAGTACGCGTCCAGTAGTGAGCCAGGCTATACGGAATGTTTGGGTTCATCCAGTTGTGCATTACATCATCACTCCATATATCTGAAGGGAGTGTGTTGTTGAATCTTACTCGGATAATGGCAATCATGTGTTATTTCATTTAGGTAAATACCTTATTGAAGAAATTGCAGCCTGGTAGGCAGTGAGTAGTCTAATTTAATGAATTATTTCTGCCTGTATCTATTTTGTTTTCATTAAACCTTGTTTTTAAAACGAGGGTCTCGCTATTTATTTAAATTTGGGCTTATGACGCTTTACAAATGGAGATCATTAGATGAAATGGAACAGGCTGAAGCTGTTTGGAGTGGTACCCATATTTCAGACCGGCAAGACGAAACTCATAACATTCTCCTTTACCAAATTGATGCTTTTTACGTCGAGGCATATTATAATCGGTAAAGCAATGAGATTGTAAGATTCAGAGCTTTTGCAAGTGTTGATCAATTACTACCGTACCTGGGAAGGATTAATATTGATGAGCTGATAAATAAACAATAACATATTTTTGATGTGTAGTTGCATCCGGACAAACAATAAAGTGTTTGAATTGTATCTTTTAAATTTCAAGCATTGAATAAATTACACCTTTACTTAAATCAGGTAGTGAGGCTTTTCTTAGCTCTCTTGCTGTTATTCTCATTTGCCTATTGTAATGAAAAAAAAACAGTAACTATATATGATAAGCATATTAAGGATTTCAATTATAAATCTCCTCACGACATGGGGGATGAATATGTAAAAACGGATTTTGTGAATTTGTCAGGTAGATTTGTAATGCCAGTTTTGGTTTATGATAGATATAAAGTAAAGTTTGATGACGAAATATATTCCAGATTGCCGCATGAATTCAAAGCTTTTAGTGAGGATGACTTTAAGTCTGTTGGTATTGTTATTCAATTGGATTATTCAAGAATTGATGCTGGAAAATATTCTGACGGAGCACAAGCATTTGTAGTTGCTTGTGAATTACTTATTTATGACATTGGTAACAAAACGTATGCGGTAGAAAGTTTCGTTGGTGACCCGCCGCCAGAATCAAGAATGAGTAAAAGCGGAGGCGGAATTCCTATTCCAAAGGAGAGAATTATGGAGTATATAATGAAACTAATCAAAAATTAGCTTATCCGTCCCTCTCTCAAGAAAGCGCGATTCCACGAAGTGAATAAACTTCTCTATTGCTACACAATTTGCTGCCAATTCAATTTGCTTTAAGAATTTGTTCTGACTTCCATTCATTTGTGACGACATTTTGTGGGGTTTATTCCTCTCTCACCTTAAAATACACGCTTCTTTCGTGAGAACTAATACGTGAACTATGGGTTGAGAAGACTGAAAGTTGGAGTAACTTTAAAAATGGCAATGATTTTTTTAGGTAAAAGCAAATGCAATTTATGTGGTCAAACATTAATGGAAGGGCAAAAAATAATAAGCCTTCCACCTTCAGTTGACACTTCAAATCAGCTTTATCAATACTTCGACGCAGGATTCCATCAGTCATGTTTCGAGGTTTGGGATAAGAAAGAACAGATAGAATCAATGCTGGCTGAAGAAAAAAAGAATTTTGAAAACTCCGATTACTATAAAGAAATACTTTCCAAACACGGAAAGCCTTAATAACTTCCCGCCCCTGCTACGCAGTAAGCTTTTTTGTTGCCTGTAATAATTCGTTAGGATTAGTAAATGGAAACACTTACCTTACTTAAAGTACATTTTGACCGTCCAAATATAGAGCCTACTGCAAGTGCAGTAGGTTTTTTGTTGCAACAATAAACACTTACTGAATTATCCTTATTGACGTTTTAAGACCAGCCTATTACCTTTACAAGATGATTGTGAGGCTGAGGGATCAGCCGGAGCTAACTCTCTCCGGCTTTTTCAGTTAAAAATCACTACAAAGCTTTTTCCCTTGGACCCAGAGCGTTTTTCTGCTACAATGTGCGGATAAGCAATTTACATTTGTTTTAATAGCAGCTACAGATCGATTGAAGCCCAGACCTTATGCGACCATTTAGCTCAATTTTATAACATAAATGTGATTTTGCTATTGGTTCGTTTTTACGGCCGGTTGCCTACTGACAGTCGGCGGCTTTGGCAGGACGGTACGCAATTCACTTGCAACAACCTTCGCAATGTGCTCTGTGCCTACTGCATTCGGGTGCATAGTGCCATCGAAATCTCCTTGATCCAGACAAGAATTTTCAGCGAATACGAACCACGATTGACCCGAACAATATCCATGTCCGACGAACTCCTCATCAATTCCGTCAATTAGATGCCAGCCTTCGCGAGACGCGGCGTTGGCTATTACCTTATTCAATTTGTGGACTAAAGTATCGATCACTTTTGCCTCAGCGGCGTCGATTGACAGGATTGATAGGGCCGGCCCAATTGAGGCGCTATTATCAAAGTCAAATACTCCGCAACCGCCGGCCGGCTGGTCATTGCGATCGTTGAAAAGTGACCCTGGATATTCCATGATGAGAATCGTACCTATGTTTAGATTGAACTCCGAAATCTTCTGATTTATCAGTGGATAAAGTTTTTGGTCAAGCGCGTCGATTTTTCGCTGAATGCCGGTCTGAACAAAGCTGGAAAAGCCAGTAATAAGTCCAAACATTCTAAGGTTATCGGCAAACCCGATGTCGTTCCCGCCAATAGACATGATTAAGGCGTCGATTCGGTGGGTGCCAACAGCCAGTTTGGCTTCCACCAATTGGTTAAGTAATTGTGATCGGCCTACACCGGATGAGATTGTGGCGCCTGACTTGGCAAAGCTTAGAAACACTAAGTATGGCCATTCATTTAACAACTGCTTTGTAGCTAATGCCGGCGCTGAAGCAGTGAACGGTGATCCTTCGGTTCCAGCCACTTTGGCTTTTTGTGCATATCAGGTTCCCATTCCTTTACCATCATAACGGTGGTCCATTCTTTACAAGCAACCATACCTCTTCGATTCGAACTCGCCTGTCCGATTTCGTCAGGATTACCCTCCCCGGAGGAAAATGAATCTCCAATAGAAACAACTAACGGGACAGTGCGAGGAATCACGCAAGGCTTTGATTTTCCCGAATGGAGCACCCGGCCTCTGCTGTCAAGCGCTTCTACCTGGATAGTATACTCGGGTGGACTACTTGTTTTTGAAGCCGTAGAAAGCGATGTTTTGAAAGTTATATCCTTATTGGTAATGGCGAGCGGTTTTCCTGCGGGGAAGCAGTTTACCCCTGGACTGCGCTTGTATTTAAGTTTATCCAACTGTTTTGTGACAGTCTTGATGATGCCTACGTGTCCTGTAACCGGATGAGGACCGAGTACGCTCCATCTCAGTGCCGTGATGCCCGGCTGGGGAACGCTGACTGAGACATCTGGACAATTCTGTTGTCCATCCGCAGTTGGAATTTGCGCAATTTGAATAGTACGAATTATTTCACTCCCGCCGCACGTTGCAACAATCTCTCGCCTCTTAGAGTCGGTCAGGACATCGCGAATCCATTCCCTGTTGTATAGATGATATTTAGCATCGTATCCTTTAGCAAAGTTATTGACATATTTTACAGTCACGTTTATTTGGGCACACAGTCCCTGAGGAGAAAGGTTTACGAGAGTGAGGGTCAAAGACAAGAAAAGCAGATTAAAGATGACCCATATCCTGTTTCCTTTATACTTAAATATTCGTTTAGCAGATTGAGGGTGTAATACATGCAAACGTGTCATTGTAGTATGTTTAATGTTACCAATCGTATTCCACAATTGGCAAGTGCCCTCATCAATTTAATACATTTGCTACAGTTTACCGCTTTTATTACTACTGGGCTTCCATTCCGTTCTCCTAGATGAGCGGTTGAAAAAATCAACTTCAATCGACCTTACGAACAACTATACAATTAAAGAGGCTAATGGGCGATTAAGCCTAAAGACCCAGGCAAAAAATAGATAGCGTGTATTCCGCCTGGGCGGGTGTTCCGTCTTTGCGGAATTTCCCAATAAAGCAGTACGCCGTGGCTGGTGTTTCATTCACCAGCCACACGATCTTAAGCCATCCTTTAAAATTTCCAATTTGTTACAGGCCCTTCGGAAATCTTCGTATTCGGCTACAGTCTGCTGCCATACCTATTTAGCGACGTATGTATTTACACTTAAAAAACTATTTTTTTCTTTCGCCACTTGTGGGGTCATAATAAACATTACTTTTAGTTAACCTTTTCCTCCCATCGAAAATCATTTTTTATTTACCACCCGCCAGGCTTCCTGATTAGCGCAATTTTTTTTGTTGTAGAGTAGCAGTGATTGGTTTCGTTTGCTGCCTTGTATTGGTGTTGTTTCTTTATAAAAATACTTAATAGCTTAAATTTAACTAAAATGAATTCTGGTTCAGGAAGAGTCGCCTCCCCCTTATATAAATTGACATTGACACAATTGTCAATTTGAAATAGCCGATAGGTGTTGACTGAATTTTCAGACCATTATTGACTTTGTAATAAATCGGATGTTGCGTTTATTTAAGAATAGGCTGCAATGCTTCACGGACAGCTTAGAAATTTAAATTGGATTCTTAATAGTAATTCGGTAACTCAAATCATGTAGTATGAATAATTTAACTATAACGAACGTAAAAGATCAGGTAAAAAACCACGATTATTTATCTGACGACAACAAAAAACTATTTGCAGATAGCTTTGATACACTGTCGGCCAAACAGTATTCTGATATTATGGATGAAGAAAACAACCAGTATGTAAACTTTGTACAGCAAGGCGGTGGCGTGTGGGGTATTGCATTGGTGGGTTATTTATATGCGCTGGAAATTTTCGGCATCAGGTTTTTGCGGCTGGCAGGTACAAGCGCAGGTGCCATTAATACTTTACTCATTGCCGCTATAGGCAAAAGGAATGAGCCTAAAAGCGGCAAAATAAAAGACATACTTAATGACTGGAAGCTGATCGAGCTTGTTGATGGAAGGCCTATTGTAAGATGGCTTTTACGAAACATAGTATATAAAAAGGCATCTTTAACTATAACCTTGGTATTGGCAGCTTTGATTTTTTTAACATTGTTCTTTTATCCATTTATTGCCATTTTAACCGGGTGGGGCATTACTTTCTACATTACAGCATTGGTTGCATTGGCTTGCTTTATCATTTTTTGTGTTTACTACCTCGGCAAGTTTAACAGGCATAAATTTGGGCTGAACCCCGGCAATGACTTCTTAGAAAAACTAAAAAAAGCACTGGCTGATAATTCCGTAAACACAATAGCGGAGTTAGACAAAAAGTATGAGGCTTCTGAAGCTGGTTTGAATGTGAAGCACCGGTTTGGCAACGACTATTTTAGTATCGCTAAACAGGAAATAGAAAATACCTATTTAAAAAGCAAGGAGCAGATCGATGAAAGTAAATTCAAAAGGTTTAAAGATGAAATAAATGAAAAATTCGCCACCAATCCGCTGTTATTGTTAAAATCCGACTATACAATAATCACTACTGATATTAATAATAAAATAAAAGTTGAACTGCCCAAAATGGCGTCACTGTTTTGGGATTCGGCGGAATATACTTCTCATTCGCCTGCAGAGTTTGTGAAAGCCTCCATGAGTATCCCCATATTTTTTGAACCGACTATAAAGAAGATCAATAATCAAGACCCCGCTATACAAAAAGCCTGGGAACAGATACTGAATATAAAAGACCCGGCAGGCATTACCGGCGAAGCGGTATTCATTGATGGCGGTTCCATATCAAATTTCCCGATAGACATATTCCACGAAAGGGATGTACTATGGCCCCGGCTGCCGGTATTTGGGGTAAGGCTGAATGATGTTACACCTGTCAAAAAAGGTACGGCGCTGGCTGTTCTTAACCTCCCCAAATTTTTTAAAAGCTTGCCTGCTTATGGAGGGCAAATAATAGATACCATCAGAAGCTTTAACGACAATAGTTTTTTGATGAAGTATAGTTTTTATAATAAGTATGCTATTGCTGAAGTAAATTGCAACCCCAGCAACTGGTTAAATTTTGAAATGACGGAAACTGAAAAGAAAGCACTGTATAATAAAGGCTTTGCTGCAGGTATTGAGTTTTTAAAACGATTTGAATGGGATGAATATAAAAAAGACAGGATGGTTGTAGCATTTAAAGAAAGAGGGGTGTTTAAAAGTGTTTAGCGTTGTCGTTTCCACCTCTGCGCAGTTCCGTCTTCGTGGATTTATTCCGCTTTTTCTAAAATACACTTAACTAAGGCTTGCAGACTCTTGCACAATCTGATCCACCGTGAACTTTCCACTAAAATTTGTTTCGATGTATTCTTGGGCGTAAATATCGTTTCATCTTCATGATCCTTCATTCCATTAAAAATAATAAACCAGGGAATGCAAGTCACGGTCGAAAATTATTCAAGCCTGAATGTGCACAATAAACTGACGCCCCACATTCAACTAATTATTTTTCCCGGTCAACCGCCATCTGATGGTATAGATCAGCTCTCGGTTCCGGCAGTATTTTTGCCTTTATTTGACGGGAGCAGATAAGCATATGAAAATTGCCACCTATAATGTAAATGGAATTAATGGACGCCTGCCGGTTTTACTAAAATGGTTGAAGGAGGCAGAACCTGATATTGTTTGTTTGCAGGAACTAAAAGCACCTCAAAATAAATTCCCCGGGAAGGCAATAAAGGAAGCAGGTTATAATGCGATCTGGCATGGTCAAAAAAGCTGGAATGGTGTGGCTATACTTTCACGTATTGGTGAGTTACAGGAGGTTCGTCGTTCATTACCCGGTGATCCGGGAGATCAGCATAGCCGCTACATAGAAGCGATTGTCAATAAAATGCTGATAGGCTGTTTATATCTTCCTAATGGCAATCCCTACCCGGGCGATAAGTTCGAATATAAATTAAAGTGGTTTAAACGCCTGTCCGCCCATGCAAAAAAATTACTCGCTCACAATGTACCTGCTGCACTCATAGGAGATTTCAATGTGATGCCAACTGAGTTAGATGTTTACAAACCAGAAAAATGGGTGAATGACGCACTTTTTCGAAAAGAAGTCAGGGCCGCATTTAAAAGATTATCCGCACAAGGATGGACGGATGCTATCCGGAAGTTATATCCCGGTGAAAAAATTTACACTTTCTGGGATTATTTCCGAAATGCCTACCACCGTGATGCGGGTTTACGACTGGATCATTTTTTGTTAAGCCCTCATTTAAATCGCCGCCTTATTAGCGGGGGAGTAGACCGGCAGGTCAGGGGATGGGAGAAAACAAGTGATCACGCTCCCGTATGGATCGAACTAAAGGATAAATAAACGTATCATCGCCCATTCTAAAAATGAATGTGCAATGGCTCGGACTAGTATACAATTTTTTACGACGGCTATTTGCCATTTATATTTTTCAGACCCATGAATAAAATAAGAAAAAAATACAGGCCGGGCAGAAAGTCACGTTGGTTTGTATTAATGCTATTTTCATTATTTATTTATCTTGGTTATTATCAGCTGTGGCATCATTCAAAGCGCGTCAATAGTAATATTTATACTCTAAATAAAGTTTTATCTTCTCATCTTTCAGATATTTGGTCCGTTAAATTCAGCCCTGATGGGGATTGGCTTTCAAGCGGAAGTGTAGATAGTACTATTAAAATATGGAATAAAAAAAGTGGAAAGGTTGCCCTTAACATCAGGCAACCCGATGGAATCATATCCATAGATTTTAGTCCGGATGGAAATTATCTGGCTAGCTCATCATATGATGCAAAGGTCAGACTTTGGAAATTGCCGCAAGGAGTATTAGTAAAAGAATTTAGTGGTCATACAGGGACCGTTTGGTCTGTTAATTTTAGTCCGGATGGAAAAACAATTGCGAGTTGTGGTGAGGAAGCAACTATAAAATTATGGAATGTGGAAAGTGGCCATATTGTTCGGAACTTCCGGGGCCATACAAGAAATGTTTGGGATGTGAAGTTTAGCCCTGATGGAAATTACCTTGCCAGCGGAAGCTTTGATAAAACTGCAAGAATCTGGAATTTGAAGGATGGAGGATTATTACATGTTCTGACCAACCACACTGAGGCGGTTGTAGCATTAGCCTTTAGCCCCGATGGAAAAAAATTAGTAACCACCAGCGACGATAAAACTATTAAACTGTGGAATACCAATAATTGGAGTCTTATGTACTCACTAGAAGTGCCTGAACACAACCAGGCAACTGACTTTAACCCTGACAACAAGTTATTAATAACGGGAGGCAGAGACAAAACCGCTTTAGGCGAGTTTTTGCAAAATTTTTTTGGCGATTCTGAATATAATAAAGGGATTTCAATGCGATTGTGGGATGCACAAACAGGCCAGTTACTTCAAACTTTCTCCAACCACAGTAACGATGTTAATGATGTTACATTCAGCCCCGATGGGAAATGGATTGCCAGTTCAAGTTCGGATAGAACCATCGGGCTTTGGCTATTGTCACGTCAATAAAATCAACTCATACGTGATCAGGCAATATGATTAGTTTTCATATTTTCCGATAATGTATGATCTGGAAGGTAAAGGGAGTAGGAGAACAATTAGTAAAAGTCCTTAAAATTCCTTTGACTTAAACTGAGAAAAGCAGTTTTTCTATCTCTCATTACCGTTTTAATTTGTCAACGGGCGACGGAAGATTTTTGCGAAAAACGGTGGTGGAAGAAACAGGGAATCCGTAATTTGGATCGACTTACGAATCTGGTATGAAATTTCCCGTGATATTCAATACAATCATTCTTCTCGGTGCAATACAGGGTTTTATCCTGTGCTTTCTTTTGTTTTTATCCGGGAAAAACCGCTTACCTGACAAACTGCTGGCATGGATAATCTTGCTGATCTCGCTCGCCAGCATCAAACTGTATGGTACGGAGAACGGTTGGTTTGACCACCCTGTTATGAGATGGGTAGATGCGTTTGTTCCATTGATTGTTGTCATGCCTCTGGGCCCGTTGATCTATTTTTATATTCGCGCTACTTTAAATCCGGGATTTACCATTGGCCGTAAACAGAAAAGGCATTTTTATACAGCATTAATAGATATTGTACCACAAGTAACTGCTATCATCTTTATTGTTGGCTTATTTGCACATGTATTTGTTCCAAATCCTGGGCCTTGGGGAATTTTTATTGATAATTATAATGTGTATTCAGATATTCCACGCTGGATTTCTATCAGTGTATACATATTTATGTCGTCAAGGCTTCTTTCAAAACAACCATCCGGTAAGTTTAAATGGTTGCGTCAGGTGGTGAAGGCATTCAGGGTATTCCAGGTTATCTGGTTGTTGTATCTTATTCCTTATGTTATCCCGAAATACACCGGTTTCATGCTCGATACGTTTAATTGGTACCCTGTTTATGTTCCGGTTGCCATACTTGTGTACTGGCTGGGGATACGGGGATATATCGTTTCGCAGACCGAATCAGCCCAGATAAGAAAATCAGCGCCGCTGGATCCGGGACTGGTTGTTAAGACCATTAATTCCGTTCGCCTGGCAATGGAAAAGGACAAGTTGTATTTGAATCCGGCTCTTACAGTGGCGATTGTAGCCGATCATACTGGCGTTCCAACCAAATTTATATCAGCAGTATTGAATCAACATCTGCAAAAAAGCTTTAATGAGTTTGTAAATGAATACCGGATTAGTGCTATACGCCAGCGCCTGGTGAATGGCGAAACCCGCGAATTGACGATTGCAGGACTTGCGTACGAAGGAGGTTTTAATTCCCTGCCAACTTTTCAGCGTGCATTTAAGTCAGTCACCGGCCAGACCCCCAGCGAATTTCTGACAGAAAAGAGTTAAAAGGCTGGTCAAATCCGGATTTGAATAGGATCGGGGTTCCGGAAGAGTTAGCTTGACTTCAAAAAATGAAGTGCAGCATTTACTTTTTCACCTTATTATTTTTGGTTTTCAATAGCCAACTAAAAGCACAGAAAGATAGCCTGGACAGTTTGACAGGCATTTTTAAGACATACATCAATCCATCGTTAGAGTTTATCATCAAAAAAGACGGGAAACAGTTAGTGCTTGAAATTGTCGGACAGGGGCAGCTCAATATGCTGGGTGACGTTAATGAGGGATTTCATTTTCGGGAAATTCCTATGCTAGTTAAATTTAATAGGAACACCGCTGGTAAAGCCTTGGGATTTCATTGGATTCAAAAGAAAGCCGGGCAGGCTGAGTGGATCAAATTGCCGGGTGAGGATCAAACAGCTATAACCGGACGTTACCGCCTTACTAACGATGTGTACAATTCAATTTATGTAACGAACGAGGGCAAACTGACGGTCCGGGTAATTGATGGACCTGAATTGCCGCTGATCGATTCAGGTGGAAACTTCCAGGTTAAGGACGGCGACTATACAATATGGTATGAATTTAAAAAAGATAATGAAGGGCATTTTAGCAAAATGATCACTCGGGAAGGAGGATCACTGGAGTTCAGGCGTGTAAAAGATTATGACGTTTCTTTTGACGGTGGTTTTTCCAGGCCCAATGGTTTTACCCGTGCAGATACTTTACGTGGTATGCTTACGCCGTTGAGAACTTGTTACGATGTGAATTTTTATACTTTGGATGTTGAAGTTTTTCCTTATAAAAAATTTATTAAGGGTCAAAACAGCATTCGTTTCAAAGCCCTTGAATCTTTTGATCGTATGCAGATCGATCTGTATGAGAATATGAAGATCGAAAAAATAATGTACCATAGCAAGGAACTATCATACTCCCGTGAGTACAATGCAGTGTTTATACAGTTGCCTGAATTGATTGCAAAAGGTGCTGAAGAATCGATCACCGTTTATTATGAAGGGAAGCCAATAATACCAAATATTGCCGAGCTAAAAGGGGGCTTTCTCTGGTACCAGGATCATGACGGCAACCCATGGATAGAGTCAGTTTGCCAGGGATCAGGCGCCAGTCTCTGGTGGCCGTGCAAGGATCATCTTTCAGATGAGCCCGACAGCATGAAGATCAGTGTTACGATCCCTGATAATCTTGTGGATATTTCTAATGGAAAACTGCTCGACACCACTTCATTACCCGGCAATCGCAAACGTTTTGACTGGTTTGTCAGCTACCCGATCAATAATTATAATGTGGCGGTGAATATTGGAAACTATAAGCATTTTTCAGACCGATTTGCCAGAGACAAGGATACAACGCAACTTCATTTTTATTATCTTCCTTATAACCTGGAACCGGCGAAAAAGATCTTTGGAAGAACAAAAGAGTTGCTTTCATTTTTTGAAAGATCGTTTGGCGGGTATCCGTTCAAAAAAGATGGTTTTACATTGATGGAGTCTCTTTACCCGATGGAACACCAGGGCGCGGTCAGCATCGGTTCCATTAACAATCCTTTCCGGTCAAACAAGATCGACTACAACGAATTAATCAGAACCATGTGGCATGAAGCCGCACATGAATGGTGGGGAAATTCCATTACGGGAAAAGATATTGCCGACATCTGGATTCACGAAGCATTTGCAACATATACTGAAGCAATGGTGATGGAATTTTTTGATGGCAAAGTTGCTATGCAAAAATCGCTGCACGGTCAGGTGCCAGGAAATAATGAACCCATTATTGGCAGCTACGGTGTCAATGATTTCCGTCTGGGTGATGTTTACCCGAAAGGCTGTATGATGTTGCATACACTCCGGAGTATTATTGACAATGATTCAACCTGGTTTAATCTCTTGCGGGGTTTACAGCGGCATTTCCGTTATCAAACAGTAACCAGTGAGGATATTGTGGATTATATTAATAAGGCATTGGGGAAAAATCTCACTTCTTTTTTTGATCAATATTTACGGCATGCGGCAATCCCTGAACTTCAATTAAAATTTACACAAAACAAAGACCAGCTGGAAGTTCAATACCGTTGGAAAACGGATGTAAAGGATTTTAATATGCCGGTAAAAGTGACAACAACAAAAAGTGGGTTTGATTTTATTTATCCTGAATCGGATTGGAAAGTAATTACGTTAAACGGAATGAAACAAAAAAACTTTAAAGTTGATATTGACGGATTTCTGATAAAGGTGTCGGTTCATTAAAATGAGAGCAGATCATTTCTACAACCACAAATTTTCCCGGACCATTTACAACGATTTAGAGCAATTAAAGATTAGGTTTGACTTGATCAAATTAACAAGGATAGTTTGCTAATGGTACTTGACACTCGGCGATGATGTACAATTGCTGGATTGACAAATGTAAAATAAACATTTGCAAGCCTCAGAATTGGTCAGGGCTTATATATATATGTATGAATTTTACTCATTAACTTCAACTTCATATTTTCGAATTGATTTTTTTGTCAAAACATAAAATACTATGAAAAAAGAAGGTAACGACCTTGATGAGTTAAATGAGTAACAAACATTTCTTTACTTTCACTTTCTGAAGCCAACCACATCGTGAGAAAAATCAAAATGCTGGCATTGATTTGCCTTTTTACAACTTTCGCCGGGATGATGTATCAACTTATTGGTGAAGAGCATCTTGACTATAACAGCATACTTTTTGGAATTTCTTTAGGTCTTGGCTTTGGTTTGCTGGAATTATATTTATTTCCCAGGGTGGAAAATTGGTTTCGTCAATGGCCATTTACAAAGATGCTAGTATTCAAAGCTTTGTTGTATACTGCTGTTATTTTTATTGTGTCTCTTTCTTTAAATGTTATTATAGGGTTGAATGAAGGTCGCAAAATGATTGACCTTCTGACCCTTATTGTTTCCCGATCATTTCTGGTATTAATTTTATATACCCTTGTAATATATAGTTTACTCGTGTTCTTACTGCAGATTAATTATCTCCTGGGGGAGGGAATTCTATGGAAATTCTTACGCGGCAAATACCATAAGCCCAGAGAAGAAGAAAGAATCTTCATGTTTCTCGATATGAAATCATCGACAACCATAGCGGAACAGCTTGGCCATGTACGCTTCTATGCGTTACTTAATGAACTCTTCAATGAAATCACGCAACCCGTTCTTCATACCAAAGCTGAGATCTATCAATATATAGGCGATGAGGTTGTTCTTACCTGGAAGGTGGACCAAGGGCTACAGAATTCTAATTGCCTGAAGACCTTTTTTATGTTCCAGGAGAGCCTTTTTTTGAATAGCGAAAAATATCTTAAAAATTATGGCGTAAAACCAGAGTTCAAGGCGGGCTTGCATTTTGGAAAAGTCATCAGCGCCCAAATTGGTGATTTAAAACGTGAAATCGTCTACAACGGAGATGTGCTAAATACAGCGTCTAGAATTCAAAATGAATGTAATAGATATGATCGCAATTGTCTCGTTTCAGGTCTGCTCAGGGACCGGCTGAAACAAATGAATGGCTTCCAATGGGAAAGAATGGATGCGGTGACACTTCGGGGCATGGAAACAGAAACCGAACTTTTTAGTGTTGTTGATCCCAACGCTTCTTACTTTTCCGCAAGAGCTTAACCTGCAGCCAACTGATCAAATGTCAGAAAAAGTACGTCCAGTGCGTTTAAAGAATTCTATACTAAAGGTTCGCTGTTCCAGGATGGTTCACACACTTTCAAAGGCATTGTATTAAGATGCCCGTTGATGTCCTGAATTATCTTTCAGTATTTGAATTGTCTTTTGCTTCTTCTGGTTGTTTTTTAAATTCCAGTTTACCAAACTTCCAGGTGAAATTGATTCCAATAGAGCGGACAGGAACCCGGCGAACGGAGCTTACCCTGAAATTCCCTCCTGTTAAGCTTGTTTTTTGATTGATATACTCAGCAAATGGATTAGTCGCTGTCAATGCCAGGCTTCCTTTCTTATTCCAGAATTGCCTTCTTATTGCAAAACTATACGAGGTCCAGGATGGATATTTGCCCTGCACTTCGTTTCGGGCAGAATTAAAATTCGCAAAAAATTCCGTTGAAAGATTGTTGCTAAACTGGTAAGAGGCATTTATGTTCGACCGATAATTAAAACTATTGATTGTATTCCCGGGGTCTATCTGGTTAATTGTATGCCTGTAAAAAAAGAAAAGATTTGAACGTATCCCCAGTTTGTGAGTGATATGAATGTCGCCAAACAGGCTAATACCTGTATTTCTTTCAGTACCGATATTTTCACGGGTACTTACGGCCACATTAGTATATACCGAATCCCCCACTATTAAGGAAGGATAAAATACAATATATGGTTGTATATCATCATAATTGGTACGCAAAAATGCGGCCAGCATGAAGGAACCGACCGATCCCATATCTAAATTATAACTTAATTCATAGCGCTTCCCAAATTCGGGTTTCAGGTAAGGATTGCCGGCGCTTATATTTTTGGGATCGCTGGTATTGATAAAAGGATTTAGTACCCAGTATTCCGGTCTTTCAATTCTTTTTGAAAAACTTAATTTAATGATTTGTTTATCTGATAGCTTCCGGGAAAAGTATATCGATGGAACAACAGTATTGTAGCCGGAAATTGAGACCTGCTGCTGCGCATTGGAATACCAGGAATTGATTTCGGTTCGTTCGTAGCGAACACCTGCTTTAACATCAAACCATTTTTTTACCGGTAAACTGATTTCCGCATAGACTGCATATACTTTTTGATGATAGTTGAGCTGGTTGGAAAGGCTGCTGTCAAACGACCATTCTTTAGCATTTGTTTTCAGGCGATTTACTTCGGCAGTACTGTTGACATCCATAAAACTTAGTTTGCCACCGGTGCCGAAGATAATTTCTTTGTTTAACGGAACTGTGTAATCAATTCGAAGTTCATTATCTTTTTCAGTTCCCGGACTTCCGCTGCTGGTACCATATACCAACGAATCATCCGGCAACAGGAATTGCCGGTTATCCGCCCTAAAACGATTATTACCAAAACTTGCATTGTATCCTATTTCCAGCTCGTGATCGTCACCCGGTAGCTTTCGTTTATATGAAAGGCTGGCGTCTACACTATGAAAATTAAAAGAATTGCTGGTATTATTCAATGATGCAATCTCAGAAAAAATAGTACCGGTTGCATCATGGGTTTTCTGGAGCTGGTTGACAAACCCCTCTCCGTCATTTCCGAAATTATTGTAATTAAGCGATCCTGTAATACTATTATCCCTTTTCCAGCTCCAATCAAAGCCAACTCCCGATTCATAACCATGACGTCTTACCATTGACTCGCCATCCTGGTCAAGTATCGTCTCTGTGCCGCTCGTGCTGTCATTGGAAAAGCGGGTAGAGGTACTGGGTGTCTTAGCTTTTAATCGTGCATTGCCGCTTAGAAACGCATTTACGCCAAAATTCCCTTTTCGGCCATTAAAATTAAAAGAGCCATTTTGAACTAAAGTACCGGCAGTAACCGAAAGTGATCCATTAATACCTCTTGCGGTATTCTGTTTCAGAATGATATTGATAATGCCTCCTAATCCTTGCGCATCATATTTGGCACCCGGGTTAGTAATCACCTCAATAGATTTTATCTGGCTGGCAGGAATGGATTGCAATACATCGTTGATATTACTGCCAAATGCGGTAGATGGTTTTCCATTGATCAGGAAACGAATAGATGAGTTACCAGCTAATTCAACATTGCCATCTAAATCTACTGAAACCATCGGAATCTTTTTCAATAAGTCCGTTGCGACTCCTCCCTGCGACGTAAGATCTTTCTCCGCATTAAATACCATTTTATCGATTTTGTTCTCTATCAGTTTTTGTTGTGAAGTGACAAGAACGCCTTTTAATAACGTGTGGTTAATTGCTAGTGAAATGGTTTTTAGATCCATCAATGCATTTTTCTTAATCTCTGGCAATTTTTTACGATAGACCAGGTACCCGATAAATTCAACCATCACTGAATACCGGCCAGGTTTAATGTCGGTTATTTCAAATTCTCCCAATGCATTTGTTGTCGTTCCGTTGGTTATACTCGTGTTTCCATCGGCGACTATAGTGATCGTTGCGTATTCAATAGGTTTTTTTGATGCTGAATCAATGATTCGCCCGATGATTGATGCGTTATCGTTTGTATTTGCAGATGCTTGAGTCATTCCTTTTTTAAGAATGAGAAGCCATACGCACATTAACAAAAACCTATGCATAAAAAAAGGAATTGGTAAAATTGGTAAATATAATGGCCAATTCTGTAGGAAACTTGTTTTTAGAGCATACAGAAATACCGGTATAGGTCTATCCGTCATTGTTTCAAACAGATAAGCACCACGGAAAATTGAATGACCTTCAAAGGGAGATTTAATGATAGAAATATACAGATTTATCCGTCAGTAAAGAGAGTTAATAGCCGACCTTATTAGCCTGTCAAACCAGCAATCAGTAGTCGCTTTTGTAAAAAAGATATGGTTAATTGGCCTTTTCCCGTAATCGTTTGATCCATTCTTTTTTTACCGGTTCAAGTTTTTGTTTGCAATAGCCGGTAAAATATTTATGAGCAACTAAAAACTCAAGATTGCGCCGGAGCCACTGGTCATCCGTGATCTCTTTATTAAAATAGCTTTGAAGTTCTTGTTTTAAAAGCTTATTCATCTCGATAAACCGATTTGTCCCGAGGTGATAAAGATCAGCATCGCAGACAATTTTTTCTTCGAAGCCAACTGGCTTCTGTGGGGCACGGGTGGCCATGATGCAGGTGGAAACCTGTTGTATTATCGGTTCCTCTACTTTCAGATTTTTTAAGAAGGTTACCGCCAACCTTTCACTTTCTCTTTCATGGTCCTCAGGTTTTCCCGAGCTATAGCCGGTGTCATGAAACCAGGCGGCTAATAATACTGCCATCTGAATGGAGCTATCCAGACGATAATACCCCACAAGCACTTTAGCAGCATTTACAACCTGTTGGGTATGAATTAAATTATGAAACACAAACTTCGGATCGACAGCCGTTTTAAAAATCTTTGTTACTACCTGCTCCGCCGATGCTAGTATTTGACGTTGCAAGTTATCCAATTCGATATAACTCATTTATTGGCTGTTTCTTCAGACAAGATCACACCTAATTCTGTAGAAAATCAGAAGACATAATTCCAGGATTAAAAGAACGATTTGTATGTCGAAGTGCATTGGGCCGGCGATTATCCTCTTGCAATTTCTATTGGTTATCTATCTGGCTAAATAACAACATGGCGCCACAATCAAAAAAGTAAGAGATCCCTTAACAGGACTATTTTTCAGAAAGTTTTATTGTCAACGTTTTTCAACCTGTGATACCGATTGTTATTAAATGTCTTCAACCTTTCTTCGGAATCAAGTGATACGTTTACAAGATTATGAAATTCTAAAAACATTAAATGAGAAAAATATTGATGCCAGCATTGGCCATTACCGTAATTGCATTTTCCGCCTGCGCTCAAAAAATAGATGCCTCCAAAGTGCCGGATGCTGTTAAGGCTTCGTTCACCAAACAATTTCCAGGAGTAACGGCAAAATGGGAAAAAGAAAACGGTAAATACGAAGCCGAGTTTAAGCAAAAGGGAAACTCCATGAGTGCGGTGTTTGAAGCAAACGGCAATATGGATGAAACCGAAATAGAAATTAAAGCATCTGATCTGCCCGCAGCTGTTTTAACCTACATAAAAGAACATTATAAAGGTAAAATTATTAAGGAGGCAGCGAAGATTAACCATACAGATGGAACGGTAAACTACGAGGCTGAAGTAGATGGTAAAGATATCATCTTTGATGTAGCCGGCAATTTCATAAAGGAGGCGAACGACTGATTTACTTACTATTATCGAAGGATCTGGGAAAGGGTAGTTTACTGCCCTTTTTTATGCGTGATCCATAGCTTAACATCCAGCTTCCGAACAGATTAAGATTATAAATTTATCCTATTAAATTACCGGGATGCAGTCAGTTAAAATAGTTACGACCCTTTGGTCACATACTGTAATAGTTCATTCGTTAAATGCTCAGCAAATTGATACCATCAAAACTAATAGCTTCAAGATTGATAATGGTGGGGCAAGGATTAATTGGCATAATACAAATAGTAATCCCCCTTTTCTCATGCCATTACGAAATGCTATAGACAACTTAATGTGTTCATTAGGTACAATCAATTTCAAATCATCGGCAGGCATTTTTCCGCTACTTTCAAACAGCCCCATTTTTTCAATGTAACTTTTAAGTAAAGGATGTGGTTCAATATTTTGGAGTCGCATTAGCATTGTCGGTTGATAGTTGTAGAGCCGCCACAGAATTGCCGATAACTTCAGTTTGTCTAAATACAAACGTTGCTTTTCAAATATAAATCAATTAGAAGGCTTTTAAAAGGCATCTGTAATTTTAAATTGGAAAATGGGATGTGGAAAATGAGCAGCTTGTTTTAAACAAGATAGCCGTTCGAATTCGTAACTGTAATTGCAATATAAGATATTGGTTAATCTGTAGCTGTACGGTATATCGTGAGGCTATGAACGGTTTTTTTACCCTCAGTTATAATTAGTTTGTGTCATAGGCATTTCTCCTTAATGTGTTCAACTTGTAAAAAGAATAATGTCATATTCGTGCTTACGACCCTTAAAAGAGAATAGTTTTAAGTTTTTTGACTATTCCCCGGTGTATAAACAACGTTGACAGAAGCAGCAATCTGTTTGGCTAGCTCCTGGTCTTTCATCTTTCTCAAAAATCCGGTATATACTTTTTGCGCGGGGTCGATAGGTTTGTTGAATGCCGCAAACAGCTTTTGCACACCAGTAAATTTGTAAAATTGAATATAGGTTAGCAATGCTGCCGACCAGGCTGCATCTTCCTCATCTTTGGCTGGCGAGTGAATATCATCGATCCAGTATTCTAAATAAGGTCGGAGCCCCTCTGCCTTTACCAGGCCAGTTTCTACATAATAAGAGAAGCGTTCAAGGCCATCCAGGAATGCATCAAAGCTGTCACGTATAGCCACCTCTTCGGGCTTGTAATAGGAACCGGCATTATCCGCATGCAACCCACTGTATTCTGCATCCGAACCTTGTTTCTTATTCACAACTGTGTGGGGCAGAAGCGCATGAACCTGTATTTCGCGGGTAACTTTATCTTTAGCATCTTCACTTAAAAGCGGTATACTGCGGGAGCCCCAGTCAATAAGTTTAAATGTGTTCTGGACAGGTCGTTTTTCCTGGAATTCCTTCATTTCACGGGCAAGAAACTCTGCTCTTTTCCACTTTTCGTTGCGCTGATAGGTAGTAATGGCAATAATGGCCACGCTTAAAGTACCAATTAAACCAATTATGGCAATGATTAACTTGGTAATCTCTATATCAGAAGTAGTCATGATGAAAGGTTTAACTCATTAAGGACTTTCAGATCTTGATCTTTAAAGAGAATTTTCTATTTAGGCTTAGTCACTTCATAAAAATAATGATTGAATGACTGCAAATCGAAAATTAGTAAATAGTACGCATCTGTTTAGGTGAGTAAAAAATCCGGGCCGCGTCTTAAATATAGCCGTAGCTACAAACGAGAAAGGGAACAGGCCGCCGGTATTTTTTTTGCCATACTTCGCTTTAGGTTCAATGTTTTCACATAGCACTCAGTGAAAAACTATGGTAGTTATATAAAATCTCCTTACTTTAGACTTTAATACATGAACCCGTTCTCTCCAGGTTAAAGCTCAATTATCAATAATTTTCTGGTAGTTTATAAAATCAGTTTACACGTCGTTTTACAGTTCATCACACCGGCCTTATGTTAAGCTAACAACGCAGTAATGGGCTGACACATTTTCCTCTTTACTTGAAGAAATATAATTATGTGGATATTCATGCTGTTTACATACACTGAATTTGCTTTAAAAACATTAGAGATAGCTATTCGCTAACACTTAAAAAAATAAGCAGGGGAAGGATAAATTATCATATTAGTTAACCAGTAAATATCTTCTTTATGGTTTCAATCAATGATGTTGCCAGCGTCATTAAAATGCTGGGAGAGGTTGTCAAGAACACCCGGGAAATTATAAATGCTGTTAACGACGGTAGCAAATTTCTTGCGTTAAAGCACCCGGAAGCACAAAAAGACTTTAGCGACCTCATTAGCCAGATGCAAAAAACAATTGAAGGTCTGGCTAAAGTGACGAGTGTGATCAGCAATTTTCGTTTTGTAACGGATGGCAACACCACTGATCGAACGACAGCCGATCGTGAGCTTGCCCGGTTTAATGACTACATTATAACGCAAAAATCAGATATTGCCATACTAAGAAGTAGTATTCGAAAATTGAAGGCGGATTGTGATAAAGTGCGTCAGCTGAGAGATAAACTGGATGCTCGCAGTAAAGAACGTACCTGGGGTTCTTTCTTCGGATTGCTAGGGGCAAAGGCGCAAAAACGTACACTTGAATTGCATGGAACTATCAGCAATTTTTATGCTGATGACCAGAGAATGATCGATCTGGTTAGCCAAACCCTGGACTTGGCGGAGAATGCAATTAAGGATATTGAAAACGTAATAGGGCCTCGGGGCGTGTCAAACCCTTACAATGTTCCCATAGCAGCGGAAGTTCTCGGCACTTATGCATTACTATTTGATTCGCCAAACCAGCAACTTCAGGGGCTGGCAAATATTATGAGTGAGGCCCAATCAGCGCTCATTCCGGTAAAAGCAAACTAAAACCTGAAATATTAATAAAAAGCGACGGGCGATTTTTAACAGGGGGGTCTTTTCAAAATAAGGGGATTTTTTAGCTATAGATATTAAGGGATGGATAAACCAGGAAATTTGACAAGAATTTATACTGAGTGTTCTAATGGATACCATAAGATTGATGATTTTAGGGCCAAGCTCCTGGGTTTTCTTCCCTTGGCAAGCGCGACGGGAATTTTTGGCACTCTGTACATTGATAGTAAAACAGTGATGTCAGGAAATCACATCGCATTGGGGCTTTTTGGTGCATTGTCTACTATCGGGCTATTGGTATATGAATTAAAGGGAATTCTTAAATGCACACAATTTATTTTTTTAGGTAGATGGATAGAAGCCATTTTAAATAAAGATATTTACGTGGCAGTGAACGAAAAGGAGATTTCAAAAAAAATACCGGGTTTTTTCACGGAATTATTAGAGGACGTATTCATGACAAGGGTAGTGGTGGAGCCGGTTGCCTCGGCCTTTGTTTATTCAACCGTACTGGCTTCCTGGGTTTACATTATCTTTCTTAAATCTTGTGTTTATAAATGGGTCATACCTGCAATGGTGTTTTTAGCTGTTTTTTCAGGGATATATGTTTATTGGAAAATTATTTTTAAGAAAATAAAGAGGGCTTACGACACTAAAACACAAGGTATCAGTAGCGTCGGCTAAAAAAATAAAACTCAGTACCTATCTTTAGATTAGTAGGTCGAAGGGTATTAATTTTTTCTGGACAAGAAGATAAGTATCGTCTTTTTTAATCAGCTATTACTGGCATTCTGAGCTACAGCGCTGCTGTCTTGGTTTTCTTTAAAGAAGGGTTTTGATGATTGGAAAAAGAAAGGTAAAGGTACTTGCCAGCGTTGTTATCAGCCTGTTTTGCGCTGATATTGGATCGATGTTATATATCTGTGAAATTTTTTCCGGGTATTCAATAGAATCAGAATTCTTGTTGGTTGGGTTGGATAGGTAATCTTTTAGGTAAGCATGATGCTTGGTTGTTATTATAAGTGGGATTGAG
This sequence comes from Chitinophagaceae bacterium, assembly GCA_040007815.1. Lineage (GTDB taxonomy): Bacteria > Bacteroidota > Bacteroidia > Chitinophagales > Chitinophagaceae > Terrimonas_B. The sequence continues at coordinate 98,439 of JBDTUH010000018.1, forward strand.
ATAACATACCAGGATAAACCCCAGATAAAATGAATAGCTATCGCCTGGGGTAAATATCTCATGTCGTGGCTTTGATTGATAGTAGCCCAAAAATAGTAAGTGTAGTAACCAAAGGAAACAGTTAGAAAAATGGAAGCAATCTGCCATTGCTCGTACCTTTTTCTCAGATCTGTTACCGTTTGAAACAAACTGCTCAAATCTGGGCTCATTTGCCTGGCGTATTTATTCTTTAATATTTCCGAATGTGTAATCCATTTGCAAAAAATATAGGCAAGCAGCAACAGTGATATAAGCGAAAGAAATTCTTGTATGAAAAATCCCAGCATGCTTATATCAATATTATTAACCGCATAAACAATTCTGTCAACTTTTCCTAAAGAAGTATTCCTGAACCAGGCGCCCCATCTCCAGAAAAAATACAATAAAATAAAAATTATAAAGTAGTACGATTTGGAAATTTTAGTCCTGGTAATGTCGGTATTAAAAAAGATAATCGAACACAACCCGAAATATAAAAGAGGCCAGATTAATAGGGTTTTATTTTTTGGATAATAGGGTGAAATTTTTATTCTATCATTTTCTTCTTCTATCTTCTTTAAACTATTCAAAGCTGATATAGCACTGTTTATTTCAGAGCTTGAAATCTTTTGGCTTGTATCTCCGAGCTGTTTATATATCTGGGTTCGCCTGCTCTCAATTTTTTGCCTGGCCAATTCGTTTTGTTGAAATTTTATCTTGGTTGTGCTATCCAATCGGTTAACAATATCTTTTTGATAAAAGGAATGGTTGGTATAAAGCAGTATACCGGGTAGGATTATACCCACAAAGATTGATGCGATCGCAAGTAAAATTATGCTCGGCACTAACTTCTTTATTGAATTCATGATAGTTTTTTTATAGTATGTTACCAGTGGCATGATTTGTTAAATAGAAGTAATTGATATTCTATTTGACTGGATGCAAAAATAAAGTTAAATAAGACCTGAATATTTCTGTTAATCGTTCTTATAAAATGCTTTTACCTTCCGCAATTTCGTGTATGAGTCAAGCCGAACTGCTCTACTGGAATATTGATTAATCAGGGAAAAGGATAAAATCCTATCACAAATAGTTGGAAAAAGCATATTACATGGCATCATAGTTTCTTACATTCATCTTGGACATTTATAGAAAACCGTCCAATCTGGCCTGCTGTTTTACAGCAGGCTCTTTTGTACCTTCTTTTGTCTATTTAAGTTTTCCCTTATGACATTTTCTATGCAGGAAAATAAGGGCTAAAAAGACATTATTTACATCGCCTTGTCATTTTGCCATCCCGTTCATAAGGTCTGCATTTATTTTCATTTAAGTATAAACTACTAATTATCCTTTTTTCAAACTTAATATTCCCTTTTGCAATAGCATTGCGGTAATATTTATCCGTATCATTAATTAGTATGCAGGCATGAATAGTCTCCTGTCGGCTTTAAACAATATCCATCCTTTGTCTGCTGATCTCAAAGAATATTTTATGGCAAATCTCAAAACACGTACCATCCACCGCAAAGGACATTTGCTCCAGGCTGGTCAGATCAGTCGTCACGTATATTTTATAAATAAAGGTTTGTTACGCAGTTACTACATCGAAGGCGGTCATGAAATTTCTTCCAAATTCATGAAGGAAGGAGATTTGATGGTTGCTGGAACCAGTTTCTTTCAGCAAAAGGAATCAGCGGAATTTATCCAGGCCATTGAAAACTCACTTGTTTTCTCCATTTGCTTTGATGAACTTCAATTCGCATATAAGCATTTTGCAGAGCTCAACATTATAGCCCGGGTATTGATTACAAGATCCTACCTCTTAAGTGAACAGCGTTTGCAATTTATCCGTATGCGACAGGCGAAGGACAGGTATAAAAACATGATGACGCATTTTCCCGACCTCGTCCTGCGGGTTCCGGCTAAATATATAGCCTCTTATTTAAGCGTATCAGAAGAAACACTTAGCCGCATTCGTAGTCTCAGATATTAATTGATATTTATCAACCCCTCAATTTTTTACGATAGCTACTTTAGGTATCGGATGAAGCTGCTGCTTCGCCATTAAACCTAAAACCACTGCATTGCAGTTCCACCCTATGGCCGCCATTAAAAAAGTACCACAAAGGGTAGTCCTCTACCCGCGCGACGTAGAAAACATCACGGGCCGTCGCGATCGCACCGCAAGACGTTTATTACAAAAGATCAGGGAAGCCTTCAGCAAACAACCCCACGAATTTATTACCGTCAAAGAGTTTTGTGTCTTCACCGGTATTGATGAAGAACTGGTCAAAGATTTTCTCCAATATTGATATTTGTCAACCTTCCTTGCGAAGCACAAAGCCGTCATTGAGGGAGGGGTATGACGGGGAGCAACCAGCACTCACAGCCCACTCAAAGGCCACTCAAAGCCCACTCAGGCCTTTCAAATATTAACATCAACTAAATTGGAGGTGTCAGTACTCGTCACTGGGGATTGGGGGTAGCGCAAAAAAAATCTCATGAACTTTCATTCTATGAGACTGTTATTGGTAGTAGCCCGTACGAGATTCGAACTCGTATCACCACCGTGAAAGGGTGGTGTCCTAACCCTTAGACGAACGGGCCTTTTTGCCGGCTTTAGTGTTTGCTAACGCCATTTTAAAGGACGGCAAAGATAGGAGGGTGTGGCTTTTTAGCCAAAACTTTTTCACTCGCTTGCCGCCTCTTTCTTTCTCCGGGCAAATCGTATTGAAATCAACTGCATTAATGTACCTTCGCCCGGCAATTTTTAAATTAAAATTTTCTAACAACTATGAGTACCGTTAAAGTAGCTATCAATGGTTTCGGAAGAATCGGCCGCCTCGTTTATCGCCAGATATATAAAATGGAAGGTATTGACGTGGTCGCTATCAATGACCTCACCAGTCCCAGTGTACTGGCCCACCTCTTAAAATACGATACCGCCCAGGGTCGTTTCGACGCCGATGTAAAAGCCACCGAAAATTCCATAGTTGTTAATGGTGACGAAGTAAAAATATACGCCCAGAAAAATCCCGCCGAAATAGCCTGGAAAGCCCACGAAGTGGATGTGGTACTCGAGTGTACCGGCTTCTTTACAGATAAAGATAAAGCGGCGGCTCACCTCACGGCTGGTGCCAAAAGAGTCGTAATCTCTGCACCCGCTACCGGTGATCTTAAAACAATCGTCTTCAATGTAAATCATAGTATACTCGATGGCAGCGAAACCATCATTAGCTGCGCTTCCTGCACTACCAACTGCCTCGCGCCGATGGCACAGGTATTGGAAGAAAAATTCGGTATCGTAAATGGTCTCATGACTACCATTCACGCCTATACCAACGATCAGAATACCCAGGATGCACCCCATCCGAAAGGTGACCTCCGTCGGGCCAGGGCGGCGGCGCAAAATATTGTGCCCAACAGTACCGGTGCCGCCAAAGCGATCGGCCTGGTACTCCCAAGCCTCAAGGGAAAACTCGATGGTTCTGCGCAAAGGGTACCTACATTGACGGGTTCATTAACGGAAGTGACCGCCATACTCGGCAAAAAAACAACCGTGCAGGAACTCAACGCCGCCATGAAAGCCGCTTCTAATGAAAGCTTTGGGTATACCGAAGATGAAATTGTGAGCAGCGACATCATTGGTATCAGGTACGGTTCTCTCTTCGATGCTACCCAAACAAGGGTACAAACAGTCGGCGATACACAGCTCGTAAAAACAGTAAGCTGGTACGACAATGAAATGAGTTACGTAAGCCAGTTGGTTCGTACCGTTCACTATTTTGCCAAACTGATAAGCAAATAAGAAATAGGTATAGACAGCCGTAATCATTGCAGCGGGATAACTTTCTGTTGCGATCATTACGGTTTTCATTATGTTGCGGCGCTGTTTATGAAGATTAAAAATATTGATGGCCTCTCGGCCGCTGAGCTGCAAAAGGCCGTGGAAGACGGGGGGCGATTCGTCTATTTTGCTTGCACCATATCGCTGTTGATCATTACGCTGCGCGATACCTCGGGAGTGTACTTGATTCGTTCCGGTGAAAATTCAATCAGGAAAAGTTTTTTATTTACGACCATCTCTTTCTTGGCAGGCTGGTGGGGCATACCCTTTGGCCCTAAATATACCTGGCAGGCATTGCGCACCAATTACCGGGGCGGAAAAGATGTGACGGAGGAAGTGATGTCCGTAGTGGAAGGATATCTTTTGTTTGAAAAACACCACGCTGACAAAAAATAATAATTCTTTAAAAGTGTAAATATGTCAAAATTTTCCGATCACAACTTCGCCGGTGAAAAAGTATTGGTAAGGGTCGACTTTAATGTCCCGCTGAATGATAAATTTGAAATAACGGACGACAACAGGATGCAGGCCGCCATCCCTACGATTAAAAAAATTATCAGTGATGGGGGAATGCCCATCCTCATGTCGCACTTTGGTCGCCCCAAAGACGGACCCTCGGAAAAATATTCATTAAAACACCTCGTAAAACATTTAAGTGAGCTCCTCGGTGGTGCAACGGTCCTGTTTGCCAGCGATTGTATCGGTGAGCAGGCTTATCTCACTGCCGGCATGATGCGTCCCGGCGAAGTCTTACTACTCGAGAACCTCCGTTTTTATAAAGAGGAAGAAAAAGGCGATGCGAAATTCGCCGAAAAGCTGGCGAAGCTGGGCGATATCTGGGTCAATGATGCGTTCGGTACCGCCCACAGGGCCCACGCCTCAACAGCCGTCATTGCGCAATTCTTTGCTCCCGAAAAAAGAATATTTGGTTTGCTCATGGAAGCCGAAGTGGCCAGTGCCGAAAAAGTATTGCATCATTCTGAAAAACCTTTTTTGGCGATCATTGGCGGCGCCAAAGTTTCGGATAAAATATTGATCATTGAAATGCTGCTGGATAAGGCTACCGACATCATCATTGGTGGCGGCATGGCATATACCTTTATGAAAGCCGAAGGAGGAAAAATAGGTAATTCATTATGTGAAGACGACAGGATTGACACCGCCCTCAAGCTGATAAAAAAAGCCGAAGAAAAAGGTGTTTGCATTCATCTTCCTTCCGACTCGGTGATTGCGAATAAATTCGCGGCCGATGCCGATGTGTCCGTGGCGCCCAGCAACAATATACCCGATGGCTGGATGGGTCTCGATATAGGAGCCAATGCGGTGACGCAGTTCTCCAACGTGATTCACCGTTCCAAAACGATTTTATGGAACGGCCCCATGGGTGTTTTTGAAATGGAGAAATTTCAGCACGGTACAAAAGCCATCGCCCTGGCGGTAGCGGATGCAACAAAAAATGGTGCGTTCTCCTTAGTTGGTGGAGGTGATTCGGTGGCGGCGGTCAACCAGTTTCACCTGGCCGATAAAGTAAGCTACGTATCGACCGGCGGCGGCGCCATGCTCGAATATTTTGAAGGAAAAACCCTTCCCGGCATCGCAGCGGTAAAACAATAGAAATCGATAAACAGATTTGGGCTTCTCAAAAGATTTAATAAAAGGTTCCGGCTCATAAGCATGGAACCTTTCTTTTTCCAATAAAAAATCAGCAATTGATAACGACTGCCGGTTTCATCTCGTTTATACTGCGAAGCAGGATAAAAAATCCGTGGCCATCCATCCCATCCGCATTATCCGTGTGCTTGTATTTTCTTACCAACAATAGCCTCTTGTTAAACATAGAAGAAAATGGCGTATACGCCAAGGCTAATAAAGACTGTTCACTATTCTCAAAAGCCTCTCCCAGTTACCCACCATATATACTTCTTTCAATCCCTTTTCTTTCATGATCGTCATCGCCTGGCTGCTCCGGTGACCGGAATTACAGCAAAAGATAATAGGCTTATTCATTCCCTTTATTCTCTTTGAATTGATAGTAATACGGTCCACAGGAATATTAACCGAACCGGGAATTTTTCCCATGTCAAATTCATTGGCCGTTCTTACATCGATGATCACGGCGCCGTTACGTAAAGCTTCTTTGATTGTATCGGGACCCAATCCCAGGAATGAAAGAAACGACATAGCGGGAGGTTAAGCGGTCAGTAGTTTTGTTTTTCTTTCGCCGATCTGCTGGCGCCACATAGCATAATACAAACCTTTTTCCTGCAGCAGGGCTTCATGGGTTCCTGTTTCCACCACATCTCCTTTTTCCAGTACATAGATCCGGTCCGCATGCATGATCGTGGACAACCGGTGAGCGATTAATATAGTGATCTGGTTTCCCTGCAGGGAAATATCACGGATGGTATCGGTGATCTCTTCTTCTGTTAATGAATCCAATGCGGAAGTAGCTTCATCAAACAATAAGAGTTTGGGTTGGCGAAGTAAAGCTCTCGCAATAGACAATCGTTGTTTTTCCCCACCGGATAATTTCAAACCTCCTTCGCCGATCATGGTCTCTAATCCTTTTTCCGCCCTCGATAATAAATTCTGGCAGGCGGCTTTATACAGGGCGTCCATCACTTCTTCTTCGGTAGCCGAAGGGTTCACGAACAAAAGATTTTCTTTGATAGTACCGGAGAAAAGATTGGTATCCTGCGTTACAAACCCGATCTGGTTGCGCAGATCATCAAAAATTATTTCCGTTTCATCTAAGTTATTATACAATATCTTTCCCTCCTGCGGGCGGTAAAGCCCTACTAACAATTTCATCAGTGTCGATTTACCGCTGCCGCTCGGTCCTACAAAAGCGATGGTTTCGCCGACACTTACATCAAAGGTTATATTGTTAATAGCTTTTTGAGAAGCGGTCTTATGTTGAAAAGCTACATTTTTAAAAGATAAGGTCTGGATATTGCCAAGCGGTTTTGGATTAACGGGATCAAGCTCCGGTGTTTTCTTCATCAAGCTATCAAAATTATTCAGCGAAGCTTCTGCTTCCCGGTAAGACAAAAGTATATTTCCTATTTCCTGCAAGGGACCGAATACAAAAAAAGAAAATATCTGCATGGTCACTAACTGGCCCGCATCCATTTTATTTTTAAAGATCAGCCACATTAAAATAAAAAGGATCACCTGCCTCAATGTATTCACCATAGTGCCCTGTACAAAACTGATACTTCTTATACGTTTCACTTTGGTCAGTTCCAGGCCGAGGATCTTGTAAGTATTCTTATTAAGCCGTTCTACTTCCTGCCGCGTAAGACCAAGGCTTTTGACCAGTTCAATATTGCGTAGCGATTCGGTAGTGGAACCCGCTAATGCCGTCGTTTGCCCCACGATATTTTTTTGGATGATCTTGATCTTTTTACTCAGCGCATTCGTGATCACGGTAAGCAGGGCGATCCCGACAAGATAAGCCACCGGTATGCTCCAGTGAATAAAAATGGCGGCATAGACGAATACGAATACGATTCCGATGATCACGCCAAATAAAATATTAATAAAGTTGATCATGAATTTTTCTACATCACTTCTTACCTTGGTTAATATCGAAAGAGTTTCACCGCTACGTTGGTCTTCAAATTGCTGGTAAGGCAATTTCATCGCATGTTGCAAACCATCGGTAAAAACTTTGGCGCCGAATTTCTGTATCACTAAATTCAAAAAATAATCCTGGAAGTTTTTCGCGATACGACTGACCATGGCCACAGAAATGGAACAAATTACTATCAGCCAAACGCCTGGATTGGCCCAGGAAAAAGAATTGAAAAACCGGTCCCATCCGAAATTATCCGGGGCGTTCACTTTTTTGGCGGCGAGATTAATAAGTTTCCCTAAAAGAATGGGATCAATTAACGAAAAACCTATATTGATAGCGGCTAGCGTAAGTACAAGCACAACCAGCCATTTATGAGGCTTCAAATAATGCAGTAATATCTTCATAAAAAGATTCCGGGATTGGTAAAGGATACTAACACTCAAACATCGTACAAGTTCGGGAAAAATGACAAGATAGCAGCCGGGTGGCGGATCTGAGAACCAGGTAGCGATCGGATCAGGAGACGACCCGGTAGGGGGGAAACACGGATAAAGAAAACACACCAAAGGTGAAATCTCAAACCAAACGGCTCCGGATAACCAAAATTGTTCGTATAATCGGGTCTCAATTGATGGTATGAAAAAAATAATCAGCAGCTTAAGCTTTATAGTTATTACCCTGTCCGGCTTTGCTCAGCATCCGGGACAATTAAGTTTTACTATTCTTCAGCTCAATGATGTGTATGAAATAGCTCCGCTGGAAGGAGGCACCCGCGGAGGCATGGCAAGAGTGGCAACGGTAAGAAAACAATTATTACAGCAGGACCCTAATACCATCACAGTATTGGCTGGTGATTTTGTAAGCCCTTCGCTGATCGGCACCCTGCCATACTTTGACAGTACGGAAAACAAAAAGATGAAGGTAAGCGGCGGCCAGATGGTGGATGTAATGAACCGGGTGGGGGTTGACTATGTCACATTCGGCAATCATGAATTTGATATAAGCCTTGATCTCTTGGCAAAACGCATCAATGAATCGGATTTTACATGGGTCAATTCAAATGTATCGCTGGCCGGTAATGCTCCATTTGTAAAAATAAAGAATGGCTTGGCGGATACCATACACCCTTATGCCATTCATACCTTCCATTTTCCCGGCGGGCAATCAATAAGGCTCGGCATTATTGGCGCCACATTACCATTCAATAAAACGCAGCCTGTTATATACAACGATCTGGATTCCGCGGTGAATGCGGCTTACCAGCAACTCAGGCCCCGATGCGATATTATTATGGCGCTTACCCATCTTGAGATTGGAATGGACAAACAATTAGCGCAACGGGTGCCGGGCTTACAGCTTATCATGGGTGGACATGAACATATAGCATCGTCCGATAAAGTGGGCGATGTTCCCATTTATAAAGCGGATGCCAATGCAAAATCTGTTTATATACATACAGTGACGTATGATACGGTCTCCAAAAAGGTAAGCATCCGCTCGGATCTGAAAATGATAGATGAATCTGTTGCCTTTGATCCGGCGGTTGACGCAGTGGTCCAGGGATGGATGCAGTTTGCTGATAGCGCCATGATAGACATGGGATACGATCCTTATGATTCACTCCTGTTTACTAAAACCCCGCTCGACGGCAGGGAAAGTGAAATACGCAATCACGTCACCAATTATACACAACTGATCAGCAATGCTCTTTATAGCTGCGACAGTTCTGTGGATATGGCGCTGTACAATAGCGGTTCCCTGAGAGTGGATGATCAGCTAAAGGGTGTCATCACGCAATACGATGTATTACGTTCACTTCCTTTTGGAGGAGGACTGGTGATCATGCACCTGAAAGGAGATGTGCTGGAGAAAGTATTGACCATCGGTACCATCACCAATAAGAATAGCGGGGGTTATCTTCAAATGGCCCGGGCTTCCTTTCGTAAACCTGCCAGGACCAAAAAGGGGCAGTGGTATATCGGCAATAAATTACTTGATAAAAAAAGAATGTATAAAATAATACTCCCTGCATATGTAGCGCAGGGCAATGAAAGCAATCTTGAATTTCTGAAGCAATTTACTTATTGCACTCCGATAGCTTTTAAGGGCTTTGCTTTGAAGAATGATATCAGGGATGCGGTGATTTATTTTATGAAGCACGGGCGTAAATAGATCTATAAGTTTTGAAGTATGAACATTATGCATCATTCCGCCGGCGTCTATCCCGCCCATCCTTCTCTGTCCAAACTCCGGTATTGTATAGCTTCTGCTAAGTGCTCCGGTTTTATTTCATTGCTGGCGGAAAGATCGGCGATCGTTCTGGATACTTTTAAAATACGATCGTATGCACGGGCGGATAAATTCAATTTTCCCATAGCCGCCTTCAACAAATTGGCGCCCACCTGGCTGATCACGCAAATCTCTTTTAGCATCTTACTGCTGATCTGCGCATTGCAATAAATGCCTGGATTGGTTTTATATCGTTCTGCCTGTATATCTCTTGCGATGATAACACGATCACGGATTGTTGCGGAATTCTCCTGTTGTTTAATGGATGATAGCTCACTGAAGGCTACCGGTGTTACTTCTACATGCAGGTCAATTCTATCAAGTAGCGGCCCTGATATTTTGTTTAGATATTTTTGAACGGTTCCCGGCGGACAGGTGCAATCCCTGTCGGGATGATTATAAAATCCGCAAGGGCAGGGATTCATGGATGCGATCAGCATAAAGGACGCGGGAAAATCTACCGCCACCTTAGCTCTTGATATGCTGACTTTTCTTTCTTCCATGGGCTGACGCATGACTTCCAAAACGGTTCGCTTGAATTCCGGCAATTCATCTAAAAACAAAACACCATTATGTGCCAGTGAAATTTCACCGGGTTGCGGAATGCCACCGCCACCCACCAATGCTACATCAGAAATAGTATGATGCGGTGAACGAAAGGGACGTTTGGAAACAAGGGTTGAATTTTCAGGCAGCTTACCGGCGACCGAATGAATCTTCGTAGTCTCTAATGCCTCTTGTAATGAAAGCGGTGGAAGTATCGTGGGCAATCTTTTCGCCAGCATTGTTTTTCCTGCGCCGGGTGGTCCGATCAATATAGCATTATGTCCGCCCGCAGCTGCTATTTCCAACGCCCGTTTGATATTTTCCTGTCCTTTTACATCGGTAAAATCTATTTCAAAATCATACTGCGAATGAAAAAATTCTTCTCTTGTATTAATGAGAACAGGTTCTAAGCCTGTTTCATCATTTTTAAAAAAATCAATGACTTCTTTAATATGCGTTACGCCGTACACATGAAGGTTGTTGACCATACCCGCTTCTTTTGCATTAGCTCTTGGAACGATCAATCCTTTAAAGCCTTCTTTTCTTGCCTGTATGGCGATGGGCAATGCGCCTTTGATAGGTCTTACTTCTCCATCCAGGCTGAGTTCCCCCATGATAACATAGTTACACATGGCTTCGCTTTTTTCTAATTGTTCGGAAGCGCCTAATATTCCCAAAGCGATCGGCAGATCAAAAGGAGTTCCGCTCTTTTTAATATCAGCGGGAGCAAGGTTAACGACGATTTTTGTTCTGGGCAATTGATAGCCGTTTGTTTTGAAAGTGCTTTCAATCCGCTGCATGCTTTCTTTGACAGCATTGTCAGGCAAGCCAACGATCATCGGATCCTTACCGGAAGAAGGAATCCAGTTGACTTCAATGGTGATGGAAATAGCTTCTACACCGTAAACTGCGCTCCCAAACGTTTTTACAAGCATGATCCGATGGTTATCGGACGGAAGTTAGAGAAAATGTATCAACGGCACCGACGTGTTTTATTGGATTTTTGCGGGGTTTTATGGAAAATAAATGTCTTTTAGTACTGGCTCATTTTTTATAATAGAGGCTCATTTCTTTTCTATAATTGTGCTGGTAAATAATAAAGAAGTGTTTGGATCCAAAACAAGTTTAACCGGTTTTTCTTTTACCGCGATGACAAATGTTTCTTCCTGTTTTGTGATATTAAGTGTTTTTGTTTCGGTATTATTTTTTAATTGCAGGTCCAGTGGAAATGAAAAAGGAGTTTTTTGTAATTGTTTTATCGTTAGAGATATTTTTTTCTCACCCGGTAAGTAACTCCAGCTTACTTCCAGTTTTGGTACACCAGGCGTATAAAGCCATTGCTGAAAAAAAGCAGAAAGATTCTTACCGGATATTTTTTCAAAAATACTTTGAAGATCTTTGGTATCTGCGTTTTTACCTGCATAAGCGGCATAGTAGCTGCGGACAGATTTCCAGAAGATAGAATCACCTAACTGCCGGCGCAGCATATGTAATACCCAGCCTCCTTTTTGGTAACTATTAGCGTTTAATAATTCCATGGGGTCTTTTGTTTCGTCCACTATGGAGCGATCACTGGTTTTTGCAAATTCAATAACCTGCAGCCTGTCATCTTCCAGCATTTTCCGGGCCGTGTCGGCTCCATGTTTATTTTCCATGTACAACACGGTCATATAAGTGGCGAATCCTTCACTAAGCCAGAGATGCGCAAAACTTTTTTCCGTGGCCATATTCCCAAACCACTGGTGAGCTATTTCATGGGATAGTAAAGTTTCTGACTTCCTTGTTCCATCAATAGAGTTTTCATGATAGAAAATCGTATTGGCATTTTCCAGCCCTCCAAAAGTGGTTTTGGATTGTACGTTGGCTAATTTTTTATAACCATAGGGCCCAACATTTTTAATAAAGAAGGGAAGTATTTCCATGGCCTGGGCATAATCATAAAAACCCTTATCCTTTTCTTCGGGGTATACCCAACTGTAAACAGGAATGCAATTATCCAGCGTTCCAGCTAAACTAACGGCAAAATCAGCAACACCTATTACCATTACTTTGGTTGCTATTGCAACATCTTCTTTCCAATGGGTTAATTTTTTATCATTGGAAAGATTGGTTTCCTCAACAAGAATGCCATTTGCCACCACCTGGTAATGCTGCGGGGTGGTTACAATGAAATCAACAGAAGCTTTATCAGCAGGATCATCTACGCAGGGCAACCAATTATGACCACGGTTGGGCCAGTTGTCGGCAAAAAAAGTACGATGACCATATTTGTTTTTGGAAATGATAAGGCCATCGGAGGGAATGCCTTTGTATGAAATATAAACAGCGGCCGTATCTCCTTTTTTATAGGAACCGGGTGATTGTATAATAAGTTTATCGTTGACATGCCCGATTACGGGTACTTGAGAACTGCGATTAACAAAGGAGGCGCTGATCACCTTCATTCCCCTTTCATTTTTTATGCCGGCCAGGTCAAAGCTGGCGGATGAACCCGGTTCATTAAAGATAAAAGTTATCAACGCTTTTCCATTGATCGTGTCGTTACTGTCGTTCAGCCCGATCTCATATTGGTAGTGTAATACATCAATGCCTCCCTGGGCATTGGAAATAATCGACGGAATGATCAGCAATGTAAAAAGCAATATTCGCATTGGTTTTTTTTGAAAAGATAAATGTTTCTCTTTGAAGAAAAAATTACTGCTCTTTAGGGATGGGGGTTACAATTTCTCCAGCATTTCCACCACTTTCTCCCTCTTCAGGATGACATACCCGATACGATCGTTGCTTATGCCTTCCTTTAACTGGTAACTAAATTCCAATTGCTCATCCTTTACAACGGTTTCAAAATATCTAAAGGAAATATTAGGATAAGTTTTTAACTCTTCCCCTATTTCATAAAGATGGGTCGATAATATAAAAAGTGATGTCCTGATCTTTATCAGGCCTTTGATAACGGTTAGTGAACATTTCATGGCATCCTGCACATTGGTTCCTTTAAAAAGTTCATCAATCAGCACCAGCCATTTTTTCCCATTATTTATTTTATCAATGGTGTTTTTTATACGTTGTACTTCATTAAAGAAAAAACTTTCGCCTTTCGCAATATTATCTACCACGTTAATATTACTTAACAGGCCATCGAATAATGTAAGCCGCATATTCGCTGCCGGAACTCCCATACCAATATGCGCCAGGAATACAGCAGAACCTACTGATTTTATCAGGGTGCTTTTGCCGGCCATATTGGCGCCGGTAAGAAAAACGAAATTATGTTCTGGACTCATCAGCAGATCATAAGCCACCGGGTGGGGGATTAAAATATGATAGAGCCCCTTTGCTTCTACCAGCGGAGTGTCCTGTTCAATAAATTCAGGAAAAGAAAGTTTATAAGTTTTTACCGCTACTGCCATCGAATACCAGGCATCCAGTCTGCTGAAAATATCTATTAGTTCATGTGTATTGATCTTGTAACGGTTCCGGAGATTTTGCCCAAAGTATAGATTCTGCCGTATAGTGAATTTCTGACCTCTTTTTGTTTCGGACAACACTCGAAGTGGTTCGTGTTTTAGTATTTGGTTGATGCGCTCAATATAAATACCGATATTGGAAGGCAGGTCGAGATCGTTAAGCAATGAGGCGATTTCTTTCAGGCCCCTGAAAAAATCGGCAAAATGCGGTACCGAATATTTGACCATCGAATAGTCTTCACTATGCAGCCATTTGTATAAAATGTTATTGAAGGAACCGGATCGTTCGCTGATCGGATCAAGCGCATAGTCCATGAACCGGTCCATTACCAGTACGGTGCCATTAGAGATATCCGGTGGCCAGTCATTTACATGTTCCAGTAAAGTGCGGATGACCTTTTGTATACCAACGATCCTTTTAAGATCGCTATGAGGCTCCGTGAAAAATTTACGAAGCCATTCCTTTCCCCCAAGGGTTCGGGTGAAATTCAGTTTATGAAAAATGGAGAATTCCTCTTCCTGGTGGAAGATCGAAATGTCATTAAATGAGATATTGTCAATTTTCATACCCCTATCCCCTAAAAGGGTATTTTAAATGTATTAAAGAATTCAGAGGATTTTTTAAATTCATATTCAGATTGCTTTTTTAATAGAGCTTTCCCATACACCCCTTTAGGGGATGGGGGTTTATCTGTCAAATCTTAATCTTTCTCCATACTTAGATTCATCCCATATCGTATTCCATACATCATTTCTCCCGCTTTCAGCGGGACAGGCATACACCAAATGACCATTTACAAAAGTATGTGTAATGGTAGCTGGGAATTCAAACCCTTCCAATGGACTCCAGCCGCATTTGTATAAAATATTGCCGGGAGAAACTTTTGTTACTGCATTTGTATCAACAATCACGAGGTCGGCATAATAACCCTCGCGGATATAGCCTCTTTCTTTTACCTGGAAGCAATCCGCTACAGCATGACTCATTTTCTGCACGATTTTTTCCAAGGAAATTCTCCCCTGTTTATAGTAATATAACATTAACAACAACGGATGCTGCACCAATGGCAACCCGGCATGTGCTTTTTCATAATCTCCCTTCTCCCCACGGGGAGAAGGGCTGGGGATGAGGTACTTTTCTTCCAAAGTATGTGGCGCATGATCAGTAGCTATCACATCCAGCCTGTCATCCAGCAATGCTTTCCAAAGTGCTTCTTTATTATGCGGAGCTTTAATAGCTGGATTGCATTTTATCTTATTGCCCAATCGCTCATAATCATCACTGGTGAAATGTAAATGGTGGACACAAACTTCCGCTGTTATTCTTTTTTCTTTCAAAGGCAACCAATTACTAAAAAGTTGCAATTCCTTTTCCGTACTGATATGCAGGATATGCAGGCGGGTATTGTATTTTTTAGCCAGTTGAATCGCATAAAAAGACGATTCAAAACAGGCTTCTTCGTCTCTGATTATCGGATGATCCTTCGCTGTCAATTCCCTGTTTTCCGCTTTTACCCTTTCCAGGTTTTGCTTAATGACCCTTTCATCTTCGCAATGAGTGGCTATCAGCAATTCACTTTCGCTGAAAGCTTTTTCCAATACCAACGGATTGTCGACTAATAAATTACCGGTAGAAGAGCCCATGAATATTTTGATGCCGCAGATATCATTCTTTTTTTCATTAGCCTTTAATGTTTCCGTCGCATTTTCATTGGAAGTACCGATATAAAAAGAATAGTTGGCCAGTGAATTTTGTGCCGCGATACTGTATTTATCTTCCAGTAATTGTTGCGTAAATGCAGGAGGAATGGTATTGGGCATTTCCATAAAACTGGTAACACCACCAGCCACAGCGGCTTTCGCTTCTGTATAAATCGTGGCTTTATGCGTAAGCCCTGGCTCACGAAAATGGACCTGGTCATCAATGGCGCCGGGCATCAGGTACTTGCCTGTACCATCAATTTCGGTAACATTCGTGTCGCTTCGTGTAATTCGTAATTCTATCTTATCGATACGACCATTCTTTATCAATACATCGGCGGCCTGAATCTTTCCTTCATTAACGACCAGTATGTTTTTTATCAGATATATTTGCATAATAACTAACCCGGATTAATCCTTAACTATGCAATTTAAAAAAACCATTTTAAGACTACTCTTAATTCTTTTCCCCTTTGCCGGTATTGCTCAAACTACTTATCTCCCGCAGGGTGATAAATCGAATATTTTGCTCGAAAGGCTGGAAATAAAGGGCCAGAATGACTCCGTCCTGAATTTTTCCAAAACAAAATACTTTAACCGCAGTAAGTATGCGATCAATGGTGTAAGAAGCTATCTGCGGGAAAGAGATATAAACTCCCTGTCAAAAGTGGATGCTTACAACCTTAAAAGTCTTTACCTGAATAATAGCGAATGGCTTACCGGCGAAGAAAGGCAACAGTATAAAAGCAAGAAACCAATCTGGAAAAACTTTTATACCACGCCGGCTAATTTATATGAAGTGCATGTAAATGATTTTGACCTGGTCATAAATCCTGTTATTCAATACGTAGTTTCCAAAGAGAGCGATAATGATCAGACCCTTTTTTTAAATACAAGAGGATTGACTGTTCGGGGAAGGATTGCGAATAAAATTGGTTTCGCAGTCTATATGACCGATAACCAGGAAAGGGATCCCGCTTATGTGCAGCACTGGATTACTGATCGTAAAGCGGTTCCGGGGGAAGGTTTTTATAAACCTTTTAAAGCGGCAGGTGGTGTTGATTATTTTGATGCGAGAGGTTATTTTACGTTTAATGTCACTAAGTATATTGATGTGGCTTTTGGTTACGACAAGAATTTTATTGGTAATGGCTATCGCAGTTTATTCCTCAGTGATTTTGGCAACAGCAATCTCTTCTTAAAGCTGAATACAAGAATATGGAAATTCAATTACCAGAACCTGTTTATGGAAGTGCAAAATGCTGATGCAAGAGTAGGTGATAAACTGATTGGGAAAAAATATACCGTAATGCATCATTTGGATATCAACGTCACCAAATGGCTCAATGTTGGCTTGTTTGAAGCCGTAGTATTTGGCAGGCCAAACCGGTTTGATTTTTCGTACCTCAATCCTATTATTTTTTACCGGTCAATCGAACAGCAGAACGGAAGCCAGGATAATTCATTGGTGGGGCTTGATCTGAAAGCCAATGTGGCAAAACGTTTCCAGGTGTATGGACAATTGATACTGGATGAGTTTAAATTATCTGAAATAAAAGCTAACCGGGGCTGGTGGGCCAATAAATTTGGGATACAGATAGGAGCGAAATATATCGATGCCTTCGGTATCAAAAATCTTGATCTGCAACTGGAGCATAATCGTGTTCGCCCTTTTACTTATTCGCATCGTGATTCAGTAGCTAATTATACACACTATAATCAACCATTAGCTCATCCGCTGATGGCCAACTTCAAAGAAGTGATTGGTACCGCCCGTTACCAACCCGCTCCCAAATGGATGATACAGGCCAAAGCTATTTTTTACCAGCAGGGGAGGGATTCCAGTAATGTTAGCTACGGCAGTAATATTTTCCTGCCTCACGTGTTGCCATACCGAACCAGCGACTATGGGTTTAGCATCGGTTCCGGTTGGAAAACAAATGTCATGTATGGATCATTGCTTTTATCTTACGAGTGGAAAGAGAATCTCTTCTTTGAATTATCAGGTGTAGTAAGAAAGCAGGATACCAAAACGGCACCCGTTACTTCACAAAAAAGCACTATTGTTTCCTTTGGTGTAAGATGGAATATGCACAGGAGGGAGTTTGACTTTTAGCCACGAATTACACGGTGGTCACGAATTAGGTTCCAGTGGAAGAGTCATCCGTCCCGATAGCTATCGGGATCTGACCCCGAACTTCCTTTATCCCTCAATATGTATGCTGAATACGATCATCCTCGATTGTATCTTGTCAAATACGTTGGAGAATTTTAGTCGTTCATCACGGCTGTGAATATTATTCAGACCGTTGCTGATCTTTATTTCAGGAGAGAAGATGAAACTTTCGAAAAAGAAATTAAACCCCACACCAAGCTCTACACCGTAGTCATACTTTTTTATTTTCACGAGATCATCCGCTTTTTTTGCACGGGCGTTACTGGCCAGGTCAATATCACCTTTTATGCCTGTCAGCATATAGACTCGAAAATTGCCGATACGATCAGATTGCAATTTTACCTGGACTGGAAAGGTGACGATAACAGATTCCACTGTTTTCGTTATATCGGTTTGTCCGCCTTCAGGATGTTTGAGTTTATAAAAGATACTGCGTTCAGTAAACAACAGTTGTGGATTAAAGCGAAGCTGAAAACGATCCGATAATCTTCCCGTAGCCAATAAGCCTAAAGCAAAGCCACCGGAGTTGACTGGTTCGGCAACAGCCACACTATCGTTTTCTAAAAAATGAGAATGTAAACTGGTTTGAAACCTTGACATGTTTGCTCCCAGCGTAATACCAAAATAATAAGGTTTGCTATCATGGTCATACTGGTTCAAATCTCTTGGCTGGGCCAGTAATATTTGAGCAAGCAATAGCAATCCAAAAGTCAGGTAAAATTCAGATCTTAAAGTACGGGCTTTCTTCCTGAGTAAATACAACATATTCCTAAGCTTAGCGATTTATAACGGGTACTTGAATAACCAACTTTATTTAAAATTTCTACTATGTGCCGGCGGTCAGGAAAGGCATTGGCTGATTCACATAAATATTGATACGCTTCTTTATTTTGTTTGAACCAGCGGGCCAACTGAGGCGCTACAATTCCCATATACAGGTTATACAAACTGCGTACGGGCTGTTTCGGTTTTGAAAATTCCAGGATCACTAATTGCCCTCCTGGTTTTAATACCCTGAGTATCTCAGTCAATCCTTTTTCCAGGTTTTCAAAATTCCGGACGCCAAATGCCACCATCCCCGCATCAAACGTGTTTTCCCTGAAATTTATTGTTTCGGAATCTCCTGTCTGTAGCTGGATTTTACCGGCAAGTCCTTCTTTTTCAATCTTCTTTCGCCCAAATTCTAGCATTTGTGAGGAAATATCGATACCGTCAACGTGATCGGGGTTAAGCAGTTTGCAGGCCATGATAGCCATATCCGCTGTGCCGGTAGCTATATCGAGGATCGTTCGGGGATTGTCTTTTTCCAGCAGCCTGATGGCTTTTTTTCGCCAGCCTATATCCGTCCGGGCGGAAAGGAAACGATTCATAAAATCATAGCGGCCGGCGATCCGGTCAAACATTTCGGCTACCTGTTCCTTTTTAGTTTTTTCAGAATCCTTGTAAGGGATAATATGATCGTGCGGTAATGTTTCTGACATGGGAGTGCAAAGGTAAGTGTCGGCAGGGTTTTTTGATACCGGCTTTTACCACGAACTATTCATATATCACCTTTTTAAAATAATAGATTTTAGGGTCAACCTGAATTAATGTTTTGCTTGTTACCGTTATTCCTTTTGTATCAATATTCATGCGTTGCATTCCAGTATCTGTCACTACATCTATGGGCAGCGGCATATCAATATTCAGCAACTTTACAACATACTTATCTTCTTCCGTTTGCTTTACACTTATTTCAAGTTTATCAGTGGTGTACAGGAAAAGATGAAAAAGTGGTTGAAGTGTTTTACCATAAGCGCCGCTAAATAGTTTTTCAACATCGGCTGTTATTACTGTATTGTCATAAACGTATTGCGGATCAGTGGCCAGTTTTTTTAGTGTTGGAAAAAAAATATCATCTCCCATCATATAACGGAGTGTGTGCATAAAGAAAGCTCCTTTGACATAAATATCCCCCTGGTAGGTTTGGTCAGAGTCAATCTCATCACCCTGGACTACAGGTAATTTATTTTGGACATATCTTGCATTTTGCCGCATTTTTTTTAGGTATGCTTCTTCACCATCCAGCTCTCTTACCGCCAGGGCGTCACCAAAAACGCAAATCCCTTCCTGTATCCACATATGCGCCCAGTCGCGATTGGTTACTTTATTAGCCCACCATTCATGACCAAATTCATGATGCAACAGCCAGTCAAAGTCTTTTCCGCCTACTTTTTCGTAACGGTATTTATTGCCATAAGCGATGTTTGTTTGGTGCTCCATGCCGAGATGAGGTGTTTCTGATGCAGCGATTCTTTCTTTTACCCATGGATATTCACCGAAATATTTTTCTTGTATATGACAGGATTGCTCAAACAAATCGAGAAGCTTTCCAGCTTTATCAATATTTTCTTCGAGTACATAATATTCTAATGGCACTTTATTGCCATCAATAGTAGTATATATTCTTTTAGCTACTTTATATTTTCCGATATTAAAAAGTATGCAGTAGTTACTGATGGTATAATTTGTTTGCCAATGAAAAGTGGATTGATTCATTTTATGACTGACATTTTTCAACAAGCCAGGTCCTGCTACAATCAATCCTTTAGGAACAGTGATGATAAGATCGGCGCCTTCATTCGGTTCATCGCTGGGATGGTCTTTACAGGGAAAGAATATTTTAGCCCCTTCTGACTGGCAGGTCATCGCAATCCATGGATTGCCTTTTGAATCTTTTTCCCATTGAAAGCCACCTATCCAGGGAGCCCTTTCAGCAATACCGGGCTTACCTCCGTAGGCGATCTTTACTTTTATTTTGCCAGTAATAAAAGGCGACCCGGAAGTAATATAAAGCCTGTTGTCTTTATGTTCCTGTTTTGCCTCTTTGCTATTTACCCAAACCTTTTTTACCTGCAACAATTGAGTCAGGTCAAATACCAGCCGGTTGGCGGTTTGTGAAAGTTGCAGGTCAATTTCCGTATAACCATCAATTGTTTGTTGAGCGGGATCTACCGTCAGAGCAAGCGTATAGTGACGGATATCCATAATAGCTTGTTCGGGATCCAGTTTTCCTCCTGATTTTAGATTTTGGCTATTGGAAATTAACGGGAGTGATGCAACGAAAAATAGAAGGAAGCAACGCATAAAAATTTTTTGCCAAGGTAGCTCTTTTCATTTTCAGCAAAACAGAAATTGATTCCCGGATAGCGTTTCAGTTTAAAAAGTTTAAGCCACAGATGCACGGATTACAATACTTATCGGTGTATCCGTGGCTTATATTTTAGTAGTATAAGAAAGCTCCGACACCCCGAAAATTCAAAACGGTAAGAGATTTCGCCACGGATAAAGACAAATAAACACAGAAATGTATCTGTGTCCATCTGCGTTCATCTATGCAAAGGACTCTTTCGGGGTGGTCTTGTTAAAAGCCCAAATGAAACACTACCGAATTCCGGCGTCACACTATTTTTACATCCACTATCTTGCAGCTTCATGGAAATTAATGATGCCAAATATGTGATCAGCAGTCCCGATTACAAACAATGCCCTCCGCCGGACAGGGCAGAGTATGCTTTTATAGGACGAAGTAATGTGGGTAAGTCATCGCTGATTAATATGCTTTGTAATAAAAAGACATTAGCTAAAACTTCTTCCGCGCCGGGGAAAACACAATTGATCAACCATTTTGATGTCTTTTCCAATGATAAAAAAAAATGGTACTTAGTTGACTTGCCAGGATATGGTTATGCTAAAGTTTCTCAAAGCGACCGGCGGAGATGGGAGCAGATGATCGAAGGATACATCCGGAAAAGAGAAAATCTCGTTTGTTTATTTGTGCTGGTAGATAGCCGTCATGAACCGCAAATGATCGATTATGAATTTTTAAATGATCTTGGAAAATGGGAGATACCATTTGTAATTGTTTTTACCAAGTCCGATAAAAATAAACCAGGTGCGACAACCCGGAATGTCAAAGCATTTTTGGACGGAATGAAAGAATATTGGGAAGAATTTCCTCCTTATTTTGTCAGTTCAGCTTTGACAAAGGAAGGACGTGAGGCTATGCTGAATTATATCGGGGGGCTTAGTAAGGGCTTTAAGATTACAGGTATTTAATTTAGATACTGGTGTTTTATTTTGAAATTAAATATGTTTCTTTGCTTTCCCGAACCGGTTGAGTATATGAAGAAAATATTATCTGAACGTAATTTAGTCGTTGTTTTATTTATTGCCGCCCTTACTATCTTTTCATTTGCCCAGGAGGATGCAAAAAAAGCTGAAAAACTCAATCATGATTCCCCGGCTGCAGCTTCATTTCTTGCTTCACCAAAACAAACTGCCAGTAATATTAGTCCCATTGACAAGTCCATTATTGCAACATCACTGGTAAAATAGAATACCCGCTTTTTTCTTTTTTTTGAATTTTAGACAAGAACAAATATGTAGTTCTTTGCTTGCGCTCAGAAAAGCGTGAATATAATCTTATGTCAAGACCGGAATAGAGCATAAAAATAAGGGAGACAAATTCCCTGGCAGAGATTGCTCTGCCTGTATGATTCCTTGTAGAAGAAAGGGGTTAGTTTACAACCTTATTGGCGCAACTGCTGCTTGCAAAAGCTTCTGGTTTGGCTTTAAAGGCAAAGCCCATTCCGAGAATATAACCCATAGCTTCTTTCAATGCATCATTGCTCTTGAAATGCGGATTGGTGTTAATGTCCGCATGTACTTCCATTTCTACATTGTAAACAGTAAACAAGTTGCATAGTTCATATGCAATCTCAATGCTTTTAGCCACTTCCATCAACATTCTTTCTTTGATGGTGAATTGATGGTGGGTTTTATCATTGTGAATGAACATAAAGCCGCCGTGGCCTTCTCTTAGAAAAACGATTACGGTCGCAAATTCCGTTTCTTTTCCTTTTACCTGCGAATCGGTACCGATGCAAACTTTTAGCTTGAAACCGGCTGCAGTCTCACGTTTGATAGCATTTTCAACTGCGTTGATAATCGGAAGATCAATAGTATCGCCATTAAATTTTCTCCAGCGCATATAAAAAGAGGTTTTTCTAAGTTATAGAAAAACCTCCAATTAACAAAGGACGGTACGGATTATTGTCCGCCGTGGCGGACGGAAAAGAGTTTATTGACGAAGTATTTTATCAGTCCATTGCTGGTTATTACCGCTAAATCGTATGATATATATTCCGGATATGCTATTGTTTAAACTGACCTTATTCATTCCATTGATCAATTTTCCACCAGTGATTACTTTACCCGTATAATCAAAAATGGTATACTGGTAATTTCCCGATGAGTTAACATAGACGATGCCAGAATTGATAACGTTGCCCATAATTTCAGGTTTGTGGACAACTTCATTTTTTGTAAGAGATACAATATTTGAGTATAGATGGCTACCGTCAGCAAACACGGCATTCAGACGATATTGATTTTGATTATTGTCAATTAAAATGGGATCATATGAATATGAGCGATCGCTCGTCGCCATTTCCACAAGAGGAACGAATGATTTTCCATTTGTTGAAATCTCCAGTGTTTGACGTGTTAACGTATCATCCGTATCAATCGTCCAGTTAAATTGTTGTAGCCTGGGGATATTCAATCCAAGCAATTTAATTTTCAGTGTGGGTAGTGTGGGTAACACGATACCACCTTCAACATTTGCCTTTAACGAATACGAGCCCAGGCTGGCATAAGCCGGCGCATACATGTTACCTTTTCCCTCTACTTTCAGGTAATAAACACCAGGATTGAGAATAGTATCTGCCACTGAATTTAACAGGGCTCCGGGGTTATATGTATTCAATACGGTATTAGACTCGTTATACAATGTCACCTGCATATCAAGATCAGATCCTGCATTACCTGTACCTACATTGTATGGCGTAGCATTTAGTTTAAAAGTCGCTTTGGATGGCATTGTGAACCGGAACATATCCTCATCTGTATTTTGCTGGATGATACCACTAATATCGAATTGGTTGTTGGTAAATAATGCCGCCGTTGCATTGGTAGTTGAATCGCCATGATCATCCTGCCTGTAGCCGAATTTATTGGGAGTGGAGGTGATTATATCCAGGTCACTTTGATAGCTGGTGCAGCCAAATGTATTAGGGCCATTGGCCCATAAAGTAAAATTTTGGTTATAGGCGATACCCATAATGGGCGCCCAGCCAATTTCACCAGTACCAATTCCCGCATTGTAATCCGTGATCTTATAACAATTGGCATCGTATTGCGATTGGTGATACAGTCCTAACGTATGACCGGATTCATGTGACACAGCTTCTGAAATTTTCTTTACGTTATAGCCTAACAAAGCGGAAAATACAAAACAGGGATGATCATCACCCCAGGTAAAAGATGAAATGAATGCTACACCACCGGCCGTGCTTCCATACCAGCTTGAAGAAGTGGTGATGATAACTCTCATTCGCTGATCAGCGGGAGCCGCCAGGAATTTTGTTGAATCAGTGGTAATGTTAATATTGAATGGACGATAATCTTCAGCGACCCTGTTAAAAATTTCCGTTATGCCCGCTGCATTCAATCCCGATGTGCCGCACACGATAGGTGAGCCACTCCAGTTCCAACTGGTGCCATCAACAGTATGACCATCAAAGTCAAGAAAAATAGTAGCGGAAGCAGCGGGGTAACTGCTTAATACAGGTACCTGTGCTGAAGAGAAAAAACAGCAAAACAGCGAGCTTAACAACCAGCATGATCGCACCAGGTATTTCATAGGTAAGGATTTAGTTTTTCAAAGGGACAGGATTCGGTTGGGAAGAAAAGGACGGATAAATCAATTTATTCGCTGATCACTTCATTAAATTTTTTCTTTATTAAAAAATATTGGTCATTTTCTTTTTGCAATACGAACAGGTCGCCATGTTGAAAACTGATGATACGGCCTGTATAACGGGCCGCACCATCAGTGGTAGTGGATGAGGAAAGGGTCAACGTGGCACCGTTGAAATGGGTCGAACGAATAACAACACTTCGAATGCTGTTATTATATTTACTGGCTCGGGAAACTAATTTTCCATTGAAACCCGGGAGTTTTCTGTCGGCAAAACTTACAGCGGCCTCTTGTCCTTTGGCTGCATCATTGCTGAACAGATTTTTCAACTCGTCGATGGTAACGGGAATTTTGTCAGGGAAATTCGCGAATAAAGCTGGCTTATTGTAATCAGGTTCTTTGACAGTAGTACTGTTTTGAGCAAAACCTGTTGCACAGCATATAAGAAATAACAGGCCGGGGCCCGAAAGTTTCAGGTAGTTCATTGGATATTTTTAAAAAATAGAAATTAGCTTGCTCAGGTGGTTTTAACCTTCAGCAGTTATCAGAGGGGGACGGAGATCAAAGATTTCAAAAAGTTTTTTAGAACTCCAAGCAATCCATTCAACAAGTTGTGCAAATCGGGTGATAGTACGATTAACACAGTAGTAAATATTCGGGGGATAAATTTTAATACTGTCCCGTTGATAATAACACCAGGGTGCAGGCTTCCATGGTGCTGATATTTTTTTCTTGAGCGAGCTCAATTAATTCATCGTTTTCCGCACCCGGGTTAAAGATGATGCGTTTGGGTTTTAAAGAAAGTATATAATCATAATATTCCTGCTGGTGCCGTGGATTCAGGTAAAGTGTTACTGTATCAATACCGGTGATGGGTTCTTTCTCTTTTGTAATATTTACATCGGCTACTTTTGTATCCTTACGGCCGATGGCCACTACGGGGTGACCGTGATTTCTTAAACGCTGAATGGCAAGATAACTATACCGGGATGGATTATCGGAGGCACCAAGTACCAGGGTTTTTTTAATTTCTTTCATTATATAAAGCTATCCAAATATCAATTGATTGCCAAGCCATTCAACCAACCATACTAAATTTCGATTGATGCTTTTCCAGATGCCCGATAATTATCAGTCAACATAAATAAGGCAAAAAATGATACTAAGGTAAGCCCACAACAATGAAAACAGGACGTGAACGGTTGTTTCAAATGTTTTACCTTTCCAAACTATTGCAGAATAGCCAAAAAACTGGATGAAAAGCCTGGTCGTCCAAAATATTCCAAGGCCCAAAGACATTCGTTTTCCTAATGTTGTTTCGATAAGTTCGTTCGCAGAAGTCAAACAAAGAACTCCCATTAATAAAATTACAAGCGCTATAAAAAAAGAATGCACATACATTAATTGCTTGTTGATAATGCTTAGAGATTTTAGCTCTTGTTTCCAATTGAAGTATTTTGGAAAAATGGCATGAATTAATGACAGGACAATTAAAAGCACGCCGGTTATTTTAAGATACAGTTCCATTTTATTATAAAAGTCATGATTCAAATAAGAGTCAGGGATTACAGTTGAAGATTGACATAAATGCTGTGAACTTAGTTTCCTGAAAAGAAGAAAAGCCAGCACGTTCAAAAGCATTTTTCCAAACAGGGCGGGAGAAAAAATGAGAGAAACCTAGCGAGAAAGCCAGGAAATTCGGAAAATCCCTCAAGTGCTCTACCATAATTATTTTTCCATTGGGTTTGCACAGGCGATGGCATTCTTTTAAAAACTGAACTTTCTCTTCGTTCGACCTTATTTCGTGTGCTGCCGACAGCAAAAAAATGATATCCGCGGTGTGGTCTTTTAAAGGTATCAGATTCGATGCTATTTGTTGTGTATCCGGGTATACCAAACTTACTTTGCGGGCTCTTTTTATAGCTGGCTCAGTGTGCTGTTTGGCATTGTAAAAATCAAACACTTTTAGATCGGACTGAGGAAACTTGTTTTTTATAATAAAGCTCGTTTCGTCAAAGCCGGCATTGATATTAACGATCAGTTTTACCCTTTCATCATTGCTGATCAGATTTTTCAGCCAATGCAAATTGTAATAACCCGAAAAATCATATACATAAGCAGACACAATCAAAGGCATTATAAAGCCATACAGAAAAGCTGCTACCGTAAGCCAAAAAAGAATATCCGGCCATCCGATCAGCAGATGGCTGACAATCAATACCGCTAAAACCCCAAGGCCCAATATGTAAAAATGGCGGTTAAAGCTTAAAATATTTAAAGCGCCTTGAAACTTTCTTCTTTTTTCCATTGTTCAATTTTACCTTTTTTCCAATGATAGGGAATGCTTTCAATAATAAAAGCATTAGCCAGGTTTATTTCATTCAGTTTCATGTTGTCTAAAAAAGAGAAGCTATAACTAAGTACTTTCAGAGGTGTTGGGGTCCAATTTTCCCTGACTCCCTCGATGATTAAAACCTTCTTCTGAACAGGAGCGTAAGTAAAAGTAAATGGCAAAGGTCCGGCAAATCTTCTTGCTTCTTTCCAGTTGCGAAAGGGAGATTCGTCAGGCAAAAAAATATTTTCATCAGAGGTTTTTTCAACCAGGATTTTAAAACCGGATTTTATTGAAAATATTTCTGTCGCATTGTCCCTGTTTACCTGATTAATGTCAGTGGTAGTATAATTGTAATGAGTAAAAATATTACCGAAAAATTGCATTTTCTTTTTGTCTGTTTCGGATTTGAGAATATATAACCCTCTCAGGGTTTTGCCTGCATTATTTGTAAACCTGACAAAGACACGATAGCCGATAAGGAAAAAATCATTACCGAAAATTTTTGGGAACCCTTTTGGTCTTAAATCCTTTGTCTGAACCATTGCAACCGCAATAAACGCCCATTTGTCATTGAAAGTGTCTAACTGCAAACAATCAGGAATGAGATGTTGTATTTGCTCTTTGGGAATTGCAAAGGTCAGAACGAGAGAACTTTTAAAAAAAGCTTCAACACCAAAGGGATGATTTTTTATAAAGGAGAGCATATTTCGTGTTGATTTTTTTTTACGAGATGAAACTCGTTGTAATAAATTAAAACAATGAAAACAAAAGCAAAAATGGCGTTAGCTCTTCCCCATAACAGCAAATCAGGCACCAAAAAAAATTCAAAGGTGTTCATCGTTGCAATCGCAAGAATTTGTATGACCACATTAAATCGTTTCCACATACCGCTCAGTGTCCACATTGCCATCCCAATTTCGGCAGCGCCGATTAATAGTGTCAGGAGTCGTGCATGTTCACTGCCTAAAATTCTTGCGACAATTTCCTGGTGTCTTGGTACAAGAGTCAGCACTTTACAGAAAAGCCCATTTGTAATCCAAATACCCGCGATAAAGTAGTGCAGCCAATTCGGGGCAAAAACTTTTTGCATAAAATTTATTTAAAGAGCTTCATCAATCCCCCTACGAACCAGCTTTCCTCCGCTTTGACCATCGTGTCCAGTGTTTTATCAGCCTGCTTGCCGAGCTTCTTAATGCTGCTGACGGTATCTACGAATGATTTAATGCTCTTGTCTCTTTTGTCTCCTTCAACTTCTTCCAGTTTATCGAGCAATTGCAACATTGGTTCGAGTTCTCTTTTCTTTCTTTCCTTCACGATGAGTTTGACCACTTTCCAGATATCCTTCTCCGCGGAAAAGTATTCTTTTCTTTCACCAGGAAGGATCACTCTTTCGGCCAAACCCCAGGTCAGCAGGTCGCGGATATTCATATTCACATTTCCCCGGCTGATATTGAGCTCTTCCATCATATCGTCCTGGGTGAGGGGGTCAGGGCTTATCAGCAATAGAGCATGGATCTGCGCCATCGTACGGTTGATACCCCAATTGGTGCCGAAAGCACCCCAGCTGCTGATGAATTGTTGTTTGGCTTCTGTTAATTTCATGAAGTAAAGTTAATATAGTAATATTGAATTTTCAAAACTTACTGAAAATAAAATTTACCTCGAATTAGTAGTCATCGACTAAAATTGAATTGGGATACAGAAACTGCATAAACAAAAAAACCCGCTATTCAGCGGGATTTTTCCAATAATTATTTCAGATGCTTTAATAATCTTTTACGCCAGCATTCTCAATGGCTCTTCCAATAAACTTTTCAGTGTTTGCAGGAAAGCCGACCCGGTAGCTCCATCTACTACCCGGTGATCGCAACTAAGGGTTACTTTCATCACATTGCCCGGAACTACTGCGCCATTCTTCACCACCGGTATTTGGCTAATGCCACCCACCGCTAAAATACAGGCATCGGGCGGATTGATGATAGCGGTGAATTCATCTATACCAAACATGCCGAGATTGGAAATGGTAAAAGTATTTCCTTCCCAATCGGCGGGCTGCAATTTTTTATCCTTTGCTTTTTGTGCGAAATTTTTTACTTCAACTCCTATTTCTGACAAGGATTTGGTATCCGCTGCACGTACCACGGGAACCAATAACCCATCTTCCACGGCCACTGCTACGCCAATATTTATATCGTAATTGGTCCGGATCTTATCACCCAACCAACTGCTGTTGACGGCAGGGTGTTGTTTCAACGCCACGGCGCAGGCTTTTAGCACCATGTCATTGAAAGAAATTTTTACTTTACTTGTTTCATTCATTTTCGCACGACCCGCTACCGCTGCGTCCATATCGATAGACATAGTAAGATAAAAATGCGGAGCAGAGAATTTACTTTCCGCCAAACGTTTGGCGATAACTTTCCGCATTTGCGATACCGGAGTGTCTTTAAAACCTCCCGGAGCTTCACTGCCACCTCCTGCTTTTGCAGCAGGAACAGCTTCCGTTTGTGCGGCCACTGCGGCTGGTTTAAAATTATCAATATCCGATTTTACGATCCTGCCACCATCGCCACTGCCACTTACTTTTTTAATATCAATTCCTTTTTCCGCCGCCAGTTTCTTTGCAAGGGGAGATGCTTTTACCCGGCCATTTTCAGTTGATGAACTTACCTGTTCCTGGCTTACCACTTCTTCTTGAAGTGCGGGAGTTTTCTCCTGACTCTCCGACTTCTGACTTCCGACTTCTTTAACTCCACCTTTAGCTGCAGCAACAATCGCATTCACATCTACTTTTCCTTCTTCCCCTATTATACATAACAAATCATTGACTGCAATTTTTTCTCCCTTCTTAGCACCCTGGTACAGAAGCTTTCCGTTTTTATAGCTTTCCAGTTCCATGGTGGCTTTATCCGTTTCTATCTCCGCCAGCACTTCACCTTTTTTTACGGTATCACCTACGTTTTTATTCCACCCGGCTATAACGCCTTCCGTCATAGTATCACTCAGGCGGGGCATCAACACCACTTCTTCCATTTTGGAAATATCAAGAGAAGAGGAAGAAGTTTGAGGTTTGAGATTTGAAGTTGGAGGTTCTGCTGCCGCTTGGGGCTTTGTTTCTTTTTTCTCTTCCTTCTTTTCTGTCTTTGCAGCAGATGCGCTGCCACCGCCGATCAGGCCGGAAACATCTTCGCCTGCAGATCCAATGATTGCCAGCAGGTCATTTACCTGTAGTTTGCTGCCTTTATCTCCACCTACATGCAATAAGGTGCCGTCTTTGTAGCTCTCAAGTTCCATCGTGGCCTTATCTGTTTCCACTTCGGCAAGTAAGTCGCCTTTTTTTACCGTATCACCCACTTTTTTGTGCCAGGCAGCGATCACACCTTCAGTCATGGTATCGCTCAGGCGGGGCATCAATATCACTTCTGCCATGTAGCTTTAAATTTTGACCGAAATTAAGGTAAAATGATGAATGATATACCGACGGATATTTGGGCTTCAACGCTGAAATAATTTTATTAAGAGCTGGTGATCAGCAGACACGGACATAGCAATTTTTGATGGCGCCCGACCGGCAGTCTTTTAATAATCAAGATCAAGTTTCAACCGATCCTTTAATTCTTTTACCAACGGGTATTGTTCCGCCATTTTTATGAATTGTTCTTTGGAAGAAAGCGGCGCGTCAATCTCAGGTCTTTCCTGCAGGGTTTCGCTGATAATGACATTGAACTGCAATAAACGGTTCTTTAATTGTTGCTGTAAGAATGCAAACAAATGATTACGTTCCTGCTCAATGAATTTTTGTTCAATGTTATTCGCCGTTACCACTTCAAAAGAATTATCATCTTTTATTTGCAGTTGAGCCAACTCGAATGGTTGCGCGGCAGGATTTCTTGCTTCTTTCAATTTTTGAATATATTCCGTCCAGGCTGTTTGCAAAGCTTCAGTCTGCAACGGATAATTGGTATGACTGTTAGCCGAGGTGCCATTACCCTGGTATTGTTTACGGATCTTGTCAAGGGCGGATATTTTGTTTGGGATTTGAGGTTTGAGGTTTGAAGTTGGGAGCTCGCCGGATGTTGGTTGTTTTTTACCATACGAGGCGTTCTCTTCGGCAACTTTTATTTTTTCTTCACGATAGCTATTAACACCCGGTGATTCAATGAGCAGTTTTGTATCCGTCTTCGGACTTTTTGCTTCTGACTTTTTCTCTTTTGCCTCAAATGGTGCAATCTGTCTAAAAGCAAGTGGCCTCGCGGATTCAATTAGTTTTTTTTTACTTACTCCGCTTCCGTCGGAAGTAAGTTCGATTGCCTGCTGCAGGTAACAGAGTTTAATCAATACCAATTCTACATGCAGTCTTTTATTACGTGCCGCTTTGTAATTTATTTCGGCTTCATTCAGAATGTTCAGCGTACTGATGAGTACGGCTACTGATACCTTTTTAGAAGTTTCGATGTATTTGTCTTTAAAACTTTCTACTACTTCCAGCAGGTTCGCCGCTTTTACATCTTTGCAAACAAGAATATTGCGGATAAATTCGGCAAAGCCATTCAATACCAGGTCACCTTCAAAACCTTTTTGATTGATGCCATCATACAAAAGCATGGCACCGGCGAGATCCTGTTCCAGCATACAGTCGAGCAGCTTAAAATAATAATCCGCATCCAGTATATTGAGATGCTCCAGGGTATTGGCATAGTTCAGCTCACCATTGGTAAAGCTTACGATCTTATCCATGATGCTAAGCGCATCCCGCATACAACCTTCACTTTTTTGAGCGATGATCTGCAGCGCTGCTTTCTCCGCCTTTACTTCTTCCTTATCACATATCTCCTGCAAATGTTCAACCGTATCGTTGGTGGTAATGCGTTTGAAGTCGAAGATCTGGCAACGGCTTAAAATAGTGGGTAGTATTTTATGCTTTTCCGTAGTAGCTAAAATAAAAATAGCATAAGGAGGAGGTTCTTCCAGCGTTTTCAAAAAAGCATTAAAAGCCGAAGAACTCAGCATATGTACCTCATCAATGATATATACTTTGTATTTACCTGCCTGTGGTGCAAACCGCACCTGGTCGACCAGGGTCCGGATATCATCTACGGAGTTGTTACTGGCGGCATCCAGTTCATGAATATTGAGTGAAGTGCCTTCATTAAAAGACGCACAGGACTGGCAGGTATTGCAGGCTTCTCCTTCTTTGGTTTTGCTTTCACAATTAATGGTCTTAGCCAGAATCCGGGCACAGGTTGTTTTACCCACTCCGCGTGGACCGCAAAACAAAAAAGCATGGGCCAGTTGATTGTGCCGGATAGCGTTTTTTAAAGTAGTGGTTATATGCGACTGGCCAACTACTGTGTCGAACAACTGTGGTCTGTACTTACGGGCTGAAACAATGAAACGATCCATCTGCTAAATTCCTCTTGTGCAAATGTAAGTGTTAGGGTAAATTGAGGGAGAAAAGATTTTTAACTGCTTATGTATGAAAAAGATAATCTTTTTAGTCGCACTATCTTTTCTGAAAATAAGTGGCTTTTCCCAGGACGAGCCAGGCCTGTTGAGGCAGATAAAAACTGCTACCTGGTGGACGCCATTTGCAGGTATTCATATTTTACCGGATGATGTGTATGTAACTGGCGGGAAGCCCGGAATTGGGTATGGCAGCGGACATTTTCTTTTATGGCAAATCGATAAATCGAAAGAGCAAAGGGTGTGGTTGGGTTTCGATTTTAATCATCACTATTTTGGGCGCATAAGGAAAGAGGATAACCGTGTTTTTTTTGAGCATTGGCAGTTTGCGGCTGTAACAAGGTTTTCTTTTTATAAAAGTAACAGGATTGAGTTTTTTTCAGATTTTAGTTTAGGGATTAGGAGCCTGGCCAGTTTTACAAGTCATAATAAAACATATACAGGAGTTTTTTTTAACCGGCTGGGAAAATTACTTGAAAAAGCAGGTGGAAATTTTAGTAATGACCAGGATGATTATATCCTGAAGAAGTATGAAAGGCTTGATTATTTTGCCGGCCTGGCTGCTGGCTTTGTTATCTGGAAGAAAAAAAATCCCGACGAGGGGCTTACTATTCGTTGCGCAGCAAATTTTGGAAACAAAGTGAGGTATGTTGACCGGCGGTTAATTCTTTCAGAAAATGAAACCATCGATTACCCGCTTAACAGGGGACGGGGTATGTTTTTCAATGTCCAGGTATCGCATACAATTATTCATCCGGGAATACCTTGAAAAGAATAAAATATAAAAAGACTTATTCCTACTAATAGAGCGATTTTATGAGTAAATTCAATAAGCCGCGCCACGCAAAATATGCGTTATGCAATTAAATCTTATTATCACAGGATTTTTAATCTTTACTTGTTTGTTCAAAGCAACAGTCAACGCCCAGCAAACAGATACAGGAAAAGAAAAAGTACAATCGGCCAATGGTTTTTTGGCTATCCAGGTAGGTGTTCCATCCACAGCTATGCAAAAAGCTATTAAAAACAATATGGGCAATCTTGGTTTTGGCGCCGGCTTTGCAGTATTAAGCAATCCTTTTACATGGGGGAAAAATAAAAGAAATAGTCCTTTGCGGATTGGCGGTGAAGCCGGGTACACCTACTACGGCCGTTTTCTTTCAGATGTAAATATTAATGGATACCATGGCGATTATAAGACGAGCTATGGCATTTTGCAGTTGAATGCATTGTTGCAGCTTCGTCCCACGCATGAGGAACCAATAACTCCTTTTTTGGAAATACTGGCCGGTGGAAGTTTTTATATATCGAGAATCAAGGAGAATCTTGACCTGATCGAAACATCTATAGGTGTTGAAACTTTTGATCTGGACAGTTATTCAAGCGCCAGCTTTAATAAAGGAGTTGCAATAGGATGTTATATTGGTAACTATCAAAAGAAAGAATCCCCGAGATTTACCATAAGAATTTCATACAACCGCGGCAATCATATCAAATATATAGTAAGGAACTCGTTGATATATAATGCCGCTAATAACCGCCTGGAGTATGAAGTGGACAGAGCACCTGTAAGCTACTTTATGGTGCAACTGGGAATTGGCCGGTAATATTATTCAGTTCCGACGATTTGATTGCTGTTTAAAATAATATCGGGTGTGGTTTAAATTCTTTCGTTTGGTCGAACAAATAACGATAAGTAGTGAGTATCCGGCTGCGGTAAGTACCTAAGCCCTCAGCCACGTTGATCATTTTAGGATTGAACTCGCCGATCCACTGCATTTCATAGTCTGAATAGATCGGGTGGCCTATTTTGTATTCGCCATTTTCTATTCTTATTTTCTGTATTACTTTGGCGCCTTCCACTATCATATAGCTGTCTACTCCTTTGCCCTGCCATTCGGGCACTACGCCAAAAACAAGACCCACGAACTTATCGCACTTCTTTGTTTTCTTTATCCATAAAAATTTTAGTTTATCCAATAAGTCAAACTTTCCATCCAGGTGTTTGAACCACTGATTCAGATCGGGCAGATTTATCCATAGTGCGATCGGCTCTTTTTTATGATATACGAACCAACTGATCCTTTCATCCATGACAGGCTTCATGGCTTTAAACATTTTCTGCACTACTTTTTCTTCCAGGTGTTTCATGCCGCCATGTCCTGCCCAGGCCTTGTTGTAGATAATCGTAAAATCTTTTGCAAATTTGTCCAGTTGATCTTTCCTGATATGAGCCGCACTGAAATCGGGATTTTTAGCACACTCCGCATGACGGTTGTAAAATTTTTCCTGTAGCCGGTTAGCTACTTTTAAAGCGAAACAAACCTGGTTGAAGTAATTTTTAAAACCATAGTGTTCAAAAAGCTCCTGGTAGTAAGGGGGATTAAAATTGAGACAATAGACCGGTGGTTCAAAACCTTTTACCAGGAGGCCCCACCAGCGGTCCCGTTCGCCAAAATTGATCGGCCCATCCATCGCCTGCATGCCTTTCTGCATCAACCAGTGCTTTGCTACATCAAACAACATATCCGCTGCCTGCTGATCATTGACACAATCAAAAAATCCAATACCACCAACCGGCCCGTCATCACCTTTATTCTTATACTTTTTATTAACGAATGCGGCTATCCTGCCGGTCAGTTTACCATCATCGCTTTTTAATATCCAGCGTATCGCCTCGCCATTGCGGAAAGCCTTATTCTTTTTTTTATCAAATACATCGGATATATCCTTCTCTAACGGTTGAATATAATTAGGGTCGTTGCCGTTAATAATTTTATTCACTTCTATGAAGTCACGAACAGTCTGCCCGTCTTTTACTTCTACCAATTGCATAAGCCTATCACTTTGAATGGCAAAAGTAACAGAACCAGCTTAAACAAAATGAACCTTTCAGTTTCTGCAAAGGCTGATCTTTTCGGTGAGGAATTGTTTTTCAGAAGCAGAGCTGGTAAGAAGCAAAGCTTTCTCAAATTGCTCTTTTGCTTTTACGGGTTGTTTCATATCAAGATACAATTCTCCGAGGCTGGCGAAATAAAGATGATGATTGTCAAGTCCATTTATTTTTTGAAGTTCATCGAGTGCATGTTGCTTACTAATTGCATAAGCTGATGCAATCCCTTTATTCATGGCTATTACCGGATTGGGCTGCAGCTGGTAAAGCAATTCATATAAATGATAGATAGATCTCCAGTCTGTCTGATCAAATGCACGGGACGCTGCGTGAATGGAAGCAATAGCAGCTTCCAGGTGATAGGGGGAGACTTCAAAAGGCTCCGCAGCCATTTCAAGGTAATCAAAACCGGTTTGTATCAACGATTGGCTCCATTTGCTCCGGTCCTGGTATTTAAGAATGATGATATGTCCTTTATCATCCAACCGGGCATGCAAGCGGGACGACTGGAAACAAAAAAGTGAAAGCAATGCATAGGTGCGCGGAAAGCGGGTCAATGAATGCTGTGTCAGCAAATGACATAACCTGATTGCATCTTCACAAAGATCTTCGCGGATCAGGTTATCAGGGTTGGAAGAATTATATCCTTCATTGAAAAGCAAGTAAAGCGATTTTAAAACAGCATCAGTTCTTTCCTGCAACTCATTACCCGCAGGAACATCTAATTCTATCCGCGCAGCTTTGATCTTTTCTTTGGCCCGGTAAATTCTTTTGGCTATCGTTTCGTCATTGGTCAGGAAGGCGTTGGCGATTTCATTGATGCTTAAGCCGCAAAGTGTTTTTAATGTCAGGGCTATTTGCGATTCCGCGGGAATAAGCGGGTGACAACAGGCAAACATCATCCTGAGCTGGCTATCCTGTATTTCATTTTCGAGGAACAAATTATTGACGGTTGGTGAAAGACTGTATTCAGATTGCAACCGGTAAGCATATTGCGGAGCAATTTCCCTGAACCTTTTTTCCCGTCTTATAAAATCAATCGCTTTATTTTTTGCCACTTTGTATAGCCAGGCGGCGGGATTGTCGGGAACAGAACTATAACCCCAGGTGCTCATCGCCTGCAACAGTGTATCCTGTACAATATCCTGAGCTGTTTCTAAATTTTGGAAACCCAGCAGCCTTGTTAAAACGGCGGTTATTTTTCCCGATTCATGCCGGAACAGATGGTCGATAGTCTGGTGAATGGTGGCAGAGGGCTGCACGGTGTTTCTTTGCAATTTAGTTTTTATTGCCTGTATCCTTCGCTGCCAAAGGCTTCACCCTTCCCGGTTTGACATAACTGGCGAAGGCTTTCCATATATCGTCCCCAGGTAAAAGTACAGCCGGCAAAAAAATCATTAGCATTTTTCCAGCCTGCATGTTCAAAACGAACTAATGTTTTGCCGGCATTATCACTTAATTGAAAGGTAAGCCGTGTACCGATCCAATCCTCTGGGCCAGCCATACATTCCCACAACACCCATTCATTTTTTTTCAGGGTTATTACTTTCATATCATTTCCCACAGTACCAAAACGAAACTGGATAATACCACCGGCTTTGCATTCACCCGTGGTTTGTATTGTCCACCAGCCTGATAGCCCTTTAATAGTGGTTATCTCTTCGTATACTTTCTCCCTCGGAGCGGCAATATGAAGCAGATGCTTTATCTCTGACATCGGTCACAAATTTCCATATTGAAAAAGTTCACTCATCAGCCTTGCGAATAACTGTATTTTGCCGGATATCTATTCGGCATTGTATAAACAGGTGGCAATTACCAGACGGTGAACTTCGCTTTGAAAGCAATTTGTGAACCAATTATAAGGTGATTCAAAAAAAGTTTTTAGAATCTTGGGGAAAATGAGCTTTTCATTGACCCCAACGGAGTTGAGAATACTGTTTCAGGATTGATAAACAGGATTTGTCACTTGGAAATGGCCGTATTCGTTTCCGGCAAATCCTGTTTATCATTACTTCCGCTAAGAATATGCGCTGTTTACATTTTCATTACCTGCCTTACCTGCACAGTGCCTCCCAATTCAAAATCCGGAGATTCTTTTGAAATAGCGACAGCATCATTCATATCTTTTGCTTTGATAATAAAAAAACCCCCAACCACTTCCTTCCCTTCTGTATAAGGCCCGTCGGTCACCGTTTTGCCACCCGCGCCACTGATTAATTTCCCACCCGGCAGCAGCGGCTCTCCGGCAACATACTGGTCCGTTTTCGATAATTTCTCTATCCAGGCCATCCATTTTCCCATATGCGCCTGCATTTGTTCCGGGCTTGCGCCATTCTTTTCTCCGCCATGAAAAATAAGCATGAACTTTTCCATAATGTTTGTTTTAAAAGTTTTAAAGAGTTTCTTAATTGACGAACGGCGGTTCTCTTTTCGGACAGGTAGTAAAAAATCCTGCCGTTTTTTACGGCGGGTATAAAATGGTTACCATATTCCTGCTATGAATGATGAAAACTTCACTATTGTATATATGTTTCAGCAAAAATATTTGTCTTTAACCGCAGAAATGAGTGAGTAAATAGTCAAAATTCACGGTCTGGAAATTTTCACTTTCCTTTTAAAAGCATACTCTTTTTTTTTATTGTCTCCTCATCTGATGGATCTCCTCATGAAACCAATTATTCAATCATTCAAAATCATGCTTATGAAATGCAGATTCCTTCTGTTGTTTTTATTATTGTTTTGTGGTCTGTGGGCCAGGACCCAAAACCAGGCCATAAGAGGCAAAGTCAAATCTGAAGATGGCCGTCCACTTGATGGAGCTACCATTACTGTCAAGGGTACTAAAATAGCAACCGTTGCCAACAGCGAAGGAGCTTTTGTAATGAATGTCCCTTCTTCAAACAGTACTCTTCTTATATCATCTGTAGGATTTGTTACTGTTGAACAAACTATCAGTGGTGATAACCTGGATATTGTTTTAAAAAAAGATGACCGTCGCCTCTCTGAAGTAGTGGTAGTGGGTTATGGACAATCACAAAAAAGAAATATCAGTGGTTCTATCAGCCGCATCGCTGCAAGGGAGGTGGAAAATCAGCCGGTCCAAAGTTTCGAATCCGCCCTGCAGGGTAAGGCTCCAGGTGTGGTGATTGAAAACAGCAGTGGTAAGGTAGGCCAGGGCATTAAAGTACGGATAAGAGGTACCTCTTCCTTGTCCGCCAGCAGCCAACCTTTATATGTACTGGATGGAATTCCCCTGACTACTGCCAGCCAGTCTGATATTAATAATGAACCGACTAACCCGCTTGCAGACCTTAATCCTAACGACATAGAATCTATTGATGTACTTAAAGACGCTTCCGCATCCGCAATTTATGGAGCAAGAGCTACGAACGGAGTGGTACTCATTACCACTAAAAAAGGTAACCGTAATAATAAAACTATTGTTGAATTGAATACTACCCGGAGTTTTTCAAAACCTACTATTAAGAGAGGTTTTTTAAATGCGAAGGAATATGTTCAATTAGTCACTGAAGCTTATTTAAACGATGCTAAGTTTGATTTTGTGAATGGAATCGGTAATTTGAATGGTGGCGTTCCTTATGCTACCGAACAAGCTGCTCTGGCAAAATACCAGGCGAGAGTTGATTCGAGATTGGAACTTCTTTCATTAGGTACTGATTGGCGCAACGCAGCCGTTGATGTGAATTACGAGGATCAGCAGTTTCGCAAAACCGCTGACGCCTCACAGGTTGATCTGTCTGTAAGAGGTGGAAATGAAAAAACAAGATTTTTCGCTTCAGGATTTTATAATGACCAGGAAGCGATTGTTATTGCGAACCGCTTCAGGCGCTACGGTACCCGATTTAATCTGGACCATTCACTGAACGAAAAAATATCGATTGGTTTTAATTTGTCAATGACCCGTTCACAATTAGATCGTATCTCGAATGATAATGCTTTTTCTACTCCCGGTCAGTTGGTAGCGCAGGCGCCTATTTCTCCGCTGATTGATCCCGCCACGGGTGACTTTAATGACAGAACGTTATATTCAAACGGGTTGCTGGATGCCAAATATAATAGTGACAAGCAAGTCACCTATCGTAATGTAGGCAACCTGTTCGCCAATATCGCTTTTACCAAAGAGCTTTCTTTCCGGTCAGAATTTGGTGCCGACATTTTAAACATGACGGAAGAGTCTTTTGCCGATAAACGCACACAGGACGGTCAGGGTATAGGTATCGGGCAGTTTTTTACTTCTCAGAATGTAACTTTCAATACCAACAATTATTTTAATTATTCACCTAAAATAAATGAGGATATAAAATTGACGGCTTTGTTAGGGATGAGTTATTTACAAAACGATTTCCGTCAATCTAATCAACAGGCGGAGGCTTATCCTTCAGCCGCTGTTAAAAATCTTAACGGCGCAACAGATGTTACATTTGGCAATTCATTGAATGCCCGCTATAACTTTCTCTCTTATTTTGCCCGCACCAATGTAACACTGAATGAGAAATATCTTTTAGGCGCCAGTGCTAGGATCGATGGTTCATCCCGTTTTGGTCCCGATAATCGTTATGGAATTTTTCCAGCTGTGTCCGCAGGATGGATATTGTCGGAGGAAAAGTTCTTGAAAAGTTCAAAGGCGCTGAACTATCTAAAACTAAGGGGAAGCTGGGGCCTGACCGGTAATGCGGAAATTGGAGAAAGCCAGTATTTAAACCTGTTCCATATATCTAACTATCCTGCTCTTCCCGGTTTTGTTCCTAACCAGATTGGTGATCCGAAATTAGGATGGGAGAAAACAACACAGGTAGATGCCGGACTTGATTTTGGTTTTTTGAATAACAGGATCACCGGTGAAATAGATTGGTATAATAAGCAAACAAAAGATTTGCTGCTGGCGGTAAACGTTCCGGCTACTAATGGATATTTTGATAATGTCAATTTTCTCAATACCATTTTCAGGAACCTGGGTAGCATGGAGAATAAGGGGTTCGAAATTTTATTGAACAGCCGGAATATTGATGGTAAAGATTTTAAATGGAATACTTCTTTCAATATAGGATTTAATAAGAACAAGGTTAAAAATATACAGGGCCAGGTTATTGAAGGCAGCAGTTTTCAAAGGGCTGTGGAAGGTGAACCGATCGGCGTGTTTTTTATGCCCAAATTTTTGGGTGTAGATCCTGACAATGGCGATGCTCTTTTCTTGGGAGAAGATGATAAACCAACCAACGATTACGATGCAGCGAAGAGAGTAATTGTAGGTGACCCTAACCCTGATTTTACAGGCGGGTTCACCAATAACTTTTCTTACAAAGGGTTTGATCTGAATATCTTTTTCAGTTTTGTTTCCGGCAACGAAATTTATAATAATGCCGGCCGCTTCATGACGGCAGGATTTGGTGGCGGCAGAGATAACCAAACCAGGGATATCCTGAATCGCTGGCAAAAACCCGGCGATGTTACCAATACGCCAAAACTTGGGTTTTATTTTCCCAGTGGTGAAAGAACTTCTTCCCGCTGGATTTATGACGGCTCCTATATAAGGCTGCGCCAATTAAGTATCGGTTATAATTTACCATCTGCCATAGCAAAATCGCTGAAGATCAGCAGCGCAAGATTTTTTGTTGCCGGTACTAACCTCTGGACAAAAACTAAATCACCAGCCGATCCGGAGGTGAATACACTCGGCACCCAGGTAACCGGTGTGCCTAACATTTCGGCAGGAGTAGATTTTTACACTATTCCGCAGCCAAAAACTATTACGATAGGATTGAATGTAAAATTCTAACCCTTTTAATTTTTAATAACTACGATCATGAAATTTATTATAAATGTTTTACTGCTAATGGTACTCATGCTTGCAGCATGTAATAAAAAACTGGATGTGTTGCCCCAAAACAGGGTGCCTTCTGACCAGATCAAAACTGAAGATGATGTAAGGGCGGTCCTCTTTGGAGGCTACTCTACCTGGCAAAATGCCAATGCTTTTGGGGAAAAATATAATACGTTTAGTGAATTGCTTGTGCATGACGGTGATATCGACTGGGCGGGTACGTTTGAGACTTATGGTGATCTTCATCAAAATTCCCAGGTAAGGACCGCTCCTGAGATTTACCAGGTATGGGCTAACTCTTACCATACAATCGCTACTGCGAATATTGTATTAAGCAAACTGGATATTTTAAAAGGAGATGAAAAAACTGAAGTGGAAGGAGAAGCTAAATTTTTGAGGGGTGTTACTTATTTTACGCTTGTCAATTTATTCGCCCTTCCGTATTCTGCCGGAACAGCCAGTCCGGGTGTACCAATTATTTTGCAACCAGTGGAAGGTTATATACCGGAGAGAGATAAATTGACCCGTGCATCCGTCGGCGACGTATATACACAAATTGTAAGTGACCTCACCGAAGCAGCGGCAAAAATGCCGGAGGAGGCTGTTGATTTCAGGGCGGACAAATACGCTGCGCTTGCTTTTTTATCCCGTGTATATCTTTCCCAGGCGAAATATGCAGAGGCGGCTATTGCGGCGGATGACGTAATTGAGAATAGCGGTCGCAGTCTCACTTCGACATTTGATAAAGCCTTCAATAACGCCAGTAATTCCTCCGAAGATAT
Organism: Chitinophagaceae bacterium; assembly: GCA_040007815.1. Classification (GTDB taxonomy): domain Bacteria; phylum Bacteroidota; class Bacteroidia; order Chitinophagales; family Chitinophagaceae; genus Terrimonas_B. Next base: position 140,183 of record JBDTUH010000018.1, read on the forward strand.
TTTCGCTATTCAGCAAAGCAGCCAAAGCAACTCCGGTACTACCAACTTTGGTATAGCGGCATTCTATACAGCTGACCCGGAGGGACGTGGGGAGATTCAGATTGCCGCCAGCCATTTAGCAAAATATGAAGCCGACGACGACCGTGGCAGTTTCTTTTATGATGGCAGCAGTATTTCTGGTACGGATGGTTTTTTTACAGGCAAATGGAGAGAAATATATAAAGCGATTCCCGTCATAAGGCTGGCTGAAATGTACCTGACAAGGGCCGAAGCCAATTTCAGAAAAGTCGGCGCTCCTACGGGGTCAACACCGTTGGAAGATGTGAACACGATACGAAACCGGGCCGGACTTGGCAACCTCGTCTCTATTGTCAATGCAGATGTCATTGTGAAAGAAAGATACCTGGAACTGGCTTTTGAAGGCGAACGCTTTTATACGGTAAAAAGATTGCAGTTAACCACAAGTGGTAATCCATATAATGATCCGAAACTGATATTACCCATTCCCCAAAGGGAAATTGATTTAGGTAATGCATTACCCCAAAACCCCGGTTATTGATATTTATAGTAAACGAATAAATTAAGCTGCAGAATAAATTTCCGCAGCTTTTATTTTTGTCTTGGCGAAACTTAAAAAAAGGTGCTACAGGAGTTACAGAAGGATCACTTTCCACCAAGTTTCCACCATTGTAAAAACCGTGATTTTTGATATTGTAAATCAGACCGACCCCCTTACCTTTGCCGCCTGAAATCTAACCTCTTTCTATAAATAACAGATATGGCAAACGTTGGTAAAGTAAAACAAATCATTGGTGCGGTCGTTGACGTTCAGTTTCATGGCACCCTTCCCGAGATCTACAATGCATTAGAATTAAAAAAAGAAAATGGCGATATCCTTGTTCTGGAAGTGCAGCAGCACCTGGGTGAGGATAGTGTTCGTACCATTGCGATGGAAGGTACTGAAGGACTGGTACGTGGAATAGAGGTGGTGGATACAGGAAGAGCTATTGCAATGCCGGTTGGTGAGGCTATCAAAGGCAGATTGTTCAATGTAACCGGTGACCCGATTGATGGTTTGCCGGCTGTTTCAAAAGCCAATGGCCGCCCTATTCATAGGATGCCGCCAGCTTTTGAAAACCTGAGTACTTCTACTGAAGTTTTATTTACCGGTATTAAAGTTATTGACCTGATCGAGCCTTATTCAAAAGGTGGTAAGATCGGTCTTTTTGGTGGTGCCGGCGTAGGCAAAACCGTATTGATCCAGGAATTGATTAATAATATTGCGAAAGCATACGCTGGTGTGTCGGTATTTGCAGGTGTGGGAGAACGTACCCGTGAAGGGAACGACCTGATGAGGGAAATGATCGAGGCGGGCATTATGAAATATGGCGATGCTTTCAAACATAGTATGGAAGAAGGTGGCTGGGATCTGAGCAAAGTAGATATGAAAGAACTGGCTGACTCAAAAGCTACTTTCGTATTCGGCCAGATGAATGAACCTCCGGGTGCCCGTGCAAGGGTCGCCCTATCCGGGTTGACGATTGCTGAATACTATCGTGATGGCGATGGCGAGGGAAAAGGACGTGATATCCTTTTTTTCGTTGACAATATCTTCCGTTTTACACAAGCTGGTTCTGAAGTATCAGCCCTATTGGGTCGTATGCCTTCAGCTGTAGGTTATCAGCCCACACTGGCTACGGAAATGGGTGTCATGCAGGAGCGTATCACTTCTACAAAAAATGGCTCGATCACTTCAGTCCAGGCGGTGTATGTACCGGCGGATGACCTGACCGATCCGGCGCCTGCTACTACGTTTGCTCACCTTGATGCGACTACGGTATTGAGCCGTAAGATCGCTGACTTAGGTATCTATCCTGCGGTAGATCCATTGGATTCTACATCGCGTATCCTAACTCCAAAGATCGTAGGCGATCAGCATTACGATTGTGCCAACCGTGTAAAGTTCATCTTACAACGATATAAAGAATTACAGGATATTATCGCCATCCTCGGACTGGATGAGTTGAGTGATGACGATAAAATGCTCGTGGCCCGTGCAAGAAAAGTACAGCGTTTCCTCTCTCAGCCTTTCCACGTAGCAGAAGCCTTTACCGGTTTGAAAGGGGTATTGGTACCTATCGAAGAAACGATCCGCGGTTTCAATATGATCATGGATGGCGAGGTAGATGACCTGCCTGAAGCAGCCTTCAACCTGGTAGGAACTATCGATGACGCTATTGAAAAAGGGAAGAAACTGACAGCGCAGGCGCAGGGATAATTAGCTAATTAGCTAATGTGATGATTTTGCTAATTAGCACATCAGCACATCAGCACATTATCATATTTGTTTTATGAATCTCGAAATATTAACACCAGAAAAGAAGTTATACAGTGGCGAGGTTTACGGCGTACAAATGCCGGGAATCAGCGGTAGTTTTGAGGTGCTGGACAAGCATGCCCCGCTGGTGAGTGCACTGAAAGCTGGTCGTGTGAAAATCTTAAAAGACAAACAAAATCATTTTGCATACTTTGATATACAGAGCGGATTTGTTGAAGTGCTTAACAATAAAGTGACTGTATTGGCTGAAGGAGCAATACCGGTAGAAACTGCCTGATTACAAGTTGCCTCTTCCACTGATTAGATTCTTTAGAGGGGCGGTATAAATAGACTGGCGAAAAACCAGCCTATCCGGATTGTGAAAACTATTCATAGCCCCCTGATTTATATCGGGGGGCTTTTGTATGCCGGAAAAAATGAAAAACGCCGAATTATGAGACCCTGCATTTTTATTAAATAGCTTTACTTATTCAGGAATAGAAAAGCCCAATATTTATTGTTACAGAAAGGGATAAAATTTTTCCAAAAATCCAGCTTCCTGATTTTCTTACTTTGGACTAACCGGGATCCGCAAATAAGAGGATGATAAAGAAAAATATATATAAAAAGGAGCAAAACAAATGTGCCGCTGTGGATGTAATCATATTTTACAGCTAATGCAAAAATGGCTATTGGAATTAATAGTAAAATATAAAACAGGAGAATATTTTTTGAGGGCATATTTTAAAGGGTAAAGATTTTTTAAAAGAATGGGAATAAAAGTAAGGCTTTCTTAGTCATATAAACACCGTAACAACACTTTATGGAATTTTATGTGGAATAATAGGGGTATATGCTTAACATCGGTTTTTTTGTATGTTTGAGGTATGAAAATGTTCAACATCTTTTTCAGTATCCTGTTTTTGATCTTTGCGGGTCTTCAATATAACGATCCCGATCCTTATATCTGGATACCCATTTACCTATACGCAACCATCTATTGCTGGCTGGCTGCTAAAAATAAATTTTATCCTAAAGCCTATCTTTTAGGGATATTGGTCTACGCTGGTTATGCCCTTTATTTATTTTTTACGCAAGATGGAGTGGTGGATTGGATACAAAAACACAATGGAGAAAATATTGCCGGCACTATGAAAGCAGAAACACCCTGGATCGAAGATACAAGAGAATTCTTTGGATTGGTAATATTGATTGTCGTGCTTGCAATCAATTTCTTTTATGCTAAAAAAAGAAAAACTACCAACAAATGATCAAGCTTTTAAGAAAATAAAGAAGGTTCAAAGGAAATTAATTTGCCGGGAAGACGATAAGAAATAAAACACTTTTCAACTTCTCAACTCATAATTCATAACTCATAATTCTTAATTCGTTTGTTGTTTCTTTTTCTTTAGCTGTTCATCCGCATAGGCGAATGCTTTCTTCATCATATCGGTTTTACGAAATTCATATTTGGTCCGGATATTTTCTTCCTCCTGCGCCACGGACACAAACATGGCATCAATAGCACGGGCGGCGATGAAATCAGTAAGATTGCTTTCCAATGGTTTATTGATAAAAGGAATTTTGTTATAAACATTGACAAGATTACTCCAGTCTTTGTTGGCGCCTTCTGTTTTTACAGTGCTGTCAACAATCGGACGGAATGCCGTCATCAGCTCAGGAGACATGGTTGTTTTGAAATATTCAGTAGCGGCATGTTGATTATCGGTCACCAGGATACTTGCTGCATCCCGGAAAGACATTTGTTTTACAGAATTCAGGAAGATAGGTTTGGCGGCTGTTACAGCGGATGACATAGCACGGGTGAATTTACCGGTAACCTGGTCCACCATTTTATCCATACCAAAATCATGTAATGTTTTTTCGATCTTGGTGGCATCTCCCGGAAAAGCAAACCGTACCAATGGGTTTCCATTAGGATCCGCAAAAGCATTAAACCCCCGGAAGAGTCCTTGTGATAAAGCATCTTTAAGACCGGCGGCCATTTCAAATTCAGATAAGCCTAATTGGGAAGCTATTTGTTTAAGAGAATCGCAGGAAGACAGAAAAACGGATAAACTTAATACAAGACCAACATAAAATCGTTTCATAGTGTGAATATTTTGTTTAGGATGAGAATATAAAGCGGTTCGTTGCAAAAATGCGGAAATAAAAAATCAGATCAGGTAATTTCAGGGGTTAAGTTCTGTTTATTAGCAAATCAGCACATTTGCATATTAGCAAATTAATTCAATTGCGGATCGGTTGGGAAATGTATCATCATTTCATAATCTCCACCAAGATGCTTGAGTGATTCTTTCCAGACATCTTCAGGGCTTGTTTGAAAAATAAGTTTCCGGTTAGCCTGCGCCGTGATCCATGATTTTTCTTTTATCTCATTGCTTAATTGACCATCACTCCAGCCGGAATAGCCAATATAAAAGCGGATCTTTTTAAAATCCATTTCACCGGTTTTGATCATTTCTACTACTTTAGTAAAATCACCGCCCCAGTATACACCTTTCATCACTTCCTCACCGCCGGGAATATCCGTAGGATATTGATGCAGAAAATGGATAGTATCCATTTGCACAGGCCCTCCATAAAAGACAGGAAGTTTAAACCCCTCAACATCGGGGATCAATTCATCCAGTGTATTTTCATATTTGCGGTTGAGTACAAAACCAAAACTGCCTTCTTCGCGATGTTCACAAAGAAACACCACCGTGCGGAGAAAATTAGGATCTTTCAAAAAAGGATCTGCAATTAATAATATGCCCGGTCCTGGATCAATCATACTTCAAGTTAATAATTAAATCTTTTTAAAAAAACTCCTCTTTTAAAAGAGTGAATTCTGTGTTCTTTTTAAAGGCACGTTAAAACTAGTGACAGTAAAACCAAAGAACAGGCTTTTGCGGTTATTGGAACGTATTTTTGCCAAATGCCCGATATCGTAAAAACCTTTTATCTTCAGTTTTAAATAATATTTCCACTTGTGAAAAGAACCTTTACTATCATTACTGTTTTAATTACCATTTCTTTGCTGGGGATCATTTTTATTCAATTGTCGTGGTTGAAAAATATGATCTTATTAAAGGAAGAGCAGATCAAGGGAAAAGTTGAAAGGGCGGTGATCGTGGTAGGGGAGGAACTGGCACAGTATAAAGGAAGTTACCTGAGCAATAAGATTACATCCTCCAATACGATATTCCCTGATGACTTTGCCATGGAGTTGCTGAGGCCCGTAACAATTGGTAAACGATTTACAGCGGCTGAACTCCAGGAGAAAATAAAAAAGGCTTTTAACTCACTGGAGTTGGATAAAGTGCATTTCGAATTTATGCTGGCGACAATAAGTCCCCGCACAGGTACAATTGGTAAGATAGAGCTTCAGTCAAAGAATTTTATTACAGAATACGAAGACAGCATTAATAATTTTTCCAGGGCATTTCCTTTGTTCGCTCCCAGTGGCTCCGCCGCTGAAAACCTGGCGGCCGATGAAAGCCTCGTTGTATCGGCACTCGATTGGAAGGATGTGGCGGTAAAAGAACTAAGGCTACGCATCATTACTTCTATCCTTTTTACTATCATTATTATTACCGCGTTTTACCTGACTGTCCGAACTATGCTGCGCCAGAAGAAATTGGGTGAGATCAAAAATGATTTCATTAATAACATGACACATGAATTCAAAACGCCTATTGCTACTATTTCACTGGCGGTAGATGCGATGAAGAATGAAAAGGTTTTGCAGGACAGGAGTAAAATGACGTATTTCAGTTCTATCATTAAAGAAGAAAACCAGCGGATGAACCGGCAGGTGGAAACGATCCTGAAAGCATCACAACTGGAGAAACAGGAAGTAGATCTCAATATGCAGCCGCTACATGTACATGAAGTAATAAAAGATGTAGTGGATAATTTTGCCCTGCAACTGGAAGAGAAAGGTGGCAAGGCGGAATTACTATTGAATGCAACCAATGACCTGATCCTTGCTGATGAAGTACATTTCTCCAACATGGTGAATAATCTTATTGATAATGCTGTGAAATATTCAAAGGAAAACACGCCGTTGTTATTGAAAATAACTACACAGTCAAATGATAAAAGCATGACGATAAGGGTAGAGGACAATGGCATTGGCATGAATAAGGAGACGGTGAAAAGGGTATTTGAAAGATTCTATCGTGCCCATACGGGTAATCTTCATAACGTAAAAGGATTTGGCCTGGGGTTGAGCTATGTAAAAACAGTCGTGCAGGCGCAGGGAGGAGTAATAAAAGTAGATAGCGTACTGGGAAAAGGCAGCATTTTCACTATAGAATTGCCGCTGAAAAAAGCAGGTTCGTAAAATTGTAAAAAAAATGTTCAATTCTCAATGCTCAATGTTTGATTGGTTTTGCCAGAGCAGGCATCCGTCTCCATAGCTTAGAAAACGGAAATCATTTTTCAATGCATGATCATACACTTTTCGCCAATCATCGCCGATAAGTGCGGCAATTAATAACAACAAGGTAGATTGTGGCTGATGAAAATTAGTGATCAAGGCTTTTACGATCCGCGGATTGTATCCCGGTGCGATGATGATACTTGTTTTTGTTACTAGTCTCTCCAATTTATTTGCTTTCATCCAGTCGAGTAAGAATTGCAAAGCTTCTTTCGCAGGCATGTCCTGTACGAATATATCATACGCTTCCCATTGATTTAATTCAATTGCTTCTCGTTTGTTGTCAATTGGCAATTGCCAATTGACAGTTGACATTTTTACTCCCAGCCAGTATAAACTTTCAATAGTTCTCATGGAAGTAGTTCCAACGGCAATAACAACATTATCCAGTTTGGAAATAATATGCTCAATTGTTTTTTTTGAAACATCAATAAACTCGCTGTGCATTTCATGCTGTTCCATGGTTTCAGCTTTCACAGGTTTAAAAGTGCCGGCGCCAACATGAAGCGTAACAAAAGCGGTTTGAATATTTTTTTTCTCAAGGCTTTTAAAAATACTATTAGTAAAATGAAGACCTGCCGTCGGGGCTGCGACAGAACCGTCCAGGTTCGCGTAGATCGTCTGGTATCGTTGAGTATCACTTGTTTCCGCTTTGCGTTTTATATAAGGCGGCAATGGAATGGCTCCCGCATGATGTAATAGTTCAGCGAAACTCATTTGTTCCGGTGTCCAGGATAATTCAATAACGAAACTGCCTGCTTTTTTTTCGGTATAGACTGCCTCCAGAATTATTTCTTTCTCCAATGCGGGAATAATCTTCTTTAATACTTGTCCGTGTTTCCATTTGGATGCGCCACCAACAAGGCATTGCCAATAGACTTTTCCTTGTTGCAACATCGCCGTCGTAATATCAGTATATTGTTCGTGTGGTTCAAGGCAAAATATTTGAATAATACCACCGGTTGATTTTTGAAACAATAATCTTGCTTCTATTACTTTGGTATCATTGAAAAGCAATAAAGCGTCAGCAGGAATATGTTCAGCTATATTTTTATAAATATCTTCGCTGATGTTGCCGGCTTTGTAAATAAGTAGTTTAGAAGCGTCTCTTTCGGCGAGTGGGTAATCAGCTATCCTGCCTTCAGGAAGAGGATAGGTGAATTCTGAAATGGAAAGATTCTTTGGATGCATGTTATCTACAGCTAACTGCTGTATTTAGTTAATGGCAAATATCAACTAATCGTTTTAATGTTTAGTTCTTTTAGCTACGGGCACCACCAATTTTAATCCACTCCATATTTCACTTACTGCACAAACTTTCACGTCAACTAAATCATTTTTCAAAGCATAGTTACGGATCATGTCTTCCGTAATATCCGTAGGGATCTTCGCGCTTTTTTTATACCATGATACCCAAATGCTGATAGCCGGATTTTTTTTACAATATGCCTGCAGCTTTTTCATTACTGCTTCAAATACTTTATTGTTTGTTACAAAAAGATGAACAAGATCCGGCGTCTCATTCTTCCTGCATAACTGATCACTGATATTTGTTTCGAGGAGATCAGCATAGTTAGCCGGCTCATTCAGCAAAAGAATCTTCATGCCCGGGTTGATGCCTAGTTTTTTTAATAGAGGAGTGCTCGAATAGCCAGCTGTAGCCATACTGCAAAGTACTAAAGAGATGTCTGAACCCGATAGCCATCGGGTCAGAAAGCAACCACTATGTTCATGCCTCTTATCTGGATTTGCACATTTAGCCCCCTTCATTCACAGCTTATCCACCGTAATTCACAGCTAATCCACGTGATTTTTTATAAGCTTTTGAATGGGATGGATAAAACCCTTTCCTGTATGACATTTCAGGGCAAAAAGTTATGTGGACAAAATAAAAAGTCCAAAATTTGGAAGTGAAGTGGGAAAAAGTGTTATTTTGTGTCAATTAGTGAAAATTGACTCAATCCCCTGATAATGATAGATATTCTCGGCGAATACCAGGCGACTTTGGACGCAAAAGGTCGCTTTCTTCTACCGGCTGCCTTCAAAAAGCAGCTTTCGGAGGAAGAGGGTGTTCGCTTTGTCTTTAACAGGGGTCTTGATAACTGTGTCACTTTATTCACATTGAAGAACTGGGAAGCCTTTTCGGCAAAGATCAGGACTTTGAATGATTTTAATGAGGAAGAGAGACCGGTCCGCCGCTTTTTTTTGAACGGTGCGGCTTATGTGGAACCGGATAGTGCGGGTCGCTTATTGGTACCGCCACATTTGAAGGAGCATGGAGGTTTGCAAAAAGACCTGGTGATGCATTGGGCGGAAGACAAATTAGAAATCTGGGATAGTAATAAGTACAAACAGCTCTTTGATTCAATCTCATCGGAAGCATTAAGTAAAATGGTGCACAAAGTATTGGGAGGAGGAAATAGTTGACAAGTCAAAAAGTTAATTAGTTGACATGAAGAACAAGTCTAAAAAAGAAGAAACCGAGTTAACTAACCAACTTATCAACCGACCAACTGAAACCTACCATACACCTGTTCTTCTCCTGGAAACAATAGAAGGGTTATCTGTTCAACCGGGAGGGGTTTATGTCGATTGCACATTTGGAGGCGGCGGTCATTCCAAAGCTATTCTTGAAAAATTGGGAGTAGATGGAAAGTTGATTGCTTTTGACCAGGATGAAGATGCAAAAAGGAATTTACCGGATGATAAAAGGGTGGTTTTCGTGCCACACAATTTTCGTCATTTGAGCCGTTTTCTCCGGCTGCATAATGTAGCGGCAGTAGACGGGATCATGGCGGATCTTGGTGTAAGCAGTCACCAGTTTGATGAGGCCGGGCGCGGATTTTCTACCCGTTTTGATGCGGAGTTGGATATGCGCATGGATCAGCGGCAAACATTGACGGCGCATGACGTGGTAAAAACCTATGGCGAATCGCAATTACACAAACTCTTTGAGCAATTTGGTGAAGTGACCAATGCAAAGACCCTGGCGAGGACTATCATCCAGGTCCGAAACCATGTATCGCTTAAAACGATCGATACATTTAAGAATGCTCTCCGTGAGGTGGTAAAAGGAAATCCCAACAAATACTTTGCCCAGGTTTTCCAGGCGTTGCGCATTGAAGTGAATGATGAATTAGGCGCATTGAAAGAAATGCTGCAACAGATACCAAAACTGCTGAAGCCCGGTGGCCGGGTGGCTATCATCACTTTTCATTCTTTAGAGGACCGGTTGGTTAAGAACTTTTTTCGCCGTGGTTCATTTGATGAATCCGAAAGCAATCCTTTTATCAATGAAGAAAGTGTAAACGAGTTAAGAATAATTACCAAAAAACCGGTGCAGCCATCCGAAAAAGAAATGAAAGAGAATCCAAGATCAAGGAGTGCGGGGCTTAGAATAGCGGAGAAGGTATTGATGGTATGAGCGGATACAATGAAAATGAAACCCGTGAGAATTACTGATATAAAGAAAATAAAAATCTATATCCTTTGAATTGGCCAATAGTCATTCAGAGAGATGAAAAACCAATTTAAGACGACTATCCAATGGAAGAAGAACAAACCATCAAAGAGAAAGAGTCAAAGAAAGACCCGGTTGTGACCAGATGGAAGAAATGGCTGAATTACCAATCGGTGGTAAAACAAATTCCTTTCTTTTTATTTCTCACGTTACTGGCTGTTGTATACATATACAATGGCCATTTGGCGGATAAGACCATTCGTAGTATCGGGCGCACTACAAGAGAAGTCAGAGAGTTGCAGCACGAATACAAAACAGTGAAGAGTGAAGTAATGTTTCGGAGTAAACAGAGTGAGTTGGTGAAAGCGGTGGAACCGTTAGGCTTAAAAGAATTGGTTGAATCGCCTGTAGTATTAAAAGCAGAAACGGAGAGCGGGAAAAATTGAACGGGACCTCACCTAACCTCTCCAAAGGAGAGGAACAGGGCACAGTCCCTGATTTTCGGAGAAACTGAACGTAAAAAAGCTCTTCTAAAATGCAGAGTAGAGAACAGAACGATGAAGAGTGCGACGCAACAGACGATGATAGTAGTAATGAAGCTTAGTTCAAAAAATAATAGTTTTTTCAAAACAGTAGTAGGATAACAATAATCAGAGTCTAAAAGTCCGCCGCGGCGGATTAGGGTTAATGGAAGTAAGACGCGACATATTATGGAGAGTTTACCTGTGCTTTATCGGCATGGCGGTGCTTTGCCTGCTAATATTGGGTAAAGCTTTTTATATACAGCGTATACAGGGGAATTACTGGCGGAATATGAGTGACAGTATGCATCAGCGCATTGTAGAGCTCGATGCGGAAAGAGGAACTATATATAGCGAAGATGGGCAAATGCTAAGCACTTCTCTTCCCGAGTTTGATATTTATCTTGATTTTAAAGCGGATGGTTTAAGGGATAAAAACGGAAAAGTATTTAAAGAGAATGTTGATTCATTTGCCCGTGCGATGGCTACTTACTTTGAAGATAAATCGGCTGCTCACTATAAAAAGGAATTGCAGGACGGATATAAAAGGAAAAGCCGCTATTATCTTTTAAAAAAGAAATTATCCTTTGAGCAATATAAAAACTTCCGCCAGTTCCCTATGGTAAGATTGGGAAGAAATAAAAGCGGGGTGATAGTAGAAGAAAGCAGTAAACGATTATCTCCATTTGGATTATTAGCTAACAGGACTATCGGTTTATCCCGCGAACATATCGCCAGCAATGGCAAAATGAAGAAGCAAAATGTAGGGCTTGAAAAAAGCTATGATACGTTATTGACAGGACAAAAAGGGCAACGGCTGGTAAGATATGCGGCAGGTGGAGCGATACCGGTGGAAGGTTTCCAGATAGAGCCGGAAAATGGCAAAGATATTTTTACAACGTTAGACGTAAACATACAGGACATAGCAGAGAATGCTTTGCTGAAAACCATGGAAACAAGTGAATCGTTATATGGTACCTGTATAGTGATGGAAACAAAAACCGGTAAGATCAAAGCGATGGCAAACCTGGGTCGCCGGCCGGATGGCAGCTATTGGGAAGACGATAATTATGCATTGCGGGTGACAGAGCCGGGTTCAACTATTAAATTGGTCACGCTTCTGGCTGTATTAGAAAAAGGTTCTTCGAAATTGAGCGACCTGGTGGAAGTAGGAAGTGCGGGACAAATGCAAGTTGGCCCAAGAATAGTAAACGACGCTGAACGGCAACCAAAGTCAGTTGAAACAGTGAAAGAATGTTTTGCGCATAGCTCAAACGTAGGTATGGGTAAAGTGGCGTATAAAGCATTTGCTCAAAATCCGCATGAGTTCAAAGAATACCTGCATCGCTATCACATGGATGTTCGTTCACCAATAGATCTTTCTAATATTCCCAACCCGCAACTGGCACCGTTGGATAAAAATAAAGGTGGTGTAATGAACATGATCACGATGAGTTTTGGATATGCTGTACAGGTCAGCCCCATGCATACTCTTACGTTGTACAATGCTATTGCCAATAATGGTAAAATGATGAAACCTTATCTGGTGAATGGTATTCAGCAGGATGGCATCATCGTAAAGCAATTTGAACCAACCGTAATGGAAGAAAGTATCGCGAAACCACAGGTAATACAAGAGGCTAAAGAAAGTATGGAAGCAGTTGTAACGGAAGGAACAGGCCGAATTGCCTTTAAAGATATGCCCTTTGCGATAGCGGGGAAAACAGGAACGGCTCACGTAGCGGATGGAAATATAAAATACGGCGCTGGTGTTTACCAGGCTTCGTTTGTTGGTTATTTCCCGGTAAATGATCCGCAGTACACCTGTATCGTTGTGATAAGATCAAAACCATACGCCGCCTTGCATTATGGTGGAACGTTGGCAGGACCTGTGTTTAAGGAAGTGGCTACAAAAGTATATGCGATGTATGTTGACAAGAAATCTCCTGCTCTTTTTGCAGCCAAAAAGGATAGCTCATCTTATTTCTATGCAGGCAATACCAGTGATATAAAGAATGTATACAAAACACTGAATGTGGGATACCAGGATTCGGCCCTCCAGGGAGATTGGAGTAATGTTTTCGCAGCCAACTATCAGACGGTAGTAAAAACAAGTGCCGTCAAAAAGCAAGTGATGCCTAATGTAAAAGGAATGGGATTAAAAGACGCATTGTATTTATTGGAAAATATGGGAGTGAAAGTATCAGTGAAAGGAAGAGGAAAGGTAGCTAATCAATCCATAGCCCCGGGAAGTAGCGTAGCAAAAGGAGTGGCCGTATTGTTAGAGTTGAGTTGATAAAAGTTTAAAAACAGGTAGTGTTATTAAGTGATGTATTATATAAGGTATCGATCAGGTCAGTAACAGGAAGTACTGATACAGTAGTGAATGACGTGCAAATCGATTCGAGGAAAGTGAAACCGGGCTGTTTGTTTGTAGCGGTAAAAGGTGTAGCAGCGGATGGTCATAAGTTCATTGAAACGGCGATTGAAAAAGGGGCGATAGTCATTGTAGCTGAAACAATGCCTGTGCTGGCCAGGGAAGGAATAGTATATGTGCAGGTGGAGAATAGTGCTGCGGCAGCCGGTTATATCGCGCATAATTTTTTTGGTCAGCCATCGGAGAAAATGAAAATAGTGGGAGTGACGGGTACTAATGGCAAAACAACCATTGCTACCTTATTATACAAGCTCTTTGCAGGATTGGGATGTAAATGCGGCTTGCTGAGTACGGTTGATAACCATATTGGTGATACCATCGTGCAGGCTACACATACTACACCGGATGCGGTTAGTTTAAACCAGTTGCTGAAACAGATGTTTGATGCGGGTTGTACACATGTATTCATGGAAGTGAGTTCACATGCGATACACCAGCACCGTATCACGGGCTTAAAGTTTGCAGGTGGGGTGTTTAGTAATATCACGCATGATCATTTGGATTATCATAAAACGTTTGATGAATATATCCGGGTGAAAAAATCATTTTTTGATTCGCTGTCTTCATCGGCTTTTGCGATCAGCAATGCAGATGATAAAAGAGGAACGGTGATGTTGCAGAATACCAATGCCGGAAAGTATTTGTATAGTTTGAAAACACCGGTTGATTTTAAAGGAAAGATCATTGAAAATAGTTTGTCGGGGTTAGTGATGCTGGTAAATGACCAGGAAGTGCATTTCAGGTTGATCGGAGAGTTCAATGCTTACAACCTGCTTGCGGCATACGGGGTGGGAGTATGTATGGGAGAAGATAAACATGAAGTGTTGAGATGCCTGAGTATGCTGACTGGTGCGGAAGGAAGGTTTGATTATATGGTATCGCCCAAAGATAAAGTGATAACGATTGTTGACTATGCGCACACACCCGATGCTTTGCTGAATGTATTGGCAACGATCAAAAAATTAAAAAAAGGATTTGAACAGGTAATAACAGTGGTGGGCTGCGGTGGTGACAGGGATAAAACGAAAAGACCGATCATGGGTGAAGCGGCTTGCGAACATAGTGACAGGGTGATATTTACCAGCGATAACCCAAGAAGTGAAGATCCGGCGCAGATAATAAAAGATATGGAAGAAGGATTACCGGCGGCGGCTAAAAGAAAATATATCTCGATCGTAGACAGGAAGGAAGCGATAAAAACAGCGATCAGTTTAGCCAACCCGGAAGATATTTTACTGATAGCGGGAAAAGGACATGAAAAGTACCAGGAGATAAAAGGAGTAAAGTATCATTTTGATGATAAGGAAGTAGTGAGGGAAATTTTTGAAATGTTAGATAAATAAAAGAAGAGTTGACAGGTTTATAAGTTAACCGGTGCAGGAAGCAGTAAACTTTTAAACTAAACAGCAAACCAATAACCAGCATGTTATATCATTTATTTGATTGGTTCAGAGATCAGGGGATCAAGTTCCCGGGAAGTGAGCTATACAGGTTCATTACTTTCCGCGTACTGCTGGCCATGTTATTGTCCTTATTCATTACACTGGTGTATGGAAAAAAACTGATCCGGTTTTTACAAAAGAAACAAGTGGGTGAAAGTGTACGCGACCTCGGTCTTGCAGGGGAGCAAATGAAGAAGGGTACGCCGACAATGGGTGGTATCATCATAATCCTTGCGATACTAATACCTACTTTATTACTCGCAAGACTGGATACTGTTTATATCGTACTCATGCTGGTTGCAACAGTGTGGTTGGGTATTATTGGATTTGTAGATGACTATTTGAAACTGAGAGCGAAGAAGATAGCTCAACAGCAAGGTGGTACTTACAAGAAAGGTGATAAAGACGGATTGGCAGGATGGTTCAAGATATTAGGGCAGGTGGGCTTAGGCATAACAGTCGGGGTAGTTCTTTATTTTAATAGTGATGTGAAAATTTGGCGTGAATACCAGGGAACTCCTCCGGCAGGTGATTCCACAATAATAACCAGGACGGTAAATAACAGGGTAAAGCATTTTGTGATAACGAAAGAGCCTATTACTACTATTCCGTTTCTGAAGACCCATGAGTTCAATTATACCAAACTATTGCCGGAAGCAATCAGGCAATACTCCTGGGTATTGTATATACTGGTGGTAGTATTTATCATCACAGCGGTATCAAATGGTTCAAATATTACTGATGGGCTGGATGGTTTGGCAACCGGAACGTCTGCGCTTATTGGAGTCTTACTGGGGATTTTTGCCTATGCCAGTGGTAATTTCTTTTTCGCCGATTATCTCAATATCATGTACATACCGGGCTTGGGT